>JAHHGV010000016.1 GCA_019359695.1 Brasilonema angustatum HA4187-MV1
GTGGGCATCTCTCGACAAATGTTTCCGGATTTGTAATTCTACATCCATTGCTCTGCTTACCTTCCAGAGTTTTCTATCCATGATTCTTTTATTCAGAATACCCGGAAAGTGACAGAAGAGGGATAATAGTACCTTGAAGGAAGTTCTGGCAGTGTTGAAAAATGCGCCGTCAGCCTACACCTTATCTGTACTCAGATAGGTGTAGGTAGTTCACTAGATTTGTTGGGTAGAGTCCCTGAGAGGGGGACTTTGTAACCGAAAAATTTTTTAAAGATTTACTTTATAAATTGCCTCCAAGTAGTGTTTGAATTGGTAAACCAAACCCTAAATAATTCCGAATGACTAAAAACAAAGCAAGTAATCCGATAAAAAATACGGTGGTTTGAATATCTTGAGCAAAACAAGTAAGTTTTTCCCGCCAAAGTCCATAAAGATTGACTATGTACAAAGGCAAATCGCTGAGTGCAATGACGATAATTGCCCCCAGTTCGCCAAAACTGTAATATGCCAGAGGTACACCTAGAGTAATTATTCCAAATCGAGCAAAATTACTCTGAGCTGAATATAAGGGCTTGCTAATTGCCAATAGAGCAGGACTTATAGTATAAAACAGTAGAGAAAACCAGATGCCACTGCACAAGATTGGCATCATCCAAGTAGCTGCAGCATACCTTTTATCATATAGTACGGTAATAATTAAATCACCAACAGTAACCAAGCTTGCTAATCCAATCGCACACCCTATTAGTATCACCCACCGTTGACGGATAATTTTTGCTTGCAAACTTGACCTTGGTAAGTCAGCTTGTTGGGAAATTGCAGGAAAAATGACTTTATAGCTAAGTTGTTTAATAACTTCTCGGGGTATGCTTGCTAGGGTATAAGCTACTGTATAAACCCCTAGCATTTCAAGTGACAGGATTTTACCCAAAACCAGGCGATCAGATTGTTCAGCTGCAAACATTAGCCCTGATGCAATGAACATCCACTTGCCAAAGGATAGAATTTCTTTAACAGCTTCTGGTTCCCATGCAAAGCGATTGGAGTATTTTGGTATTAACCAATAGCTGCTAACTAGTTTGTATATTGCTCCTATCACCATCCCAACAGCTAAAGACCAAACAGTTGGATAGCGCCAAACCAAGATACATAAGGTAGACAAAAAACTTGCTTGCAATAATAGGTCATACACAGCAAGTTTTCCTAATTCCATCCGGCGATGAAGAGTATGTTGGCTAGTACAGCTAAATCCATCAAAAATTGAGAATGATAGGCTGATAGGAATGAGCCACAATAAGCGTGGCTCATTGTAGAAATTTGCCATTGGAAAGGTGACAAGTAAACAAACAATCCAAATGACAACACCACGAATAACTTGTATAGTCCAAGCAGTATTTAGAAAAGCCGGTTCATCACCTCGTTTACTATTAATTATATTTTGAGCAATACCAACGTCTGAGAATAACTCAAGACCAACTCTTAGGGTGGTGACTAAAGCCATCAAACCAAAAAATTCTGGTTTAAGCAAGCGAGTTAGAATCAAATTATTCCCAAACCGTAGGATTTGAATCCCTCCAAAACCAATAATTGTCCAGATTGCACCACGGATAGCAAGCTTTTTTAGAGATGTCATAATTTATGAAAAAATTTAGGTATTATTTGTAGTTCTTATAGAGCGAGTGATGCACTTTCTGATAATACAGTTACAGTAAGGCTATTTTAACTTCATACACGAATAACTCCCTTCTTCTTTACAAGCTTGACCTTTTGGCTCAAGTGGATGGATGGTTTTTCTACCAATTCCCACATAAGGGCGGCAAAGCCAACACTAGCAATAATTCCTAGTAATAAGCAAAATGCTTGGCTAAAAGCGCTATTGTGAAGCAGCTTAATACCAATAAAAAATGCTGCTCCGTAAATAGCACTATGGGTGAGATACAGACTGTAAGAAATATGACCTAGAAATTGTAGCCCTCGCCACTTTAACCAAACTTGCATGCGATTGGCTCGTGCGACTTCGAGTATCAGTACGGCGACAATCACACACCCGATGGTAAATTGTGTTGATTTTACCACTCCAGCAGTCAACAATAGTGCTGAATAAGAGTAAAAGAAGATAGGCTTCAACTTATCACGCCATGACCAGTAAGCAAACACCCCTAGCAAAAATCCGTACCATAACGGCAAAAAGAAAAAAGGTCTGTTATTATCTCCAAGCAGACCTATAGGAAAAAGAGCGGCAAGGACAGCAGCAGGAACAAATACAACTGCTCGACTGTAACGTAAATTCCACGAAGAATTAAGCCACTGTGCTAATCCTAAGAGCGCACAAAAGATTACATAGAACTGTACTTCTATACACAATGTCCAGTAAACTTCGTTGATATGTGGAAGTCGAAAAATATCTTGTAAATAGAATAGATGTGTCAGCAATCTCGGGAAAGATAAAGGCTCCTTTCCTGGCGCAAACGCCTCACCTTTGACATGGGAAGATAGGAATGCAAAACCTAGAGCAACGACAATTGAGACGTAATAGGGTGGAGTAAGTCGGGCAAAACGACGCAGATTGAAACGCCCAAAGTAGGCTAAGTCGATCTTTGCCTCACGTAGCGAGTGCGCAATCACAAAACCACTGAGGACAAAGAAGATGGCTACACCTAAGCCACCCCACTCAAAAACGACAACTACAAGCCAGTGGGGCAAGGAGCTGGTTAATAAGGCAATACGCTGATCTAAAGGAGCATGGAATAAAACTACCCATAAAGCTGCAATACCGCGTAGCGCATCAAGGAAATAGAAATGCTCTTTGGGCTTAGGTAGTGAAGTTGTTGAAGTTGTTGATGAGACTTTGGGGTTCATTGTCTACACAAGCATTGGGAAATATTTTTTGGATGATATTAGCGCTACGCTTTTTAAGGAGGGTTACTAGATTCGTAACCAGAGGTTGTGACGATCTGATATTCGTTCAGGAAAACTTGCTTTTGTTGATCATCAGGACGAATAGGTTCTAGTTTTCCTTCCAAGGCGCTAGTCATTAAGTGATGCAGGCGTGCGACTTCATGGTGTATATTAAAGTCTTTTTCTATTTTTGTTCGACCTGCTGTACCAAATGCTGCTCGAAGTTTTTCATCATTCAGTAACTTTTCGACACGCTGTGTCAAGGAAACAGTGTCTCCTGGTGGAACAAGATACCCATTCACACCATCTTCTACCAACTCACTGACGCCTGCAATCTGGGTGGCTACCACAGGTACACCAGCAGCCATTGCTTCCATTAGTACAACTGGTATCCCTTCAGCAAAGCTGGACATAACGAAAATATCGGTTTGCTGAAAGTAATTGCGTACTTCAGCTTGGGATTTATAGCCAACGAAATTGACATTCTGATTTAATCCCAACTGAGTTGTCAAAAGTTCTAAATTTTGACGGTCTGGACCATCACCTACGACTGTTAATATGATGTCTGGATGCGACCGCCTTAAGGTGACCAAGCTTTCTAGTAAAATAGGCAAACCTTTCGCTGCAGCCAGTCGTCCGACAAAAAGTAAGCGTTTTCCTGAGTCGTTGTGAGAAACAACATTGAATAAAGCTAGATCAACACCACAATGAATGATATGCATTCGATTCCACTTATCGATGGGTGCAAATATCATTGCTTGACTGCGAGCGTAGTGACTGATACAACAAACAAACAACGATCGCTTGATTTTCTCATCGAGTCGCCATTGATGTGGACGGAAGAAAATGTAGGGACCGTGTAAGGTGAAGCTATACGTAAAACCGCCCATTTCGGCGGCGATCATGGCAACAGTGCCGCTAGCTTCTGCAATGTGGTTGTGTAGATGTACGATTTGCCTTTCTTTGATTTGTTTGGCAAGGATGCCTGCTTCCAAAAAGTAGAAGAGTTGATAGAGCGCACCTCGCAATCCAGGTTGGCTGGTTGAGAATGCGAGCTTGATTGCTTGCAAGTATTTTTTTGGGGAAGCAAAAAGTAAACTGAGGTGCGCTAACACTAAGTTGATGAAATTGGGAGGAAGAATGTAGAAAGTGCGATCGCGCTCTAGCTTCTGTTCTTCTCCCACTATATGTTCATCCCCTGTTCGGCGAACAGAGAATGTCTGGACGTCCACCCCCATTTCTCGCAGGGTTGTGACTTCTCGCTGAATGAAAGTATCTGTTGCTCTGGGATACTCACCAGTTAGGTAAGCTATACGCATGGAATTCAGCTTCCTAAAGGTTGCAACGAGGGTGTCGGCTGCGATACCTGTAACAATTCGGTATTGCTCAAACTGCGGTCAAGTGCAGTGTCGAGTGAATACCTGGGGTTCCAGTTCAAAACTTTTTTGGCACGGGCATTACTGTAGCTAAATAACTTAAACCGAGCATCCAGTATGATTGGGTTGAATATACCAGGTAGTTTTGCTTGCCCATTCAGCACTTTTTTGTTGTAGAACCAGAAGATCCAGGCGATCGCCCGCATCAGTGTCCAATTGATCCGAATCATCCGGGGCAAAGAGTATTTGCGTTTCGCCAGTTGTTTGACATAAGCTCTTTGAGTGGGCAAGTCGTCATCAATGATATTCAAAGTTTGACCGATAGCCTCTTCACGTTCCACTGCGCTGACAATCGCTTCAGCACAATTCTCGACATATGTCAATGGCATCGTTGCATAAGCGCCGATTCGCAACCACAAATTGCCACTTAATTTTCCTCCAAGCAGGGTACTCCAGAGGTTATCTCGTCCATAAACCAATCCTGGACGAACAATTGTCACCTGTGCCTTGTGTTCTTGCTCAAATTCGCGGACAAGTTCTTCTTGAAGAAGCTTGGTTTGGGCGTATTCATCCCGCTCAAGAGGGTCGCACTCTACAAGTGTATCTTCAGTGATTGTTGTGCCAGAGGTTGTGCGAAGATAATCGTACACCGAGAAAGTGCTAATATCAACCAACCGCAGCACATTATCTGAAATCATCGCATTGAGCAAGTTTTCGGTGGCAATGACTGTGCCAGCAAATCGTGTATAAAAGTCGCCTTCTTTAGCGGCTGCCAAATGGATGACTGCGTCTACACCTTGGACTGCGTCAACAATACCATTGGGGGAGCGCAAATCGATACGTATCAGCTCCACATTTGGGTGATTGTGCCATGCTAGGCGCTTTTCATCACTAGATGGTCGCACAACTGCACGTACTTTATGTCCTTGTCGCAGTGCTTGGGCAACAACATATTGTCCGAGAAAACCGGACGCACCTGTTATCAATAATTTCATACGTGATTCACCTCCAATAGTAGGGCATTAATTAAGTGATGTGTACGCTCCATATCTTCAAAACTGATTGGTGGTTCTTTACCTTCGATGACTGCTTCATAGGTTTTGTCTAAAAGTCGATGGATACCCTCATACACTGTTTTTTGCATAATTTTGTTGCGAAAGTTCGTGAATGATGCTCCAATGAAATCATATCCATTCACAAAATGATTAATCAGCGGAGAGAGCAGTTCTCCAGAACGGGGTATGACACAACGCAAATGCGGCTGAAACAAATCAGTTTCTGCATAACCTTTTGAACCTCGCACTGTAACGGCAAAAGACTTGGGTAGTGTGTGACAACTGAATCGAATTCGAGCGTGTGCTGAGCCTCCGATGACGATCGCATCAAGGTCATCATAACGGAATAAGTCTCCACCACCATGATTACTCCATACAGCACTAACCCGCTCAAAATCTGGTATGAAGCGCACCACCATTGAGCACAAGTGTGTCAGAAAATCATGAATAACCCCTGCGGGCATTTTATGAATGGGATTAGGCAGGTTTTCGTCTGCAAATACTCCACCATCCCGAACTGGAAGTGCTATCCGAACTTCAACTTCCTGGACTTCACCAAGAGTCCCATCTGCAACTAATTTCTCAATCGCCAGGATTGGTTCGTTAAAGCAGTAGTTTTGGTTTTCAATCACCCAACGATTGTGAGACTGTGCAAAAGTCCAAAGTTCTTTAAATTCATCGTAAGTCGGTGTAATAGGCTTCTCACAGAACACGTATACACCAGCTTCTAAGCAGTCTTTGGCAATCCGTTTGTGTGTGTGAGGCGGAGTCAGAATATGTACAATGTCAGGCTTGATCTCATCAAGCATCTGGCGGTAATCGGTATAAGTTGAGTCTGCACCGAACCGTTGCGCTGCATATTTAGCAGAAACTTTTGAAAGGTCGCAAACACTGGCTAGATGTGCGCGTTCAGATTTGGAAAGAAAACTCAGATGTTCTTTGGAGATTGCCCCTGTGCCAATGACGGCTGCTTTAATTTTTGTGACCATTGATACTCTATTTACTCAAAAATCAAGTGTTTTATCAGCTATTATTTCCATGATTCAAGTGAAAAATTGCGCGTAACTATAGATACCAATATACGGCAAAAGAGAGATTGTTTTAACTGGGTGAAGGGGCGCTTTTGTATTCCACCAAAGTGCGCTGTCGTTTCAACAATCTATTGATGTGAAATTGGATTTGACCCAGTAATTTAGGGTATTTTTCTAACACACCACAAAACAGGGCGTAGAAAATAGCATCTTTTTTGTCAAAACCTTTAAACCGTGCCAGTCGATACACTCTGTAACCTAACAAAGTATAAGCTATTAACAGCAATAGTATGCTTAATCCCCGAGTTGGCAAGAAACTAGCAAGGGTCAACACAGGCAAAAGCAAACCCCACAACCAACTCCTTAAACTTTCTCTCACCCAATGGCGTTCGGGACTGCGACCGTGTAGCCAAGCCCCCTCCGCATAAGCATGACCATTGCGAATCTCTCGTTTCCACCACTGACGAAAACGGGTAATTTGGGCATCATGTGATGTCATTTCTGCATCGATACGTAAAATTTTGCCACCAGCCTGACGCAGTCGCACACACAGTTCTGGTTCTTCTCCTGCAATTAATGTTGGATTGAACCCTCCTACCTTTTTGAATGCGATTGCTCTCATCATGGAATCACCACCACAAGCTTTCGCTTCACCTATTGGGGTGTTCCACTCAATGTCGCACAGGCGGTTATAAATAGAGTTAGTAGGAAATTCTTCTCGACGTCGCCCACACACCACGACAACATCAGCTCTGGCAACTAATTCATCCACAGCACGTTCCAACCATCCCTCTACAACCCGACAGTCTCCATCCACAAACTGGACGAATTCTAACTCTGGTTGTATTTGTAATAAATATTCAAATCCTGTATTTCGGGCACGGGCTGCAGTGAATGGAATAGATAAATCGAGTTCGATAACATGGACACCAAGGGAGCGAGCCAGTGCTACACTTCCATCTGTGGAGCCAGAATCAACGTAGACTACTGTTGTTATTTTTCCTATCACTGATAGTAAACACGCTTGAAGACGATTTCCTTCGTTGCGTCCGATGACAACAACTCCAATAGATTGCAAAGCAATACCTCCTGTAATTATTATCTAGCTTGAAAATGGGTGTAGGGGAGCCACTGCCCTAGTGGGAACGGCCACGCCTTACGGTGAGTCCAGCGCTCTTGGTAGGGTCTCCCTCCGCAGGCGACTGGCGAACCCGGAGGGCTATCGGGGAGAACCTCCGGTTCCGCTGCGCTTTAGACCTCTGGGCGTGCGCTTTGCGCATACGCAGTCGCCGTGAGAGCGGGAGACCCTCCAAAGAGCGCTGTCTCACCGTGTGCGGGTTAAGCGCGTTGAGGAGCCACTGCGTTGCGGGGGTTCCCCCCGTTGTAGCAAGTGGCGTGCATGTGGCGTGAGCCAGTACTGTTTCATGGCAAGGTTTGTGAAATTTTCTCGTGATTGACTGACTTGAAAATAAGGAGTTAGGGAGTGAGGAAGTCAGACAGCACGGTGCAGGAGGATCTCCCGCTCTCGGGCGTGACTGTTTTCGGGTTGGGTGAGTGAGAAATACTTTTATGTCTTCTGGTGAGGCAGTGCTCAGCTAGGGTTTCAGTGACACTCACGCAACTGCCGCTCTATGGCTGACGCCATAGGGTGTACGCAGTTCATGATGGCTGTTTAGACGCGTTTAAGTAACATGCAAATAACTTTTCTTGTTTTGAATATTAATTGGTTGAATTATCTTTCGTTGGCTCATAGTAAAAGCAACTGTTATAAACAAAGTCCAATACACGTTTTCTCCACGTAACAAAATACTTTCTGTCACGTTATTAATGCTCAGGAAAGTGAGATAAGCTAATGGCCAAAGATATTCTAGATTTTTAGTTGCATAACCTTGTTTTAATGCCCGAACAAAGGCTGTAAAATAAATAATTAAAAAAAGTGAAAAACCAATCAACCCAAGGTCAAGTGCTATATCAAGAAAACCATTGTGGCCATGAGGTGCAACCCAACCAGTACCTAGTGCTTGACCTGCTTCGATGGCATATGGACTTTTCGGTGCCCAAAATGCACCACGCCCGTAACCCAACAATGGTCTTTCCATTAATCTACCTAGTGCATAAGTCCATATGGGTGTCCTTCCAGTAAAAGTTGCGTCTCTTCCTAAACCAGTTAAGAGTTCTACCCAATAAGTTAAAAGTGGTACGATAATACATCCTAAAAGAAGAATTCCAATGTTTGTGAAAATTACGCTTATTTTTCCATGCCAACGAAAGTTTTTATAAAACATTATTATAAAAATAAGTACAAAAGAGAGAACAAGAGAAGTTTTGGAAGTTGAAAGCAGCATCAATACCAGCGAAAGACCAAAGCCAAACCATTTGTAGAAAAAAGAATTTTCTTTCGGCAAAGTAAAAAATGTTATTGAGGATAAAACCATCATGCTTCCAAAGTTATTTTTGTGCCCATATACTCCTTTCCATGCTCCTGGATGAGCTTCCATTGCATCACTTGCTTGATGTATACCAACGGAAGGTAACACAAGGGCAGCTATTATACTTAAAAAACATCCTATCAATAAAGCATTGGCGATGACTTGTACCTGCTCTTTTTGATTAAATCGTGTAGCAAAGTATAAGCTAAACGAGGTCATCATCAAGATATCTCTACTGTTAAATAATGTGAAGTCTGGAAATTCTGACCAGAGAAATGATAGCAGAGCTATGACACTTAATATACAAAGTAATATGTTTTTTCTGCATAGAATTATTGTCTTTTTCCAGAAGACAGCAACGAGAAGGGTTGACATTCCCCAAACAAAGAATCTAATGAATGTGACAACTGCACTTGGCAGTACAAGACCTAGAGAATCTACACCAAATACGCTGGAGAAGAAAGATAAACCTAAAATAATAAAAGCTTTCTCAGCAATTCTTAGATATTTTTTCACAATTGTATATTGCTATACGTAGAATTGGCTTAATTTATTTAATACTAAATACACGTGATCATAAAATATGTCGGCTACTTAAACATTTAAAAAGTGAATCCTGAATATTTCTGAATTAGGTCACTTCGCTGCTGATAAACAGTTTCTTCATCAAAAAACTGACCAGATAGTGCAGCGGCTCGAATCAACTTACTTAATCTTGATCGGTCTGAATTCAGTTCAATAACTAAGTCAGCCAGTTTTTGCCAGTCGTTCATTGGCACAAATGCACCACCTCCATATCGAGACACGAGATCTTGGGAATAGGAGCTATCATAACCGACAATAGGACAACCGGAGACTATTGACTCAATCAGGCACCGAGGTGATTCTGGTGTTTTATGGCAGAAAAGAAAGATGTGATTTTCTCTCATCGTCTGCAAAATTTTGGTTTGGTCATTAACAAACCCAACTAAATTAACATGCTCACCAATCCCTAACTCTTGAGTTAACAACTTCATCTTCAAAAGAAGTGGCCCATCTCCAAACCAAGTGGCTTTGACATTAACACCAGCTTGACAAATCCGATGTATGATATGTAGCCAATCGAATGGTCCTTTCATGTCAGCTGCTCGTCCGACATAGCAAATCAGTAAAGGTTCATTAGACTTTAATGACTCGATTTTGAGGTTTATGCTTGATTCGTCAATTTGATCAGACTTTTTTGTATGAACATCGTAAATGCAATGGGGCTGTTTGCAAAAAGGTGAATATGCTTGATAGCAATCTTGCCCTTGAAAAAGTCCTAGGCTGCTTTGACGAATCAAGTATTGTTGATAGCGTTTCATCAATGGTAGGTGCAAAAATTCTTTAATCCGGCTTTTGAGAGGCAAACTTTGCAACGTTCGACTGATGACCTCATACTCAACGCGATCTAACCACGCAGTATAAGGTCGTCCTAGCTTTATAGCTTCCAAAGCAGCAATTCCTCCCCAATCTCCAATAGGTCGAGCTATTACGAAACAAAGATACTGGTTTTCATGTATTTTTTCTTGTAATAATCGACGTGTTTTTGCATATACCTTTGTAAAGTCTCGCAATTTATATGCGTAGGGCAGTGGTACAAATTCCAGTTGATCCGCGCATGGCAAATCTGTGAGTGGTTGCCATACTGTTCCAGCAGTGGAAGACTCTTTTGTTACAGCTATGTGTTCTGGTAAGGAAGGACCAGCGATCACAACTCGCTCAAAATTTTCTGCCCAGCGAACCAAACCTGCGCAGGTTTGGTCATCCAACCCCAATTGACCATCTATTTCCCGAAGCGGAACTGAGTTTACTAGCAAAAGACTATTTTGTTGAATTTTATTCATAACGTTCATAGCCTCAACGTTTTGTATAATAACCCAAGTTGCTAGCTATCAAAAAGCATTTTTATTTAAGTACAAATTTTGATGTTTGAGTATTTAGGAGTACTTAAAAATAGCTTTTTTGTAAATTCAGATGCCGTTTCTGGACACTAATTAGCAACTTAACGTTAATATCTCAACTAAGAATAACTTGCATTAACTTAGTCCCTTTCCGTACGAACCCACACGCTTTGAGGCTTGACTAAAAACTTGAAATAAACTGGAATTTTCCAGAGAATATAAAAAGGAACAGTTAAAAGTTCGCGCAGAGGAAGGTCTTGTCGAGCGAACTTAGTCCAAGCTGTCAAGATTGCAACTAGGAAACAAAGTCCAGCTGTGGCAACAATAACTGCTGGCATGAATGATGTTCCTAAAACCCCAAAAACCAAAGAAAGTGCCATGAGCACTAACCAAATAACAACAAGCAGGGATAAAGGCGGTACACATAAATCCAAAATACTCACCAACAAGTCGAACCTTTTTTGAAACACTGCTTGTTTAAGCAAGATGGGGACATAGGTTTGTATGATTTGTAAATGACCATGATCCCAACGAGTTCTCTGACTTTTAGCAGCCTGCGACTGCTGTGGTAAATATCCAGTGACTTTTGCTTCTGGGCAAAACACTGGTCTGTGTCCAGCTAAAGTCAAGTCCAAGCCTAGTTTTAAATCTTCAAGAAGGTGAGAGTTGGCTAAATTAACTGAACGAATCACTGTCCAAGGGAAAGCCATACCTGTGCCAAGCAACGGGCAGGACTGTCCCAAGCGTGCTAATCCACGGGGACGAACTAAATTCCTGACGATGTTAGAAAATTGTGAAACAAAGTCTTTTGATGACTGTGAGTTTTTCGGTCTACTCATCAAGTAGGTGGCTTGGACAGGTGCCCTCAAGGCGATCGCACGCTGACTCAACAGTGAAATTGCATCTGGTTCGACTGTACAGTCAGCATCAACAATCACAACCACATCAGGAGGAGCCGACTCCATAAACTGTAAGCCGTAATCTAAGGCGTATCCCTTGCCTTTTCGCTCAAGATCGTAACGCTCAATAACTGTAGCACCTTTGGCACGAGCAATCTCTGCTGTGGTGTCACTACAATTGTCAGCAACAACAACCAAACTATCTTGTCTGTTTAACGCTGGGAGCAGTTTTTCGATTGTTGAGCCGATAACAATTTCTTCATTGTGGGCAGGAACCAAGACAGTAACTTTCAGATCTTGGTCATTGTCTTTATTAATATAAAAAGTGATTGGCAATAGAGCCGCAGTACATTCAATCAGAAAAAATAGGCAGACAATAAACAGACCACTAGCGCTTACTAACAGAACAACATCAGTAAACGAAGCCATGAATTGGCTCATTGACATGGCATTGTTACCTCAAAGATGTGAATTGCCAACTTTTGAAGAATGGATGATTCTTGCAGGTATCCCAACTGCTGTTGCTCCTGCTGGAACATCGCTCAGAACCACAGCGTTAGCACCGATACTTGCGTTATCTCCAATACTGACGTTACCAAAGATTTTCGCACCAGCACCGACATTGACACGTTTACCCAATTTCGGTGCATCAAGCGGGCGATCTAGGTAACGATTGCCTAAAGTAACCCCTTGGCGAATAATAGACTCATCGCCAATCGAGCAGTCTCCGTGAATGACTATTGCTCCTTGATGTTCAACAATCACGCGACGACCAAGTTCCACAGAGTAGGGTAGTTCTATTCCGTAATGATTCCGAACCTTGCGAAATAGCATTCGATAGAGAATGCTCAAAGGCGCTCGCAAAAGTAGTGGTTTAATCTTCATCCGCCAAACTCCAAAACGGTGAACAGCCACTGCTCGAAATCCGGGCTTAGTCCAATCACGTCCGTGGGCAATCCAGTCTTCCTTAATCAGTTCCCAAAGACCTAAAGTAGATTCTGCTTGGTCTGTATTGACCATGAAGTTTATTTGTACACCCATTGTTCATTCCCCGTTCCAGTTTCTACAACATCCTTCCCTCCTCGAACGTTAGAATAGTAGTAGTTGCCAGGTTCGTGCTTCACGTTTACAGCATTGGCAATCATTCCCAAAATTCTGGCTTCAGAACGTCCCAGCAAAGATTTTGCTGCTGTGGCGCTTGCTGAATCCACAACACCTGGTCGAGCAACCAGCAAAACTCCATCGGCCATTTTTCCTAAAACTGCTGCATCAGCAGTGCCAACCAAAGGAGGAGTATCAAATACGATGACATCGTAGCGATCGCAGAACGTTTCAATCAAAGTTGCCATACGCTCAGAGTCAATCAACCCAAGGGGATTAGGAGGTTGCACTCCAGCTGTAAGGATTGATAACTCTTTTGTGACTGTTTGCACAGTTTGCGGAAGTTGATCTTGACCAACAATAACGTTGCTTAAACCAACTGAGTTTATGATCCCCCAGAGGTGATGTTGCGATGGCTTACGCATGTCTGCATCCACTAGGAGAACTCGCCGTCCCGCCTGAGCCAGTACTGCAGCTAAATTGGCAGAAACTTCTGATTTTCCTTCCCCAGGTACAGAACTTGTTACTACAATTGTGCGAACTTTTCTATGGCTAATGAACTTGAGATTTGCCTGTAGCATTTGATAAGCTTCATGAACCACTGAGCGAGGAGAGGTTGCCACAATAATTCGAGCAGAAGCTTTTTCTGACATCAAGTTAACAGGAGCGGATGTCTTATTCGATTCAAACTTAGGAATTAATCCCAGCAAAGTATAACCAAAAAATGTCTCTGCCTCCTTAACCGTTTTCAAGGTTCTATCTATCAAGTCTACAAAGAATGCAACTGCTACACCCAGTAATAACCCGACAAATACACTGCCTCCTGCTAAAAGGAATGTTATTTTAGAGACAGATGGTTTTTTGGGAACCTGAGCCGGTTGAATTTCTTTAGCATTGCCAACAGTTTGCTTTTCTGCTACTTCGATTTCCTGTAGTCTGCTGACAAGATTTTCGTAGTTCTTTTGGGCGATAGACAACCTTCGCTCTAAATCTCCTTGCTTTTTCTCTAAATTTGGTAGGGCAGAAAGTCTCTGCTTATAAGTTCCTCGAATATTAGACAATGCTTTTATTTTGCTTTCCAGACCCTGGCGTTGCGCTTGTATGAGTGCATATTGACTCGTCAGATTTTCCTTTATTTGCCCTATCTGCAACTTACCAGGAACAACTTTTTGTTGATTTCCTAAAACTTGCTTAACTCCAGATGGTCCTAAAACCTGTTCAACTCGCTGTTGTAATAAAGCATTTAAAGTTATTTCTTTATTTTTTAGCTCAGTGATCGCTGGATGATCACTGGTGTAGCGTGCTTCGTCATTTGCTAGCTTAGTTTGTACCTTTTGTAACTCACTTAAAACTTCTTGTACACCAGGTATCTGACTTATCGAAGTAATTTCTACAGCCTGAGAGCCTGCCAAATTCAGCTGAGTGCGGATTTTCTGTTCCTGAGCACTCGTATCTGCAAGCGCCGCTCGAGATTGGTTGATTTGCTCATCTATACTAGCCTCATTCTGAACAGCGGCGCTTGCCTCTTCTGAAAGCTCGATAATCTTATACCGAGTTTTAAACTCACGTAATGCCTCTGCTGCCTGGTTTAATTCTACTCGAGTCTGTGGCAGTTGCTTTTTGATAAATTCACCTGCAGCAACGACTTGAGTTCGATTAAACTGAATGTTCTTTGCTACGTATGATTTCATCACCTGATTGACCACTGATGCTGTCAATTCAGGATTTCCTGAGGTGTAGGAAACCTTCAGTATATCTGTACCTACAATTGGTTCAACCTTGACTTGAAGCGACTCCGGACCCAGGGCGTTTCCTTTTTTATCTTTTAAACCTAAAGTATCAATAACCTCTTTTAAAATTGGCTCTGATTTCAAAATTACAGCTTGTGTTTCTAGAGGATTACCCTCCCGCATTAGGGATTCAAGATCTCCTATCTTTTCTCCCACCTTTGTCAGCGACGAGGTTCGGTCTGATTTAAAAAGAAGCATCCCACTAGCCTGATATTCAGGTTTTTGTAGGAATATAAGAAATGATGAGAATCCTATCGAAGCTAAAAGGACTCCTACCACAATTGGCCAACGGCGTTTCAGAACCAGCCAGTATTTTTGAATCTCTACTTCTTCTTGATAGCCTCTAGTCTCCATAGAAGTTCCCTAATCACAGTTCAGTACGAAGTTGGAGCTAATAATGAAATTTGATTATATAAACACATTAGCTTCATAGTATAGGCTATCTTTGCAGCTGATCAAATATTATTTTTATGGCTTTCTCATACAAACACAAAATTTATCGTTTGTGTACTTCAATATTAGCCATCGTTCCATAAATTATTTGATGATTGCTATCTATTTTGACATGCTATTGTTAAGCTGGCATTATAATCACCCAAACTATAACTTTATTTTTCAGTGTTTTCAAGCATTTTTAGAGTTCTTTTTTTAAAGATACTGTAAAGTTTGCTGTTTAACTCATCAAGTGGGAAAAGTCAGAAAGGTATGTTTTGTGAGGCAATACTTTCACAAGCAACATTCAAATTAATTACTATAAATCTTTAAGTATTAACCACGATTGCGAATAGTATATTCTAGACAATTACTCAAACATTCAAATTTTGCGTAGAACCCTGATATCTATAGGTGTCAACACTCTTTAGGCATATCCTGCTAAATGTACCAACATTCCATGAGATTTGATCAGACTAAAAACCGCCACCAAGCTGATACTTTGGTGGCGGTAGTTTCAGAATATACTTAGTAAGCACCTGCCTTACTAAAAACAACCTTGACAGTTTTCAGCAAAATTTGCAAATCCAACAATACAGACCAATTCTCTATGTAAGAGAGATCTAATTTTACCCCATCTTCAAAATTATCGATATCGGAGCGACCAGATACCTGCCATAATCCTGTAATACCAGGTAAAACTTCTTGTCGGATAAAATGCTTTGTTTTGAATTTTTCTACATCTCTCATAGGCAGAGGACGCGGACCAACTAGACTCATCTCTCCAAGGAAAACATTAAACAGCTGGGGCAGTTCGTCTAAACTGTAACGGCGTAGAAATTTGCCTATCCGTGTGATCCGAGGATCGTCTTTCATTTTAAAAAGAACCCCATCCTTGATTTCATTCTTTGCTTCTAGCTTTGCTTGCAACTTTTCTGCATTGGCAACCATTGTGCGGAATTTCCAAATCTTGAAACTCTTACTATGCAAACCAACTCGATTTTGCTGAAAGAACACCGGTCCTGAAGAATCTAACTTAATCAGTGTAGCTATCACCACATAGACAGGAGATAGCAAAAGTAAAAGTATCGTTGAACAACAAAGATCAAAACTCCGCTTTACCCAAAAATCACTACCTGCAATGATAGGTGCAGGAATCGTCATGCAAGGAACTTCACCAATCATCCAAAATATGGATTTGGGGTGACGAACTTGACCCTCTGTTGGCAGTATTCGTAGGGTAATGCCGGCTGTTTGGAAACGCCAGCAAACATAGAGACGATTTTTAATGGCGTTCCAAGAAACAAAAGCCTCTTCTATGCCTTGTGTGCGTAGATATTCAAAGGTTGTTTCTCGGTTCATCAGATGCAAACAGCTCGAATCAGCAATTCTGTGTATGGTGTAGCAATTCTCTTTCTCTATTAGCCGAATATGGCTGTCTTTGTCTTCCGGGTCTGTAATCAGAAAAACGGTATGGCGAATTGCTCCTCTACTACGAAGTAATTTAGTAGCTACATCACAGATAAAGCGACCAGTACAGACGAAAACAACTGACAACAACCAAAAAAGTAGAAAAGTTGAGCGCGAGATGTAACTCTCTGGTTCGTAGAGAAAGGCAATCATCAACAGTAAAAGATCTGACAGTGTGACTGCTTTGATCAAACCAAGATAGTTACGACGATTCATACCTGATTTGTATAGTCCTCTAGTGGCAATCACCCCTATTTCAACTGCCAAAATCAGTAGTAGAAAAGAGACTTTTTGTGTCCAAGGCGAATCTAATGGAGTGCCATAAATGACTGCTAACTTCCATGCTAAAGTCAAAGAAATGACATCTAGAATACTAAGTGTTCCAACACGTAGAAACTTACTGGTTAATCCTTTCTGTATCCTGGTGCCATTTGCCGACCTTAAATCTGGCTTTAACTCTGTAACTGATAAAGATTTATATGCTGCCACGATAGTTACGACCCCTGTAGTTGCACTTTACAAAATAGATTTCCTGGCTAGGTGGAACCTTTTCAACTGTTAGATTGAGCACAGTAATTTTTGAGCTTATCAAGTAACCAGAATTCGGAGTACTATCAATTCTTGATACTTGAGAATCTTAAAAAAGTGTTATATGTACAAAGCATCAGTTTAATACTGCGATGAGGTTCGAGAGCGCTTTCTGAAGATTTTCATCAACTGTTGCTGTAGGACTCGATAAAAAAACAACGGATTGCCAAGTACATAACGTTTCCACAAACGTTTTGGTTGTGTAACTAATCTTGTTAACCACTCTAGACCACTACTAGTCATCCAAAGCGGACCTCTGGAGACAGTACCAGTATAAAAATCAAGACATGCCCCAAGAGGTAGAAAAACTTTTGTCTCTATTTTCTCTGAATTACTCAAAATCCAACGCTCTTGTAACGGCATTCCAAAGCCAATATACAAGATATCTGGCTTGAATTGATTGATTTGTTGGATAACAAATTCATTTTCCTCACCAGACTTGTCAAAATAACCGTGATGTCCGTTCACTCTTAAATTCGGTGCAATCACTTTAAGCTTAGCGATCGCTTGATCTACGGTTCCTGGCTCACCAGCAAGTAGGAACAAGGAAACATTTTCGCGCTCGCAAGCTCTGGCAAAATCTTCTATATAATCTGGACAGGTCATGCGATGAGATGAATCAACACAGCCACCACAGAGTTTTGCTCCTAAGAGAACACCAAATCCATCGCAGAAAACTAAATCGGATCTGTTGAGAAACTCTTTATACCAGGGCAATTCATAGGCAAAATTCATTGCCCTGGTATTAACATGACCTATGATTGTTTTCTTTTTAAGTTTTGCTGCTTGGACAGCATACTCGATGAGTTCATTAACTTTAATTTTATGAAACCTAGTTCCGAGTACGGAAATCTCATCAAATTTTTGCATTTTAGATAGTTCCTTTTATATTGTTAAAGTAATGTTCACCCACACTTATAGCTCGAATCCGTAAGTGCGCGTAAATTCAGATTGACATTCAAAGATCTCAAATGCCTGATCAAGTTGGGTCAGTTCAAAAATGAGTTTGATTGTGGGCGAAACACAGCAAAGACTCAAGCGCCGACCTAAGCTTTGAGCCTTCTTCAGAGCAGCCATCAAAGCCATCAATCCAGCACTGTCTAAAGATTTTACTTGCCCTAAATCTACTAACAAGGCGGAACAATGACCTTGTTCGATTACTGTTGTTAGCAGCTGCTCAAAATCCAATGCTTTTGTGGCATTTAGACAACCTAGAGGTCGAATCACTACAACTTGTGGATTAGCAAGCATCTGTTCCATAATTTGAGTTGAATAGGCAATAGGTTTGCAACACTTCAGCCTTACTCGGAAGACCTCCGCAGATCGCTGGGATACCTGAATGGGGTGGCGCAGGCATAGATCGGCAGTCGCCGTGAGAGCGGGAGATCCTGCTGCATAGCGCTGGTCTCACCATGCAACGCTTTCAGAAAAATTCCACAAGTCATCTTCAACCACATTTTTCCATCCACCATAAAAGTTGTTGGTCAACGTTTCGGGGCTTTATCAAACGCTCTTGCGATCGCATTCAATGCCAATTTGGATTTGAAGTTTAAGTCGAGTGGCAAAGGACGTACTGGTGCACGATCTGAACGGGAACCAAACATTGAAAGCCAAGAGTATCTATCGCTCAATCCCCAAGTTAAGACGGCAATCACTGCTCGCTCATCTAGCACTACCGAAAGATAGTCTTCGTATTTAGCAGCGACAATGCGATCGCGCACAACGGTATCCGAAGGTAATTTCTGGTCTGTTACGTCTAGTTCGCTAATGATAATCTTCAGACCAAGACTCGCCACGTTAGACAGAAAATGTCGTAGTTCTTTGGGATTCAAGGAAGCCTGACCTAACAAGTGAGATTGAATACCCAGAGCATGAATCGGTGTTCCTCTAGATTTCAGACGTTCTAGAAGTTTCAGAACAGCAGTTCTTTTGGCTTCATATTCAGAACCATTATGCTCCAGTCCATTCTCGTTGTAGACCAACATGGCTTTGGGATCAGCTCGCGCCGCAACTCGATAGGCAAGCTCTATGTAATCTGGACCTAGAAACTTGAGCCACGGAGTTTGTCGTAAGCCTGATTTTAGTCCATCATCTGGTTTAATAGCCTCATTCACCACATCCCAAGAGTGTATTTTACCAGCGTAGTGTTTTGTTACAGTTGTAATATGTTCCACCAAAAATTTTTCTGCATTTTGGCGGTTAACGACTTCTTTGAACCAGTCAGGTAGTTGCTCATGCCAGACTAAAGCATGTCCTCGAAAAAGCATATTATGAGCGCGGGCAAATCCAGCTATCCAATCTGCTTTACTAAAGTCAAACACGTCTGGACGAGGTCGCACAAATTGCCACTTGAGCTCGTTCTCTGGTGTCAGGACGCCACACTCCCGAACAATGCTAGCCTGTAAATTTTTGTCTGAGGCAAGAACATCTCGCCCACAGGCTACCCCATAAATTAATCCTTTGGCTACAGCACGCTTGTTTAAGGAAGCAAGTCCCGCTACTTTAAAATTTCTTTTTGGGTTGTCTAATGCATCACTCAAGTACATTGGATTACTATTTTTTACCGCAGCCAGACCAGTAGCCCCTGCTAAACTTGATAAACCAATGTACAAAAAACGACGCCTACTTTGTGACGAGTTTTTGAACATATAGATAAATGCAACCAAAACCAGAAATATCTCAATGTTGAACTCAAATTGCTAGTTAGTAACTAACAGACAACTATGTCCTATGTCACCATAACCTCTTCCAAAATCCGTTTCAAGGAGGATATGGTTAATAGGATATATCAGTCTTAGTAGACAATAACCTAGCAGATCTTGCGCTCTGAATGTCTGAATATTTTGCAATTTAATTCGCAATTTATTTTTTTAACTTTTCAGATGGCTTAACTGTCACTTTCAAAGTTGTTGTTCTACAAGAGCTAAAACTTATTTTTTGGACTATCTTCTTAGGAGATAATCATATCACTGGATAATGGTTTTGACGATATACTCCTAAAAAAAAATATAAAATTTTGTTGTGTTTATGCTTATCCTACAACATCTATCAGCATCTGTCCCTTTTTTGCAAAGTACTAATCTTAGTTATTCATCATACAGTACTGTATATTTATTACGCAATCAACTGGCTTGATTTTGAAGTTGAATAATATGATTTTTTTTTAGATTATTGCTATTTTACAGTACTGCTTTCAAAATCAAGATAGTGGGAAAAGTAAGATAAGTAGGTAACGTTTTGACTCAATCAAACTGTAAATTATTTTTTGACAAAAATAATCTTCTCTGATTTTTCGCTAAAGAATTTCGAGTCAGCAGTCATTAATACCAATAACCATCAAGGTACAAATGTTTTATATTATACTCATTTGTATTTTAGATAAGTAAAGATTCAGACCTAAGCACATGCGTAACTTTGTAGCAATGCACGATGAGTTGAAGCACAAGTCATACAAAGTTCCTAGTTTGATCTGATCGGCCTCCCTTTTATTTGTGAATGGGATTATATGATCTCTACTTTTTTAAGTTCAACGTCATTGAAACTTAGTATTATCGGCATGAAGAAGGGGTTTTTCCATCGTCGTTGATAAATAGTCCCAAGGGGTTTGAAAAGTATGTATAACTTTAACTAACAAGCTGACAAAAGTGCATATAAGCCAATAACAGCGTGGAGTATGGCTTTTTACTGATATTCATCTGTCAACTATATATACATCTTTTAGTCAGTTGATTCGCTAGTCTCTATTTATAGTTATAATACTGTTATCATACTTAAAATACTTCTAATTGTATTTCTCCTCATATTTATCTGCTAAATTTCCTGGTGTCAATTGTTTGGAGAATCGAAAAGATTCTATGGGCAAGTAATAATTAACTTGTAGAGAGTATCTGTAAGCACATATTTCCAGGAACAGAAATACAGCTGTAGCTTTTTGGGGTTACCTATTTTTACAACAATACTTGAGAAACTTATCAACGCCAATAAACAGATACGCTTCAATAAGTATAAACTTGACAAACAGAATACACAGAAGATACAACAGAAAATGTGAACTAAAATTTGATTCAAGTTTGACACCAATAATAATTTATTTTTCTTTGTTTATTATAATAATTGAATTAAGTCAAGCGTGCGCTTTAGTATAAATGACTGCTGAGATGTTCAGTCTACTACACCTTCATATTCTCAAATGAACCGTTACACATATCAAGTCGGTGGTAGTCTAACCATTAATGCTCCTAGCTATGTAGAACGACAGGCTGATAAGCAACTATATGAAGCCCTCAAAGAAGGTGAATTTTGCTATGTTCTCAACTCTCGGCAAATGGGCAAGTCCTCGCTTCTAGTCAGAACTCGGCATCGCCTACAACAAGATGGGTTTAGATGCACGACTGTGGATATGACCAACATTGGTTGTGAAAATATTACCCCAGAGCAGTGGTATAAGGGAGTCGTTGCTGAGTTATGGTTAGGTTTCAAGCTGTTAGGGAAATTTAACTTAAAAGCTTGGTGGCGAGAGCAAGAAGATCTCTCTGTACTCCAAAGACTTAGCTGGTTTATTTCTGAAGTCTTACTAGTTCAATTTCCGAAAGAAAAACTGTTTATCTTTATTGATGAAGTTGATAGTATCAAGAGCCTTGATTTTTCTGTTGATGACTTTTTTGCCTTTATTCGGTTTTGCTATAATCGCAGAGCAATCGACCCAGAATACAATCGCATCACATTTGTCATTTTTGGGGTTACAACACCATCAGATTTAATTCAAGATCCAAAGCGGACTCCGTTTAATATTGGTAGAGCCATAGAACTGAATGGCTTTACGATCGGTGAAGTGGAGCCACTGGTAAAAGGGTTAGCAGTTGAACAAGGTAATGCTCAGGCAATTCTCAGAGAAATCTTATCTTGGACAGGAGGGCAACCCTTTGTTACGCAAAAAATGTGTCAGATGCTACAAAGTTCGAGTCAAGATTCAGTGAGTGAGAAACTGATCATCCCCCCTGGGACAGAGGCATTTTGGGTAGAAAGTATTGTGAAATCACATGTCATCCACAAGTGGGAATCCCAGGATGAGCCAGAACATTTGCGGACAATAAGCAATCGCCTGCTTGCTAATGAGCAAATTGCAGGGCGTAACTTGGGAATATATCAACAAATTCTGGCTGGGGAAGACATACCAACCAATGATAGTCGAGAACAGATTGAACTTCTTTTGTCAGGTTTAGTGATCAATGATCAGGGATATCTGAGGGTGAAAAACCCAATCTATAAAATAGTCTTTAATTCAGAATGGGTTGCTCTACAAATGGAAAATTTGCGCCCTTACGCGCAACGCTTTAAAGCTTGGATGACTTCAAATCAAAAAGATGAGTCCCAGCTTCTGGTGGGGATAGAATTGCAACAAGCATTAGCTTGGTCAAAAAATAAAAGGCTCAGTGACTTAGATTATCGCTTTCTGGGTGCTAGTCAGGAACTGGCAAAGCGACAAGTTGAAACCGATTTAGCTGTAGAAAAACAGGCACGACAAATTGAACGAGAAAAAGCTCAATTTGCCGTACTTGCTGCCCAACAAGCGAATCGAATATTGGCAAACGCACGTAAAGCCGCAAAACAAAAAGCCCAAAAGCTACGTCTGAGTAGATACTGGCTCGGATGCATCGCTGGGGGAGTCGCCAGTTTTGTTATTCTTGTACGTTTTACTGGGCTACTACAGGGTATGGAGTGGTCAATGCTAGATTGGTTTTTTCAGGCGCGTCCTCCAGCAGCAGTTGACCCCCGTATTACTATAATTACAATTGATGAGCCAGATATTAAGCAAATAGGTCAATTTCCTGTGTCGGATCAGGTGATAGCTCAAGCAATCCGGACAATAAGAAGCTATAAACCTAGAGCGATCGGGCTGGATTTGTATCGAGATTTGCCGATAGAACCTGGTCATCAGGAATTAGTAGAAGTTTATAAAACAACTGAGAATCTCATTGGTATTGAAAAGGCAGTGGGTAGTCAGGTGGCTCCACCACCAACTTTAGCTCAATTAGGTCAGGTTGGTCTTGCTGATCAGGTTCTAGATGCAGATGGCAAGTTGCGTCGAGCCTTGCTTTCAGTTCAACTGGAAAACTCTTCATTACACCTTAATCTTGGTTTGCAGCTAGCACTTCGCTATCTAGAAGCTGAAGGTATCACCCCTCAACCTCAAACCAACCATCGCGATCAAATTCGGCTTGGCAAAACAGTGCTTGTTCCCTTTCAACCCAATGACGGTGGCTATGTCCAGGCTGATGCTGGAGGCTATCAAGTTTTGCTCAACTTTCATGGTACTGAGCAACAGTTTCAGACCTTCTCGCTCATAGATTTATTAGCAAATAAGATACCACAACACAAGATACGCGATCGCGTTATTCTCATTGGCTCCACTGCCCAGAGCGTCAAAGACATGTTTCAAACACCCTATAGCAGTCATAACTTTGGCTCTCCAAAACAAATGGCAGGAGTAACGATTCATGCCAATATTACTAGCATGATTTTAAGTGCTGCGCTCTCAGGGCGACCCCTGCTAAAAGTTAGGTCTAAACCAGTGGAGTGGCTTTGGATTTTGCTTTGGTGTGAGGTGGGAACTGTGTTAGCTTGGCAAATAAAGTCACCGAAATCTATAGTTACTGCCGTTGCTATTGCGGAGGGAGGACTCATAGGAATTGCCTACGTTGCCTTTTTACAAGGTTGCTGGATTCCTGTTGTTCCCCCGATGATTGGACTTGCCCTTGCTGCTGTGACTCTGCCGATTGTCACTCATAGACAATCAGAAAAAGCTCAACTTTATCAAACTGTAGAGTTGTTAGTTGCTATTTCGCGGGAGGAACCTGCGGTTGGGCAGATTGCCCTTGAATATCTTAAGCAAGCAGAAAGTTCCGATAATCAGGCGTTAATTGAGCAAATACTTCGCCAAGAGTTTTAGTAAAGTGTACCACTTTAACTATTTAAACGCAAGTCTAGTTGTACAATTTCTCCACAGATAACCATAGAAAAACACTGGTGATTTTTACCGACTGCTAGAGGTTGTTTTTGCTTTGACTGTGTAAATGTAACAAATATACTATCAGTGTTTCTGGGTATAAATTCTCTGCCAGAAAATTTACCTGTTCGATCTTGAAACATCAACACAAATTGATGTGCTGGTGTTTTAGCTATACTGACAAATCCCGTTGGATGCTCCTGGAATGTTGACCCATGATTTTGATTTAAGATTAAAGGTTGAATTGGATCGTTTTGTTTAGAACATATAAGTGTACTGCGGGAACCTGCACCAGAGGTATCTTTTGGCTTACCTTGTCTTGGTGGTATAAAATTCTGCTGGGATATCAGCCGTTTTGGTAAAGTGGGGCTTCTCGCTTCTAATTTTTGCTGAGCGTGAGCAGATAAGCTTAGGGTTAGCAAGAATTCTACAAATAACCAGATTGTTAATATTTGACCAAAATAAATGAGTTTCATTAAGTAAATACCGTTTGAGGGATATTTCGTAAGTAAATACACCAAATCGTATAGAATATTGCATTTTAAATCAATAATAACCACAGCCTGAGAGTTTGATCTAGCTGCGGATACATACCTAATGATGACTTTAACAAAAATAACTTTTTTAAAAAAAACCTTAACAGAAATTTTATTTAATTTATATATATATAATATTTGAATAAAGTATAAGAGATAAGTATTTTTAATTAGCTTCGATAATGGGACTTTGTAAAAACTAGGCTCAAAATAGCCTCAAACATAGATTGGGTAGGGGTTTTACATCGATTAGTCACTGTTTGTTGATTTAACTGAAGTTGAGACGTTTTTACCTGCTCGACATATTCTCCTTGCCCAGCAAGGGTTTCAAATACTTTTTCTGCCCAAAATTTCTAAAGTCCCAATAAGACATAGTTTTTGAGCATACAAACAAAGCCTGCCAAAGCAGGCAGGCTTTGTTTGTTGAATTGAGGGTAATATACTTAAACAGCGCTATGCACCGACGTTTACCGCAATGAATGCGATTGCGTATCTTTTTGGTGAGACACTACCCTATCGCCTAGCGTGTGCATAAGTACATAGCCCACACTTAGTGTTAGCGCAGCGTGTTCGCAGAGTTATTTAGCTGCTTTCCTGCTGCACCATTTCTGTTGTCAGCTTTTCCTTATCTTTACGGCGTTTTCTCGCGTAAAGCTGAATCGTCGCCGCCATCACAATAATCATGGCGACAATACCCCAAGCTGTGATATCTGTAGGTAGATTGTTTTTGAACACAGCTAGCAATACAATCACCACTAGCATAACTGTAGGTGCTTCATTTAACGCCCTCAACTGCTGACTATTCCATTTGCACGTGTCTTGGGCTAACTGCTTCATCAAACGCTTGCAGTAATGATGATAGCCAAGTAAAAGGACAACAAATCCCAGTTTTACGTGTAACCATCCTTCTTTGAGAACATCTGGTTCCGTAGTTAATAAACCAATCGCCATTGCGACTGTAACCAGCATCCCTGGAGTTGTGATGATATTGTACAGACGCTTTTCCATTATCTGATACTGATTTTTCAGTATTGTGCGCGCTGGTTCCGGTTCTTGGTTGGCTTCAACATGGTAGATGAAAAGACGCACGAGGTAGAACAAACCAGCAAACCAAACAACTATACCCACAATGTGAAAAGCCTTAAACCAGGAATAAGCCATAAATTTTTTTCTCCATCAATGGATTTTAGGCACACGTAAATAATGTAAAGGTGCTATAGAAATCCTATCTAATTTATGAAACGGAACTCTGGTTATTTAACGAATTGCAAAACAGATGAGTACAAAATACTTACTCTAAAATTTTTGAAATCTTAAGAAGAGATAAAAGTGATGTCACTTTTGAATTCTAATTGCTATCATTATTGATCCTTTACACGAACAAAAGGCAAAAGGTCTTCAAGAATTGTTTCGTGATAATGTTCTTGAGGATAATGACCAACATTATTAAGTTTAATCAAACTCCCTTTTTCCAGGGAATCCACAAAATCTTGAGCTATATTTATAGGTAGCCAAGGATCTATCATTCCCCAGAGGATTAAAATTTCTTGGTGCAATTCTTTAAAGCCCAATTCTATTTCTGTCATTGCTGAGCGTAACTCCAAATTACGGATAGTTGCTAAGAGACTTCTTCCAGGAGCAGAACTTTTCAAAAAGGGTTTACGATAAACATTTAAATGTTCTTCTGTAATGACGTAACGACAGCCACCTTCCAGAGTCCGGTCAACTAGCAGCGGATCTTGAGTAATCATGTCACCTACAAAAGGTAATCCCATTTGTTGAATTTTCCAGGGTAACTTCGCCTGACTGGAAATTGGTGTATTAAGTATGGTTATATTGGCAATTTGTTCTGGATGACGTAAGGCATATTGTAAACCAACAGAACCTAAAAAGCCTTGCACAACTAAAGAAAAACGTTCAAGTTCTATGGATTTTATGAATCCTTCTAAAGCTGTCACAAAAGCATCCGGTGTGTAAGCAAAATCTCTTTTGTCTGGTTTGGAAGAAAAACCAAAGCCAATCCAATCAGGCGCTATTGCTCTTGTTCCTTGCTTTGCCAAAGCTGGCATAATATTGCGCCAACTGTAACTTTGTGATGGTAAACCATGTAGCAGTAAGACAGGAAGTAACTCAGTTCTACCAGTAGATTCTGCTTCCCGATAAAACCATTCTAAGGAGCCGACTTGAATTTTTTTTTCTGTTATTGGCATTTTAATTCATGAATGAAAAGTTTAAAACAAAGGTGTTAAGAAGAAAAAGAAGTTTGTTATTGGTATTGAGAATTATTATGTAATAAGCTGTGATGCAAATCAACTGGCACTTTCGGAGCTTGAGGATTGTCCTTTATGATTACAAACGACTCATGACTGTCTTAACGAAAAGAAGTGTAATTATGATTAGTTAGGAATAATCATCTCACGAATTGCGTAAGCTGTCGCTGGTGCAAGTAAAACCCCATTGCGATAATGCCCAGTAGCAAGCAAGATGTTACTATATCCAGGCAATTTACCAATCACAGGTGCTGGACGTCCTTCAGGACGGGGACGTAACCCTGACCAAGTACGGATAGTTGTCGCGGTTGCTAAGTCTGGGCAAAAGGCGATCGCCTGTTGTCTAACCAACTCCAACAGTTCTTTATCAGCTATCATTTCATCTTTGTTGCTCGCAAATTCAACCGTTGCACCTATCCAGTAATCCCCACCACCTATGGGGACAATATGGACATCATGACCTGTAATCACCGGTTGAAACTCAGGGTTTCCAAGAGAACGTCCTAAGCGAAGACACAAAGCTTGCCCTAGCACAGGGCGAATATCAACCATTTGCTCTAATTGCGCACTCAACAAAGAAGAACCCAACCCAGCTGCCACAACAAACCAATCAGCAGTCATTTTTCCTTGTGTCGTCTGAAGTTGGTTGCAATATTTTTCGGAACCTGTTTCTTGAGAAGGAGACAACGGCTGCGGTTCGATAGCCAAAACCTGAACACCAAATTTGAAATCAACACCGTTATGCTTTGCAGCATCAACCAAAGCTAAGGTGAGGGAAGTGGGATCAACTTGGCGATCGCACCCAGAGTAAACAGCGCCCACCATTCCTTCGTGATTAACCTGAGGACAAACTTGCTTGAGTTTCTCAGTCTCCCAAATTTCTAGGGGAAAACCTTGAGATTGGCGAATTTCTTGCAACTTTTCCCATCGTGAGATCTCCGCATCTTCTTTTTCTAAAGAAGACATAGAAGGTTCAGGTAGCAGCATGAGGATTCCCTGACGGTTGAAGTGAATTTTACGATTTGTAAGCGCTTCTAGTTCAGGAATCAGAGTTTCATAACCCAGGATACTTGTTCGTCGCATCTGCCAAGCCTTCCCCTTGGTTTTTTGGCTGATGATACCCATCAAAACACCCAATGCTGCTCCTGTAGAAGCAAGTGCGGGTGGTTGTTGGTCAACAACTGTGATTTTTAGCCCGTTGACTTTACTCAGTTCGTAGGCAATTGCTGCCCCAACCACGCCGCAACCGATGATAACAACATGATTCATTGTTAATGCAACTGAACAGACAGAAGATGGGGGAGTGTGGGGGTACAACAGCAGCGAGGAAGGGAAGGAGGAAAAGAAGTAAGGAAGGCAAAAGTTAATGCTCAAGAACTATTTTCCCTCACTCCCACACTCCCAAATTCCTTTTTTCCTCACTCTGTAACTCCCTCACTCCCCATCTTCCTCTTCACCCTATCACGCTTAGCTTTCTTCTGACGGGCTGCTGTTTGTTGGAACCAGCTGCAGGAATTTGTCAATGTCTGCAAAAGCAGCGAAAGAGCTATTCAAGGCACCATTGATGTTACCAACTTCAGCGGCTTGGTCGATTTTTATCAGCTTATCTAATAAATCACGCACTAACTCGCGGCCTGCTGGTTGGTCTTTGGATAGCAGATTGGATGTGACGTAGTTCATCGACAGCCTTGCTTCTGCCATAGGACCGTGTGTGAAGTTTCCAACATTCACCCACTGTTTTGTTTGGATGAGCCTTTGCAGTTCTTCTGAGCGTTTTTGTACAGCCTGAATCTCAGGAACGTATTCCTGAATTTTCGCCAGTTTTTCTGGTGTGTATGTCGGAGGTGGTGTTGCGACACCAGGACCACCACAACTAATGAGAAAGGTTGCCACCAATACCAGAAATAATGACAAAATTGAGCGTTGACGCGCCATAAGCTAAACTTATTTTATTTATCAATGATCAGTGTCATTTTAGATCGCTGGCGTATCACATCGTCCTTGTTTACGAGGGATTTTGCTGAAAATCTTCTATCTTCATAGAATTTTTTCTGTCAAAGGTACATTTTGATGTTTTTTTTTTGGAAAATTTGAGTACAATTGCTTAACATAGCCATACTATGACAAAAACCGTCTCTCCCTGACACCTCTGGTGAAATAGCGACGTGAGGAGTGTTTTCGTGAACGCAGCTGAGATGGCAACAAACCTTGAATTCGCCAGCAAGATTGCTACCGTAGTTAATTTATTCAAATCTGAGTTTCCAGATGCCAGATCGGATCTCAAACCTTGGAAAAACGATCCGCAAACCAGAGAGTTAGTCGATCCAGACTCTATAGACATCGGTTTTCACTTTCCTGGCATCAGTAAATCATGGCAAAGTCGCAGTATATTAATACAAATCCGTTTTTATCAAGACCTTTTAAACGATTCACGTCGTGCAATTGGCGTAGAAGTTGCTGGTTTCAGCCATATTGGTGAACAGTGGCGACTTTCTACAGTAGAAAACTGGAGTTTTGTGGGAACATCTGTACCTTCTGCGCAGGTTGGGGAAAAACTGAAACAGTTTTGCAGGCAGATACTGGAAATTTTTAACTCTCCTCCTGTAGCTAATAACTAATGTTGACACTTCTACAGCCTGGATATTTTGATTTTGTCAGTCACAAAACAGTCTGACGATACATTCATCAAAGTATCGTCATATCTAGTCACAATCAAGTCGGTTTGCGCGATCGCTTGATTCATGTTTTGGTTCAGCAACGTCAAACATCTAGAAGCATCAGCCATGAACCGCAAAACTCTGCGTAATCTTGTATTCATCCTCCACTGCTATATTGGCTTAGCTGTAGGAGTGCTGTTAATCATCTGCAAATTTATCATCCAAAATTGATATAAGTGCGTACTTTATTATACTTATAAATCCAGGAGTTTCCTAGTTTTGATCATTCATCATTTTTAGCTACCTTGCAGCCACCATCAACGCAATAGGTCGATTTATAAATACTAGAACGCTTGCCAAAGAGGGTGTAACGGTTATCCCGGATTTGTTCGTAAAAGCGATCGCCCGCCCATTTTACTCCTGGTAAAGCGCGATATGCATCTACAAATACACTACCATTAGGCAACAATTGCCCAATCTCCTCAGCCGCTGCACTGCCTTGCCACCGTCTTTCTGGTGCATCTGCATCTATGAGAATCATACCCAACTCACAATCTTGGGGTGTAATTCCCCACTGTTGTACAGTTGACTCGTCTTGCATAGGAACATAGCGAAAAAGTTGTCCCTTATCAAGACTTTCCAGCATTTGCACTCCTGTGACACAAAGATTGCAATTTCCATCGTAGATAACTATATAACCCATACAAGTCGCAGATTCTGTTTGAGCGCTAGATGTTTTAGTTAGTGTGTTAACATTTATAGCATTAAACTTTTGCTTTTGAAGACAGCATCCAAGCTGTATAAGAAAGCAAGCATACAGGCGTACCTTTAAAGCAATTGTTTATGAGGTGAAAGCGATGCCAACAGAGGAAATCATAAGTATTGATTTTGCTCAGGAAGATGTATATACGCAAATTCTTCCGCGATCGCCCCTAATGAGCAGTTACCATGCTAAATGGGATCACATTCGCCTAGATTATCATCAACAGCCTGCTTACGAGACACCAGAACATAGTCCTCAACAGCACGTTATCAGCATAAGTCTGACAAAACAACCTATCAACGTACAACGGGTGTTGAACGGACAAGTTTACGATGAGTGTATTAAATATGGCGACATTGTCGTCATTCCAGCAAGCAGCTATCACAAATTAAGCTGGGAGATAGAAGCTGAATTTTTAGTTCTTAGTTTAGAAAAAGCTTTGTTTGATCGCGCTGGTTATGATTTGATAGACATGCAATTCATAGATATTATACCACATCTTGCTGATTCAGATCCGTTGATTCAACAAATTGGACTAGCACTACAATCAGAACTGGAATCAGATGGTATGGGTTGTCGTGTATATATAGAATCTTTAGCAACAACTCTATCCATTCATCTACTCAAAAACTATTCTGTTTCTTCTCCAAAGGTTACTAGACAACATCCAGAAGGACTTTCGCGTTTAAAGTTGCGGCAAGCTATTGAATATATCAATCAAAACTTAGAAAAAGATTTAGGCTTAGCTGAGATGGCGACAGCAGTGGGAATGAGTATGTATCATTTCTCACGTATGTTTAAACAATCCACTGGTTTTTCGCCCCACCAATACGTTATGAATTGCAGAATAGAGAGAGCGAAAAGGTTATTAAGTAAAACAGAACAAGCCATACATCAAATCTACCAGCAAGTCGGTTTTCAGAGTCAAAGCCACTTTACAAACGTCTTTCGCAAATTTCTAGGAACAACACCATTAGCGTATAGAAAACAAGTAAAAATTTAGCTTTATTATGATGTAAGAATTCAGGAGCCAGAATTGAGAATTCAGAATAGTTAAAGAATTAGGAGAACACTTTATCCAAGAAACATACAAAGAATAATAGACACCTTATCAATTGTGACTTCTGACTCAAGAAGTGCTGAATTCTTACATTATTATATACGCGCGTTCCTGTAGAAGAGCGATCGCTCTTCTTGTGATACTTTTTTCAAGAACGGAAAAGACAGCAACACACAACAGTTGCTAAACTCAACATTCGCGATCGCCTCTTTGGAGGAATATTCAGTGCTATAGATAACCATCGCGATTAATTATAGATGTAAGAGTAAATAATCAACAAAAATTATAAGCTTTTAGGTAAAAATTCCATCTGTCGGTAGAGGGTTTCCCAGAGCATAGTAGTATCTGTAGACTTGTTTTGTCGTACCAATGAGAGAGGCACAAACCATGAGCGACAAAAACCTATCAACACGTCTATATCCAACCCGCATTGACATTCCTGCTGAGGCGCGCAAGCAAATTGTTGGAATTCTCAACCAAACTTTAGCAGCGAGTTTGGATCTGAAAACCCAAGTTAAGCAAGCGCACTGGAACGTCAAAGGCACAGACTTTTATCAGTTGCATGAAATGTTTGATGAGATGGCAGGCGAGTTGGAAGAGTACATTGATATGTTAGCCGAACGCATCACCGCCTTAGGTGGTTATGCTTGTGGGACAGTTCGTATGTCTGCTGCGGCTTCAATACTGGCAGAATATCCTACTGATATTTTAATGGGCACGGAGCATGTCACAGCTTTGGCAGATCGCTTTGCACCCTATGCTAAGCACGTTAGGGAAGCAATTGACAAAACCGATAATCTAGGTGATCTCGATACTGCTGACTTGTACACCGAAGTTTCTCGCACAATTGACAAGCGACTGTGGTTCCTAGAAGCGCATCTGCAAGCCGCTGTCACCCAAAATGGAAATAGTACTGCAGGCACTGTTAAAACTGAAGAGCAAGCTGCTGCTGTTAACTAGAATTTTTATGACAATGGTTAATCGCTATTGATTAGTCCCTATTTTGTAAGCTGGGTTTAGTTGTTTAACCCAGCTTATCTGTTAGGATACGCTTCGCTCAATCCAACCTGTAAATATAGATCATGGTTAAGTGAAAAGAAAATTATTTAGCAGTATCTTTTTGGTAAGTACGGCACTTTTCAGTGCGTACTTTTCATTTTCTCTGTACATATTTTAAGATTGAGATAGTTAAAAAACAGGTGCAACAAGGCAAATCTAAAGAAATAAATTTTTTGTGATTTTGTAAACATCGCCGTTGTAACCTAGTATTCAACCATACTTAACTGGAATATTGATTCACGAAATCCTTAGTTTTTCGAGCAATAAAGAATAATCATTTCAGTAGTATTGCCACTAAAGAGAAAGTTTGTCCATGCTCCCGCTTTTGGAACCAGAATCGATGACTGGTAGCCAATAAAGGTGCTTAATGTTTTTGCTGCAATCAATCATCAAAATGGAGAAAAAACTTATGGCTTCCAATACCAAAACTCACCTCATTCATGATCGAAATTCACGCGGTCAAACCAAAATAGGTTGGCTCGACAGTTACCACACATTTTCCTTTGGTAATTTTTACGATCCAAATCGTATGGGATTTCGTTCTCTACGAGTAATCAACGATGACCGCGTTGTTCCCGGTGCTGGTTTTGGGACACATGGACACCGCGATATGGAAATCCTGACTTATGTTCTAGAAGGAGCAGTAGAACATAAAGACAGCTTAGGGAATGGTTCAGTCATACTTCCGGGTGAAGCGCAAATTATGAGCGCTGGTACTGGTATTATGCACAGCGAATATAATCCTTCTGAAACTGAGCCAGTCCACCTTCTGCAAATTTGGATTCTTCCCAACAAACAAGGATTGCAACCTAGGTATGAACAAAAAGCATTTTCAGTTGAAGAAAAACGTGGAAAACTGCGTTTAATTGGTGCTAAAGATGGACGTGATGGTGCTGTCAAAATTTATCAAGATGTTGACTTATACACATCTATTTTGGAACCTGGTGACGTTATCAACTATCACCTGAAACCGAATCGTTATGCCTGGTTGCAAATAGCTCAAGGTATCGCCACTTTGAATGGAGAAGAACTCAGAGCAGGTGATGGCGTGCAAATAAGTGGCGAAGAACAACTCGAAATTAGCACCAACATCAGTGCAGAAATCTTACTTTTCGATTTGGCGTGAGAGCTACCTGGCTGGAAAAATTAATTTTTTTTCAGTGCTAGATCATTCTCTATAATTTTCTAAGGACATAAAAGATTTTAATCTTGCTCCTAGGTGAAACCTAGGAGCAAGATTAATGTTTAGTAAAAGTTAAGTAAAGGAAAGAATTTATGGCACCTCTTTCAGAGAAAATAGCAATCGTTACAGGATCATCACGAGGAATTGGACGTGCGATCGCACTCAAATTAGCTGATAACGGTGCATCAGTTGTGGTGAACTATGCAGGTAATGCAAACAAAGCAGAGGAAGTTGTTGCAGAAATTGAAAACCTTGGAGTAAAAGCAATTGCAGTCCAAGCCGATGTGAGCAAAGTGACTGATATTCAGCGACTTTTTGAGCAGACAATTGAACGTTTTGGCAAAGTCGATATTTTAGTAAACAACGCTGGTATTCCCTTATATAAGCTACTTGTTGACGTCACAGAAGAAGACTTCGACAAGATTTTTGCCATTAATGTCAAAGGCACTTATTTTGCTTGTCAACAAGCTGCACAGCACATGGTAGACGGCGGACGCATTATCAATCTTTCTTCATCAACAACGGTTATGATGATGCCAACTTATAGTGCGTATGTGGCAACCAAAGGTGCGGTTGAACAAATCACAAGAATTGTGGCAAAAGAGTTAGGAGGACGAGGTATCACAGTTAATGTAATCTCTCCTGGTCCAACTGATACAGAACTGTTCACAGAAGGTAAAACAGAAGAACAAATAAATCGTATTTCTCAAATGGCAGCTTTGGGACGACTAGGACAAGTGCAAGACATCGCCGATGTCGTGGCGTTTGTTGCTAGCGATGAAGCGCGGTGGATAACTGGGCAAAATATTCGCGTTAACGGCGGTGCAGCTTAAGATAGCAGGCAAGAACAAGATTAACAATTGTCTTGAGTAGCGCTTGTGAATCTGCCTGTGAGGGGAAGGTATAAGTAGGTCGGTGTTGAAAATTGTCGTTATGACAAGGCAGGAGGCACAGGGCAGGAGGCAGAAGAGAAGAGCTTTTTGGGCAACTTTACTTTCCGTTATATACTTCGGTTTTTTTGCGCCGTTCTACTTAGCACTTTCAAAGCTGCTAGTATATGAGTGACTTGTGGGCGTTCGCAGAGCATGTCCCTTTGGGAGTGGTGGAATCCCAGTTGGCAGCGATTACAGCAGATTGCGCGAAACCTTGTGGTTGGCGTCTAGATTCCCCTCCTTTCGCTACGGACAAGCGATCTTATATTTATTTAGATAGACCCATCTAGCTTGAAAATAAGGAGTGTTAGCGCAGCGAGCCGTAGCCTGGGAGAAAGAATATTTTCATTCATTCTGGTGAGGCAGTGCGTTGGGGAGCCAGTACTTGATGAGGGTTTCCCGACATAGGTATATGGTGAGACAGCGCTGCAGGAGGGTCTCCCGCAGCGCTGGACTCACCGTAAGGCGTGGCGTTAGCCATAGGGCGTCCAGGTTTCCCGACTTGTAGACGCCGGAGGCGGTGAGGGGGTCGCAGTCTTGGACGCCACTTGCTTTATGCCGGGAGATCGGTCCACGGCAGTGGCTCCGTTTCCCGTCGATTGCGAACCCCCGTTCTTCGCAGCGTGACCGTTCGGTACGGGGCCGTGCCCGATAGGCGAAGCCGTGGCGTTAGCCATAGGGCTCAGGTCATCCCCGGAGGGCTTCCCGATAGTCCTCCGGGGAGAACCTTCGGTTCCGCTAGCCCCTAAGGGGGCGCTGCGCAAACGCTAACGCCAGAGCCGGCACGAGGGATACCCTCCCGCAGCGCTAGACTCACCGTAAGGCGTGGCGTCAGCCATAGGGTGTACGCAGTTCATGATGGCTACTTATTGTAATTGCAGAACTTTGGAATTTACGTATGTTATGTATATAAAGACGCAGTTTTCAAGGGTGGTGTCAGCCAAAGTCATGACTTGACCGTGCTTAGTTTCGAAGATGACACTCGGTGTCTTTTAAGGAGATATGGGGATAACAGAGGGCAGTTTGCATGCAACAGGGTGAACCTCTCGAACCCAGTGGCTCCTTGGGACTTAAAATTGTTTTCGTCAGTCATAGCAAGATTAAAACATTTTTCGCAAGAACTGAAAAGACAATATGGAAAACTTATGTGTAAGCTTATTTATAGCATTGTCCTTTGGATAGATTAAACAACTAGACGGAAGAAGTACATTTAAATAAATTACTAAGTGGTCTCTGTAAGAGCCTGATATTAGCTAAGCAATTTTTATATCAAGGCTTGAATTCTGATTGAGTTGTATGATTATTTATTGTTAGGTGCTCTGTAAGTCATGAAATCTCCTGAGCCTCAAACTCATTTTGAAGATAACCGTCAAGAAACAGAATTAGAAAAGCCACCCCGCAGACAGCGAAGGTGGCTTTGGTTATTGTTAGCCCTACTACTAGTAGGGGGAGGTTTTGCACTTTGGCGTTGGCTGGCTCCTCAAAACAAAGCACCCGCAACTGCTAACGCTCAACCGCCAGCAACAAGAGTCAAAATATCTACAGTACAAGCTGGGATGATTGAGGATAGTGAAAAGTACCTTGCTACCGTAGAATCGCGCCGCTCGGTGACTCTTCAGCCCAGAATTGAAGGTCAAGTGTCACAAGTATTTGTCAAATACGGAGATTCAGTGATTGCAGGAACTCCGATTATCCAAGTAGATGCTAGACAGCAACAAGCAGCTGTCGGTAGTGTGAACGCTGCTGCTGAGGTATCTCAGTCACAGGTGGAAAATGCTCGTGCTACGCTCAGATCCTTAGAAGCTGAACGGTTGTCTAAACTAGCTGATCTGAAGTTGAATCAGCAAGACTACGAAAGGTATACCGATTTGGCGTCTCAAGGAGCAGTGTCTCGACAAACGAGTGAGCAGTATACCAACAAACTGGCAACATCACAAGCTGCTGTCCGTCAAATTGAAGCCCAGATTAGAGCACAACAAGCTACCATTAGCCAATCTGAAAAATCTTTAAAGGAAGCACAAGCTAATATTAGACAACAACAAGTCCAACTTCAGTACTACAAAATTACTGCTCCCTTTGCTGGCACAGTTGGAAATATACCCGTAAAAGTTGGTGATTTTGTAAATACTTCTACACAATTAGTTACTATTACTCAAAACCAATCTTTAGAATTGAATATTTCTGTGCCTGTTGAGCGAGGAACTCAACTACGTAAAGGAACACCAGTAGAAGTGATGGATGCACAAGGCAAAAGTATAGGGATGAGCCGTGTATTTTTTGTCGCTCCAAAAGCTAGTGACAATAGTCAATCTTTACTTGTTAAAGTGCTATATGACAATTCTGAAAATCAATTACGTACGGATCAGATTGCTTACGCAAGAGTGATCTGGAGTCAGCGCCCAGGAGTATTGATTCCAGCAACAGCAGTGACTAACTTGGCGGGAGAAACTTTTGTTTTTGTAGCAGTTCCAGCACCATCAAAACCTCGTCAAGGAGAAAAACCTCAAGGAAATCAACAAGGAGAAAAACCTCAGGGAAATCAACAAGGAGCATTTCAACTAGTAGCTAAGCAAAAACGGGTGAAATTAGGCAACATTACAGGTAACAACTACCAAGTTATTCAAGGATTAGAGCCAGGAGACAGAATCATTGTCTCAGGGCTGCTCAATCTTAGAGATGGCGTTCCCGTTATTCCTGAGTCTTAGGAATAGAAACAAGGGGACAAATCAATTCAAAATTGCGTATGGAACAGCGGCACGCTTTGCGCTCAGGATCTATCACGAAGTCAAGGAGCTAATTCCAAATTCCAAATTCCAAATTCCAAATTTGGAATTTCTGCCCACTTCCCCTACTCCCTGTTGTGCAATTTACCATTCCCCCATGACTTATGTTCGTTGACTTTTTTATCAAGCGACCAGTCTTCACCAGTGTCTGCGCTATTCTTATTTTGCTAGTTGGCGCAGTTAGCATCCCGACACTACCCACGGCACAGTATCCAGAAATCAGCCCAGTTCAAGTTAACGTTACTGCAAACTACGTCGGAGCCAGTGCTGAAGTCGTAGAAAACACGGTTACGACTGTCTTAGAGCGGCAAATCAACGGGGTCGAGGGCTTGAAGTACATGACTTCGAGTAGCAGTAACAATGGCACCAGTACGATTACAGTCACATTTGACGCGTCCCGTAATAAAGATATTGCAGCAGTCGATGTGCAAAATCGGGTATCGCTGGCTCAACCGCAGTTGCCACAACCGGTACAGCAAACTGGGGTTACTGTTAGCAAGCAGTCCTCTAATATTTTGTTGGCAATAGGTTTGTACAGTGAAAAAAATGAGTTCAACAACGTATTTTTAAGCAACTACGCTGACCTTTACATAGTAGATGCTCTCAAAAGAATTAATGGTGTGAGTGAAGCGCGGATTTTTGGTGAACGCCGCTATGCTATGCGTCTGTGGCTCGATCCCAACCGCCTTGCCAGTCGCAACCTCACTGCCCAAGATGTGATTGATGCCCTCAATGAACAAAACATACAGGTAGGTGCTGGGCAAATTGGTCAACAGCCGGCTCCAAAAGACCAAACGTATCAAATAGACCTGCAAGCACTCAGCAGACTCAAGGAACCGTCCGAATTTGAGGACATGGTTCTCAAAACAGATCAAAATGGGACGCTGATCAAGCTCAAAGATGTCGGTCGAGCAGAACTGGGAGCAGAAAACTATAACTCATTCCTACGGTTTAGAGCTAAAGAGGGTGTAGGTATCGGTATATTTCCGACTCCAGGAAGTAATGCTTTGGATGTTGCGAAGGCAATCAAAACCGAAATCGCGCAACTTGCTCAAGACTTTCCCCCAGGGTTGGACTACCAGATCGCGTTTGATACCACCTTATTTGTGGAGGCATCTCTTTCCGAAGTATTCAAAACGCTGTTTGAGGCAATTGTCCTTGTAGTTATAGTCATTTTTATCTTCTTACAGAACTGGCGCACTACTCTGATTCCCGTCATTGTCATTCCCCTAACATTAATTGGCACCTTTGCCTTTGTTAAGGTTTTTGGGTTTTCAATCAACACCTTGACGATGTTTGGTTTGACTTTAGCCACTGGGCTGGTGGTTGATGACGCGATTATCGTAGTTGAGGACGTCACTCGCCTGATGGAAGATGAAAAAATGTCAGCGGAGCAAGCAGCCTCCGCAGCAATGGGTGAACTTTTTGGAGCGCTGATCGCCACTTCCTTGGTGCTAATGGCAGTTTTTGTTCCCGTTGCTTTCTTTCCAGGCTCTACAGGGCAAATTTATCGCCAATTCGCTTTAACAATCGCATTTTCGATTGCAATTTCTACTTTTCTTGCTCTTACTCTAACTCCTTCCCTTTCAGCTTTGTTACTGCGTCCAGGGCAAAAACCGGGCGGTGTGCTGGGGTGGGTATTTACAAAGTTTAATAACTTAATTAATTGGACGCGTAGAAAGTATGAGCGAACTCTCTACCGCTTAACTCGTATTACAGCAATTATAGTGTTGCTGTTTATCCTGTCTTTAGGCTTAACCGGGTGGCTCTACACCCGCGTACCTCAGGCTTTTCTTCCCGAGGAAGACCAAGGCTATTTCATCACCATTATTCAAGGTCCTGAGGGAGTTTCGCTCAATTACACCAGTAAAGTCATGAGTCAGGTAGAAGCAGAAATTCTCAAATTACCTGAAGTTATAGGGACTTTCGCGATTGGTGGGTTTGGCTTTAGTGGTAGCACTGCCAATAGTGGTGCAATTTTTACAACACTTAAACCTTGGGACGAGCGCCATGAGGCTAGCCAGTCTGCACAGGGAATTATCAAAAATTTGGCAGCCAAGTTCTCAACGATTACAGAAGCAAGAGTTTTGCCAGTTAATCCGCCAGCAATTCAAGGTTTAGGCAGTTTTGGTGGTTTCCAATTTGAGCTACAAGATAGAAAAGGCAATAGTGGCTTAAATACCATGCTGCAAGTTATGGGTCAGTTACTCCAACGGGGCAATCAAACACCAGGATTGCAAGCTGTATTTAGCACTTTTTCTGCAAGTACCCCTCAACTTTTGATTGAAGTAGACCGCAACAAAGCTAAGGCGCTGCAAGTCAACATCTCAGATATCTTTAATACCCTACAGAGTTACTTGGGTTCGCGCTACGTCAACGATTTTAATTATCTCCAAAGAACTTACCGAGTGTATGTTCAAGCTGATACTCAGTTTCGCTCAAATCCTGCAGATATTGGTTCATTGTATGTCCGTTCTTCTGCCAATAATCAAAGTTCTACCAATAGTCAAAGTTCCACCAATAGTCAAAGTTCCGCCAACAATCAAATGATTCCTTTGAGCAATTTGGTAAAAGTGACTGCAAATACCGGGGCGCAAACAATTAATCACTATAACTTGTTCCGCTCAATTGAAATCAATGGTGCAGCCGCTCCTGGTTTTAGCTCAGGGCAATCAATTCAAGCGATGCAGCAAGTGGCAAAGGAGGTTTTACCAGCAGGCTTTGGTTATGAATGGTCAGGAGTTGCTGCTGAAGAGCAACAGTCCGGTGGTCAAGCCCCTCTGATTTTCGCCTTAGGACTTGTGTTTGTATTCCTAGTGCTGGCGGCTCAGTATGAGAACTATGTTGATCCTTTGATTATTATGCTCGCAGTCCCTCTGGCTATCTTGGGAGCACTGTCAGCACAGTCGTTGCGGGGTCTAGCCAATGATGTCTATTGTCAGATCGGTTTAGTGATGCTGATTGGTTTGGCAAGTAAAAACGCAATTTTGATTGTAGAGTTCGCCAACCAACTACGCGACCAGGGGCTTTCGATTACCAAAGCAGCAATCCAGGCTTCACAAGAACGCTTACGACCAATTCTCATGACTTCCTTTGCTTTTATTCTGGGTATTGAGCCATTAGTTTTTCCAGAAGGAGCTGGGGCAGCTAGTCGAAAATCCCTTGGTACTGCTGTTGTTGGTGGGATGCTTGTCTCCACTTTCTTAAGTCTGTTTATTGTGCCAATTCTGTACATAGTGATTGGAAACATTCGCGCTCGCCTGACACGACGTCGTAATTCTCAACAGCCACAGCCCGTTGAAGATGGCAGAGTTCCTAGTGAAACCCATCGGTAAATTGACTCAGTAGGTGGGACGTACCCCACCTATTTTTTTTGTAAATCATAGGACTTACGCAAAAACTCTTCCACGCTCTAGCGAATGGTGATGTGCAGATTTGGTTTCTTTTGGTAAGTTGTTTCTCGCTAATCCCGACTTAGCAAAACGCTTTGAACTGGATCCTTCTTTAAACGAGCCAGATGTAAAAACGTTTTACGCATTTAGCAGTACAACAGGTCCTTCCAGCGATGGTTGAGCGAGGTCGCGGTACTATTCTGTTAACGGGAGCAACAGCTGCTGTGAAAGGTTTAGCCAAATTTGCAGCTTTGGCGGTGGGTAAATTTGGGCTACGAGCATTGGCGCAGTCGTTGGCACGGGAGTTTAGTCCTCAAGGAATTCACGTAGCTCACATCATTATTGATGGCATGATTAATACTCAAAGAGTACGATCAATGGTATCGGAGGCTGAAGAACATACATTACTGGCACCTGAGGCGATCGCCCAAACATATTGGCAATTGTATCAACAAGATGCAACAGCATGGACTTTGGAACTTGATTTGCGACCTGCTGTAGAAAAATCCTATGCCCTTTGGGCAGGCTGCGCTATCAGAAGTGGGTATAAAGCCCACCAAAAAAAAAGATTTGTATCGAGACGCGCAGCGCAAGATACAAGGCGTCCTTGTTTCAATCCCACGTTTTTAAGCGTCGGTTCCCTACACCCCTTTGAACTTAATCGTGTGATCAAACTGGCGATGACGATCGCCAAATTTTGACTGGAAAACTTTTTGACGTTCTTTCCAAGCAGGAGGAGGATACGTATGAATTCACAATTTCAAGGAAAATACGCCCTGGTTACTGGCGGGAATAAGGGCATTGGTTTTGCTATTTGCAAAGGACTGCTGCAATGTGGGTTTGAGGTGATTGTTGCAGCGCGATGGCTCGATAAAGCCAAAGCAGCCGCAGAGAAATTACAATCTATCAACTCGAAAGTGCGCGTCGTCGAACTTGATATTGCAGACGACCAAAGCATTGACCAAGCTGTCAAGCAGTTAAGTCAGGAAATCCCTCAACTGGACGTGCTGGTCAATAACGCAGGTATTTATCCTGACGAAGGCGTGAACATTCTCACTATTTCCCGTGAGTTGCTAAATCAGACAATGAACACCAATGCTTTTGGAACGATTCGCACCAGCCAAGCATTCTTACCCCTACTAGAAAAGGCATCTCAAGCCCGTATCATCAATCTTTCCAGTGGCTACGGACAGTTGAATGGACTTTCTTTTGATGTTCCCAGTTATTGCTTGTCTAAACTCACCCTCAATGGCGCAACAATTATGTTGGCGGATGCCTTGCAAGCAAAAGGCATAGCAGTTTACGCTATGAACCCTGGCTGGGTAAAAACAGATATGGGCGGTGCTTCCGCTCCCCGTTCCCCGGAACAAGGGGCTGACACTGCTATTTGGCTTGCAACCGAAGCTTCAGCAAATTTAAGTGGGAAGTTCTTCGGCGAACGCAAGGAGATTTCCTATTGATAACCATCATATTGCAATTGTCATCAATAATTAATAAAGGAATAGAACCGCAAAAATACAAAGGCCGAAAGAAAAGAGGTACAAAGTTTATGAAAGTTAGTAAATCATACACAAGATTGCTTGTAAAAGATTGGAAGGCTTGTTTCTTGTTCTACAAAGATGTCATCGAATTTGATGTTGCTGTAAAAGATGAAGAAGCCGGATATGCTGAGTTTAAAGCCGGAGATATGAGACTTGCCGTATCAAAGCGGCAAGAAATGGCACAAATGATTCACAATGCAGAAAAGCCTGCCCATGCAGAATGTCAAGATACCGTAGTATTAGTTTTTACTGTGCATGATTTAGAGGAGGAATATCAACGACTCAAACACAAAGGGGTGCAATTTAGTGTAACGCCGATGAATAATCCCTACTACGGAATGAAAACAGCTTATCTTCGAGATCCAGATGGAACCTTAATTGGTTTATACGAGTATCTTGTGTGATATATAAAAAAGCAACTATCTAAAAATGGAGGTCACCAAAGCGCTATGGCTAAACCTGTCATCATAACGGTAGACGATGATCCAGAAGTTTTGCAAGCCGTGGCGCGGGACCTACGGCAGGAATATGGCGATCGCTTCCGAATTATTCGCGCTGACTCTGGTGCCAGTGCCTTAGAAGCCTTGGAACAACTCAAACTCCGCAATCAGCCAGTGTCGTTGTTCCTTGTCGATCAACGGATGCCCCATATGTCAGGCGTGGAGTTTTTGGAACAAGCTATGTCAATCTTCCCCGATGCCAAACGTGCCTTACTCACCGCCTACGCAGATACTGATGCCGCAATACGTGCCATTAACAACACAAAAATCGATTACTATTTGATGAAGCCGTGGGATCCACCAGAAGAACGCTTGTATCCAGTGCTGGACGATTTACTTGATGACTGGCAAGCAGGCTTCCACCCACCTTTTGAAGGGATTCGCGTCATTGGTAACCGTTGGTCCCCCCATTCTCATCAAGTTAAAGATTTCCTCGCACGAAATCAAGTGCCTTATCAATGGTTGGATATCGAATTATCTGAAGAGGCACAAAAACTAGCAGATTACGCTGAATGTGATAAATTACACCTACCTATCGTCCTGTTTGGGGATGGTTCCCATGTCATGCAGCCAACCAATCTGCAAGTTGCGGAGAAAATTGGGCTACGAACTCAAGCAGAAAAACCGTTTTATGACTTGATTATCGTTGGTGGTGGTCCTGCTGGTTTAGCCGCTGCGGTGTATGGCGCATCAGAAGGACTACGCACGGTGATGATTGAACGTGAAGCCCCAGGAGGACAAGCGGGAACAAGCTCACGTATTGAAAATTACCTTGGGTTTCCTACAGGCTTGAGTGGAGGCGATTTAGCAAGACGTGGTGTCACACAAGCAAGACGCTTTGGCGTCGAAATTCTCACACCGCAAGAAGTTAAGGGTATCCGCGTAGAAAATCAGTATCGATTTGTGCAACTTGGAGACGGTAATGAAATCAGTTGCCACGCCCTGATGTTAGCGCTGGGTGTGTCGTGGCGGCGGCTGGATATCCCTGGACTTGACCGTTTGACAGGTGCAGGGGTGTATTATGGTGCGGCGCAGGCGGAAGCCATGAGTTGCCAAAATGAAGACGTTTACATTGTGGGTGGCGCAAACTCAGCAGGACAAGCAGCAATGTACTTTTCTCGCTACGCCAAGCATGTGACGATGTTAGTACGTGGCGACTCCTTAACTATAAGTATGTCCCAGTATCTGATTGAGCAAATTGCACAAACACCCAATATCACAGTCAAGACACATACTAGTGTGAGAGAGGCAAAAGGAGAAACAAGTTTAGAATCCATTACTATTCACAATTCTTTGACAGGTGAAACGCAAACCGTACCTGCAACATCACTGTTTATTTTTATTGGTGCAGTTCCCCGTACTGAATGGTTAGATGGTGTGATTGAACGAGACGAACGCGGTTACATCATAACAGGTCCAGACTTGCAAAAAGATGGGCAACGCATCAAAGGATGGACGCTAGAACGCGATCCCTTTTTACTAGAAACCAACATCCCTGGTGTTTTTGCTGTGGGTGACGTGCGTCATGGTTCAGTCAAGCGAGTTGCTTCTGGTGTTGGTGAGGGTTCAATCTGCGTTCAGTTTGTTCATCGATACCTCAGCAATGTGTTGTAATAGCAATCAGTTATCAGTAAACAGTCAACAGTTAACAGAAATGATGTCAACATTGAGTTAGGAACCAAGAGGTGACAGCGATGCAATAAATAACTCTGGTTGAGGGATCAAAAAATTTGCCTGAATTAATTGGGACAGTCATCAGTTGCGAAGAAATTATCATTAATACCTGATAACAACAGTACAATCATGAAATTGATTGCACCTGAAACAACACTTGAGACTTCACGGCTGTTGCTTGAGCCACTGGTAGAATCTCATGCAGTACATATCTACAGGCAATTGCAGGATGAAAGGCTTTATCAGTTTATCCCACAGGAGCCTCCCATATCATTGCAAGTTTTGCAGACTCGATATCGTGTGCTATCTTCAAGGCTTTCTCCTGACGGGCAAGAAGCATGGCTGAATTGGGCTTTTCGTCTTCGCCAATTTGAAACATACATTGGAACATTGGAAGCAACAGTATATGTCAATAAAATAGCTGCGATCGCCTACATGATTTTCCCAGCATTCTGGCAACAAGGTTATGCAAAGGAAGGATGTTTACGACTGCTCAATCATCTTTTCAACGATTATCAAGTCAATATTGTGGCAGCCGAGATAGACACTCGTAATATCGCATCAATTGAACTCATTAAATCACTTGGTTTTAAGCACGTGTCTACAAAAGAAAACGCGGACTTTTTTAAAGGATGTGTCAGCCATGAGTATCGATATGAGTGTATGTCGTCTTCTACTTAACTCACTCATCTACCAGTTCGAGGAACTAAACAGACTTTTAATTTCACAATATATCGTTGAAAAAATACCTATTTTGAGTATTGATTTAGCCTTTGAAGCCTATCCTATTGAACGGCTATGGTAGGCTGCAGTTATTAAAGATATTTAAGAAAAGATTTCATATAAGGAGCTACCATGCTGCACGACCCAAATCAAATGACACTGTTTCCTAAACTGCCAGATGATGCTTTGGAGGAAATGAAGCAGTTTGGTACTGAGATAGAACTTAAGATAGGCGATGTGCTGTTTAGTGAAGGCGACTCAAACTATCATTTTTGTGTTGTCTTAGAAGGTCAAATTGAAGTCACTAAGCAAGTGGGCGTTGAAACGCAAGTGCTAGTTATTCATCGTCGGGGCGACTTCATGGGTGAACTTTCCATGCTGACAGGTTCAGGTGCTATTGCTAATGCTCATGCGATCGCACCCAGTCGCATTTTACAAATAGACATTGAAACATTTAGACATATGCTTATTAAATGTTCGCCGATTGCTGACGTGATTCTCACCGCAATGGCAGGACGAACCAAAGAGGTGCAAGCGCAGCTACGACAGCAAGAAAAAATGGCAGCACTGGGTAAAATGTCTGCAGGATTGGCACACGAATTGAATAATCCAGGGGCAGCGGCGAAAAGGGCGGCGAGCCTTCTGTGCGAAAATTTTAAAAATTTACAAACTCTGGCTTTACAGCTGAATTTAGTCTCTAAAGAACAAGTAAAATTCATGACTGATATTCAAGCTCAAGCAATACAACACGCCATCCACTCTCCTAAACTTGACCCTCTCACCTGTAGTGATAAAGAAGACGAAGTAACAGAATGGCTCGAAGATCATGATATCAGTCAAAGTTGGAAATTTGCTCACACATTTGTCAACGCTGGATTAGATATAGAAAAGCTGGATACTCTTACAGACAACGTCCCCATTGACTGTCTTGAGCATGTTCTTAAATGGCTTGACGCCACACTTTCATCTTTTGGGTTGATTCATGAAATTGAGCAAAGTACCACTCGCATTTCTGAGTTGGTGAAAGCAATTAAGGGCTATTCCTATATGGATCAAGCCCCTCTACAAGAAATAGATATCCATGACGGAATTGAAAATACTTTACTCATTCTCCATCATTGCCTGAAAAAAGGAATCATTGTGAATCGAGAATTTGACCGTACTCTGCCAAAAATTTGTGCTTATGCCAGTGAACTAAACCAAGTGTGGACAAATTTAATTGACAATGCCATATATGCCATGAAAGGTAAAGGCGATTTGACAATTCGTACTTATAGAGAAAATAACTGTCTTGTTGTGGAAATAGTTGATACAGGGGCAGGTATTCCACCAGCAATTCAATCGCGGATTTTTGAACCATTTTTTACAACGAAAGAAGTTGGAAAAGGCACTGGGTTGGGTTTAGAAATTGCCTATCGTATTATTGTTAACAAACATCACGGTGACATCCACTTTGAATCTCAACCTGGTCATACATCCTTTCGAGTACGTTTACCTATTTCAGCAGTGAATCCTTCATGTAAAGCGGCGGACAATGAGATATAATTTCAATGCCTATGTCAAAAGGTTTAAAAAATGTCACATGAAAGCAATTAAGACAAAAATATCTGAGGGTGGCAGAGTTGTCATCCCATCTGAGTATCGCAAACAACTAGGATTAGAAGTAGGCGACGAAATTATGATTCAACTGGTGGATGGGGAAATGAGAATTTGTAGCTTGGAAGAAGCAGTCAAACGAGCCCAAGGAATAGTACGTCGATATATTCCCCAAGGGCGTTAAGCGTAGCTCTCCGCAGGAATCACTCAGTAATGAACTGCTAGAAGAACGGCGTCAGGAGAATTTGAGTGAGTAATTATGTTTTGGATGCCTCTGCTATTTTGGCACTGTTAAATAATGAAAGAGGTAGCGAAATAATAATAAATGTTCTTACCGAAGCTGTTATCAGTAGTGTCAATTTGAGCGAAGTCATAGCAAAACTTGCCGATTGTGGAATGTCAGAGGTAGAAGTAAGAGAAGTTATCAGCGCCCTGGGGTTAGAAATTATTAATTTTGAACCTGAAATGCCTTATTATGCAGGAATGTTACGACTGCTAACGAGACAGGCTGGACTATCATTTGGTGATCGGGCTTGCTTAACACTAGGAGTATTCTTGAGTTTGCCAGTAATAACTACTGACAGAGCTTGGACTGATTTAAAATTGGGGATAAATGTGCAGGTGATTCGTTAACTAATTTCTTGTTGTTAAAGATATTTAAAAAAAGTACGATAGATGACCTCATTTATAGAGGTTCGAGTCCAGATTTTCTAAAGATTCAATATCCAGCAACAATAATTGCAAACTCCAGATCCCCAAGTCTGACACTGGGCGATCACGATGTGAAGTGGGTTGGCACTTAAAAAAGCAGCTTGGCGCAAAGGTTATGCGACAGAAGCTGGACGAGATGCTTGTGTGTTGTTCTACTTACAAATTTAAGGTGTATCATGCTCGATATAGAAACTTTACGCCAAGTTCCTCTGTTCTCTAAATTACCAAGTGAACAGTTGCAATGGCTACTTGAGCAGAGTACAGAAGTATGGCGAGAACCGGGAGAAATTCATCGCCATGAAGGTGAGCCTGCTGAGCATGTTTTCATACTGCTAAAAGGTCAAATTCGGATTATGCAGAAGGTTGGCAATCAAGAGATTTTGTTGACGATTTATGAACCCAAAACGCTGTTTGGTGAATTACCCGTTTTAATGGGTCATACACATTTCTGGGCTAACAGTCGTGCTGTGAGTCGTAGCCATATTTTGGAAGTGCCAAACCAGGTATTTTGGGAAATGCTTTCGAGTTGTACTTGTGTGATGACTGAGATTCTCCGCACAATGGCAGAACGCTTACAAGCTGTGCAGACGATATCACAGCACAGAGAAAAACTAGTAGCATTAGGCACTTTAGCAGCCGGATTAGCACACGAGTTGAATAACCCTGCTTCAGCTTGTCGTAGAGCTGTGGGACAATTACGCCAAACTAGGCAGGTATTGCAGCCTTTGACAGTAAAGCTGAATCAAAAACAAATGACTTGTGACCAAAAAGCGTTTGTTGCTAAATTGCAGCAAGATGCCATCGCCCGTGCCAAAACAGCAGCCAGACTTGATCCGTTAACGCAAAGCGATCGCGAGGATGAGGTGATGCAATGGCTAGAAGCACACAACGTTGGTAATAGCTGGAAACTTGCTCCCACCCTGGTGACAGCAGGACTCGATATCGAATGGCTGGAAAATGTTAAGAAAAATATCGGTGAATTGTTGCTTGGTAATGTCCTAACTTGGACAGGGATAACGTTACAAGAATGGGGTTTGTTAGATGAACTTGACCATTGTACAACCCGAATCTCTACCTTAGTTGATGCTGTCAAAGATTACTCTTACATGGATCGGGCACCTTTACAGGAAATAAACGTACATGAGGGTATCGAAAGTACTCTCACAATTTTGAATCACAAGTTAAAGCATAGTCATGTGACGGTTACGCGAGAGTATGACTGCGAAGTGCCGTTAATCACTGCCTACGGTAGAGAACTCAATCAAGTCTGGACAAATTTAATTGATAACGCCATTGATGCTATTAATGGACAAGGTGGTCAAATCTGGATTCGTACGAGTTGCGAAAGCGACTTTTTGCTCGTAGAAATTGCTGATAATGGTGCAGGAATTCCTCCCGAGGTTCAGTCTCACATTTTTGAGCCATTTTTTACAACCAAAGGAGTCGGTGAGGGGACAGGGTTAGGTTTGCACATTATTTACCGGATTGTTGTAGAACAGCATCTGGGTGATATTCGGGTATTATCTCAACCGGGAAATACAAGGTTTCAGGTGCGCTTACCAATTAAATTGTCATAAATTATTGATTGTTGAGAAAATATTTTGCAAAAGTCACTCGCCGCATCCTACCAAAGTAATCAAATCAGCAGCCCAACAGATATCCTAGACGCTATCAAGTCTGGCAAGCAAACCACCTTTCTGGAGCGATCGCATCAAAATGCTGATGCGGTCAAGTCAAAGGAATATAAACCCAAATTAAATTAACGGTGCAGTTTTAAAAGTGTCACTTATTAGATTCGCCTTTTGATTGAAGCTTGGAGTGATTCGTTATGCTCTTGAGACATGATCGCCGCAGTGGTAAAGATTAGTGGTGTATTGAACTTACTGCCACAGATTTTTATCCCAATATTTTTACTTGAGCGCAGAGTTAATAACTTCATCATGAATAAAATTATGGATTAGGGATTAAGTGTTGGAAAAATTTCGATTCCAGTCCTCAATCCTCAGTCCTTATTTTAATGACGAGTATAGGAATGCTCAAAGTGAGTTTTGAGTGTATGAGCCATAACAGACATGACAATTGCTGCTATGGAAACCGATATTGCTGCTATTCTAATTCTAGAATCATCTGCAAGTATTGCTACAGCCGCTAGAGCGATCGCTACCCCGATACAACCTTGTTTGACCCTGTTGGTAACTTGATAAGCTCGATTGCAAGAACTACAAATAGGTGTGTGTCGTGAAAATCTGTCTAGCAAAATCGGCTTTGAATCCAACTCGTCATTCTCAACATTTTTCCATGTGGAATAGCCATGATAAAAAGGCAAAGACGATCCAAATTTATCTAGCCACTTGCGGTACTCAATCACTAATGTGTCAGATGTTTTCAGCGGCAAATATAATTCTTTGAAACTTTTCTCAATCCACTGTTGTTATAACGAGAACGCTATGTTCTACTGCTAGAAATGTATGAATAATTTAGTATATAAAAAAGAAAATAGAGACGCATAAATCAAGCGTCTCTAGAGAGGAAACCCATAAACTGTCAAAAATAAAAATTAAAAATAAAAATTGAAAGATAAAAAAAATATTATTTAGTTAAGCATTTTACTCTCATTGGTGAACTTTTATTGTTGTTGGAATTTTGGTTGGAATCTGGTAGTACCAGGCTTTTTTGCGTGATTTACCTTTAGATAAGAAGTGTTTGACGAGCGCATTCAGAACTGAATGATTGCTTACAACTTGAGATACACGACGGAAAATTACCATTCCGGAAAATTTCAAAAAATAACCGGCTACAAGCCGGTAAAAATTTTGGAACAACAAACGTGCTACGGCGTGTCTCTACACCAGAGAGTAGAAAACATTAGGCAAACGCTGAAAAATCTATATTGGGCGGAATATCCTGAATACGCCCTTGACCGACTGCACGCAATGCTTCTCTAAGAGAAACATCCCCTGTATACAGCGCACGACCAACAATCACACCAGTCACACCTTGTGATTCTAGCGCCAACAGACTCAGCAAATCGGTAACAGAACTCACACCACCAGAAGCAATAATCGGAATGGAAATTGTCGCCGCAAGCGATCGCAATGCTTCTATATTTGGTCCAGAAAGCGTCCCGTCACGATGGATATCAGTGTAGATAATGGCTGCGGCTCCCAATTCTTGCATCTGTACAGCCAGTTGAGTTGCTAAAACTTTAGAGGTTTCTTGCCACCCCCGAGTTGCGACCATTCCATTACGAGCATCAATACCAATAACAATCTGCTGTGGAAATTCTTGACAGAGTTGTTGTACAAGCTGGGGTTGTTCTACGGCGATGGTTCCCAAAATCACGCGTTGTACACCTATGTTGAGTAGCTGTTCTACGCGATCGCGATCGCGCACTCCTCCACCAACTTGAATAGATACCGACACAGCTTGAGCGATCGCTTCAATTGCTGGCAAGTTTACTAATGTACCTGTTTTCGCCCCATCCAAATCGACGATGTGTAATCTGGTGGCTCCCTGTTCTACCCACTGCTTTGCAACTTCAACTGGGTTGTCGCTGAAAACTTGCGATTGTTCATAATCTCCTTGATAAAGTCGCACACAGCGACCTTCTAGTAAATCTATCGCCGGAATTACGTCCATTTATAACTTTTCCTTTTTAAACGACTCCCATCCCAGTCTAAGATGACATACAGCAGAATAGAGGCGTCAGTCCTCATAATTCAGAATGATCCCACGAAGAAATCTAGAAAATTAACTCAAGTTAGTATAGAGAAATAGGAAATTCCCAAAACTTGTTGCTATGGCTTGTGCTTCTTTCCGCTTTTATGCAGAGTTGAATGACTTTTTACCATCGCATAGAAAGGGGATGAAAATAGCTCATATCTTTACTGAAAGAGCTTCCATTAAAGATATGATTGAATCTTTTGGTATTCCCCATCCAGAAGTAGATGGTATTGAAGTTAATGGAATATCGGTAGATTTTTCTTACATTGTCCAAGATGGAGATATCATCAATGTTTACCCAATTTCTAGCACAAATAGAGGAACTTCCACTATTTCTGTCAGACCTAAACCTCTAACTACTATCTGTTTTGTTTTAGATATTCATTTAGGCAAGTTAGTAACGTCTTTACGCTTGTTAGGATTTGATACCTTATACCAAAATGATTATGAAGATAAAGAATTAGCCCACATTTCCAGTACCCAAAACCGAATTCTATTAACTCGTGATCGCGGTTTATTGATGCGAAGTGTCGTGAGATATGGATATTACGTCAGAAATACTGACCCGCATAAACAAATTGTTGAAGTCATGCAACGCTTTGACTTATATAAAATAATATCACCTTTTCAACGCTGTTTGCGCTGCAATGGATTATTAGAATCTGTAACCAAAGAACTAATTGTTAACCTATTGCCAGAAACTGTCAAATTATATAATCATGAATTTCATCGTTGTCAAAACTGCAATCAGATTTACTGGAAAGGTTCACATTATGAAAGATTGCAACAGTTTCTTGACTTGGTAGTAGGTAATAAGTGATGGAGAAAAACTGTGACATTAATATTAGCGCTTGATTTTGGTGGAACAAAGTTAGCAGCAGCAACAGTCCATGCAGGTTCTAAGCAATGGCTGGGATATGAGCGTCGTCTTTCACCAGCAAATGCAAATGCTGACACTGATTTAGAAATTATGCGCTCTGTTATCAACTCTTTATTAAAGGGAGCGAAACCAGAAGCTATTGGTGTAAGTTTTGGGGGACCAGTAGACGCAACAACAGGGAAAGTTCGACTATCCCATCATGTTCTTGGATGGGAAAATGTTCCGTTGCGCGATTTGTTAGAGGAAGAGTTTGGCGTTCCTGCTTATGTAGATAACGACGCGAATGTTGCTGCTTTAGGTGAGTATCGCTTTGGTGCAGGGCAAGGTTACGACAGTCTGTTTTACATGACTGTCAGTACTGGCGTGGGGGGTGGTTGGATACTCAACGGTAAGCCTTGGCGAGGTGCTGAGGGGATGGCTGGTGAAATTGGACACATGGTTGTAGATCCTTCTGGACCTGTGTGTTTGTGTGGAAAGCGGGGATGTGTGGAGAGGTTGGCGTCAGGACCTTATATGGCGCAGGATGTGAGGGAAGTTTTGAGAAACGTTCGCGCAGCGTGTCCGGAGGACATACCGCCAAGTCGCCAAGGACGCCAAGGAAGAAGAGGAGAGGTGTTGAGGGAGTTGGTGGGAGATAATTTGGAGTTGATTACTGGGCAGATAGTGAGTGAGGCTGCGGCTGCTGGGGATGATTTAGCCAAAGAAATTTTGTACAGGGCTAGTTGGGCGCTGGGTGTTGGTATTGGGAATGTAGCAAATTTGATTAACCCGCAGCTATTTGTGTTGGGTGGTGGTGTGATGAAGGCGGGTGAGGATTTTTGGCAAGTGTTGCGAAAGGTGGCGCGGGAGACGGCTTTACCTGAGGTACCTAGTGAGATCGTTTCGGCGGCGCTGGGCGATGATGCTCCTTTGTGGGGTGCGGTGGCTTTGGCTGAGGATGTTTTAGGGTAATTGGAAGCTTATGTCACAGCTAAAAGCCAATGACATGAGTTTATTCATACCTTGTCACGAAAATTCTGATACATTTCACTCCGCCTGCTTAAGAACTGCTTGCCCATATGTATCAATCGTCAAATAAAATGGTAATATTAATGACTTTACTTAATATTGAAAACAAGTATCATATTTTCTCTGTAGAGAGAAACGCAATAGAGTTACCTTTAGTTGAAATTGGAGTTTAAAAACCAGCTATTATCTGCTTAATACTTGTATTGTACCAGTTACTTTAGGTCTTTACGTCATAGTAGATTTCTATCAACAACGCTAGCGGATTCACGAATACGATCTGTAAAGAATTTACTTATTTTTTTGTGAATTCATACCACAACATGTATATATTAATGGAGTCATTTTCAGTAATAATACATGTTTCATGAAGAAATATCTGCGAGAAATCGTCATAACAATTAGTGTTGCCATGATTGTTGTTATGACTATGTTAAGAACCCCAGCGACGGAGACTACTTTCGTCAGAAAGAACGTTGTTGATCTGACTCCACAGGAAAAATTAGACTTTGTTAATGCTCTCAAAACACTAAAAACACGACCTGGTACTAACAGCAAAAATGTCAGTTTCTATGATGAAGTTGTTGCCATTCATGCAGGAGCTATGACATTTGACAAAATGCAATTGGGTGGTCAAGTTATATTACCGCAGGACACGCCTTCTACAGGACCTGCAAGTGGGGCTGATGCGGCTCATGAGCATGGAGCATTTTTACCTTGGCACCGTGAATATTTAAGTCGATTTGAAAAAGCTTTGCGCTCAGTCAATCCTAAGATTACTATCCCTTACTGGGATTGGACAGATCCAAGAGCTGTTGAGGTGATTTTTGATCCCAATTTTTTGGGGACAAATGGCTCAGGATCAACACTGACTTTTGAATATTCAGATGGTACACCTACTATTAGACTTAATGGGGGTCCTGTAGTGTCCGGTAATTTTTCCGAAGCGGATGGTTGGGGAATAGTCCCGGATTTACATCGCAACATCGGTACAGCCGAAACTCTAGGCACGTCACTCGTTCGCTATCTACCAGGTTCAGATGCGCCTGCTGGCAGTGGATTCCCTTTAGATAAAGCAGAAACAGATAGAATACTTCAGTCACCAGACTATGCTACATTTCGTCCATTTTTGGAGGGAGAGATTACCATCAATGCAGACGGCACTGAAAATGAATGTCGAAACTCGCCATGTAATCATAACCTTGTTCATGCATTGGTTGGTGGAACTGTGCCTAATCCGAATCCAAACGAGACGAATCGGCGCTTGCTAACATTGGGTACTATAAGCAATACTCCAGCTTCTCCTAATGAACCAGCTTTCTTTCTGCTTCATGCCAATGTAGATCGTCTTTGGGCCGAATGGCAGAATAATGGTCGTCAAGGTGGCGAATTTTACGCTGTTCCGGGTACAGAACCTTACGGACACAATCTCAATGACAAGATGTGGCCTTGGGATGGAGGTGATTCTATACCAGGATCAATTGGTAGTACTGATGTACAGCCCTACTTGCCAGTTATTGCACCCAACGATATTGTCAGACCTATAGACACTCTGAATTGGCGAAAGTATGGCTATACCTATGACACGCTTTTGAAGAGGGGCAGAGGATGGAGGAGACAGTCTCGTGGGGAGTTTCCTGTTAAGAGAACTCGTGTGCCAGAACGGAGAAGGGGTAGCCGATAAATCAGTTTAGAAAATTCAACATGGAAAAAACTGGGGTTTATCGATTCCTAAGTCAAAACCAAATTATCCCGATGAACCACAGTTTCCGCACCAACATAACCTAAAATAGCAGCAATTTCACTGGAACGGCGTCCGCGAATCTTTTGTAGTTCACTGCTACTGTAGTTCACCAGTCCTCTGGCAATTTCATGACCGTTTTTGTCACACAGTTGCACTGGTTTTTGAGTGTTAAATTCTCCTTCTACTACGGTAATACCAGCAGCTAACAACGATTTGCCACCACCAGAAATTGCTAGCACTGCTCCCTCATCCAAATAAAGTTTCCCAGCAGGAACCAAACCATACGCTATCCAACGTTTACGAGCAGAAGTGGGTTCTGGTTGCGGTTCAAAGTGAGTACCAATGGCTTCGCCCTGTAAAATTTTTTCTATATTGCGTGGATATCGTCCTTGGGCAATGACGGTGCGAACACCAGCAGCGATCGCAATTCGTGCTGCAGAAATTTTGGTTACCATACCGCCAGTACCCCATTGGGAACCTTGCGTACCTGTTTGCACCTGTAATTCTGCTAATTCTTTGATGTTGCTAACTAAAGCTATAGGTTGGGCATCGGGTACAGAACGGGGATCAGCTGAGTAAAGCCTATCAACATCGGTAAGCAAAAATAGCCAATCTGCTTCTACTAAGCTCGCAACGAGGGCAGAAAGGGTGTCATTATCACCAAATTTCAGTTCCTCCACTGCGACTGTATCATTCTCATTCACCACTGGAATGACTCCAAGTTCGAGTAATTCCCTGAATGTGTTGTAGACATTAAGGTAACGACTGCGCTCAACCAAGTCATTACGGGTGAGCAAAACTTGAGCAATTGGCTGTTGCAGTGTCGTAAATAAATCGTCGTATACCCGTATTAATCTACCTTGCCCGACTGCTGCAACTGCTTGTTTCAGGGCGATCGCTTTAGGACGTTGTGTTAAGCCTAGCCGCCCACAACCTACCCCCACAGCGCCAGAGGATACCAAAATGATTTTGTAACCCTGTCGTCGGAGATCACAGAGGGTTTCTACTAAAGTCGCAATTGTGGAAAGTGCCAGTTGTCCGGTTTCTGGTTGAGTCAGGCTGGAAGTGCCAATTTTGACGACGATTGTTTTAGTCATTAGTCATGAGTCATGAGTCAATAGTCATTAGTCATTCGTTTTATGACATAGGACTAGAGACAGTTAACTAAATTATGAAGCGCCAGACCCTCTATAATTTTGAGGCTGACGCTTCACTTTTTTATATTGAGTTGTTATGAGTTAGAGTCTTTATTTTGGCTGACTCCTTTGTTATTTATACTTATTATGATCGCAGATTTTTGTTTGAAACAAAGTTTTTTTTATTTTTTCTTTAGGTTTACTTTCCTGATGATTTATTAATTTTTGTAACTCTTTTTGTCTTAGGAGTAATAGAAGCACCGAGAATTTCAGAAACCCAAACTTCAAAGTTGCGTATGGGATGGGAACGAAGAGCAAGATCTGGATGGATAATCGGCTCTACCAAAATAGTAAACATTCCCAAGCGATTACCTGCTAAGACATCAGTGAATAATCTATCTCCCACCATTCCTACCTGATGTACAGGTAAATCCATCGCTTTGAGTGCTTGCCGAATTTTACGTCCTGAGGGCTTGGCAGCACCTAAGAAATAAGGCAGGTTGAGCGATCGCGCAATTCCACCAATCCGAGTTTCACTCAGGTTATTACTAACTAAGCACAATTTTGTACAGGGGCGCATTTGTTCTACCCACTGTTGCAGTTCCACAGAAGCTGACGCGGCTCTAATTGGTACTAATGTTTCATCTACATCCAACACCAGCCCCTTCAGTCCATTTTTTTGGATCATGTCTGGTGTGAGGTTCAACACTGACCCCTCTAAAATTAAGCTAGGCTGTATGAGATTGTTCCAGTTCATAGTGATTAGTCATTAGTCATCGGCTTTAAACAAAGGATTACTGCTGGCGGTGAGAAATAACTAGACAGTGAAAAGTCAGCATTTTGCTGATTTGATATACATTCTAGCTTTCTGTCTTCAGCTACTGCTGCCTTCTTGCACTACTGACTGCTTCTTTGTTTTCGGATTTTGGCAACTGCGGCTTGGTGTTCTTGTAGAGTCCGACTGAATACGTGAGTACCATCGTAACGTGCCACAAAAAACAAGTAATCAGTTTTTTCTGGAGCAAGCGTTGCTTTGAGACTTGCTAACCCTGGAGAGGCAATTGGAGCAGGTGGTAAGCCAGGATTAAGATAGGTGTTATAAGGAGAGACGGTTTTGACTTGAGCGAAAGTCAGAGGTTTATCTGCTGTTTGACGTATGCCCAAAGCATACTCAACTGTTGGATCACTTTCCAAGCGCATACCCTTTTGTAGCCTAGAGAAAAACACTCCAGCTATCAGTGGGCGCTCACTTGCCACTACTGCCTCTTTCTCAACTATACTGGCAAGAGTCACCCATTGCTTTAGGTTCAGAGGGGTTTTATTTTGTTCTTTTTGATACAACGGCAGGGCGACTTGCTCGAAGCCACCGACCATTTGTTTAATAACACCTTGGGGACTGATGTGACCACGGGCAATTTTATATGTATCTGGGTACAAAAATCCTTCTAAGGAAGGTAGATCAGGGGGAAGCCACGAAAATTGGCTGCGATCTATTTGACTTGCGGCTGCGAGAAAATCTTTAGCTGAGAAAAATTTTCTTTCTTGAAAATATGCTGCCATTTGTCGCAATGACCAGCCTTCGGGAATGGTGTAACTATTTTGTACTGCAACTCCCTGCCTAATTTTTTGGGCGATCGCCGATAGGGGCTGGGTGGCAGAAAGTTCGTATGTTCCTGCTTGAAAACTACCTTGAGGATCTTTCCACTCCAAGTAACGTGCCCACACATTCCACGCCAATTGCGAGCGAATCAAACCGGCGTTTTCTAAATAACGACCGATTTGCTGTGAAGCCGTTCCTGGAGGGATTTGAATCTGCTGCCATTTTACCGAATTATTTGCCGTTGCACCTGCATTTACTGTTTGGATGGGTGCGCTTTTTGCCCAACTCCACCACATCCAACTTTGCCAAGTACCAAATAAAAGGGTTAAAGGCACTAGACCCAGAATAATTGACTGCTTCCAACTTTTTTGCCAAAGATGCATCTAAGTAAAAGATGATAATGAAAAATCCCTGATTAAAAATTAAATTTTTTTTTATTATTTTAATTTTTAATTTTGATTTTTTATCTTACTCTACTTCATTAAACAAATGTTCTTCCAATAGAGGTTGAACTTGACGAAACTCCTCTGGTGACAGCAATTCCGGTTTACCAGCGTTAGATATTCGTGCGAAAAACAGCAGTGGATCGAGGGGAGTGTAAATTGCGTACTCCTGTTCTTCGTGGTAGAAGCTCGATAGCAGTTGTAATTGCTCAGGCTCTAAATCTGCTTCTTCGTCTTCAATTTCTAGGGTAAAAAGTTCTGACTCTTCCACTGGTGGTAAATCACCTGCAACAGTCAGAGCATAAGCTGTATGCTTCAAAAGCAGATTTTGCTCAGAAAGAACAGCCTGGGCTATACCAAATATTTGCTCGATTATCGTTTCATCTTCCACTAAAATGGCCTCTTCTTCCTCTTCATCACCTTGCCAAGCAAAAATTTCGATTGGTGAGTCCACGGGAAGAAGCAAAACGTACTCTTGACCATCTACGGTGAGTGAATGCTCAATGTAGCATTCGAGGGTTCTCCCTTTGTCATCAGTCAAAGTGATGGAACCTGTACGAGTCTGATCATTTTCTTCAGGAAAGGGTGAGGGCAACATAGTGGAGATATTGACTTTTTTACTAAAAACTACCAGCAACTGTTATAATACCCGAATTCTTTCTTTCAACAGATTTTATTAATCAAACTAGGAGTAAAACTGATTAATAAATTTTAGAATATCATGTTAAAAGCTTGCATCAATCAGCAGAAACTAGTGTGCTTTTCAAACGAGATCGTCTCGTATCCAGCCATTGTTGTAAGATGATGGATGCTGCTTTACGGTCAATAAGTTGTTTGTGACGAGAAGGAGAGCGATTCTCTGCTATGAGCATTTGCTCTGCCTGAAATGAAGTTAATCGTTCATCAACATATTCCACAGGCAGTTTGAGAACCTTGGCAAGTCTGGTCGTAAACTTCTGCACTTGACGAGCCTGAAATCCTAAAGAACCATCCATAGAATAAGGTAACCCAACAATTAGGATTTGCACTTGCCGCTGATTGACGAGTTGTCTTATTTGCTCCACATCGCGATCAAACGACGTCCGCTCTATAGTAGTGATACCAGTGGCTATTAAACCAGTGCGATCGCACCCTGCCACACCAATACGTTTGCGCCCAAAATCTAATCCTAAAGCAGAAACGAATTGCTGTAAGCTTTTTTCTTCAGTAGGTGGAGTTGGCGATGACACGGGGACAGAGGTAGCAAGGGGATGGGGGAGAGATAGCCCTTGCGTCCCTTTGTCCGGTTGTCCCTTTACATCCTTGTGTGCGTGTCCTTGTTCAAAAGCCACTGCAAGTTACTCCTGCCGAGCATCTGCCGATTCTTGCTGGCTAGATGTTTCTACCTTACAGTTATTGGACGAAAACACAACAGTTTCTTTTGTCGTATTGGGTTGTGCAATTCTTTCTGGCGAAACTGGCTGTCCTTGCTGTGCCCATGACATACCACCAGGAATCGGTTTACGTGCAGGTTGTAAGCCTTGCAACATCTCTGGTAACTGAATTCCTTCTAGAGAGACAAATTTAGACTCCCGCAGTTTATGCCACACAGACCGAGACATCATCAAGGTGTGTTCTGTGCGACTTGCACCCATTCTCTCCAAATACTCTTCTCTTTCTGGGTGATAGTCTGCTGATGTGACTTGTAGGGCTTGTGGAGGAAAATCCTGTGCTATTCGAGCTAGTTGAGACAGTAACTCTGGATACAACCAGGTATAAGCTGGATTAACTGTCAAAGTTGCCACATGGGGCTGTTGACCTTTACGGTCCAATCGCAGTTGAAAATAGCCGATCGCAGCTTTGCGTTGGGGTTCAAAAACGTAACCACTCACAACTTCTACTTTCGTTACCCACTGCTTCACTGCTTCTGTTAATGCGCTAAACAGAGTTGTTTTAAAGTCATCAGCGTTACGGTCAAACACTTGCCGTACTAAAGGTGGCATTGATGCCGTATCTAGTTGATACAATAGCTGGGCATCAGCATTACTCACAGGCAGCAGATTGGGTAAGTCTGGTTCTGCTTTCGCCAATTCTTCAAGCAATTCTGGTTCTATTTCCCAGTACGTCATTTCTGCTAAGCGCTGAAATCCGTTTTTGCGATAAAGCGCCAATGCATCTTTGTCATTGACATTTACTTCTAAAAGCCAGGTACGAGCCTCCAAAATTGATTCAAAGCAATAGCGCAAAAGCTGTGAGCCAATTGCTTGTTTATCAATTGCACGCTCTACCATTACGCGCTCAACCCTCCAGGTGCTGTGCGTGCGATTAAACGGCGATATTTGAATCATTCCCAGAAGGGTACGTCCTTGTTCTGCTACGTATGCATAGAAACGATACCGTAATGGATTGGGAAACCAACTCAAACATTTGAGTAATCCATACCAGCCGCGCAGCCATTGCATTTGCCGCATTGCATCACAAGATCCCTTGGGGGTTTGGGCTGCGAATGACTCTTGAGTTAGGCGTTCAATTCCGTCCAAGTCCCGGTATTGGACTTGTCGGATAATAACGCTAAGATTTCGCTGAAGTAATGAAGTCATTTTCATTCGAGCCGCCATTCAGCTTAGAGTAACTAGGTCAAAGGAACTGCTGCAATAATCTTAACGGCTTTGTACTACTTTCTATTGAACCTAAAGGGTGATTTTCGTAACTTTAAGATATTAAAAAGCAGATTTTCACCAGAACAGCATTAGCCTCGTCTTAACAAAATCTGCCTTGATCTTACTTTAGCTTAACATTTAGTTCACACTTTTGAACTAGATTGCTCTACGAGAAACTAGCTTTTCAAAATGAGCTTGGGTTTGATGGAGTAATTGCTCCCGGCTGTCTTCCAAAGACTGCTTCAGGGGTGGAACCAGATTGCGAGCCTGCAGAGCCATGTGAAGCTGTAGATGGGCAACATATTCACTAAAATCATCACGCACTGCATTTGTGCTCGTTGATAAATTTGATTCCGTTGCCACTGTGTTCTCCTTCAATTTTTATAGCTGCTTTACATTACAAAATATTTATCATGTTATTTTACCTATCTTCTGAGTTCGCAATGAAGTTTAATGTATGGCAGTAAAATTTCAGCGCTTAGCACAACATAGCGGGTAAACTAAGTATCCAGCCGTCAAACCCAGATTTTCGTGTGTTCCAACTGTTAACTTAACACACGGCGGTTGTGTTATTTTTATGGTTCTCCGTAAAGTGCGGCGTCCGCTTTGTGCCTTTGGGATAAAAAAAGACAGGCGATACAGGCTGAACAAACTATTATCCACACTCAACTAGCTACAGCAGCTACTGTCTGATTCACTATTTCATATGGTTTTTCTACGCCTTGTGCCAAATATTCCGCAAGCTGAGATTCTATTTGCTCCCGTACAATTTGGCGATACTCTAAGAAATGTTCATTGTGGGCGCAAGTGGCGAGATAATGCTCTGCAACCCCAGGGTTACGCTTGAGGATACTAAACAGGTGGTGCCAGAACTTCCAGCGAGTTTCGCGTTTTATCCCTTGTCGCCAAATAATCAGCAGCAGCGCTTTCACAACTACCCACTCTGGCATTTTGAATGGTGCTTTCCAACTTGGCGCACCCATGATTAGGAAACAACGGTAGGTACGATCCAAGTAGCATACTGGGTCATATAAATGACAAAAAGCTTCAATATATTCTCTGGCAATATCTTCCAAAGAACGGGTGGGGAGAAAGTTCATCAAAGTTGTCTGGTTAATGTTGCCGTCTTTATTTTCCCGTAGTCGTCCTTCTTTATTGAGGCGATGCCAAAGGGCTGTATTTGGTAGCGCTTGCAACATAGCAAAAGTTGTGGAGGGTATTGCAGCTTGTTCGGCAAAGCGGACAATGCGATCGCCTGCACCCACTTTTTCCCCATCAAAACCAATAATAAACCCAGCCATTGGGCGTAAACCTGCTTTGATGATAGTTTGCACAGCATCAGTTAATGAACTACGCGTATTTTGAAACTTCTTAGTCAGTTGCAAACTGTCTTCATCCGGTGTTTCAATTCCCAAAAACACCGCAGCAAAACCGCACTCAACCATCAACTCCATCAATTCTAAGTCTTGTGCTAAGTCAATAGAAGCTTCGGTGTCAAACCTGAATGGATACTTGTGTTCTGCCATCCAAACCTTTAACTCTTTGAGCAACAACTTAACATTGCGCTTGTTGCCGATAAAGTTGTCGTCCACCATAAAAATACCGCGCCGCCAACCCAATTTATAGAGGTAATCTAACTCTGCCAAGAGTTGTGCAGGAGTTTTGGTGCGAGGTTTGCGTCCATAAAGAACAATAATGTCGCAAAATTCGCACTGGAAAGGACAACCCCGCGAAAACTGAACTGACATCATGTCGTAAGCATCAAAGTCCAGCAACTCAAAACGAGGTATTGGGGTGTTTGTGACATCGGGTTTTTCTGTAGCGCGGAAAGTTCCAGAGGTTTCACCCCGTTTAATTGCTTCGACAAACATCGGGAGGGTAATTTCCCCTTCATCTAAAATCAGGAAATCTGCACCAGCTTCTTGAACTCCCCCAGGAACTGAGGTGGGGTAAGGACCGCCTACAGCAACTAACTTACCACGTTGTTTTGCTTCGCGAATTTGCTCTAATAAATCTTGTTTTTGGACTATCATCGCAGAGAAAACCACGACATCCGCCCAAGCCCATTCCTCTTCTGTCGCTGGGCGGATATTGCGATCAACTAGCTTAAACTCCCATTCTTGAGGCAAAATTGCTGCAACTGTCACCAAACCCAATGGTGGTAACAGAACCTTGCGGTCAACTAATGCCAATATTTTTTCATAAGACCAAAATGTTTTGGGAAAAATGGGATAAACTAGTAAAATTCGCATGAACCGTCAATCCTCACAAACAAAAGTATTCTTTGGCTGTAACTATCATAAAAAGTTGATTGGTACACTGACGAAGTTTTCTTCTTTGAAGTTTCTGTCGGATAGGGCTAGTAATTCACAGAGGCAATAAATAGCGCCTAAGTGCATCGAGTTTCAAGCTAACTTAGAATAACTCGGCACTTAGACGCTATTTATTATTAAAAGCAAACTTTTTTAACTTTGCTCTGAGTTTGACTGGGTAGATTGATCTGCTGGCTGTGTCTTCTCCTCTTTTTTCTGACCCTCAGCGACTGCTTGCAATTGATTGAGGTGAATGTTATTCACTTGAATAACAAAGTTTTCTATTGCCTCCTTAGCCTTTTGTTGTTGTTCGCTTTCGTCAGCTAAGTTATAGCAACGATAAGATTGAGTTATTCCCAAGACAAATTTCTCTTGTTCAGCTTCTAACGATTCAACTGTCGTGTTAGCAGAAATCCAATTTTCCTGAAAAGGAAACGAGGTGACTACACTAGCAACTATAGAGGCAATAGCTGGAAAGATTACGGGCAGCCACTTCAGGAAAATTTGACCTGGTTCCAATTTGTCTACTAAGACTAAAATTGGTGTCACTCCGGAAAAAACAATGGTTCCGATTTGCAAACCATAGTAAAGATTTCTCGATAAATTTCGAGTTTTTTTATAATCGTCAATCAACTCTTGGGAATACTGTAAAGCCTTTTCTCTTGCTGGCGCTATCGGGTTCTTTGTCGAGTGATTGTTACTGTTCATCAGATAGAGTTCGGCTTTTCGCTGTAGCTCAAGTTTAGAAGCCGCGTTACTAGAAACCCGAAACACTTGTTGATTGATGAGAAACAGAAAAACAAAGATAGCCAAAGAGATAGATCCACTGAGTACGACTCTTGGATTGTCTGGCAGAACAAGAGTAATAACACCTGAACCAATAAAAGCAGCTAAAAATAAATACTCAATCACCTTTAGGGAAAACAACATTTTTTGACTTAATGAGGAGGATGATTGTTCCTGGGTATCAGATATTTCCGTCTGATTTTTCTGCTCAAGACTAGTCATAGCTCAGTAGCCAATTCGGTTTTCATATAAGTAAGTATAGTAAGTTCTGTTTGTGACTTGGCAAAGCCAAAGCTTTTGTATACTATCAATTTTTTTACACAAATGCAACGACAGATAAGACACTTAAGCTAGATAGGTAAAACATTATGGTACAAAAGCATGATTATTCAGTCTGTTTCACGCATGAGATTTCAAGCAGCCCTCTCTCTACTTTAAACACTGGTAGCAAGAACAAGCAGAGCTTTCCCGCATGCACTAACTGTATTAATTCCTAGAAAAGTGTAGCTGCTTTCTACGAAAAACCAAAGCAACGAGTGCGATACGGCTTTATGCGTCTCTTTATGCAGATCTGCACGCATTTACGTTCGCGCACCGTCGCTAATCCGCTAGGAGTATCCTTGAAAGGAGTGGGAGTCTTAACGGACGTTGGGAGTCTCCCATTTCGGCGTATTTAGCCCACAGACTTAAGTTTGTATAGCCTTTGAATTCTATTTCCGAGGTATATGTTCCAAAATGGGATTCTCCCATAGGGTTAGCATGGGATGTTTACGACTACATATGCTTAAAGTCTTAAATTATAGATTTTAAAAACTTTCCTGTCAATACGCGACTCCTAAAATTAGGAATCTCGACATATACTGTCTGGCAAATATAAAAAATATGTAAAAAAAACAAATCTTTCTTGACCATGTATTTCCACGCAATTAATCTATTGTACATATGCAATTTTATATTCAGATGTCCTCTAACTAACCAGAGAGATTTGGCAAAACTAATAAAGAAACTATTAGGAATTCATTCCAGAGTTTCTATTTAGTATCCATAAAGTCTAATATAAATTGATATCCTTTCAACCTAAGTAGGATTGCAGCCACCAATCTACATACTTAAGTATGACTGTAGCTGTATTCGTAAATTTTATTTTTATAAGGATCAACAAATGGTAAACATAGGTTATCATACAGCCAAATTTCAAGGGCAATTTATTCGTTCTATTTATAGAGATGTAGTTGTTAAGTTGGTCAAAGCTCCTATAAAACAAAATCGAAAAGTTCCAATTAAGATTTATTCTTTATCATGTGAGCGTGATTTACCAGAACAAGTGGTAAGTATTCGGTCATTCATCCGTTATGTAGGTATTCCAGATAAATTCATTGTTATTTCTGATGGTAGCTATACTGATGATAGTTGTCGTTTACTCCGTCGCATACATCCCTGTGTTGAGGTGGTGCCTTTAAAAGAACTGATTAGAAACGACTTGCCTGAATGTGTTTCTGAATATGCTCAACACCATACAATGGGCAGAAAGTTATCGGCATTAATGTCAATTCCTGTGAATGGTCCAACGATCTACACGGATTCTGATATTTTGTTTTTCCCAGGTGGAATTGACTTAGTTGAGTTAGCTACTTCAGATGATCAATACACTAGATATCTATCTGATTGTTCTAATTCATTAGATCAAAGAATCATTTACGATGAATCCGAGAAGTTAAATCCAATCAATGCTGGATTTATTTTATTCAAGCACGAGTTGGATTGGAGTTTTGCTATTGAACGTTTGGCGAAGATAGAAGGACTTCCCTCGTATTTCACTGAACAAACAGTGGTGCATTTGACAATCCACCACAATCATGGCAAGCCTTTGTGCTCGCAACGATATGTTCTCAATGTAGAAGACCAATTTATTTATCCAGATAAATTTGCTAGTAAAGAAATTGCTTTAAGACATTATGTTAGGGATGTCAGACACAAGTTTTGGTTTAATTTAGCCTTAACTTGATGGTCTCTCAAGACTTGTTGAATTAGCCGACAGGCTAAACAAACTAAGCCTACCTGCGTAGGCTAATCTCTATTGGCTGCCTCTGCAGCCTTTGTTAGTATGCCCGTAAACTCCGCACCATGCGCGGGTGACGGATACTGTTGGGCGACACTTACTGGATGATAAGTGTCGCAACTGGTGTTCCTTGGCTAATTTTTACTAAAAACGAATACATTAACACAACACAATGCAAATCTCTTCATTTGACGTTTTCGACACGGTTCTGACACGAGTGGTGGGAACACCAAAAGCGTTTTTTCTTTTGCTAGGTAAGCGATTAGCTAGTCTATCTCTGATTCACTGTACACCTGAAGCCTTTGTTCATGCTCGCACTACAGCTGAGTTCCGAGCATATAGCAATATCGGTGAAAAATATTCTTTGCATCAAATCTACACAGAAGTTGCGATCGCACTACGACTAACTGATGAACAACGCGAAAAAATCATACACATTGAATGTGCCTTGGAATCTGAACTGATTCGCCCGATCCCCATCGCAAGGGATCTCATACAAGCTGCCCGCAAGCAAAACAAGCGTGTGGTTTTTGTCTCCGATATGTATTTGCCTGCTGAGTTCATCAAAGATCAGTTAATGCGTCATTCGTTCTGGGTGGATGGTGATGAACTGTATGTATCTTATGAATACGGAAAATCCAAGGCAACAGGTGAACTTTTCGGAGAATTGCTCAGTCGTGAAGGTGTTTCGCCTGCGGAAGTATCTCACTATGGTAATGATTTTCGTATTGATGTTCAGGGTGCCAAAAAAGTTGGGTTGAAAGCTCAACATTTTTCCGAAGGCAACTTGAATAGATATGAACAAAAACTAGAGTCACATTCCTACGCGACAGAGGGTTTATCTTCTGCTATGGCTGGTGCCTCCAGATTGGTGCGCTTGCAAGTCCCGGTGTCGTCCTCAAAAGAAGAGGCTTTGCGTGATGCCGCTGCGGGCGTGGTTGGTCCGACATTAGTCGGCTATGTTCTCTGGATACTCCAACAGGCTCAGCGGATGGGCTTAAAACGGCTCTACTTTGTGTCGAGAGATGGTCAAGTTTTGCTGGAAATAGCGCGTAGATTAGTCCCCAAGCTCAACTTTTCTTGCGAACTTCGCTATATCTACGGCAGCAGATTATCGTGGAATCTCCCAGCAGTCGTCAGTCTTGATCAACAGCAGGCACTGGAGATGCTCAAAAGACCAAGCTGGATTTTGGATGGCACGAGTACCCTCTCTATTCAAGACTTTCTGGCGCGGGTTTCTATTGCTCCCGAAGAGATTCGTGATAGCTTAGCTGCTGTTGGATTCAAACAAGAAGATTGGTCGCGAATTCTTAGTCCGCAAGAGGTGCAGCTATTGCACCCAGTGCTTGACAAACCGGAAGTTAGTGAACTTATTCTTCACAAAGCACAACAGAAGCAACAAGTTCTGATGAAATATCTGGAACAAGAGGGAGTGCTTGACTCAATTCCAAAGGGATTAGTTGATGTCGGTTGGTTTGGCAGCTCGTATGATTCCCTAGCTGCACTTGTGAAAGCCAACGGTGCGACACTTGATGTGGGTCTATTTTATGGTCTTAAGAGTAATTCCCACAACAATCAATCTGACTCTAAGAAAGCCTATTTCTTTGATCAACGGACAAGAACTGGCTTCAAAGATGTTTTACCTGAATTGGGTATTGTTCCTTTGGAAATGTTTTGTAGTGCAGATCATGGTACCGTGCTTGGCTTCATGGAGGAAGGGGATCAAGTTCGACCAGTATTCAAGGAAGAACGTAACCAAAAAATTATCGATTGGGGACTACCACTTGTCAGGAAGGCAGTTTACTGTTTTACAGAGAATCTGTTACTTGATTCAAACTTAGTTAATCCGTGGGCAGATGTGCGCGAAGCTTCAGCAGATGTGCTTCAGTCGTTTTGGTTAAACCCTTCTTATACAGAGGCGAAGGCTTGGGGTGATTTTCCTTGGGAAGCAGGTCATAGTGAGAATACTAATTCTCTTGCCCAATCCTACGCTTGGATGAATGTTGCTAAATCTTTCTTGACTGCGAGATTCGCTTACAATCAAGGATTATGGTTTGAGGGATCAGTCGCCCAAAGTTCTCCACCAGTCCAAAAGGCAATACAAGGGTTTTTCCGTTATCGACGCTTGCTGTTGAGTGTCAAGTCTAAAGTTTTTACTCCTAGACTCAAGCTGGTTAAGCGTTCATTACAAACTCCTTAGGAACGAAATTCCTTAATTGTTCATAGGGTGGCAAATACTCAATTTCACACCCAACTGATTCAATTATTTTTTAGCGATCGCAGAACTTTTAGGTCTACTGAAATTAACTCAATAATTCTACGCGTAGCGTTGTTTTATGTCCGCCTGCTACGTAAACGCCTATAAGTCCTAGTCATATGCTAGCTTGCCGTAGTCTAGCTTCACAATCCGGTCTGCCAAGTGAAAGTATCGGTCATCATGGCTAATTACCAGTACAGTTTTGCCTCTGTGCTTTAGTTCCGTTAACAGATGCTGGTAAAAAATCTCCCGAAACAACGGGTCTTGATCGGATGCCCACTCATCAAATAGACAGTTGCGTAAGTCCTGACTTATTAAAACTTGAACGAGGATTTTTCAAAAAAATGTATCTAAAAATGAGGTATAGGTTTTTTCCACGGATTGGTAACGGTTCTGAGGTCATTAAACGAAACTGACCTTACTTGATAAATGGCTTAACACCACTGATTTTTAAAACATGGCTCATCGTCGCACAATAATTAGGCAAATCCAAGCTGGCTGGATTCACAACATTTTGGTAAGTAAAATGCCGATAGTTCATACTGAATCTATCCCAAGCAGCCATCTGAATACGGAACAAAACAATAATTAAATTGGCTAAAGATATAGATAAAGGGATGCGAAAGTAAATCTTTTTGCCTAAATAAGCGCAAACTTCTTCTATTGCTTGATTTACAGTTAATTTTTCTTGACCCAAAACAATGGAGCGTGTTTCCTCTTTTTTTGGAGGATTCTCAATCAAATGTCTGATCACTGTGGCAATATCTCGTCCGTGAATGAAGTGGAAACTGCCATCTGCTTTTAAATAGCGAATCAAATTTATATATTTGGTGACTTCTGGAATACCAGATGTAATGTGAGAGTAGGGTTTGTTGCGATCGCCCCCCAGCACTAAAGTAGGAAAAACACTCGTCACTTTAGGGGCTATAGCTAACTGCGATATCTTATGCAAGCAATCGTACTTGGAACGGATATAGTCTGTACCCAGTTCCCCTGCTTCCTTCAAAGGTTGGTTGTTGCGATCCAAAACGCTAGCAGTGGAAAAATAAATCACTTGTTCGCATTTGTCTGGATCTAGCAAATTGAGCAACTCATGGGTTTTATGGACATTAATATCAAAAGTCTGTTCACCGCCCCAAGCCGTCGCTGTTAACACAGCAATATCTATCGTTTTCAACAACTCGGCAAATTTACTTATTTCTTGCATATCACCCTGCAAGACGGTAACACCAGGACGTGCTTGAGTATCGACTTGCAGTTTCTTTGGATTCCTAACCAGCAGATACAGTTCGTGTTCTGTTTCTTGAATTAAGGCTTCACTTATGTAGTGACCGATACAACCACTTGCACCCGTGACTAAAATTCGTTTCTGGGTCATAGAGAGTTTCAAATAAGATTCAGGAGTTATCAATTATGAATTCTGAATCATAAATAAAGTTTCACAATTGATCCATAATCTATAACTCCTGTACGAGCACAAACGATTGCGCCCCTAACCTCGCCTGATCATACAACTGCACTACTGAGTTGCTTAGCGGTTTCAAAGAAGAAAGCAACATTTTCCTCTGGAGTTTCCGGTAAAACACCGTGACCCAAATTTAAAATGTGCCCTTTATTACCAGCTTTGCGAACAGTATCGTAAATGCGATCGCGAATAAATTCCTTAGAACCAAACAACACACCAGGATCAAGATTTCCCTGTACTTTCAGGTGCTTGCCTAATCTTTGCCGTGCGTCTGCCATATCTACTGTCCAGTCTACAGTAATCACATCCGCGCCTGAGAGTGCCATCTTCTCAAGCAAACCTGCACTACCACTCACCAGTAGAATCAGGGGTGTATCAGGATGAGTTTGTCTCACTTGTTGGAAAACCCGCTGCTGATAGGGTAGTGCGAAGGTTTCATAATCTTGGGGACTCAATTGTCCTGCCCAAGAATCAAACATTTGCACAACTTGTGCGCCACAATCAATTTGATAGCGGACATAAATGGCGATCGCATCTGCGAATTTTGTCAGCAACTTATCCAGCAGCGTCGGATTTGAGAACGCCATATTTTTGATGACGGAATAGGTTTTTGAACCTTTTCCCTCTACCGCATAAGCGGCTAATGTCCAAGGTGCACCGACAAAACCCAACACAGTTGATTCGTTGCCTACTTCCTGCCGCAATGCTTGTAGGATTGTTTTAATGAAAGGCAGTGATTCTTCCGGTTCTAAGGGATGCAGGTTATCGATTTGCTCTGAGGTGCGAATCGGCGAGTGAATGATTGGTCCTTTACCTTCAGCGATATCCATATCAATACCTAAACCAGGTAGCGGGGTGACGATATCAGAAAACAAAATCACTCCGTCTGGTTGAAAGGCTTTCCAAGGTTGCAAGGATATTTCAATCGCCACTTCCGGTATTTCCGAGCGTTCGCGAAAAGAAGGATACTTCTCCCTTAAGTCTCGGTAAGCTTTCATATATCGTCCCGCTTGTCGCATCATCCATACGGGCGGACGGTCTAACGCTTCACCACGAGCTGCCCTGAGAAGATAAGGAGCGTTGGAGGAAATACCCATTTAACAATTCATCCTAAACTCTTTTTTATGTCATTGTTTAGCTTATCATCCTAGGATTGCCCTTTTTTGAGAAGACTCGTCTTTGAAGCGTTGCTCGTAAAAATTCTATTCAAATTGGACTCAAAACTTCATAAATATTAAAAGGGAATAGGGAACAGGGAACAGGGAATAGGGAACAGGGAATAGGGAACAGGGAACAGGGAACAGAGAAGAAGCAATAAAGATGTACCTAGCTTCGTAAAAATAAAATAGGAGTCCTACATTAAGAAATAAAAATTAACACCGCTTCTTGGTCATAGTATGCTCAAAATACCTTTGTCTGCATCTAATTCAACTGGGACTCCCACAGGTAAAGCTGCATTGGGAGCGTCATGACCAAAAGGCAGGTTTGAGACAATGGGAATGTTTAAATCTCCTAGGCGATCGCGCAACACTTCCTCAACACTAAAGCTAGGAACATTTGCAGGCGGTTCACAACGGCTAAAGCTACCCAGTGCTATTCCACTAACTTTTGATAAAACACCACTCATCCGCCACTGTGTTAGCATGCGGTCAATGCGGTACGGAGCTTCTGTCACATCCTCCAATGCCAAAACCACACCATCCAAATCTGGTAGCATTGGCGTACCAAGCAGATGAGTAGCCACCGTAAGATTACCTGGTAACAGGATACCATTGACCACACCTCCACCCCAACCACAACCCTTTAAAGGTGCAAGAGGGCGACCTTCCACACAATCAAATAACCTTTGAATTGACCAATCTGGTTCGCAAGCCAGAGTTGTCAGCACGGAAGCATGAACACCAGAAATTCCGGCTGTGTAAAGACTCCACAAAAGCGCGGTGATGTCAGAAAAGCCAATGAGCCATTTGGGAGTGAGGGAGTGAGGGAGTGAGGGAATGTTAGCGAAGCGAGCCGTAGGCTGGGAGTGAGGGAGTGAGGGAGTGAGGAATTCCTTTTCTATAGCCCATGTCCAATTTTCCAAAATACGGGTGCTACCGAAACCACCTCTAGTACAGAGAACACCGCGACACTCTGGATCTTGCCATGCCGTGGCGAGTTGTTCACGCCTCGATTCATCTTTTCCAGCTAGATATCCCCATTTGTCATCTATCTCTGGAAATATTTCGACTCGATAGCCGTGCGATCGCCAAATTTCTACTCCTTTTTGGAAAGCCTCAAATTCTCGCAAAGCACCGCTAGGAGAAATCACTCGTAATAAGTCACCTGGTTTGAGAGGTGGAGGAACAATTTGAGATTTGAGATTTTGAGTTTTGGATTGCATTAATAATCTTTTTAAGAACAACTGATACAAAATATTGGTTGGATAATTAAGTCAATTCGCTATTTATATCTTTTTCTCCATACAAAATCCAATATCAGAGCCAAAAATATGGCTCATTGACTCAAAAATCTAAAATTTTCAGAAGGCATTGTTAAAAGCGATCGCAAGGGAGCGCAGCAGCGAAGCGATCGCCCGTATCACATACGAAGTACTCATTTACTCAAAAAACTTGAGAAAATATCTCAAGTTTTTTCTTTGTTTAAATCCCAAGACTGCATAAGTTAAGTGTGCCTACACCTATTACATAGTGAGGCTAGAGTCAACAAAAAAAGGCGCTGGGAATCAAAACCCAGTGCCGCCGTTACACATATTGGGAGAGTATGGATTAATAAAGTCACATTTTGCAGTGATCCAAGTACTTTCCGTTTAACGTTGTTTGTGTAATCCCTACAACAACTTCAATCATTCCTGAAAACTTGAGAAAATATCTCAAGTTTTTTATTTTGCTTGCAGTGGGCGTGCTGATTGGTACCACAAGGAAACATGTTGAGTATTGTAAAACATGCAATCAAGAGGTATGAAATGGAATTAGAGTAAATATCTCATCAAAAATTTCCAAACTTTATGGTGGAGTTGGGAGAATGAATAAAACATCGTTGCTTTCAAAAATTACTTTGGCAACAGCAGTTCTGGGTTTGGGTATGGCAAGTCCTAGTATTGCTGCTTCTTCCCTTGCTAAATCGGTCGAGATCCCTACTGGACAGGTGTCCGGACACTCTGAACTATTGCAAACACCCAACAATATACTAATTGCTCGACGAACTTGTGTCGTACGGCGGGTGTACCATAAAGGTTACTATACTCGCAAATTTGGTGTTGTAGGCAGAAGACAGTATCACCCAGGTTACTACACCACAAAACGAGTGTGTCGTTAGTTTTCTTTAGTTGACAACTTAAGACAAAGTGCGCGGTGCCAGTCTAAAAGGATAAATTTTACACTCGTGCTGTCCACTTTGAAATCCAATGAATTTCTCCTCGGCAGCGAATGCGTCAATTGTCAACCCCGTGCTCTTGTCTGATTGTCAGTCAAGGAGATTTATTGCTATAATTTGGTAAATTAGTTGAATCTTTGATCTTTTATATCAAATCTGTTTATATCGAAATTTTTCCTCCTTCCTCTGTCTGTGTGTCCTCTGCGCCTCTGCGGTTTTTTTATCACTCAGATGCTACCGGATTTGATATTACCAATAGTAAATTCTGTTGTACTGGTATGATGCACAAGGAGTCAGGTATCAGACACCAGAACAAGTGGCTCCATAAGCCCAACCGCAAGCAAACGTCAACGCTTTGAAGAATTACCACCAAGCTTAAAAATTTTCCTCGTCGTCGTCTTCTTCCTCTCGCTGTGTATCTTTGTCCTCCTCACTTGCATCACCAGGCAAAGCACGGATACGATTCATCTGTGAAAGAGCATACTTTGCTGTTGATCGCACGTCTGCATCCGGATCTCGCACAGCATGAGATAAGATTTGACTCATTTGAGCCATCATGTCATATACGCGAGTTAAATCGCGGATGGCATTTTGTCGCACTTGTGGACTTTCATCTTGCAATGAAATTGCCAAAGCACGGTTCATTGGCTTGAGTGCGCGGGTGCTAATTTCTGCTAAAGCAGCTAAAATCAAGCTGCGTTGCTGGGAATCTGCATCCACCATCAAGTCTACTAAAGGTTGAATTGATCGTGAGTCTCCTTTTTGACCTAAATCCCAGATAGCTTTACGTCGCTGTGTTGGATCAGGGCTACGTAAATCTAAGATCAACTGGTCAATGATGTCAACTTTGGCAAGGCGAGAAGTTGTTTCCATTGGTAAAAATTCAGTAGACGGTGGTATCGTTGTTTCTGTTTCTTGTATATTGATGACACTAGTGTTATGAAACTCATCGTCGTTCTTGACGTCGAACTTTTGTATCGTTTGCGGAACTAAACTGGTGTTTAGCTGACTATAATTTTCTGGGTATGTTACAAGTTTTGTACCCTTGTCAATCTTTCTTACTATATAAAGTAGTGCCCCAATACTTCCCAAAACACCAGTACCCACGAGTGACCACCAAAGTATGTCTGTTCCTGGGTCTTTGTTGGTCTTGGGTTGAATCGTAGAACTAATTGCAATGGTAGAAGGCGGTAATTTCTTGTTTATTGTTGTCTGAAGACTCTGCCTAGTTGTGTCACCAAAAATACCGTCTACACTTAAACCTTTTACTTGTTGAAATTTCGTCACAGCACGGCTTGTACTTATGCCATACCGTCCATCTATCTGGCCATCATAGTATCCTAACTTCTTAAGTAAGGTTTGCAGTGACTTCACTTGTGCACCTGTGCTACCAAGTCCAAGAATGGACTGCTTGGTAGGATCTTTGGAACTGACTTGAGCAAGTTCTAAATTTATAAAAACAATTTCAGGTTTAACTGCACTTGCTGAACGTTGGTCAAATCCCAAGTAAGCAAGGCAAGCAATAAAAACAATAGAAGAATAGCGTCGCCTCATATAGCAAGTTTCAGCCAGAACGTGCATTGGAAGCCATTGATACCACAATAACTATAAGCTACATAAATATCAAATGTCTTCTTGGCTTCGGTATTTTAAATAAACCCTGGCTAATACTAAAATTCAAGCACATAACTGGTAGTTGTACTTGAGTCAGTTATTTATTTTTGAGATATTTTTTAATTACCTTAATTTAAGGCAACATCTCTGATTCAGATTTTCTCACAGGTAAGGTAACTTTGTTTATCGTCTTTGGAGACGCTTCTAAAACTTGTTGTTGCTGTGTGATAGCTTTTTCTGTAGCCACTTTGTTGCTTAGCCCTGAGAGAGTTTCGCGCTGGTTAATGAGATAGATGCTAACCAAAGTCAGACTGACTCCTACCCACTGCAACGGACTGAGAACTTCTTTAAGTAACAAATTGCCAAATAACAATGCGAATACGGGTGTGAGAAAGGTGAGGGAACTGAGACTGGTGAGATTACCGCTAGAGGCAAAGTAGAAAAATAATCCGTAGGCGATCGCACTACCAAACACTGTCGCGTAACCCAACGCCAACCAGTCAGACGGAACAATGTTCTGCAACTGCCCTGATTCTACAGCTGATGAAATTCCCCACAAAGGCAAGCCACCTATAATCATGTGCCATCCTGTAGCCATCACAGGATCAGCATGGCGACTGACGAACCGGATTAATACTGTTCCTACTGCCATACTCAACGCTGCTAACAGCATCAACCACTCGCCACTGTCAAACAGTTGTTGTATTGATGCTGCAGACAATATCTCTACAATCGTGTCTGAGTTAAAAAAATGGAGAATCCACTCATCCGGCAAGCCAATTAAACTAATACCTGTGACTCCTATCCCTAGTCCTAACCATCCCCAAAAACCAATATGTTCTTGGAATAACCACAAACACAGCAATGCCACAGCCAAGGGTTGAGAGTCAATCATCACAGATCCTAACCCAGCATTTGTTCTGAGTAAGCCCTCCGCCAAAAACCCTTGAAACAGCGTTCCATCCACCAAGGCAAATAAAGCAATCCACAGCCATGCATCCCAGCCTTTGGGCTGAGGTCTACCCATCCATGCTGCTACTATCAAAATAAGTACGCCAGCCGGTATCAAACGCACTCCCGCCATAAATAACGGTGTCGTGTGGGGTATCACTCCTTTCATCGCCACCATTGCTGTACCCCATAAGAAAAAGGGGGATATCAATAACAGTAGCCGTGGGATGGGTAGTTGAGATGCATTGCTTTTCAGTTGCATGAGATTGCTGATGCCTTTGTTTTACAAATGCAAAATATCGCTTTAACTAATTTTACCGAATTATTTCGATTTGTGAAGGCATAAATACTTAGTTGTAGCTAAAGTATGGTTTTCTGGTTTTAAGTTGAAATACAATACGCTTGCTGTTAGTGGTGTTTAATTTTGTTACAATCCCCCAACGCTCGTTAAAAAGGGGGCTTAGTTCCCTCCTTTTTAAGGAGGGCTAGGGAGGATCAATCCTTAATTGAACTGTATTGAGTTGAAATAGATTACTAGCCAATAGTGGGAAATATTAAGCAAATAACAGGGATGGGCGGTGGGCGATACTTCAGGAGAAAGCCGCGCAAGGCGGGATAAAACATGAAAAACACAGCCACTCAACAGGTCAGCGGTGACTTATGATTCAAAACGTGATAATTATCTAATCTTTAGCAGTTACTGTAACCGGTTCCAAAGTCGCCACCAATTTCACTTCAAACTCTGCTTCAAATACAGCCTTTTTATAATCCAAACTCCATAGTTCTAAAGCACACTCATCATCGGCGTGGGATGGAAAAATTTTCAGAATCAATTCTTGTTTTTCAGTTAGATATTCACACTCCACTCGCATAATCGCTCCAATTTGCCGCCTATCCAAGGCAACTGCCAATCTCAAAATAGCACTCAATTGACTGACAATTTGTCGATGATTTTTGCCCTCTAAATTCTGGTAATTTTCGTGCTTTTTCTTAGGTGGAGATTTGCGATGATAACGTGCTATATTAGCAATTATCTCTATCTGTGTTTCGTTATACCCTAGTAATTCAGCATTACGAATGAGATAATAAGAGTGCTTGTGGTGAGATGAATGGCCGATATAATGACCGCAATTATGCAATATTGCCGCAGCCCAAAGGAGTTGCCGTTCATCTGCTCCCCAGTCGTGAAGTGTTCCTTTTGTTTGGTCAAATATGCTTAAGGCAAAGACTGCGACTCTATCACAGTGCTCTAAATTGACGTCGTACTTATTCGCAATTCTCAGGACACTCCGCTGGCTTACTGAACCTTGGTAACGTAGACGATCTTCAATAAAACCGTGAGTGAGCATCCAGTCTACAATCATACCCTCTCTTAGGGAACGTTCGCATACTACGAGTGACTCTAGCCCTAAAACTAGCATCGCTTCTTGTAAAATCACTGCCCCTGCAAGTATAACTTCAGACCGTTTTTCTGGCATACCAGGAATATCAGCTCGTTCTGAGTTACTCATTTTCCGTAAGCGATTGACCCATTCCTGCAAATCTTTTAAGCTGATTTCGTAACCATTGAGCGTAGAAGGAACAGAGTCTACCTTTTCCCGTGCATGAATCATCACTAGAGTTTCAATTGTGCCGGAAGTACCTACTAAACGGGGGGATTCTCCATCCTTAAGATTTGCTTGGATCTCTTCAACAGCACGTTCTAACATCCCCCGTGCATACGCTTGTAGGTACTGAAACTCAGTGTTACTAATTGGGTCAGTGGTAATTAACTCACTAGTGAGTCTGACTGCACCAACTTTGGTACTGGTAAAGGTTCGCCCTTCGTGACTATCGGCCAAAATTAATTCTGTGGAACCGCCACCGATATCTATAATAATATGGGGCTTGTTATCAAATTCCATCCCCGATAGTACGCCCAAGTAGATTCGCCGCGCTTCTTCTTGACCAGAAATCAACTTAACGCTTAAACCGACTTCATCTTCAACTTTTTGCAAAAAATCTCTACCATTGGGGGCTTCTCGTACGGCGCTGGTTGCGACAGCAATAATTGTATCGACGTTGAGAGTTTTTGCGATCTCTTGGAAGTGTCCCAACGTGGCGATCGCCTTTTCCATGATTTCTGGTTTCAAATTCCCCGTCTTGATCTCGCGATCGCCGAGTCTGACGGTTTCTTTTTCTCTGCCGATAATGTTAAAAGATGGCAGTGTAGGTTCAATTTGCACTACTACCATGTGTAGCGAATTGGTTCCTAAGTCAATAGCAGCAATAATTTGATGTTGCTTTGCTGTTTGAGTCGGAACACTCTCCCAGTTAGCTGAAACTAAATTCACCATCTATCATTTCTCTCTGTTAAGGATGGTAAAAGCTGGCAATCCCGACGTATCGACGAGACAATGTATTTTGTACAACAAAATTGTTTTTAAGTAGAAGCCCTGATCCATAACCAAAATGACTTCCTGGTTCTATTCCAAGTTGTGATTTGTGGTTGTGACTTTATAAATATCAGATAAAGATATTCTATAGATGTAAATATGTGTGAATAAATCTATCTTTAGTCATCTTTTACTACCTATGCTAACTACAAAACAACACAACACCCAACCCATGTGGCTTGTGATTATCCGGCTTTTGCGATGGCACAAACCAGAAGGACGGTTAATTTTAATGATTCCCGCTTTATGGGCTGTGTTTTTGGCAGCTGCTGGAAAACCACCCTTACCACTTGTTGGAGTGATCATTTTGGGTACTCTCGCCACAAGTGCTGCTGGATGTGTCGTCAATGATTTGTGGGATAGAGATATAGATCCACAAGTGGAAAGAACTCGCGATCGCCCTCTTGCTTCCCGTACGCTGACTGTGAAAGTTGGCATCATAGTTGCCATAGTGGCGATGGCATGTGCTGCAGTTCTTGCTTTTTATCTTAACGTACTCTCATTTTGGTTGTGTGTGGCAGCAGTTCCAGTTATTTTGCTTTATCCTGGCGCAAAGCGCGTGTTTCCTGTTCCGCAACTGGTTCTTTCTATCGCTTGGGGTTTCGGGGTTTTGATTAGCTGGAGTGCAGTGACGCATAACCTTTCACTCCCAACTTGGCTGCTTTGGGGTGCTACTGTGACGTGGACATTAGGATTTGATACAGTTTACGCCATGAGTGACAAGGAGGATGATCGACGAATTGGTGTCAATTCTAGCGCTTTGTTTTTTGGTCGTTTCGCGCCTGTTGCAATTGGCATTTTCTTTGCTAGCACTGTCTTTTTACTGAGTTGGCTAGGTTTAGTTCTGCAACTGGGTCCTAGTTTTTGGATTAGTCTTGCCATTGCTACTGTAAATTGGATTTGGCAATTCACACGCTTAACACAGAAAGATTTATCGAACTCTGCTTATGCTGAAATGTTCCGACAAAATGTGTGGATTGGTTTTATTGTCCTTGCTGGGATGATTGCTGGAAGTTTATTTTAATACCAATTTCAAAAATGTTTGCGACAGATGGAACACTAAAACCGATTACCAGTAACTCTTTCACAATCTAAAATCCGTCTTGAAAAGCTTTGATCGGAGGAAACCTCCGATCAAACTTTTCGCAAAATCTAAAATCCAAAATGGTATAAGTTCTGTATGCTGTGTTCTTCTTAATAAACTGCAATGAGAAAAATCATAATTGGAGTGATGGGACCAGGAGAAAAAGCTACAGCAGTTGATGTACAAAATGCTTATGAACTTGGGAAACTGATTGCAACAGAAGGATGGGTTTTGCTGACTGGTGGTCGAAATGTTGGCGTTATGGATGCGGCAAGTAGGGGAGCAAAATCTGTTAATGGTTTAACTATTGGTATTCTTCCTTGCGATCATAGCCAAGGTATTTCTGAAGCAGTTGATATTACCATTTTTACTGATATGGGAAATGCTCGCAACAATATCAATGTTCTCTCTTCTCATGTAGTCATTGCTTGTGGTATGGGTGCGGGTACTGCTTCAGAAATTTGCCTAGCTTTGAAAGGCAACAAGAAAGTGATTTTGTTGAGTGTAGATCAAGAAAGTCAAAATTTCTTCCAAAAACTCGCGCCCAAAAATGTTTATGTCGTGAATGAGGTGGAGAATGTAATGGCATTAACTAAGGAAATTTTAAGTCATACTAACACCTGAATCCAATCACTTTTTGGTGTTACATATTTTTGGGATGATTTTATTTTCTTTGCTTACTAGAAGACTTTTTTCTTGGCGCTTTTTGTGTCTTGGCTGTTCGTACTTTATCCCTTCTTTGTGCAACGCCGATTTTATTTTGTTGTAATAGTATATAACTTGTTCCAAGTTATGAGATTTATCCCCACGTAAGTAAGTCGGCACAATAAAACCAAACTGTGTTACGAAAAGTAAACAAGGCTCAAACCTTTTCTCTCCCTGCTCCCTGCTCCCTGCTCCCTGCCTTATTTCAACGATAATTATTTACGCCGACCTACTTAAACGGTCAGACAAAGGAAGCGCAAGATTACTTTGCGTTGTTGCCCATTCATAAGGAAAGCGATCGCGTGTAAAAACTGTAGCGGCTACTTGGTAACCTACAATCGCAATTTCCATACGACCTGCTGGGTTACCTTGCTCAAACATCTGCACCAGCTTACTAAACTCAACAATAAACCCCGCAGTGTATTGTGCTAAGATTTCCTTCAATTGTGGCAAGATATTCATTGCCCAAACTTGCAACACATAAGCCAAAGTATCATTCAGCTTGTCCTGATTTGCTGCCAAATAGGGGAACATTACTTGGGGATCACAATCTTTTTCAATTGCTTCCAATACATCAACTAAAAAAGTTTCATAAGCTTGCCAGGTGTGAGAACTTGCTTCTACTCCCAAAGAAGCACCCAACTAATTTTTGAGATTCAACAACCAATCTGCAGTTAATTGGCGACTTTGGTTTGCCATATTTCCTGCAACTTGTTCCAAGGCTATTAGGAACCCTTCATCTATCCATTCTTTATCCTCTGCTAAAATATCCATCGCTTCCGCATGAGTCGCGCATCTTAACAGATCTGCAATTGTATTTAAATAAGTTTGGATTCTTGTTTCGTCCATATGACTTGCCAGTTGTGACTTGAGCACGTTCACTGATTTATAATTTTATTGTGCAAAATTCAACTAGGCATTGTTATGTCACTCAAGAAATAACTTTTAACGCGAAAACCTGGTCAGCGGGACCAGGTTTATCTAAAAGATTTCGTAGTGATCAAATTGGTTTTATCGTGAGGAAATACAAAGGTTTTACAATTAGGGTGGACAATAACACTAACAAACTCAGCATAAAAAACGTTTTTCCGCTTTGGGATTTGGCTTCGCCTTTGCAACCTTGGCGCTGTGCCACTTATCATGATACTTATGCTGATATTTGCTCGGGCTGATGACGGAAGGACACCGGGTCATTTACCCTTTTCAGTTCGGTTGTGCCTTGTTTGGTGTCCTATTTATTAAGTTACCACCCTATTATGGAATTGCCTGCAGTTGTTTACTGAACTTAACAACTGGAGTTTAGCTTCTTCGCCTAAGGCTATAGCCAACCCAAAAATGTGCTTGTCAGGGTTACTAGATCGTGAAAAACAAGATCCCCGACTCCTTTAAAAGTTGTCGGGGATCTGTGTCTCTCTATTTATGCGCTACGTGCAGGCACTTTCACACAAATCAAATAGGATTACTATAGAACTCCTCAATAACAGGACAGAGGCGCGATACTTTGCGCCTCTACATCGCAATTACCAATTCCACATACGTTGGTTATCGTCTAAATGGTCAGTCACAATCCGCCCAATAACATCTATTTGGTACAAGTCTTCAGTCGAAAGTTGAACAGAAGCAGCTTGAGCGTTTGCGGTTGCTTGTTCGGGATAACGCACACCAGCGATCGCATAACTCTGCGGTTGAGCTATTAACCATGCTAGTGCTAACTGGGCAAGGGTACAGTTGTGACGTTCCGCAATTGGGCGCAGTTTTTCCAAAGCTTGTTGAGCTCGTTCAAAATTTTCTCCCTGAAATAGCTTATTCTTGGCGCGGTTATCTTGTGGGTCAAATTTGTGACCAGCTTCAAACTTTCCTGTCAACAATCCTTGAGCTAGAGGTGAATAAGCAATGATCGCAATCTTATGTTCGATGCAATAAGGCATTGCATCTTTTTCTACATACCGCCAAAATAAAGAATAAGGAGGCTGCAAGCTATCAACACGTCCGTATTGAGATGCTTCTTCTAACTGAGTTTTGGAAAAATTGGAAACACCAATAGCCCGAATTTTCCCTTGCTTTTTCAGGTGGTTAAGAGCGTTCATTGTCTCCTCAATTGGAACAAGTTCAGAATTGAACGAACCAGCCGGCCAATGAATTTGATATAAGTCTATGTAGTCAGTTCTGAGGTTTTTCAAGGAATGCTCACAACACTCAATCACCTGGTTGTATTTGAGATGGTTAGCAAAAACTTTCGTGGCATACTCAACTTGATCGCGAACATCAGATAAAGCTTGAGCAACAATTCTTTCTGAATGCCCGTCACCATAAACCTCAGCAGTATCAACTGTTGTCATACCAGCTTCAAACCCTGCTCGTATTGCTTTAATCGAGTCAGCATCCTCAACTCCCACCCACATTTTTTTACCAGCTTGCCAAGTCCCCATGAGAATAGGCGTAATTTTGACATCCGATGTACCCAGCGTTCGCTTTTCCATAATTACTCCTTAATGGTTTAATTCATTTGTTGCAGACAGTGACATAGTGTATCGGTCTTGGCGTCAAAATAAATCAGAGTAACAGTAGATGCTTACGGAAGAATTAATTATGACGAATCATGCACTCAAAGAATGGGCAGTTGCTATCAATGCCTTAGAAACAGGCAAAACAATTATGCTCCTCCGCAAAGGTGGTATCCATGAACGTCATGGACGCTTTGAGGTTAACCACAAGCAGATTTTGCTTTACCCAACTTTTGAACATCAACAGCCTTTCTTGCTCAAACCCGACTATACTAATTTGGTGATTCCAGTCACACCTGGTTGGCATCCAGAAACAGTTGGTATCAGCAGTTGGGCTGAAATTACAGATATTTTTCCAGTGAGTGAGGAGTCAGTCGTTAATGCTTTACTTCCATTCCACATTTGGAACGAGTACTTTATTAGCGATCGCCTCAAATGGAAACCGCGTCAGCCATTATATATTCTCCTCTTGCGGACTTACAAACTCCCCCAGGAGCAAGAAATTCCCTATAGTAGCAAGTATGGTGGCTGTAAGTCATGGATTGACTTGCACGGGTTTATTTCGTTACAAGGATCACAACCAATCTTGTCTGATTCGATATACACCCAATTAGTTGCCCAAATTCGCGATATTGTCAGTGATAAATTATATGCTCCATCCATATAACGTAGGACTTACGCACTTTACAAATCAACTATTGTGTGCATGACGTTCAGCAGGTCTAGTTCCGTGCGCTTTTACTATAGTCAGATGAGCACAAAAATTTCCCATTTCGATCTCAAAAGTGCATAAGTTGATTTTGCTTGCATCTAATTAAAGAAGAAGGGAAAGCAAATAGTATGACGCATATAATCAGATTTTTGTCAATTCGTAAGTCCTATAACTGATAACTATCAAAAAAAGTACTCAAAAATACATCAATTTTTGTGAACCATAGGATAGCATTGGCTAAACGCAAAAGATGACTGCGTTTCTTTTCATAGCCTTTCGTCTGTAAAGCGTCTACGTCTTACATTCGCTTTGAATTGTGTGACTTGTCTTGAGGTTAACCGCAGTGAAAAATACAGAAAGTACCCCAAAAGGGCGATGTAGATATTGACAGATGTCTGTAAGTATGCTTCTAAGCTAACTAAAATAAATCAGGAGTTTGCCATGCATGGAAGAATGTGCTGGTTGTCAAAATTTGGCGACAGTGAGGAAAAAATTTTGCATTTGCAGACAGGACCAAATGAACCTTGGCGTCCTTACACAGCCTTTGGGCAACTTGCAGTTCCAGATTACAAAATACCAGGCGGTTCTAGGGGTTGGGCGACTTTCCAAAAATTGTTAAAAGCAGGTTGGACTTTGATACCAACTGCAAGAGCAAACGAATTCTCGTCCTCAAGGACTTCAGTTGAGTCATGAGTCAAGACAGAAGGTAGGAAAGTTTTTCACTTTTTACAAACCCCTAGGCGAACCTTCACCACGGGGATCAGCTGCGCCTTCTAAAGTTCCGTCTGGTGTTACGACAATCGAATTAACATTACCCCAAGGCTTAGTTTGTTTAATTCTGTGTCCCCGACGCTGCAACTCGGCAAGAGTAAGAGCTTCCAAACCGAAAGGTTCGACTCTTAGTTCATCAGGTAACCACTGATGATGTATGCGAGGTGCAGATACAGCCATGCCAGCATCCATCTTGTATTCTAGTACATTCAAGAGGATTTGCAAGACTTGTGTGATAATGTTACCTCCGCTAGGCGCACCCACTGCTACACGGAGGTGACCATTTTCAGTCACAATAGTGGGAGTCATGCTAGATAGAGGCGTTTTACGCGGTGCGATTGCGCAAAGCGCAGACGCCAAGGGTATCGCATTCGCCTCAGTTTCCACAAGCCCAAACACATTCGGGACTCCAGGCGCAGCAGCAAAATCATCCATCTCGTCATTCATCAGAATACCAGTTCCTGGTACCACAACTCCAGAACCAAAACCGTAGTTGAGTGTGAAAGTTAAGCTAACAGCATTGCGCTGTTCATCTACAACAGTTAGGTGGCTGGTTTGAGGTGATTCATATCGAGTCGCGTAGAACCCCACTCCTAACTTTTTCTTGCGTGCAGCCAGAGGAAGGCTATTTCTGACTCTGCGCTTGCCCAGACTTTGTTGGCGGAAAAGATACTGCAATAATTGGGGATCAGCGGAATTTGATGTAAATTGCTGTAGCGTTTTATAATCTGCTGGCTTGACTTCACTTGAAGGTGTAGCCCTTTCCATGTTGATTTATTGACGCCGTTTTTTGGCGTAAGCGAGGCTGATAAGTTGTGCTACAGGAACTTTGACAAAATCTAGATCGCCCAAATATTGTGAACGATCAGCGTAGGCGATTTTCATCGCTTCCACTATCAAGTGTAAGGCGTCGGGGTGGTGCCATCCTAAAGATTTTAAATCTGTGTCACCAATAATATTTAGAATTTCTAATAGGTGAACTCCTCCAGATGAAGGAGGTGGCATTGAGCAAATTTTAGCTTGGCGGAAGTTACCACAGATTGGAGTGCGCCAGACGGGCTTGTAAGATTTAAGATCCTCACGAGTTATCAAACCACCGTTTTTTGACATGTCGGAGCCGATACGCCGAAGGCGTCAATTTTTACTAACAAATACAAATCCTCGGCTCTTACCAGAAGCTGAGTCAGTCGTTGCCATAGCCTTCCATAAATCTGCTGTTTTCACCCAAACTGGTGGATATTTGTAACGAGAAACGTCCATAATTAAAAATCTATCTGTTTTTTCGTTATATGCTGCTAGAGGTGATATATGTCCACCTTTTTCTTGTCCAATGTCTTTACGTAAATAATTAACTAAAACGAAATTCCCTGGCTGTTTCAAATTTTCTGATACCAGTTTATTAAAATCTTGTAGGTTAGTATCACTTGCGTGGTAAACCTTAACTTTTACACCATAACTCCCTAATAATTGTCCCATTTTATCTAGCGTCATACCCATACGAGAAACAATCTCAGGTGCTAACACTTTTCGGGTAGCTTCGTTTGTAAAAAAGTTTTCTTGAGTGAACACATGGTAAGGAGAATACTGCGGCGCTTCTGGTGCTGGAATTTGCAAACCATTCAGCACCATAACAATACTAGCGACTCCACAATATGCCTGATTGTTTTGGGTAACAAACTGCATACTGAGTGGGAAGAAATCTTCTCTTGATTGACTTTCTAATAATAATTTTTCTCCTTCAGGCGAATTGAAGGCAATTAAAGTTTTAGGCAGAGTGAGTGTTTGAGCAAAGACACTTCCAGCAGCAATAACAGTACCTATGATCAAAGCATTGAAAGGTACTTTGCTTGTTTGGAGTAAAATATTCTTCATAGTAATCTCTTCTGAAAGAATTTATAATAAATAAACTCTACCAGAACGAGTGACGCATGAGATGATGATTAGGCTAAACCGTTGGCTTTGCGAAACTCGCTGACAACTTCCTTAACATCACGTAACTCGCCCTCAACTAAGTTGTTTAAGTGGCGCATTTGGGAAGCCGAAATTTTTCCACTAAGTTGGGCGATCGCCTTCCTTAATTCTGGATGCTTTTGCAATGTTTCTTTACGTACTATTGGCGTTGCTTCATAAGGTGGGAAATACTGCTTATCATCCTTTAGTACAACTAAACCTAAGCGAGATATTTGCCCATCAGTAGAATTTGCACTTATGATATTGACTTGCTTTTGTAAAAGCGCACGGTATAGCAATCCCAAATCCATAATCCGAGGAGACTGAGCAAAGTGTAAACCGTAAGTTTTAGACAATCCAGGGAAACCATCTTCCCTGTCCATAAATTCGTAACCAAATGCAGCGCGCCACTGAGGTGCATATTGAGCAGCTTCAGAGAGAGTTTGAATATTATAACGTCTTGCATCTTCACCGCTTATGATCATCGCAAATGTATTTTCAAAACCCAAAGATTTCATCACTTCCAAATTAAATTGCTGGGCATAAGCTTGTTTTAACCGTTGATAAACCTCTTTTGGATCGTTAATTACTCTTTGTTTTAAAATAGCAGTGAAAGCCGTACCTGTATACTCAACATAAGCATCAATTTTGCCAGTAGTTATAGCTTGATGACAAACAAAAGTACCCATCAAGTCGCGCAGTTCAACTTTTAAATTTGTTGTTGCTTCGATTTGCTGTGCTAAAAGTTCGCTTAAAATAGCCTGCTCACCAAGACCTTTAGAAGCAACAACAATATCACCACCACTTTTATTAAACTGACAGCTGACAATCCCCATTACCAAAGTAAAAGTTACAAGGAAAAAGGTGATTTTCTTTTTCATCTATAGGAATCCGGTTTGATTTGGTGAATTACAAAGTAGAGACGCTTAACAGGGAACAGGGAAGAAGTAATAAAAGTGTACCTAGCTTCGTCAAAAATCAAATACGAGTCCTATATCTATCTTCTTCACTATTGCTGAACTATAATTCGTTCTATTTTTTCTTCACTTGAAATTTTCCCTCCAACCAACCAATAGTAAAATCAGCAAGCAAAGCAATAGCGGCAGCCGGAATTGCACCAGCTAAAATTAACTGATTATTAACTGTTACAATACCACGAAAAATCAACTCTCCTAAACCACCAGCACCAATCGCTGCTGCTATAGTTGCAATTCCAATCGCAATAACCGTTGCCACCCGCACCCCTGCTAGGATAACACCCAGAGCCAAGGGAATCTCCACTTGAAGCAACAGTTGTTTATCAGTCATTCCCATGCCTCGCCCAGCTTCTATTATGGCTGGATCGACACCAGTAATACCCGTATAAGTATTCCGAATCAGTGGTAACAAAGAGTATAGTATTAGGGCAACAGCTGCGGGAACTGTTCCAATTCCGCCGATCACAGGTATGGGGATAAGCAAGCCAAAGAGTGCTAAACTGGGGACGGTTTGCATAATATTTGCAATACCAAGAACCGGTGCCCGGAGATTCTGTTGGCGAGTAATTAGTATACCAAGTGGGATACCTATCAGAGTCGCAATTCCAATAGAAATTGCTACCAACAGCAAATGTTCCAAACTATGTTCCAAGATTTGCGGAGCATATTTTATCAGGAAGAAGTTATTGATGTTCATAGGGCTGGTTTAAGACATTGCAGAAATGCGAGTGCTTCTGGGTGTTGAGAACCCTGAAATTCCTCTGGTGTACCCAACACTACTAATTTTCCTCCATCCATTAACCCAATTCTTGAGGCCAACAGAAATGCTTCTTGGATATCGTGAGTGACAAACACAACTGTCTTACCCAGTTCCTGCTGTAACCGTTTAAATTCTTGTTGTAGTTCTAAACGCGTGATTGGATCGAGTGCGCCAAAAGGTTCATCCATCAATAACACTGGTGGATCTGCGGCTAGCGCCCTTGCGACACCAACTCGTTGTCTTTGCCCTCCTGAAAGTTCATGTGGATATCTTTGAGCAAATTTTTCTGGTTCTAAACCAACTAAATCCAACAGTTCACGAACTCGTATTTCAATCTGTCTGGGTTTCCAACCTTGTAAAGATGGAACTAAGCCCACATTACGTTCCACTGTAAAATGTGGAAATAAACCTGTTTCTTGAATCACATAACCAATCTTGCGCCTAAGTCTAATTTCATCCCATTGAGTTGTGGGAATGCCATCAAATACTACCTTGCCTTGTGTAGGTATAAATAGGCGATTGATTAATTTCATTGTCGTAGTTTTGCCACTACCACTACGTCCTAGTAGTATCAGTGCCTCTCCCTGATGGATAGTAAAATTGAGGTTTGATACCAAAGGTCGATTATTCCGGCTAAAGGTGACATTGTCAAATTCGACAGCAATTTGGTTGTCCTGCGACATGGGTAACTTACAAGCTGGTTTTCTGTCATTATCTTCTGATTTTAGTCATATGGGGGATTCGATACTGCTGTAGTAACTGAACTGCCCAGACAGCCATACTTCCAATCTGAATTGTTAGGTAACAAACTATTTGTCTTGTTATCAAACAAGTGTCGTAAAGGTGTTGAGTAGATGTCGTTTTCACCTAAAGTGTGTTTTACATAATGGTTTTTTAGATACTTAACAGCCAAGAAAACCAGAAAACAATGTTATCTATTTGGCGAATCCCTGATAGAGCGTGACTATATAAGCATTATCTTAAGCGACACTAAAAACGTTAATAACGACAAATAATTTGTTACTCCACATCAGCAAGGGCAATCAAATCTGATCGTTTGATTGCTCTTGTCCAGAATCATGAGTTACGATTCCACAGGCTAAGCGTCCACCACCAGCTTCTGCTGCTGTTCCGCCCGCTTTTTGCTGATCCGGTAATAAGTGAATAATAATTGCACTACCATTTTCATCAAACAAAGTCACCGGACCTTCACTGAGGGTGACTCGACTAGTTAGCACATTGTATGTTGCATGTCCCTGTTCATCCACAACTAGGTTTGGCAAGTCACCTAAATGATATGGGTGGTTTGCTTCTACTGGAAGTTCCGAACCAAAAGGACCAGGATCAAAGTGTCCACCTGTGGTCGTAAAAGCAGGTTGGGCACTGGGTTCGCACACGCCCGCAGCATGAATGTGGAGTCCGTGCAAACCGGGAGTTAAGGTTGCTGGATTGCCTTGAATATTACCTTGAATTCGTACCAATCCATTATTTCGCTGCTTCAAGATTAAGGTGCCACTAATATCTGTACCTGTAAGCTCAACTCGTGCTCCTATAGGACTCTGCGCTATGGTGGGTTGCCCTGATGTAAGTGTGTAAATCAGCATCAAACAAACAGAGACTGCGAAAATAAACAGAGATTTTTTTGGTGAAAACTTAATCACTATGACCTCCTACGTTCATAGTAGATAACTTGATTTAGATTCTACACTGGGCAGGTATCCGAGTTGAATAGATAGTCTTTTATAAATTCTCAATGAACAAAAAATACAAGATATATACTGTAAAACAAGTATTGAGTCAAATGAGCTTCATGTAAAATTTAATATAGCTTTATTTTTAACTAACTATCCCAAATTATACTGGTTGCAAACAAGCACATCTTGGCAAAAAAATTAGCATAAGCTAATACAAAGATTTGCCAACAAAACCAGAAGAATTGAAAAAAAATGAGCCATGAATAATGGTATAAATAGTCGTTTGCCTGAGTTAGAAAAACTTACAAACACAACTCAAGCACGCATAGAAACCGAAAAGAGTTCTGCTCCTGCCTTGATGCATCTGCTATCAAGGCTCTTTTTCCTAACAAAAACTATTGTCAGCTTTGTCGCAGGGATGCTAAGTGGACTGATCCAACTGGGATCCAAATCTTTTAGGAGTATAAAAATAAAAAGGGGCACGACAATTGGTGCACTGGTGATGGCTGCAATCCTAGCCGGACATACTGTATCGGCACAGGTAACTGCACCGCCTCCGTTGAGTCAGGTAAAGGTTCCGCAACCAGATAATTTGGGGGATTTTATCAAGGATAAGGTAGCGGCGATCGCCCTAGGAAAATCTCTTTTTTGGGATATGCAGCTTGGCAGCGATGGCATCCAGTCCTGTGCCAGTTGTCACTTTAAGGCCGGAGCTGACAGCAGATCCAAAAACCAGATCAACCCAGGTCGGATTAACCCAGATCAAATAGATATAACTTTCAATACGGGAGGCAGTCCAAACTACCAGTTAACGTCAGGAGATTACCCATTCCATAAGCTGTCGGATCCAAATAACATCTCATCGACCGTTGTGTCCGACAGTAATGACGTCACTGGCTCTCAAGGGGTTTTTCGGTCAGAATTCGTTGACATTGTTCCAGGCAGTGACAAGGACAAAGTAACTCCTAAAAAGGATGATGTCTTCAATGTCAATGGCACGAACGTACGTCGGGTAACGCCGCGCAATACACCGTCGGTGATTAACGCTGTGTTCAACTTTCGTAACTTCTGGGATGGACTGGCTCAGAACACCTTCAACGGGGTGAATCCCTTGGGTTTGAGAGACCCTAATGCTTTTGTTTTGAAAGCAACCAGTCCGAGGCAGCTCGAAGATGTACGAGTCAGTCTCAATAATTCGTCTCTAGCTTCACAGGCGGTGGGACCGCCGCTTAATGCCTTCGAGACGGCATTTGAAAACACCACTATCATCGCGCCGTTTCGGGTTGCGCAGTCCGAAACAAACGAGGACACAGTTACGGTGACTGACGCACAAGGTCGGACTGTTGAGAATAAACCTGATTCGCAGGCGTCCCAAAACAGCCAAAGCACTACCAACACACCTGATTCCTCAAGGCAACAACCTTCGACATCAAGTCCGACGCCTTTAAAAAGGTTTGGTAGAAAACTCGGTAAGAAGCTACTTGCCCTAGACCCGCTTGCGAAGCAGATTGTGGCTTATGATGACAGCGTTTTAGGTTCTTTAAGCAGATCGTCGCGTTATTCGTCCAAACCAGGTCTGAGAAAGTCCTACGAGGCGTTGATCCGGGACGCCTTCAAACCGGAGTGGTGGCAATCAAATGTGGTCATCCGAGTTGATCCAAAAACTGGTGAGCGAACTTTCCTCCGTAAGCCGAAGAACCGCTTAAGCACAATCGAATACACACAGATGGAATATAACTTCTCGCTGTTCTTTGGGCTAGCAGTTCAGGCGTACGAATCAACTTTAGTGTCTGCTGATACACCGTTTGACCAGTTCTTAGCTGGGAATACTAGCGCCCTGACTTCCCAGCAACAGCAGGGGTGGACTATTTTCCAGAGCAATGGCTGTATTGGCTGCCACGCAGGATCGGAATTGACCGCCGCTTCAGTGAGTACCGTCGCTCAAAGGAAACGAATCGGACGTGCGCCGATACCTGGGAACCCTGCTGAAGACACTGGCTTCTTCAGGATTGGTGTCAGACCCAACAACGAAGACCCCGGTTTGGGTGCTCTTGATAGGAGTGATAAAGACGACTCAGGAAATCCCCTGGGCAATCCGCTCTCCGAGGCACGGCTAGCTCAGCAGGGTAAATTTAAGCAGCTCCTCGGCGAAGATCCCCCTACCCTCAATCCACCGCTAAGTTCTAGTGAAACGGTGATTGCAGACGGAGCGTTTAAAGCACCTGGACTCCGCAATGTGGAACTCACTGCCCCCTACTTCCACAATGGAGGTCAAGCGACCTTGGAGCAAGTAGTTGATTTTTACAGCCGGGGCGGCGACTTTGGCGGTTTGCCCGTGCTGAACCTGAAACCAGAGGATAAACAGGCGCTAGTTGGCTTTTTGAAAGGGCTGACTGATGAGCGAGTCCGCAATCAAAAAGCGCCCTTCGACCACCCGCAACTGTTTGTTCCTAACGGACATCCAGGAAATCAATACTCCGTCACCATCGACCCCAACGTAAAAACCAATGACGGTACCACGCAAGCTACGGATTCTCTGTTGGAAATCCCCGCTGTCGGTCGTAACGGTGGCAATCCTCTGCCAAACTTCTTGGCAACCTCTTGAGGAACTGACGTAGTTCATAACTGAAAAAAGCCTGGTTTTCCAGGCTTTTTTATGGGGCAATCATTGTTTATAGCAGTTGCCAGGTAGATTAAGACATTAACGAATGAGAAAATACGGAAACCACGGGACAATCACACGCTGCTCCCTGCTATATAATGTCAACGCTCTAGGACAACGTTTGAAGTTTGTTCATCACAAATGCTGTCAGTGGAGTTATGCTCCGTAGGCTGTACACTAAATCCCCCAATACGCCAGTTGTCTGCCATGCCTTTGATAAAACTGGCGATGGGTATCGCAACCAACAAACCTAGCACTCCTCCCAGTTTTGTTCCCAATAACAAAGAAATGACCACCCACACAGGATTTAAGCCAGTCAAATTCCCCAAAAGACGCGGAGCAACAAAATTACTATTGACTTGGTCAATCATCACTGTAATAGCTAAGACTTCAACCCCTAGCCAAAAGTTTTGCAATCCCAGCAACAAACTAACTATAGCGATACCTATGCCTGTACCAAAGGGAAATAAAGAAAAAAATCCAATCACCAGACCAAACAATAAAGCCAAAGGTATTCGTAGCGCTATAAATACAAGTATCAGAATAACCGCTAGCAAAGCAGCGACTGTTGCTTGACCGATAAAGTAATTTTGAAAGTCTTCACGCAACAATTGTCGTACTTGCGAACCAGTATGAGGCGGAAACCACTGAAAAATTCCATCCCAAAGACGTTCTCCATTTAAGACTAGGTAGATTGTCAACACAACCGTCAGTAGCACGTTAAGCAGACTACCAATGGTATCCACCGCAATACCAAGAATTTGACCTGTAAAGGACTGAAGTTGATTGGAGAATCTGTCTAACAGTTGAGTTAAAATGCCACTTAAATTAACCGGAAGCTGTTGGGTTGCAGCCCAGTTTTGGAAAGCTTGAAGTTGTTGCGCTCCAGAATCAATCCAACTTGGTAAAAAATTAGCTAGTTCGTTAAGCTGTTGCAGAATCAAGGGAAATAAGGTGAAAGTCAAAGCCACGACAAGTACTACAGTTAACAACAACACGCCTCCCACGGCTAAGTTGCGTTTAACCCTTTGTTTTTGGAGAAACCGAATTGGATAGTCCAGAACAAAAGCTAGCAAACTGGCGGCGACAAAGATATTGACCAAAGGTTGAAAATACTGCACAACCTGAAGCAATACCCAACCGTTGAGTGCAATAAGGGGAAACGCTAAGCCCAAACTTAACCATTGCGGTAGTTTGTAGTTACTCATTAGTCATTAGTCAGAAAAACACTTGAGCTATGAGAGGATTTATTCTGTCTCTCCATAAAATCTAACAGAATTCTTTGATGCACAGGCCCAAAGGGTCGTACGTCTTTTGACACAGAAGAATAACTCGTACCTAGACAAATGTCTTCTGGTGTCATTAAACCCATATCCCAACCTTCGTTGAGAACCAATTGGTTTAATTCTACTGTGAGTGGTGCACAGAACACATGACGAAAAACTCTTTCATCAGGATAACAGCCAAACTTGGAAAACGTTGATGGTAGAGTGTAGCCAATTTCTTCTAAAATTTCCCTTTGTACTGCAACCTCAGGGGTTTCACCCAGTTCAATGTGTCCACCAAATAGCGCCCAATGACCGGGATAGAGAATATTGGGGTTATTATCCCGCAACTGCACGAGAAACTTGTCTTCTTGGTAAAGAATGGCGATCGCCACTTCGGTTGTCATATTCACTCCTTATAATAAAGCCCTCGCACAGCAAGGGCTTCATCTGTTATTTAGCTATACTACTTAGGAGCGCTAAAGCCAGCCTTTCCAGCTGTGGCTACATCCGCAAAGCAGATATCTGGCTTGACCTTTGCGTAATCAGGTGACTTGGGAGCATGATATATATTGCCACGCTTTTTCGTCACTTTGCCTTTAACAGGAGCACTGCTGGGACAGGTAGTTTCTCCTTGTGGCTTAACGCCTAACTTTTGAGCTTCCGCTGAAAGTGTTCCCTCTGTTGAGGTACTAGCTCCACCAGACGGAGCTGTTGTAGATGTGGATCCGCCAGATTCGCTAGATGGAGAAGAAGTGTTACTTGACTCTTCAGCCTTATTCCCGCAACCTGAAAGGACTAAGATAGTCAACAATGCGATGGACATTATCCATCGATGTTGCAACGGATGTTTCATAGCTTGTTCTTTTTGCCGAAATGTAGAAGTGAAACCCTATTTAACCAACACTAACTTGATCACTTTGTACGTCTGTTGCACCAGTTACACCCTGAGCAACTTGTACCAATTGGTCGAGAATATCTTGACTGGGAACTGACCCTTTGAGAACAACTGTACCGCCTGTTTGTGCTACGTACAAGGAGTCAATATCATCAAAAGAGCCGTCTTCATCAAAAGCTAGAGCAACCCGCTTTGCCAGACCACTCTGGTCGTACTCTCCATTTAACCCCAATCGCTCTGGAGCAATGCTTTCTTCCCCGCCTGTTTCCTCTGGCGCTGCTGCTGGCTCAGGATTCACTTGAGCATCTTCAGGTTTTTCCAAGCCAAAAAGTCGTTGTAACCAACCCATAAGTTTTTTCTCCAAATTTAAAACACTTTCATTCACTTGGTCTATTTGAAATCAGGGTTATTTTTTTCTCAACAACCCGCACAGTTTTGTATTCTCTACCATTTGTTAATCAATTGCCTAGTGATTTGGAACACAAAAAACAACCCTGCTTTTAAACCAGAGTTGTTGCTTTATGAAAAGGCAGCAAATCATTATAGTCAACAACTCGAAAAGTTGTTTCTTTCTTTATACTGAAATCTGTCTCAGTTGTCTCTAAAGCAACGTTAATCAATGATGACTTAACAAGATATAGCAGATACGTACAAAAAATCCTAAAGAAAAAATAAACTTTTAAATGTGTCAGAATTCTCGTTCAGATGCTTTTCTTTTCTTACGGGGTATGTGTCCTTTATTTTACGAAGATTAGTCCGGCGGTACAGTTTTAAACGCAGCGCCTGCTGTTTGGATCTGTGGAGACTTGCATTTGGAGAACTTTGGTAGCTACAAGGGGGAGAATCGACTGGTATTGCAGTTGCCAGGTAGATTAGGACATGAACTAATTAAGAGTTAAGCGTTAATAGTTAAGCGTTCCCTAAAATTCAGCGATCGCAGATGAACTCATAGATTTTGCCGCCTCTACTCAGTGGCGCAAACCTTTACTCGATTATGCTCGTGCTTATTCTGCTCAGATACACAAAGATTGTAGTGCTATTTGTGCCGCTTTTGATACTGCCTCTAGCGCTTAAGTTTGTTAGCTAAATCTGCCCCAATTACAACAGTCACATCAGAGAGAATATCTCCCACAGAAGCAACCATAACCTGACCTGTACCAAGAGTACTGCTAACTGCGTTTGCAGCTTCCGGATTACCATGTTGGGCAATAATTTGAGTTCGTCCACCCGAGTCTACCCCTGTATCAATCTCATGATGAGTGACGTAAACGTTTCTAAAACCATGTTTTTTGAGAATGGAGACTACGGTTTTTTCAACTTCCGGTTGTTTTGTTGCATTTTCTACAGCAATTCTCAATGTCTGGGGCGCAACTGAGTTGACTTCACTGTCTAGAGCACTGGGAGTTTGGACATCAAAATAACGTGATATAATACTAGCTGTGGCATCGGGGTCGGAAATCCAGTAACTACGTTTGTATTCTTTGTTGCTACTAAACCGCCCAGGAAGCATAATTAAGTGCATCTGGTGGCGATTGTTTGTTGCTACAGTTTGAGCGATCGCCAGTATCTCCTCCACCGACAAGTCAGTCTCCACATTCTCTTTGACTACCTGCATAATTTGAGGCACTTTTGCAATAGTTCCAGGCTGAAGCGCTGTACGTAAAATTTCTCTAAGCACTTCTTGCTGACGCTGCACGCGACCAATGTCGCCTAAGGCATCATGGCGGAAGCGGACGTACTCCTGTAAATGTTGCCCATTCAGTTTCTGCCTTCCGGGGGAAAAGTGGATGTTTAGATGTTGCGTGTGGTCTATGTAGTCCATTTTTTTGGGAACATTCATTTCGACTCCCCCCAGTGCATCGACCAAATGAATAAACCCTTCAGTATCAACTCGGATATAGCGGTCAACCGTAACACCATTCAACAACTGACTGACAGTTTCTGCCGCCATTTTTGGTCCACCGCGCACGTTGGCATCATTGATTTTATCGATACCGATATCTGGTAAGTGCACGAGCGTATCCCGTGGAATTGATAGAATATTGATTTGATGGCTATCTGGCAGTAGTCGCACCAGCAGCAATGTATCACTGTTACCAGCTAGTGCTTCAGCAGGAGTAAACTTTCCTTGGTGCGGATGTCCTGAGTTATCGATACCGAGAATCAGAATGTTAACGGGATGTTCCAGGGTTGCAGGGATAAAACCTGTCAAGCTTGCAGGACTGTGAGGTAAGTGAGAGGCAGCATAATTTTTCAAGGGAGTTAAATTCAACAGAAGAGAAAAAAATGCTCCTGAAGCTATAGATATCAGTGTGATCATTCCCAAATAAAATGGCAATCGCTCCATATTCCATTTCCGAGGGTTATCTTTTTGTGTCACTTCTCACCTGCAAGCTATCTAGAAAATTTAATGTAATATTTTTAACAAATTAACATAAGCGTCAGTCGCCAGGAGGAACCAGCACGTGATCAGGCAAACCCTACAGTAGGCGTCTGGTGAGACCAGCGCTGCAGGAGGGGAGCCACTGCGTTGGACGGGTTTCACAGGCTTAGACGCCCGGAGGGCGGCTTCCCGAAGGGTAGCATGTGGCGTTTTCCCGACCTAGGCGACTGGCGTATGCGCAAAGCGCACGCCCAGAGGTCTAAAGCGCAGCGAGACCGTTCGGCACGGGGCCGTGCCCGTTAGGCGCAGCCGTGGCGTTAGCCATAGGGCTCAGGTCTTTCCCGATAGCCGTAAGGCATGGCGTTAGCCATAGGGCGTTCAGAATGAACATAGTAGCGATTCTTAGTCTCGTCTTGGGTTTAAATCTCCAGTTTCAATGGGGGATGCCTACAATTGGTTGGAATCCAAATCCCGCTAGCGTAAATGATTCTGACGGATGATTTTGACTCCTGGATTCTTTCTTTTAACTTTTTATCAATCAGATCACAACAGTATCAGCTTTATTTATGTCAACTTAGGTAAATTATGTCATTCTCATGCGATCAACCTCCTAAAAAGTGCTAGTTTGCCACACGTCATACTGTCGCCATTCATTAGTCACAGCAACAACACAAGCACAGGTTAATTTGTCTGTAATTTATTTGCAAACAAATTCATTAAACCAGTTAAATTATGCTTTCTCTTATAGTGGCGACTACAGGCTGTGCCAACGGTAGCGAGGTTAATCTGGACTTTACTAGCTTAGGCTGGATTGATGTGATTATTTTGGGTATTGTCCAAGGAATTACAGAACTCTTACCGATAAGTAGTACTGCTCATATGCGGATAGTACCTACTTTATTAGGACTGCAAGATCCTGGCTCTGCTTTTTCAGCAGCAATGCAACTAGCCAGTTTAACAGCTGTTTTGAGTTATTTCTGGAAAGACTTAAAAAAATTGACGGGAGAAACGGTAAGAGCAATAACTGGGCAAGACTATCAATCGAGTTCTTTTCGGCTCATGCTGGGTTTGTTGCTAGGAACTTTACCCATTAGTGTTGCAGGTTTACTACTTAAACCAATTCTCAACGCCTGTGACTCCCCAATGCGAGGTTTGGTTGTCATTGGTGCAGCATCTATTGTGATGTCTTTGCTGCTGGCGATCGCGGAAAAACGAGGAGAACGCGATCGCACTTTTGAAAAAATTACCCTCTGGGATGGAATTTGGGTAGGGGTTGCTCAAGCCTTTGCCCTGATACCAGGCGTTTCTCGTTCTGGTTCCACTCTCACAGCTGCACTATTTTTAGGGATGGAACGGGAGACAGCCGCAAAATTTTCTTTTTTGTTGGGCTTACCAGCAGTGATTTTAGCTGGGGCTTTGGAATTGCATACTCTTTTCAAAGCAGGATTGAGTGGGGCTGGTTGGTTGACACTTCTTATCGGCTTAATCTCTGCCAGTATTTCTGCTTTTGTAGCAATTTGGGGACTTCTACGCTACTTGGAAAAACACAGCACTTTGATTTTTATCTTTTATCGCTTTGGGATGGGGATATTTTTGATAGTGGCTGTCATTTCAGGTTGGTTGCCCAATTGATGAGTCATTTCATATCCGGTAAATTAAGCATAACAGGACTTACCCAAGGGAAACGTAGTTGTGTCATTGCGACGAGGAGTGCGCAATCTCACAGTCAAGTTCATTAGTAACTCGTGCGTAATTACATAATATAAGTCAGGAGTGCATTAAATGTAGGATTGTCCAAAGGGGCCAAGCCAAGAGTTGCTGACATCAAATGTTAAGTTGTAAAAAATGCTGATTATGTCAAAATTTTTGAATTGTGCCTCCCACTGCTTTGTACACAATGCCAGAAACTTTGAAAAATTTTTTGGCATCTCAGGACTGATTGATTGTACAATAATCGATTCAAATGGAATAACCATCCGCACGGCATCATGAATAGAGAATGGAGACAGCGGTATTATGAATGACTGGAATTTGCCCTGGGAAGGCGGATGCCGTTGCGGACAACTGCGGTTTAAGGTGAGTGCTGCGCCTTTGCTTACTATGGCTTGCCACTGCACGGGTTGCCAGCAAATGACAGCTAGCGCTTTTTCTTTAAGCGTCGCGATCCCAAGCGTTGGCTTCTCGCTACTGAAAGGTCAGCCGGTTATCGGCGGCTTGCACGGTGCGGCTCGCCACTACTTCTGCCCGCACTGCATGAGTTGGATGTTTACTCGTCCGGAAGGAATAGACGAATTCGTTAACCTTCGGGCGACGATGCTGGACGATGCGTCATGGTTCATGCCATTCATCGAAACTTGGACGAAGGAAAGGCTGTCATGGGCGACGACCCCCGCGGTTCATAGCTTCCAGACCTGGCCCGCTTACGAAGAATATCCAGGACTGATAGAAGAATACGCCCAGCTAGCGTCGAAACCTGTACGATGACTGCAACTTGTATGAGATGCCAAACCTTTGTGCAAATTTCCGAATTTGTTATATGAGTCGGAACTTCGCCATTTTTCTTATAGGATGATATCGTTCTCCTCGTTTTGCTGGGAGCTTCTTTGAGCTAGATGCTCTCAGAGTGTTTAAAAATAAATATTTTATATTATCACTCTTCATCTATATACACTTCCCCATATTCTTTGTCTCCTAGAGGAATACTCTGATAACGAACTTTACCCTTAATCACCACTTGTACTCCCTGGCGTAGACCAGTTTGATTGGTGATCACCCAAATTTTTCCTGTCGAATCATTAATTTGATATGCATATCGATTGAGAAGAGGAACTCTCTTTTCTACCTTACCTTGTACGTAAAGTGTTTTACCATCCTCTTGTTGTGCTTTTAAGTCCTGAATTTGGGTGATGTTGGCTCCTATGGCATTTATGCCCAAGTACCCTAAACTACCACAACTGAGTAGTCCGACTAAAAGCAAAAGACTTAATCCCAAGCGTGTGAGTACGGCAAAGCTCTGGCTATCTAATACTGAGAAGTTTAACTTTTTCACTTTTTGGATAATCTATATCATCTATTGAGCCAATTTTGGCATCAGTGCTTGACTTGTGACAATTTTCATTTAGAAAGTAACTATCAATACTTTGTCTTTCGGTATCAAAAACACTTAACAAACAGCTCAAAAGCGGAGCCAAAGACTGTCAAGCTCCGGTCATGCCAGCGCAGTATTTAAAATAAATTCTGTGTACGATTAAGTTTAAGATTGTAAGCTCGCCATTTTTAACAGAAGAACTCAGGGGTTAAGCAAAAAAGTGAATGTTGCTGAATTAGTCACTGTTTCAATTATTCTGCTACTTGTTGCTACCTGTGTAGCTTTGCTGACACGCTGGCTGCGAGTCCCTTATGTTGCGGGTTTAGTTTTAGCAGGCTTAGCAATTACAGAACTTCTACCACGGCGCATCGGTTTAAACGATTCCCTGATTTTGAATCTGTTTTTGCCGATTCTGCTGTTCGAGGCAGCTATCAATACTGATCTCAGCCGCCTCCGCAGCACCATCAAACCAATAGCCTTGCTAGCCGGACCTGGGATTGTGATTTCCTCTGGTATAACAGCAGCGCTGTTGAAATGGGAACTAGGACTGAATTGGACAGCAGTATTACTGGCAGGGGTGATTTTGGCAATCACTGATACCGTTTCCGTGATTGCTGTATTCAAGGAAGTGCCTGTCCCTCCCCGTCTTTCCACCATAGTTGAGGGAGAGAGCTTATTTAACGATGGAGTGGCGCTAGTTTTATTTAGCTTAATTGTAAAAATTCATGACGTTGGCTCACTGACAATCCTCAATGGATTACAAGAATTGTTTGTGGTCATTGTTGGTGGAACCGTGGTGGGGCTTGCTGTGGGTTATTTGAGTACGAGTTTATTTGTTCGCTCAGATGAGCCGCTCAGTAGTATTTTACTGACAGTGGCTGTGGCATTAGGAGCATTTCAAATTGGGCAATCTTTCAGCGTTTCTGGTGTGGTAGCTGTGGTTGTTGCGGGATTAATTGTTGGAAGTATTGGACTTTCAAGTCAAATATCAGCTTCTACTCGATTGCCGTTGCTCAGCTTTTGGCAGTCTATCTCTTTTGGTGTCAATAGCTTTATTTTCCTACTCGTGGGTATAGAAGTTGATTTACTCACTCTCTGGAGAACTCTGCCCGCAGTGTTGCTGGCGATCGTTGCTTATCAAGTGGGGCGCATACTTTGCGTCTATCCGCTGTTAGCTATATTACGTTGGTTTGACCGGCCAATTCCGTGGCGCTGGCAGCACGTCTTGTTTCTTGGCAATATCAAAGGTTCTCTTTCTATGGGGTTAGCACTCAGCATCCCAACAACAGTAACAGGACGAGAACAAATCATTGCCATAGTATTTGGGACAGTGTTGCTGTCCTTACTCGGGCAGGGAGTGAGTTTGCCGTGGATAGTGAAACGTTTGCACTTGTCCCAATTTTCAGAATCTCGTCAGCACGTTGAAGAATTACAAGCCCAATTAATCACAGGTAAGGCAGCGCAAGATGAATTAGATAGTTTGTTAAAGTCAGGAATATTACCAAAAGCCATTTACGAAGAGATGCGCTCAGCTTATCAGGTGCGAGTCGCAGGAGCAGAAAAAGCTTTGCGGGAATTGTACAATCGTCGCCCAGATGAATTTGATCTTAAAAGTGATGGACACAGGAAACTCGAAGCCATTCGCCGCCGTTTACTATTGGCAGAGAAAGGAGCACTCAACGACGCAATACGTAAACAAATTCTTTCAGAAGAAGTTGTACAACAGCGACTTAAAAATATTGATGAGCAATTGCTCGCGTTAGAAGATGATTAGTCGCTGTGAAGAAACACAGGGGTGTAGGGGTGTAGGGGAAAAAGGTGTTTCTTTGATTCGTAGCGGGTGGCGTGCCTGAGAGTGGGGACTACTCTAAAGGAGCAAAGCGCTTTAACAACAGGGCTAAAACAATCATAGGTAAGCCTGCTGCAAGGCAAATTAAACCTTGAGCTAAACTCAGTGGTGCTGTATCAAATACTTGATTCATAATGTTCCACTGGCTAAAAAGGACTTGCAGAATAACAACAGTGACAATACCAATTGCGGGCGCATAACCAATGGATTTTGTTTTTCCCCTAAGCTTAGCAACAACTGAGGGTAAGAATTGGCTGATTCCTAGCAGATAGAAGATTTCCGCTGCAACTAAAGCGTTAATCGCCATTGTGCGGGCTAAATTTGTATTGCCCGTAGTTTGTAGTATCCATTCATATACGCCAAAGATAACAATCCAGTTCAAAATAGAAACTGTCAGGACGCGCTTGAGCAAACTGCCTGAAAGTAAAGGTTCATTGGGGTTGCGTGGGGATAAGCGTTTGACGTTGGGAGATTTCGGCTCAAAGGCTAACGGTAAGCACAGGGCAACGCCACTTACCATGTTTAGCCATAGTATTTGCACGGGTATAATTGGCAGGGTTGCTGCAAAGAACATACCAATCAAAATCGTCATGGCTTCCCCGCCGTTAATTGGTAAGATGAAGGCGATCGCTTTGAGCAGATTTTGATAAATTGTCCGACCTTCTTCAATCGCAGCTTCTATTGAGGCAAAATTATCATCTGTCAAAATCATGTCAGATGCTTCCTTGGCAACTTCGGTTCCAGTTATCCCCATAGCGATACCGATATCTGCTTGGCGTAAAGCCGGAGCATCATTGACACCATCTCCGGTCATTGCTACAATTTCACCTTTGGATTGCAGAGCTTCGACTAGCTGCAGTTTCTGTTCCGGTGCTACACGCGCAAAAACCATACTATCCTCTACTACTTGAGCGAGTTGCTGCTGGTTCATCCGAGCAAGTTCCTGTCCTGTGAAAACACGTAAAATTTGAGTTTTTTTTATACCAATTTTTTGAGCGATCGCATCAGCAGTTAAGGCATGATCCCCCGTAATCATCTTCACTTGAATGCCTCTTGATTTGCAGGCTTTGACGGCAGTAATTGCTTCAGGTCGGGGAGGGTCAATCATGCCTTGTAGACCGAGAAAAATTAATTGCTCGTTGATATCAGAATGATCTACAGAGTGCTGGTTCTTTCTTACAAGTTTTTTAGCAAAAGCTAGCACTCGTAAACCTTTTTGTGCCATTGCATTAACTTGTTGCTCCACTTGTTTGGAGTCTAGGTGAGTAACTTTCCCGTGTGTGTCAAGCATCCGCTCGCAGCGATGGAGAATTGCTTCCACTGAACCCTTAACATAGATAACCTTGTCTGAGTTGATTTCATGCAAAGTTGCCATGTATTGAAATTGAGATTCAAATGGGATCGCGTCCACTCTAGGCATTTCCCGCTCAAATGCTGATTGGCTCAAACCTGCTTTACGAGCAACGACAATCAACGCTCCTTCTGTTGGATCTCCAGCCACTACCTGCTGTCCGTCTTGTTGTTGTATGTGAGCGTCATTGCACAACAGTCCTGCTAACAAGCATTCATATAAAGCCGAATTATCGGTCACATCAACAGGTTGTTCATTTAGTAAGATTTCACCCTCTGAGGCATAGCCCACACCACTCACTACATAATGCTTGCCACTGATAAAAATATCTTGAACTGTCATTTGGTTTTGAGTGAGTGTGCCCGTTTTATCAGAGCAGATAACAGTGGTACTGCCTAAAGCTTCTACCGCTGGCAATTTCCGAATAATCGCATGGCGACGAGCCATACGAGAAACACCAATCGCCAAAGTAATTGTGATAATTGTAGGTAACCCTTCTGGAATCGCACTGACTACTAAGGCTACAGCTGCTTTAAAGCCATCAACCACAGATTCTCCCCGCCCTAAACCAACAGCAAATGTCAGTGCGGCTAGTACCAGAATAACGTAAAGCAATTTTTTGCTAAATCTATCGATCTTGCGTGTTAGTGGTGTTTCCAAGTCTGTAGTTTGATCGATCAACTGTGAGATCTTGCCTGCCTCAGTTGTTGCGCCGATCGCCACAACCAAACCACTTCCCCGTCCAGAAGTCACCAAACTGCCAGCATATGCCATATTCGTTCGCTCTGCCAGTGGGATATCGCTTTCAAGTGGATCGACTGCTTTCTCAACCGCAATAGATTCCCCAGTCAAAGCCGACTCGTCAACTTGTAAATCCCGGACTGTGATCAGCCGCAAATCAGCTGGTATTCGATCACCAGAGGACAGGACGACTAAATCACCTGGGACTAAGTCGTTGGAGGGAATAAGTGATTTTTGACCACTGCGGATAACAGACGCCTCTGTTGTGGTCATTTCTGCCAACGCTGCGATCGCACTTTCAGCTTTAAATTCTTGGATAAAACCAATAATCGCGTTAAGCAGTGTCACAGCAAAAATGACCCCAGCATCTACCCAATCTTGGAGTAAAGCCGTGACGACTCCAGCTACCAACAAAATATACAACAGGGGTTGGTTAAATTGCAGAAGAAAACGCCACAAAGGATTTTTCTTTTTCTGGCTAGATAGTTGATTAAGACCAAAACGTTCCTGTCGTTGAGCCACTTCATTTGAAGTCAGACCATCTTTTTGATGGCTATCTATATGCCGCGCTACCTCAGCAGGAGAGATATTATGCCATACAATTTCCAACGAATCCTTAATAGCTGTTGTCATAGTGCTCCCTGTTTTTAGTTTAAGATTGACAATACAAATTTCCGGCTAAAACTCGATTGAGATACCGCTAATGTTCGCCGACGAAGAGCGTTTGTTCGTTATTTATTGGAAATATCAAAAACACACCAATTCTCAATACCGCACTGTTTTAAAATGGGTTCGGCACGATTAATCTCTTTATCTGTGCCTTTGACTGTCAACAAATAATCTTTTTGGTGTTTTTGGTCATCATAAAGTTGAGCGGCTTTTTCAGGATCAAACCAACCCCGTAATGCGCCAATTAAACTGCCAGCAGTTGCACTCCCCAAAAGAGCAAGTAAAACAGATTCTACTGTCAGCACTGCACCAAGCCCTGGAATTAGCAATACAGCAAAACCTCCGGTTAAGGCAAGTAAACCTCCCGTAGTAGCCCCCGCGATCCCGCCTGCAGCCGCCCCTTGGGTTGGAGTAATCCTACGTTCAGTCGTGTCGGTGCCATTAGGTTCAGGTTTTTTAGTGACTACAGAAACTTTATGCATTGGGAAGTCAATACTTCTCAATTTGTCAAGTGCCTGTACCGTACTGTTACGGTTGGCAAATGTACCAATCGCGTGATGAAGTTGATTAAAAGTCATTTGCTGCTAAAAAAGTTCTGATCAACCAAGATTTTTCGTGTTGTCTGGGTTCTCTTTAAATATGGACAACAAATGTGATCAGAAAGTGATCGTACTCAATTTGTACGATGAGAAAATTCAAATTATAAAGAATAGAAACACCACTAGTAGTCGGCCACAGCAATTTTGCGGGGTGAAATAAAAAACCGCGAAGGCGCAAAGAGCGCAAAGGAAGAGGGAAAGAAGACTAGGAGCGAAAATTGCTTCAGCCATTAAAGTTTTTGTGGTGAAGTACTAGTGGAAGACGTGGAGAGTTTTGGACTTTTGTATCATGAGTAAAGCGATTCGATCGCAAAGACGTATCATCATCACAACGCCTTATGCGCATCTTAGTAGTAGAGGACGATTCAGAACAGTTAGAGCCATTACACGCTGTACTGTCGGAAGCCGGATATATAGTGGATGGCGTTGAAGACGGAGAAACTGCACAATGGCTGTTGTCCCACAAAGAGTATGATCTGTTGATTTTGGACTGGATGTTGCCGACAATCAGCGGGTTGAGTCTTTGTCATCAGTATCGTCAAGCAGGTAAAACTGCACCCGTGCTGATGCTTACAGCCAAAGACACTACGCTAGATAAAGTGACAGGTTTAGATGCTGGGGCAGATGATTTTTTGGTTAAACCTGCGGATCTGGTAGAACTTTTGGCACGGGTACGGGCTTTGGGGCGGCGATCCCCTCAATGGCAGGGAGATACCCTCCGCATGGCAGATTTACAACTGCACCTCAATCGCTTAACAGTGGAACGAAATCACGCTACTGTGGAGGTATCGCCCCGTGAAGCTCAACTGCTAGAGTACTTGATGCGTCACCCTAATCAGATTTTAACCCGCAGTCAGATAGAAGACGCGTTGTGGGAATGGGGTATGGAACCTGAAAGCAATGCTTTAACTGTACTGATACGCAAGTTGCGGCATCGGTTGCACTTAGTTGGTGCAGAAGATTGGATTAAAACAGTCTACGGTATGGGGTATACCCTCAAACCCCCCAACAGAGTAGAGTAGAGAGCCCAGAGCGAGTATTTTAATGATTGCTAGTTTTTTACTCGATAGCTGACTACCATTGTGGCATTTTCAGGAGACAGTCCTAGCTCTTGAACAATCATAGCTTTTACAGAGCTTAATTCCGTGACTGGAAACTCGAATTCTAACTGTTTGAGTACCGAGTCTGCGGTTTTGACCTCAACTTTGGTTAACCCCTGATCCTTATTGATGTCAGCTAAAATTCCTAGCGCTTTGACTGCAAGCCGCACCTGCATTTGTGTATTAGGTTGCAGAGTTTGTACTTTGGCAGACACTCCCAGTTCTTGAGCAATCATGGTTTTTACATTGCCTAATTCTGTGACTGGAAACTCGAATTTTAACTTTTTAAGTACAGAATTAGCTGTATTGAGTTCAACTAAGGTATGTTCCTGCTCCTTTTCAATTTCAGCTTTGATGACTCGTACATTGACCTGAAGCTGCATTGTTAGCGTGTGTGTTTCAGCTTGAAGCTTGTCTGCTGTACGGTAGTAACGACTTAATAGCAGGTTTGTCAACGGTTCACCAGCAAATCCAAAAGCAATTAAGAATAACGGCACAGGCATCACAAATGCTAGCTTTAAAGATCGCAATTTTAGCAACCAGGGAGACAAGGACATAGGATAACAAGCTGAATTTGGCGTTATCATGCAATTGAACAAGCAAGTGCGCGAAGGCACACACCGCACCTTCGCCTTATCAAAAGCTTCGCGTTGATAGCAGGTTAACTACTTGCTTTGTCCTACGGCAGCAATAACTTGAGACTGCCCTTGGTTATACTTATTAAGAATTGAATTTTCATCCGAGTCCATGTGCCAGTCAAGCCCAAATTCTTGGAGTGCCATAAGTAGACCAATTGCACTAGCTCGATTGGTGGCATAAGGAATTTGATGAACATCGCATAAACGTGTCAGTGCTTCAATATCTGCTGCATGGGCATGGGAGCTTAGCGGGTCTTTGAAAAAGAAAATTGCACTAATTCTATTCTCTGAAATCATACCTCCAATAGCCTGATCCCCTCCCAATGGACCACTAGCAACGAGTCTTTCTACCGGTATCCCTAAACGCTGTTGTAAAGATTTTCCTGTACTTCCTGTTGTGACCAAGGGAACTTGCGAAAAGAAGTCACGTTGTTCTTCTACAAATTTGAGCAAAACACTCTTCATCTCATTGTGGGCAACCAGTGAAACAAAGCGTGTACTTTCGTCCACAGGTATTGGATCTACTTTTTGATACGTGACCTTTTTTTTGGCAACCTGACTGATTTGAAGCATCTTATCCTCAAATTCTTTCAAGTCAATTTCACCGTCACCAGATTCATCAAAATGGTTGAAAATATCTCTACTATCTTGTTCAGACCATGCTGATACGCCCAATGTTGACAAAAAAAGCGTGAATTCATCGGATGTAATATGTCCGTCTCCATTTTCGTCGGCAGCACTAAAAACTTTTTCAGGAGATAACCAACGACTTTCTAATAAATCATGAAGGCGTAAAAGAGACAGATCTAGCTCTTTATTCAGGTTTGACATTGTTATATTATACCTCATCACTAAATCAAGGATAATACTTGAGACGGTGAGTTTAAGTCAAACACTAAGTAATTGTTTAATTAGGGATGGAAAGGCGAACCAAATTAAAAATACGCCAATCGAAGCAGATACAGCTAGTTTCTCACCAACCTGATTACCTGTCAAAATTTGTGTGGTAAACTACTAGCCTCTGCCCTGTTGTTATGTTTAATCGTAGTCGTAGCAATCTAGCTGTATGGTTTACCCTAACGATGGGGAGTATTTTGGTCGTTTTTGCCGGAGTACTTTACTACCGGGCAGTTTTAAACGAGCTAGAGGATTTAGATCGCTTACTCTACCAAAAATCCAGAGTGATGGCAGTCAACGCGAAGTACGATTTGCGTCAGGGACAGTTAGATCTGGAAAATGTGCCGCTGTTAGGAAGTAATTTGCCACCTCTGGGTAGTGAACTCGTATATGCGCGTTGGTACGATACTAAAGGGCAACTGGTGCAATTTTTCGGTACGACTCCAAAAGCGCAGTTGACAATGACCCCTGGATTTCATACTATCAAGACCGCACCTCACTCCTCGAATAAAACGCCCACTGCTATCTGGCTGCGTGAGTTAACGCTGCCCGTATACCAAGATAATTTGTTAATTGGTTATCTTGAAGTTGCAATGCCACTAACATCCACTCAAAATAATCTGGCTCAGTTACGGCTGGTTTTGCTCGTGACAGTACCAGTAACCTTAGGGATAATAGGTCTGGCTGGTTGGTTGTTGGGTGGATTAGCAATGCAACCAATTCGTCAAACTTACGACCAACTACAACGCTTCACATCTGATGCTTCCCATGAATTGCGATCGCCTTTAGCAGCACTTATCAGCAATGCCCAATTCGCCTTACTGTCTACATCTAGCAATCCTGCTCAACAGCGTCAGCGTTTTGAGAAAATTGTTGATATCACCAAATCAATGAGTACTCTGGTGAGTAATCTGCTGTTTCTGGCTCGTCATGAAGGACGATTACCTCCTGAATCTTTGCAAGCAGTTGATTTGAAGAACTTGCTACAGCAGCTAGCAGACAACTATGCTACAGCAGATGCACAACATCTTAGTTTGACTTGCGAACTACCCCCTGATAATGTGAAACTGCAAGCCGAACCAGACTTGCTGCGTCAAGCAGTGGTTAATCTGATTAGCAACGCCTGCAAATATACGAACCCTGACGGGAAAGTACTGTTACGACTTTTTACCCAGTCACGTCAGGCTGTGATTCAAGTTGTAGACAATGGCATTGGCATTGCTGAAACTGATTTGCCGCATATTTTTGAGAGATTTTATCGAGTCGATAAGAAGCGTTCCCGCAAAACTGGTGGGTTTGGTTTGGGGTTGGCGATCGCCCAACAAATTGTCCAAGCTCACGGCGGTAAAATTAATGTTAAAAGTGTAGTCGGGGAGGGGTCTACTTTTCAAATTGTTCTGCCCCTTAAGTAGTCTTTGCAAAGTTGTTACTGTCAACAACGCGCGGGCCTTTCTTCCTCAAGAACCCTGTACAGAAGATGATTGCTTAGAATTACTTTGACTTTTAATAACCTTGCCAGGACTAATCCAAGAAATACCTTGCTGAAAATCAGTACCAATCATAACTGCTTCAACCACGGGCTGAAAAACTTTTGTTTGGGCTACCCACTCGACAATAAAGTTAGCCCCAACACCTCCACTAGTGTCAGTTCTATCTACAACAAAATCCGTAGAAGCTAGGGCATCAAGTTGAATTGGGCGCTCTAAATACTGTTTAAGTTGTTTGCCATTCGAGTCATAGTAGCGCACAGAAGTAATGATGATCGGGTTGGTCAAATCAGTATTACGAATACTCAGAGTGGCTGCTAAATCGAAAACTCTTTTATTATCCCCATGATAGATGTGGGAGTAGATAGGGACATAAATAGTTTCACCCATCACTGCCTTGAAATTTTTATCTAAAGTTACCACCTTTTGAGATTGATTTGCCTGACTCATATCAGGTTGTGACTGCGATGGATTCTGTGGTGATGTACAGGATGTCAGTAAAATAAGAGCGATCGCTAAATAAAAAACTGGGTATAGCTTCATTAGAAAAAATCATTTACAACCTTCAATAAAATCAATGACTTGATGTAATGACCCTGGTTTAGTCACAATCAGCACCGTTGAATCAGGTTCGAGTACTGTACTGCCGTTCGGAATCATCAAATCTTCATGGGGATGGGGTTGATAGCCAATAATTAGGGAACCATTTGGAAACCGGGAATCTTGAGCAATTTCGGCAACTGTACGACCAACAACATAACAATTATTTGGAATCAAAAGTTTCAGCACCTCAATCTGTCCCTGCTCAAAATGCATGATTGATTCGACTTGCGGATACTCAATGGCATTTACCATTGTTGAAACCGCTAGCTCAATGGTACTGATGATATGATTAGCTCCTGCCAATCGAAAAGGTTGAGCAAAATCGGAATGGCGCATCCGAGTTAAAATGTGGGGGACTCCGTAATGCTTGGCGAGAGTTACCATCGCCAGATTCAAGGCATCATTTCGTAGGACAGCTGCCAAAGTGTCGGCTTTACGAATTCCAGCTTCTAACAACACTTCTGTACTGACAGCACTGCCTTCAAAAGCCATTGCCCCTACTTGTTCGCGCGCATAGCGACAAGCATTAGGGTCAAAGTCAATCACAGCTACGGTATGCCCTAGTTCTACCAATTTATGTGCCAAAGTCAACCCTACCAAACCTGCTCCACCAATTAGCACGTACATAACTGCTTTTTGATACTTTTGCCTTCTACTTTACTTTACAAGCTACTCGGCAGGTGAAAGAGTTTGATATGGTTAACACTGGAAACAACCAAATTTCGTGATGCATATGACAGTTAATTTGTACAGGGCCTAATTTCTACAAGCAACATTTGCTAATTCTGGTTTCTAAAGTCTTCTTAGACAACCAATCTGAGAAGATAATGAATGTGGTTTTGCTGCTTGCTAAGGAAAGCATGAAACAACAACGCGCCTTGGCGCTTTGCGTACTTCTCTTGAATTATCATGGAAACAAAAACCGCCAAACTCATTGATGGTAAAGCTTTAGCTAACAAAATTCAGCTAGAACTTTGTGCTGCGATTAGACAATTGCAACCCAAAATAGGACGCCCGCCAGGTTTAGCAGTGCTGATGGTGGGTGATAACCCAGCGTCAGCAGCTTACGTACGCGGCAAAGAACGAGCTTGCCAGAAAGTGGGTATTGACTCTTTTGGCAAGCACTTTCCCACACAAACGACTCAAGCAGAACTCGAACAAGTGATTGCCGCACTCAATCATGATCAAAGGGTGGATGGTATTCTCGTGCAATTACCCTTACCCGATCACTTGGATGCTGTGACGCTTTTGCATCAAATCGCGCCAGACAAAGACGCCGACGGACTGCACCCAATTAATTTAGGGCGACTGGTGCGAGGAGAACCTGGTTTACGTAGCTGCACTCCAGCTGGAGTTATGCGGCTGTTGCAAGAATATGCTATTCCTTTGAGCGGAAAGCATGCGGTAGTGGTGGGACGTAGTATTTTGGTAGGCAAACCACTGGCTTTGATGCTGCTAGAGGCTGATGCGACTGTAACTGTGGCTCATTCGCGATCGCACTCTTTGCAGTCCATCACCACAAATGCTGATATTCTAATTGCAGCAGCAGGTCGTCCAGGACTCATTACTGCTGAGATGGTGAAACCGGGCGCTGTTGTGGTAGATGTGGGAATAAATCGTGTGACAGAATTAAGCGGTGAAAGTCGTCTGGTTGGTGATGTCCACTTTGAGTCAATTGCTGGTGTTGCGGAATTTCTCACGCCAGTTCCTGGTGGTGTTGGTCCGATGACTGTAGCTATGTTGCTACAAAATACGGTTAATAGCTATAGCCAACGCTCCCATAGTTAGAAATTGTCTTTTGTCATTTGTCTTTTGGTAAAAACGTCACAAATGGCGAAGAACGAATGATGGATGACTCTTTCCCGTAAAATTGTTACGTATATAACAGAACACTAAGGAATTTAAGAATGGTAGCAGCCGATAACATTCAAAAAACTCCAGAGGAAGTCAAATTTGACTTACGAGCTTATCTCAAACAGCGACAAAAGCTTTGTGACGCTGCTTTGGATAAATCTATTTCCATCCGTTATCCAGAAAAGATCTACGAAGCAATGCGCTATTCGCTCATGGCTGGGGGTAAGCGTTTGCGCCCTATTCTTTGCCTTGCGACCTGTGAGATGATGGGTGGTACTATTGATATGGCAATGGCAACCGCTTGTGCTGTGGAGATGATCCACACAATGTCGCTCATTCACGACGACTTGCCAGCAATGGATAATGATGATTACCGTCGCGGTAAGTTGACAAATCACAAAGTTTATGGTGACGACATTGCTATTTTGGCTGGGGATGGTTTATTAGCTTACGCATTTGAGTATGTCATCAGTCATACTCACAATGTACCACTAGAGCAAGTCACACAGGTCATTGCTCGTTTGGCTCATGCAACGGGAGCAACAGGCTTGGTTGGTGGTCAAGTGCTTGATTTAGAATCAGAAGGAAAGACAGATATCTCTTTAGAAACGTTGAATTTCATTCATCGCCATAAAACAGGTGCTCTTTTAGAAGCTTGTGTGGTCTGTGGTGGCATAATAGGAGGAGCATCATCAACAGAAGTGCAGCGACTGTCTCGCTATTCCCAAAACATTGGGCTTGCTTTCCAAATTATTGATGACATTCTAGATATCACTCAAACCGACGAGCAATTGGGCAAAACTGCTGGTAAAGACCTACAGGCTCAAAAAGTGACGTATCCGAGTCTTTGGGGACTCGAAGAATCAAAACAAAAAGCTCAAGAACTCATTGAGGATGCTTGTGCAGAATTAGAACCTTTTGGAGATAAAGCGTTGCCCTTAAAGGAATTAGCACACTTTATCATCAGTCGTAAAAATTAAACTAACAATGAATGATGAATGATACAAGCAGGGCAAACTTACATTATATAATCTATCATTCATAAATCATATCTCTGTTGAGAATTCATCATTCACAACTCATAACTTTCCATCTGATCAAAATAGCATGCAGGATATAGGCGACATATTAGAAAACCGAGTGTTGTGGGTTGCTGTAGGAGCTTGTTTGATGGCTCAAGCATTAAAGCTTGTCATCGAACTACTCAAGAATCGTAAGCTAAATATTAGAGTTTTAGTCACAACTGGAGGGATGCCTAGTGCACATTCTGCACTAGTAACAGCTCTTGCAACTGGAGTCGGGCAAACTCTTGGTTGGGGTTCTGCGGAATTTGCACTGGCAACGGTTTTTGCCATTATCGTCATGTATGACGCCGCAGGAGTTCGTCAAGCTGCTGGAAAGCAAGCCCGTATCCTTAATCAAATGATTGATGAATTGTTTCACGAACACCCAGAGTTTGATGGCGATCGCCTCAAAGAATTACTCGGACACACTCCTGTCCAAGTTATTGTGGGTTCGGCGTTAGGTATAACTATCTCATGGTTGGCAAAGTCAACCGGCGTGTTGGTTGTCAGTCCATGATCAACCAAAAAACCTGACTGTATTTTGCTGAAGGCTACTGCAAACGCACAGATGAGCGCAGTAGCATCACTTTGCGACTATCTACAACTACAGCAAAAAAACCTTGATCGCTCAATTTTTGCAGTGTACTGTATGCTTCTTTTTGATTTTTCGTGTAAACAGCCAGCAAATAAGGACGTTCTCCGTAGGAAACAAAACCTACGTCTCCCTTAACCACTTCTCGTACTTTGTTCACCATTTCTGGGCGGTTATAGTAATCTACTAATACAGCTAAACCCTGTCCCAAACGTTCGGGTTTATAGCTGTTTACTGTCTGAGTAGCAGGTTTCTGTGTAACTGTAGGCGGTTTCTGTGTAACCGTAGGTGGTTTCTGTGTAACCGTAGGTGGTTTCTGTGCCACTTGTGACGATGGTCGAGTGGTGACAATAGCAGATAACCCAACTATATTCTTGATATACCTAGCCCAACTATTAGCATCATCTGCCTTGTTAAACCCACCAATTCGTGTCACCGTATTTTTGAGATATCTACAAGTGCTTGTGTTAGTACTGGACGGTAAAGCTTGACGTAATTGCTTCTGATTCTCTGCTGTGGGACTACTGACCAACAAAAGATACTCACCGGAATTGGGAGGTTGACAGACAGGAATGTTTTGTTGTTGAGCAGAAGCAGAATTTATGCCAGCATTTAACCCGATAATACCTAGCAATAAACTACTGACTAAAGTATTTGGTATCTGAAATTTCTGAACAACACTCTTATACATAAAATTTTCTTAATTTGTATCAAAATATTAATGTATTTAGCTATTAGTCAGTAGTCTATAGTCCAATAACTAATAACTAATGGCTAATGACTAATGACTAATGATCATACATTAAGATACGGCTGCTAGAGATGCCAAAGCATCAGGGATTTCTGGTGAAGGAGCTTGAAACTCACCTGTGAGAATATATTCTAAGCGAAGTTTCAACCAGGTAATAAATTGAGGATTAGTAGAAATAATCGCGACTGCTGGTTGAGGACATTTTGCCTTCACTTGTGACATTTGGGGTGCTTCCAGAAAAGCTGGTTGCTTAACCACCCAAAAATCAATTTCTTTTTCTTGTTCGTGGTAGTGACGAGTGCGTTCCTTCAGAACTTCCTCCATCGGTTCTTCTTCAAGGAGAAACCGTTGACTTGCCAAAACGTAATAGTATGTTTGCATTTTCATCCTTGGTTAATCTAGTTATTGTGTAGGGCACAGAGGATTGCGCTATGTCCTACACAATAACTAAAATATAAAGTACCTGATTTAGGAATGGAAGGGACAACCACCTTCCTGCTGTTGGACTGTTGTTTGTTTTTGACCGTTTGTTAGCTTTTTGAGGAAGAGACTGTTGTCGAAGTAGTGTTCAATAGAAAGAACTTTTAAATCATCAGTAACACGCGCCAAGCTCATACCGATGACCTCTACTGTCTCGCCTGTTGGTGTATAGTCTTTGTATGAACCGTTAAAAGTTCCCCAATGTCGCCATTTAAATGTAACATTTGGTGGACCAGAGAAAACCTCAAGCACTTCCCACAAAAATCCTTGAGGAAACGCTGTCTGGAAAAGATTGGCTGATGATTCAAAAGTTTCTTCTGAAGCTTTGTACTCTTCTGTATCGCTAATAAACAAATTATAAGTACCACCCTCTACCACATCTGACGCTGTATAAACAGGACCACCATTACTACTCATACGAAACTGTTCGTTCACAACCGATAACCACTGCTGTGGATTGGTTTTAAACGATGCTTCCATTTCAAAGGTTCTGACTAAGTTTTGGACAATCGCTTCTAGTGAACCTTCAACGTGGTTGTATGTACTTTGTTTTGCAAGATTTTCTTTTGAGCGAGAGTAATCTGGGGGGGTTTGATAGCGCCACTGGGCGTCACGACTATGTGCAATCACTGTGTCTCTATCTTGTATCCAAACGGGAGTATTGTTCGACTGTGTTGCGCTCATAAAAAAGTACCGTCAAAGAATAATCTCTGTCTTGAACATATCAAAGACTTTTAGATTTACGCAGTCGAACCCCAAATATTGTTACATTATGCTGTTAGTTGCTTGTTGATTGTTGTTATAGTTGACCCCGCATTGCTAATTTCATCTCACGGACTGCTCTTTCCATACCAACGAGTGCGGCGCGGCTAACAATCGTGTGACCAATATTTAGTTCTTCCATCCCCGGCAAATTAGCCACAGAATAGACGTTCCAGTAGGTGAGTCCATGTCCAGCATTCACTCGTAGCCCTGCATTTATTGCTTGCTCACACCCTTTGGATAGCAAGGCTAATTCTTGCTCGCGACTGGTTTCATCCTTAGCCTCAGCATATCGCCCAGTGTGCAGTTCAATAAACTTTGCTTGGATCTTGACAGAAGCTTCAATTTGTGAGTTTTCAGCATCAATAAACAGACTGACAGGAATATCAGCGCTTTGCAATTTATCAACTACCTGTCCTATTCTATCAATCTGACCAGCAATATCTAGTCCGCCTTCTGTAGTAACTTCTTCTCGCTTTTCGGGTACTAAAGTAACGTAATCGGGTTTGATATCCAGGGCAATACCAACCATTTCATCTGTCGCCGCCATCTCCAAATTCAGATGCGTTCTCACTGTTTGTCGTAAGAGGCGGACATCTCGTTCTTGAATATGTCGCCTATCTTCCCGTAAATGTGCCGTAATACCATCTGCACCAGCTAATTCTGCTAGTACTGCCGCCGCCACGGGATCTGGTTCCACCGTCCGCCGCGCTTGGCGAATCGTGGCGATGTGGTCAATGTTTACACCAAGTGTAGGCAACTTGATTGTCTCCCTATACACAGTCTTCAGGTCTTGATTTTACCAGGGAATATCGGTTGTTTATTTACCTGACTCATGAACCTGGATGTTGCTCTTAACGCTTAACAATTCTTTCTCGCACAGAGGTAGGGTGGGCATTGCCCTTCAAAAAGTATACTTTATAACAATAATCTGATAGGGCAATGCCCACCAAAATTATTAATATTACCCAATATGTCCCAATATCGTCGCTCCTATCTCCCAGGTGGAACTGTTTTCTTAACTCTGGTGACTTACTACCGCACACCTCTATTTTCGGAACTAGAAAATATCTGTCATTTGCGGACTGCTGTCGCCAAGACACGGACTGAAAAACCCTTTGAAATTACTGCAGCAGTCATTTTACCCAACCATATTCATTTCCTTTGGACGTTACCATCAGATGATTTAGATTACTCGCAACGAGTCTCCCGGTTAAAAGTTCTATTTACAAGATTGCTACGGGGTAAAAAGTCATTACCTCAGAATGTTTCAGCTTCGCGACGCAAACACCGAGAGAGTAATGTCTGGCAACGTCGGTTCTGGGAACACACTATTCGTGATGAAATAGATCTGGCAAGGCATTTGGATTACATCCATTACAATCCAGTTAAACATGGGTTAGTATCCTGTCCCCACTTATGGGAGTATTCGAGTTTTCACAGATGGGTAAAAAAAGGCGGATATCAAGCTGATTGGGCTTGTAGCTGTTGTGGTAAAAAGCCCCAAGTTCCAGATTTCGCTGAGATGGTATTTGGTGAATAAGGGTAAGGTGGGCATTGCTCTTAATCTTTTAGAACATATTGCAAAATTTCATAAGCAATGCCCACCCTACGGGCGATCGCATTTCTCGAAGATAGCTTAGAGGTAGGGTGGGCATTGCCCAAAATATTGAAATCTATCAAGAATACAGTAATGCCCACCTTACAGGCGATCGCATTTATTAAGTGAATAAGAGTAAGGTGGGCATTGCTCTTAATCTTTTAGAACATATTGCAAGATTTCGTAAGCAATGCCCACCCTACGGGCGATCGCATTTCTCGAAGATAGCTTAGAGGTAGGGTGGGCATTGCCCAAAATATTGAAATCTATGAGGAACACACTAATGCCCACCGTCGGGGCGATAGCTTCGCTGCAGCATAGCGGCAGATCGCATTTATTGAAGATACTACAAAATGTTAGAATGTTAGATCGCATTTTTCAGGATAGTACAACACATCTGTTTGACGAAATTTTGACAAAATCCGGAAAATAGCACAGTCACATTGTATAAATTCTAAAACAAAAACCCTTCCTGACTCAGCTATGCCGCCAGACTACTCCGGTCAAAATCTCCGAGGGCGCTCTTTTAAAGGTCAAAACCTGACAGGAGCAAACTTTAGCGGTGCAGATATTAGAGGGGCAAATTTTACCAACGCTATTCTCAAAGATGCTGACTTCACAGGTGCTAAAGCTGGATTACAGCGACGTTGGGTAATTGGATTACTCATAATCTCATGGCTGCTGGCAATAATATCAGGATATTTGACATGTATGATTAGTCTATTGCCAGTATACTTTACTGAAACTGAAATAAAAAATCCTCATAATCTTTTTACTAGCATAATCTGCTTATTTGTAGTTGCAGGATTTTTTCTAATCGGTATTCGTAAGGGTTTTACAAAAGATTTAGGAGTTTCAATATTATTCATCAGCTTAATAGTCGCATCAGTTTTCATAACATTCTTTATTTACAATAATGCCTTAAGCTTAATTTCCTTGAAACCTATAGTTTTAAGCTTTTTCTTTGTTGTACCTATAGTTGTACCTATTGCCATAACTTTCTCTTTTTCCCTAGCTTGTATCACGGCTTCAGTATTTATCTTTGCTGGATACATAGCCTATCGTATAACCTGGTTCTTAGCTTCATTTTTAATATTGTCATCAGCAATGTCTGGAAATTTGGTCATTGGTGTAATTGCATTACTTTCTGAACTGGGTATTTACATTGGTTTGGATAGCGTAACAATTGGATACAGAAAGGATACTTTTATACGCTTTTTTGCTATAGCCTTTGCTGCTACAGGTGGAACTAGCTTCCGAGGTGCTGACCTAACTGACGCTGATTTTACTGGTGCAACCCTTAAAAGTACAGATTTTAGAAAGGCGAAACTGGTACGCACTCGTTTTTACGAATCAAAATATCTCTACTTTGCCAGAGTCGGTAATTCGATATTATCTAACTTATCTGTTTTGTTTTTGCTTCTTACAGGCGATGGTAGGGGAAAATCCTATGCTGGTGCTAACCTGAAAGGTGCAAATCTCATAGGCGCAGACTTGAAAGAAGCCAATCTCAAAGGCGCTGACATAACTGAAGCCACCTTCCAACGGGCTTGTTTAGAATCGGCAAACCTAACTCTTACTCAAGCTGTTGGTACTGATTTTACCAGCGCCCAAATGACTGGTGCTTGCGTAGAAGCGTGGAATATTGAAAGTACGAGGCATTAGAACAAGTGAAAGCTTTAGCAGAAGCTGGGAAAAATCCTCAAGAAGGAGCGATGCAAAAGGGAGCGAAAACGGCTATGAAGATTTTAAAAGGTACAGTTGCTGGCTTACCGAGTGCAGCAACATTGGTTGAGGCGTGTAGCAAACTGTTGCCGCTGATTTCCAAGTTTCTGGGTTTAGGCTAAGTATAAAGCTTTTCATACGAAATTGTGTTCTGTTGTAGTAGCTGGCTCTGGGGAGATTGCTACCCTATGGCTGACGCCACGCCAGAAGGCTATCGGGAAGCCGCCCTCCGGGCGTCTACGCTCCACTTCGTTTCACTCGCAATGACGAGAGGTATTACCTTGATCGCACTTCCCCTTCAGCCCTACAAGCAACACCATTTAGGACTTACGCAAGCGTCACAATATAAGGTCAACTGGCACATATATTTCAAACTGAGGTAAATGCTCGTAAATCTTGATTTATAAACGTTATAGTCAAATTATACCCGTGTGACAGTTGGAATAAAAATGTGCCAGTTGCGTAAGTCCTGACCATTGTTCGTTTCCTAATGCATATGCACAGACTTGTTTATTCGTCAAGATTCAGTGAACAATTTATTGAGATAAGAGAGTTGTTCACTTCAACGCAGGATGATCGAAAATTTAGGCAGTTGGACAACTGGAATTTAATCAATTCCAAAAAAGTTGTCGTCTTTTTGATGAAAAATAATTTTTGATTTTTGTTTTTTGATTTTATGAGTTTGTCTGATTTTCCCAATCTCTGGGTACCTTTGGCGCTTTTAGGGTTAATTATCATTGCTGCTGTCTTTTTCAGCCGCAGCAGCTAATATCATGTTGCTGGCATACTAAAAAAGTGAAGTTCGCAGGGAAAGTCGGGGAGGAAGGATAACTGTTGGTTTTTGACTAAGTACTAATAACTAATGATCAAAGAAATAACTAATCACTCCTATTGGAGGTTAAAATAAATCCCGATTGTCTCCCAAAATTTTAAAAGCTTCATGATCTCCAGCAACGATTTTCGACCCGGTGTTTCGATAGTATTAGATGGGTCCGTCTGGCGCGTGGTGGAATTCCTCCACGTTAAGCCAGGAAAAGGTTCTGCTTTTGTGCGGACGAAATTGAAAAATGTTCAAAGTGGAAGCGTGGTGGAAAAAACGTTCCGCGCTGGTGAAACAGTTCCACAAGCTAACCTGGAAAAAAGCATAATGCAGCATACCTATAAAGAAGGTGATGAATACGTCTTTATGGATATGGAAACATATGAAGAAGGCAGATTGAGTGCCTCACAGATTGGCGATCGCGTAAAATACCTCAAAGAAGGTATGGAAGCCAATGTTATTCGCTGGGGCGACCAAGTCCTGGAAGTTGAGTTGCCTAACTCCGTAGTATTGGAAATTGTCCAAACAGATCCAGGTGTTAAGGGTGACACTGCTACTGGTGGTTCTAAGCCTGCAACTTTGGAAACGGGAGCAATGGTGATGGTTCCTTTGTTTATTTCTCAAGGAGAACGCATCCGTATAGACACCCGTGACGATAAATACCTTGGCAGGGAGTAACTTTCTTCTCACCTCTAGATGTAAATCCCAATTTTCATCTATAACAGGGATTCCCATCCCTGCCTAACTATACAAATTCATTTCAAAAGATAAAGTCTCTCTACGACCTAATTGCATGAGGTAAGGAAAACTGTGCCATTGGACTTTAATGAAATCCGCCAACTGTTGACAACCATTGCACAAACGGACATTGCAGAAGTCACGCTCAAAAGTGACGATTTTGAACTCACAGTTCGTAAGGCTGTAAGCGTTCCTCCAATGTTGTCAACAGCACCTCAAGCGGGGTTAGGGGCGGTTGGTACACCAAACACACCAGTTCCACCGCCTATCCCCTTAGTGATGTCGCCTCCGACCGTAACGGGAACCTTGCCAAATCGCGGTATTGACAGCAACACTGGGGGCGTACAGTCACCACCGATTGGTTCTTCTGTCATAGAACAGAAGTTTGTCGAAATCCCTTCCCCGATGGTAGGAACGTTTTATCGTTCGCCGAGTCCAGGCGAAGCACCATTTGTGCAAGTCGGCGATCGCATTAGGAGCGGTCAAACTGTATGTATCATAGAAGCCATGAAACTCATGAATGAAATTGAAGCCGAAGTATCCGGACAAGTCATAGAAATTCTCGTACAAAACGGTGAACCAGTGGAATATGGTCAACCTTTGATGCGAATTAACCCAGATTAAGTATTAATCTATATATCGATGCCTAGTTGTTAAATTTTTAATGAGTCCTTACGGGTCTGCCCTGATGAAACAAGCGTTGCCTGTACCGCCAGAAGTCGTGCAACAAGTGGCTGAATACTTCAGCCTCTTGAGTGAACCTATGCGCCTACGGCTGTTGCATTTGCTGCGAGATGAAGAAAAATGCGTGCAAGAATTGGTAGAGGCAACACAGACTTCTCAGGCTAATGTATCAAAACATTTGAAGGTCATGTGGCAAGCCGGAATCCTTAGTCGTCGCAGTGAAGGAACCTGTGCCTATTACCGAGTTGAAGATGAAATGATTTTTGAATTGTGTAACAGGGTTTGCGATCGACTAGCCTCCAGGTTAGAACAGCAAGCCCGTAATTTTCGGATCTTAAATACCAAGTAATTCTTGAGAAAAACGGGCTAGCCCCTTAGGGGGCGCTACGCAAACGCCCCGCTACGCTAACAAAATGCAGAACACAGAACACAAAATAACTCCACGGGCGAGTCCGCGCTTATTCAGTATTAAACTGAACATTTTTGGTGCAAAGGTACTAAACAAAGTGAATAGACTGATGTCTTAGTATTTACTTTATATTTGGAACACTTAAAACAGAAAGTGAGATTATAATCACATAATCAGCTTTCTGTCAATGCTTAATTCAGAGATGTTATTCTAGATGGTTAAGGCAAAGTGATGCAAAATCAAACCCCAATCGGACAAATATCTGTGGAGAAGCATTTCCCTTTAACGACTGTAGGGGCACTTGCTGTTAATCCTCATGGACAAGTCTTAATAGTCAAAACGACCAAGTGGCGAGGCACATGGGGTGTACCGGGAGGTAAAGTGGAATGGGGCGAAACGCTAGAAGCTGCAGTGAAAAGAGAGTTTCGAGAAGAAGTTGGTTTAGAGTTGACTGATGTACGCTTTGGGTTGCTACAAGAAGCAGTTCTAGATTCACAATTTGTGCAGGAAGCCCATTTCATTATGGTGAACTACTACGCGTTCTCGAAGGGCGAAACCATCACACCCAACGAAGAAATTGAGGAATGGGCATGGGTTACTCCCCAAAGGGCAACAGAGTATCCTCTTAATACCTACACCCGCGTATTGATTTTGGATTATCTGCAAAAGCAAATCGATAAACTATATCACAATAAAGTTCAACAATAATGCTAAAAAAAGCCCTCGTAACCGGCTCGTCGGGAGGAATTGGACGGGCGATCGCCCTCAAGCTAGCGAGTCAAGGATTTGATATCGCATTTCACTATAACCGGAGTGGAGAAGCCGCAAGTAAAGCTAGTGAGGAAGCAGCGACTCATGGAGTCAAAGCGATCGCCCTCCAAGCAGATGTGACCAATCCCGATCAAGCTAAGTCCTTGGTAGAACGTGCAGCCAAAGAACTTGGTGGCTTGTCAGTTGTTGTTAATAATGTTGGCAATTTCCTCTACAAACTAACTAGCGAAACATCAGTAGAAGAGTGGCAGGAAGTTCTTGACTCCAATCTTAATGCCACTTTCTACATTACTCAAGCAGCACTTCCCCATCTTAAAGCATCTCATTGGGGACGGATAGTCAATTTCGCTTGCGCCAGCGCCCAGAATCTAGTGGCGCGCCAGAAAGATACAGGTTATATCATCGCTAAAACTGGTATAATCATCTATACCAAATCTTTAGCTCAGGAGCTAATTAAAGACAATATTACTGCTAATGTAGTGTCCCCAGGAGTCGTAGAAAATTCCATTGGTTTGGAAGAAACGATCCCCAAGCTACCGACAAAACGACCGGCAACCTTAGAAGAAATAAGTAATGCTGTTTGTTTTTTTATTAGTCCCGAGGCAGATTACATTACAGGACAAATTTTGGAGGTATCGGGAGGTTGGAAATTGTAGTAGGAAATTAGTTAGTTTCCGCGACACAATACTTTCCAGACAGTAAAAACATTCATAATTCAATGGTTTGACGAAATCTTTGCCTATTTTGGCAAGATAACTACAAATGCTGTAGTCGAAGATCTTAAAAATAAGTTGAAGCTGATTAAAAGGTCTGCTTATGTGTTTAGTACTTTTCAAAAGTACTAAACACATAAGCTTATTGACCTAGTCTTTCAACTTCTAGTTTGGCATAACAGGTACTGGAAAACCCAAAATTCTTCTTCATTACTAACAAAGTTAAAAATGCTTACTCTCGAAGATATCTACAACATTTATGCAAAGCATCAAGATTCATTCAATGCCAAAGTTGAAGAGTTTACAATTGGAAACAAGCACTTTAATTTTAATTCTAGACAAGCAATTTTAGGAGTCGTTAATCTTTCCACTGATTCTTGGTATAAGAATAGCATTTGTTACAGTTCGGAACAAGCGGTTCGTCGTGGAGTAGTGTTAACAGATCAAGGAGCCGATATTGTAGACATTGGTACTGAGTCTACAGCATTAACAGCCGCAAGAGTTGAAGATTTTCAACAAAAAAGTCAACTTCTACCTGTTCTTAAAACTCTCAATCAAAAAGGTGTGTTGACTTCAATTGAAACCTACTACACGGAAGTAGCTAGAGAATGTTTACGGGCAGGCGCAAATGTCATCAACTTAACTGGAGGTGAGAACAGTCAAGACATTTATCGGGCGGTTTCTGAGTTCGACGCAGGAATTATTATCTGTTATCTTCAGGGAAAAAATGTTAGAGAGGTTGGTGAGTTTACGTTTACTGAAGATCCAATAGATTTAGTATATGATTATTTTGCCAAAGAGATAGAAACAGCCACTAAACTAGGTGTAAGAAAAATATTTATTGACCCAGGAATGGGTTTTGGATATCAAAATTTTTACTACAAACACAAGTCGCAGCGAATTCGATATCAAATCCAAACTCTTTTAAATTCTTTTAGGCTGAGAAAGTTGGGGTTCCCAGTTTGCAATATAGTTCCTACTGCACTGGAATGTTTTGGAGAAGAATTCAGAAGTTCTCAGGCTTTTACGGCAGTTTTAGCAATATTGGGAAAAAGCGATCTCCTCAGAACTCATGAAGTTGCTAAAGTTAAAGGAGTTTTAGATACTCTCAGTTTATTTTAATGTTTATATCTTTCTTTGATGGTAAGTTATTAGGAGCTTCCCTAACCAGCGAATATGTCAAATTTTATGGCGATTGGAAATCAAGATCGATATAAGAGTGCAGTTAACCACTACTTATCCCCCAAAAGGAAAGATAGCGTCAAAAGCGAATGGGAGGAACTGTTTTCATGCACAGTGATTGGTCAGGCTATCCAAAAACTAGAACAGACATACTCTCCTAAATCATTACGGATTATGGATTTTGGATGTGGAATAGGTGGAGGATTGGTTTTAGTTCAAAATGCTTTGGATTATGTCGGACTTCACGGTAAAGATATCTACTATTTCGGTTTGGATAACAGCTTGGAAATGGTTAAAGTAGCTGAAAAAAAATGGGAAGACACTCCCAATGTCAATTTTCAAGTAACTGATTTTAGGTTCAACATTCCAGACCAACCAACAGAAATTTATTTATCTTGTGGTGTCCCCTATTCCCATCTCACAAAAGAAGAAACCCGACATACTTTAGAAAATATATTTAGGGTGATTAAAAAAAATCAAACCCAATCTCTAGTGGTTATTGATGTTTTAGGACAATACTCAATAGAATGGGTATCACAGTGGAATCACAGTCGTTGGCCTTATCGAATGAGCTTTTTAGCAGAAGGGCAAGAGCAAGAATCCATGATGATGACTTGCTACTACAGTCCTGAACTGAAGCAAATGATCCATGAAGCTGCCGAACAGGAGAATTGTAAAATTTCTGACCTGGAGTTTTTTGATCGATCAATTATGGTCGGACGTCATACATCAACCCGAGAATATAATCCTGTTATCCCCCCCTATCGTGAAGTGATTAACTCCTTGTACAAATCTGAGGACATAACAGATTTTCAAGAATTACTGTTTCGGTGTGAATTGCCTCTTGCACCATCTCCTGTGAAGGAGTTCTTCGAGAAATTTTCTCAAATGTGGAATCAGTTGGTTCTGGAAGCGGCGGAATTTTGTGGGGAACATCTTAATATTCAAGATAACATTTCATTGCCAGAACAAGCGGCAGAATTGAAACAAGAATTATCACGGCTTCAAGAAAGTAACTTTGATCATGGCAATTTTCGTGCCAATTTTGTTGAACCAACTTTAGCCAAGTATTTGTGTCGGTTGGAATCAAGCGCACAACCCGGTCTGGGAGTAGGTCATACTCTGATTGCTATACTTTCTGTAAATGGAAAAGACTGATCAAATGTGAGAATTTTTATCTAAGGTTAATAGACTCGTCCGACATATAAACTCTGCACAACAAAGTAGTAGAAGAGGAAAGAAAAATCCACTACTTAGAAAGAAAAATAAGCATTGTGCTTTGTTATATCCACAAACATTCACTAGGAATAAAACAAATTCAAGCTTATAAAAAAAGATGCTCGCGTGTGTGGCGGCTGCTTTGTACTATCGCTTTTTCTACTAGTAGTTCTATCTTTTTCTACTTTGAACTATCAGTAACGATGTAGATATCTGATTGCTATAGGACTCCTATTTGATTTTTGAAAAAAACTCCGTACACCTTTATTGCTTCTTCCCTGTTAAGCCTTCCCTGTTCTCTGCCCTGACGAGTTAGTATGGCTCCGCCACGCAAGCTAACAGAAATCAAACCGGATTCCTATATATTAACTGAATGTCTGCAAGACTTAGTTTTAAAGCCTTGCATAAACTTTGTTTGCAGTTTTCGGAGGCGTCTAAGTGTCAAACGAACGGTGTGACAATCTTTAGATTCAACAAAGTTATCTTTCTGTGAAAAATTATGAAGATACTGGATCGATATTTTGACGGTGTGATCTTTGACATGGATGACTTAATACTTGATAATGGCTCTTGGTATAAGCATGCATATCAATATGCAGCTAGCCAATTGGGCTATTTTATCAATGATGAATGTTATGCTCAACTGTTAGGAATTCCTCATGCTGAATGCGATAAAATATTGAGTAAAACTTTTGGAGAAAAGTTCTCAGTCGAGATTTTTAATCAACTTTTACAACAGCAATATCAGGAAACGCTAAAGAAAAAAGGCGTAAAGTTTAGAGATGGATTTGAAGCTTTGTTCTCTTATTTGGAAAAACAGGGGGTTTCTATAGGTTTGGCAACCAGTTCAACTTGGGAACACGTAAAAATGCATCTCAGTCAAACCCGTTATTTACAAGGCTTTAATGTAATTTGTACCGCCGATCAAATCCAACGGGGAAAACCCGATCCTGAAATTTATACCTTAGCAAGTCGTTGTATGAATCGTCAGCCAAAGAATATAGTAGTATTTGAAGATTCAAATAACGGTATCAGATCTGCTGTTGCTGCTGGATGTATGGCTATTATGGTGCCTAATCAAGCATTACCAGACGAGGACGTAAAGAAAAATGCCTTCCTTGTTTTATCTAGTTTGGCTGATGCTATTGCGTTAATGCATTAGACATTTATAACAATGAGTTTGAAATCCCAATGAAAGGGTGGTTGATTTTTAATTTTTGGAGAAGTCTAATATTGAGTTTGACGAATCTGTGTTGATGATATCTGCTCCAAAAATATTCCCAAGCAATGTACACAGAAGCTAAATTCAGTTTTGAATAACTCCAGAACAATCAACCTTTTGAACGAGTTGGGAGATCGGCATGCCTGAGACGGGTTCTATCCAATCAGGAGCAATTTCGGCTAATGGTATCAAAACAAAGGCTCTTTCTGTCATCCGTGGATGAGGGATTTGCAGATCGGGTGTCTCTAAAATTAAATCATCAAACAAAAGTACATCCAAATCTAGGGTTCTTGGTCCCCAACGTTCTTGACGTACCCTACCAAACTCTTGTTCAATTCTCAGCAGAGTCTCTAACAATTTCTGGGGACTTAACTGGACTTCTAATAGGGCACAGCCATTGAGATAATCTGGTTGTGATGGTCCTATTGGTTTTGTTCTATACCAACTAGAATGTGATATTACCGTAATATCTGGAATTTGATCCAGTTTTTCTAGGGCAGCTTCTAAGATGGCTTGGGAGTTGCCAAGGTTACTCCCGAGAGCGATCGCGCTAAGTGAAAGCTGTGTCATTGCAAGTTTTTCAAAAGTTTAAGACGATAGCACTTATTTTTAGAGTTTAGACTAGTTTTGCTTATCAAACTGCCAAACTCTTATTTACACAGACTTTCCTGATTTTTAGGTATGTTTGGATTCCCAACTCTAAAATGCTTGCTACTTCGCCTTACACCCCTGTGTTTCTTCAAAGGGGTAATTTGTCAAGTATCATATCTTGCCCAACGCTTGCTTGCCCAAGGCTTGATTGATCATCGTCTGAAATAACTCATCTAAAGAAATTCCCACTTTGTTCGCCGTACAGGCAACCACAGCGTTGTGGTCAAAAATACAAAACAACCCGGCTTCTAAGAACCAAGGTTGTCCCTGTGGGTCGATTCGGAAGTCAAATAAACTATAATGGCGACAGCCCAAAGCCAAATGACACTTCTTAACTTCTTGCTGAACCTTTTGGGTGATCGGGTCATTAATATCTACAATCCAACCAGGGACATAATTCTTAGCAGTTGAAGCCAAGTCGCCCTCGATGGGTATCTTGAATTTGTCAGTATAGCTGCGGATGGGTCTGACTTCGGGGTCTATCATATACTCTTCCATAGGTAAACCGATGAGTTCCCCATCTTTGACAATGGCACCGCATCTGACTTCTCGACCGGCTTCAATGAATGTCTCTACGATCACCTCCGAAGCAAATTCAAATGCTTTCTTGAGGGCAGCGTCATACTCACTAGCTTCTTTGACTAAGGACACCCCTAAAGAGTTGTCGGCATTTGCGGGTTTGATGACTGCTGGAGGTGTAATTGTGGGAACGTCTCCTTTGCGGAGCACTTCTCCAGAAGGAACTTTGACCCCTGCTGCTGCGACAATTGCTTTGGTTTTGGCTTTGTGAGCTGTTAATGCCATGATATCCGGAGTATTTCCTATGTAAGGGATCTTAAGCAAGTCAAATAGTGCGCGGTACTCAATCATTCCAGGCAGACAAAACATTTGTGGCAACATAACGTCAATGTTTTGCGCTGTTATAAACTGTATAGCTTCTAACAGAGAAAGCGGTTTGGCGACAGCAATATCTTCAAGACTCAGAGAGGAAGGAAATCGCCACAGACCATCAGGTGTGATGTATGCAATTAAAAATTCGTAGCGCGATGGATTTGCCGTAGCTACCAGACAGCTATGGGCGTAATTGCGTGACAATTCACGGTAAAAATCACTGGATGGAGATCCTGCTACATGAAGGATACGAAGTACTGACATGATTCATCTTCTTAGGTACTGTTATACAGAATATAATAATTTTGACAACAAGCCCTAAGCAGTAAACATTTCAGGTCAAAGCCCTACGGCAGGGTGTAAGAGTCTAAGGGTGTGAAGGGCGTTTGTGCAGCACCAAAGTCTGCCGGGGGGATACTCCCCCCGGCGGACGCCCCGTAGGCTGAGTGTAGGGGCTTATAGGTGTAAGTTTTTACACTTAAACAGAGTTGTAAAAATAATCATACGTTGGATTTTAATATAGGGTGCTTTATTTCCGCGCCCTGTATACTAGTTCTGGTCAGCAAAATGATATAGCAATCCTAAATCATTTATAAACAATTCCTGTTAAGCGTTCCCTGTTTAAGCGTTCCCTGTTAAGAGCCCTCATGGGAGAATTTACAATCTCATTTAGGACTGCTATATTTATTTTTTAACCCAAAAGCCCGTTTCTATCCTGCCTGAACCGAAAAAACAATAGACAAGATTGCAAAAATAATAATTGCTACTGTTGTGGAGAAAGGAGAAAAGTTAAAAGGGAAAGGTTTTTTCATATTCTTTTCCCCTTTGCCTTTGCCCCTTACAGTTGAAGAATTCTTACGAAAATTCATCCCCTGGTTTCAACTGGGGGATGAAACTGTTTACCTAACTTACAGTGAATAATTTTTATCAAAGCTTTCACGTGTCAATGGCTGTTCTAACTCCAGACCTTCGCCGCCTAAAGTTTCTAAAGGTTTGCCGTTTACTTCAATGTAGACTTTGGCATTCTTATCTACAGCCGTAGCGGTGTAGAGAACTTGCCCCACGCGACCCATCATAGAAGAACTACCACCTCCACTTTCAAATTCTTCTGATAAATTGACATGGACACCATCACTTGCTGCCTTAACACCCAGTAGCTTTGTTCCTTGTGGAATTGTGGTAGTTTCGCTGCTTTCTGTTGGTCCAGCTAATAACTGTTGGAAAGCTCCTTCTAAAACTTCGTTAGGCGACTTCCCAAGAGCTTTGACTTGAACTGTTTGGGGAACCAACTTAAACCCACTACCTGTATCTTGCAGCCAAAAAACTTCAGCCTTTTGCTCATCACCCACCTTGTTTGCTGATACTGGAGGTTGACTTAGTGCTGGAACAGGGATTTGTACAGGGGGATTATTAGGAGGAGCAATACGAGCACTATTATTATTATTATTATCTGCGGGTTTGCTGGCAAAAAAAGCTATACCACCACCCACTGCAATAACCGCTGCTGTTATAGCTGCAATAATACCTGGAGAGAAACGGTTAGATCCTTGCTGTTCTTTCATATTGAAAACCTACCTTTAGGCTGAAATAGTATTTGTATGAGGAGAAGCCTGGTTAACGACGATACTTATAAACTAGGGGTTTCCAAAAACCTAGAAGATGGCTCTACTCGCAAAAATGCGGCAATCTCTAACTCTTCTGGTTTCATATTCAATTTTAGGATTCGCACTTGTAGACCGTCACCTTCCAGATTGCTTAAATCCAATCGTTTATTGAGATTGTTCACAACTGTGTTGACAAATTGAGGTGGAACCTGTTCTCCATTGGCTGCCACAATTGGGTTAACTAACTGGATATTCCTGCCACCAACGATACGAAATCCTGATTCCACCCTAATTAACAAGGGCTTATCCAGACTTCTATCCTGTAATTCTACTTGGGCACTCAAGCGGTTGTCGGCTAAAAATTTTACATTTGGATTGGTAAAATGATAGACATAATTCTTCTGCGCTGTGTTTGAAGAACCGCCTGTGTTAATTTTTAGCTTTTGTAACATCACCAGAAATTGAGGTGATTGTATGAGTTTATTGATATCCTGTTGAGTTAACACCAAACGGACACCAGCTTGTAAAGGTCGTTTGAATAATGGTCGTTTTTTTCCCAGACTGCGCGGTTCTAATTCAATTGCATCAGTTTCCAATTCTAAAGCTGCAATCCGAATGTCTTGCCACTTCTTGAGTTGCAAAGAACGCGCTGCAACACGCACCTTTTCTACCTTGCCTTGCAGCAATTGGTGAGTAGCGGCATTGTCAACTCGCACTTGCAATTGTTCTACTTGAGCCAACTGAGAACGGATAGCATTTTCAGCCGTCTGATCAACCACCAGTCCTACCGGAGTCACTAACCCTAACAAGCCAGATACAAGGAGTATGAAGAATTCCATGTTTTCGTTTGTGATAGTGGTATTCAGTTACCAGTTATCAGTTACCAGTTACCAGTTACCAGTTTTCACTGTTCACTGTTCACTGTTCACCGATTGAATCCACTGCTTTAGTGTAGATACAACGTCAGCGATCGCAATTTCTTGTGATTTACGACTTTTTCGTTCCACAACTTCGACTTTGCCATTGGCGATCGCTCGTCCGGTGACAATTCTGTATGGAATGCCAATCAAATCTGCATCTTTGAATTTTACTCCTGCCCGTTCATTACGGTCATCTAGTAAGGTTTCAACTCCTGCTTGATTGAGTTGGGCGTACAGTTTTTCGGCGATCTCCACTTGTTGGGCGTCGTTGATGTTAGGAATTGTAACAATCGCGTGATAAGGTGCGATCGCCACTGGCCAAATAATTCCATCTTTGTCGTAAGATTGCTCTACAGCAGCTTGAGCCAAGCGTGACACACCTACACCAAAACAACCCATCAGTAGAGGTTTTTCTTCACCCTGTTCGTTGGTATAAGTTGCACCCATTGCGATGGAATACTTAGTGCCCAGTTGAAATATGTGACCTACCTCGGTCCCACGAGCACTTTCTAGGGTTTGCTCTGGGTTGTGCTTTGCGCGATCGCCTGATCTTGCTTTACGCACATCTACTATAATTTTTGGTAACTTAAATTGCTCACCCCAATTTGCCCCGACGACGTGGTAGCCAGATTCATTGGCACCCGTGACAAAGTTTTTTAAATCAGCTGCTGTTTTATCGACCAAACGTAAAAAGCCTGGTGCTATATTCTTCACAGATTTAATATAATCATCCGCAACATCAGGAGCAATGTAACCCAAGGGCAAAGGCTTACTAGCCCATTTCCCTTGAGCTTCTGTATCTGGTACTGCAAGTTTAATCACTGTTTTCGCATCGTACTTCGGAGCTAACTTTGTCAATTCATTTTGTAACTTGACATCATTAACTTCTTGGTCACCTCGGATGCTCACCAGCACTAATACTGATGTTCCATTATCAAAAATTGTTTCGTAAAGAACGTTTTTCACAAGTTGGGTGGAGGAACATTTCAAAAATTCACAGACTTTCTCAATTGTTTCCGTCCCTGGTGTTTCTCGTTTTTCGTAATTGGTAAATGCAGAGGGTTGCGCGTCTGGTGGTAAAGAAACTGCTTTTTCTACGTTCGCCGCGTATTGCCCATCTTTAGTGTAGAGGACTTCATCTTCGCCTGCTTCCGCCAGCACCATAAATTCTTGAGAAGCAGAACCACCTATTGCACCAGAATCGGCTTGGACGTCACGAAAAGCCAAGCCAGACCGCCGCAGTATATTACTGTAGGCGATGTGCATATCCTGATATGTTTTTTCTAGACTTTCTTCATCTACGTTGAAGGAGTAAGCATCCTTCATGATGAATTCTCGTCCGCGCATCAAACCAAAACGGGGGCGAATTTCATCACGGAACTTAGTTTGAATTTGGTAGAGCAGCTGTGGTAGCTGACGATAGGAACGAATCATATCACGAGCAATTGTCGTGATGACTTCCTCGTGAGTTGGTCCTAGGGCTTGTTCCTGCTCGCGACGATCTTTGAGGGCGAACATGATACCCTCAGCTTTGGTGTAGGTGTCCCAGCGTCCAGACTCCTTCCACAACTCAGCCGGTTGAAGTTGGGGTAAGAGACATTCTTGTCCGCCAGCGGCGTTCATTTCTTCCCGGACAATTTGGGAGACTTTTTGCAGTACTCGCCACATGAGCGGAAGATAGGCATAGACACCGCTACCGATGCGACGAATGTATCCTGCACGAAGCAAAAGTTTATGACTGGGAATTTCAGCATCTGCTGGATCATCCCTGAGTGTGAGAAATAACATTTGTGACAGTCGCATCGTTTGTCCCCTTTCCAAATTCGATCATCTCTATTTCAGTTACAGTTTAAAATGAAGGCTTGCAGCTTCAGGAGCAAATTACCTTGCCTGATGTCGTTTATCAAGCACAGCCACCCCTAGAATTTATCCCTCCAGCGCTAGACCCCTGGTTTTTACGAGTTTGCCAGTTGTTCCTACCCAGCTTAATACACTGGAGAACGGCAATTAGTCATATTGAAGCAGACAACCCGGAAGTATTGCTGAATCTTTATCGCCAGTTTCAGGATCGCAAAATCCGTTTTTTAATCGCATTTCGTCATCCCAAGGCAGAAGATCCACTTTGTCTGGTGTACTTGCTTTCCCACATTTTGCCAAAGCTAGCACGACACAAGGGTGTAGTGCTACAGCCTCCGATTCACGCTCATTTTATCTACGACCGGGGAATTCCTCTATGGGCTGGTTCTTACATTGGCTGGGTTGCTTCACGCTTGGGTGGGACGCCTATCGTCCGAGGTAAGGCAGATTGGACGGGGTTACGATCAGCGCGTGATTTGTTTGCCAATGGTCAGTTCCCGATGGCGGCTGCACCAGAAGGAGCCACGAATGGTCTTTCAGAAATTGTCAACCCATTGGAACCCGGCATTGCTCAACTCGGCTTTTGGTGTGCTGAAGATTTGCACAAAGACAATCGACATGAGCAGGTTTTTATTGTACCAGTTGGAATTAAATATAGTTACATCTCTGCTCCTTGGGATGCGATCGCCAAACTTTTAACCGAATTGGAAGTGAACAGCGGTGTACCTGTAGACGCACAAAGCCACTCACAACAGAGCACTTTCGACTCTCTCTATCCACGCTTGTTTCGTTTAGGCGAACATTTATTGTCTTTAATGGAAAAGTTTTACACGCGGTTCTATCATCAAAAACTGCCTCTGCAAGAAGAAGCAAAAGATGTCAATGAACTGTTGGCATCTCGTCTGAACGCTTTGTTAAATATTGTGTTACAAGTTGCCGAACAGTATTTTGACTTACAACCCAAAGGAAATTTTAATGATCGCTGTCGTCGCGTAGAACAGGCTGGCTGGAATTATATTTTTCGTGAAGAATTTAAGGATGTCAAAGCACTCTCACCTTTAGAACGCGGTTTAGGCGATCGCATTGCCGAAGAAGCCAATTTGCGGATGTGGCACATGAGGCTGGTGGAAAATTTCGTTGCTGTCACAGGTAAATACGTACGAGAAAAACCCACACCAGAACGCTTTGCGGAGACAACCTTACTGATATGGAATATGGTGACTAAAATCAGAGGCGGTAGCCCTTCACATTACCGAACACTTGGCAAGCAAGAGGTAAAAATAACAGTAGGTGAGCCGATATCTGTTTCTGAACGTTATCCAAATTATCAGGCAAGTCGTCAAGGTGCAAGGCAAGCGGTTGCTGATTTAACGAAGGACTTACAACTGGCGATGGAGGATTTGATAAGGTAGTGTTCCGCTTGTGGCTAATCCTTCACTGTAGAATATACTCTCCCCATGAGTCAACGTACGCCTGGTTTAATTGCAATCATTTGCTACAAGTTTTTTACAGCTATACTATTCCTTCTCAGTGCGATATCGATTTTTTTGACCTTAAAACATCGTCAAGAGTTACAACAGTTTGCTGATTCACTCGAACTTGCTTCTAAGCAAGGAATTATAGCTTGGGGTGTGAACAAAATCTTAAATTTGAACCCAAAAACTCTTCAGTTTGGTGGGGTTGTGACAGCAGTTTACGCAGTCGTAACAATAATTGAAGCTGTAGGACTATGGTTAAAGAAGGCTTGGGCAAGGTGGCTAGTGATAGGTGTGGTAGGAATCAGCATTCCACCCGAAATTTATGAATTGATTAAAGGATTTTCCTTGCTCAAGTTACTTGCCTTTATCATTAACATTGGAATTTTTATCTATCTTCTACGAGAAGTTCCTAACGATAGAAAGGCTCATCAATAGCAATCTAATTTGTACAGTTATTTTGACGCTGACGCCTAGATATTAAGGGAAAAATGGAGAAATTACAAATGCAAAAACAGCCCAACCAATACAAAGCATGCTCGCACATTGGGCTGATTTTGAGTGATGATGAAATTGCCCAGATTGATAAGTTTATCAACCTTTACCTGAACTAAAAGCCAGTCGTTAAAAGTCAGGAACTCATGACTTATGACTCATCACGAGAACCTAAGAAGCTGTTTCCCTAGCTGCCCCGTAACCTAGCTTTTTTGGAGACACTGAAGTCTCGCGACGTCCTGTCCGCAGTTTGGGCTTGGGACTGCCACGTTTTTCTCCTTCTGTGTTGTTGGTGTCGGATGAAGACCAAGAGGAGCGGGGGCGATCAGAAGACAACTCACCACGACGATTTGAGCGCAGTCTGGGTTTGGGAGTTGGCGGTACGAGATCTTCTTCTGTAATGTCTGGTTCTGATTGCAGCCAAGCAGGACGGGTTTGGTCGTAAGCAATTTGCAACGCTGCTGCAGCGATCGCCTGAGCATCGTATTGTTCAATCAGCTCACTTACCATTGGTAAAAATGAAGCTAAACGCTCACCTGCCAATGCTTCTCGCACTTGAGTTTGCAATTTCTCTATCTGCCGCGCTTCAATTTGTGTCCGTGTAGGAATCGACAGCACTTGCCAAGTCTGCCGATTATGGCGTTCAAACACTTGCTGCTTGCGTCGTTCAAAAGGCTGCACCAGAGAAATGGCTGTACCTTCTTTACCAGCTCGACCAGTACGACCAATCCGGTGAACATAGGTTTCTACGCTATCGGGTAAGTCAAAGTTAATCACGTGAGACAACTGGTCAACGTCTAAACCTCGTGCTGCAATATCCGTTGCAACGACCCACCGTACTTGACGATTGCGGAACCGTATCAATAACCGTTCCCGCGCTTGCTGCGACAAATCACCGTGATATTCATCCACACTATGACCAGCTGCTTGCAGTTGATTGGTGAGTTCTGCTGCTGTACGTCTAGTGCGAACAAATATTAAAGCCGATTCTGGGTCTTCCATTTCGAGAATTGGCTGTAATGCTTTGGCTTTTGTCCAGTGGCGGGGTACAACATAAGCCACCTGATTAATTTTGTTAGGAGCGGCTTTTGGCTGCTCAACAGTTACTGTGACCGGCGAACGTAAGAACTTGTTGACTAATTGACGAATTGAGGGAGGCATTGTTGCCGAGAATAGAGCTGTCTGGCGGTCTTTGGGGGCTTGAGAGAGAATTTTCTCTACATCGTCGATAAAGCCCATGCTTAGCATTTCATCAGCTTCATCCAACACAAACCATTTCACCCGATCCAGCTTCAAACTGCCTCGATCAAGCAAGTCTATCACTCGCCCTGGCGTACCTACTACCATATGAACGCCGCGTTTGAGTTGTAACATTTGACGATCTATCGATTGACCACCGTAGATTGCTAAAACCCGCAAATCTTGGTTTGCAATAAATTGATTGATCGCATCGTGAACTTGAATAGCTAACTCACGAGTTGGTGTTAGAACCAAAGCTTGGACAGCTTTTTGAGTCACATCCACCTGATCTATAATTGGCAGGGAAAATGCTGCTGTTTTTCCTGTTCCAGTTTGTGATTGACCTACGACATCACGACCTGATAACAGGTGTGGAATTGCTTGCGCTTGGATGTTTGTTGGTGCGCTAAAGCCTAGTTTTTCTAATAGCTGAGCAGACTCTTGTGAAATTCCTAAATCTAAAAACGAAAGATTCATTAACTCTCCTATATGTTCATTTGGTTTTTTGATGAGTCATTTGTGATGTCTCAAAAGACAAATAACTCCTAGCGTATGCCTATGACAAGTCTTTTGACGTTTAAAGTCGCGTACACTTTGTGATGAGCGACACTCGCCAGATAGTTGAAAACTTTCCTTGGCAACGGCTGGCTCACAAATGACAACTTAGTTGGTGACAACGTGACCATAAAGGTCGTAAGCATCAGCTTTTTGGATAGCTACTGGTACGATGGTTCCTAACCGTGCTTCTCCATGAACAAATACCTGCCCGTCTACTTCTGGGGAAAACCTGCCAGAACGACCAACTAACTGTCCTGTTACAGGATTTTCTTGTTCAATCAGAACATCAACGACTTTGCCAATTTCAAGTTGATTTTTCTTTAAAGAAATCGGCTGTTGGAGTTCCATGATTACGTTCCGCCGCTCATCCATGACGAATTGAGGCAGCTGATTTGGTAGGTTGTAGGCAGGTGTTCCTTCTTCTTTTGAAAAGGTAAACACACCCACATGGTCAAATTCATGACGCTGGATGAACTGCGACAGATGCTCAAAATGTTCCTGTGTTTCTCCTGGAAAACCGACAATCAACGTCGTTCGCAGCACAGCTTTTGGTAATGTCTCTTTTATGCGTTCGATAATCCCATCGTTCACCCGTCCTTGCCAGGGACGATTCATAGCGCGGAGAATGTCTGGATGGGAATGCTGCAAGGGCAAATCCAGGTAAGGTAAGACGTTAGATGTCTCACCAATTGCTGTTATCACATCTGGGGTAAGTCCGGTTGGATAGGCATAGTGTATACGAATCCACGGCACATTGACTTTCCCCAAAGCACGAAGTAATTCAGCTAATTTCGGCTTGCCATAAATATCAATACCGTAATTGGTGGTAATTTGGGAAATCAAAATGATTTCTTGTACACCTTGACTTGCTAGCTGCTCTGCTTCGGTAACGATTGATTCTATGGTACGCGATCGCTGGTTTCCCCGCAGGTGGGGGATAATGCAAAAAGCACATCGGTAATCACAACCTTCAGCAACCCGCAGGTAAGCCACTCCTTCTGTTGTGGTGCGATAACGGGGTGTGGTCTCATCAGCAATGTAGGTTGGCTGTGAACTAACGAGCTTAACCCGCTTACCTTGTTCTACTTGCTGAATAACATCCACTATTTTGTGATAATCCCCGCTTCCCACCACTGCTACTGCCTCAGGCAACTCTTCCAACAACTGTTCTTGGAAGTGCTGCGCCATACAGCCTGTGATAACTATTTTTTTATCTGCCTCTGCCAGTTCTACTAAAGTTCTAACAGATTCTTCTCTTGCCGCTTCAATAAAACTACATGTATTAACTATAACATATTCTGCTAACTCTTCATTAGAATCTACGCCGTACCCTGCTTCTACTAGCAGTCCGAGCATATGTTCTGTATCTACTCTATTTTTCTCACAGCCTAAGTGAGAAATTGCAATTGTTGGCTTGTCACCCATATTCACAAAAATCTTTAGGTTTTTTCATGTACTTCAATGGTTTAAGGGCTAGTTTTTTGCTTCAAACATCATGAGGTTGGTAAAAACCTCCTAATTTTGCTATGACTTTCTAGTTATATACAGCCTCAGACAGCTATGACCATGATCAAGATAGAGTTCATGCTATGATAGCTCTATTAATCTGTTGGTCAAGAGAAAATAAGCAACAGTTTGATAAGTTTGACACTAGTCGTTAATCTTTGTTTATAAATTGCCTGTTGGTATTTTACATTACCGTTACGTGTGTGTTGTTAATTTACCTCTTGGGAAGCCACTCTCGATTTAGAAATTGGTCAGGTTAATGATTGCAATTGTTCACCTCCCCAGAACCAACTGTGTGTGGCGCTTTTTGAGAAGTCGCTACCCTAAGGAAAATAGCGCGTTAAAACGCCTGCATAACGGTAATGCTATCCCTCCATTCAGCCAATGCCTGAAAGAAGTAATAGGCGAGATGCCTTATCCACGGGAAGCTGCCTCGCGTTTAGTGAGTGGCAAACTCCTCTTGTGTGTCAACATTATCTTAACATATCTTATGGAAAGTTGACTGCCACATTCCATCCTAAGGAGGAGGTAGACGATTCTGGAGCCAAAATCAAATAAAACAGTACTGGCAAGTCGTCGGAAATGCTAGTTGGCTGCAAATAACAAATAGAATTGTTTAACGATTTAGTTGAAACAAATCGTGATAAAAAGCAAACTTAATTAATTAGTAGTGAATTATGAGTCAATAGTCAATAGTCACCAGTGATAATAACAAATGATAAATGACTAAGGACTGATGACTCCGCAAAGCGGGTTAAAGACGTGGACTTATATCAGCTATTTAAAACCCGAACACCAATTATAGGCGTAGTTCACCTACTACCGTTACCTACTTCGCCCCGTTGGGGAGGTAGCCTCAAAGCAGTCGTTGACCGTGCCGAGCAAGAAGCAACAGCCCTGGCAAGTGGAGGGGTTGACGGTATTATTGTAGAAAATTTTTTCGACGCGCCGTTTGCTAAAAACCAGGTCGATCCAGCAGTTGTGAGTTCAATGACTATGTTGGTACAGCGGATACAAAATATGGTAACGCTGCCTGTAGGTATAAATGTTTTACGGAACGACGCTAGAAGTGCAATGGCGATCGCCAGCTGTGTCAGAGCGCAATTTATCCGCGTTAATGTCCTCACAGGTGTCATGGCAACTGACCAGGGTATTATTGAGGGAGAAGCTCATCAACTCCTGCGCTATCGGCGGGAGTTAGGCAGCGATGTCAAAATATTTGCTGATGTGTTGGTCAAGCACGCTCGTCCCTTGAGTGCTGTGAATCTCACCACAGCAGTGCAAGACACCATTGATCGCGGTTTGGCAGATGCGGTAATTATATCTGGCTGGGCAACGGGTCATCCTACAAACCCAGAAGATTTGGAATTGGCGTCTTCTGCTGCTAACGGCACTCCAGTGTTTATTGGTAGTGGAGCAAGTTTAGAAAACATTGCTACACTGATACAGGCGGCAGATGGTGTGATTGTTTCCAGTGCTTTGAAACGCCACGGTCGTCGTGAGCAACCGATAGATCCAAATCGAGTTAGTCAGTTTGTAGAAGCTGCACGTAAAGGTTGGAACTCTAAAGGTGAAACAAAATCAACTTCCGAGCTAAAGCTACACTCGTAACTGAGGAACGGGGAATTGGGAATGGGGAACAAGTAGTCGCTAGTAGTTACTTAAGAAGTAATGAGTAAAAAAAACTAATGACTAGCAACCAACAACTCATACATTCCAATTTCCTATTCCCAAATCCTAGTCTTTTATTCCCAATTCTTTATTGCAGTTTATGAGTCGCCGTCGTTCTATTCCCTGGATTCATAAAAAGTCGCGGATCTTAATTGCCGTGATCGCATCTTGTGGTGCATTAACAACAGCTTATCTGACTGTCGTTAAGTTGACACAAGCATCTGCCGCTTGCCCCACCAAGAGCTGTGATTTAGTACTTTCTAGCCCCTATGCGACAGTTTTGGGGCTACCTCTAGCTTTGTTTGGCTTCCTAGCTTACGCCAGCATGGCAATCTTCGCTTTGGCTCCTTTAGCAGTTGATCCAGCGAAAAATAAAAATAGCCGGACAAAGCTGGAAAATGTGACATGGTTGCTGCTTTTGGCAGGTGCGATCGCCATGTCTATCTTTAGCGGCTACTTAATGTATCTGTTATTTTTCACAATCAAAGCACTTTGTCTGTACTGTCTTGCTTCGGCTGTATTCTCCCTGACTCTGTTAGTGCTAACTATTATTGGTCGCACATGGGATGATATTGGGCAAATTTTCTTTACTGCCATTATTGTTGGCATGGTGACGCTCATTGGGACTTTAGGCGTTTATGCCAATGTAAATAACCCTAATGCTAGAACTAGCTCGAATGGAGTGAGCTTAGAACCAAGCGGAGATCCAACAGCTGGTGTTGGTTGGCCTATTACCACGACTTCTGGTGAAGCAGAAATTGAGTTAGCACGTCACTTAACCAAAATTGGTGCTAAAGAATACGTGGCTTGGTGGTGTCCTCATTGCCACGAACAAAAGCAACTGTTCGGTAAACAGGCGTATCCAGAAATTCAAAAAATTGAGTGTGACCCGCAAGGTAAAGATGCTCGTCCAGATTTGTGCAAAACAGCGGGTATTCAAGGCTTTCCCACTTGGATAATTAAGGGTAAACAATATCCCAACGTACAGCCATTAGAGAAATTAGCTCAAATTTCTGGCTATCAAGGTCCACGCAATTTTAACAATTTTCCTGGTGCTTTTAAATAGTTTCCAGTTAATCTAACCCACCCTGGCTTCGTCGCCTGAGGGTGGGTTATGCCAATTCAAAATTCAAAATGGACTGCGTCCCGCTGCGCTAACAAAATTCGTCTTGAAAAGTTTTGCGCCGGGAAACCCCTATGGCTAACGCCACGCCTTATACCGTTTTACTTTAAAGTTGATACAAATGGGGAGCAGGGAGCACCCGAGCAGGGAGCAAGGGGAAAGAATTAGAAACCAATCATTTGTATCAGGGATTTAGTGAAATGGTATTACGGCTATCGGGGAGAACCTGAGCCCTATGGCTAACGCCACGGCTGCGCCTAACGGCACGGCCCCGTGCCGAACGGTTCCGCTAGCCCCTAAAAGGGGCGCTGCGCAAACGCTTTAGACCTCTGGGCGTGCGCTTTGCGCATACGCCAGATGCCTGCTGAGGGAAAACGCCAGGTGCTACAACGGGGGGAACCCCCGCAACGCACTGGCTCCCCTCCCGCAGCACTGGTCTCACCGGACACGCAAACTTTTCGCAAAATAAAGAAAGCCGAGACGAAACTTGGGTTTGAGAATGTGTATCTGTCGCATTCTTTTTTCAAATTGGTATTACTTTACTCGCTCAAAACTGGAGATTTCCACCAGTTGTTTTGTTGTATAAGCGTGTGGACTTGCCAGTCAGGGTCTAGTTGAGGATAATCTAGACGGTAATGTCCTCCCCGGCTTTCGGTTCTAAAGGCAGCGCTTTTAAGAATTAAAATACCGATATCTAGTAAATTGCGAGTTTCCGCCCACAAACGTAATTGCCGTTCAACGTCAGGTATCTCTAAACGAGCTGACTCTGTGGGACGTAAAGACAGCAAAAATTGACTCACAGGCAAAGAAATATAATCTTGCTGCCAAGACTCAAGAGTTGCGATCGCGCTTTCCAAACCTGATTGCTCTCGGCTAATACCAGCGCTTTGCCAAAGAAGACGTGGTATTTTATCTCGCAGTACTTCTAAATGTTCTTGCTGGGGTTTCCATTCGGTTACATCGGCGCGAAACTCTTGTATAGCAATATTTTCTGACAGGTTTGACACGCGAGTCACATCTGGAGGAATCTGGAGATCTGCCATTTGTGCGCCAAATACGATACATTCGAGTAGAGAATTACTTGCAAGGCGATTCGCTCCATGTACTCCAGTACTTGTAGTTTCTCCCACTGCGTATAAACCAGGAATATTTGTCCGGTTCATCAAATCGGTGACAATACCACCCATCCAGTAATGAGCAGCAGGGGCAACGGGAATAGGTTGCGAGAAAACATCCACACCCCAATATTGACAAACTTTAATGATATTGGGAAAGCGGTGGCGGATTTTTTCAGCAGGAATGGGACGCATATCTAACCAAACATGAGCAGTGGCTGGATCAGTTGAAGTGCGCTGTAAATGGCTAAAAATTGCACGACTGACCACATCTCTGGGAGCAAGTTCGCCTGCTGGGTGATAATCAAAGGCGAAACGCCGTCCGTCGTTATCGACAAGATGCGCCCCTTCGCCGCGCACAGCTTCACTGATCAAAAAGCGACCTGGTTTTGTTAAAGCAGTGGGGTGGAATTGGACAAATTCTAAATCCCTGAGAATTGCCCCAGCACGCCATGCGATCGCCACACCATCACCTGTGCTAACAGCAGGATTTGTGCTTTGGGCAAACACCTGACCCCCTCCACCTGTTGCCAAAACCACAGCATTTGCTTTTATCCATTTAACATGACCTTGATAAAACAGGCTAATACCTTGACATCTGCGTGTTTCTGGTTCTAGCCATAAACTCAAAGCCAAAGCTTGCTGAATCACTTGAATGTTTTGGCGTCGTAGAACTTGGTTGGCGAGAGTAGTCGTGACTTCTCTACCTGTTGTGTCTGCAGCGTGAAGAACGCGGTTGCGGGAATGAGCAGCTTCTAAGGTTAAAGCCAACTGGCTGCCATGACGGTCAAACGCTACTCCCAAGTTTACAAGGGATTGAATGCAGCTAGGAGCTTGTTTGGCAAGAAATTCCACAGCAGGGCGATCGCACAAACCGACACCCGCTTGGATGGTATCTTCAATGTGTAGATAAGGAGAGTCTTCTGGGGCGACTGCTGCAGCAATGCCACCCTGGGCCCAATCACTAGCTGAGAGAGAAACTGTTTCTTTAGTAATCAAGCCGACTTGCAACTCGGCAGGCATGCATAGTGCTGTGTATAGTCCAGCAGCACCAGCACCGACAACAATAACATCAAATTGGCTTTTAATATCTGTCTGAGGCAAAGCAGGGGGTGTGGGGAGTAGGGGAAGTGGGATGAGGAAGTAGGGGAGGCAGCGTCGTCCCGAAGACAAGGACTGCGCCGTGCTGTCTCACCGTGGGCGGGTTTCCCGACAGCCCGGCGTCTGGCGTTCGGTTGTTGCGACTAGCGTCCCGTTGAGGCGACTGCCGTGGAGTCGGGGAATTTCCCCTTGTCGTCTTATCCTCGTTGTCCCTCTTCTTGAATAAACTTATTTCCACTCCCAAAAAGGAGTGGATCACATAGCAGCTTGAGGATCTACAAATGGATTATCTGTAGATACCGTTGTTGAAGCGCTCGGCTCCTTCTGTGTAGGCAGGTACGACTTCTGAGACGGTAAAGTGGTCTAGGTTACCTTCCAGAATGTGTTTCTGACGTTCGCTTAATCCGGTAATATCCAACACATCCTCTACTTTTTGGTAAGGAGCATTCGTGATAATTTTCATTGCGAGGGTGGGATACAGTCCTGGATATTTTTGAAAAGCTCGCACGTTGGTATTATTCAAATCAATTTTTTTACCATAAACCTCTGCTAGTCTTTCATCTGCAGGGTTGCGGAGGCTTTGAGCAGCCAGAACTGGGACTGAACGAAAAGCAGTTAAGCTCAAATCAGCTGCTTGAGCTGTTTGAGTTGTTCCTAACCATCCCAAGCATCCCAACAACAAACTAAACACTGTTAATAAACGCACTAATGCTTTCACGATTTTTTACCTCTTTTCATCCACTCAAAATGAAATAAAAGCCTTAAGCTAAAAGCAGTCAGTGTGCAGAAAGTTCTGAGTAGGAAGTGCTGTAGACGCCACGGACACTCTCCAAGGGTGGAGAAGAATTGTAGACGGAAGTGTTCTGCGAAGGGCGATTTTCCGTAAAGCCCGTTGGGCTTGCCGTAAACGCTTGCAGGGCAGCTTCTTATAGACTCCGCAGGCAGTTTGCCGCACTCGGTACTTTGTACTCAGAACTGCTTTGGCTGATTGCCGACAGCTTAATCAACACAGCAGTATCAGAAACTAATATACAGCGATTAATATCCACAATTCTTACCGCCGCCTAGCTTTACCAGATTTTTGCTAAAAATTATTTCCAGTCACAAAAGTACTTACTCTTACTTTAACTGAGTTTGTCTTAACTAACTGTAGATGGATACGATATACGTATATGTAAATAGTATACGTAGCTGCTCTAAAGTTGACCAGCATTAGTTACGGAATTACTAAGATTGATCATCTTGTCAATTTTTGTAAAATTTTATTGACGCCAATCACTTTAATCTGAAGAGTCTAAATGATTGGTAAACACTCTTGTGGGGGTGGCAGTATAGGAGTGTGGCGAAATATCTCTCCCTCTTTGTCTGGCTGATTTAATACTTTGTTTCACAACTCAAATAGGATTGTCATATATTAGACTCCCAACAAAAGACATAAATCTTTTCTGGAAACGCAAGCGGACACGTTGAAGATATCTCTATAACACCAATTACGAAATTGAGGAGTGTACCATGAAGAAAGTTTTAAATTTCATTTATCGCTTGATTGGTCTAGAAAGCGACGAATCAAAACTTACTGATTCGTATAAATAGTCTTGGATAAGTGAGTATCAGGGTTTCTTTGGAAAATTGTTGCTTTTTATGACATTTCTATTTCAAAGTTCTAAACTTTCTTTAACTTTTTAAACCTGTCTAAGTTTTACTAATGCTTTAAGTTTAATTTAATCGAAGATTACAAGCCTTGAGATCAGAATAATCATGACTAGCACTCAGAGAACGTCTGGGTGCTTTTTTGACCAGTTCTTCAACGCTTTTGCTAACCTGGAGATATAGCGTTCGTTACCCTTCCTTTGCAAATGGTTGGGTGAAAGAGGTTTTATATGGCTCATTTAAATCTGCGTCGCCCCCAAAATGTCAGTGGGGATTTTTATGTTGATACTTCCTGTATAGATTGTGATACTTGCCGGTGGATGGTTCCAGATGTGTTTACAGAAGTTGATGAACAGTCGGTGGTTTATCACCAACCAGTCAATGAGGCGGAAAGATTAGAAGCGCTTCAAGCTCTGTTGGCTTGTCCTACCAGTTCCATTGGTACAGTAGAAAAGCCCCAAGATGTCAAAGTTGCTCAACTGAGTTTTCCGATTCCTGTAGAGGATAATGTTTACCATTGCGGCTATCACTCAGAAAATTCCTATGGTGCTGCTAGCTACTTCATTGAACGACCGGAAGGTAATATTCTGGTTGATTCTCCCCGGTTTACTCCTCCTTTGGTGAAGCGCTTGGAACAGATGGGGGGAATTCGTTATATGTACCTGACTCACAGAGATGACGTGGCGGATCATCAAAAATTCGCAGAACATTTTCAGTGTCAGCGCATCCTCCACGAAGATGATATTACTTCTGGAACTCGCCATGTGGAAATTCATCTGAGTGGAAAAGAGCTATTTGAGTTGACTTCTGATATGCTCATTATTCCAGTTCCCGGACACAGCAAAGGACACACCGTCTTACTTTATAAGAATAAGTTTTTGTTTACTGGCGACCATTTGGCATGGTCTGATAGTCTCAAGCAACTTATGGCTTTTCGAGATTACTGCTGGTATTCTTGGTCAGAACAAACTAAATCGATGCGTGAACTGGCTAATTACACTTTTGAGTGGGTGCTTCCAGGTCATGGACGTAGGTATCATGCTGATGTGGAAACCATGAAAAAGCAGATGCACAAGTGTGTTGAGTGGATGGAATAGCTTGGGCGGTAGGTGTCGCAACTTAACCGTTTCACCACCGCCCGACTCTATCTTTTAGTTAGACAACACTTTTTCTAGAGCAGTAATTGACGGTGCAAAGAAGTAGCCGCCACCCGTGGGAATCACCCAATCTTCAGGGGCGGTTAACTTCTTACACTGAGAACCACCCTGGTTATCTTCAAGGCGGATAAAGAAAGTTCGTGTGCGATCGCCTCCTTGATCACTTTGACCAATGATCGGATCATGACCAAGAGGTATTTCAGAAATGCCTTCACACTCGTGACCTTTAGCAGCCGTATCGCTGAAGTCGGCATTATTAACCCAAAATTTGGTTACAAATTCAAACTGGTCTACAATCGAGGTCTGATAAGCCAAGAAGTGCAGACCGCGATCAACAAAGTTCGGATCTTGCTGTGGATTGTCTGGGGTTGAAGGAGATACAGGACCATAAGGAATACCCCTACGCAGCAAGCGACGCGTTTGGGTCGTCACTTCGCTGGTATCAATAATTTCTTCCTCAGTTGTCCCGTTTCCCCCTGGTGTTTTGTCGTTGCGTGGATAGGTTTTGCGGGTATGGGCGATAAACGGACAGCGAATACCAGTAGCATCCTTGGAAGGGGGAACAACGTCGTTCTTAAATCCGTTCTCATCTGGTGGATCCTCGCCGTTGAATTCAAAATCATTGTTGGCGAGCTCATCATCACCTAAACTTGGATTGTCTTTTTCAGGTGTGCGGACGGTAGGAGCGCCACTTGGCCAACGACCAACCAGCTTTGCGCTGACTTTTCTGGGGTTGGTGTCTAAGTCTTCAGCAGTATCCTTGAGAAACTCATGAAACTTGAACACATCTTGACGTAGCCGACGGAAAACAAGGTAAGAGCCATCATTTGCCCAGCTTGGTCCTGCTGATACCACCTCACCTTTACTGTCATCCAGTTTTTTGGCCTTCTCATCCTGACCCTCGTAGCCGAAAACGAACTCTCCTGACCAGAGAAGATCCTGTCCTGGTTTGCCCTGATTCGGATTCTCTGGGTTTTCCCGAGGAGTGAGAAGGTCTTTGGGATCATCAGAAACCCTACCACGAATACCAGGTTGTGATAGTCCATCTAAGTTGCCGAAGTGCTCATGTCCTGAAAGGGGCGGAGGTAAAGTAGCACCCTCTTCAATAAAAGTGATTTTGGCACCGCTCCCTTTTGGGAATGTCACAATACTTTCTACAATCCGGGCAACTTCTGCCTGCAAGTCCGTATGCTCATCGCTTGCAACAATGAAAACCACGTCAACTTTGCCGTTGTCTGGTCCACCCACAACCCAGCCTATGGGTTTGCCGTCCTTATCCACTGGGTCGTTCAGTTGAGAGGCGCGTGCTGCTAGACCAGCTTTAAATGCTTTATCTGTGAAAGCATCAGCATCCTTGGTTAGTTTTTTTAGTCCCTCAAAGGAGAAGGCTACATTAACCCAGGTTGCTTTAACACTACCTTCGCGACCCCGCCGTTTTCGAGTTGCTTTGAATATCCGGTTAAAAGCAATCACTTCTGATGCAGTGGCAATAAACTGAATCTGTGTCTTGAGCCATTGCTTGAAGGAACCTGCATTTTCAATTTCTAGGAAGAGGAGAGTCTGGAAGTCTTTATTGAAGCCACCCAAAATGTTGCCTTGAATATTGTTCACACAAAGAACAGGTTCATCGGGCGTAGGTGGGCGCATTTTACTTAAGAGTTGACCCGCCAAAGGAGGAGGAGTAGGTGCTTCACGAATGATTTGTTGAGTCATAATACAAATCCTCTTTTTAAGTTAAGCAAGCTATTTAGAACTTAGGTATCGAGCTTATATGCATAAAATGCTACCTAAGTGGCTAAATGTAATTTCAGCTTTTTAAGCTTTCTATTTGTAATAGATGCAAGCAAAATTAACTTATGCACCTTTGTGAGAAAGAAGTCAGTCGGCACAATAAAACTAAACTGTGTTAAGAAAAGTAAACAATACTCAAACCTTTTGTCTCCGTGTTTCCCTGGCTTATCCCAACGATAATTATTTACGCCGACCTATTTATGCTTTTATCTTCCAATCTCTTTCTTTTAAGAAAAAGATAAATATATAGCAATCCTAAATGAGTTGTGAAATTATTCGTTGAGGCGGGGAACAGCGAATAGGGAACAGGGAAGAAGAATGTACAAATATGCTTTGTTTTTTCACAAATGAAATAGGATTGCTATAGCAATCCTATTTCATTTGTGAAAATATCGAACCGCCAAGACGCCTTAGACGCGCAGCGGCGTGCCGCAGGCTATAACGCCAAGAAAAGAAAGAAGAGAGAATTTTAAAATGATTTAGGATTGGTATACATATAAACTAAACCTAATCAGAATTTATAATGGAGTTAAATAGCTCCAATGACCAGACATTTTATGTTTAATTAAATTCAGCTACTTTTACTAAGAAAACTTACGCATTGACATAAAGCAACTAAAAGCTCGTTAGCTCGGTAGAGAACGCTACGCAAACACTAACACCGATCTGAGTTGCTTTTTCTGGCAGACTTTACAAAAATTTGATTCTGTAAGTCAGACTTATTTGCATCCCTTCGTTCTTTTATTAAGTGCAAGCAAAATAAACTTATGCACTAGTGAGATAAAAATGAAAAAATCTTGAGCAATCTGACTATTAGACATTTCCAAAAATCGATTTTTAGTGCAAGCTTCGTAAAAGTTTCATAGTCATTTTTGGAGATGTCTATAGCAATCCTAAATGAGTTGTAAACTTATAGGTTAAGAGAGGGAACAGGGAACAGGGAACAGATTTTTCACAAATGATTTAGGGCTGCTATATTACACAAAACTACTTCGTCTGTAGTTTCAGGCGTTTATGTTTCCAGTTCGCTAAAGTTAACTTGCGATCACTTGCGGCGGTGCACTACGCCACAACTGATACAATCGTGTGCCGTGTGTTGTTATATACAAAATATCTCCACCACTCAGGTTTGTTTCCAGTAAATCCCAGCCGTGAAGAGTTTGAGAATTAGTCTCTAAGTATAAAGGAACAAACTCAGCAGACATGGCTACATCTTTCACCTGCTGACCACAAAAAGGGTGTAGGGGTGTAATCAAAGTTGCAAAAGCAACCCAAAGACTATCTGCTGTAATGCCGTTGCCGAGTATTTTTCCACCCAATGCAGCAGCTGCAAACGCTGGGGCTGCGAGTTCAGCAGGACTCAAAACTGCCTCGAAGTCAAACACCTGTTGTGCCATATGAGCAAAATCGGGTTCTGCGTAATGGACTATCACTGGTACTTGGGGTGTCATACCTTTTGCCTTAAGGGCAACTTCTAAGTTAGTCGCATCGTTACCTGTGACAGCAAGGACTGCAGCGGCAGAATCTAAATTAGCGACTTTGAGTGTGGCTGAAAAGCTAGCATCAGCATAAACAACGGGAATACCTGCTCCACGAGCAGTGTTGACATACTTGTTGTTAGAATCGCGTTCAATGACGACGACCTCATGTCCGCTTTTTGAGAGTTGCTCAACAACTTTTATACCAATTCCACTTAAGCCACAGACAATGTAGTGATTACGGCGAGGAACTCGTGCGGCATCCCAAAATTGTTTAAAGCGACTACCCAAAACAAAATCATTGAGCAGTGCGTATAATAGACCGATGACAGCAGCCCCAATCAGCATCATTAGAACGGTAAATAGTTTAATGCTGTCAGGAGCATTTTCTACGACTTTGTCATTACCACCTGCTCCCGTAATCATGCCTACAGCAAAGTAGAGAGCATCAACAATAGAAATATTCGTATTGGTAGAAGTGTAGGTGAGGGTGGCAATTACAATAGTGATCAGCAAGACAATAGTCATCACGATCACTGATGCCGCGTGTTTCTTGAACTGCCGTAAACTGGTCAGGACTTTTAGAAGTTTTGTAAACCGTGATTTGTGGGTGGAACGGATACACGGTTGAGTACCAATGATCAGGCGATCGCCCACCTTTAACTCTTGTCCAGACAACACTGCACTAACCAAATCCATCTCACCCTTGACTGGCATATAGTAAATCATTATCCGCGAGCGATCATTCCACAAATCACTCAGCTTGCGACCAAGCCACGGATGATTTTTATCTATATATTCTTCGTAAATAGGCCAAGTTTGTTTGAAAAGTTTGATTTGCCCAATTACTTGGTTTCCTAAAGCCGCAAAGGTGAAGACGGGTGCTGCCAAACCTGCAACACTCAGACTTAAGTGGTTAGGGACAGCTTTATCCAGGCGATCGCCCAAATTGGTATTAAAAAACCGGTTGATAATCCGAATTTGCGGATTCAACATCCGCGCTTGCATCATAACTGACAGATTCACTTCATCATCAGGTCCAGCAATCACCAAAGTGTGTGCCTGCTGAATTCCTGCTGCTGTAAGGGTACTAGCTGCTTGCAAGTCGCCGACAATCAGATCTCCTGATGATTCGCCTGCAATAGGTTGATGATGAACGCCAACGACTAACGCCCCCTGTTGTCGCAGCAAACGAAAGATTTTATATCCGGTGCGACTTAAGCCACAAACAATGATTCGAGGTTTCATGTAAAGGCAGCATAACTTACAGGATAAAGCTGCATTCTTATAGATTTCTTCTCATTTTTACTGATTTCTCTCTAATATAACTGTAGCTGAAAACACGATAATTGCAAATTTTAGAACACTTTTATTCAATCTGTTAATCTTTTGACCATTTGTGCATAAAGCAAGACTTGTTTTGGAGACCAAAAAAGCAATCTACCGAAATTTAAGGCAGCTGTTGTAAAACTTAGAGCTTCAAAATCCTGAATTTTGTTTTCAACTTGGTTTTCCAAATCTGCCAAGCTTGTATTCTCTGTGTTTTTCACCGTACCAGTATAAGCTTTCCACCCTTCATTTATAGCTTCTGCAACGACTGATGAGCAGTTTCTTTTTATCAAATGGTAGGATTTATTTTCCTTTATAAATTTTTGCCAGAATGTTTTAATCGGCTCCTGAGGAAGGTTTAATAATTCAACTGTGCAGTCTGCTTGTCTTTGAGAGTTAGGTTGACCTAAAATTAAACAATCTTCCTCATAACTAGTACTTTTAATATCAGCCAAATGCTGGAATAAGAGTTGATTAATGTTTTGATTTTTATGATTAATAATACTTTGAGTATTCTGCATTGATGACCTATTTATAATTTCTTTGTTAGGCCAAAAGCTTATATAAGTATCTATACCTACCTGCATTGAAGCGTGACCTAAGAACTCCTTGGGAAACCAAATGTAGACAGTGATAATATCTCTCATGGAAACACTCATGCTTAATTGCTCGTCCAACGCCGCTTATTTTCGAGTATTACTACTCATTTTAAGCAAACAAGCCACACCTATGCCAAAATATTGAAGTTCTTTGTTTATGAGTATTTCACCGTCAATTGAACAATATAACCGAGCGAAAGTTTGGTCGCTACTCAAAAATCTGGTTGCACTTACCTATGTTTTTGCGGCATATATTTTTGGTATCGCATTACTATTCGTTCAGCCTTGGTGGGGCAATTTACTAGGTGTGCTCTTGACTGCACACTCTTTGCTCATTGCCTCGGTATTTATTCATGAATTTATTCACAGTAGTGTCTTCAAGTCGCGATCGCTCAATGTTTTCTGGGGGCGAGTGATGATGCACTTGAATGGGGCTTGCTATGCAACTTGGTCACAAATTTACGAACACCATATCAACCATCACGTTCAGATCACAGACTTCATTCCATTCGACTATGCAAGCGTAAAAAACTGGTCGCCTTGGTTGAGAAAGACTATTCAAACACTAGAGTGGCTATATATTCCTGCATTTGAATACCTGATTCGTCTCGATGTAATCACCTCACCGTTCACAAATCCCAAGAACCGTCATTTGCGCGTCCGAACGCTATTCATCTTTACCTATCGCGCTGCGTTATTTGTTCTACTTGCCTTAGTTTCATTGAAAGCCTTTTTGCTCTATACCCTGGCTTATTTCTGTTTTGTTTCGATGATGCGCCTGGTTGACACATTTCATCACACTTTTGAGTATACGGTTCAAGGACAAACCCCTGTAAAGCGCGACCGCATTTACGAACAGAAGAATACTTTTTCCAATGTTGTTTCTGTTCGCTATCCTTGGCTGAATTTGTTTTACTTGAACTTTGGCTATCATAATGCCCATCATTACAATATGCGATGCCCCTGGCATGAATTGCCCCAGTTGCACAACAGTGTTTTTGGCGAAGCTTCTGGAAATTATGGTGAAGCGGCTGGTAATTTCATTTCATTTTGGCAAATGTTTGCAACCTATCATAAGTTTAGAGCCGCTCGTGTAGGCCCAAACCAGGGAGAAGTTTATACCAGGGATGGCGGATTCTCAATGGAGAACTTTATGGGTGCATTAGGTGTCTCTTTTCTAACACCTCCTTGAGTCTTACTGAGTTGCTCATAACCCCAAAATGGGGAAATAAATCCTGAAAAATTTCAAATTGCAATCGGGTATCGTTATCGTCTCTAGTATTTTGATTAAAAATACTACCGTTCTTCCTTTTAGATTGCAGTTTGACCGTAACGACTAGGAGAGCAATTCAGTGAAAAATTAGGCGGAAACAAAAAATTCAAATGTCCTAATTGCGCTCATGAAATAGCAAGAGATTGGATACGACTAAATTTCTAGCTCAACTAAGCGTGTTGTAGGACGACTTTGAGACATATCTTGCACAACTTGTACAGCACAGACTAAAGCGACAAGCCCAATGACTGCAACAGGGAACAAACCTTTGCCAAAAATGGCAATCAAAAGCAAAACAACTGCTGCCCCAACTCTGTACTTGGTGCGGATTTTACAATAGAGGATAACCCCCAGGCGGTGGAGAATACCTAAAGCAAAGTAACAGACTGCAACAGAGCCACAAAGCAGCCATCGAACAGAATCAGGAAGTGCTAGCATTGGCTTGCTGATTAACACAAGTTGTACAGCGACTCCAGAAGCAGCAATACCAGCAACAAGAGGAAGATGGGTGAAAAGCCAGATACCCATAATCATGGCTCTTCCCTCAGTCCGCGCCCTGTTAATTGGTGTACCACCGAGGTTATCAAAATAAACCCACCATAGGCTTAAAGCAATACCTAAAGCGAACACAGCAGAAATCACTGTTAAAAGATCCCATTTCTGTTGAGAAACACCATCCACAACTGCGATAATTGCTTCACCCAACACAATAATGGTGAATAGCCCAAAGCGCTCAGGTAAGTGGGAGGGATGGGGAGGTAACTCGATCTGTTGTTTGCGTTTTATCAAGGGTGTCGCAAACTCAATGATCAGTCCTAGTGTCCAAAAGACGAAACGCCAGGGAATGGATACAAATGCAGACACTAACCAGAAAAGAGCGCCTATTGAAAAACCTATGGCGTAACTATTTGTCAAGGGACGAGCTTGGGGAATATACTGTCCTGCACGGATATACTCAATCACAAGCACAATACGACCAACAACGTATGCAAGAGCAAAACCAGCGGAACTTTCGCCCAAGCCGTTGTGTATATTAACAGCCATTGCAGCCGCTGTGAGCATATGTAAACTGGTGAACAAGCGCCGTCCTATGTCATCACTATCAAAGCGGTTAGCATAAAATGTGGTACCAATCCAAGACCACCAAATAGGTATAAAAAGAGCTATAAAACCCAACACTCCCGATAGTGAAACATGATCGTGAAGATAGTGGGCGACTTGAGAGACAGCAACCACAAACACCAAATCATAAAAAAGTTCCAGCCAAGTAGCGCGTCTTTCTCCTTCTGTGTCTTCACTAATACGTAATCGTGGTGGTTTTATCAAACTTCGCATAAACAGTTCAAAATAAGCCCAAGGATAATGAGAAGCCCTTGGAAAAATCACAGCATTTCCGGATTCTAGCAGCTTAAGAAAATATTTTTGAGGGGCGATTTTTCGGTTACCACAGCCTATTCTTTAGACTAGTGGTGGCAGATTTTTCACTTGTTTGATTAACTAGATATAGCAGTCCTAAATGAGATTGTAAATTGTCCCATGAGGGCAGGGAACAGGGAATAGGGAACGCTTAATAGGGAACGCTTAACAGGGAACAGGAATTGTTTATAAATGATTTAGGATTGCTATACAATCATTGCCCACATACTCGCTGCTAAGCCAATAGCAGCTAAATGTTGCCAAAAAAGCGATCGCATGGGCTGATGAGCAATTTTTTGTGTCAACACCACCGTCAACAAAAGTGAAAAAATGAGGGTGGTTCCTTGCAAAAAGGCAATCACCGCTGGATGAGCCAGCAATATAGGTAATTGTTCTCCATTCAAACCGAAAGTGGCAAAACTTACAGGGAGAATACGCCCTCCTTCGCTTAAACCTAAATGCAGATAATGAGCTAAGTTTCCCCCTAGTACGAGTGGCAAGTAGCCATAAGCGAGTTCTACAAAACGTCGCGGCTTGGGATTTTGGTGAGTCAATTTTAGCTCTTTGTTACTTATATACAAGACTTGCATAACTCCATATGCTAAAAAAGGAACAGCCACCGGGATAATTAGAGCTAGCAACGATAATCCCAAATGAGGTAAAAACTGGGTTAAATCCAGATGTAACCCGAGCCAAGATTGCAATTGGGGTAAGTGATGCAGGAATACTCCCCCCAATAGTAAAAACAACAATGCAACTTCGTAACTGTGTGGTACATGAGTTGTCCACAATTCAATCCCCGGGGGACGTAAATTGAACTCAACAGAACGATGGGGACATGCCTTAAGACAAGTCATACACAGCACACAATCTCGATTATCTTCCAACTGTGCTGGGTGAGAGTACAACGGACACCCTCCAGTTTCCATCCCCTCTCCCTTCTGGGGTCCACCCTTGTAACATTGATACGTGGTACAAGTGGCAGAACAGATGCCTTGCTGTGCCCGGAGTTCCGTCATAGAGAGTTTAGCAAATAAACCATTCATTCCACCGATGGGACACAAATACCGACACCAAAATCGCCGCTCAAAAATGGCAGAGAATATCATTGCTCCTGCTGTAATTAAAAGCAGCAAACAACCAGAAAGATATGCTGTATTTTCTAAATTCCAGAGTTCTTCCCATAGGAAAATGAGAGTAAATAGTCCAAAAAGAAACCATCCGCCCCATTTTTCAGCTTGATGTCTGGGCCAGCGTTTAAGTTTTCCAGGAAAGAACTTTTGGGAAAGCTTTTGTGTAACTTCCCCGTAAATCATAAAGGGACAAACTGAACACCAAACGCGACCTAAAAAGGGAAACGCTAGTAGGAAGAAAGGCCACCACCAAGCCCAAAATAGATTGAGAGCGAAATTGCGATCGCGCGTTTGTGGACCAACAAATAAAACTCCTACAATGAAGGCAAATGCTGTTAAAGTAAAACCATAGTTAATACGATCAGGCCACCAAGAACTACGAAGAAACTTTCGTAAACCAGGATAAGCATTCAACAGATTCACCCGGAATTGCTTTTTCTTCGTATCGACAGACCAAAAAATTTCTTCTGTGAGTTCTTTTGCCTCCCCAGCTTGGACGATCGCTCGTTCTACTAGATCTTGCAGTTCTTTCAAATTGCCAGGGAAATCATAGGACTGCAAACGGCGCAAAGCTTCTGAGGTGACTTTCGGTCGCGCAATACCTCTAGCGCGAGTGTAAAGACTGATGTAGTACTCCACCTGTGCTTTGATATCAGCTTTGCGTACCCGCAGCGGTGGTACCTTGATAATATGACCAATACAGCGTTCAATCGTTGGCTGAGTTTTTTCCGCAACTATCAAAATGCGAGCTTTACTGACGCGAGGTTCAGGGGTTGGTTCTCCCGAACGGCTGACAGGGGTGTATTTGCCCGTTGTTAGCAAACTTGCTAACGCTGGTAATAACTCTGGCGGTGTTTCTTGAATGTTGTTCAGAACTAAACTGCCTTCCCCAAGCCATTCCAGCAGTCCTGGTTTACCTCTAGCACGACCAAACAAATCAGCACCGCTTGTCTGGAGAATACCACAGTTAAGTTTAATAATCGGTTCTCGCCGCTGTTTGGAGCCAAAGTGAATCAAAGCAGCTATAATATCTTTTCCTAATCCTGGTTCCCCGAAAATTAATACTGACTTCCGGTCATCAGCAGCTTTTGCAATTTCCTGTCTCAAACGTACAGCATAACGACTTGTCCCCACAATTCCCCGTGTTGCCTTTGTGACTAAATAAGGTCGTAAAGCTACAGAACGTTCTTGTTCGTAAGTGAGTGCAGATGTGAGTTGAGCCAATTCCTGTGCCATCTGGCGAGAAACAGCCTGAGCAATTTCCGGGTATTGGCTAAGTAATTCCCGAAACTTAGCCGCAGGCACAACCCATAAGTGGCATTCTGTGACTGTTGTAATTGTACGCTGAGCCAATTCATCTAACATGAGTTCTTGCAGATGAATGATTGAGCCGGGGAGGAAACCAATAGCTAAAGCTGGGTTCGTTTTATTGCTGCTATCGCTTTCGAGCTGACCTTCAAGGAGAATGTATAATCCTTCTGGAGGAGTCCCTTCAGTGACTAGAGGGTGGTTTGGTGGGATGACTTGTTGTTCAATAACTTGGGCGATAGCCCAAAGGGCTGACGCTTCGCGTATCGCATTCAAAGGTTCAGGCGATAAGATTCCTAGAGCCGTGCGTTCTTGTAACCATATCACGATTTCTTCTGGTGTCATGGTGGTCTCTCCTACTCAGCACTGCTGTATAGAAGAAATTATCGCGCTTATTGTTACCTGTTTTAAAAGTGCATGGAACGTAGAAATTTGTAACTTATTTTTAATACCCTTGTTCCAATGCTTTATCTAGGCTGTCAATCTGTTGGGCGATTTTGTCATGTTCTGTCTGAGCTTCCTCAATTTGTTTATCTAACCTGAAAAGGATTGCGGCGTCTGTCTCAATGATTCTTGCTGTTCGCAGGCATACTATCTTCTCATTTAGCAAAATCATACAATTTTTGCAGTTCGTCACGTCGGCGCTGTGGATTTTGCCTATAAGCCATCTATCAGTTCCTTCATTTTCAACTAGTACTCTCATTGGAAGATTGCTGTTGTGCTGCTTGCAGCACTTCGTCAACGCTCAACTCTAACTCTCGTGCAACTTGTTCCACAGTGAATCCCACTCTTAACAACAGAGGTACTGTTCTAAACCTTTCCTGACGAGCACCTTCTTGCCTTCCTTCTTGCTTACCTTCCTCAAAAGCTTCTTGATAAAATCTTGTCTGCTTTAATTCATTCAAGCTAAACATAGCCACTATCTCCTGTTGATATGATGTCCGGTAAATTACTTGTAATATGTCATTGCGAACGCAACGAAGTGGAGTGAAGCAATCACAGGGGTTTGAGATTGCCACGCTACGCTACCGCTCCGCTCGCAATGACAAGTGATTATCCGGACTTGATATGATTCATTGATTGAAAGATTGCTGTTGTGCTGCTTGTCGCACTTCCTGTACGCTCAAGCCTAATGCCTGTGCTATCTGTTCTACACTCAACCCTAATGCCAACAAACGGGGTACTGCTTCTACTTGAGCTTCCAAACGTCCCTCTTGCTTACCTTCTTCTACGCCTTCTTGCTTACCTTCCTCAAATGCTTCCTGATAAAATCTTGTCTGCTTTAATTCACTCAATCCAAACATAGCCTCTATCTCCTCTCGACTCATTGTCGGAAACTTGTAAATTAAAATCGTCTCTATCAATTGTAGTAATTGCCGCTGTTGCTGTTGTGAACTTATCTCCTGTTGAGTTCTATCTATCAACTCTCTTGCTTTTTCAATTGCTGTATCTTCATTCTCAATCACTAACTTGACAGTTGCAATGGAAATGGGTAAGGATACAGCTTCACCTAATTCATCAAGGTAGATAGGGCTAACACGCTGACTCGTAAAGAATTCACGATAATGTTTTCTATCTGCTGTATCTATACTTCTGGTAGGATATATCACCGCAGCACGCCAGTCATTTTGTGGTTGATTTTGCCGCAGGTACAAAAAGATTTCTGCAAACAGTCGCGCGTAAATTTCTGAATCTCCTTGAAATTGGACTTCCACGAAATAAATTGGGTTCACACTTTCCTTTGCAGGAAGAAATACACCATCAATCCTAAAGGCTGTTTGCTTAACTTCCACTGATGAAAATTGATAAGCGCGTGCTTCTTCTGGTGGTTCACCAATGAGTTCAAAGAAGATGCTGGGAAATTCTTGAAAGAGGCGATAGAAAATGCTGTCAGTTTTCACGAATTCAGTTTTTTAACATAGAGTATAGAATATCACTGTGATGCAGATTTTAGTATTTTTAAAAGCGATCGCGTAGCGGCTGCTTTCCAGCATCGCCTTCCTCAATGGCACTACACTTACTAAGAGTAATATGCGTGTTGCATTCACGACTTACACCTCACCCTGCCCTATCGGGCATCCCTCTCCTTGCTAAGGAGAGGGAAAGATTTTAGCGCAGCTAAAAGCGAGGGTGAGGTGAAAGCGATCCGGTATGTAGACGGCGCGACGTGAAGTCCTCATTGCTCCTATCGTTCTGGAAGTAGCGCACATCATAGAGGCTACAGTAAATATTGAGTACCCAATTGAAGTCGATCAGTTTCTCAGAGGAGAGTTGGACTACTATATACAATCAAAACACAGTGTGCTGGTTGTGGAAGCAAAGCAGGCAGATTTAACACGGGGATTTACTCAATTAGCGGCTGAGTTGATTGCTCTCGATAGTTGGGTGGAGTCGGAAGATTTGATTCTTTATGGTGCTGTGACAACAGGGGATATCTGGCAATTTGGGAGTTTTCATCGTTCCTCACGGGTAGTCACTCAGCATTTAATGCTGTATCGAGTTCCTACGGATTTAGAAGTGTTGATGCAGATTTTGGTGGGGATTTTGATGGAGGGTTAGGGGGGGTGATTCGCACTTCACTCTGATGTGTAATTTTTATCGACCCGCACCTGCTAATGACCATCTCAAAAACTTGTGCCAGATTGAACATTCTCGCCACCGTAGCGTTTTCAATTTTTTGGTCAACTTGATTGCTGGTTTAGCCGCCTATACCTATCTTCCTCAAAAACCATCCCTCGATATTTATCCAAAAAACTTACCTGCTTTACCTCCTGCCATTTTTTAGTTCAGTCGAACTCACGTTAAACCTGATAAACACCATTACTACCCCAGTACCTACCAAACTCAAAGCAGGAGGTACAAATGGAATCCAGAACTTGATTGGGGTGATAAAGAACATTAAGCAAACAACGTACAAACTGATAAAGACAACTCCTCCAAATACAATTAATTTTCTGGGTTGGTGAATGAACCGCGCCAAGAAACCTCCGACTAGCGACCAGAATAAAATCCAAAGCATCTCATACCAAATAGACCAAACTTTTAGTAAAGGGCGCTTATTTGAAACTGCACTCAAAATCTGACTTACCATCTGTGCTTGCATGACTACTCCTGGCATTGGTTGGTTACCTGCTGAGGAAAAAGGAGTAAACCAAGGAGCTTCATAAGAAACGTCAACCACTCCAATTAAAACTATTTTGTCTTTTAAAGAATATTTTTCAAGCAAGTCAGTCTTCAAAACATCCTCAACGCTAACTCTTTTTGCAATAAATTCAGGAGAGCAATTATTTTTATTTTGTTCAGAACATGAGCGACGGTAGTTAAGTAGTAACTGATAACCATCTAAATCAGTCCATATTGAATATCCGCCTCGATAGGGACCATAAAGTTGCTCAAAAGCAGTGCTACCTAATGGCAAAGGTATATTTCCATCCTTAAATGGTTCCTCATACGGTTTATCTAAGTAACGTCGAGCTAACTCAAGACTTAAGGCAGTGTTTACTGGTTTCTTATCAGAAGACCAACATGGAGAGTTTTCACGAGTTTGCATATTTAGAATTTGGCGACGAACAACTCCCCCACTATCTGATAAGAAATCACTAAATCCTAACCGCTCTCTAGGGATTTCGGGTGGCGGTTGTACACCATCATTATTTTGAGTAAAATCTCCAACGTTACAAACAGCAAATATACGTGGGTCACTTTTCAAAAGATTAGATAATTCCGGTGTTTGAGTTTTAAAATCACGGAGAATGTCTAGACCAATGGTGCGTGGCTGGTTTTTAAGTAGTTTCTTGAGAAGATTTAATAGAGTCTCATCCGTCAGTGAGCCTTGTCGAAATCCCTTCTGGCTATCAATATCTTGTTTAGTGACTTCAATAACTAACAAGCGGTTATCTTGCGGCTCAATTAGTTGAAATTGCATCATTTGGTCGAAGAACCAAAGTTCTGATGCCTGAAGGAGTCCAAATAAGCGCATGGTGCGATTCGTTGCTAGTAGAATCACGGTAAACAGCCCGTACATACACTAGCCAATCTCTACGGAGATTGAACTTCGGACAGGATGAAGGTGAAAACCCTTCCCTCCAAACTCAGGAGTGACTCC
>JAHHGV010000017.1 GCA_019359695.1 Brasilonema angustatum HA4187-MV1
AACCTGATTTGGTTCTGACTGGCCCGAGGGTGGGAGCGTTGGTGAAGAAGTTACACCTGCCTTATGTTAACGGACATGGATATCACAATGGTCCGTACATGGGTTTTGAAGGTGCTGTGAATATGGCGCGGGATATGTACAATGCCATTTACTCGCCTTTGATGAAGTTGGCTGCAGTGGATGTCCGTAAGGATCCTACCGAAGAAGATACATCCAGTGGTGAAAACAATGAAAGTTTGAAGGAGAAATCTGACGAAATCGCAGCCTACATTAAAGAGCGAACTGAGGAAATCACAGCCTATATTCAAGAGCGGTGTTTGTGGCAGTTCCACTCTCGTTCATGGGATAGAGAAGACAACATCAATGGTGTGATCAACAAAGCCATCGAAATCTTGACTGGAGAACAGGTAGCTGCTGAAACACCTAATGACAAGCTTTATTATGCAGACGGAAAGATTCTTGTAGTTGAGCTCAAAGTTAAGTTCTCATGGTTAGCCAGCATGGAACATGCACACATAAAGGCAGTACTGGAGTTAGTTAGACAAAAGCTGATTGGTATCGCCATCACTGGCTCGCTCAATGCTGAATTGAATCATTCTCTTTATTAAAGAGGAGTTCCCTAGTGCTCGACCAACCCAAAATTGCCAGGTTAAGGCAAGCAGGAGGAGTAGGGGAAGTAAGGGAAGCAGGGGGAGAGTAAGATTTTTTCTATCATCAACCCGTCAAAGTTAGTGTGGTGGACTACTAGTATTTTCTAGTACAAGGGGTGTGAGTTTGTAGTCAGCAATAGGCGTGTTTAAATAAGCGATAAATCGCTGACTACAAACCTCGTAAATTTAGTTTGGTGGATTATGAGCAATTTCTCTCAGTGCCAATTCCACCAAACTCACACAATCACCAACAAAGAATTCAGGCAAAATTCAATTCTGTACGATCGGGTGGCAAGTTGAGTCCAACCCCCACCGACAAATCTACAGAGTGTTCTAAGTTCTGGTCAAATTTCTGCTCCAAATTTCTACACTATTTAGGAGACAATTAAGATGTCTTTAGCTGTCAAAAAGAAAGAACGCAGTGGGGTCATCAATCCCATATTTACCTGTCAGCCTGCAGGAGCAGAATATGCTTCCATTGGTGTCAAAGATTGTATCCCCTTGGTACACGGGGGACAGGGTTGTAGCATGTTTGTTCGACTCATCTTTGCTCAGCATTTGAAGGAAAATTTTGACATTGCTTCTTCTTCACTCCATGAAGCTAGCGCTGTTTTTGGAGGTATGCCACGGATTGAGGAAGGTGTAAAGACGCTGGTACAACGATATCCTGATCTGCGGATTATTCCCATTATTACGACTTGTTCAACCGAGACAATTGGGGACGATATCGAAGGAACCATTACCAAGGTCAACAAATATTTAAAGAAAGAGTATCCCGATCGCGAGGTTCTTCTTATTCCTGTACATACTCCCAGTTACCGAGGTAGTCAAGTAACAGGATATGATGTCGGGGTACAGGCGCTTGTTACTAGTCTGGCAAAGAAAGGCGAACCAAATGGTAAGTTGAATATCATTACCGGATGGGTTAACCCTGGAGATGTCACTGAAATCAAGCACATCTTACAAGAGATGGAAGTTGAAGGCAACATCTTATTTGATACCGAAACCTTCAATTCGGCGACTATGCCGGATAAGTCCAGCTTTACTTATGGTAATACCACCATTGAAGAGATTGCTGATTCTGCCAATGCGATCGGCACCATTGCCCTATGCAAATATGAAGGCGGTAACGCAGCTAACTTTTTGGAAAGGGAGTTTGGTGTTCCCGCAGTTGTTGGTCCTACACCAATTGGCCTCAAAAATACTGACGCCTGGCTGCAAAATATCCAGAAACTAACTGGTAAACCAATACCGGAATCCTTGGTAGTAGAACGAGGCAAAGCGATCGACTCCTTAGCTGACCTTGCTCATATGTACTTTGCAAACAAGAGAGTGGCTATCTACGGAGATCCCGATTTGGTCATTGGGTTGGCAGAGTTTTGTCTGGAAGTTGAGTTAGAGCCAGTGCTACTCTTGTTGGGAGATGATAACAAAGCTCCTTCCAAAGACCCTAGACTTGCGGAGTTGGAGAAGAGAGCAAACCACGCTGAGTATGACATCGATGTGATCTGGAATGCGGATTTGTGGGAACTAGAAAGCCGCGTCAAGGAAAAAGGCGATATCGACTTGATTCTGGGTCATTCTAAAGGTCGATATATTGCCATCGATAACAAAATTCCAATGGTTCGAGTAGGCTTTCCTACCTTTGACCGCTCAGGTTTGTGGAAAAACCCCGTCATTGGCTATAGAGGTGCAGAATGGCTGGGAGATGCGATCGCTAACGCCATGTTTGTAGATATGGAGTACAAGCTTGATCGCGAGTGGATCTTAAATGTCTGGTAAGAGGCTGATAAGGACAATGCAGTTCGGTTAAGATCCCCCCGCCTGCGGCGACCCCCTTAAAAAGGGGGTAAAAGAGGGTTAAAAGCCCCCTTTTTAAGGGGGTTGGGGGGATCTTCAAAATATTAAAATGTTAACCGAACCGTATTGACTGATAAAGACACTTGATGATTAGCTAGATTCCTGACTTCGCAGAAGAAGTCAGGAATCTATCACCCAGAAATTGGAGAGGTATTATGGCTACCAGTATAGATGGAAACGTTGTATTTTACGGAAATTTAAGCGAACTGTATCGTTTAGCAAAAGAGGGTAAGATTAAGACTAGCTTACAAGGTAGTCATACCCGTCCCTGCAAATTTTGGACTGCAACGAAGATTTTAAGTGGGATTAAAAATGCGATCGTAATTTCTCACGGTCCAAGTGGCTGTGCTTATGGAGTCAAGCGAGCATATAAGTTAACCAACAGCCGCAATAGTGGTTCCCCTTATGAACCTGTAGTCACTACCAACATGAGTGAGAAATCGGTGATTTTTGGAGGGGAAAAAGAATTACGAGGCGCGATTTTAGAAGTAGATCAAAAATATAATCCAGATGCGATCGTTGTGGCAACGAGTTGTGCATCTGGAATTATCGGTGACTGTGTTGATGACGTGGTGAGTAAGGCACGCACTGAAATACAGTCTGAGATCATGACGATACATTGCGAAGGATTCGCAGGGGAGTATCGTAGTGGATTTGATATTGTATTTCGGCAAATCGTAGACTTTATGGAGCCACCCACTCCAGAACGGAAAGCACAACTTGCTGATGCCGTTAATATTGTGGGTGCAAAGATGGGTCCTGAAAGGACAGAAGTGGAAAGCGATGTCAAGGAACTGAAACGACTGATTAAAGGAATGGGAGCTAGGGTTCACAGTGTGATTGCTGGGGATTGCACATTAGATGAACTCAAGCAAGCACCGAGTGCGGCAGTCAACTGTACCTTATGTTTGGATCTTGGCTATACTATCGGCAAAGCCATGTCAGACAAGTTCAGTACTCCGCTGAACTCTACTATCCTTCCTTATGGTATTAGCGCTACAGAAAAATGGCTCCAAGGAGCTGCAAAATATTTAGGGATGGAAGAACAGGCGGATGCCTTGATGAAGCAGGAATATGCCGCAATCAAGACCGAATTTGAAGAAGCTAAAAAATATATAGAAGGGAAGTTAGCGATTATCGAAGGGCATGATGCTATCAAGTGCTTGTCCATTGCCCATATGTTAGAGCGCGATTTTGGGATGCGTGCGGTGATCTATAACTTCCATCCCTGGAGCACGGAGGCACGGGAAACCAGTGTAGACTACTTGTTGGAAACTGGGTTAGACCCGGAAATCTTAATTACCAAGGGGACGCTGGCTTTTGGTAAGTATGAGTCGATGAAGCAAACTGAAGACGAATTACTGAATTTTATTGGTGGTCTTGATGCAGATTCGGTGGTATATTTTGGTTCTTCCTTGAGTTTCCCACACATTCCCGTTGTCGATTTAAATGCTATCTTAAATCGTCCTAGATTCGGCTATCGCGGAGCCTTAAAGGTAGCTAAATGTATTAAAACAGCGCTTCAATACGGGTTTAGACCTCGCAGTTCGTTAACCAAGCAAATGGTATTCCCCAAAAACTCAGGGTTAGCATCTGCTCAATCACTCACAGGCAAATTAGCCCAAGACTTGCCGGATTGTACTGTATATGCAGAGAAGAGAAAAGGAAAATGTTGTCAGGAATAACAAGTAAAAACTCTACCGCAGTCAATACAATACCCTTCAACCCACAAGAAGGTAAAATGTCTGCTGGACTATCTTTTGACAATTGTGACCATAGCAAAGACCCAATTGTTGGCTGTGCCTTGGAAGGTATTGCAAACATGGTTGCTGGAATGAAAGATGTCAGTATTGTGATTCATTCTCCCCAAGGTTGCGCGTCAACTGTTGCGGCTGGCTATGATAACCATGAGGTTGATTTTACAAAGCGCAAAGTAGGTTGTACTCGTCTTTTTGAGTCAGACATTGTCATGGGAGCGTCTGATAAACTCAAAGGTATGATTAAAGAGGCGGATCAATCTTTTCATGCTAAGGTCATGTTTGTCGTTGGCACTTGCGCGGCGGACATTATTGGTGAGGATATTCAGGGTTTATGCAACAATATTCAGCCACAGGTCAATGCTAAACTTGTTCCTATACTTGCTGGTGGGTTTCGGGGCAATGCTTATGATGGCTTAGAAATGGGATTAGAGGCTTTACTTCCTTTCATCAAAAAAAGGCAAACCAAGAGGAGGGGGAGAAAGCCAAGGATTGTAAACATCATTGCACCACAGGCAAATGTGAATCCTACTTGGTGGGCTGATTTGCACTGGGTAACCCAGACGTTAAAATCTTTAAGAATTAAGGTACAAACGGTATTCTCCCACAATACCTCGTTCGCAGAACTGGAACAAGCTGGTAACGCAACCGCCAATATTCTTCTTAGTCATGATGTTGGGTATAAGTTTGCTCGGAAAATGCAACAGACTCATGACATTCCCCTCATTCTTGATGATATACCTTTACCAATCGGTGTAAAAAACACTACGCGGTGGTTGCAGGCATTGGCGGCACATTTCAAGATAGAAGAAAGAGTAGAACCGCTGATCAAACAAGGCGAAGAAATGGTTGTAGATACGCTTCGCCGACGAGCATTAATGATTATTCCCCGATATCGTAACTGTAGAGTTGCCGTATCTACAGATGGGACGCTTGGTATCGGACTGGTGAGAATGCTCTTTGAAGAGTTGGAAATGATTCCAGAAGTTTTGTTGTTTCGCTCAGCAATGCGTGAATCTCGCCCAATTCTGGAGCAAGAATTGCAAAGCCTTGGTCTTTCTCCTAGCGTGGTATTTTCTGCCGATGGATATCAAATAAAACAAGCCTTAACAGAGATTGATACTGATGCTGTTTTTGGCTCGGCATGGGAAAAATACATAGCAGAAGAACTAGGAATCCAAATCTCTTTTGATGTATTCAGCCCTACTAACAGAGAGACTTATCTTGACAAGCCATATTTTGGCTATGAAGGAATGATCAATATGATGGAAGTGGTTGCCAACGATTGGGATAGAGCTTTTCGTTCAAAACATATCCATTGGACTTAGAGGAAGGGCGATCGCTCTTCGGTAATCATGAAAAGGCGATCGCGTAACTATTCCTTATAGTCAGCAATGCTACCCGCGCCATCAAGCGAAACCGATAGCCGTTTATCTTCAATATCCTTTCCTTACTTGAGTAAAGATAAGCATTCCTCGGCGCTCAAAAGAGCCAAATATTTCTGGAACCGGGCAGAGTCTTTCTCGTAGATCCCGTCACTTAGATAGGTAGTATTTACAAGCTCCAAACGCTCCATATCCTTGATCGAATCAAACCTCCGGATTTACTTTGCGGAAGTGCGGGAAATTTTTTTTCCAGAAAATTTAGTAGGACGTTCTGGCTGATTGCCGTGTATTCAATCAACAGCAAAGGCACTGATGTAGCAACTTACACTGTATATTTTTAGTAAGGACGCGGTGCAGATGAGGGCTACAATATGGTCAGAAAAAAATATAGATTCCGCAGAATCAAACGCCTTTTAAGTGTACTGCTGCTATGTGCTATGTTCTTGGGCGCGGGATTATTGCCACCGACTTTCGCACATGTGACGGAGAGAAACTCAACCGTTCAAGCCTTACCCAATGCCCAAAACTTGCTTGAACAAGGCAGAAAACTTTATGAAGCTGAACGGTTTGCCCAAGCAATTGCAATATGGCAACAGGCTATCTCTGCATTCAAAGCTAATGGGGATGAACTCAGACAAGCAATAATACTAGGCAATCTATCATTAGCTTATCAGCAACTTGGACAATGGACTGATGCAGAAAGTGCAATCGCCCAAAGTCTCAATCTCTTAAAAACCTCACCAAATATAAACACAAAAGAGCACTCCCAAATCCTAGCGCAAGTCCTAGATATCCAAGGTCGTCTGCAATTGGCTCTTTCCAAAGCTGAAGATGCCCTAAATACTTGGCGAGTATCAGTTGACATTTATAAAAAAATAGGAGATTATAGCGCAGTTATTCGTAACCACATTAACCAAGCGCAAGCTTTGCAAGCTTTAGGGTTGTATCGTCAAGCCGAGAAGACATTAAAAGAAAGTACCAAGACTCTGCAAAGTCAACCCAACTCGCCTCTTAAAGTCACAGGACTGCGTAGCCTCGGCAACGTCCTGCAAGTCACGGGAGATTTAGAAACATCTTGGCAGATATTGCAGCAAAGTCTAGAAGTCGCTGACTCATTGCCAGATCAGCAAGCAATAGGTGATATTCTAGTTAGTCTAGGCAACACAGCTCGTGCCTTACAGCGTACGCAAGAAGCGATAGATTTTTATCAAAAAGCTGCCAAAACTGCCACCTCACCTACTACGCGCATCCAAGCTCAAGTCAATCAACTAAGACTACTTCTGGAAACCAAGAAATTCAAAACTTTCCAAGCCTTGTCGTCCCAAATCCAAACTCAACTTAGCGACTTACCCCCCAGCCGTACAGCAATTTCTGCTCGCATCAACTTTGCTCAGAGTCTAACACGATTCAAACAAGATACAACCGCAGACACTCCCGAATGGTTGGATATTGCCCAACTCCTGTCAACTGCTATCCAGCAAGCGAGAAGCTTGCAAGACAAACGTACAGAATCTTATGCTCTTGGTGTTCTAGCAGGAGTGTACGAACAAACCCAACAGAAGTCTGATGCCCAAAATCTCACCCAGCAAGCCTTGCTGATTGCTCAAGCTATTGATGCTAAAGATATTACCTATCAATGGCAATGGCAACTGGGACGTTTGCTGAAAGCTAAAGGAGATATAAAAGGGGCTACCGTCGCTTACACAGAAGCAGTTAACAACCTGCAAGACTTACGTAACGACTTAGTTGCTGTCAATCCTGAAGTGAAATTTTCCTTTCGGTATGAAGTTGAACCTGTATATCGGGAGCTAGTAGAATTACTTTTGCAACCTGAAGGAAATTCCCAACCTAGTCAAGAAAATATCAAAAAAGCTAGCCAAACAATAGAATTACTGCAAATAGCAGAACTTGACAACTTTTTTCGCAACACCTGTTTAAATGCTCGGATTCAAAGTAAAAAAGAAGACCAAATAGCAGCAGCAGTCATTTATCCTTTCATTTTGTCAGACCGATTAGAGGTTATCCTCAAGTTACCGCAAAAGGGCTGGCTGCACTATGCTACTCCTGTAGATGAAAAAGAAGTGCAAAGTACTTTAAAACAACTACAGGAAAATTTAACCAAGCCCCACACACTGCGACAGGTTCAACTCTTATCCCAAAAAGTCTACAACTGGCTGATTAAACCGGCTGACTCTGACTTAGCCAACAGTAAAACCACGACTTTGGTGTTTGTGCCAGATGGTTCCTTGCGGAATATCCCAATGGCGGCTCTCTACGACGGCAAACAGTATTTGATTGAGAAGTATAGCATTGCACTGACCCCCGGTTTGCAACTGATTTCACCCAAACCATTGCGCAAAGGATTAAAGACAATAGCCGCAGGATTGTCTGAACCACGTTCCGGATTTGATGCACTGCTCAACGTGAAGCGTGAATTAAACGAAATCCGCTCTCAAGTACCCAGCAGCATACTTCTCAATCAAGAATTTACTAGCACGGCTTTGCAAAACAAACTTAATTCTTTACCATTCCCAGTCGTTCATCTTGCAACTCATGGTCAATTTAGCTCTAAAGCTGAGGAGACATTTATTGTCGCTTGGGATGAACGCATTTATGTTAAGGATTTGAATAAGTTAGTGCAAACTGTAGAGTTAAACAGACCTGAAGCTATTGAATTACTTATCCTGAGTGCTTGTCAAACAGCTACTGGGGATGAGCGATCTGGATTGGGAATTGCTGGTGTCGCTTTTCAAGCGGGAGCACGTAGTACCATCGCTTCCCTGTGGAACTTAGATGATGAGTCTACTGCTGTGTTGATGAGTAAATTTTACCAAGAATTAGCAAACAAGAAACTCACGAAAGCCGAGGCGCTTCGTCGCGCCCAGTTAGCTCTTTTACAAAATCCTAAGTATAAGCGTCCTATGTATTGGGCACCTTACGTTCTGTTAGGTAATTGGATGTAATATTATGTGTAGTTGAATAACCGTAGATGGAAACGGCGTGAGCACTAGTGCTAAATTTCGTGTCTGTGTGGCAAAAGATTGATGAATTTTTGTAAAGAAATAGCGGATTTTGTGTAAAATTTGTGTGCTTGAATAGAAAATTGGGCAGAGGTGACTTTCACGACCAGTAGATGTGACTGATTTGATACTGATGCAGCGTAATCGTTGGAGAGCGACTGCTGTTTTCTTGGGGGGTGCAATGTTGGAAATAAGTACTCGTTGGGGCGTTTTGTTAGGGATTGCGATTGGTGGTGTGTTTTCTTTGTTTGGAGATTGTGCAGTAGCTCAAGTTATTCCTGATGGCACTTTGCCTAATAACTCTAGTGTCCAAAGAGAGGGAAACACCTTCAATATCACTGGAGGAACCCAAGCTGGTGGCAACTTATTTCACAGCTTTCGGGAGTTTTCTATTTCTACTGGCGGTACTGCTTTTTTTAATAATGGTGCGGACATTCAGAATATTATCAGTCGGGTAACGGGTGGATCAGCATCTAATATTGATGGGTTGATTCGTGCGTCGGGTACGGCTAATCTGTTTTTGATTAATCCGTCGGGGATTATATTTGGACAGAATGCGCGGTTGGATATTGGCGGTTCGTTTGTAGCAAGTACTGCTAGTGGCTTGAAATTTGCGGATGGCTTCGAGTTCAGCGCTACGGCACCTCAAGGAACACCCTTGTTGACTATCAATGTGCCCATTGGTTTGCAATATGGGAGGAGTGCGGGGAGCATGCGAAATCAATCTCAGGCAACCAATACTAGCGGTGTCCCTGTTGGTTTACAGGTAAAGCCTGGTAAAACTTTGGCGCTAGTGGGTGGCGATGTCAGCTTAAATGGCGGAATTTTATTTGCGCCGGGTGGTCGAATCGAGTTGGGAGGTATAGTAGGACAGGGAACGGTAGATCTGAATATAAATGGCAGTAACCTGTGGCTAAATTTTTCTAATAGTGTAGCGCGAGCCAACGTATCCCTTGACAATGGCGCTGTAGTGAATGTACGTGCTGGCGGTGGCGGGAGTATTGCCATCAACGCCCGAAACCTAGAGGTTTTCCAAGGAAGTCAAGTGCGGGCGGGGATAGCGTCAGGGCAAGGGGTACCTGACACCAAAGTAGGAGATATTGAAATTAATGCAACACAGGCAATTACCCTTACTGATGATACTGGAAGAGGAAGCTTTATTTCTAATAACGTGGAAAGTAACGCAAAAGGCAACGGAGGTGATATCCACATCTCCACGGGGTCGCTCTCTGTAAGCAGTGGCGCTCAACTATATGCTGGCGCTTCTGGACAAGGAGATGCGGGCAGCGTGACCATTAATGTCCGCGATACAGCCTCTTTTGATGGAGAGCGCCCAGGCTCTCCTTACTTAGTCAGTGGTGCATCCAGCAGAGTGGAAAGAACCGGCAGGGGTCAGGCGGGTAACGTCAATCTCCAAGCGGGGTCGCTGAGACTAACCAATGGCGCTGTACTCGAGTCCAGTACCTCAGGACGAGGAAATGCAGGTAGTGTAAATATTAACGCCCGTGATATTGTCTTCGATGGGCAGACTACCAATGGTTCCACCAGTAGTGGTGCATACAGCCGAGTAGAAACTGTTTACCAACAAGGTGTTGGTCAGGGGGGTAATATCAAGATTAAAGCTGATTCACTGAGAGTCACCAATGGTGCTGTCATAACTACTAGCACCGACGGACAGGGGAATGCGGGAAAAGTGCTCATTAACGCCCGCGATATCGTCTTTGATGGGATGGGTACCTTAGTTGAAAATTTCAGACAATCCAGTGGTGCCTTCAGCGCTGTAAAAAAGAATGGTGTGGGTCAGGCAGGTAGTGTTGATATCAAAGCTGATTTGCTGAGAGTCACCAATGGTGCTGTCATAACTACCAGCACCGAGGGACAGGGGAATGCGGGAAAAGTGCTCATTAACGCCCGCGATATCGTCTTGGATGAGGTGGGTAGCAATGGATTCTCTAGTGGGATCTTCAGCACAGTGGACAAGAAAGCTGTGGGCAATGGTGGTCGCATTGACATCACCACCGAGTCGCTTAGAGTGACTAATGGTGCTGAACTGGCTGTCAGCAGTCAAGGGAATAATAACGCGGCAGGCAATATAAAAGTTGGAGCACGCTCTATTCAGCTAGACAACCAAGGTGCTATCGTAGCTGAAACTGCATCAGGTAAAGGTGGCGATATTACCCTACAAAATCTGGACTTATTGCTGATGCGTCACGACAGTCAGATATCCACCTCCGCAGGTACCGCACAACAACCAGGAGACAGTGGCAACATCACCATCAATGCTCCTAATGGTTTCATCGTCGCCGTACCAGGTGAAAATAGTGATATCACTGCTAATGCATTTGAGGGCAGTGGTGGGAGAATCACGATTAAAGCTACTGATATTTTTGGCATCGCACCCCTAACTCGGCAAGAGCTTGAGAGGTTGCGTCCTGATTTAAACCCCAGTCAATTACCAACAAATGACATCATTGCCATTTCACAAACAAATCCTTCTCTAAGTGGCACGGTGCAAATTAACACACCAGATATTGATCCCAACAGCGGCTTAGTCAACTTGCCCTCAGTACCAGTTGACACCAAATTAGCCCAAAGCTGTACTGCGGGTAGCCCTATAGCTAAAAGCCAATTTACTATCACCGGACGCGGCGGCTTGCCCTCCAACCCAGGCGAACTCCTCAACACTGATGCAGTTCAAGTAGACTTAATTACTCTCAATCCCAAAAGTGATAACCGCAAGAGTCCAACTGTTACCAGCAAAACAACTACCACCACACCAGAACCCATTATAGAAGCGAGTGGTTGGATAATAAACGAAAAAGGGGAAGTCGTCCTCATAGCAAATTCTCCTACCACGCCCCATAGTCCTTGGTATAACCAGCCAAATTGCAAAGCAAATCAGCACTGAACTTCACTGCTGATTTTCCAACTTACAGCAGTCCACTTTTGGTTCAGTTGTCATATCATTCAAACCAACAGCTTGCAACAGCCTCGCCCAAGAAGTCTCTTGCGGATTCATTCGACGCAGTTCACTAGCAGCACTCAACGCCTCATACCAAATACCATTAGCAGCATAAAGGTTTACCCGTTGGCTTGGTGTTGCTTTTTCCAATTGAGTTTTTAAAACGGAGTTTACTTGCTCCCGTTTTACATATCCCTCAACATTCGCAATAATTTGATTATCCTTCTGACAGTAAATGTTGAAATACCAGCGGTATCGTTTCCCAATCTCCAGAGGTGCTGCTTTTGATGGTAAGCCAAGGTTAATCACTCCTGGTGTCCCTGTCAAAGAAGTTTTGTAAATAGTCTGATTTTGTGCTTCATCTTCTAGGACAAACTCTCCATACGCAAAAGACGAGGAATAAGGAACATAAAACCAGAAACTAGGATGCTCAGCAACTGTTGCTGCATAAACCAATTCTGATTTTGAATAAACGGGTACTAAAGCTGTTAGCCGCTTTTGAGAAACAGAAGCCAGGGGCTTATTCATGTTCCCTCCACAGCCACGGCTACCTGCTTCTGTTCGCTTACCTGGTTCTCCGATATCTGGTGGTGGAGGTGGCGCAGCGAAAATCAATGATTGGTTGAATTGTCCCTTGGGTTTTAATGTTGGGCTTTGTCCAAGAAGGGAGTTAACAGACTGTGCTCGGACTTGTATACAGCTAAGGAATGTTAAACTGATGGCGAGGGAAAGTTGAATCTTTTGCATAAACAATTTTTTTATTGTTATCAACTTGTAGAAAATTTTTCTACTTCAACTTGTAGAAATTAGTTGTTGCTAAGTTTGTGGTGAATTGAGATAAATTACCACAATGCTGCCAGTCGCTATTAAAACTAAGGCTGACGGGACGAGGGGAACCCAAATGCTAGAGCAAAAGAGAATTAAGCAAAGAAAATATAAGATGCCTATTGCGCCTCCACCCGCCAGGATGAGATGTCGTCCAGAGCGATCGCGCCAAGCAATTATACCTCCCACAAAAGACCAACCCCAAACCCATAACACTTCGCCCCAAAGAGGTAAAATTAATAACAAAGGTCGTTCATCTTTTACCGCACTCACGATTTGACTGACCATCTGTGCTTGCAGAATGACCCCTGGTATTTCCTGGTAAAAACCCTGCCCAGTTATGTAAGGGGTAGGAATATAATCACGGAAGCTTTGAGCAGTGGTACCAATGAGGACAATTCGGTCTTTGACTTGTTTGGGGTTAACTTTATTCTTAAGAACATCTGTAAGCGTGACTGTAGGGGCAATTTCCAAAGGAGAATCTTGGTAAGAGCGGTAATTGAGCAATATTTGATAGCCCTCTGTATTTACTTGTTGATAGCCACCCATGTGCGCTTGCAACTGCTTGAAAACAATGTTGCCTAATTGCAATTCCCCTGCTTTGGTATACTTGGGATAAATACCCTCCTTTTCTAAGTAGTGAAATGCCAGTTGGGTGTTAAGGGCGTAGCGTGCAGTACAAGGGGATGTTGGATCTGCTGGTTGCATTGCTAATAAATGGCGACGCAGAACGCCATCTGGATCTTTAACAACATCACTAAATCCTTGGCGTTCTGGGGGAACCCCCTTTGGAGGTGGATTTCCCGGACGGTTTTCTGTCTTGTCGCTTACTTTGCAAATCGCAAAGAAACTGTTATCTGTTTTCAATCGAGTCGCTAAAGAAGTTTGCTTCGGTTGTGATGGCTCATCACGATAGATATCCAAGCCAATGGCTCTCGGTTGGAGAGGTGCAAGTTTTTCCAACAGTCGAGTTAGTGCGAGATCTGATAGAGATCCTCTTCTGTCCTTTTGCTCTGGTAGTTTCAAATCATCTTCAGTGATAGTGACTATCAACAGGCGCGAATCTTGTTTTTCCTGTGGACGCGATCGCATGAAATGGTCGAAAGCCTGCAACTCCCATGCTTGTAGTATCCCAAGCCAGCGCACTCCCATCAACAAGCTTGTGACTATAAAACTAATCATCAAAACTGTTTTGAAATTGAGTTTAGGTTGGCGTAAAGGTAGGAGAAGCGGTTGGCGATGCTGCTTTGGGGACGCACTCTCCGGGCGATAGCGTATCTCCTGCCCAGACGCTTTGCCTTGGCGTAGCCTGTCCACAGGACTTATGCGGAGCGTGTGCTTTGCACTCAGTGCTGCGCCGTTCGCCCTTGGCGTCTCCCCTTGGGAGACGCGCAGATCGCCCCCTTGGAACGGCTCTTTTGGAGCATCGCCCTTAGTTTTCTCTCGCAACTCTTTCCAATTTGGGGACGCAAGAGCAGGGTTTTGACAAATCACAGGTAACCAGCTAGCACCAGGAAATTCACTTTCTAAACCTTGCAACTGTTCCCGCGCTTCCCGCACTGCTAAATAAAACGACTTACCATCAGCAAACCTTTTAAGAAAGCGCTTCAAAAACTCTTGTGCCACTTTATCTGGCACTGGTTCCCGCATGACAATCATTTGGGGAATATGCAAATCATCCAGCTGCTGTGCTAATCCCAAGCCATCACAAGAGTTAAAAATTGCCAACTGTAACCCGCGTTCTATCGCTTTTTTTAGGGCATTTTTTAACTGCTCAATCGCTAAGCTTTCGGTAGGATTTATATGTATAAAACCTGTTTCCCCATCAGCTTGACTAGAACTATGCCCTGCAAAAAATAGAATGTCCCATCCCTGCTTATCCCAAAGCTGCTCATCTATCTCTGAGCGTTTTGGCTCTACCAAAAATACCGTTTCTGCATCTTTTGATAAATTCTCCAATAACTTTTTGTCAGCGTCAATGTCAATTCCTGTGCTATCTCCTAAAATTGCCAAAATTCTGACTGGAAGAGCCGAATTGACTACCTGATTTTCTGACTCAAATTCGATGGGACTTAAAGCGACTTCTGCCAAGCGATAATCTTCAAAAAAGCGCCAAATATGCCAGGGGAGTTTTCTTAAATAACTGTCTTCAGTTTGAATAATAAATCGAATCTCGTCAGACTTGGATAATCGCGTTCTCAGTTGTAATTCTATCTGTCGAAAATCCTGATAATCCAACCAATTATTGAGGCTTATTCGTAACTGTTGACATATCTCATCAAATTCAGCATCAGAAACGTGGGTTATGTCAGATTCATCAATTTTAATATCTTCATCAATGAGTTCTTGTTGACGTAAACCTATATTTAGAAAGCGAGCCGAATGGATTAAATCATACAGCAATTGCCAACGACGGTAGAGGTCAAGAATATTTGGAGCAGCTGGTAAACTACCCTGAAATTGACTTGTTTTGGAATTATCCTCTGACTGTAGCACAACAGTCACAAAGTCAAAGCCGTCTTGTAGAGTACCCCTTCCCAAGTTTAAGATAACTAACTTACTCATTTTTATAATCGCGCAAGTTGTTAAACCACAAAATCTTCCGTAATACTAAAATTATCGATAGCTACTTGGATTTTGAATGTTTTTCTTTTTAGGCATGTAAATCGTTTCAGTTGAATCAAGTTATCTTGAGTTCGTGATTAAAATTCCTGGAGAGTTGCTCCTAACGATGCTCTCCTTATAGTGTCTGCTTTTGTATAACTCAAGATTGCAATGCATTTGAGGTTCTGTTTTCCATTTAATCGTAGAGTAACCCTTATTATTCTCTACAGTCATATACATAGAAAATTTCTCAATCGAATTTTGACGGCTGGGCAGTTTGGGTATGCTGGTAAACATCCTGACCTCTTGTTTCAAAGCAAAGGGCTGTATTTCTATAGAAGATACAAGTGTAAAAACTTCGTTTCCGTATAGTAATGGTCCGGATGGATTTGTTCTAGAGCGAAAAACAGGGATAAAAATGTAAGAAAAATTACATTGTTTAAGCTAGTTCAAGGAGATATATCTAGTCTGAGGGTACTACTTTATAAAAAGAGGATATTAATTATACTGCTATTGGGTTAAGGTTGGCATGTAACTTGTTGGGTATTATGGCTATGAAGTAGTTTGTATTAAGTGTACTACTTACTTATTGGTGCCGTTCGAAGCGTTTTATGAGGAGTTGGGAGTGAGGTTGAAAAATGTACTTCATGTACCTGTTCCCTGCTATAGTGAAGTACCACCGCATGGCGGATAAAGTGTAGTTTCAACTTATGTCATCACAAATCCGCCGCTGGGGGTCATCTTTACTCATACCGTTGTTAGGGTTTTTCAGGTAGTCTCGCGCCCAAGAGCAACCGCGTCTTAACAAATCATCAAGATTGAAATTCCACAGAATCACTTTTCCGTCTGCACCTGCAGAAGCAAGCATCTGACCATCGGGACTGAAACTGACGCCAACAACTGGAGCATTGTGCCCAGTGTTAGCGTAGCGTTCCGAAGGAAGGGTGGTCATCAAGCTGCCATCTCGCCTCCAAAGTTTGATAGTATTGTCAAGACTTGCAGAAGCGATAGTTTGCCCATCTGGGCTGAAACTGACGCCAATCACCTGAGCGTTATGCCCAGTGAGGGTGTTAATTAAGCTGCCATCTCGCCTCCAGAGTTTGACAGTTGTGTCATTACTTGCAGAAGCGATGGTTTGTCCATCCGGGCTGAAACTCACACTATTAACCCAATCGCTATGCCCAGTAAGGGTGTTAATTAAGCTGCTATCTCGCCTCCAGAGTTTCACGGTTTTGTCATTACTTGCAGAAGCAATGGTTTGCCCATCAGGACTGAAACTCACGCTATTAACCCAATCACTATGCCCAGTGTTAGCGTAGCGTTCCGAAGGAAGAGTGTTAATTAAGCTGCCATCTCGCCTCCAGAGTTTCACGGTTTTGTCATAGCTTGCAGAAGCGATGGTTTGCCCATCAGGACTGAAACTGACGCCAATCACCGGAGCTTTATGCCCAGTAAAGGTAGTTATCAAGCGACCATCTCTCCTCCAGAGTTTCACAGTTTTGTCAAAACTTGTAGAAGCGATGGTCTGCCCATCTGGGCTGAAACTGACGCCAATCACCGGAGCTTTATGCCCAGCAATGCTAGTAATCAATATGCCATCTAGCCTCTGGAGTTTCACGGTATTGTTAACACTTGCAGAAGCGATGGTCTGCCCATCTGGGCTGAAACTGACGCCAATCACTGGAGATTCATGACCAGTGAAGGTAGTTATAAAGCGGCCATCCCACCTCCAGGGTTTCACGGTATTGTCAACACTTGCAGAATTGATGATCTGTCCATCTCGGCTGATACTAACGCCAATCATCGGACTTTTCTGACCCGTGTTAGCGTAGCGTTCCGAAGGAAGGGTGGTCATCAAGCTGCTATCTTGTCTCCAGAGTTTCACGGTGTGATCCATACTTCCAGAAGCGATGGTTTGCCCATCCGGGCTGAAACTAACGCCAGTCACTGCAGATTTATGTCCAGTGAAGGTAGTTATCAAGCGACCATCTCGCCTCCAGAGTTTCACGGTTTGGTCAACACTTGTAGAAGCGATGGTTTGCCCATCTGGGCTGAAACTGGCGAAATTAACCGGAGCTTTATGCCCAGTGAAGGTGGTGAGCAAGTTGCCATCTCGCCTCCAGAGTTTGACGGTTTGGTCAACACTTGCAGAAGCGATGGTTTGCCCATCTGGACTGAAACTAACACCAGTCATCGCACCTTTCTGTCCAATGAGAGTGGTGATTAATGTGCCATCTCGCCTCCAAAGTTTCACAGTTTTGTCAAAACTTGCAGAAGCGATGGTTTGCCCATCTGGACTGAAACTAACGCCAGTCACTGGAGCTTGATGACCAGTCAGGGTAGCAATCAAGTTGCCATCCTGTTTCCAGAGTTTGACGGTTTTGTCATAGCTTGCAGAAGCGATGGTTTGCCTATCTGGGCTAAAACTGACGCTAGTCACTGGAGCTTGATGCCCAGTCAGGGTGTTGAGCAAGCTGCCATCCCGCTTCCAGAGTTTCACAGTATAGTCTGAACTTGCAGAAGCAATGGTCTGCCCATCTGGACTGAAACTAACGTTAATCACCCAAGCTTTATGCCCAGTGTTAGCGTAGCGTTCCGAAGGAAGAGTGGTGAGCAAGCTGCCATCCCGCTTCCAGAGTTTCACGGTATGGTCAAAACCTGCAGAAGCGATGGTTTGTCCATCTGGACTGAAACTGACGCCAATCACCTGAGCACTATGCCCAATAAGGCGGTTTTGCTCTCTCACATCGTAAACGGCTTTCAGCAACCCCGTCACGACTTGTATTCGGGTGTACGGTTCTGCTTCACCTGAGTGTATCAACTGGCGTAGTTTTTTCCCTGCTTTGATGTTTTCTATCAACCCATCAAGTTCCAAAATTCCACTAGCAGTCTTACTTTTTGCCTGTAGTGCCGCATTTTTGTACTGCTTTTGCACTTGATTCCACTGGTTAATGGCAAAAATAGCTGCTGCACTCACAAGTATAGTAGAAGCAATGGCTACACCAGTTCTTGTTTGAGCTGCTTGACGCGCTTTCCTTTCTTGCTCTAGCTCTCTTTGTCTACGTTCTTGCTCTTCTCGCTGCAAGCGATCGCGTAACCCCAAACTCAACTCAATAAACACTTGCTCAGATGGACTAATCTCCTCTCGTCGCTGTTGCAACCAATCCTCTGCTTCCGCTAAAGATGTACCATGCAACAGAGCTCCCTCATCATTATTGGTAACCTCCCATTGACGCATTGCTCCCCGTAATCGCTCTTGCCAAGTGCGAAAAGTGCGATCGCTCTTCATCCACTCTCTCAAGCGTCCCCAACCCAGAATCAAAGCCTCATGCACCACCTCCACTGTTTCTTCAGAAGTCGCTTCGTCATAACCAATCACCACCAGACGCATATCCTCACTGTTGAGGCGCGTCACCAACTCCCAGTTTTCTTGTCCTATTTCTTGGCGCGTGGCTAGACGACGGGTATCTTCCGTCCCCGTTGTTTCTCCTGGACGCACCAGTTGTGTGAAAACTCGCCGTATCTGTTTTGGTTGATACTCTTGAGCTATCTTGTTGTATACTTCTTCTGCGTATTTACCCAGAGCCTCTTGAATACCGCCAATTTCATCGTAAGCTTGATTCGTCAGTTGGCAAGTTCTGTGTTTTATCGCTTCTGTCCAAAGCTGTTTCAGGGCAAATTCCAGTAAAGGTAGTTTGTCTGGTGGCGATTTGTGTTGCGAGTTTTCCGCTTGCTTGTGTGTTTTCTTGCCAACATCATTGAGAATCCGCTCTATCAGTCCTGTCTCTAGTGTGACACCCAAGGAGTATGCAGGATGTGCGATCGCTTCCCCTAATTCCTGCTCATTCATCGGTCCCAGGTTCAAACAGTTATTTTCCAAGGCATCGTTAAAAGCGCGGTAGGATTGAGCATAGCCATAAAAGTCAGACCGCAGCGTCAACACCAGTTTGAAACAAGGCGCATTATACACCGCCTCCAATACACAGTCCAGAAAACTCTCGCGTTCCTCAAAATCTGGGCAGAGGGTGTAGAGTTCCTCAAATTGGTCAGCCACCAACACAATCGATTTGGGATTGGTTGATGATATCCTAGCTATAAATTGAGTTAAAGCATTCTTGTCTGAGCGCAGTTCCGTTGCCAGTTGGTGAATTTGAAAGAGGTGATGCTCCAGCTTTGAACTGCCCAAAGCGCGAACAGATGGGTTTAGCTGAGGTTCAGCCTCATTACCAGCAACAGCTTGAGTTGATTGCAAAGTTAAAAGTGCCGTAGCTAGGGCATCCAACGGACGCTTTCCAGGACGGAAATGGGCAATTTGCAAGTTATCCGGTTTCTTAAGCAGATAGGGAATCAGTCCAGCAAACACCACCGAAGACTTGCCCCTACCGCTTGGTCCAATCACCGCCACTAGTGGCTTTTTATTCACCGCCTCTAATAGCCGGTGTGTAAAAGCTTCCCGCCCAAAAAACACCGACTTATCTTCTTGTCGGAAAGCGGATAATCCTTTGTACGGGCAACGAGGAGTACCCCCCAAATCTATCCATCTTGGTGGTAATTCTGCGGGATTCTGGCAAATCACAGGTAACCAGCTAGCACCAGGAAATTCAGTTTCTAAACCCTGCAACTGTTCCCGCGCTTCCCGCACTGCTAAATAAAACGACTTACCATCAGCAAACCCCCGAAGAAAACGCTTCAAAAATTCTTGTGCCACTTTATCCGGCACTGGTTCTCGCATGACAATCATTTGGGGAATATGCAAATCATCCAGCTGCTGTGCTAATCCCAAGCCATCACAAGAGTTAAAAATTGCCAACTGCAACCCGCGTTCTATCGCTGTTTTCAAGGCATTTTTTAACTGGGGAATAGTTAAACTTTCGGTAGGATTTATATATATGTGACCTGTTTCTCCATCATTTCTGCTAAAACTATGTCCAGCAAAAAACAAAATATCCCATCCCCGCTTATCCCAAAGCTGCTCATCTATTTCTGGGCGTTTTGGCTCTACCAAAAATACTGTCTCTACGTCGTTTGATAAGCTTGACAATAACTTTTTGTCAGCATCAATATCAATTCCCGTGCTATCCCCCAAGATTGCCAGAATTCTCACTCTTTGGGCAGAACTTTTTGTTTGACTTTCAGGCTCAAATTCTATAGGACTTAAAGCTACTTCCGCCAAACGATAATCCCTAAAAAAACGCCAAATATGCCAGGGCAGTTTTCGTAGTAAATTATCCTCAGTTTGAATAATGACTCGGATTTCATCATCATGAGATAATCGCATCCGCAGTTGGCGGTCAATGTTACGAAATGCCTCAGTATCCAACCAATTATCTATTTGATTTTGTAATTCTTCACATAGCTTATAAAAATCAGCATCAGAAACGTGAGTCACGTCAGCTTCATCAATTTTGATATCTTCATCGGTTAGCTGAGATAGACGCAAACCTATATTTATAGAGCGAGCCGAATAGATTAAATCATACAGCAATTGCCAACGACGGTAGAGGTCAAGAATATCTGGAGCCGCTGGTAAACTACCCTGAAATTGACTGGTTTTGGAATTTTCCTCTGACTGTAAAACAACAGTCACAAAGTCAAAGCCCTCTTGTAGAGTACCCCTTCCTAAGTTTAAGATAACTAACTTATTCATTTTTTCTGATCGCGCAAGTCGTTAAACCACAAAATCTTCCGTAATACTAAAATTATCAATAGTTACTTGGATTTTGAATGTTTTTCCTTTGGGGCATGTAAATCGTTTCAGTTGAATCAAGTTATCTTGAGTTCGTGATTGAAATTCCTGGAGAGTTGCTCCTGAAGAAGAAAGTAAAGCAAGTTTGATATTTGGTGGTAGGTAAGTCTGTCCATGAGATGGATGTAACTGGACGCGGATGCCCACTTTCTGCTCATTTTCTTTTGTCAAACCAACCAGCAGTGCAACAGAATGGTTGCCTAATTCTATTCCCAAATCAATCAACTTGACTCCCTCGACAGACACACCTCCAACAGCAAGTTCACGTTGTCTAAAAGCAAAAGCTAAATTTTCTGATTCTATATTTAGGATTGTATTAAGAGACTGCCAACCGGTATCAAAAATATTTTGATACCAATTGCTCAAGTTATTAACTGATGCCGTGTTTTTGGCAACAGCCAAGTCACCTATTCGTCGATGATACAACTGAATACGCCATTCGTCACTATCTAGTAGTGCGGCCCATTGCTCAAACGGTACATCGACTCGTAAACGGGGAAAATAAATAGATGAATCGCCTAACAGTTCTAACAATTTTTGTGCCTTAGCTTCAGACAAATTAGGAAATTCTGGGATCTCCTCTTGTACAGGTAGTCCCAATGTCGTCAGCATCACGGCAAGGTTATGTGTTAAATTTATTGTAGGTAATACGTAAGTACGCTCATTCGAGTTATAGGATCCAAAATTCTTAAGTAGGCGATGAGTGGTAAAACCGAGGACTACCAAAGAACACTCATCCTCATCCCCCTCTAGATTTACTTGTACTGCTAAGTAATAATCACCAGCAAAAGAAGGAATGTCTACCCACTCTTGGGGTACGCACAACTCTTCCAAATCTATTGTTTCACTAGGAATTAGGACTATTCGCCTCTCACTCAGTGTCATTGCTGCGCCATTTACCACTTCCCAAATACTAGGTAAGCTATCCTCACTTGGGAAAATTGAGGGTTTAGGTATAGACTCTTGTGCTAACCACTCTGTAAACCAGTTAAATAAAATATACAATGAAAGGTGATTGAGATAAGCGTTGTAGCGTGCAAGCGTATTAGAATGGCTCTGAGCTTGCTCCCAGGCTTTGTTTTTGTGTGCCGATGAGATATTTAACCATAATTGATTACTAGAAGCTTTGTCTAACTCATTAAAAGAAAACATCACTACAACCTCATTTTTTTTCGAAATCCCAATTTTTTAACGATTCTTCTAATACCGTATGAATTGTTGGGATATCTGTTATTTTATCTCGTAGAATACCCAATTTTTCACAAGCTGATTTTACGACACTTTTAGTTATCTTTGTCAACCAGATTTGCAAATACTTATTAATCATGGTATCAATACTATTGATTAAAGCAGCCTCTAATTTTGCTTTTGTTTTCCGTAGTATGTATCTACTTTCTGGTAAGGCTATACCAAGCTGCTTGACAATTTCTTGTTCATCCAGTTTTTGTCCATAGGTTAGTAGCAAGACTTCTTGCTCTTGTGGTTCAAGTTTCTTTATCGCCTCAATCAAAGCTACGTGAATTAAATCTATATAGACAGGAGCTTGGTAATTACGATTTAACCATACTGCAACATATTGAGAAACCCACTGAGGAGGTTTGCTTAATCTATATAAAGTTTTCAGTAATTTGATTTCAATCGTCTTCAGGCGATGAGCAATTGCTCCCTGAGTGACTTGAAATCTATCTGCTATCTGTTTTTGATTTAGTTCCAAACCATAATAAAGGAGTAGTATTTCCTTTTGTTCTACTTTCAAAGAAAGCAACTGCTCTTGTAAAGCTGGCTCAATTTGCTTTACTATTCTTCCCTGGTTTTCTAGAGAATCTTCCACTTCTTCAGAAGTCAGTGAATCTTGTGATAAAATTTCTAGAGACTCATTCTTTTCAACTTGACGACCAGTTTCTGTGAGTGCTTCCAAAGAAAAGCGTGGTGTGATTGATTTGGGATAATTTTGTAATGCGGCAATACAAATTTCCATACTAACTTTAAGTTGCTCGCCTGTGATATTTCCAGCTACAGCCACTTCATGAGGTGCACAAGGGAGTAATATCTGTGCATTGTAGTAATTAGCTGCTTCTGCAAAATCTGTACTATCAGGTTCTTGCCACTTTTGTCCTGTTATTTTAGCAGGATTTTGAATTTTGTTCATTTGATAAACTTGTTTAAAATATTTTCGAGCTAAGAGAAATCGAGAAATTTCCGGTTCATACCTTCCAGTTCTAGCAAGTGCTTCTTTCAGTTCTTTATCGCTCTTTTTATGCAACAGCCGCCACTTAGAAAACTTAGCAACAGCAGCTGAATCTTTAATATTTTTTATCAAGACGCCTGTCACATAAGTATTGATAGAAGAATCGTTGGAGTTATATTTCGCTAATATTTGTCTAAACTTGGTAGCTTCATACATAAAACATCTAGAAAGAAATATATATTCTTCCCAAGATTTAGATGTGTCATCTTTCCATACCTGAACAGCAGCCCTGTAGCAACTTTCTTCACAGTAAGCTGTTAGGTGTTCCCAAGCCTTTTGTACTCGTGTTTCTGGCTCCCAATCTTCTTTTGGTTGTAGGTTATTGAAAGCCATATCTATCCAGAACTGCACTAACCCCTTGCCGTTATCATCCTGGTTAACTAACGATGCAAACTTATAGTGTCTGCTTTTGTATAACTCAATGTTGGTTTGCAAATGAGGTTCTGTTTTCCATTTAATCGTTGAGTAACCCTGATTATTCTCCACAGTCATATACATAGAAAATTTTTCAGTAGAATTTTGACGACTGGGCAGTTTGGGTATGCTGGTAAACATCCTGGTAAACATCCTGACCTCTTGTTTCAAAGCCAAAGGGCTATATTTCTAAAGAAGATACAAGTGTAGAAACTTCGTTTCCGTATAGTAGCGGTCAGGATGAATTTGTTCTAGAGCGAGAAATCTTATTTTTATGTCATAATAGAAACTAAAGCAATGTAAGTATGTGTCGTTTATGGCTATTACTTTGTAAAGAGAGGATATTAGTTATAGCGCTTTTCAGATCAATGAGATACCGCATACCCCACTCACGCGATACGCGTAGCGTCAAGCCTCCGGCTTATCGCACAAACCCCCTTCTCAAATCTTCGATTTGAGAAGGGGGTTTCCTCTAAAAACTGGGCGTGTACGGGTGAGCGCGCATCCTCCTCGATACTTTGGAGAGCCAGTGCGTTGCTCAGAGCAGTACCTTGAGGAGCCAGTAGTGCAGGAGGGTTTCTCTGCGCGGCAAACTGTCCGTCCCGTTGTGGCGGCTGCGGAGGGTTCCCCCCCTTGTAGCACAGCCGCGTGAAGGTTAGGGAGGAGTGTAGTCTGTACAGATGCAATTCACTATATATTGTTATTTGGTTAGGAATGGTATGAAACTTATTGGGCATAGTGACTATGAACTAGTTTGTATCAAACTGTTACTTACTTATTGGTACTGCTTGAGGCGTTTTATGAGGGGTTATCTGTAGCGATCCACTTGCCAGAAATGCCCCAACCTGTGACCAAGCCAATCTTCGACCCAAATTAAGGTCTTGTTCAATAAGCCAGGGGTGTAAGGGTATAAGGGCAACGCCAAGGTGAGCGCGAGCGCCGAACGGTGTAATACCCTTTTACTTTAAGGTTGATACAAATGGGTAGCATGGCACGGGGCAGGGGTCAGGCAGAAAGAATTAGAGACCAATCATTTGTATCAGGTGCGATCGTGAAATGGTATAAGGGGGTAAGCGATGTGATTAGTGGGGGCAGCGAACCCACGACTCAGTAGGACCACGCTCATCAAAGATTTAGTGGGGGCTATGACACCAAGAGTTTTGGTCAGTGTAGGGAGAATGTCATTGTAGAGAGCCTGTTTGACAGCCGAAAGCAAAAAATTTTTCAAAAAGATACCAAAAAAAATACAAACACCCTCATATTTCCTCAAAGCTATTCCCAATGTAATCAACAGCAAGGTAATTTTTTGAATGTCATGAGGACATTTACCAAGGTTACTGGTGTATCTAACTTGATTGTCGGCGCTTTGAACAGACACCTATGAGTTTGTGTCAGTCATCAACATCATTATTTTCAAGATTTCAGGATTTCCAAAATTTCAGGAGGATTGTAGTTAATGATTATCGTCATGAAACCTGGTAGCCCATCAACAGAAATTGAGCGAATCAGCAAAGAACTCCGTAATTGGGACATAACACCAGAAAAAACGGAAGGTACGCACAAAGTCGTGATTGGTTTGATAGGTGATACGGCGGAAATTGATCCCCGACAAATCCAAAATTTGAGTCCTTTTATTGAGCAGGTTTTACGGGTGAAAAAGCCTTTTAAACGAGCTTCAAAAGAATTTCGCTATGGAGAACCAACTGATGTGGTTGTACCAACACCCAATGGAGCAGTCACTTTTGGTCAAAACTATCCTTTAGTTGTAGTAGCCGGACCCTGTTCTGTCGAAAACGAAGAAATGATTGTAGAAACTGCACGGCGAGTAAAAGCTGCAGGCGCACAGTTTCTACGAGGAGGAGCTTACAAACCTCGTACTTCTCCTTATGCTTTCCAAGGTCATGGCGAGAGTGCGCTATTGCTGTTAGCAAAAGCACGCTCAGCCACTGGATTGGGGATTATTACGGAAGTCATGGATACAGCTGACTTGGAGAAGGTTGCAGAAGTAGCGGATGTTGTGCAAATTGGTGCCCGCAATATGCAAAATTTCTCGCTACTGAAGAAAGTCGGCGCTACAGGTAAACCAGTGCTGCTCAAGCGCGGACTGTCAGCAACGATAGAAGATTGGCTGATGTCAGCTGAGTATATTCTGGCGGCTGGTAATCCCAATGTAATTTTGTGCGAGCGGGGAATTCGCACCTTTGACAGACAGTATACACGGAATACCCTTGATATATCTGCAATTCCAGTATTGCGTACCCTGACTCACTTGCCCATCATGATTGACCCCAGTCACGCTACTGGCTTCTCAGAATATGTTCCAACAATGGCAATGGCGTCAATTGCAGCTGGTGCAGATTCTTTAATGATTGAGGTTCACCCTAACCCAGCGAAAGCACTCTCAGATGGACCTCAGTCTCTAACACTGGAAGGATTTGAACAGTTAATGCTCGAATTGGCTCCCTTGGGCAAATTCTTTGGTCGTTGGACTCAAAACAATAGTGCTACCGCAACTTTGCCTAAGTTTGCTCCCAGAATTTCCTCCACTGCAGGCGTTTGAACAAGTTAATCGTTTTTGGAACTAACTGCCAAGAAGGAGAAAGAAACCTCAGATGAATACAGTATCCCAAGTTTTCAATACAACCTCTCGTTTTTTATCTCCCTTCCTTGGGAATTCTGACAAAACCGTAGTTGTGGGCAACCACAATTTGACAATAGACGAAGTAGTCAGCGTAGCGCGTTATGGGGCACAAGTACGCATAACCGATAACCATGATGTTTTGCGAGGTATCCAAGCATCCTGTGACTACATTCAGAATGCTGTGGAAACGGGAACACCTATTTACGGCGTGACAAGTGGCTTTGGCGGTATGGCTCATGTTGTGATCTCCGGTGAACAAGCAGCCAATCTACAGAACAACATGATGTGGTTTCTCAAGTCAGGAGCAGGACAAAGAATACCGCTAGCTGATGTCCGCGCTGCTATGCTCTTGCGAATCAACTCACACTTGCATGGTGCATCTGGCATCCGCCTCGAACTGATCCAGCGCATGGAGACGTTCTTGAATGCTGGTGTCACACCTTATGTCTATGAATTTGGTTCCATTGGTGCCAGTGGCGATTTAGTACCATTGTCCTACATCACTGGAGCGCTGATTGGTCACGATCTCAGCTTTAAAGTTGACTTCCAAGGCGAAGAAATGGATGCACCAACAGCGCTGTGCAAGCTGGGTTTAGAGCCTATGCAACTACTTGCTAAAGAAGCGTTGGCGATGACGAATGGCACTTCAGTTATGACAGGCATCGCCGCCAACTGTGTGTACGACACCAAAATTCTGTTATCCCTAGCAATGGGGGCACATGCCTTAGCTATCCAAGGTTTGAATGGCACGAATCAATCATTCCACCCATTTATCCATCAGCTCAAACCACATTCCGGTCAAAAATGGGCTGCCAAGCAAATGCTGAACTTGCTTGCAGGTTCACGACTTATACGTGATGAGTTAGATGGTTCTCACAACTATCGCGATAAGCATCTGATTCAGGATCGTTATTCGCTGCGTTGTCTGCCACAATATATGGGTCCGGTTGTCGATGGCATTGAGCAGATTCAAAGACAAATTGAGGTGGAAATTAACTCTGCCACAGACAACCCACTGATTGATGTCGAAAATCAAGCAAGCTTACATGGCGGCAATTTCTTGGGACAGTATGTTGGCGTAGGAATGGATCAACTGCGCTACTACATTGGGTTGTTGGCGAAACACTTGGATGTACAAATAGCCTTGCTCGTAGCGGCGGAATTTAACAACGGACTCCCACCATGTTTAGTCGGTAACCGAGAACGTACTGTCAACATGGGGCTAAAGGGTTTGCAAGTAGCTGGAAACTCCATAATGCCGCTGCTTACTTTCTATGGCAATTCGATCACGGATAGATTTCCTACCCATGCAGAACAATTTAACCAAAATATTAACAGCCAAGGTTTTGCTTCCGCAAATTTAGCGCGGCGCTCAGTTGAAATCTTTCAACAATATATGGCGATCGCTCTGATGTTTGGAGTCCAAGCAGTTGACTTGCGGACATATATCATGGCTGGTGATTACGATGCCCGTGCTTGTCTGTCACCTGCAACTGCACAGTTGTACACAGCAGTGCGTGAGATCGTCGGACAGCCACCGACAAAGAGCCAACCATACATCTGGAATGATTGCGAGCAATCTTTAGACAAGCATATTGCACTGATTGCCGCTGATATTGCTTCTGGTGGTGGGATTGTGCAAGCAGTGAACGATATTTTGTCCAGCTTGAAGTGAGTCTTCAAAGATTATGAATATTGCACAAAATGTCGAGCGTGGTCGGAGATTTTTTCCTAATAAAACTGCCTTAATTTTTGAGGAGAAATCTTGGACTTACAAAGATGTTGATGACATGGCGAACCGCGTTGCCAATGCCTTGCGAGGCTTGGGTATTGAACGCGGACACCGAGTGGCATTGTTTCTGCCAAATATTCCGGAATTTATCATTTCTTATCTTGGAATTTTAAAAATTGGTGCCATAGTAGTCTCATTAAATGTTATGCTAAAAAAGAATGAGGTAAAATTCATTCTTGATGACTGCTCTGCAAAAGCACTAATTACAATAGATTCCCTGATTGAAAATGTACCGGATACAGAATTACCTGAACTCCAACATATTTTGATTGCATCAGGTGAAGCTAAAAAGGGAATCAGTCTACAACAGTTCATGTTGAATGCTTCACCTAATGCACGAGCGGTTGAAATGAACCGCAACGACCCAGCGACAATCATATATACATCAGGCACAACAGGCTTTCCCAAGGGGGCGACGCTTTCGCATGGTAATGTGATTTCCAACGTTTACGCTGCCAACCATTGTTATCGCACTCAGCCTGAAGATCGATTACTGCTTTTCCTACCCTTATTCCATTGCTTTGGTCAAAACGCGATTCTCAACGCTGGACTCAACGCCTGTGCAACTATAGTTCTGCAACGCCGTTTTGAGCCAGAACAAGTACTCAAAACCATCGTTACTCATGGTGTGACCTTGTTTTTTGGCGTGCCGACAGTTTTCATCAAACTGCTCAATCTGAACATATCTAGTGATCACCTATCAAGCGTGCGCTATTACTTTACAGCCGCAGTAACCATGCCTCGGGAAGTGATTCAAAGATGGCAGTCAAAGCATGGTATGGTCATTCACGAAGGATACGGTCTAACTGAAACTTCCCCCTTTTCCACCTATAACCACGACTTGAAATACAAACTCGGTTCAATTGGTAGTCCAATTGAAAATGTAGAAGTGAAGATTGTCAATCTTGATGGTGAGTCAGTACAACCAGGGGAAGTGGGTGAGATAGTTGTTCGCGGTCCGAACGTCATGCTTGGTTATTGGAATCGCCCTGAGGAAACTGCTCAAGTTATCAAAAATGGTTGGTTTCATACTGGGGACATTGGACGGATGGATGAAGACGGCTACTTCTATATAGTTGACCGCTTGAAAGACATGATTAATGTCTCTGGCTTTAAAGTATATCCGACTGAAGTAGAAAATGTGATTTATCAACATCCAGCCGTTGCTGAATGTGCCGTTTATGGTGTCCCAGATCAAGTCAAAGGTGAACGAGTCTTTGCCAATATCCTCCTAAAAACAGGCTTTGCAGTGACACAAGAGGAAATCATTGCCTTCTGCTCCCAGAGAATAGCGACATACAAAGTTCCTCATACTATCAAATTCATCGACTCGCTACCAAAAAACGCCACTGGCAAAGTACTCAAGAGGCTCCTACAGCAGCAAGAGCTAGCAGTTGTGTCCCAAAGATTTGAGCATTTGTCCATACACGCATTGCAAAGTTAAAGCTAATTATGAACATTCAATCTCACACAAAAGCTGGCAACATAGCCCAACAGGTCAAGCTCAACACCAATGTCGAGTTTGCGCCTTTATCTGATACCAAGTTTATACCGAATTTCAACAACCAGCAATCTGGGTCACTGACTGTTGCCGAGATGGTAGTCAAGATGTTGGAAGATATGGGAGTGACCCATGCATTTGGTGTTTCAGGAGGCGGAATTGCACCGCTGTGGACAACACTGGAGCGTAGTCCGCTCCAAGTGCTTCACTTCCGCCATGAAGCAGGAGCAGCCTTTGCTGCTGTCGAGTCGTACTTTGCAAATGGTCGCCCTGTTGTCGTGTTCACGACAACAGGACCTGGTCTCACCAATGCACTGACTGGGATGTTTGCGGCTCGCGGAGAAGGGGCAAAGGTGATTTTTCTGTCGGCTTCCACCCCAGCACCGCAACGCGGAAGATCGGCTATCCAAGAAACTAGCGCCTATACAATGCCTATCTCCGGTATCTTTACCCCAGGTCCGCTATTCCATTATGCTAATAGCTTAGAGAGTGACGCTGAACTGCCAGAGATTGCACGCAGGCTAGCTCTGGGTCTGGCACAACCAGGAGGTTTTGTCGCCCATATTAGTATCCCAACGAGCATTCAGAGCAGCCCCAGCAAGGTATCAGTACCACAAGTGCTTTTATCTCGAACTATCCCAACAGCGAATGAGAAAGCGATCGCCGAATGTGTGAAGTTACTCTCTGAGGGACCATTTGCGATTTGGGTTGGCTTTGGTGCTAGGCATGCTGCCCATGAGATACGCCAACTTGCCGAAAGGACAGGAGCAGTGGTAATGTGTTCACCGCGTGGCAAGGGCATTTTTCCTGAGGATCATCCTCAGTTTGTCGGTGTCACAGGCTTTGCCGGACATCTGTCAGTCCTAACCTATATGCAGGAGCAAAGTCCTCTACGCGTGCTAGTTCTGGGAACACGCTTGAGCGAACCCACTTGTTTTTGGCGTCCGGTCATGATTCCAAAAAGAGGGTTTATTCATGTTGACATCGACCCGGAAGTCCCAGGAGCCGCCTATCCATCAGCCGAGACGTTTGCTATCCAGTCTGATGTAGGAATGTTTGTCAGGGCATTGTTGGAGCATCTGCCAAAACATCTTGAGCGCTCGACAGTCTTGTCACTACCTCGTCCATACGACCAAGGCATCAATCCCGACATAGACACTCCAGTGCGACCGGAAGTGCTGATGGATGCAATTCAACATGCGATCGTAGAAGATAGCGATGCACTAGTTATGGCAGAGTCGGGTAACTCATTTGCTTGGGCTACTCATATGCTGCGATTTGCCAAACCAGGACGTTTCCGCATTAGTACCGGGTTTGGTGCTATGGGTCATACTGTAACAGGTCTCGTGGGTGCTGCCCTCGGACGCAATGGCAAGGCTGTTGCGATCGTTGGTGATGGGGCAATGCTGATGAACTCTGAAGTGAGTACTGCTGTGAAATACGAAATTCCTGCTGTCTGGATTGTACTCAACGACGCTCGCTACAATATGTGTGATCAGGGGAATATGGCACAGGGACTCAAGGGAGCCGATACAAAAATTCCACGTACTGATTTTGTTAAATTTGCAACAAGTATGGGAGCTGACGGTATCTGCGTTGAGAGGGAGTCTGACCTAGAAGCAGCGTTGGCAAAGGCACTTGCCTCCAGAACCCCGTTCGTTATTGACGTAATTATTGACCCGACCAGACCTGCACCCATCGGTGGTCGCATTCAAGGTTTAATCTCGCAAAGAACCAAAGAAGTACAAATTTAAGTCTATAGGACTTACGCATTGACAGGAAATACCAAATATGAGCTATGGGTTTGAGGCATTCAAATCTGATTTTCCGATAATCTTGAGCGCGATTGCGCGGAGCGCACTGCCCCTTGGGCAATCGCCATCCATCTGGCGGTAATTCTCAAAAGTCTGGAACGACGAAATCACATTATACACATGATGTCTTTTTTGTACAGTGCGTAAGTCCTAGTTTAATAAATAGGAGTTTTATCGTGAGCTTGCAACCAGTAGGTATTCGTTCAATTGCAGTCAGCTTTCCCAGCATCATCCGCACCAACGAGTATTATAGAGAGAATTACCCCAAATTAGTTGCTGAAGCTGAGGAAAAAACCTTATCTAGGGTATTTTCTACGTCTAACCCCAATTCCCTAAATGAATTTGACTTAGAGATGGCACCCTATTTGTCTGATCCATTTCGCGGTACTGTTGAGCGACGGGTGTTTGGTCCGGGTGAGACATCGCTAACGCTATCTTATAGCGCTGCCAAAAATGCCCTCGACGCAGCAAAGCTTTTGCCGCACGAGATCGATCTGATGCTCGTTGCTACCATCCATCCTGAGCAAATCGTACCTGGCAATGCTGCCTTTTTAGCTAGTGAACTCGGATTGCAGGGCGCTGCCTGGAATATTGATTCCACCTGCTCGAATGCTATAGTTGCACTTCAGACTGCCTCTGGACTGGTACGTGCTGGAGAGTACCGGAATATTTTGGTGGTAGTTTGCACTAACTACTCCAAGTTTACAGATGAGAATGATACCCTCGCGTTTTTGTCAGGTGATGGGGCAGGAGCTTTTGTGGTTAACAAACTCAAAGCTAATCAAGGAGTACTCGGTACAAAAATTATTAACACTGCCTCGACTTGTGGGACTTTCTTTAATGAACTAACGACGGATGCCCAAGGCAATCCACAGATGCTTATCCGGGCAGCTAAAGGCACGGGCAAGGTAGTCAGTGAAACCGCTGCCCAGTTCTTGCGGCAGTGCTGCTCAGGAGCTTTGGAAGCTGCGGGCGTCACCCTCGATGAGATTAACTTTTTTGCTTTCAATACACCCACTGCCTGGTACGCAAGCCTCTGTGCCCGTGCATTGGAAATCGATCCAGCGCGCACGATTAACCTTCATGATCGCTATGCAAATATTGGACCTATGCTTCCCCTCGCCAATCTGTATCACGGTGCAGAATTAGGCAGGATTCGAGAAAACGATTTAGTTCTGGTTTATGCCATTGGTTCAGTATCTAACGCAGGGGCAAGTGTGATGCGCTGGGGCGATGTGGCACTAGGTCCGGCTCCTTCTCTCCCAGTCAGCATGAAATCGCAGGAGGATAAAGTCTTCACTCTGCCTTAGGTACTGTCAAGTCAATGCCAACTTTTTGAAGAGGTTTGACGGTGTTCTTAACTTAACATGACATTACGTTTAGATATGTCATTTCCGCCTGCGTTTGTTGACAATCAACTGTCAACAAACGAAAGTTTCAAAAAACTTGTATCCAGGATAAAGAACTAGCGAAGGAAAAACAAATGACTAGCACGATTGAGAAAATTAAACAGCCAAAGTCTACTCAGCGGAAAATAGAAGAGAATCAAAAGGTAACAAATCTTGCCACCAGTTGGTACATTGCTATGCCCTCCAAAGCTTTGGGTAAAAAGCCAAAAAAAATTGAGTTATTTGGTCAATCTTTGGTTGCTTGGCGAGATGAAAAGGATCACCCGGTGATCATGGAACCTTACTGCTCACACTTGGGTGCAAGTTTGGCGATGGGTAAAGTAGTAGACGGTTGTATTCAATGTCCTTTTCATCACTGGCGCTTTGATGGCTCAGGACAATGTGTTTCCGCACCCGCAGTAGACCGCATTCCCCCAACGGCTCATCAGGCTACTTATCCCACCATTGAAAAATATGGTTATATCTGGGTGTGGTATGGTTCTGAAGCTCCTCTGTTCCCTTTGCCCAAGTGTTCAGCAGCTGAAAGCGAGAGTCATAAATATATGCCTCTACGCTTTACATACAACACCAAGACAACAGTGCGAATGTTGGTTGAAAACGCATGCGACTACTATCATGTAATCACATTACACGGTCAAAAGATTTCTGGCTCCATTCAACTCTCCTTGTTTGATGATGAGCACACAGCACAACAGAAAGAATCACCTATTAATCAAGAAGTTTGGGAAGCCTTACAACAGAAAAAAGCACCTGTTCCAGAAGCAGCCTGGTTTGGAGCCTTAATTCAATACCCACTCCAAAGCTATGTAGGACGACTAGGTCTAGTTGCTGATGCTTTGGGGTTAGGTGCTAAAGCCTTTACACAGCGAGTAGATTCTTGGCCTGGCGGAAATAGGGTAACCAATTTTACAGATGTTGAAGAGAGACTCACGGTACTATTTGGCGCAACTCCAGTCGCTGACAACAAGACAATCGCACATTTTTTGGTAATGATCAGGAAAACTGGCAATTTCTGGTTGGATTTACTTTATTTACTACTTTTTGGCTGGCAAAGCAGAATTGCATTTGGTAAGGAGGACATACCAGTATTCAATCAACTGAACACAGATGCAGGCAGGGCTTATGTCAAGCACGACCGAGGAATATTAAAGTTCAGAGAATTCTATCAACGTTGGGTGAATAAGGTCGAGTGACATGGAACAAAAACTAGGACTTGCACACTTAAGTTCTGATTGGCAATAAAGCAAAGGTCTCAAGAGTGGAAGACACAGGAACACGGGGATGCTCGAATGCTCTTAATCCGCAAAATGGATAGCTAATAGTTAATAGCGATGGATCGTTAGCAATTAGTAACAATCATGTTTTTGTTCACGAATTATTGAGGATTGCTATATCAAAATGGAAAGATGTGGCATGAGCTAAAGCCGCTCAACACCTAAATGATTAAAACTTGTCTGGTAAGTAGGTCAACTAAAAAAAACGTAAGATATACCATTTTCATATGAAGATGCATAGAAACAACCGCATCGCCGTTAACTGTCCTCGCCGCAGGTTTAGGGAGGTTTGGAGGGGTCAAAATAATGTGCAGCCTCACATAGAATTGGTATTAACACCTTTCCATTGAATTAAGTCATTCACTCGGTTCAATAAGTGTCTCGAAAACCAATGGTGCCGCAAACAAGTTTGGGATAAACAATGCAAGGTCTAATGATCAAAGAGAAGCTTAAACAAATTGACAGTGGACTGATTGAGCTACTAGGCAAAAGAATTGCTGTCTTGGCAGAATCAGAACTCCCTTGCCTAGATGAACCATTAGACAAAATTATACCGCTCCTTGCCCAGGCTGGTGTTCCAGAGTTTGTTTGGAAAAACGTAGTCATCAGTTGTGCAGCTGCTGTTGCCAATCATTCTTCTTCGTCAACTAATACTCAGCCGCGAAAAGTTACTATCATTGGCGGGCGCGGTATAATGGGGCGCTTTTTCACTTCTCGGTTTTCTGCAGCAGGACACAAAGTTAATATTCTCGAACACGATGACTGGAATCGTGCAGATAAACTGCTGGCTGATGTGGATCTAGTATTAGTTTGCGTTCCCATTGAACATACGCTAGATGTCATTCAAAAAGCAGCTTTGTATCTGGAGCCAACTACAGCGCTAGCTGATATCACCAGCATTAAAACTCCTGTAGTACAAGCAATGCTTGAACACCATACAGGACCTGTACTAAGCTTACATCCGATGTTTGGTTCTAGCATCAAATCGTTTTTGTCACAAAACGTTATTGTTTGTCCAGGTCGTCAGTTTGAGGCATTCCAATGGCTCCTAGAAATGATTAAAGGCGAGGGTGGCAAAGTGATTGTATGCACACCTTCAGAACATGACCAGATGATGGTTGTTATTCAAGCTGTCCGGCACTTTTGTGCGTTTAGTCTTGGTGTGTTCTTGGCGGAAGAAGGAATTGACATAAGTCGCAGCTTGGAGTTTTCTAGCCCACCCTACCGCATTGAACTCGACATGGTTAGCCGTCTGTTTAATCAAGATGCATCCTTGCATATGAACCTTATATCAGGTTCTGAAGAACGTCGTCAGGCTATTAGCAGGTTAGCAAATACCTACAGCCACTTGGCACACCTGGTGATGCACAAAGACCAAGCTGGTTTAAAACGTGAGTTTGAAAAAGCCCACAGCGTTTTTAGACCAGAAGCTGGCCGTGCTGTCAAGGAAAGCGATCGCATTATCGACTACCTGAGCATACTCCTAGCGGCTAGCGAGGTCGAACAGATTTAGCTAACTTTTGCAAAGAAGTACTTTAAATATTTGTCTCATACACTTGTGTAAAGGACTTGATCATGCAGTGGAAAGTTCGAGCAATTCGCGGTGCCACAACCGCCTCAGAAAATTCTATCGCAGCAATTCGAGACGCGGTCAATTAACTTCTAGACGCACTGGAAGCACACAATCAAATAGAATCTAGCGAAATCATCAGTGTCATCTTCTCTGCCACTCGCGATTTAGATGCCGTTTTCCCTGCGCAAATCGCTCGCGATCGCCCTCATTGGAAGAATGTCCCTTTATTAGATGTGCAACATATGCATGTGGAAGGTAGTCTAGAGCGCTGCATTCGCTTATTGATACAATTCAACACTCCTAACCCTGACATCAAGATTTATCATCCCTATCTGCGCGGAGCCAAAAATTTGAGACCTGATTGGAGTTTGTCTGGTGTCAGCCGACAATTGCAGCCTATGGTGAAATCAGGAGGAAGGTCAAAGTAATGGTCATATCAGTTGCACACTTGGGAGCACCAGGCACTTATACAGAAGCTGCAACCATAGCTTATGTTAAGCAGTTAGAGGCACAAGCGGAACAACAAGCGCTGTTACGTCCTTATTCCAGTATTGCCAAAACGCTACAAGCACTCGCACAAGGTCTAGCCGATTTGGCAGTTGTACCTGTGGAAAATTCTGTTGAAGGTAGTGTCTCTATGACACTAGATACGCTGTGGCAGTTGGATCAACTACAAATTCAACACGCTATAGTCTTACCAATTTCTCATGCCCTGATCTCATGTGCGACATCCCTAGCAAACATCCGCACCGTCTATTCTCATCCCCAAGCCTTGGCTCAATGTCAAAAGTGGCTTTTGCAATTTCTCCCGGAAGTTTAGTTAATTCCCACCAACGCGACTACCGAGGGGCTACAGTATTTGGAACAAGACAAGACCGCCGGTGCGATCGCTTCCACTAGAGCCGCCCAACTCTACAATCTACCAGTTGTGGCTTGCCCAATTAATGATTATCCCGACAATTACACCCGTTTTTGGGTGCTAGGTTTACAACCCTCCACTGGCGGAAGTAATATCTCCCTTGCTTTTAGCGTTCCCGCCAATGTTCCTGGTGCACTCGCCAAACCGCTTTCTTGTTTTGCGAGTCGGGGTATAAATCTTAGCCGGATAGAATCTCGTCCAACTAAGCGATCGCTCGGCGAGTATCTTTTCTTCATTGACGTGGAAGCTGATGTTAAGCAAGCTTCTGTGCAATCTGCGCTGCAAGAACTAGTACTTCAAGGCGTAAATTCGGTTAGGGTGTAAATATAGACTTTTAAGGGGAAGCGTTTGGCAGTATAACCCTATCTAAACTTACGCCGCACTGTACTAGCAACATGTACAAAAACGCTCAAGATTTTTGGCAGCTATTCGATCACTTCAGTATCTCTGCCTGACCAAATTAAGTCGAAAGTCCACAGTCTAGTGTCTAGTGTGTGAAATCTGTTTATATCAAAATGGAGGATTTTGGCATGGAGTGGAAAGTTCAGGCAATTCGTGGAGCAATAACTGCTTCAGTTTTACAGTTTAGATTACACAGGACTTACGCAACTGGCACATTTTTCTTCAAACTTTCACACGGATAGAATTTGGCTATAACGTTTATAAATCCATGCTTATGAGCATTTACTCAATTTGAAATATATGTGCCAGTTGACCTTATATTGTGACGCTTGCGTAAGTCCTATTACAGTTTGGTATGAGTACAGAAGAGTTTGAAAAATTTAAACGAGTTTTTGTAAAGCTATTTAGACCCTAAGTTGACCAATAAGCACTGGGTGCACTTGGTGCAAGGAGAGAAGACCTACTAGCTTGATGTACGGGGTGAAGTGCTTAAAAGTTGTAACCAACACCAAGCACTAGCCCAACATCAGTTTGATCAAGGAAACCAACGTTTAGACCTGCAGTGGCGGTGAACTCACGTGATAAGGGCACATCCACACCACCAGTCAGAAGAAAGCCGACGCTGCTATCTCCACTTGTGGAAATTGCTGCTCCTGCGCCAACGTAAGGAATAAAATTTATTTGTTCTTCTTCAAAGTCTGTGACTGGTTTAACTGGAAAGTCAAATGTTACAGGCAGAAGAAAAACAGCATTATCGCTAAATACAGCAGCAGGGCGAAAAGAAAAGTTTTTTGTTATACCAATTTTGCTAAAGATAGTGAAGGCATTGTCAGCTAGAGCAGTATCGCCGCCACTGAATCCAAAATTTGGACCAATTCCGATATAGTTACGAGTTCCTCTAACGGGTAACAGTTCTGATGCTCCGTTTCGTATTCGTGGCGTAGGCGCTGGCGCTGGTGTTAAAGTTGGCGCTGGCGCTGGTGTTAAAGTTGGCGCTGGTGTTAAAGTCGGCGCGGGTGATGGTGTTAAAGTTGGCGCGGGTGATGGTGTTAAAGTTGGCGCGGGTGATGGTGTTAAAGTTGGCGCGGGTGATGGTGTTAAAGTTGGCGCTGGCGCTGGTGTTAAAGTTGGCGCGGGTGATGGTGTTAAAGTTGGCGCTGGCGCTGGTGTTAAAGTCGGCGCGGGTGATGGTGTTAAAGTTGGCGCGGGTGATGGTGTTAAAGTTGGCGCGGGTGATGGTGTTAAAGTCGGCGTTGGCGCTGGTGTTAAAGTCGGCGTTGGCGCTGGTGTTGGGCTGAGCGGATTTTCTGGAGGTGTTGGGCTGAGGGGGTTTTCTGGAGGTGTTGGACTAGGTGTCTGATTTTGTGAAGGTGTTGGGGTTGGGCTGACGGGATTTTCTGGAGGTGTTGGACTGAGCGGATTTTCTGGAGGTGTTGGACTAGGTGTCTGATTTTGTGAAGGTGTTGGGGTTGGGCTGACGGGATTTTCTGGAGGTGTTTGGCTGATCGGATTTTTTGCAGGTGGTAAGGTTGATGGTGTTGTTGGCGATCGATTAACAGCCGAAGGTTGCGCTAAGGATGGTTGTAGAGAAATAGCTAAACTCGTAATACCTAGTAAAGAAGTTTTAGACAAAACTAATCTCAGCTTTGTAAGTAACTTTTGATTCATTTCTCACTCCTCTAAATATCAACACACACCGAAGACATAAATAGACCGATCACTGACTGGTACTTGAAGCTAGAAGGTAGACAGCCTAAAAGTATAAGCAAATAAAGCTTGTAAAATCGGTTTTGGAGTGTTGCAGGTCGCCGAATGATGGGTTTATAAGCATTGCGGCAGCACTTAACACACTCTACATAATCTCATGTTTTTTAGCTTGAACTACTTATGTTTAGTTTTCTTTTAAGTAAAAAATACTAAAAATATAACGTAATAAGTCCAATTTAAAGTTTCTGATTTTATCATACATTTTTGCCAAAAGAAATTTACAATATTCATTTGGCTTGATTATTATGCTTTTCCTAGTTGATAGAAAATTTTTCCTAAGCAGTGTGATTATTTAAACACTGGCTCTGACAAAATATGCTGAAATAATATAAGATGAAAAATTATTGACAGCTTAAAACCTTATTACTTCCTTGCAATTTTCCCCGCTGCCAAATTCCACTATAACGCAAGCCGTCTTTAGATATCCAAGTACCTTGACCATCAAATTGGTTGTTTTTGAATTCTCCTATATATTGACAACCATTTTTGAAAGTAAATTTACCTGTACCTTGAAAAGAATTTTTATCAAACTGACCTACGTAACGCTCACCATTTCCACGTACCAAGTTTCCACAACCGCTATATACTCCATTTTTTAGTTCTCCATCATATCGAGAATATCCACCAAACTTGCGATCGGGAAAGATAATGATTCCTTTGCCTGTCAGTGGTGAATTCTTTGGGAAACCATAAACTTTGGCTGAACCAATTTTCCTATCGGGCGTACTTGGTAGAGGTGGTATTGGTGTTTCTGGGCAAACCAGTTGCACGTCATATGTGGCTTGTGGCGAATCAGGTGTGGTTTGTGGCGAGTCAGGTGTGGGTTGTTTGGAATCAGCGACGGTTTTTTGTGAATCGGGTGTGGGTTGTTTGGAATCAGCGACGGGTTTTTCTAAATCGGGTGTGGGTTGTCTCCAAAAACTCATAAATAACAATCCCACTCCGATTAGCACACCCACGCCAACTCCAGTACCAATTAATACTTTTTGGTAAAGTTTCAATTCTCGTCGTGTTGGGGTTGGTAATGGCGGTACCGGTAGTGGCGATGGCGAGGGTAATGAAGATGGTCTTAGCGCTTGCAACGCCTCGGATGCTGTTTGATAACGTTTATTGAAGTTATGGCACACCATTTTATCTAATACATCTGCCAGTCTAGGGCTAACCGAAGCCCGATTTCGCCAAATGACTTCCAAAGTTTCGGAGTTTTTTGGCAGTTCTTGAGGTCTGATCCCAGTTAAAGCATAAATTCCCAGCATCCCCACTGCATAAACATCGCTGCTTAACTTGGGATACCCATTCAATTGTTCGCTGGGCATATAGCCATAAGTACCAACAATAACGGAGACGTTTGTTTGCCCTTGAGCATTCACTACTAATGCGCTAATTTGCTTGACAGCGCCAAAGTCTATCAATACTATCTTGCCGTCTGTCTTGCGCCGCATTAAATTTTGTGGTTTGATGTCTCGGTGAATGATATTTTTATTGTGAACAAATGTAAGAACTTCTAAAATTTCCTGTAATAGCTGTGTAACTTCAGCTTCATTTAACCTCTTAGCAGGAAAAATTTCCCCACTTAAATCGTGCCCATCTATAAATTTTTGTACTAGATAAAATTCGCCGTTTTCTTCAAAGTGGGCGAAAAGTCGGGGAATTTGACTGCACTCATTGCCTAAGCTATATAAAACTTTTGCTTCTCTGTCAAATAACACTCTGGCAAGTTGCAAATCTTCTGGATTTTGCATTTGCTTGAGGTTTTTTACAACACACAGAGGATGATCAGGTAAATCTAAATCTTCAGCTAAATAAGTAACTCCAAAGCTACCACTTCCTAAGAGTCTGACAATTTTGTAGCGTTGGCGGAGAATTTGACCGAGGAGCATTACTATTTAACCAAAAACAAAATGAATTCTCTTAAATTTTGGCACATACAACCTAATAGCCCAACTCCTTTGTTTGTGCAAGTGAACACAGAGAGTTTTTCACCTGCTTGGCAAAACGAATTGTATAACTGTATAATGACACCCCAGTAAGCACGGATACTGTTAGCGTCGAATCCATAAGATGCGATGATCTCTTCTTTTTTTATAACACTCCATTCCTTCGTGTGGAAAAGCAATAGGCTACTGCCTTTAAGTACGATAGCTTACAATTAGATGGTACGGGTACTGAAAGTTCCCGCTCCGAAAAACCTACACAGAGCTAGGCAAACCTAGCCATCTTGGAGCAGAAAAACTAATTGCCGCACAGAAATATAACCAGCAAATTGCTGTTTTAATCAAGAGTTTTGTCGCGCCTTCTAATGTTTCCGAGTTTCATATAGCGCTATGACAATTTTTGAACTACCGACTTATTTTACGTCTGAAGCAGCCACAACGAATTCTCTATTTAGCAGTCCCATTGGACATTTATGAAGATTTTTTTTCTGAAGAACTCCCTCAGCTTAGTCTAAAGGAATATCAGATCAAGGTTTTGGTATTCGATCCTGAACTGGAGGTCATCACACAGTGGATAAACTAAACCAGTACTGTCAAGCAATCAAGCAAATTTTGACGCGCTATAGTCAGATCAAGCCTTCCTTTGGCGAGATTGAGCGCTATACTGCATTTGATACTGAGCAAGATCACTATCAGGTGATTAGCGTTGGCTGGGAAAATCGTCGTCGCGTTTATGGATGCTTAATCCACATTGATATCAAAAGCGACAAAATTTGGATTCAGTACGATGGCACTGAAGATGGAATCGCTAATGAGTTAGTGGAGTTAGGCGTTCCCAAAGACAACATTGTTCTGGCATATAAATCTCCGTTTATGCGTAAATATACTGATTTTGCAGTGGGATAAAATTATGAAAGTTTAGTATTTTAAAATAATATAAATATGGAAAGAAATATGGAAAAACAAACAATTCATGTTATCGGAGGTGGACTAGCTGGGACAGAAGCAGCTTGGCAAATTGCCTCTGTTGGAATATCGGTCGTTCTGTGGGAAATGCGCCCAAATCGCTTCGGTGGTGCACATCACACGGAACATTTAGCGGAATTAGTGTGTAGCAATTCTTTTGGGGCAATGGCAAGCGATCGCGCCGCTGGTCTTTTGCATGAAGAACTACGCCAACTCAATTCTATTGTGATCTCAAAAGCCGATGAACACGCGGTTCCTGCTGGTGGAGCACTTGCAGTCGATAGAGGACAATTTAGTCAGGATTTGACGCAAACTCTCGCTCAGCATCCTCTGATTGAACTGCGTCGAGAGGCATTACGTGTTATCCCAGAAGGAATTGTCGTTTTGGCAACTGGTCCTTTAACAAGTCCGGAATTGGCAGAAGATTTACGCCGTTTCACAGGGATGGAATACCTCAGCTTTTTCGATGCCGCAAGCCCAATCATTGTCGGAGAATCGATTAACCACGATATTGCTTTTCTCGCCTCTCGTTACGACAAGGGTGAAGCTGCATATTTAAACTGCCCGATGAATAAAGAGCAGTACTTGCAGTTTTGGCAAGAACTGCGTACTGCTGAACAAGTAGAATTGAAGGATTTTGAACGGGAAACGGCGAAATTTTTTGAAGCCTGTTTACCAATTGAGGAACTCGCACGCCGAGGGGAAGACACGATGCGTTATGGTCCTCTTAAGCCAGTCGGGTTATCGGATAGTCGGACTGGAGAACGCCCTTATGCTGTGATACAGTTGCGGCAAGAAGACAAAGCAGGTCAACTTTGGAATATGGTAGGATTCCAAACAAATCTGCGTTGGGGTGAGCAAAAGCGTATTTTCCAAATGATCCCTGGTTTGGAAAATGCTGAGTTCGTGCGGTTGGGAGTCATGCACCGCAACACCTTTCTCAACGCGCCTGTGCTGATGCAGCCTAATTTGCAATTTATCAACCGTCCAACGTTGCTAGCTGCTGGACAGTTAATTGGAACTGAAGGATATACTGCAGCCGCCGCCGGTGGTTGGTTGGCGGGAACGAATGCAGCGCGGCTAGCTTTGGGGAAAGAACCTTTGACTCTACCCAAGACGACGATGATGGGGTCACTGTTTGAGTTTATCAGTTCCGCTTCGCCTAAGCATTTTCAACCGATGCCTCCTAATTTTGGGGTATTACCAGAATTGGGTCAGAAAATCAAAAATAAACAAGAGCGTTACGGACGTTATCGCGATCGCGCTTTGGCTGACTTGAAGGAATTGATAAACAGTGTTCAGCAGTAAAGTGCTGAGTCAGGGACTGAGGAAGTGTTAGCGCAGCGTTAACGAAGTGGACCGTAGGTCGCCGTAGGCTGGGAGTGAGGGAGGGAGTGTTAGCGCAGCGAGCCGTAGGCTGGGAGTGAGGGAGAGACTTCTAATTCTAAATTCTGAATTTTGAATTTTGAATTTTGAATTTTGTTAGCGCAGCGGGACGCAGTCCATTTTGAATTGTCTTGTCCCCTTGTCCTTCATCAAGACTCAGAACTCAGGACTATTTTGATATCCTTCGCTGGTCTATAATTGTTTCGTCATTGGTTGTAGCTATTCCGTGTATACCGATCGCTGCGATCGTTATACCAATGAAGCCCCAAGTCCCATTTGTGAATGCATTCATCCGATGAACGAAACTACGATGATAGGCAAGATCCAACTGTCTATTATTGGTTCTTCCATCCCTAGCTAACTTGTCCACATATCTTTCCGTTCTTTGTAACTCCGTATACTCAGTGTTAAACGAGTAAAGCGATGATCCCGCTATCAATAAACCTGGAATAACCAAGGCAATAAAGAGAATTGCTCTGCCTATGCTCATACAACCTCGTTAGGCAATATATTTGAGTTAATGCTGACATGGCGAGCATTTATTGATAGTATCTGGCGAACAAATTAGAAAAATCGTCCACTCTGAGGTGAAAGAAAATTCCGGGAATAATACCCTGGGAAATCTAATATCAAGGGCATAAAAGCTCACCTTCCAGAACATCAGGGAAAAATGAGCAGCGATTTTTTCTTATATTTTGCTGCACATTATGCATCTATCGCAATCCTAAATCATAAGCCCTGCGGGCAGGCTTTGCGCTTACGTGAGAAACAAGATCCCCGACTTCGTAAAAGAAGTCGGGGATCTGTGGCTTTCAATTTTCACAAATCAAATTGGTGTGTTTGCAACCCAAGCAGCAGTCTAATACTATTTCACGAAATTCCTAATACAAATGATTGGTCTCTAATTCTTTCTCCCTGCTCCCTGCTCCCCATTTGTATCAACCTTAAAGTGAAACGGTATAACAATCTGGTGTAGCGGACGGAATAAAGATCTTGGTGGCAAATCAAAGCTATGCTATAATTAATTGCAGTAGCGAACTTTGATGTTTACTACTTTAAGGGCGCGTGGCTCAGTGGATAGAGCAACAGGTTCCGGTCCTGTGGGTCGGGGGTTCAAATCCCTCCGCGCTCGTTTTATGTAGATTGCCAAATTATTTGACAAGTAATTTGTCGGATATATAGGAATCCGGTTTAATTTGGTGAGACCAGTGCTGCAGGAGGGTTTCCCGACCTAGGCATCTGGCGTATGCGCAAAGCGCACGCCCAGAGGTCTAAAGCGCAGCGGAACCGGAGGTTCTCCCCGATAGCCGTAAGGCGTGGCGTTAGCCATAGGGTTAATTGACTCGTGCAGGTAGGGAACGCTTAACAGGGAACAGGGAACAGAAAGTGTACCTAGCTTCGTCAAAAGTCAAATATGAGTCCTATAATATTAGAAATATTTACTGATATCAAATTTATCTATCGGTTCAGTTATAATATTGCTTCTTCCAATTAGCTGACTTAAAACTAAAATACCTGCTTGGTGAAAATTATCACCTCCATTTGATGCTGAGTAATACTCTAAAATATAAGGATTAATATTGTTTTCAAAAAAATCAATGGCAGTTTTTAAGACACAAGCTTCAGTATCAATTCCACAAATAAAGACTGTATGAATATCCCTTTTTTTAAGAAATCTAAGAGTTTCTTCATTGCAGCCAGTGTATATAGTTTTATTAAAAACAACCTTAGCAAATGGTTCAATTTCATCAACAAGTTTGCGCTCTGTGTCTGAAAAAAATTTGTTCCAATTTAGATATCTTACATAAGGACTATCAAAGGTATTGAGAAATCTTGTGAAGATAACGTACTCAAATATCTTTTGCTCTAATAGAGACTTAATCCGTTGTATAACATGACTTGTATTTTGAGTTATGAATCCGTTTTGAAGATCAATGACAAATAGGCATAAGTTCATATTGTTAAACCTGAGAAAATCTTGGAATTATATAGGAATCCGGTTTGATTTCTGAATTGACTCGTAGAGGTAGGGAACGCTTAACAGGGAACAGGGAACAGGGAACAGGGAAGAAGCAATAAAAGATCTACCTAGCTTCGTCAAAAATCAAATATGAGTCCTATTCCTATATATGCAATTTGGTATTAGCGCACGGTTGCCAGTGCTCAACGCCCTGGTGGGAACAGCCACGCCTGACGGAAGAGCGCCAGTTCCCAGGGTGTGGAAAACCCTTACACCGTTCGGCTGAGCGCTCGCCTTGGCGTTGCCCTTACACGCCTACACCCCTGTATTTGTTCAGAGTATACCCTAAATATTTTCTGGAAAGACTGCTATCGTACTTGTAGCTAATATACAGTCATTTATTACACAACCATTCATTATGAGCTTTAAAGAACTTATTGGGCAGCTACCCAAGATTGCTAATGTTCTTGGTCAACTTCGCACACAAGCTCAGAACTATCCAAATCTTATTGAAGAATTACAGAAATGGGGACTAGATCCGACTCAGCCTCCAGAAAAACCGGATGCTATTTATGCTTGGAGTATCGTCAAGTATTATGACGAGTCTCAACAAATGCAGCCGATGATAAATTTGTTGGGCGAAGACGAGATAAAAAAGACTTTTGTTGAAAACTTTAACGCTAATGATTTACAAAATTTTTTAAAATCAGCAAAAGATTTTATTGTTCGTAAGGGGTTGTGGGCTGAATTCAAAGAAGAAGAAGTTTACTTGAGAGCAGAGATTCAGAATTTTTATCGTATCTACACTAAAGTTGCAAAATGGACTAGACCTCCTCTAGAAGTTTTGAAGGATTCAAAATTTCCTGATTTGCCAGAATATTCGCCTTATCCAAAAGAGTTTCAAGCATTAATACAGAAAAAAATACAGTCATTTCGCGGTCGGGAATTTGTTTTTCAGAAAATACAACAGTTTATTTCCCGTAACTCTAACGGTTATTTTACTATCGTGGGAGATGCAGGGATGGGAAAAAGCGCGATCGCCGCTAAGTTTATTTGGAATCATAAATTTCCTTGCTATTTCAATATTCGTGCTGAGGGTCGCAATAGACCTGAGTTGTTTTTGGAAAGTATTCGTCAACAGCTAATTAATCGTTATTGGTTGCAGAATGCTAAGGATGATAATTTACAAACTTTGCTTCAAAAAGTCAGCGATAATCTGTTAGATGACGAACGCCTTGTGATTGTGGTTGATGCGCTTGATGAGGTAGAGCAAGAAGACCGAGATAAAAATATTTTAAATTTACCGACGACACTCCCCAATAAAGTTTTTTTCTTGTTGACGAGACGACCTTATGTTGCAGATAACAAGCGCTTGTACACTCAAAAAGTTCCTGAGGAGGAGTTAGATTTAAGATGTCAGGAATATGGAGATTTGAGCCGTCAGGATATTGAAAATTATATTTGGTTCTGTATCCAAGAAAATCCCAAAACTGAAGATAGTCTCAGGAAATGGATTGAGGAGCGTAAAATAGCTGCTTTCACTTTCGTTGAACAGGTAGCTGACAAAAGTGAAAATAACTTTATGTATTTGTCTTATCTCTTACCTGGAATTGCTAAGGGAGAATACAATGACCTTTCTTTAGAAAAATTTCCCAAAGGTCTTCAGGAATACTATCGAACCCATTGGGTGAGGATGGGTATGGATACAGAACCTCAGGAAAATATTGTAATTATTCTATTTATTTTAGTGGAAATTAGTACGCCGATTCCTTGTGAGATGATGGCAGAAATTGCCAACCAGGATGAATATGAGGTGGAAAAAATTTTGGATCAGTGGGTTGAGTATTTGAAAGACCAGAAAATAGCTCAAGAAACCTGCTATAGCATCTACCATACAAGTTTCCTTGAATTCCTGAAAGGGAAACGGGAACTGAAGAAAACCCGGAAACTATTTGACGAAGTTAACCAAAACATTGCTGAATATTTTACAAGGAAGATGGCGTAAGATGGGGAAACTTGCCCAGAAATTAGCTGCACAACCTCTGTGGTTCCAGAACGCCTATCTAAGTAGTTTTGTAAAAAGTCAAGTGGAGTCGGGGAATTTTGCAGAGTGCTACCAAACTTTGACTGATTTCGACTATTTAGAAGCCAAGATTAAGCGTCCTGAATTTGGAGTGCAAGCGCTGATTGTAGATTACGATTTGATTGACTCGTCAAAGGTGGCAACTCACTCAGACGATAACTCCCATGAAGTAGGAACGCTGAAACGGATTCAAGGAGCGCTGCGTCTATCAGCGCATATTTTAGCTAAGGATCACACGCAACTGGCAGGGCAATTATTAGGGCGGTTGCTGTCTTTTCCACAACCTGGGATTCAGGCATTATTAGCACAGGCAAAGCAGTGGCAAGATGATCCTTGGTTGCGTCCCCTGACACCTAGCTTAACTCCTCCCGGTGGGCGTTTGCTTCGTACTCTCACAGGTCATAGCTTCTGGGTAAACGCAGTCGCCGTCACCCCAGACGGCAAGCTGGTGATTTCTGGATCCGCTGACAAGACACTCAAAGTCTGGGACTTAATAGATGGCAAAGAAGTTTTCATACTCAACGCTCACAGCGATTCGGTAAACGCAGTCGCCGTCACCCCAGACGGCAAGCGGGTGATTTCTGCTTCCAATGATAAAACTCTTAAAGTCTGGGACTTGGCTGATGGCAAAGAAGTTTTCACACTCAATGCTCATAGCGACTCGGTAAGGGCAGTTGTCCTTACCCCAGACGGCAAGCGGGTGATTTCTGCTTCCAATGATAAAACTCTTAAAGTCTGGGACTTAGTAGATGGCAAAGAAGTTTTCACACTCAATGCTCATAGCGACTCGGTAAACGCAGTTGCCCTCACCCCAGATGGCAAGCGGATGATTTCTGGTTCATCTGATAAAACACTCAAAGTCTGGGACTTCATAGATGGCAAACAAGTTCTGACACTCAACGGTCATAGCGACTCGGTAAGGGCAGTTGCCGTCACTTCAGACGGCAAGCGGGTGATTTCTGCTTCATCTGACAACACTCTCAAAATTTGGGACTTAGCAGATGGCAAAGAAGTTTTCATACTCAACGCTCATAGCAACTGGGTAAATGCAGTCGTCGTCACTCCAGATGGCAAGCAGATAATTTCTGCTTCGCGTGACAGCACTCTCAAACTTTGGGACTTGGCTAATGGCAAAGAATTTTTCACTCTCAACGCTCATAGCAACTGGGTAAACGCAGTCGCCGTCACTCCAGACGGCAAGCGGGTAATTTCTGCTTCATCTGATAAAACACTCAAAGTCTGGGATTTAGTAGATGGCAAAGAAGTTTTCACACTCAACGCTCATAGCAACTGGATAAACGCAGTTGCCATCACCCCAGACGGCAAGCGGGTGATTTCTGCTTCCTCTGACAAGACACTCAAAGTCTGGGACTCGGCTAATGGCAAAGAAGTTTTCATACTCAACGCTCATAGCGACTGGGTAAGGGCAGTCGCCGTCACTCCAGATGGCAAGCGGATGATTTCTGCTTCGCGTGACAGCACTCTCAAAATTTGGGATTTAGTAGATGGCAAAGAAGTTTTCACACTCAACGCTCATAGCAACTGGGTAAATGCAGTTGCCATCACTTTAGACGGCAAGCGGGTGATTTCTGCTTCTGCTGACAAGACACTCAAAATTTGGGACTCGGCTAATGGCAAAGAAGTTTTCACACTGAATGCTCATAGCAACTGGGTAAACGCAGTCGCCGTCACTCCAGATGGCAAGCGAGTGATTTCTGCTTCATCTGACAACACACTCAAAGTCTGGGATTTGGCAGATGGCAAAGAAGTTTTCACGCTCAACGCTCATAGCAACTGGGTAAACGCAGTTGTCATCACCCCAGACGGCAAGCGGGTGATTTCTGCTTCATCTGACAGCACTCTCAAAGTTTGGGACTTGGCTGATGGCAAAGAAGTTTTCACACTCAACGCTCATAGCAACTGGGTAACGGCAGTTGCCCTCACTCCAAACGGCAAGCAGGTGATTTCTGCTTCGCGTGACAGCACTCTCAAAGTTTGGGACTTGGCTGATGGCAAAGTTATTACCAATTTTACTGCTGATAGTCCACTATGGTGTTGTGCTGTTGCACCGGATGGAATGACAATTATGGCAGGAGATGCTTCAGGACAGATTCATTTCTTACAGTTAGAAGCAGGTTTATGAACATCACACCTCGCCCCCCAACCGCTTCCCAAAAAGAATTTCAGCAACTTATCCACGAAGGGAGCAGCAATTTTGTTGGTCGTGAATTTGCCTTTGCTGCTATTACCGACTTCCTCAACCACCAACGCTGTGGTTACTTTACCATTGTGGGCACACCTGGCAGTGGCAAAAGTGCCATCCTCGCCAAGTATGTGATGGAAAATCCTTCTGTTGTTTATTACAGTGCGGAAGTTGAAGGAAAAAATTGTGCGCAGGAATTTCTCATAACTGTTTGCACTCAGTTAATGGGGGAAATGGGGGATACAAATGTGTCGCTTCCTGAGAACGCTACTGAGGGAAGTTGGTTTTTCTCACTTTTACTTCAGAAAGTCAGCGATTTACTAGAACCAGATCAGCGTTTGATTATTGCGATTGATGGGTGCGACTGCATCGACCTCAACAACCAATCCCCAGACTCAAATCTATTTTACCTTCCTAGATATCTCCCAGAGCGAGTTTATTTTCTCCTCACCCGTCGCCCCTTCAAGAGCGAAAAATCTGGTTTATTAATCGAAACCCCTGCTCAAATTTTGGATTTAGAAGCATATTCCGAACAAAACCGAGAAGATGTGCAGACATACATACAACAATATATTTCACTCACACCCTCCTTTTTAAACAACGCTGGCTGGATAACCAATTGTAGAGACGTTACATGTAACGTCTCTACAAGCTGCCAACAGCTAACAGTCAAGAGCGAAAACAATTTCATGTATCTCTACCACATCTTAAAAGCAATCTCCCAAGGCTTTTATCCCGATAGCCCAAGCGTGGCGTTAGCCATACCCTTCCAATTTGAACCACTCCCTCCAGGGTTAGAAGCGTATTACAAAAATCATTACCAGCGTATCAAGGGTAAAGGTTTATCTCCAGTTGGATTAGCTGTATTAAAATGTCTAGCACAGCTTGTGCGATCGCTTTCAGTAGAATTAATCGCCCAAATAGTTGATGAAGATGAATACGAAGTAGAAAAAGTGCTGGAAAATTGGCTGGAATTCTTATATCAGGAAATCACAGAAGAAGAAACTTTTTATAGTTTCTATCATACCAGCTTTGCGAACTGGTTAGGCAAGGAATTAAATTTAGCTTAGACTAAGTATTTTGGAGAGTTGATTTATGTTAGGTTTAGAGAGAATTACCTTCGATGCCCGCATCATGGCTGGACAAGCTTGTATTCGCGGAATGAGAATTCCTGTTTCGTTAATTGTCAATTTGGTGGCAAATGGGAAACCCGTACAGGAAATTTTAGAAGAATACCCTGACTTAGAACCAGAGGATATTCGCCAATCTCTCCTTTATGCTGCCTGGTTGACTCAAGAGCGGGTTTATTCTTTCACAAATGCTGAAAAACAAGCATCATGAAATTTTTAGCAGATATGGGAATTTCGCTACGCACAGTAGCTTGGTTGCGCGATGCTGGCTATGATGTTGTGCATCTGCGCGATCAGGGTTTGCAAAGGCTACCGGATGAGGAGATTTTAATTAAAGCACGTACAGAAGTACGAATTCTGTTAACAGTGGATTTAGATTTTGCTCAACTATTAGCCGTGAGTGGAGAAGCTTTGCCAAGTGTAATTTTATTTAGGTTAGGAAATGAAAACTATCAGGGAATTAATAAACGTTTAACAGAGGTATTGAGTCAATGTCAGCAAGATTTAGAACAAGGTGTCATTATTTCTGTTACTAACGAGACATTTCGGATCAGACGGTTGCCGATATGAGTCATGCTTATCCCCTAGTACCTTTGGGTGAAGTTTTAATACCTATAAGTCGTCCATAATTGTAAATATATGTTTACAATCAGTAATACACATGCATCAAGTGGCACAGCCGGGGGTGCTATTGAATCAATTTTTAGTTTGCGGATTGGGGAGTTTAGGTCAACATTGTGTTGTCGCCCTCAAACAGTTTGAAGTCAGCGTCATTGCTATTGATAAAAAGCCGCCTGAAGACTGGGAAATTCCTCACGTTGAGAATTTATTGGATACCTTAGTCATTGGTGATTGTCGTCAAATCAGTGTTCTACAGCAAACTAAAATTCAGCAGTGTCGAGCTGCCATTATAGTCACTAATAATGAGCAAGTGAATGCAGAGACAGCTTTAGCGGTGCGCAAGCTTAATCCCAAAACCCGCTTGGTTGTTAGTTCATCTCAAAAAAATCTCAATCAATTATTGAGTCAACATTTAGGAAATTTTGTTGCCTTTGAACCAACTGAGTTGCCTGCGCTAGCTTTTGCCCTTGCTGCTCTTGGAACAGAGACACTAGCATTATTTCATTTAGAAGGACAGTGGCTGCAAGTTGTCAAACGTACTATATCACCAACAGACCGTTGGTTCAACAACTGTCTGTTGCACGAACTGAATAATCACAAGCGTCAAATTCTCTATTACACATCTAATGCAACTTCTTCATTCAAAGCCTTCCATGAATGGGATTTAGATACACGTCTTCTGCCGGGAGATACAATTGTTTATATTAAGCCAGTCAAAACAACTTCCACTGATTCTAAAAAACTGGTAAGAAATACTTGGTATAATCCCCGACACTTCTTAACAAGACTCAAACACTTCAACTGGTTCACTATTAAGCGGCAATTTTTGACATTTTTACGTAAATCTGATGAGAATGGATTTAAGCAGGTAGGCATTATCTGTGCAGTGATTGTAAGTTTTTTATTGATATTGGGAACAGTTTTGTATCGATTGAGCTATCCCAAAATTGGCTTGATAGATGCCTTTTTGACCTCAACCATGCTACTTCTAGGGGGATTTGGTGATTTGTTTGGTGGGTTCAATTTCACACTTCCTGTTCCCTTTTGGTTGCGGTTGATTAGCTTGGGAATGACAATTACTGGTACAGTTCTAGTAGGAATACTCTACAGTTTCTTGACAGAAAGGCTTTTAGCTGCTAGATTTCACTTAAATAAGCGACGTCCACCTGTTCCTCAAAAAGATCATGTCGTCGTGGTGGGACTTGGTCGCACAGGTGTGGGAATCGCAGAGATTTTACAAGAATTTAACCAACCAATTGTTGGCTTCAGCATAAACACAGACTTTGACACCACAATTCTACCAGAGATGCCCCTCATAACTGGTTCCCTAAAAAAGTCTCTTTCTAAGGCAAATCTTCAAACAGCAAAAAGTGTCGTTGTGGTGACTGATGATGAGATGCTGAATTTGGAAGTCAGCTTAATGGCTTATGATGCAAATCCAGAAAGCAATTTGGTTCTCCGCAGTACAGGTCTTAGCTTAAGTGACAATTTAACCGAACTCTTGCCGAATGCTCAAGTGTTGTGTGTCAATGCTGTAGTTGCTGAAGCTTTTGCTGGTGCAGCATTTGGGGAAAAAATTATGAATTTGTTTCGTATTGAGCACAAAACTATTTTGGTCACAGAATACCAAATTGAAGCTGGTGATACGCTTAATGGCTTACTGCTATCTGAAGTCACCTATGGCTATGGAGTTATTCCAATTCTTTACCAAAAAGAAACAGAAATACCTAAGCTTATGCCTTCTGAGGATATTAGTTTAGTTGTGGGCGATCGCATGGTAGTGTTAGCAACAAGCGATGGTCTACAGCGGATTGAGCAGGGAGCAGCGATCGCCTCAAAAACCTGGCAAGTACATATTACAAAAGCTTTGACAGAGGAGGCAGAGTTTGAAGGAGCAAATGTTATTGTTCGCATTTCAGGATGCAGTCTCAACACAGCTAGAACAGTGATGAAAAATTTACCAGAAACATTACATTTCCCACTTTATAAACATCAAGCTCAGCGACTTATTATAGAACTAGCTAAAGCTCAAGTTAAAGCCCACTTGCTTAGGACAAATCATCCTTAGTTATTTTACTAGTTATCAGTTATCAGTTATCAGTTCAGAACTTACGCACTGAAAACCCGAAACCTCGATCCCCCCTAGCCCCCCTTAAAAAGGGGGGAATCTTAAAAGTCCCCTTTTTAAGGGGGTTGGGGGATCTCTTTTGTGTAAGTCTTACAGTTGTTAGTGTTGACTGTTCCCTGTTCCCTGTTCCCTATTCCCTAATTTAATTTCAACCAATCCTTAATCTCGTCAATTAACCAATGGCGTTCCACAGTTGCTAAAGGACTAGAGGTGAGCTTCTGTTTATTAGAATATTCAATTGTCACACCGCGAGGTGCAGAACCCTGTTGAACTATCTCTTCATACACTCTACAAATCAGTGGAGTTTTTCCTCGATACCGCCAATAACATAAACCAAATAACTTCCAGCGGATTTCAAAATGTTCACGGTAAAAGTACATATCTGTATGTCTAAAAGCAGGTAGAACTGTTGCTTGGAATAGGACAAACAGTAATACTAAAAGAGGCATAATATACAATATCGAATGGTAGACAAGTCCTGTTGAAAGTAAATTAAACCATTGTGGAATTTGCCAGACAAAAGGAATAATTAAGCCTATAAGATAGAATATTTTGAACGTTTTCCTTCCGCGTCTAGGAATTTTAATTTCTATTTTGTGAGCAGACTTTTTGATTTGAACCAGACTACCTGTGGGCTTACGGCTAGTGAGTGGTGGCGTGAGTGCGTGTCTATTCTTGAGCGTGTCTAGAGCTTGGCGTGCAGAACTCAGTCGCTCTGTAACATTTGGTTCTGTCAGTTTACCAATCCAATTCACAAAACCCAAATCGACACTTACTCTATCAGCAAATTGAATGCGGGAGTTCTGGTATGGTAAATCAGCAGGAGGCGTTCCGGTGAGGAGATGAATCAAGGTTGTACCAACAGCATACAAGTCAGAAGCGGGAACAGCACGACCTGCAAACTGTTCCATTGGCACATAGCCGTAGGTTCCTACAACTGTGAAGGTGGCACCTTCCAACACCGCTTGATCTTGCACTGCGCCAAAGTCAACCAGGTAAACGCGCTCATCCTCACCCCAAATTAAATTGCTGGGTTTGATATCTCTGTGCAACACAGGAGGGTTGAGTTCGTGTAGGTAAACAAGAATGCTCAAAATTTCTGTTGCGATCTTTTCCACCTGTGACTCAGAAAACCGATGCCCTTGATTCAGCAGTTGCTGGAATGATGCTCCGGGAACGTAACTGTGCACTAACCCAAACCAGGGAAATCTCGAATCAGGTTGCTTTTCCAAAACAAAGTCATCCCGATACTTGGGAATTCGGGGATGATTGAGATTTTTCAGCACCTGAGCTTCACGTTCAAACAGCTTATGTTCATCCCACTGCATCTGCGAACTCAGAGCGAGCAGTTTGACAACCACTTGTTCTTGAGGCTGTGTACACAAATCTACTGCTAACCAAGTTTGACGACTAGCATCTTGCCCTAATTTTTCTTTAAGTTGATAACGAGACTCTTGGGAAGTCGCTTCCCGAATGCAAAGAACTTGTCCACCTTCTGCCATAACCAAAAGCCCAAAATCTAAAGTCCCAACCAATCCTTGATTTCATCTACGAGCCAACGGCATACCTCATGATAAAGAGGTGGCTTCAATCTTCCAAATGAATACTCTTCGACACCAACAGCCAAAGTTACCTCAGGAATTTTCTTGTTACCATAGCCGCCAGAGTCACTTTTAAAAACATTATCAATCTCTAAGACATTTCCTCGCTGTCGTTTGATGCAAAAACCCAGTACTTTCACCTCAATTTCAAATTGCTGATGATCGAAGTTGATATTGGTTTCCACAAACACAGGTAATAGAAACCAAGCCCCCAATACAAGACTACCTGCCAACCAAAACAAATAAACCCAACCACTGATAATCATCGACAGCAAAAATAACCAAAGTCCCAACCCCGTCAGTACAAGCCAATTTGTTGGGGTAGATATTACCTTGTACCAAGGGACATGAAGTTGAATCTGCAAGCGCCTTGGTGATTTGTCCAGCCAAATGCAACTTTCAGGGAGTCGTTGACTAGCAATTTTGATCGCATTTTGATTAGCCCTAAGAGTGTCAAGTGCTTGTTGAGCGCTACTAAAGCGTCTTTCCAAATTAGGTTCAGTCAGTTGCTCTAACCAACGGACAAACCCAGGATTGAGCCTGACAAGGTGAGCAAACTGCAAGCGAGAATCTTTTTGAGGCAAATCTGCTGGAGAAATACCTGTCAGCAAATGAATCAATGTTGCTCCCAAAGCATAGAGATCAGATGCTGGGGTTGCTCTTCCGCCGAACTGTTCTAGTGGTGCATAGCCATAAGTTCCCACGACTGTAAAAGTAGCACCTTCTCTTGCAGCACGGTCTTGTACTGCACCAAAATCAACCAAATAAATACGAGAATCTTTACCCACTAGCACATTGCTAGGCTTAACGTCCCGATGCAGCACAGGAGGACTCAAACCATGCAAATAAATCAAAATTTTTAGGATCGCAGTAGCAATTTTGCGAACTTCTGGTTCTGCAAATACTTGACCTTTTGTGAGTAATTGCTTGAGTGATGTACCGGGAATATATTCTTGAACTAACCCAAAGTAGAGTAACTGGTCGTCAAAGCAAAAATAATTACGATAGTCAGGAATACGAGGATGGTTCAGCTGTTTCAATACCTGTGCTTCTCGCTCAAATAATTTCAAGCTTTCCCACTGCATCTGGTCGCTAAAGGTCAACAGTTTCACCACAATATCGTCTTGTGTTGACAAATCAAGTGCTAACCAAGTTTGACGACCTGCACCTTCACCCAGTTTTTCTTTCAGTTGATAGCGATTATGTATAACCTGTTGCGTTTGCAGCATCGTGTCGCTATTCCTCAACACTTCTGTTGTACTAAAATAACACTCTTAACCCTAAACACAACAAGGCAATCCCTGTTGAAGGGAAGTATTTCAATTTCTATAGTAATAAAATTAATATACAAAACGAAACAACCGTATTCCGGATGTCCTGAGCAAAGTTTTGGTAGACACACCTGATACAAGGCACTTGGGTCACTACCTAATTATACTAGAGAGCAATTTATCTTGCGTTTGGTTTTTTCAGACTTGTCTGTGGTGGACAAGTACAATTATTTCCAGGATTAGTAGGATTAGATGCTTGGGAACCGCTAATATTAATATCACGGAACTGTACTACGACAGAGTTAAAAAGGGGGTAAAATAGCCCACTGAATAATAAGATTCCCGACAACTCTTGCGAAGTCGGGAATTTGAGCAGGCACTTTCACACAAATCAAATAGGATTGCTATAGTTGGGTACTGTAAGCACTATAACCATAGGCTAGAGTTTCTTTCATCGCAGCCGACGGCTTAAGACTTCTGTTAATTGAATTAGCAAAGGGTATCTGGATTCCTTTGATGGTTTCTGGTAAAATCGCGTATTCTTGTGTTGGTTCCACAGTGTATTGTGGACACTTGCCTTTCATTCCAGAATTCGTTAACATTGCATCTATTTCTGCAGATGAATATTGCTTGAGATAAACTGAGTTTTGTTTTGGGTTAAGCCTTCTGACTAAATTATGAATTATATGAGAAGGACAAGACTTGTTGTGGAAAGAATGATTGAAGACAAAAGTTCCACCTGGCTTGAGTACACGAGATACTTCAACCAAGAGGTTTCTAATCTGTGCTTCTGGTATATGCATAAAAACACAGTTAGAAATTATCAAATCTACAGAATTATCTTCTAAAGGCAGTAATTCAGCAGAAGCACAAATAATGTAAAACTCTGCTCCTGGGAAAAAATCATATTCTTGCTTACACTTGAGTAAGCGTCGCAATAAAGACTCCGAGATATCAATGCCATAATATTTTTGACACCTCAAATTTTTGTCCTTTGAAAGAAACAAAGGAATTCGACCATAGCCACAGCCAATTTCCAGAATAGAATCAACAGACTTATTGATAGGAAACTTATTCCAAGTTCCTCCAGGTCTTCCGGTTAAAAGAGTGTAATCTTGTTTAAGTGGCGATGTTTCTTCTGCTTGTTCAATTTTTTGAGAACCGTAGTACGTCTTACCAATTTCGTCCCATCTTTGTTTTTGTTCCGTACTGTTTAACTGTTCATAATCGTTAGGAAAATAGATGCCATCCCGAAGTTGAAAGTCATTCAAACTGATTTTGGCGTTGAGTGATGTGCTCATGAGATTATTCCTGCTCAAGTCCTTAATATGTTTCTGGTTATACTCTGAAGTTCATCTAAACTTCAAGTCCTCTTACTTATCGTTTTTACTTTTATTTATACATAGAAAAAAATTTCTTCTATTCCAAAGTCTTACATAACCGAGGGGAGGGGAAAGGGTAAGGAGGCAGGGGGAAAGGGATATAAGCCTCGCGCTTGATGCCTGGGTGAGGCACTAGCTCCTATCTTAATTGTGGATCACGCGTTAAACAGAAGATTTTTAAGGGCACGTAGTGCCCTTAAAAATCAGCGCCCATGCTTGAAACCCCTATTTTTAATTTAGTGGTTTGCTTTCCCCTTGCCCCTTTCCCCTTTCCCCCTTTTCCCTCTTTTTCATGGTTAAACAGTTATGTTTTTTGCGGGTGCTTCACCGTAAAGATATTTATCGCTATTTTCCATAAGTTGCGAAATCACTTTCTTGGGGCGGTTTCTCCGGAACATCGCCAGGGTAAGCCAGAGGCGAGAGGCGATCGCCTCTCGCCCCTGATTTTTCATGTCAGTTTCTATGCAAATAGCCTGATCAGAAAATTCCTTGAAGGCTAATGCACAAATAACTCACTACCTCTAGACATTTAGAAATACCTCGTTAGTCTGAGCAAATCCAATATTATAAAAACTTATAATAACTTCGATAAAAAGTGAATACATAAAGATCGCAACTTATGACTCGACTGACAAATGAGTGAGAAATATCTGCTCAAACTGTATATTACAGGATACACGCCCAGGTCCCAACGAGCGATATCCAATTTGATTCAGTTGTGCGAGTCACATCTGCGGAATAAACATGAGATAGTAATTATAGATGTGCTGGAGCAACCCCAGGTTGCTGAAGCTGAGAAAATTTTAGTAACCCCAACTTTAATTAAGGAATTTCCCTTACCAAAAGTACGAATTATCGGTGATTTATCAAATACACACACAGTTTTGTTTGGGCTTAATATTCCCCATAAGCAGTAAAATACATTAAGAATACTAATTAGTTGTATTGATTTTTTTTATATAAAAGTTTAAATTTCACCAAATGAATCAAGAAAAAGAACAAGATTTGGTTGAGAAGCTTGTAACTGGAATTCCTGGCTTTGACATATTATCTGAGGGCGGATTACCCAAGTCACGAGTCACGTTAGTAGTTGGTACCGCAGGTAGTGGTAAGACTGTATTTGCATCTCAGTACCTTGCAGAGGGAATTAAACGGGGCGAAAATGGGGTGTTTGTGACTTTTGAAGAATCTCCCCAGCGTATACGAAAAAATATGCGAGGCTTTGGCTGGGATATCCGCAAATGGGAGGAGGAAGGGAAATGGGCGTTTGTTGATGCTTCTCGCCAACCTGGAGAAAAGCCTTTGGTGAGTGGAGAATACGACTTCGATTCTCTGATTGCTCGGATTCAGTATGCCATCAATCAGGTGGGTGCAGTGCGAGTCTCAATGGATTGCTTGGGAGCAATGTTTACTTATTTGCCTGATAAAGCTCAAGTCCGCAATGACTTATTCATGATTGGTTCAGTCTTGGAACAAATTGAAAGTACGGTAGTTGTAACATCTGAACGCAATCAAGAGTACGGTGATATTAGCACCTACGGTGTTGAGGAGTTTGTTGCTGATAATGTGATTATCCTGCGGAATGTGATATTCCAACAGAAGCGCCGACGAACTATAGAAATTCTTAAGTATAGAGGTAGTCCTCACAAGCAGGGAGAAATTCCTTTTTCAATTGTTCCTGACAAAGGAATTGTGATTCTTCCCCTGTTTAGAACGGAAACAGCAGAAGAAAGCACAACTGATATCCGTATAACTTCTGGCGTTACCGAACTGGATGCTATGTGTGACAGTGGTTTTTTTCAAAATTCTATTATTCTTGTGTCAGGAGCTACAGGTACAGGCAAAACTTTGGTATCAACTCAGTTTATTGCAGCGGGGGCTAATAATAACGAACGTTGCTTATTGTTTGCTTTTGAGGAAAACCGAGAACTGATTTTGAGAAATGCGCTGGGGTGGAGTGTTGACTTTCGACAGATGGAACGGGACGGGCAATTGAAATTTGTGTGTCGCAACCCAGAAGCACATCCACTAGAGTATCACTTGATCAAAATGCAAGAAATGATTGAGGAATTTCAACCTCATCGGGTAGCAATTGATAGTCTTTCAGCATTAGAGTGGGCTTCTAATACAGAAGGATTTCGGCAATTTCTTATTGGTCTTAATTCAATGATTAGAGAACGTAAAATGACGGCACTGTACACTTCCACAACTCCGATGAGTCTTGTTAGTAGTACCTCCACTTCCGAAAATCATATCTCTATTACTACTGATGTCATTATATTACTACGATATGTTGAAGTTTATGGGGAAATTCGCAGAGGAATAGCAGTGATAAAAATGCGCGGCTCACAGCACGATAAACAAATCCGAGAGTTTACAATTGACAATAGGGGTATGCACATTGGCAAACCATTTCGCAACATCACTGGCATTTTGATTGGTAATCCTATGTCTGGTTTTTACAAACCAAAATGATTAAAACAGTTATCAGTTATCAGTTATCAGTTATCACTGTTAAGCGTTAAGCGTTAAGCGTTAAGCGTTCACTGCTGAATACCTCTTTTTCTCCTCTTTCTACAGGAAGAGTAATAAACATAAGTCTTTGGGTGATATTGTGCAGCACCATTAGCGATTAATATTAAATTATATTAATCCTCAATTTACGAAAACTAGTTATAAAGTGGATAACAAATGTACCATATTATTTTTATTAAACTCGCCCCAATCTAGAGAAAATATCCTCGCTGTGATGAATGGGGCTGGTTTTGCAGTCGATGATAAGTGTATAGCAACAAAAGTTGATTACCTGACTTATCTCAATGGTGCTTGGGATGCGATCGTTGCCGAAGACAGTTTAAAAGATTTAGACGCCTTGGAAGCATTGCAAGAAATGCACGCGCAAAAGTTGAACATCCCTTTTGTGATTATTAATGGTACGGATAGCGCATTTATTGCCGTAAGATGTATTAAGGCAGGGGCAATAGATTACCTTTCCAAGGATGAACTGGCACGGCTTCCTGAAGTTATAAAACAGGCTCTTGCGGAAAAAACACAACCGTCCCAATTGTATAAGCAAGATTTAGAACAACAGCTACAACAACAGACACTAGAACTCGGTAAGCAAAAAGAGCACTCCCAACAAGTCGAAGCAACACTGCAAAAGGTTGAGCTACAGTTGCAAACGCTGATTACCAAAAATGCTGACGGTATAGTGGTTGTAGATCGAGGTGGTGTTGTGCGTTTTATTAACCCAGCAGCACTAAACCTTTTTGCCTGCAAGCAAGAAGAACTCTTAGGTGAGTTGTTTGGCTTTCCTGTTGTTGGTGGGGATAATACAGAGGTCGATATTTACCCATATACATGTAACACAGAACGCACCGCAGCAAAGGATAGTCTCGAAAAAATTGCCCAAATGCGCGTGGTAGAAATTGAGTGGCAAGGAGAAACTGCTTATCTTGTTTCTTTAAGAGATATCACAGAACGCAGGCGAGCTGAACAAGAGCGGAATAAACTTTTGGAAGAGGCTCAAGCAGCAAATCGCATAAAAGATGAGTTTCTTGCTGTCCTCTCGCATGAATTGCGAACACCTTTAAATCCAATACTCGGGTGGGTGAAACTTTTACGCAGTGGTAAGCTTGATGATAACAGGAAAAAGCAGGCACTGGAAACTATTGAGCGTAACACAAGCTTACAGGTGCAACTTATTAATGACTTGCTGAGTGTATCTAAAATTTTACGTGGTAAGCTAACTCTTAATCCAATTGCTGTTAACCTGCAAACTGTAATTACTAAAGCTATAGAAAGTGTAGATCTTGCGGCTCAAGCTAAGTCAATTGAGATATTGACTGTATTTGATGCTAATCTGGGACTAGTTTTTGGTGATTCCAAACGATTGCAGCAAGTTATCTGGAATCTTCTTTCTAACGCGGTGAAATTTACGCCATCAAATGGACAAGTGACAGTTCAGTTAGAAAAGGTTGGCTTATACGCTCAAGTTCAAGTTATTGATACAGGCAAAGGTATAAAACCAGAATTTTTACCTTATATATTTGATTACTTCCGTCAACAAGATAGTGGTTATACCAGAAAATTTGGAGGTTTGGGGTTAGGGCTTTCTCTTGTGCGCCACTTAGTTGAATTACACGGCGGAACTATTAAAGCTGAAAGTTTTGGTGAGGGAAAGGGAGCAACTTTTAGTGTTAGGCTTCCCTTGATGCTTGATCCTGCGATCACAACTGGTGGTGAGACTCGAAAAGATAATAACAGTCCAGATTTACATGGTGTGCGGGTACTGGTTGTGGATGATGAACCAGACAACCGCGATTTTTTGGCTTTTCTACTAGAAGCTTATGGGGCTTCTGTACGTGCAGCCGCCTCAGGATATGAAGCGCTTTCATCATTGGTTGAAGAACAGCCAGATTTGCTGGTGAGTGATATTAAAATGCCAGAAATGGATGGTTATATGCTGATTCGTCAAATCAGATCTTTGCCAGCTGAACGAGGAGGACAAATTCCGGCGATCGCCCTCACTGCTTACCCCGGGCAGACTCCTCAACAGCAAGCTAATGGTACTGGTTTTACGCTTCATTTTCCCAAGCCAATTGAACCAGTTCTCTTGGCGACAGCGATCGCAAATTTGGTTGAGAAATAAGAAGGTGAGAAGAGATTTTGGCGTAGGGAAACCCAACAAAGAATAGTTGAGTGCAAATGTACTATTTCTTTCGTTGAGTCCAACGCCAAGTGAACCAGCCAAAAAACAAAGTGGCTGCAACACTCCAAAACAAGCATGTCACTATGGGATGTAGTGGTTTGTTGAGAGATATTGTGATTGGTTTGTCGATGTGTTGAGTGACAACGCCAGAATCGTATAATTTTCTCTTTTGATGACATCAATCTGTTAAAGCGACAAACAATCTGTTAACCGACATCCGGTCAGCTCCACGTTGGGAACACCGGGAAGGTTTTTCGCCTCCTGACACCCCTGCACTATCGCTGCGAACTCGGCCCAAGTGAGAAAACTCCCAAAAAAAACTATCTCCTGTTGCTGGTTCAACAAGACCATACAGATAAAAATTTTTTCGTTGCCAACCAACAATACCTTCAGGTTTAACCCTGTATAGTGACTTTTTATTTGTTGCAGTGCCAAATTAATGTCATCAAGAGTGTAAAGCTTGAACTCAAAGAGCGTTAAGCGTAAGAACTAGCACAGAGAACTTACAACTCTTCCTTATTTCATCTATTTCACCAAATTCATCCTTGATTGCGCGAACGGTGAGTACCTTAATACCTTATTTTGGTTTTCTTTTTTGTTTAAGTCCCGCTAAGTCATATAACGACCAGCGTTGAGGTGAATCGTCTGCCCTGTGATGTATCCACACTCGATTAGCAGTCGTGCGACTTGTCCGACCTCATCCGGATAACCGAGGCGACCCATGGGTAAGCTCTCCAATGGAGGTAAGTCCATAGCCGCGACCATGTCGGTTTCAATCAACGCGGGTGCTATAGCGTTGGCCGTGATCCCGCTGTCCCGCAATGACGCCGCATAGTGGTGCATCATGCCGATCAGTGCCGCCTTGGAACTGGCGTAAGCAGTGGAGATCATCCCGCCGGTCATTGCAGCCAGTGAAGAAAGGTAGATCAACCGTCCGAACCCTTGCTTGCTCATCTCGGGTATTACTGCCTGAGTCAGTGCGAAGGCAGCTCTCACGTTGATGGAAAAGGTTTGGTCGAAATCTTCGAGACTGTTCTCGAATACTTCAGTCTTTCGCCCGACACCAGCATTGTTGACTAAGATGGTAATCGGTCCCAATGCCTCATACGCCTGTCGCACCAACGCTGTCACGCTCGCTGAATCGGAGATGTCGGCCTGCACGATTGTGGCCCGGACACCTGCCAAGCGAACAGCTTCTGCCGCTTGTTCGGCTGCATCGCGTCCTTCACGATAGTTGATCGTGACGTCACAACCTGCCGCAGCGATCGCAACGGCGATCGCTGCACCGATACCCCGGTTACCGCCCGTTACCAGAGCGTGTTGATGTCGACTGGCCTTTTGCTGCGTCATTGTGTCAATGCTTCCTCAAAATCATGGTATGGTTGTGTTCTTAGTTCAATGTGTTTATTAAGGCATCTAGACTGTCAAAATGTGCCCTAAGTGAACGAGAGGCGCTCCTCTCGCCACCATGATGACTCGATTACCATGCTGGCTGAAGAGTCGCGCGGTTGTGTTGCAAAAATTTTCATACCCGTTACCTATAGCGTGCTAACAGGTAATTTTTCTTGTCTAAGCTGCTACTTGTAGTGTGCTTCTGATTTTTTGCAACACAACCCGGACGGAAGCGTCCGGCTGCGGTTACGGTGGCCGCCCCATTCCTACCGCACCCGCTCGAACACGATGACGATCTTCGTCCCGTCAGGACGGGTGAAGTTCTCGGTCATCCGACCCCCCTCGACCACGATGCGCAGGTCCTTGCGGGTCCGCACGTCGCCGATCCAGTTCGGGAAGGTCGACCCCTCGACGCGATCGCCAGTGAACTCGCCATTCTCATCGACCGTGTACGTGCCGAACATGCCGATGTTCTTCGCCATCGCGATGCGGTTCTCTTCGTCCGTGCCTTGGCCGCGCACGTCGGACTTGAAACGGGGCACGTCGCCGTCGGTCAGGACCTCGACGTAATGCATGTCGGGCGCGAAGATCAGCAGCCCGCTCGGATGCTTGCCGTAGGCGGGCTCGTTGCCGCTTGGCTTCTCGATCTCTGCCGACACCATTCGCCAGGTGCCAACGACTTTGTTGCGGGGGGCTGCTTCGGCTGCACTGCTCATTAGTAACACTCCGATCAGGATGGGGACAAGGGCTCGACGGATCAGCAAGGGCGATCTCCTTCGTTTCAGGTCATGTACCAGCCGGCGTCGACGTGGAGTTTCCATTCAATTAATTTCCTCTATCTCATACCGCTTTATCTGCGTTAGTAGATGCGGAAAGCTCTTTCCCCGCCGTGAACTCCTGATGCAGCGTCTCCAGCTTCTTGCCCACGTATTCGTCGGCGATGGAGCCCAGCAGCGCATGACCGGGTGGGTTCGGGTCTGCCAGGATGGTGAGTATGGCTTTTGCCCCCTTTGTCAGGTCGCCGCTGAAAGGCATCGGTTGCTCGTTTCGCCCCTTTCGCAACGCATCGTAGTCGCGGATAGTGGCTGGAGCCTGCCGTTGTGACCGCCCGAACCAGTCGGTCTTGAATACGCCAGGCTCGACTGCGGTGACCAGGATGCCGAAGCTCTTGACCTCTTGACTCAAGACCTCCGTAACCGCTTCCATCGCAAATTTCGTGGCGTTATAAATGCCAACCATAGGAAACGTGACGAGACCGCCCATTGAAGTGATGTTCAGGATGCGACCCGCACGCCGCTTTCGCATATAGGGCAAAACCGCCTGGAGCATGGCGATACATCCAAACACATTGACCTCAAACTGCTGCCGGATCTCATCGAGCGGAGCTTCTTCGATGGTTGACCAAAGCCCGTAACCCGCGTTGTTGACCAGCACGTTGATCGCACCCACGTTAGCCTCGACCTCAGCGACGAGGTCTGCCATGCGTACGGTGTCCCGCACATCCAGAATGCGTCCGAACGCATGACCGGGTTTAGTCGCTTCAAACTTGGCAACGGCCTCCTCGCTGCGGACTGTACCGACAACTCGCCAACCTTGATGCAGCGCCTCTTCCGCCAGGGCTTTCCCTAGACCAGAACTTACGCCCGTGATCAGAATTGTGTTTTCTTTCATTCTGTCCTTCCCTTCTAAACTCGATTGCAAGCTAGTTAAGACTCCGGAAATTTTGTGTGAAGTGAGTTTTGGAACACGGCACAAAACTTAAATAGTACGCGCCGTATCTGTAACCAAGTCAGTCTGACGCGCAGCATATTTAAATGCACACTTGGTCAGTTCGGCGACCAGAAGCCAGAGTTTATCTCACCCGTTGCCAAACGATAACGATTGGTGGACTAGCCGGATCATTCAAGTGCTCAATCATTTTGTCTCCCTTAACAAAAGTGTGCATTTGCTTCCTCTTTACTGGACTCAACAAACTCGGTTTTCGTTCATGCGTCTCGTGCTTCTGCATCTTCAGGTGCGAAACCTCTGATCTTCATTCAAGGTAACGCGCAAGTCATTGCTCGTAGCAGCCCAATCCTTCCTATTTCCTGCCTAATCCTCTCGCTTGCGGAATTTTAAGCTATGCTTTAATTGTTGTCACTGTCTTGTTCATACAGAATGAAGAGATGCTCATAAGGCAGTCCGAAGCAGAAGCCGTTGGCGATATTGCACATATTGCCGCGCTACGCCAGAACCTCATTGCCAAAATTTCCCGCTGGACAGAATCTGAACCGGACAAACTGACCGCAGTTCCTGGACTAGTGCTGTACAAACGTCCGCAGCCGACTGTTGAGACCTGCGAATTTCACCTTCCGGGCCTCGCCCTGATTGTCCAGGGAAGCAAGAAAGTTCAACTTGGAGGAGAAAGCTACACATATGATGAGTCGCATTTCCTGCTCACAACCGTAGATCTCCCGACAATAAACCAGGTAGTGAAGGCCACCAGAAGCCGACCATATCTTTCAGCCGTATTGAGACTAAATCTCCAAGCGGCAAGACAGCTCATTCTTGATTACGACTTGGACACTATGAGATCGATGTCGGTCATGCGCGCTATCGGTACAGGACCTGCTACCGGGAAGGTGTTCGATGCCTTCATACGAATGCTTGATTTGTTGGACCAGCCACAAGATATTCCGATCCTCGCTCCCCTAATTGAGCGGGAGCTGTTGTATCGGCTGTTGACAAGCGAAGAGGGAAAACGCCTACGGGCAGTTGTCTCATCCGGATCCCAAAGCAGCCGTATAGCGAAAGCCGTCGCTTGGTTCAAGGAAAACTACCGGGAACCTTTAAGGGTTAAGGAACTCGCGCAAAGTGTTCACATGGGAGTTTCCACATTTCATCACCACTTTCGAGCGATGACAGCGCTAAGTCCGTTGCAGTATCAAAAGCAACTCCGTCTCCACGAAGCACGGCGTCTGATGCTGTTAGAGGAATTCGATGTTGCTTCTGCCGCCGCAAACGTGGGCTACGAGAGCTCAACACAGTTCAGCCGAGAGTACAGCCGACTATTCGGGCAGTCAGCCTCAAGCGATATCAAGCTTTTCAGGATTAGTCACAAGTTATAAAGTAAACGAATTTTGTCACTACGTCTTTAAGTAGAAATGTCGGTTAACAGATTGTTGAATAGCAAATTGTGTCCGAAGGACATATGCGTGCAATACATGGTTGTAGAGACGTTGCATGCAACGTCTCTACATTGATCGCGGTGGTGTATGTGATTTAAAAGATAACCGCTATAAACTTTCCAAACATTTTTCTATAGCAGTCCTATTTCATTTGTGAAAAAACAAAGTACATTCTTCTTCCCTGTTCCCTGTTAAGCGTTCCCTACCTCAACGAGTAATTTCACAACTCCTGCACGGATTGCTATAGAGCACAAAATTTACCACTTCTGACTCAGCAAGACTTCAAATTCTGTTTTTAAAGCCTTAATATCCGCGATTCTTGCTACTAACAAGTTATTACTACCTGCATCCACAAGACGTGAGTTCCAATAACAGATACTCTCTGAATTCTTCATCCAAAACGAAATCACTGTATCTACAACTTCATCTATATTCCAGCCCCACTTTGGTGGCAATGGTTCTACAGATTTGATGATCGCATCAAGCGTACACTTATGAGTTCCCACATATTCCACCGCTTGATGCTGTGGTTTGTGTAAATTGTGCTGTTGATGACTAAAAAAATCTAAAACTGGAGAAACGCCTACAATATCAAAAGTGTATTTCATTCTACTTCTCCAAATTATGACGTGAATTTTCTTCAAACCAGAGTTGCTAAAAAGTTTAATGTCTTAAAAATCTCTTGAGTCTCACCAGAAAAAACTTCCAATCCTCCTATCTTATAGGTAATAAAATCCCAAAAACTAGCACTCTAGTCTTGAGAGTGCTAGGCTTTCTCCCCAAAAAGAGTTAGCAGTAAAAAACGTTGAGTGCTAAAAGTTGTCCCAAGAAAATTAGCAGTGAAGTGCATTGAGTGCTAAAGTTTATAGAGGTCTTGATATGAAAATATTATAAAATTTATTTAAAAAAAACGGATGTTTGTTACTATTAATAATTATTTAATATTGTCTGTAACAAGTTTTCAGGGTGAAATAGCAGCTTTGTCTGCTGCCTGTTTGTGGGCGCTGGCATCAGTATTGTATGGGCGCTTGGGAGAACGTATCCCGCCATTGCAACTCAACTTGATCAAAGGGATAATTGCGATCGCCTTCCTATTGCTCACCATCGTTATCCGTGGCGAATTGTTTCCTAGTATTCCACCCCTGTCTGTGTATCTCATCCTCCTGAGTGGTTTTGTAGGCATTTGTTTAGGCGATACAGCTTTTTTGGCAGCTATAAATTTTATCGGCGCACGTCGTGTCTTACTGATTGGAACTCTTGCCCCACCGATAACGGCAATACTGGCGTTGATTTTTCTTCAAGAGCAGTTAAATGTGAGTGCTTGGTGCGGTATTTTGCTGACTGTTTTGGGTGTTGCTTGGGTTGTTACCGAAAGAGTCCCCAGTACAAGTGAGAATTCCTCAACGCACCTGTGGCAAGGAATATGTTTTGCTTTGTTGGCGGCGATCGCAAATGCGACAGGGGGTGTCCTTTCGCGTGCAGCTTTGGCAAACACGAGTATCAGCCCCTTGTGGGCAGCTTTGTTGCGATTGACAGCAGCCGTGTTGATGCTTTTGATTTGGATACTTTGCCGCAAGCAACAAGTCAGCAGCGTTCAGTTAAAAATATTACAAGAACCTCGATTTATTCTCGTGGCTATCTTAGCTTCCTTTTGTGGCACTTACTTAGGAATTTGGTTGCAACAGACAGCAATTAAACTTATACCTGCGGGAATTTCCTTCACTTTGTTGCAGACGAGTCCATTATTTGTCATCCCCATTGCGATCGCGATGAAAGAGAAAGTCAGCGTCAGGGCGATCGCTGGTGTTATAGTTGCGATCGCAGGGATTGGATTGTTGTTTTACCTGAAGTAATGTTTTAGTTATGCTAAATTGTGCGCCAGAAACACACAACCAAAGAGCAAAGATTAGTCAAGTGATCACGGATGCTTTCGGTAGAACACAAGAAGCATCACTTGTAGATAAAATCCGCAACTCTGCGAATTTCATACCTGAATTATCCCTTGTCGCGCTAGAAAATGGGGATGTACTGGGACACATTCTTTTTAGCCGCATTTTCATTAAAGCATCAGAGCAAATTCCAGCGCTAGCACTAGCACCCTTAGCCGTAACACCACAACGCCAGCGCCAAGGTATCGGTAGCCAGTTGGTGCAAGTAGGTTTATCGAAATGTCGTGAGTCAGATTATTCTGTTGTTGTCGTTGTTGGCGAACCGCACTATTACAGACGTTTTGGTTTTCAAAAGGCGAGTCAATTTGGCTTGCACTCATCGTTACCAATTCCTGATGAGGCATTTATGGTGTTAGAACTCAAGCCGAATGCTTTGATGAATATTAATGGGAACGTGTCCTATCCAGCTTACTTTAATGAGGTTTGAAAAATAAAAATCTGGTTTTATTTGGTGAAATTACTTGTGTAGAGAGCGATCGCTTAACGCTTAACAGGAAAAAAGGCTCTTTGAGGTGTACGAAGCTTCGCAAAAATCAAATAGTAGTCCTATATAATTTTCCAAGTTGTCAGACTTCCGACTCTTGTCAGTTTCCTATATAGCAGTCCTAAATGAGATTGTAAATTGTCCCATGAGGACGCTTAACAAGGAACAGGAATTGTTTATAAATGATTTAGGATTGCTATATCACTGTTACTAAGATTCTTCTCGCCAAAAAACACAGCGCTTTTGGTGTTCGGAAAACATCGGAGAGAGTGAATGCAAATCTTCCATAGGTAGTGAAGATTTACAATAGAAAGGAAATTTTGGTTGTCTGGAAGTGTAATCAAAAAATATTGCCAATCTATCGTCAGCTACAGGTACTTTTCCCCGATGAAAGACGCTAGCTGTGCCTGCAATAACTACCGTACCAGCTAAGCCTGTACAAGATTTGCAATTTGATGGAGATACAAATCGTTGTATAGATTCATCTTTAATGTAGCCAGACTTATATCCTAATGAATGAGCAACTTTTGAAGTGATATCTTTTGGAATATATTGAAATGGACCTGCATCATCATTTATGTCATTTAGATATATAATGACTTTGAATAATTTTCGGTCTTCCGTGTCCATGTGCCATAACCTTGATTTCCTCTGTACTTTATTGACAAGGTCTCTACGAAAATAAGCACCATGATAAGCTACAGGTAGACCAAAATAATTCTCAGCAATATTGAGTAAACGTTGTTCTAATCCCCAAAGAAAAATTTCTGGATATTCCATTATTTGCTGGGAAGTTGCATGAATAACAAATTCATTTTCATCACCACAAAGGACTCTTGGGATTTTTGGCATTAAGTTTTTTGCGGCTTGCAGCGTTTCTGGAGTAGAAGGAATCGAAAGTTCTTCTAACGAAGTGATAAAAACTCCCTCAGTATTAAGAGTCTCTACTATAGCCCTGTCAGTGCTCGAAAGGATCGGCAGATGACTCATGTGTTTTGCTAATGCTGCTTGATAAGCAAACTCAGCAGGAGTTTTTATCAGTGAGATTTCGTAAATATTCTTTAAGAATTGGTTACGTACCTGTGTTGCAAGTGTCTTCATATTGTCATCTCTTTGACAAAGATAGATCTGAGTATTATAAGTAAACCTACTGTTGATGTCTATTTTTTTGTTTTTGTAGTAACATTCTTTAGATGAACTTCACATAAAATCGGTGACAAGATGACTGTGCTTTACTTTTTCTGAATATTCATCCAAAAAAACCAACTTTCTGGGTGATTTTTTGTGAAAAAGCTTAAATTCAATTTCAGAAATTGACTTGATGATAGACATAGATAAGTCATTCGCAATGGGTATAAGTCCCAGGATTACTTAGTTGTATATAGCAAATATCAAGCAAATAATATTATGTTCTTAAAAGTCTCAATTATTACTAATATTTTTGCCACAAATAGTTAGATCATGAGACCAGCAACAGCTTATACTATCGCTTTGGAATAGCAGACATGAGTATAGAGGAGGTTCGGTGATGGTGCGGCGAATGATCGCGATTATTCTGGTGTGGCTATTAACTGCGTGTACCACGAGTGTTCTCGCACCAACTACCCAGTTAGTGGAAAAAGCAATTGCATTTGAATTACAGCAAACCCAACAGCAACTCAACCAACAATTAGGTTTAGATTTTCAGGGATTTGAAATCAATCGGCTATCAATTACTCAGCGAAAAGCTTTAACAGTTGATAATTTACCCACATACCGCGTTAAGGGAAACTACAACCTTACGTTCAAACTTCCAAAACGAAAATTGACACAACCTCAAAAACCTTTTGAGGTTTACCTGCAACTCCAGAAAGAAGGTAAAACTTGGCGCTTACTGGTTCCTGAAGATCATGGCAAGGATTCTAAACAAGTTTGGCGCAGTTATTCTATCTAATCTGTGTGTAACTCTAAAAACCATCACAAGCATTTGTGCGTGTCTGTTAACCCTTCGCCAAGATTGAGATCATATCTTTTGAACACAAGACAGTATGTATTCTAACTTCTTTATAGGTTCCAGTTTTGGAATTATGGTTCTAGTGCTGCTGGGTTTTAGTGTATTGCAATGGTTCCATATTCCTACTGGCAACTTTCTTGACTGGGTGATTGGAGGAGCAAATTTTTGGTGGTTGTTGGTGATTGTGACTGTACCGTGGAATGTTCATTTTCAGGCAAAAGAAGTCTTGGCAGAAGGGGCACAATCAACTGAAAAAGGAATTCCAGTGGATGAGAAACAACTGGAGTACGTTAAAGTTTTGGCACAGCGATCGCTTATCGTTGCTCTTGCCTTACACTTATTTTCAGCTATTGCTCTTTACCTTCTCGCCGCCACTGGTATTAGTGCAGTCGGCTATATTAGTTCTGGTGCTGCTTTGTTATTAACTGGATTACGTCCAGCCATCAGTGCTTATGAGTACTTGTATGCAAGATTGGTTATGATTCGCCAAGAATGGAAGTATCCACGTGAAGATGTTGTTGAACTTCGCTCCCGTTTCAACACTCTAGAAGAAACCGTCAAGCGTTTAGAAGAACAACTTAATCCAGAACAGCCCTACTCCTTAGCCGCAAATCAGCAAACTTATATAGAAGACACGCGTAAAGAATTAGCCAAAATTGCCGCTGGTGTAGAAGAATTACGTGCCACAAATAAAACAGAACATGAACGTCTGGCAAAAGAAGCACGGGGGGCGATCGCTCAACTTTCTACAGATGGGCAATTTTTGGATCATGTGCGCGAAATTATTCGTTTTTTCAAAACAGCGTGATACGCGCGTTGCATTCATACAGAGAATTTTTCTTCTCTCTTTCTCTGCGCTCTGGTGCGCCCACCGCGAACTTTGCGGGAGGAACATCCACACCGCAAATTCGCTCTGGTGCAGTTTTTTTTTCTTTGTTCGCGTAAGCGTGTCCCCTTGAAACATACGCAACTTAGTATGAATAACCTACACCGACTCTCCCAGTACGATGTAGGCTTCTGGCTTCAAAATCGCAGCAAAAAATAAAGCTTATCTTGCTGCGATTTTGAGATCACTGACGTGTCGCTTCCAGTAGACGAGAGAAATAAAAGCGAGTTCGAGTCATAGATTGACGTTGAACAGAAAAACCATTCTTTGCCAAAATTTTCACCACATCAGCTTCACGATGCAGATAAGCGCGAGTCGCTTTACTAGCACCTGGAAAGAAACTGCCTATCTTCTTTAATAAACTGAGGGCGAAAGTTTTCGGTGCAAAACTGAGAATAATCCGTGACTGCGCTGAAGAACAGAGGTGAGAAATCATCTCATCTGCCTTTTGCTGAGGGTAGTGAATCAGAACATCCAAGCAAATCACCGTATGGTAGCTACCACTAATCGTTTCTAAATCCTGTACAGCAAATGTTGGATTTTCTGCATTTGCGAGAATTTCTAAAGCTTTTTCCTTAGCTTCTCCTACCATTTTTTCTGAAATATCGCTGGCATAGACTTTTGCTCCAGCTTCCGCAAGTGGTATGCTGAGACTACCTGTGCCACATCCAGCATCGCAGATAGATAGCCCTGGTAAATTGTTATCAGCTTTAAGCCAACTGAGTACTGTCTCTACAGTTTGCTGGTGCCCAGTACGGATATCCAGCTGGACTTTGTTGACTTCGCCATCACCGTAGATACGTCTCCAACGGTCGAAGCCTGTAGAATTGAAATATTCTTTAACAATCGTCTTATCATCTGTTACGTTCATAAAACTCAATATCTATCCATTCCAAAGCTAAAAAGTACCATGTAAGGAACCACCAGAAATATTTTTGCGCCTGGTGTACCTTGGGGCAAAATCTTAAGAGAACAACCTCTGCCATGAAAGTTCTTGTGTAGATTCGTCCAAATGCCAACGCAATAATTGACTAGCACAAGCGCCAGAGAGAATTGCAGACAAGCCGATACCTTCGGTAAGCTCCGCTAACGCACTTCGTGGTGCAATTGTTGAGAGTGCGATCGCCCTGTCTACATCACATATTCCCCACTTCACCAAATTTTGCGCACCTACCAATAAAGGTAAAGTCGTTCCTGATAAAGTTCCATCTGCAAGTCTTGCAGTTTTGTTCTTCACTGAAATCTGGCGATTATCCCAAGGATACACCCCATCGGGCAATCCTAGAGGGGCAAGGGCATCACTCACAAGGAAAAGTTTTTGTTTGCCTATCTCCCCTTCTTTCTGCTGAGAAACAGGAGTGCTGGCGCGTAGTAGAATTTGCAGCATTGTTGGTGAGACGTGTTCACCATCCGCAATAAAACCACACATAACATGAGGATGGACAATTGCCGCCCCTAACAATCCGCTTTCGCGGTGGTGTAATGGTGGCATAGCATTAAAAGCATGAGTCACCATTGTTGCACCTAGTTCAAAAGCACGTTGCGCTTCTGCTGCTGTCGCTTGGGAATGTCCTAAACTCACAGTGATACCCAAAGAACGTAAATATGGAATCACCTCACCCGTTGGATCTAACTCTGGCGCTAGCGTCATGACTTTCACAAGATGAGCGTAATTTCCCAAAACCCTCTTTACTTCCTCAAGATTAAGTGGTTTTAGGTATTCTGGGGAGTGTGCACCACGCTTTTGAAAATTTAAAAATGGTCCTTCTAGATGCACTCCCAAAATTTTCGCATAACTTGTTTGCGCACCTTCCCTTCCTCCCCGAACTTCAGGCGGGATAGAGGGGGGGTTGAAGTTCATACAATCAGCAATCACAGAAAGCGCACGCTGAATATTGTCTACCGAAGTTGTCACCAGGGTAGGTAAAAAAGCATCTACCCCCTCATACCATAAATAACGACAAATATCTAGCAATTTGTGAGAGTTTTCTGTTGATAAATCAGGAAACGCCAATCCCAACGCGCCGTTAATCTGTAAATCTACACCACCCAGTGAAATCCAGTCGCCACCAATATCCAACACCCGTAAGTCAACTGGCGGAACACGTTTAAGGACTTTAGACATTGGCAGGATTTGTTCAACTATACCCTGCGGGTTAACTGAGAGAATCTGCAAATCTGTGTAACCAGGTATTCTAGCATTGATAATATCTACAGGAGTACCTGGCAAGCTGTGTGTTGCTTCGATCATTACATCAGCACAAAGATAATGAAATCTGACCTGATTTTAGAGGTAAGAGGCGACGATGAATCAAAAATCATAACAATTAGGGGTGTAAGAGTGTAGGGGTGTAAGGGTATAAGGGTGTGTTAGCGCAGCGAGCCGTAGGCTGGGTGTAGGGAATAAAAATATAAATGCATTTCCCCTACACCCGTGATCCCCTACTCCCATATCCCCCTAGTTCTGGTCAGCAGATACACACAGAGTGAGATGATTGTTAATCGGAAAGTCAAATTCCAATTTTGAATTTTGAATTTTGTTCGCGTAGCGTGTCCGAAGGACATATTTTGAATTGCTTATGGCTCCTCTTGTCGGCATCATTATGGGTAGCGATTCGGATTTACCAACCATGCAAGGTGCGATCGCAGTTTGTGAAGAGTTTGGCGTTGATACCGAGGTAGCAATTATCAGTGCTCATCGCACTCCGGAACGGATGGTGGAATATGCCAAATCTGCTCACCAAAGAGGTATTAAGGTGATTATCGCTGGGGCGGGTGGAGCAGCTCATCTTCCGGGAATGGTAGCATCTTTAACTCCTCTGCCTGTTATTGGTGTTCCTGTTTCTAGCCGTCACTTGCAAGGAGTTGATTCATTGTATTCTATAGTACAAATGCCAGCAGGTATACCAGTAGCAACTGTTGCTATTGGCAATGCTAAAAATGCTGGACTTTTGGCGGTACAAATTATTGCAACTCATCAAAGCGAATTACTAGAAAAGGTGCTGCAGTATCGTCAAACCTTGTCTGAATCAGTGATCGCAAAGCAAGCAAAACTAGAAGAACTTGGTTACGAGCAATATTTAAAACAAATGCCATGATGAGAGTCAACAATTAGGGGTGTAAGGGTGTAAGGGTGTGATTGGTGGGGGCAATAGGGCGGTCATTTGCGTTTCGGTAGAGTTGTTGAAGGCATTTTTACAAATCTTTATATAACTGGATTTATTTCCGCCTGTCTACTAAAAAAATAAAAAAATAGATGATATAGGACTCTTCCAAAGATTTTTGCGAAGCTTGCTACACCTTTATTCCTTCTTCCCTGTCCCCTGTTCCCTGTTAAGCGTTCCCTGTTAAGCGTGATTCACAAAAATCAAGTCGGATTGCTATATATCTACACAATTATCAAAAATGGACAACAAAATCTCAATGAAATTTATATTATAATTTTGCCTTACTAAAATTTTAGTAACTTTCCACACTGAATATGAGCATCAAAAATTGCTCAAATCAACTTACTATAGACAAAATTATTGGTGCCGAGGGACAAAAACAAGTGTTAAAGAAACTTGTGATGATTGGGGCTATGACCCTGCTGCTTCTTGGTGTACCTGTGATGGGCAATGCCTTCGCTGCACCCGTTGATGTCAACGCAGCGATAACTAATGCTCAAACAGCAGCCGATACAGCGTTTATGCTGATTTGCGCGGCATTAGTGCTGCTGATGACTCCCGGACTGGCGTTTTTCTACGGTGGATTTGTGCGATCGCGCAACATCCTCAATACTCTGATGATGAGCTTTGTGCTCATGGCAATTGTGGGAGTAACTTGGATTCTGTGGGGGTATAGTCTCGCCTTTGCTCCAGGTAACCCCATTATTGGTGGACTGGAATGGTTAGGTTTGAATAATGTCGGATATGAGGTAACTGATTATCTCAAGGGGTCAAATCCTGCTGATGTAGTTTCCTACGCTCCGACTATTCCCCACCAGGCATTCATGATTTACCAAGCCATGTTTGCCATTATCACCCCAGCACTGATTAGTGGTGCGATCGCAGAGCGGATGAGCTTTACTGCTTACTCTTTGTTTGTGCTCTTGTGGTCAACTTTTATTTACGCTCCCCTCGCGCACATGGTATGGGCGAAAGGTGGATTGTTGGGATTATACGGTGGCTTGGGTGCTCTCGACTTTGCTGGTGGTACAGTCGTCCACATCAGTTCTGGTGTTTCTGCTCTTGTAGCGGCGATCGTCCTCAAACCTCGCAAAACCTATCCTGAGCGTCTCAGCCCTCCTCACAACGTTCCTTTCATTTTGCTGGGAGCAGGCTTGCTGTGGTTTGGCTGGTTCGGCTTCAACGCTGGCAGTGCTTTGGCTTCTGGTGCGTTGGCAACAGCCGCTTTTGTTGCCACCAACACAGGTGCAGCAGCGGCGGCTTTAACCTGGCTGATCCTAGAAAAGGTATTGCGCGGCAAACCAACAGCAGTTGGGGCCGCGACAGGAGCAGTTGCAGGCTTAGTGGGCATCACCCCAGCCGCAGGATTCGTCACACCGCTGGCAGCAATTTTAATCGGTAGCATTACCAGTGTTGTTTGCTTCTATGCAGTTAACCTCAAACACAAGTTACTAGTTGATGATGCCTTGGATACATTTCCCGTGCATGGCATAGGCGGTACAGTAGGAGCGATTCTCACAGGCATCTTTGCAACCACGACAGTTAACTCAGCAGGGAAAAATGGCTTGTTGTATGGTAATCCATCTCAAGTGATTACACAAATAGCAGCAATTGCCATTGCGTATGTCGTTGCTGCTGTTGGTACTTGGATCATTCTGAAAATCCTAGCTGTCACAGTTGGTTTGCGGGTGAGGGAAGAAGCTGAACTGCAAGGCATGGATATCAATGAACATGGCGAAGAAGGTTACAATGAGGAGTTTGGAGAGCGCATCAATTTCAGCAACAAGTAGTGGAGATTTTTTTCTCTACTAATCAATGTTGTTTTTATATTGGCGTTAAGCGTAGCTCTGCCGTAGGCAATCGCTTTACGCTCCTGCACTCCTGACTCTGTGCAGAGTCCCCCAGCTTGACTCGGTTGACACTCTTCAAGGCGATCGCTTTACGTTATCGCCCTGCTTTTTTCTTTCGTCTGCTGTTCTACTTTAAAACTATATAGTCAAATAAAATTGCAAGCACATAAAAAATAATCTTACCCAAAAGCACAAACAGACTCTTGGCGTCTTTGCCTCTTTGCGCGAGAAAATAAAAAATAGTAACTTTTAGATGAAACAGAAAAAACAATGGATACCAAAGCTTTTAAACGTTCGCTCCAACAATCAGAAAATTACCATCGTAAAGGATTTGGTCACCAAGCAGAAATAGCTACTCAGTTGCAGTCTGAGTATCAAAGCAGTTTAATTCAAGAAATTCGCAATAACAACTATACTCTGCAAAGAGGAGACGTCACCATTCATTTAGCACAAGCCTTTGGCTTTTGTTGGGGTGTAGAACGTGCTGTAGCTATGGCTTATGAAACCCGCAAACATTTCCCCACTGAACGCATTTGGATTACGAATGAGATTATTCACAATCCTTCTGTGAATCAGCGGATGCAGGAAATGGAAGTAGGATTTATCCCTGTTGAGGGAGGTCAAAAAGACTTTTCTGTTGTCGATTCTGGTGATGTCGTCATTTTACCTGCTTTCGGGGCAAGTGTGCAAGAAATGCAGTTGCTTAACGAGAAAAGTTGCAAAATTGTTGATACAACTTGCCCTTGGGTTTCTAAAGTTTGGAATGCTGTTGAAAAACATAAAAAAGTCGATTACACATCAATTATTCACGGTAAATATAAACACGAAGAAACTGTTGCAACAAGTTCCTTTGCCGGGAAATATCTGATTGTGCTGAATATGCAGCAAGCAGAATACGTTGCTAACTACATTTTGAATGGTGGAAATCGGGAAGAATTCTTGGCAAAATTCAGTAAAGCTTGCTCTGTTGGATTTGATCCTGATAAAGATTTGGAACGGGTTGGTATCGCTAACCAAACCACAATGCTCAAAAGTGAAACCGAGCAAATGGGGAAACTCTTTGAGCGGACGATGATGACAAAGTATGGTCCCACTGAGTTAAATCAGCATTTCCAAAGCTTCAACACCATTTGTGACGCCACCCAAGAACGCCAAGATGCAATGTTGGATTTAGTGGAACGAAATCTAGATTTGATGATAGTCATTGGTGGGTTTAATTCATCAAATACAACACAGTTGCAACAGATTGCACTAGAGCGAGGAATTCCTTCTTATCATATCGATAGAGAAGTGCGGATTCTGTCAGGAAATCGCATTGAGCATCGGGAATTAAATGGAGATTTGAAGATTACAGAAAACTGGTTACCAGATGGAGAAATTGTTGTCGGAATTACTTCTGGTGCTTCTACACCGGATATAGTTGTGGAAGATGTGATTGAGAAGATTCTGGAATTGAAGGCGACTGCGGTGGTGGTTTAAGAATAATTCCCTGCTTGTGGGAAGGAAGAGCAGCAATCAAGCAGTCAGAAAAACACTTTAATCTGTGATTTGGGTCAGTATTGATTGTGACTACAGTCAGTGCTGACTACACTTATACTTTGGTAAATATTCAAAGTACTTTATCAGGAAGCTTTTACCCATGACCAATTCTCCACACAGGTCAAAGGCTCAAAATTCCCTTTCGCAGCTGATACCCAGAAGAAGTACTGTAAAAGGCTTTTGTCTTATATTGCTTGCTTTCGGACTCACTTCTAGTATATTCATCGCAACCGCCTATTGGGAGTCACCATACAAGAACGACGCAGGTAAACCTCTATGCGAGGAAAATCTCCCTTGGAAAGATTACTTGATCTGTAGAGTTGCAAATTCAAAAGTATTACAGCAAGTTCAGAACTTTAGTGTTCTTTTTGCTGCGTGGTTATTTATTTTTGATACATTTGAACGCAAGAAACAGGCATACCGCGAGGCATGGAGTTTGATAGATGGAGCTAGAGAGTCTGAAACAAGCGGAGCAAGGATTTTGGCTCTTAATGAGCTACATGAAGATAAGGTCTCTCTGAGAGGACTTGATGCCGAGGGTGCAGATATGGTCGGGATTAACTTGAAAGGAGCTTTTTTGGAAAATGCTAATCTTCGAGGCTCTCTACTTCAACGTTGCAACTTAATAGGTGCTAAACTTCAAGAATCTGAACTTCAAGATTCTCAACTTCAAGAAGCAAAGCTACGCAGAGCCGATCTACGAATGGCTTATCTCCAAAGGGCTAACTTAGAGAAAGCTGAGCTTCAAGGCGCAAAACTTGGTGGAGCAGTTCTTAGGCAAGCAATCTTAGCAGAAGCTCAACTTCAAGAAGCTGATCTATCAGGTGCTGACTTTCGAGGTGCTAATTTGTGGCGAGCCGAGCTTAAGGAAGCCGATGTAGAGCATGCCAACTTTGCAGGTGCAAAAAAACTTGATATAAATCAAGTTAAGAAAGCTAAAAATTGGGAAAAGGCTACATATGGAAAAGACTTTGCACCAGAACTAGGCGAGTTGTTGTCGCGAGAGGAATATACTGACGAATTTGTAATGAAAGACAAAAGAAAAACTTCAGCAGAAAATGAGTTATTTAAACGTTTAGTCAACATCTTGATTTCTACTGAGTCTGTTGAAAGAAAAGAACGTTTAATGCTACAGAATAAGCTTGATAAAGCAATGGAGTTACTCAGTGGTGAGAAAACCGTTTCAACACAAGATACAATTTCTGCAGAATTAATTGTTAGAGATGTTGTAGAAGAGTTGCTTCAGAAAAACTCAGATGACAATAATAGAGATTTAGATGAAAAACTCAGGAATCAGTTACAGGCTTTTCAAGATACTGCTGATATAGCAATACAGAATGTTGACAAGCGACAGAAATTTGAGAGTATTGCCAGTGAGTGGTTAAAACTTAAGTGTCAAAGCTTGAAAGATTGTGGAATAAAAGCTATTCTCACTAAAAAACCTGAGATCAAAGAGGCGGGAGGTCTTCTGTATCCACCTGAGAAAATCAATCAACTTAGCGAGGATATTGAAAGATTGTTAAATCTTTTGGTAGAAAGTCTCTCTGCACACCAGAATCTTTCTATTTCAGAGGCAATGAAGCTTAAACTGCCTAGTTCTGTATACTTAGACATATTTAGGGTAATTTGGGAGGAGATAATTCCAAGATGTCTAGATAGTGAGTCTGAGCAGATATCTGATGAAGTGTTAGAGCGGCTGAAAATATACTTTTTGCTTCTTAGGGATGAACTCAAAAAAATTAAATCACTTTGATAACTTACCTACTTTCTACTCTCCAACTAATCTCCTATAAATTCTAGACTGCTCTAGGTCAAAAATTGACATTTTAGCTCTGGAGATTGGGTATCTGGAAGAAATTTCATCCTTTTCCCAGTTTCCAGAACAAAAAATGTCCTTTTAGAATCGTGTAAAGTATAAATATAGAGTCAATCAGCTATTGGTCAACTCTTCTACTAGACCTCTCCAAAAATGGCTATGAAACCTTTACTCCTAACTTGCACATTTTAGAACCGTTATACAGTAAGGCATTGAGAAACATCATAAAAATGTGCTTGTTTCATATTTTGCGGGAGCGTTAATCGCGCCCGTGAGAGGCTCAGATCTTGCATCTCCACCTGATCACACCTTGAACTGAAGTTCAAGGCTAATAGCTTAAGTCCGTTAAAACGGAACGGCACATGCTTCAAGTCGGGAAACCCGGACGCCAGATACCTACGGAGGGAGACCCTCCTGCAGTACTGGCTCCCCAACGCAGTGCCTCCTCAAAGACTTATCCAGTCCGTTTTAACGGACTTGAACTTTGAGCCAAGAAATTTATTTCTTGGCGGACGAAAATAATGGTGCAAGATCTGAGCGCCCGACTAGCCGCGTTTTTTCGCCGCTAGCAACAAATAAAACTTGTACATTTTTCAAAGGAGGGCTAAAAGCTTTGCTATATAAGGCTTATAAAATGTGCAAGTTAGGAGTTTACCGCGCTTGCACTAACAATCATTTTTGGAGGGGTCTACTGGACATGCACACTGATGCCAAAGCTCTGGGTTCTCAGCCATTAAATCAGGAAACTCCTCCAGAATCTTACAAACCCTTGTACGGTGGGTTATAGCCTGATCGGGATATTTCTTTATAGTCTCCTTGATCTTAATCAGAATTAAGCGCAGAGCATCGATATCTTTTTTTTCCAGAGCATCGCCAATCTGAACATCTAAAGGCAATTCCTCATCAAAATCAAAATTACTCATACATTCTTTCCTTTGCTATAAAAAAAGCTACTTTTGCTGAGACATCCATTGAACTGTTTTTTCAAGTCCAATCGTTGGCGCTCTAGTAACATTAAGCACAAAAGATTCTCAGAAATCGGGACACTTTATACTGACTTTGCAAATATGCTCTAGGTGTTTGTCAATGCTTCATCAAGAACTCAAGCAAATCGTTGCTTTCCTAAAAGCAGATGCACCAAGTTGTGATTTATCTGCAACAAACCACCTCAGATCTCCTGTGGCACAGCACCTTTACTTAGGAAAGAATCCTTCGGACAGAGGAATTGTAACAAGATTATAACGACAATCTAAAATAATCCAGTTGTTTTATTGATACATTTTCTAGTGTTAATGCATACAATAGATAAAAAGTCAACAAAAAAAACCTGGGCACAAGCTCTTGCCCAACCCGCAAAAGAATTCCCTCTCACCCAATTGCAAATCCTTTCTGGCACAATACCTGAAGGCTTACAGGGCACACTGTACCGCAATGGTCCGGCAAGGTTAGAACGCGGCGGTATGAACATGGGACACTGGTTTGATGGCGATGGCGCGATTCTTGCCGTACATTTCAACTCTCCTTATGAAGAGGGGAAAAAGGAGGGTGCAACAGCAGTTTACCGCTACGTACAAACTGATGAATATAAAGAAGAAGCAGCAGCAGGACAACTGCTTTACGGCAATTATGGAATGACTGCACCAGGGGCATTTTGGAACAGATGGTTGAAACCAGTTAAGAATTCTGCCAATACTTCTGTGCTGGCGTTACCAGATAAATTACTTGCACTGTGGGAAGGCGGTAACCCTCATGCCCTCGACTTGCAAATGCTCCACACTTTGGGCAAAGATGATTTAGGAGCATTGAAGAATGGATTGCCTTATTCTGCCCATCCTAAAATTGAGCAAAAATCTGGCTCAATTTTTAACTTTGGTATCTCCATAGGATTAAATGGGATACTGAATATATATAAGAGCGATTTTACGGGTAAAATTCAACAAAAAACATCGTTTGAACTTGATGGTTTCCCGTTAATACATGATTTTGTTCTCGCTGGGCAATATCTAGTATTTTTCGTTTCTCCGTTGCGGTTAAATGCCCTAGCAGTATTAACTGGATTTAGCAGCTATAGTAATTCTTTTGAATGGAAGCCGCAACTGGGTACTCAGGTTCTGGTGTTTGACTGTGAAACTCTGTCTCTGGTAAGTCGTGGTGAAACCGAACCTTGGTTTCAGTGGCATTTTGGTAATGGGTATGTGGATGATAGTGGATTGATAGTAGTCGATGTCGTGCGTTATGAAGACTTTCAAATCAACGAGTATCTAAGGCAAGTCGCAACAGGTCAGACTCACACTCCTGCTGTAAGTACTTTGTGGCGAATACATATTGAACCGAGTACAGCTAAAGTCAAGGGAATTGAGGAAATTGTAGATCGCCACTGTGAATTTCCAGTTGTACCACCGCAAGAGACGGGACAATACAGTAACCAAACTTATCTCGTCGTACATCGCCAAGGGGCTTGTGCGAGCAAAGAAATATTTGGGGCGATCGCCCGTTTCGATCACAAAACCGATACCCTCACAATTGCTGACTGTGGCGAAAACCGCTATCCAAGTGAACCCATTTATGCTCAAAATCCCCAAAATCCTGAGCAAGGATGGATCATCACAGTTGTGTATGATGGCAATTCTGATTGTAGTGAAGTTTGGGTTTACGATGCAGATAGGTTAGATGATTCACCTGTGTGCAGATTGGCATTACCTGGCGTGATTCCCCACAGTTTCCACGGTACTTGGAAACCTGCTCATATCGACTCAGTTTGAACTTCGGCAATCGGGGAACTCTTAACACCTTTATTCCTTCTTCGGTGTTAAGAATTTTTTTTAAAAATAATTATTGAAATTAGGGAGTTTATAGCCTGTGATTCAACCAGAGGTAGCATCTTACGGTTCTTGGAGATCACCGATCACAACAGACTTAATTACTGCACGTACAATTGGATTGGGGCAAATTGTTATTGATGGCGAAGACATTTATTGGAGTGAGTTACGACCGTCCGAGCAAGGCAGAACTGTGGTAGTGAGACGGAGTGCCAATAATCAAATTCAGGATGTCACTCCTGCGCCCTTCAATGTGCGTACCCGTGTTCATGAATATGGCGGTAACTCTTTTTTCGTTGTTGATGACACTGTTTACTTTAGCAACTTTGCCGACCAACGTCTCTATCGTCAGGAGATTAATACTGAACCGCAAGCCATCACACCCCTAGTTGCTGTGCGCTATGCAGACGGAATTTTTGACCGTCAACGCCACCGAATTATTTGTGTATCTGAGGATCACACCATTCCTGACCGTGAGCCAATCAACACACTGGTGAGTCTAGGATTAGAAGGAGATAGCAAACCGTTAGTATCTGGAAACGACTTTTACGCCTCACCCCGTCTTAGCCCTGATGGCTCTCGCTTGGCTTGGCTGGCTTGGAACCATCCAAATATGCCTTGGGATGGTACTCAACTATGGGTGGGGGAACTTCTAGCAGATGGCTGTTTAGGTAATACTCAACAAATTGCTGGTGGTTTCAATGAATCCATATTTCAGCCGGAGTGGTCTAGTGATGGCAAATTGTACTTTATCAGTGACCGTACTGGTTGGTGGAATCTTTACCGTTGGCAAGATGGAGAAATACAAGCTTTGACACAAATGAAGGCAGAGTTTGGTCGTCCCCAGTGGCTTTTAGGTATGTCAACTTATGCTTTCGAGTCAGCTAACCGCATTATCTGCACATATACCCAACAAGGTACTTGGCACTTAGCGAGTCTTGACACAACAACAACTCAATTGAAACCGCTGCCAACACCATATACGGAAATTAGTGGTATTCAGGCAACCTTAGGACGAGTTGTTTTCCGAGCAAGTTCTCCGACTGAGTTATCCGCTATTGTGCAACTTGATTTGGCTACCGAAAAACTGGAAGTGTTACGCCCTTCTAATGATGTAACAATTGATCCTGGTTATCTTTCCCTGCCTCAGCCAATTGAGTACCCGACAGCTAACGGTCAAACCGCCTATGCTATATTTTACCGACCTCAAAACCTTGATTGCACTGCTCCTGAAACTGAGAAACCTCCTCTGATTGTCAAAAGCCACGGTGGGCCAACCGCAGCTGCTTCTAGTAACCTGAGCTTTAGTATTCAGTACTGGACTAGCCGGGGTATAGCGGTTCTAGATGTAAATTATGGTGGTAGCACAGGTTATGGACGAGAGTATCGTCAAAGATTAGATGGTCAGTGGGGAATTGTTGATGTAGATGATTGCGTCTTTGGTGCGCGTTACCTAGTAGAACAAGGGATAGTTGACGGCGAGCGTTTGGCAATTTCCGGTGGCAGTGCTGGTGGTTATACAACGCTTTGTGCCTTGACTTTCCGTAATACCTTCAAAGCCGGTGCCAGCTACTACGGAGTCAGTGACCTAGAAGCTTTAGCACGGGATACACACAAATTTGAATCGCGATACTTGGAGCGTTTAATTGGTGCTTACCCACAACAGCGTCAGATTTATCAACAACGCTCGCCAATCAATTTTACTGACCGTCTTGCCTGCCCTGTAATTTTTTTTCAGGGACTAGAAGATCAAGTCGTTCCACCAAGCCAAACACAAGCAATGGTTACAGCCTTGCAGGCTAAAGGTCTGCCAGTGGCTTATGTTCCCTTTGAAGGTGAACAACATGGCTTCCGCAAAGCCGAAAACATCAAAAAATCACTAGAAGCGGAACTCTACTTTTATTCACGTATTTTCGGCTTTGAACTGACTGAATTAATCGAATCGGTAATTATTGAAAATACTCGATTCTAATATCTTAAGTTGGCGTAGATGGGGTACAGCCCAGAGGTAGAGTCGAGGGGAATGGCAACATTTCCCTCCATTCGTGAGAGGTTAAGGTCTGACACCATTTATCAATAAGCAATAATACTTAAAATATGGCAAAAAATTGAGGAGAAAGAGTTTGAGGAGATTTTAAAACTTCAACTTCTTGTCCTGGACGATAGATTTCTACTTCCTGTTTTTGCTGGTTAATCAACCAACCAAGCTGACAACCATTTTCGATATATTCTTGCATCAAAAGTTAAACAAGAACTCAGAAGTCCATTCTGACTTCTGAGTTCTTTAGGACTTACGCACGCGCTACTTTAAAAGAGCCGGTTGCGATTGCTTCCCTATGCCTAACGGCACGCTGCGCGTTAGCGTAGCGTCTCCGCAGGAGATGCGGTCGCAATGAGTATAGTTACGTTGTTCGTGCGTAAGTCCTATTCTTGTTAACGTAGCCGTCCTGAGCGCAAAATACTGATAATTAACCACAGCCCCAATAAACTAGCAGTAGCAAACAACACATTGCTCAATAACAACAACTGAGATGTCCTCGCGTTGCTAGAGATAATTGCTGCACCCATAATCAGTGAACCCACTAAGATGCTAAAAGAAAGACGATTTGCAGCATCATCTGTTGTTCGGCGTAAGCTATCTAAACCACGCAGTGAGATATTCCACTGTAATGTTTCCGAGGTAATTCGCTCTAGCAGAAACTCTAGGAGTCGAGGAGATTGTAAAGAAAGACTTTTGACATCCAAAGCTGTTCTAAGGAGCGATCGCACGGGATTGTCACCAAGCAACTGTTGGCGAAACACATCTGTCAGCAATGGCTGAATTTCATCGAGAAAGTTCAACTCTGGGTTAAATCCTCGTGCCACTCCCTCTAAGTTAGCCAGGGTTTTGGCATATAAACCCATGTTACTGGGCAAGCGAATTTTGTTGTTACGAGCGACTTGCAAAAGTTCGTAGATGATTTGACTGAAATTAATTTGCGATACGCTCAAGTTGTAATACTTTCGCAGCATTCGGTCATAATCATTTTCCAGTTTAACCATAATCACTGGCTGTGTAGACTCCGCCAGCTGCAAAGTTAACTGAGCACACCGCTGAGCATCTAGATCTACAATTGCCAACAACATTTCTATCAATATGCCTTGTGTACGGGGATCAAGCCGTCCCACCATGCCACAGTCCAACAGAGCAACGCGACCATCTTTTAGATAAAATAAGTTACCAGGATGGGGATCAGCGTGGAAAAAGCCATCAATATACAGTTGCTGAAAGAAAGCTCGGAATAGTAATGTAGTAATTTCTTTACGTTTTTCGGCTGGATCTTTGCCATTGTTGTCACTCTCAAGATCTGCGTCTAACAGAGGACCTCCGTTGAGCCACTCCATCACGAGTAATTTTGGTGTCGTCAAATCCCAGAAAATTTCGGCAACAACTAATTGTGTGGGATCAAACCAGCGACTCTGGGATAAATTGCGTCGTAACTGATCGGTGAAACTTGCTTCCCGTGTAAAATCTAATTCATCTTCTAAGGCTTTGGTAAATTCTTCGGCGATCGCTTTGATTTCATAATTTTGCCCAAATTCGGTACGAGCCACTAAATCGGCTATACCTTGAATTAAGGCGATATCCTGGGGAACAGTGATATCAATTCCTGGACGTTGCACCTTGAGAGCGACTTCCCGCCCATCTACGAGTGTGGCTTTGTGTGTCTGGGCAATCGAGCCTGCTGCGACTGCGATCGCATTTATTGTAGCGAAGGTTTCTTCTAAAGGACGTTTGAGCTGTTTGCGAATGACGACTTCTACATCTGCCCAAGGAACTGGTGGTACTTCATCTTGTAGTGTTGACAATTCCTCTATGTATGCTCCGCTCAGCAAGTCTGGACGGGTAGACATTAACTGACCTAGCTTGATGTAGACTGGTCCTAAGTCTACCAAGATGTTCTTTAAAACAGCAGGTGGGGGTAGCTGGGGTTCATCGGCTTTTCCTCCAGTCAGCAGTCGTCGCATATAGTCCCAACCATTACGAAGCAGGACTTCAATGATTTCTCTTTGACGAGGAACAGTTTGGGTGAGGAACATAGTTTTATTGAGCCGCAAAGATCACAAAAAAATACAAAGCAAACAGAGGGGTTATAGAGGTAAGCAGCAGGGAATGATGATACACCTGAAGCCGTTGGTACTGCTGTTGGTTTTAAGGGTTTGGCTTGCTCTAGTGCAATCCTTAAATCTTGATAAAGATGATTTGACAGCTTCTATAAAACTGCGTTCGCTCAGCATCCGCCTAACGTAATTTGAACAGGAATCCCCACCGTGTAATAAACGATGGGGACACGAAAATCCTTTACGAGGAGAAATCTGCTTTTGATAGGCAATAATGCTGTTTATTGCCATGCTTTTGGCTAGAGGCTGATAACGACTAATTTGCATAATTGTTCAAATGAAATAACAGACACAAATGTTATACTGGTTGATACACCTCATGCGCCTCTGCCAGGGGTTTTAAGTTTTAAAGCAAGTTAGAAAATCGCGCATCACTTTGTAAGGTTTTGAGGACTTGCTTAATTTCTTGGGTACGGTCTTTTTTGACAATCAGGGTAACGTTGCGATCGCGCACAATCACCACATCTTCTAACCCAATTGTAACAATGACATCCTCCTCATTTGTGGAATAGACTATAGCTCCCTGTGTGTCCAGTCCGATATGAGTCGCAAATTCAACATTGGGGATGCCTTCTTTTTTCAGTAAACGCTCGATCGCATTCCAATCTCCCAAATCATCCCAGCCAAATTCTGCGGGTAAGACATAAGCAATATCTGTCTTTTCCATCAAAGCATAGTCTATACTTTTCTTAGGGAGATCCTGGTAGATATCAGGACCGAACTTTTCTATCGGTTCGATAATTTCTGGAGCGTGTCTGTGCAGTTCCTTGAGAACAACACCTACTCGAAAAACAAACATCCCGCTATTCCAGCTAAAACGTCCTGTAGAGAGAAAGTTTTCAGCCGTTTGACGGTCAGGCTTTTCAGTAAACCGGTTGACGTGATAAGCTGGCAACTCCTTAAAACTGCCAATCTTTTCCCCTTGTTCGATATAGCCGTAACCAGTTGATGGAAAGGCAGGCTTAATCCCGAGTGTGACAATTGCTGCCTGGGTAGCTGCAAGCTGAATTGCCGCATCTATTGTACATAGAAATGCTTCTTGGTCGGCTATCCAATGGTCAGCGGGGAAAAAACCGATAATAGCGTCGTCTCCATAACGTCTTTGAATTTCCAAACTTGTCCAGGCAACCGCTGCAGCGGTGTCCCTTCCCTGCAACTCAACAAGTAGGTTATCTGATGGCAACTCGGGTAGTTGTTCTGTAACTCCTTGAGCTATCTGACCAGAAGTAATAACCCACAGGTTATCCCAACCACCTGCAAGTGTCAATAGTCGGTCAGCCGTTGCTTGTAGGAGGCTTCTGTCAGTACCATCAAGATTCAAAAATTGCTTGGGTCGATTTTGACGACTCAAGGGCCAAAAACGCTCACCTTTCCCACCAGCAAGGATTACAGGGAACAAAGTTCTAGTCATTGGGTCAGAGTAACTTACTAAAGAATACTACAAGTGTACTGTGACAAATAAAAGTAATGAAGTATAAATATACTTGGATCAAGTCAGAGGAAATGACACAAATAGACACCATAAAAAGCGAATGGTAAAGGTATAGAGCGACTCTGGGGGACTTACCGTAGGATAGCTAGGATGAGGTTAGATGATAAATTTACACTCTTACTCAAACTTCGAGTAAGGTAGTTCACCGGCAAGATTTTTAAGTTGCATTAACATTACGTTTAGGGAGTGGATGAGTGGGGAAAGTATTGTGGTCAAGCAAATAGCAAGTCAAAAACACCAGAGCAGCTCAAATAAATTACAACAATCCTCAAATGGGGTAACACTCACAAACCAAAAAAGTATTTCTCGTAAATTCGTATCTTCGGGTTCTGTTCCCAGCCAGCTGTATCATCGGCTGGGGTTAGCCATGCCTCGATGGCTTTTTTGGGTATTGACAATTGTTGTAGGAATGACCTTGTCGGGTTTGCTGGTATCGAGTTTGGCACTTTGGACTCCACTGTGGAGTGACATTGATCGAACAGATGAAGAAGTAGGATTGGGTGGGAAAGACCAAAAAATACCTCTACCAGGGGAGCTGTGGAGTAACATTTCACAATATCACCTCACTCGACCAATGAATATTTTGGTCATGGGTATTGAGCCAGTACCTGGCAGTGTAGATGGAACTCCCGAAAGTTTTGCAGGTCATAGCGATACGATACTGCTGATACGACTCGATCCAAGCAACAAAACAATCCGGGTACTTTCTATCCCTAAAGATACCATGACAGCTATTCCAGGAAAAGGATTAACTAAGGTATCTGATGCCAACGCGCAAGGAGGTAAAGTTTTAGCAGCGCGGGTTGTCAGTCGTACTCTCAGTAATGCACCTATTGACCGCTATATTCGTATTTCTACCAGTGGGTTACGACGCCTAGTGGATCAGTTGGGTGGAGTAGAGGTTTTTGTTCCTAAACCAATGGTTAACAAAGATCCTGCAACACGATTTTCGATTAACTTAGTCAACGGCTGGCAAACACTCAATGGTGAACAGGCAGAACAGTTTGTGCGGTTTCGCGAACCAGGTATGGGCGATTTGGAAAGAGTCCAGCGACAGCAAGCACTTTTGGTGGGATTGCGCGATCGCCTAAACAGTCCTACTGTTTTACCCAAATTGCCTCAGATCATCCGCGTTATGGGAAGGCACTTCGACACTAACCTCAAGCTGGAAGAAATGATGGCAATAGTGAACTTTACTTTGAATATAGAGCGAGATAATTACCAGATGACCATATTACCTGGAATTTTCAGCCGTCTGAGCCAAGATCCGAGTAGCTATTGGTTGGATCTGACTGGGCGAGTTGACTTGCTACAAGATTACGCTGGGGTGACAATAGGGGGTGTGTCCTCAAGTGTCAAACCGCCCGCTAGCCTGAAAATTGCCATTCAGAATGCTTCTAGAAAACCTCAACTAACTCAAAAAGTTATCAATAATCTTAAACAGCAAGGATTTACAAAAGTTTACGCTATACCAGATTGGTCTGATAACCGAAGCGAAACTAAGATTATTGTCCAAAAAGGCAACCGACAAGCAGGAGAACAATTACAAAAAATCTTAGGTTTGGGTCAGGTTGAAGTGTCCGCGACGGGCGATCTAGAATCTGATATCACAATCCGGATTGGTAAGGATTGGAAGTAGTTATTAATCATAAGTCATTTGTCCTTTGTTGGGGACAAATGATTTTTGACAAAAGACCAAGCACAACATGATGAAACAAATCCTACTTCGTATATTGGGATTAATTATGATTTGGGTTCTTGCCTGGTTATGGGTGCTGCTTTACGCTAGTCCAGCTTATGGTTAACTGATGGGCAAGTGCTTCACAATTATAAAATAAATCGAAGCTGCTAGGTGTACACTCAGAATAGGATACCCAATCTAATTGGCTAATCAAGTATAAAGATAAATTATAGGTTTTTAGCAATTAATGATTTTTAAATTAAATAAAATAATAACAGTAAAATCTATAAGAAATCAAGAGTAGAATATGAAAATTTCGTTTTTAAACAAAAATTCAGGATTCATCGGACAAAAAATTCAACAATACTTACAGGCTGGTAACAAACGGTTCCTGAGTACACCAGAAAGAGCACTATTAGAAGCTTACGAGGCTGCTCAAAGAATTAGAAATATTGAGATCGATCAGTTTAATGGTAAAAAAATTACACCTTATTTAAGCAACTACACTGACAGTGTCAGGGCTTATTGGCAGGTTTCTCTTAACAAGAACTTAATGATTATCAAGGCAAAATTAGCAGAGTTCCGTTTAAGTTCTTCTCTGTTGAATATGTCAAGTTCTGCTTTTTTAGAGAAACTAACTTTTATTGATGAGGTGAGCCTCAAATATAATTTAGAACAAGAATTAAATCAGGACGGGATAACACCAGTCTCTCAACCATTAGAAATTAACCGTGACGAAGTTAATAACCAGTCAGATTCATCTGGTGTAAACAATATAAAAGGTGACCCTCTTTTTAATAAAACAGGTATATTTCCTAGATCAATTGGAAGAACATTAAATAGAATTAAAGCAGATTTTTCGCCGGAAGCAGAACAACAATATATTAGAAATTTTCAAAGTTCTAGAAAGAGAACAAGAAGTGCTGTCAGATTTTTGGTAATCCTAGTTATTGTGCCGCTCTTAACTCAGTATCTCTCTAAACAATTCTTAGTTAGTCCAATTGTAGAGCGGATAAGAGGCGAAAATCTAAGTCACGTTTTCCTCAACTATGAAATGGAAGAAGAAGCTTTGACAGAGTTAAAAACTTTTGAAGAAAAATTAAAGTTTCAGAGCCTAATTAGTAAAGCACCACCACTTTCTTCAGAAGCCGTAGAGGAAAAAGTAAAAAATAAAGTCCACGAAATTGCTGAAGAATTTAAAGAGAAAGGCAATAGCGCTATTAGCAATGTTTTTGCTGATTTGCTGTCACTTGTAGCTTTTGCATTCGTAATTGTTACAAGCAAAAGAGAAATTGCAATTGTGAAATCTTTCATGGATGATGTTATCTATGGTTTGAGTGACAGTGCTAAAGCTTTCTTGATTATTTTATTCACAGATATATTTGTCGGATTTCACTCACCACATGGTTGGGAGGTGATTCTTGAAGCATTTGCGGAACATTTAGGGCTTCCAGCACAAAAAAGCGCAATATCTCTTTTTATTGCCACTTTTCCTGTGATTTTGGACACTATTTTTAAATACTGGATATTCCGCTATCTGAGTAAATTGTCTCCTTCAGCCTTGGCGACAATGAAAGAAATGAACGAGTAATAAGCTGTGATTATGTAATTTTTCATACTTATGTATGAGGATGTTCCTTAGTTCTGGTAAGTTAATCCAAACCGAATTATCTTCAGTAACTAGTATAGATGACAACTGTTCTGGGGGATTTATGGTTGCTGACTTATCTCGTTCCATTTGCGTGTATGCAACGGAAAAGCACTATAAGTGCGCGTGCAGCAAAGCAGCAGCGCTAGCCCCGGAGGGGCGCTACGCAAACGCTATCGCCAAAAAAAATTCTGATATTCCTCTAAATTTGTGTTAAATAAGTTATTGATTTAGAGGATATTCTATGCATTTTGATTTAGTAGAAACAATAAAGTCTTTAGGCTACTTTGGAGTATGGGCAATTGTATTTGCAGAGTCTGGGTTACTGATTGGCTTTTTTCTACCTGGAGATAGTTTGCTATTTACTGCTGGATTTATAGCATCTGTTCCGCAATCACCGCTTAATATCTGGATTCTCATCATTGGCGCTTTTCTTGCTGCAGTACTTGGTGATAATGTCGGTTATGCGACTGGATACAAATTTGGTCGTAGGCTCTTTCAAAAAGAAGATTCATGGTTATTTCATAAAAAACATTTGATCTCAACAACCAAATTTTATCAAAAACATGGTAAAAAAACGCTTATCTTAGCTCGATTTGTTCCAATTGTGCGGACTTTCGCGCCCATTATTGCTGGCGTTGGTAGCATGGATTATCGCACATTTATGTCCTATAACTTGATTGGTGGGTTTCTTTGGACATTCGGCATCACTCTGTTAGGATTTTTCTTAGGAAAATCTCTACCAGCTGAACAGCTAGATAAGTATTTGTTACCCATTATTGGATTAATTATTGTTGTTTCTTTATTGCCATCAATTCTTCATCTTATTAAAGAAAACAAGAATAAATGACGGAGAAGGTTTAGAGGATGTTTGAGAAGTATAAAATATTTTGGTCGAGCCCCTCTTTGTCCCCCCCTTAAAAAGCTATCCATTACCCGCATCTTTCTCAACATTTATACAACTTATACCATTTCTTTGTGAGGATGCGCCAAATTTTCTTGACTTCTTCTTTCTTTGTGTGCTTTGCGCCCTACCCTGCGGGAAGCCGCTGCGCGTCTACGCGGTTCGTTCCTCATATAATTGGGCGCATGTTCATACAGAATTGGTATTAGTTAAAATATGCCAAAAACATTGATAGGTATAGTTTTTGAGAGAAGAGAATATTTGCGGGTAATAGTGGATCATGGAAAAATGGGCTTCAGTTGAATTAAAACAGGCAGATTTAGGAGACACAAGACGAAACAAGCGTCTAGTAAGGATCGTAGAAGATTTGGCAGTACAACCAAGCAGTAGCGTACCTCAAGCCTGTGGAAACATAGCCGCAACCAGCGCAGCATACGATTTTTGGAACTCACCCTACTTTCAGCCAGATGATATACCTAACGCCCATGTAAAAAGCACAGTTGCTCGAATCAAAGAACATGATGTGGTGTTGATGATTCAGGACACGACGAGTATATAGGACTCCTATTTGATTTTTGAAAAAACTCCGTACATCCCAAGAGTGGGGAAATCAAAGGTAGTGTGTCGAATAAACCACTCAAACATCCACTTCAAATGCGAGAATTTTGGAATCAAGGCGCAGAAACGTCGAACCCATGTTTTAGCTTGCAACCAAATATCCTCAATTGGATTTTGTTCTGGACAATTGGGAGCAAAGCGAACGCAGTATATTTGCCATTGGTTGGTCGGTAGTCCTTGATTAATCTCATCCAAAAAACCTCGAACTTGTTTGGAACGGTGATACATCGCACCATCCCAAAAAATCAGTAATCTCTGGTTGGGGGACTGTGTTAGAAGATAGCGTAGATAATCAATAGTCGAATCTGAGTTTCCTGCATCGTAGGCTTTGAGCAATAATTATCCTGTAATATAGTCTACTGCCCCATAGTAAGTTTGTTTATTTCGCTCATTTACAACTGGAACCGCAATTTCTGAGTCTGTTTTCCCCCAGACATAGCCGCTTAAGTCTCCCCACATTAAATGGCACTCATCAATTAATAGTACTCTTAGCTTTCGTGTTTGGATTTTGTAGCGGTGGTTTGCCAACAATGACTGAATCTCTTTTTTTTTCTGCAACAGCTTCTGCATCGGCTTTCGGATTTAGCTTTGTTGTTTTCTTCCAACTGATGTCAGCTGCATCGAACAAGTCATAGTAACTTTGTTTTGACTCATAAACCAGGTCGTATTCAAAAGCTAACTTATACTCTAGTTCTCCAAGCTCCCAACAGTCCTTGGTTTGCAACCATCTCAATACTTCTTCTCGTTGTTCGCTACTCAAGTAGCTTTTCTTCCCTTTGTAGTTTAACCGTAGTCCATCAACTCCATCTTGCTCATAGGCTTGTTTCCAACCTGTTATCGAGCCTAAAGACACATCTAAAATAGTTTGGATTTCTTCGTACAAGTAATCTTGGTAAACCAACTTGACCGCCAAGGCTTTTCTTGCCTCACGGGCATCACGACAACCTGCGATAAAATCCTGTAACTCCGCGATACGCTTTGCGTCAAGCCTCCGGCTTATCGCAGTTGCCACTACAGGGCGTGTTGCCGTTTGTAGATCCTGATTGGTCATTGTCTACTCTTACACTTGTACACTTATCCGTATTTTCTCGTGATTTTTTTCAAAAATCAAATAGGATTTTTATATTAGGAATTATTGTCTTCAATCATCGCTACTTAAATCTTTCTTTAGATTTATTTGCCTGTTATTAAAAGTCATACATAAGTCTGAATCGATGTAAATTTTTTTGTGTTGATGAATACAAATCCTAAATGGTAATTTTCTGTCTTATCAACGAAAAACTAGTAATTATCCCCATAATCCGATGTGGTTGTGGGGTTTTGTTTTTGGTAGACAAGCACCTCATTCCGTAGCCAAGCCTTATCCAATAAATAGTTCTTCCAGGATGAGCTAGTATGGGTTTGTTTTTAGCGGTGCGGTAGTCACGGCTGTTTTTGGGTATAGACGCGTTGCAGGCAATTTTAGCAGGTATATCCCAAAACTAACTAATCAACGGTTACTTAGTAGGATTTAAGAGGTTACCAACCTTGGAAACCTTTGTAATATTTTATATTGTAGTTAAACAAATAACCCCAGAAATGAAACAGTAGCCTGTCATGCTGTAGGTAAATCAATAAGACATCACTCATCCTACACTCGGTTTTTTACGAATAGGAAATTAACTGCAATGGTACATAATTTGCTGAATTACGTGGTTATCACTTAACAGTTAAAGGACTGCAAACTAAACGTGACAAATTGTTAGAAGAATGGGCAACCACTATTAATCCAGGTGTAGCTGAAATGACGATTGGGACAGGTATGTGTTCAAATAAGAAATTTCCGACTAATCTTCAGTCCCTCCAAGGGCTGCGAGTACTTGTTGTAGACGATAATGTCGATTTGTGCGAATTGCTCGCAGTGTTACTGCAACCCTATGGTGTCCAGGTGCAAACAGCATTTTTAACCCAGCAAGCTTTGAAAATATTTGTGGAATGGCAACCTGATGTCCTCGTAAGTGACATTGCCCTGCCAAAGGAGGATGGCTATTCGCTGATTCAACAAGTGAGAACCAAAACAGGAGAGCAAGGGAAAGTGGTGCTAGCCATTGCTGTGACAGACTATATCAATGAAAGGATGCTTCAACGTGCTCTGTGTGTTGGCTTTGACCTGTGGTTCACCAAACCCCTGGATTTTGATGAGTTCGTTGTTATGCTTGCCTGTTTAGCGATGACACAACTGGTTTTGGCTCATGCCTCTAGACATGGTGAGCTAAGTCTCGAAAAGCAGTTAGAACTCGAATTCCAAAGTTAGTATCACCATTTTTGAAAAACTTTCAACAAATCAATGTCATTTGATTCTGGGGATTTTGAAAAAATGTCATTTACTATCAAGTCTGCACACTCCATTTTTGGTGACACTCAAGTTGCTAATGCAGTTCCAGCTATTGTTGAATCATTCAATCAACTCAGTATTAAGGAGCAGTTGGTTTTACTTTGGTTCATCGGTGAGATGTTAAGGAAATTACGTTGATGACTATTTCAAATACGACGATGAACACTCAAATTTGAAATCAAACCACAACCACAACCCCAGACATCATCACGGACTTCCAAGCTTGGTGCGACTAGTACAGCACGGCGGAAATAGAGTTACCATTAAGCAGCCAAAACCTTGCCCTTATAAGTCCACTTAAATGGTTTCGCCATAGTGCGATTAAAGTAGTTGATGAAATCTTCGATGCGGGTTTTGAGATTATCTTTGCTATAAAAGCTCGCACGCTTTAGCAATTTACGTACAAGGATACTAAACCAAATCTCAATTTGGTTTAGCCAAGAGGAATGTTTAGGCGTGTTTCATAGAATCAAGCTGACTTAATCCAGTTAAATTGATATCTTGCGGATTTTTCAAAACGGTAAACTGTGGATGATTGATATCCATACAGCAATAAAAAACGTTGACGTATTGGTCAACACAGTTCTTTGTAACGAGCGATTCCTACAATAGACAAGGGTTTTACAAAAAACGACGTGAGTAATATTGGGACAACAATTACAAATCTCCGATGTAACCCCTAGTAGCAGATCTGGGGGTTTTTAATTGTAAGCTGTGACGGTTCCTGTGGCGGCTGTTGTGGACGGGCGCGGTCGGGGCAACTTGGTTGCCCGAATGTCCATAAGCGTGGCCGTAGGGGGCGCTCCAATAGAAAAAGGTTGATGTATTGGTCAACACAGTTTATTGTAACTTAAATTCCTGCTTTAGAAAGGGGTTTACAAATACGACACTAGTAATATTGGAACGAATACAAGTAATTCGACATAATCCCCTAGTAACAGGTCTGGGGATTTTTTTTATTGTAAGCAGTGGACAAGGTTATGACGTGGTTGACGTATTGGTCAACACAGTTTATTGTAACTTAAATCCTGCAATAGACAAGGGTCTTACAAGAAACAACACCTATAGTATTGGAACATATGGGACGTTAATTCGGTATAAACCCTCAGACCGTCACTGGGGGTTTTTAATGAACAACTGTGGATCAGGTTGTGGCGTGGTTGAGGTATTGGTCAACACAGTTATTTGTAACTTCAACTCATGCTTGAGAAAGGGGTTTTCTAAAAACCCGATAGCTATAGTATTGGAGAAACCAAATGTTTAACAATAACTTGACAGAAACCCTCGGAGCGGCACTGGGGGTTTTTAATTAAGAACTGTGGATCAGGTTATGGCGTGGTTGAGGTATTGGTCAACACAGTTATTTGTAACTTCAACTCATGCTTGAGAAAGGGGTTTTCTAAAAACCCGATAGCTATAGTATTGGAGAAACCAAATGTTTAACAATAACTTGACAGAAACCCTCGGAGCGCCACTGAGGGTTTTTTATTAAAAAGTATGGATAGGGTTATGGCGTGGTTGACGTATTAAAAAACCGACAGCCAGCTAAGGAGGTCGGATTTTTTTAATTAGGTAAGATAAAATGCCCTCCAGATAGTTTTGGAGGGTACAGAATTAGCTACCATCTTTGAAAAATGGGGGCTTTTTTCTACCAGCTATTTGTAATAGTAATTAGATCAAGTTTCCTTTAATTCCCTCAAAAGATTGGGATTTGATTAAGAATTTTTGTGCTGGCAAATACACTCGACTAATTAGCCACCGTCTGATCTAAAAAAAACTAACAGCCAGCTATGGTGGTCGTTTTTGAAGTTGAAAATTTCCGGGGTGTGGCGTGATCGCTCCAACCGGAAGGAGGGCATCTTTCAACGTAGGTGTTTTGTGCAATGTTCATCAAAAAGCCCCTCTATAATAGACTGCAACACCTTCAAAATTTCTTTCAGGTACGTTAGTTTATTTTGCAAATATCCCATTAGAGGCGTCTATAAGCCTCATCACAACTAATGTTGTGAAACGCTTACTGTGTTGGTTTTGCGCTCTGAGAGTAGCGGGTGTGGTGGCGGGAATGGGCGGCGGTAGAATATTTGAAAATAAAAACGATAGTGTGTAGTCTTCTCGGTTGAAGAATAATTTTTATACCATAAAACGGTTTTTTTAGCATTTTTTTTTAGAATAATTATATGGAAACAGATTTACATTTAAAATCAAATAAACTATTAAGTTCTGTTGTCGTTAGACCTGATTTTAGTAGCTTTAACCCGATCAATTCATTCCCAGCTAGGTCACCCGCCAAGACTGGTGGTCTAGAAAATAAGCAACTAGGCGCTGGCTCTCAAGTAGGTCTGTTGTTTATCAGTGTTTTGTTAGGCATCGTTGTATTAGTACTCGTTACTATGCTGATGCAACAGATGCCATACCCTAGTTAAAGCAAGTTGAATTTTTGCCGTGTTTACGGACGATCTACCGAATTGGTAGATTGGCTTTTTACGAATAGGAAATTAATTGCAATGGTACATAATTTTACTGAATTACGTGGTTATCACTTAACAGTCAAAACACCGCAAACTAAGTGTGGAAAATTGTTAGAAGAGTTGGCAGCCACTATTAATCCTGGTGTACCACCTAGACACCATATCTCTCCTAGGTGACTCCTGACAGATTGCCAAAACTTAGGTGGGTGAGGGTCAGTTAACAATAGCGCGTCGTCGCCGAGCCACCCTTCATAACTCATAATCACCTGCATCTCGATGTGTTTATGGGTGATTTTGGTGTCTGAGAACATTTTTCATCTAAAAAAAAATTGATTTCAAATCTCATATTTGAAAATGACTGAAATGAACCAAGTATTTATACTTGGATCGATTTCAGCCATCAGACAATCGCTGAAACCCTGATTATCTCCTTCAAAAATTGCTTTTAATAGAAGCATTTAGCAATAGTTGAAAGTCAAAATCTGCTCCAAAAAATCGAGTCGTCGGGTTTTTGGAGCAAAATTTTTGTAGTACACACAGCCTGAAACATTTATGGAGAGCTTTTTGAAATGTACTACAAAAATATCGGGCGCAAATTTTGCTTACTCTGGGGATATAGATCCTGCGCCCGATATTTTTTTGTAACTTTAGCTACACTTTTTTTGAGTTGACGATAGCAGACGCGGGAGCGAAGCGACCGCGCGGTGGCGGTGCTAATGTTCGGAGTTCGGTGGAATGTTCGGAGTCGCGCGGGTCAGACGGAAGAATCAGCTTTTGAGATGAGGCAAATGCTAGCGTGCAAATTTGCAAGCACAGGTGATATCAAATCCGTTTATATCGGAATTTTTCCTCCTTCCTCTCTCTCTCTGTGTCCTCTGCGCCTCTGCGGTTTTTTTATCACTCAGATGCTACCGGATTTGATATGACACCCCAAATTTGATTGATAAGGTAAATCTCAAAGAAGTTAGGCGTTCACACAAGTTTAACTTATAAATTTTGGCGGTGACGCCCGACCAGAGGGAGGGCGTCTATCAACGTGGATGATAGCGGCGCTTGGATGGGGCTGGAAAGCGACCTTTTTGAAAAATGGTATGTTTCTCAATAAACCTACAGCTTATACCATTTCACGAAATCCCTGATACAAATGATTGGTTTCTAATTCTTTCCCCCTGCTCCGGTGCTCCCTGCTCCCCATTTGTATCAACCTTAAAGTGAAACGGTATTAGTCATTCGCGCTCCAACATCAATAAGTCTTCAGAAACTACACAAAAGCTGATAGCGTCAAACAAAGAAGAGTCTTTTTGTGGATGTGACAGCTTGAAAACGCGCTCTAACTATTGGCAGCTTCTACCGTATATTCGACCCCAATGGCAAACTATCGTTAAGGGGTTCATTGGCATTTTAGGATATGTCCTGGCAACTTTGTCACTTCTGACATATGTGCGTCGATTTGCAACTGTCTTTGGTGGGGGGGATTTGAAGGCGATCGCCCTACAACTTGCCATCATCGCAGCAGTCTTTCTCGTACGAGGCTTTTTTCAGTCCGTGCAAGATATCTACATGGCAAAAGCAGCACTGCGAGTTGCTTTTAACCTCCGTAAAAAAGTTTACTCACATTTGCAAAAGCTCAATCTCAGCTATTTTGAAACTGCCAAGTCAGGTGATTTATCTTACCGCCTCACTGAAGATATCGACCGAGTTGGGGAAGTTGTGCACAAAGTCTTCCACGACTTTATCCCCTGCATTTTGCAGCTAGTAGCAATTCCCATTTACATGATTTCTCTGAATTGGCAACTGACATTAGCCATAGTCATCGTTGCACCGTTAATGGGTATTTTAATTGGTTGGTTTGGTGAACGGTTACGCCGATTCTCTCTTAAAAGTCAAAATCGCATCTCAGACTTATCAGCAATACTCACCGAAGTTGTTAGTGGTATCCGCATAGTACAAGCTTTTGCTGCAGAAAACTACGAAACTGCCAGGTTTAGTCGGGAAGCAGAACGCACAATGAGCGCGAAATACTCAGTGGAACGGCTCAAAGCAATTCAAATTCCTATTGTAGGATTCTTAGAAGCTGTGAGTGCTTTAACACTACTATTCGTTGGCGCGGCGCAAATTGCGAATGATAACTTGACGGTGGCAGAGTTTTTCAGCTACCTGACTGCAGCAGCGTTGTTAATTGATCCTATCGGTCACGTTACGAACAACTACAATGAGTTTAAGCAAGGTGAGGCCTCTGTTGACCGAGTTTTTGAATTGTTGGCAGTTCAGCCAACTGTGGTAGAAAAATTAGATGCTCTTTTGCTTCCCCAAGTGACTGGTAAGGTGGAATATAGTCGTGTGTCTTTTGCTTACAAACCAGGTGAACCTGTCTTAAAAGATATCAGTTTGTTGGCACAGCCGGGAGAAGCGATCGCTCTTGTCGGTGCTTCGGGTGCAGGTAAAACGACTTTTGTCAATCTTCTCCCCCGCTTTTATGATGCAACTGCTGGTGAGATCTTCATTGACGGCGTTAATATTCGGGATGTTACGCTTGACAGCTTGCGGCGACAGATTGGAATTGTTCCTCAAGAAACTATCATGTTTTCTGGAACAATTGCCCAAAATATCGCTTTCGGGCAAGATTCTTTTGAGATGGAAGCGGTAGAGAAAGCGGCTTCAATTGCTAATGCTCACCAGTTTATTACGCAACTTCCAGATGGTTATCACACATGGGTGGGAGAAAGGGGGGTAAATTTATCTGGTGGACAACGACAAAGAATTGCTATTGCACGTGCTGTTTTATTAAACCCCAGAATTCTGATTTTAGATGAAGCCACATCTGCTTTAGATTCAGAGTCGGAAGCTTTGGTACAGGAAGCACTGGAACGATTGATGGAGGGGCGAACTGTGTTTATTATTGCTCATCGTTTGAGTACAGTCAGGCGGTGCGATCGCATTTTAGTTCTCGAACGCGGGCAAATTGTCGAATCAGGAACTCATGAAGAATTGTTAACGCTTGGGCGTCGCTATGCTAGATTCTACGCGCAGCAGTTTAGTTGAAGTCACTCGCGCTCGTCGCAAAGCGACGAGCGCGTCTCCGTTTGGCGCAGCCGTGCCGCAGGCTCAGGAGATACGCTAAAATTCAAAATTCACGCATCACCGTTCGCGCAGCGTGCCCGTAAGCGCAAGCGCACGCGACTTGGGCGAACGCGCAGCGTGTCCGTAAGGACTTACAAGAACGAAATAAGCGCCCCATCCTCTCTAACCTGAGAGATAGCGGCAGTATTGAGCAAGATGCCGATTTGGTGCTAATGCTTTACCGAGATGATTCTTACAACAATGATACGCAAGATAGAGGAATTGCCGAATTGATCGTTGCAAAGCATCGTAATGATCCAACTGGCACTGTCAAGTTGCTTTTTGACTCGCACCTTACGATACTAGTTTAGAAATTTCTTTCCGTAAAAGTGGCGCGATACCACGAAGTGGTTGCCAAGGGCATCGCACTTTGATCTAAAATCATCTATCACTTGCCGTAGACGTGATAATGGTACAACTGATCCTGGTACCAGTACACACAGATGGTACTTGTTTTCAACCTGTGGCACTATTGAAACTGACAGTTGCAGTAGAAAGGACGATCTTGATGAGCACCAGACAGATTGCGCTTGTCGCAGGTTCGACAGGCATTGTGGGCAAGAACCTTTGCGACCACCTTGTAAGGACGAGCGATTGGACGGTGTACGGGCTAGCCCGCAACCCATCGACAGAGCAAGGAATCCTTCCCGTTTCGGCAAATCTGCTCGACCGTGACGAACTGAAGTCGGCACTGGTCCAAATCGATGTGACGCACGTTTTTTTCTGTACCTGGTCTCGTCAGGCTACCGAGCAAGAGAACTGCGATGTCAATGGTGCGATGCTTCGCAACCTGCTTGAGGCGTTGGATGAGGCACCCAGGCTTACTCACGTTGCGCTTGTAACCGGCACGAAGAATTATCTAGGCTCGTTCGAGACCTATGGACAAAGCAGGTTGGACACGCCGTTTCGGGAGGAGCAGCCTCGTGTCCCTGGTCTGAACTTCTACTACGTGCTGGAAGATATTCTGTTTGAAAAGGCAGCACAGCGAGGCTTTAAGTGGAGTGTTCACAGGCCATCAACGATCATTGGCTACGCACTCGGCAACGCGATGAACATGGGCGTCACACTTTCAGTGTACGCGACTATCTGCCGCGAAACCGGACGCCCCTTTGTCTTTCCCGGCTCGTCCCAGCAGTACAACAGCTTGGTCGATGTTACCGACGCACGTCTGCTCGCACGGCATATCGAGTGGGCTTCGATTACGCCTGAAGCCGCCAACCAGGCTTTCAACATCGTCAATGGTGATATCTTCCGCTGGCGCTGGCTGTGGCCACAGCTCGCGGCATTCTTTGGCATTGAGGCCGCACCTTACCCTGGGTATGCGACTCCTTTGGCTGAACAGATGAGAGAGGCTGAACCAGTGTGGGATGGTATTGTTGTTCAACACGGTCTCAAGCCGCATTTGTTGACCCAACTTGCCTCTTGGTGGCATACTGATGCAGATTTGGACCGGGAAATCGAATGCCTCAACGATATGTCTAAGAGCAGGGGCTTTGGATTTCTCGATTATCAAAAAACGCTGCTGTCCTTCCTTGATCTCTTCGAGAGATTACGCCACGAGAATATCATTCCTTGAAAGCAGCAATTCATCACTTAAGTGGTATGAACAATTGTGTATGTAAGTCGCAGTTCCTGAGTTTGCAGACTGTTCCTTAAGTACAGAATTTGTCGGACAACTCATCAGGTGGCGTTTTGGCTATTTTCATCCCTTAATCCAACATTCCACCCAATGTGTTGGAGACATGCTTCTGGCGTTGATGACGATTACTGTCGTAGATGGACAAAGTGCGGGCATCGGCGTGACGGCTGAGGGCTTGGGCACCGCGCGTATCACCATCAGATGAATTGAGGTAGCTGGTTATCGCGCTATGTCTAATCTGGTGAGGCGACATAACTTTAGTAATACGAAGTTGCCAAAGATAGTATTGTTACATTTCGTTATATTGAACACAACCAGGAAAATCCGACTTCTCCTTTGACAGTGGTTGGATTGTTCATCAACCACTGACACTGCTCAATCAAAACGGTCTCTAAAGAATCGAGGGTATCAAACACTTCATTGGCTAATCGTTCTCTAAGTAATGGCCAGATACACTCGGTAAGGCGCTGTTCTGGGCTCAAACTTCTCTCAAAATTCAAAAAAAAGATTCTTTAATTTTGAACTTTGTGCAGGAAGGTGGGTTAGTGTGATTGTCTGCTACGAGCATCTAGGAGAACGGATAACAGACGAAATCCAAGCTTTTTCTGAGCAATGGAAGCTTTTCGAGATGTGACAGGGGTGACTGATGTGGAGATATTTACCAACCCTTTTACCGACCCGAAAAAGTGTCTTATATCGTGTCCGGTTAAAGACTTATCATTAAGGCTGTAAGGGAGCAGGGGGTAGGGAGCACCGGAGAAAGAGTTTTCAGGTTTTGGCACAGATGCACCGAATTATAACTAATTAGGCGGACATGGTATTACCCATATAGATTTGAGGCTTTCAGGTGGATGGAATAACAGCCCCATAAAATGGGGACTTCGACCTGTCCTAATTTGGTGACTACTAGACTTAGTTTCTCGTTCCTTTCCAGAGGCAAGGAACGAGAGAATCTCTGATTTTGTGAGTCAGCACGGCGCAGGAGACGGGCGTTCTCGATAGCCCTCCGGGAACGCCTGTCGCCTGAGGCCACATTCTAAGAAAGCGGGAGGATCACGGGCGTGTGTCAGTAGGAAAATCCTGGCAGTCTTCTATCGAATTTTCATAACGACTTGGTAGTAGAGATGTGGAAACAGCCGATTGTGAACTGTCTTCGGATATTCCTGTCCAAGGTGTGGTAGGAGTCTCTATCTCTTCTAAAGAAAAACTCCCTACTGAGTTGTGTTGAAGCAAACTTCGTTCGCTGTGTTGACTACTCAACAAAGCGAGCGCATCTAAAGCCTGGGATGCAGATTGATAACGTTGTTGGAAGTCTTCCCGCACCATTTTAGTAAGAATATTTGACAACGAGTGGCTGACGTATGCCTTATCAACCCATTTCAATTCTCCATTGGCATCTCTTTCTATTTCGTGGGGAGCCATGCCAGTCAAGGCTTTGATGCCAATCATGCCGACTGCATAGATATCACTACTATATTGTGGACGTCCGTAGCATTGCTCACTTGGTGCATAACCCCGAGTGCCAATTCCAATGGTGAAGGCAGTTTGCTCTGAATGATCCAGGACTTGTGTTGTAACTTCTTTAACGGCACCAAAGTCAATCAGAACCAGTTTGCCGTCTGAGTCTCGTCGTATGATGTTACTGGGCTTAATGTCTCGGTGAATAACGTTATTGTTGTGAACAAATGCCAATGTTTCTAATAAATCCTGTAAAATCTCGATAACTCGTGTTTCTAGAAGCCGTTGACCTGGCAACATTTCCTGGCTAAGAGCATGACCAATTATATATTCTTGAACTAGGTAAAATTCTTCATCTTCTTCAAAATAAGCTAAAAGTTGTGGTATTTGTTTGTAAATTCCCAGTTTTTGTAGGCTTTGAGCTTCGGAACTAAACAAACGTCTAGCGATCGCCAACTGCTCTGGTTTGCTGTTAGCTGGTTTTAACTGCTTGACAACACACAAAGGGTTATCTGGAAGTTTGGTATCTTCAGCAATGTAAGTTTCGCTAAATCCACCTGAACCAAGAACTTTGACAATTTTGTAGCGTCCATCCAAGATTTTTCCTGATACTGCCATCTCCCTTTTCTGTAACAAATCTTTCAAGTCATCCTGCTGGCTAAGGATTTCTTGAACAACACGGTGAGAGGAATATTTTTGGAAAATATCGAGTAATTGGCTTTTCCTGATAATTTCTCTTGCTGCTTCTGTTCCCAGGTAACCGAGTCCAATCATGGCGATCGCCACCACCGGTACCGCAGTCGGCAAGATGAGTAAATTGTAGACAAAGGTGAGATAGCTAATACCTCCCCAAGTTATAGCGAGGGCGATACTAATGACAAATCTAGTTATACCTCTTTTTCTTAAGGTAATAATAACTGCACATCCACTCACTAAACAAAGCACAAATAAACCACGGATGAATGGATTCTCAATTGCTTCGCTGATTGCTTTATCTTGCATTAAAGTTGCGATCGCGTTGGCGTGAACCTCCACCCCTGACATTCGCTCTGGATACAACCAATTGCCCATAGCCGGGACTGAATGATAATCGTCCCCCTTGTCTGACTTAGCTGTTGCTCCAATTAGCACAATTTTGTCTTTAAAAAGCTTGCGCTGCTGCAAATTGTTCCAGTTTTCTGGATCGAGTACGTACCAAAAGGGAACTTGGTCAAATGTCTCTGCTGGCCCGTAAAAATGTATGCGATCGCCCTTGGGTGGAGGATAATTTACTTCGGCTGCTCTTAATGCTGCTTCATCAAAAGAGAGCATCTTCACTGTTAAAGTATCTTCTTTATCGATGACCTTGGGGTACTCATTAGCCAGTTTGTGAATTCTGCCATCTATCTCTAGAGGGAAATTAACAGAGCCAATTGCCACAGATCCAATGCGAAACATTTGCCGGGGCTGTGTCAATTGCATGACAGGACCTTGAGGTGTTTGAGACTCTTCGTAGAGTTCAGCCAGAGTCACTTTACTTCCATAGCGTTGCAGCGACTGTCGCAACTTTTGATCATCTTCAACACCGTAACTACTTGGCGTACTAAAAACTACATCTAACGCAACAGAACGTGCCCCTGCCTTGATTAACTTCTCAATCACTTGAGCATATGCAGCACGTTTAAAGGGAAAAGCTTGGAGTGGTTCAAAGAAACTATATTTTTGTGGATCTGCTTTATAGTATTGCTCGCCAAGTGATATGGACTGTTCATCTATTGCCAAAATCACAATATCTTTCGGAGGGGTTTGTGGTTTTCGTAATAGATAAAATGTACTTTGAGCTTGGCTCTCCATGAAATTAGCCAAGTTCACATTCGAAGCTGCCAGGAGTGTAGCACCCACTGCGCAAACACCAGCAAGTAAATGACCCAAACGAGCTAATCGCTTTGATCGACGTGCTGATACCGTCAAAGTTGCTTTTGTAGAATTCTTTGACGGTCGATTGGCAGCAGAGACGTTTTTTTTGGTTAATGTTGTAGGTTCTGGTGCCATATCAGACTGCTAATTTAATTACGTTCAACATTTTTTATCTATTGACAGAGTCTTGAAGTGCAACACACCTGAAATGAAAATCTTATAGATTTGTAAACAATTCTGTTTTCTTCTCCAAATTTCTGTGAGTGAAGCAGCCACCATTAGTGGTAGTTGTTGCGGTAGATGCACTCTCAGGCGGCTCCTCAAAAATTGTGAGTTCACAGTGGCTAAGAATTGTTTTAGTGATCAATAGGTTAGATATAGTAAATTTTAGCACCATAACCGTACTCTTAGTTTACCTTACTCTACTCAGAATTCGGAATATCTCCTGCCCAGACACTGCTTTGTATTTCCTCCACCAGAGGCTTTGCATAGCTCCATAACTCCTTAGCAGCAGTTCAACTGGCAGTCCACCACCTGCTACGAATGAAAAAACACCTTTTTCTCTTACACCCCTAAACCCTTCGGCCACGCCTTACGGTGAGTCCAGCGCTGCGGGAGGGTCTCCCTCCGGAGCCACTTCTGTGCGGGGGTTCCCCCCGTTGAAGAATGTGGCGTCAGGCGACTGGCGAACCCGGAGGGCTATCGGGGAGAACCTCCGGTTCCGCTGCGCTTTAGACCTCTGGGCGTGCGCTTTGCGCATACGCCAGTCGCCGTGAGAGCAGGAGACCCCTTGGGGTTCGCCAGTCGCCTGCGAACCCCAAGGGCAGTGGCTCCCCTACACCCCTACACCCCTACACCCTTACACCCTTACACCCCTGTGTTTCTTCACAGAGGTTACGCCAGCACAAAGCGGTCTGGACGATGCGGGCAGTCTGCTCCTTGGTAAGCGACCTAATTCTTAAACTTTTCGATACCTCTTTAGGAGTAAACTTGACTGGTATAGACTCAAGAATGCTGTTACGTAGTCAATTTTATTGGTAGATTTTGATTATAGCGGCACGCTTACCAGCCAATAGAGAAAAAAGTTAACACTACTAAACAGGAGGACAGCGACTACTAAAATGCTTCCGTCGATTTTTTCTATGCGAGAGGTTAGATAAAAGCTAGATATGACAATATATAATTTATAGATACGACCAAATTTAATATTTTCTAATTCCTGCTATCATCTATTGTTAAATCTAAATTGCTTATATATTATTAGGTGTAACTTTACTATGGGTTTTACGATGAATCGTCTGTCTATTTTTGTAGACGGAAACAATATGTTCTATGCTCAACAAAAAAATGGCTGGTTTTTTGACCCACGAAGAGTCTTAGAATACTTTAGGCACGAACAATCAGAGACAACATTAATCAATGCTTTTTGGTACACTGGCTTAAAAGATCTACAAGATCAGCGAGGATTTAGAGATGCTCTCATTAGTTTAGGTTATACAGTTAGGACAAAAATTTTAAAAGAATATTATGATGATTCATCTGGTCGTTACTCACAAAAAGCTAATTTAGATATAGAAATTGTTGTAGATATGTTTAATACAGTAGATCAGTACGACCGAGTTGTTTTATTTAGTGGAGATGGAGATTTTGAAAGAGCAATAGAACTGTTACGCGGGAAAAATACGCATATTACAGTAGTATCAACAGAAGGAATGATAGCCAGAGAACTACGTAACGCTACTGATAGATATATAGATTTAAATGATATTCGGGACAGAATAGAAAAAGTAGATTCTCAGTTACCTTAGCAATAATTTACAAGAGGAATAGCAAAGAAACTAAGGTAAAAAGTATTTTAAGTCACAAGTAAGAAGTCAACAACAAGCTGCAAATGAACACGACACAAGAGAGAATCATCATATTTGACACGACACTTCGAGACGGTGAACAGTGTCCAGGAGCAACACTGAACATAGATGAAAAACTGACTATCGCTAAGCAACTGGCACGTCTGGGTGTGGATGTGATAGAAGCAGGCTTTGCCTTTGCCAGCCCTGGAGATTTTGAGGCTGTGACTAAGATTGCTCAACTTGTGGGGACACAAGATGGTCCTGTGATTTGTAGTTTAGCAAGAGCGCGACACGAAGATATTAAAACTGCAGCCCAAGCAATCAAGCCAGCCGCCAAAGGAAGAATTCATACCTTTATTGCAACAAGCGATATTCACCTCAAGTACAAACTGAAAAAGACAAAATCAGAAGTTATAGCAATTGCTGAAGAAATGGTGGCTTATGCCAAAACATTCACTGATGATGTAGAATTTTCTCCGGAAGATGCAGGACGATCTGAGCCAGAATTCCTCTATCAAGTTTTAGAGCGAGCGATCGCCGCAGGAGCAACAACAGTTAATATTCCTGACACAGTAGGTTACACCACACCGAGTGAATTTGGCGCACTGATTAAAGGGATTAAAGAAAACGTACCTAACATTGATCAAGCAATTATTTCTGTTCATGGACATAATGATTTAGGAATGGCCGTCGCTAACTTCTTAGAAGCTGTGAAAAATGGTGCCAGACAGTTAGAATGTACTATCAACGGTATTGGTGAACGTGCAGGAAATGCAGCATTAGAAGAACTGGTGATGGCTTTGCACGTCCGTCGGCAATATTTCAACCCCTTCTTTGGACGTTCAATTGATTCGGAAGAACCATTAACAAATATTGACACCAGACAAATTTACAAAACATCCCGTCTGGTTTCTAACTTGACAGGAATGCTCGTTCAACCGAATAAAGCAATTGTGGGTGCGAATGCTTTTGCTCACGAGTCTGGAATTCATCAAGACGGTGTGCTAAAAAATAAGCTCACCTATGAAATTATGGATGCCCAACTCGTTGGCTTGACAGAAAATCAAATTGTCTTGGGCAAACATTCAGGGAGAAATGCTTTCCGGACACGCTTGAGAGAATTAGGCTATGAACTGACAGAAACTGAATTAAATAAAGCGTTCGTCAGGTTTAAAGAAGTCGCAGACAAAAAGAAAGAAATTTCTGATTGGGACTTGGAAGCAATTGTTATTGATGAAATCCAACAAGCTCCAGATTTATTCCGTGTAGAATTAGTGCAAGTTTCCTGTGGTAGTAATGCTCGTCCCACTGCAACAGTTACACTGCGGACTCCAGAAGGCGAAGAATTAATTGATGCTGCGATCGGTACAGGACCAGTAGATGCAGTTTATAAAGCTATCAATCGTGTTGTCAACGTACCGAACCAGTTAATTGAGTTTTCTGTACAATCAGTCACAGCGGGTATTGATGCAATTGGTGAAGTCACTATCCGTCTTAAGCATGAGGGTAGAGTGTTTTCCGGTCATGCAGCAAACACAGATATCATCGTAGCATCCGCTCAAGCTTACGTGAATGCATTGAATAGACTGTATGCATCCTTGCAAAATAAACAACAGCAAGTTGCTGTAAAGAATGTGTCGTGAACTAGGGGTGTAAGGGTGTAGGGGATGAGCCTTATTCTCGTTACCAGGCTGAGCCTGGTAACGAGGGTTGGGAGCCTCTGCCTCCTTAGTCGGAGCTAAATAACAATAGTGCAGGATCTCAGTTATGATGACTTTTGCAAGAAGTCTATTTAACGAGGATCATCCTCTGTAAAAGTGTAAGGTTGAGGTTCTCTCAAACGCTTTTCGATTTCCTCCCGTCGATATTTAGCAAGTTCTTGGTAAATTTTTTTCCGAGCTAAATTCACGCTACCAATTGGTTCATGTTCAGGTAAAGTATGCCAAGGGTTAAAAGATAAACCCTCATCCAATCGTTTTCGCTCATCAAAGTCAAACTTTTGGCTAGGAATTTTGATAGTAGCTACCTTGATGAAAGGTGAATCTTCCTCTTTCCACTCCTGCATTGGATTTTCAATAGAAGTTTTTTCTTCATCTACATAAAGCTGAATGAAAAAGTCAAAAAAAGCATCCTGACCTTCCTGAGTCAGATATTTGACTGCAGCTTCACGTAGATAATTATCAGACTCTGGAATTGAGTCAGAAACTGCTTCTATTTGTTGAGGTTTGACAGAGAACTTGATAGCTTGAGAACCTAATTTGTATGGTGTCGTACTCCAGTACTGAATAAAAAGTGGATTGCTGATTTTTTTACTAGCCATTTCCTGGAGTATTGCAAAAGAAGGTTGCATGGCTTGTGTTAATTCTGGATCAGCTTGTCCACCTCCTACTTTGGCAAGATCAACATATCCTTGCACATCTCGAACGAAAAAGACTGGATGATTGAGAAGAATAAAATCCTGAGTTTTTTCTTCATCATCAACAACTTTTTCGCCCTCAACACTCATTAACTTTATTGCCAAGCCATGAGCATTAGGTTGTTTATCTGAAACTAACTTACCCCGCTTTTCTGCTTCTGCAGCATTGGAAAAACGAACCCAGATGGGATAGGTTTGAACTGTTGCGAACACGCCAACTTTTAGTGCAGCAGGAATGTCATTCTCGACGATAAATTCTCCCCAAACTAACGCATGGCTTTTTGGGTGTAGTTGGCGTAAATCTGGTCCTTTTTCTTGCTGAGTTTTTAAGCTATTAGCTAAAACCGCATCTGTGATTGTCTCTTGCTCTGAAGCAGATAATTTTGAAATGGTCATACTTTCTTCCTCTCAATGTGTGCAATGAACGTGATCTTAAAGTTCAAACAACTCCTCAAGTCCTGTATAAAGAGCAAGAGGAAGGATTTCGCATTCCAACACTCCAACTTGTACCATTGACAAACTGTGCAACTGCACCATTCACAGCTTCCAAACTGCGTGCTTCAAACAACGCTGATAGAACGAAACATGGCTGATACCCGAATGTTCTCATGCCACAACACCGCAAATATACCTTAAAGAAGAACGCAGAATACAGAAGTGATTCTAAATGATTCCTTATAAAAAAGCTCCCAGACTTCTCATCAGAAGTCCAGGAGCTTAATTTTTCAATTCTCATAAATTACGCAGTTTGGGGAGTGTCAAAAGCTTGTGCAATTGCAGTTTGACACTCTGCGACTGTTGCGCGTTCTCGCATAGAATTCACTAAGGCTTGATATGCCGACCAGTTTTCTTGCAAAAGGGTTTTGGCTTGGAGTGTACAAAAGCGCTGTTTCTGGTCACCTAACGACTCAGAAAAACCCAAATTTGTCAAGACCATTAAGAGCTTACTTCTGTCATCAGCTCCCCCCTCTGAGTTTTCGTAAACCAATGTTTCAGCCGCAATACCAGCCATCCAAATGGTACAGTAACGATCTAGTTTTTGAGCACTGATTGTACCCCGTTCTAGTTGGGATGCTAATTCCCCATCATCAAAACTCACACCACCTTGTCCTGGTTGTTTTTGTTTGACTGCTTCCCAGGCACTGAGGGTATAGTTCATCACTGGAATTTCTAAGAGATAAGCAACGAGAAAATGTCCAGCTTCGTGGTGAATGATGCGTTCTCTGTGTTCTGGGGAAAAACCAGCTATCCAGTCTATAAGTAAACTACCACCCTTACCTTGTAAACTAAATGAATCAAGAGTTGCTATTCCCAAAACGGTAAAGGTTAGTGTAGCCGGGATTGTGGGTGATATGTGCAACAACGGTCCCAGGAGGCTAGACATCGTCATGATAAAGACAGATATTGCTATTAAGTTTAGAGATATTTTGCTCATGGTTCAGCTTAATCTTTCTTAACTCTTTTTTAATTATGAATCGATATGAGCTGAGCAGGAAATACTACTTATTACAGAAAAACAACCCCTGCGATCGCAATGACTATAGTTAGGTCGTTCGTGTATAATATCGTGTCCGGTTAAAGACTTATCATTAAGGCTGTAAGGGAGCAGGGGGTAGGGAGCACCGCAGAAAGAGTTTTCAGGTTTTGGCACAGATGCACCAAATTATAACTAATTAGGCGGACATGGTATAAGTCCTGCTTGTTTACAAGCCTGCCCAAGCTTCCTGCTGGTGCGGTTTTAAAATCGGTATTATGACCAAAACAAATTTTGTAGTTTTGTTCGCGTAGCGTCTTTGAAGAACATACTTTAAATTTTGAATTGCTTATCATGGGGCTGGACGAATCTAGAATGTCCGGAGATACCATGCCAAAACGGATAATTATAGGATTAAATACTTGGTTCCAAAGAGATACAATCGTACGTAATCTAGAGATTTTTCAAGACTTTATTGTCATCTCTCTTTGTCTTGGTTTGTTCTGTGTGATGCTTTTACGATTGGGAGATATGTTCTTCTCTTTTTTGCATCCACTAGATTTACGGCAAGTTACATCTGATATTCTGTTTATTTTGATTCTGGTAGAGTTGTTTAGACTGTTAATTGATTACTTGCAAGACCAACGAATATCCGTAATAGCAGCAGTAGAAATTACTATTGTTTCTGCTTTGCGAGAAGTTATTTTACGCGGTGTTCTCGAAATTCCTCGTGACCAAATCTTTGGAATATCTTTATTTCTGATAGTCTTAGGCATAATTCTTGTGGTTTTACCTTGGATGTCTAACTTTTTTGAACACGTTAAAGTTGCTAACAACAACAAAATAGAAGAGAAGCCCACAAGCTAAAATCTCAAGAGGCAGTTTGCACACTTGGAAACTTTGAGGTTGTCTGAAATAAGCAATATAGCAGCCTCGTCTTGTTGCTAATCGATAATTTTCACAACTCAAAAAGAAGTGCTATGGCTGCTTTACTCATTCAAAAACGACTGTTTTATTACCATACACTAATATACGATTCTGTAAATGTAGACGCACTGCTCTTGCTAAAACAACTCGCTCTAAATCCTTTCCTTTTCTAATCAAATCCTCAACTTCATCACGATGACTGACTCGTACCACATCTTGCTCAATAATTGGTCCTGCATCTAAATGATCAGTGACATAATGAGAGGTTGCGCCGATAATTTTTACACCTCTTTCAAAAGCTTTGTGATAGGGATTTGCTCCAACAAAAGCTGGTAAAAAGGAATGATGAATATTAATAATTTGTGGAAATTTTGCGATAAATTCTCCACTAACAATTTGCATATATTTTGCTAATACAACTAAATCTATTTTGTACTGCTGTAGTAATTCTAGTTGCTTGGCTTCCTGTTCCTGTTTGTTTTCCTTGATGATGGGGATGTGGTGATAGTCGATATCAAACTGTTCTGCTACTACTTTTAAATCAGGATGATTGCTGATAATGACAGGTATCTGTGCAGCAAATTCTTTTGCACGTTGTCGCCAAATTAAATCAAATAAACAATGGTCTTGACGACTCACCCAAATGGCAATACGCCGGACAGTATCAGAAAAGTGCAATTCCCATTTAGCTTGCAGTGGTTGAGCAATGGCACTGAATGCTGGTGCTATTAAGTCACGCGGCAAATTAAACCCATCTAACTGCCACTCAATACGAGTGAGAAATAACCCTGCTGTAAAGTCTGTATGCTGATCAGCATGGATAATATTACCACCATTAGCGTAGATGAAGTTGGCAATTTTTGCGACCAATCCTCTTTGGTCGGGACAGGAAATGAGTAGTGTTGCTGTTGGACTTATCATGAACACATTATAAAGACTAACAAATTTTTGAAAATGACCTTTTCCGTATAATTACTCTTGAAAAAGGATTTTTATATACATTATTAATGTAAGAGAACTTTCTAATCTTATAGTAGGTTTTATGCAAAGTGAATAACTTCTCTTTTTTGTTTTGTCTAGAATAGAGTTGAGTCGTACTTTAAGCTAGACGTTATACGAAAGAATAAAAAAAATACATGATATATCTGAACTAGGGTCTTGTTATAAACGTGAGGCAAGATTTCTACTGTACTTGGTTTTATTTAAAACTATATTATGACACAAATGCTTATTACTTACCTTGCAATTATAGTCTACTTAATCATGGCTTCCTGTTTATTTAATCAATGGGTGGTATTTTTTATAGCAGATGAAGACATGGATTCAGATCAGCGCTTCTATTCTACTATCGTTTTGGTTGTAGCTACTATCTTGTGGCCAATCATTGTTCCTTTAGCTTACTTGGAATTACTGAAGTTCCATAAAAAGCATAAAAATCTCATCGATTTACTGATAAACGTACCTAAAGGTGGTAGTTATGACGAGTGAAGTTTGTTGAAAATAAACTATACCATCACCTCAAATAAGAAAAGCTGTTATTTGCTGTTTGCTGGAGTTGGTTTATCAGTATTGGGAGTGGGTTTTTTTCCATTATCTATAGATGTCTCACTACTAGGAGTGGGCTTTTTGCTATCATCTATCGGTTTAGCAGTATTGGGAGTGGGTTTTTTGCCATCATCTATAGATTTCTCACTACTAGGAGTGGGTTTTTTACCATCATTTATCGGTTTATCAGTATTGGGAGCGGGCTTTTTGCCATCATTTATCGGTTTCTCACTACTAGGAGTGGGCTTTTTGCCATCATCTATAGATTTCTCACTACTAGGAGTGGGTTTTTTGCCATCATCTATCGGTTTATCAGTATTGGGAGTGGGTTTTTTGCCATCATCTATCGGTTGTTTCCACTCTGACAGTTCTCGATTAACTGCATTTTCAAAATCCGTAGATACTAATAGCACATCAGTATTGCCACCTGGTTTTGTAGAAGGATCAGCTTGAGCATACAGGAAACGGCGGTTAAAGTCAGGCTTACCCAAAATCAACTGATGTGTTTTCTGATTTTTTAGTTTGACATCGATAGTTGTTTGCGGCTGATCTAAGCCGAATTCTGCAAGCTGGTTGGGTGAGGCGGATACAATGCGATCGCTCTTTCCCTCCACTAGCAAATTCATCAAATAACCTACAATAGCACTACTTGCTCGGGCAGTTTCGGGAGATTTCATCATCCACTTGGGTTCTTCAGACTTGTCAGTACGTTCCAGATTTAAAGTCTGATTTTGAGTTTTGACTGTCAAAGATTGCACGTCATCCTCTTTGAATGAGAAGATTTTTTGCTGCTGCTTGACTTCCTTTGGTTCAGGTGCATTCTTTATTTCATGGAAGTAGACAAAACCACCTAAACCAAGCGCTAGCAGTACCAGAATTAAAGTTGTTCGTTGTAATTTCATCTGCGTGTCCACCAGAAAATAGCTGCCACCACTAGCCCAATCAAAGGTAAAATTACCAGAGATGATAACTCTAAAAGAAGGGCTTGTACTCCTGTTAGGTTGATGCGACGGTTTATTACTTCTTTTGGACTAATTGAAAGCGGTTGTTGATCCTGCTGACTTAGCCAAGTGACTGAGTTGAGAAACACGTCGCCATTAAGTTGCTTGTCGAACAAGCCATTGATGATAAAATCTGAATTTCCTAACACCACCATTCGTGACTCACCCGAAGTTGATGAGGGAGTCGGGCTGGCTGGAGTTGCAGCAGTTGTGGGTGTAGTGGTGGGAGTTGGGCTGGCTGATTTTTGAGGTGTTGCAGTTGCTGTTGGTGTAATCGTGGGAGTCGGGCTGGCTGGAGTTGCAGCAGTTGTGGGTTTGGCGCTGGGAGTCGGGCTGGCTGGGGTTTGAGGTGTTGCAGCAGTTGTGGGTTTGGCGCTGGGAGTTGGACTGCCTGGGATTTGGGCTGTCGGTGTAGTCGTCGGAGTCGGGCTGGCTGGGGTTTGAGGTGTTGCAGTTGGTGTCGGTGTAAGGGTAGAGTTAGATGTAACTTCAGATTTGGCTGATAGTTTCCTTGTTAATGCTACGCCTAATGTTAGTGGGCCTTTGCGATCGCTCTCGGGATTAAATTGCAAGTTTTCGCTTTGCTGGTCACTTTCTGCCCAGCTATTAGGATAAGCTTTGGTGAGTAACAACGGAGTCGCCTGAATACCAGGTACTGGATTTGTGTCAATCGGTCGTGCTAAGGGATAAAAAGAGATACCATTGCCAAAATCTTTGGTAATCGGGTGTTTTCCGTATTGAGTTACCAAAGGTGCTGCAGGACCTAGTCCAACACTTGCAGAAACATCAACTGCCAAACGATTATCTAATTTTATACCCCACTGGTCAAGCAAGCTTTCGAGTTTGGGGTCTGTATCTGGATCAATCATCAGCAGTACATTTCCACCTCGATTGAGGTAGTCCTGTAGTGCTTTGACTTCGTTCTCAAATAGCGATCGCTTCGGACCTGCAACGACTACAACATTAGCATCTTGAGGAATACTGGACTTTTCTACCAGATTCAGGGCAGAAGTGGTGTAACCTTTGTCGTTTAATGCCTTAATAGCTTGCGATATAACTCCTTCCTCTTTACCAGAAAGTTCGTGTTCGCCATGACCTTGGAGGAGGTAAACTTTAGCAGAGCTTATACTGCTGATTTGTTGCAGACTATTTGTTAATTTTACTTCTGATAAACGTTGCTGCGGACCTACTACCTGAACTAATTGCCGTTTATCGCCAAATTCCAAGTAAACTTCTCCATAGTCTTTGACACCAAACTTACGTGCTAATCCTGGTCTTGCTTGTGGATCTACATACTCAAAACTAAACTTAGAGCTTTGCCGACGATAATTTTCTAGTAAGTCCCTGTCTACGGGGTCTTGATTAACGTCAAACAGCAATATTTTCGCTGGTACTTGTAAGTTGCGTACCAATTCCCGTGACTGGGGTGCAAGGGTAAACAACTTAGTTTCTGTCAAGTCAACTCGTGTATCGTAGCGAGTTCCTAAAAAGTTAATCAATCCTAAAATCGCTAAAACTGCCAAAGTCGCAATCAAAGCATTAGTACTAGCTTGGGTAGAACGTTGTCCCAACCAGTTATTCTGCTTGTTTTGCCATATCAGCCACAATACAATGATGACTGTTCCCAAAATTATCAATGTGAGTTGAATTGGTCCCCAATTATCCGATACCAATCCAGATGTTAAGCCTGCTGCAAAGAGGAACGGACCAAACCAAAATAAGATTTTTAAAGGTTTCTTTTTAGCGAGAAGTTTCATTTTTGGGACTGTACTTGTTACGTTAAATGAACAGTATGGAACAGATCCCTGTTCCCTGTTCCCTTTTCCTATCTATGAACGTTGAAAACGCAATGCATCAATTGATTGAGCAGTAAGAAAGATGCCGAGAAGAATGTAACTGGCAAATAAAATCAGGCTACTCGTATCGAATATACCTTGTACTAAGGTATTGTAATGTTTCAGCAATGATAGATGTCCTAGCGCGTCTCCCATAGAACCACCAATATTTTTGGCAATTAAATCAACGAACAAGAGTAATAACATTAATGCAAATGTGAATACGGCAGACAGAATTGTACTATCTGTCAAAGAAGAAATGAACATTCCCAAAGATAAAATTGCTGCTGCTAGTAAGATGAGTCCTAAATGTCCTAGTAAGGGTATGGCTGGTGGCATTGGTGGACTTGACGCACTCAAAGCAATGGTTTCTAATCCCATGATCGGCACTACCATTGTGATGAAAAATGTCAAAACTCCTAATAATTTACCAACAGCTACTGCCCAGTTTGTCAGTGGTGATGTGGCGAGAAGTTCTAAAGTGCCGCGCTTGCGTTCTTCGGCATAAAGCCCCATAGAAAGAATTGGCAAGACAAACAACAATAGCCATCCCATTCGATCCAAAAATGCCCTGACAAGTTCGTAAGGAACATCTATTGGTGGAACTGGCACTCCAAATTGTTGTCCTTGTAAATCTAATGCAGTGACTGTTTGCAGGATACCTTCTGGTCCCATCAAAATCAGCACCAAAAATAACCCAGATAGAAGCCAAAAAACACCAGCAATTGCATATGCCAAAGGTGATACAAAATAACTCTGTAACTCTCGGCGGTAAATGGCAATAATATTACCCAGTACGACACCCATTTAGGCTGCTTCTCCTTCCTTTGCCTCTGCGATTTCTGTTTCAGTCTCCAAAGTTTTTTCTTCTGTAGTTAGTTGTAAAAATACATCTTCTAGAGTAGCGTTAACACGCCGCATTTCTAGTAAACCGAATCCTGTTCCGATCAACGCCGCTGCAATATCTTTTCCTGGTTCAGTTCCTGGTTGTGATATCACCCGCAGGTATGCTTGGTTTTCCTTTAAGGAGGTATGACTGTGCATTCCCACCGCAGAAATTGATTCGACAAAGTTTACCCCTGCTACATTTTGCAGGACTTGTTTGGCGAGAGCCGCTTCTCCTTCAATTTCTATTTCATATCCAGAACCTTTTGTCAATTGGTTCATGAGATTGTCGGGTGTATCTGTTGCGACAACTTTCCCACCGTTGATGATTGCGACACGGCTACAAGTCATGCTCACTTCTGGCAAAATGTGAGTAGAAATAACGATTGTGTGGCTTCCTGCAAGACTTTTAATTAAATTTCGCACCTCAATGATTTGCCGGGGATCGAGTCCGATTGTGGGTTCATCTAAAATGATGGCTGGTGGATCGTGGACAATTGCTTGAGCAATGCCGACTCTCTGACGATATCCTTTAGAAAGTTTGCGAATAATGACGTGACGCTTTTCTTGCAAATTGCAGCGTTCGATTGCTGCTGTGATTTTGGTGGCGCGATCGCCCGCAGAAACTCCCTTAATCCGCGCCACAAAATACAAAAATCCCTCCACCGTCATCTCTGGATACAACGGCGGCATCTCTGGTAAGTAACCAATCCGTTGCCGCACCGACAGAGAATTGTCATGGACATCAAAGCCAGCAATCCGCGCAGTCCCACTCGTCGCAGGCAAATAACCAGCCAAAATTCGCATGGTTGTGGTTTTGCCAGCACCATTAGGTCCCAAAAACCCCAAAATCTCTCCTGGTTCGACGTCGAAAGTGACATCAGTAATTGCTGAGGTAGAGCCGTATGTTTTACTCAGATGTTCAACTGAAATCATCCGTTTTAGCTACGTGCAAATGGTAATTCATCTTTTACAGTTACCAGTTATCAGTTACCAGTTATCAGTGAGCCAGCGCTGCCGGAAAGTCTCCCTACCTAGGCGACTGCGTATGCGCAAAGCGCACGCCCAAAGGGCTAACGCGTAGCGTCTCCGCAGGAGATACCCGAAGGGTTATCAGGTAGGAAACGGACTCGTCCACCCCTTGTTCACTGTTTACTGTTCACTGTTCACTGTTCACTGTTTTAACAAACCATGATAAATCACCAAAACAGTTCTGAGCGTTGAGTACTGAGCAGCTACTGCATCTTTGAGTGTGGAGTCGGTCAAAAACTTGACAATTATAGGTGAGACATTTTATTTTTAGGGAGTGGGTTGAAATTTTATCGACACCACTCGTCCGATCCTTGAAAACCGCATAACTTCGTTGAGTGGTGTCGATTACGCTTGTAGCAAGGTTTCCAGCTTACGAAATGAGAGTTTTATTGAGAATATTTTTGCCCTTATTGACATTTCAAAAAGTGGTGTCGATTTGGGGGTCTCAAACCCTCTCCTAGTAAGGCTTCTACAAGTGAACTCTTTACAGAACCCTTTCCCTGCAAAGGGATGGAAACACCACCGCAACAGACCCACCAACAGGCCACAGCGTCTTTACAGAACCCTTTCCCTGCAAAGGGATGGAAACAATTTGGCCTCTGCGTCTGGACCTGTGATAGTTATGACTTTACAGAACCCTTTCCCTGCAAAGGGATGGAAACAACTCTGCTCTTTGTTCAGCAGGAGTCATATTTTTGCTTTACAGAACCCTTTCCCTGCAAAGGGATGGAAACCACAGGCTGAAATTTTCTCAACATCCAAACAGCGCTGCTTTACAGAACCCTTTCCCTGCAAAGGGATGGAAACTTGAATATTTCTATTGGTGCAAACCCAGTAGGATCCTTTACAGAACCCTTTCCCTGCAAAGGGATGGAAACGTTGTCTACATTCATTATTTTTTAGTGAATAACCATTCTTTACAGAACCCTTTCCCTGCAAAGGGATGGAAACAATCAGCTGCACTTAACAGAATTACTCTGTTAAAATCCTTTACAGAACCCTTTCCCTGCAAAGGGATGGAAACGCTACCAGATTAGCTAAAGAAGCGTTAGAGCGGATAGACTTTACAAAACCCTTTCCCTGCAAAGGGATGGAAACGTAAGAGCACTCATTTCTTCGACAATCTGACGTGTGCTTTACAATACTTATTCCCCGTAAGGGGATGAAAACGACTTATGCCGCTAATTCCATTGTTAAAACTCACCACTCAAACTGAGATCTTGCACTTGTGCCAACAACCGCCTAGGGTTTAAACCCCAGTCTCATAGTAAAAGTCGTCTAAAGACGACTGTATAAGCTTTTGAGTCTACTAAAGTAGACTTTAACTGTGAGCCTGGGAATTGATTCCCAGGCGGACGAGGTTATGTTCTTGAGAATGGTGCAAGATCTCAGCGTTTTTGATAATACCAATTTGAAAAAAGAATGCGACAGATACACACTCCCAACCCCAAGTTTCGTCTCGGCTTTCTTCCGGATTGAATTTTGTTCGCGTAGCGTGTCCGCAGGACATATTTTGAATTTTGAATTGGTATAAGCTCTTCCCCCAACGGGGATCAAAACCTTAATCAGTGTCAAAAAGTTACATAGGTGTGCTTGTGTAAACGCAGTTGTAAAGTTATTTATGATTGTGATAATTCAAAATTTGTTTATTAGTCACTAAATGGTCAACTCTACCGTCGTTGCCACACTTACAATTTATGTCAACCCTACAATTGGCAATGATGCCAATGCTGGGACACGGTTAAATCCCTATAAAACTATTACCCGTGCCCTGAAGGTAACCACAACACCCAAAGTCATTCAGCTAGCCTGTGGAAGTTACAGTGCTGCTAGTGGTGAAATATTTCCACTGGTGATTCCAGTCGGTGTGATGCTAATCGGTCATGAAGCAACCAAAGGTCAAGGAATTGTGATTTTGGGTAGTGGAAAGTATGAAAGCGAAAGTTTTGGGATACAAAATATTACGCTGGTATTACTAAATTATGCTCAATTGATGGGCATCACTGTCGTAAATCCTACAAAAAAAGGAACTGGTGTCTGGATTGAATCCACTTCCCCAACTTTGGCTAATAATACTTTTACCAAATGCGGTCGGGAAGCTGTGTTTGTCAGTGGTAGTGCCGAACCACTGATTCAGGACAATGTATTTCTGCAAAACGGTGTCAGTGGATTGGTTATGGCAGGCGATAGCAAAGGGGAAGTGCTAAACAATCTTTTTCAAAAAAATCTTTTGGGGATAGCTATTAGTGATAACGCTGTAAACAATGTTTTAAATAATACTTTTTATGATAACAGAAATGCGATCGCTCTTTCGCGAAATGCTCGTCCTATCCTGCGAAATAATCTGATCGAAAACAACATTCAAACTGGCTTGTTGGTGAACGGGAATGCCGCTCCCGACCTAGGCAGTACTCAAAACCCCGGTGGTAATATTTTTCGTAACAACGGACAGTTTGATATCCAAAATGCAACCTCTGCCCACTTACTTTCTGTTGGTAATAATTTAAACTCTACAAAAAGTAAGGGAATGATAGAGTTTATTAATCCAACAGAAGATATTGTTCCAGTATCAGTTAACACAGATTTTTCTGACATGACTGGGCACTGGGCAATAGCCTTTGTAGAAGTTTTACATAAAAATAATTTGATGAACGGCTTTCCTGATGGCACTTTTCGACCTAAAGCGCCTATCACTCGTGCTGAGTATGCCGATGTTATTGCTAGGAGCTTTCAGCTACCTCCCGGAAAAAAGATACGCAAATTTACAGATGTCAAACGAGGTTTTTGGGCATCGTCAGCTATTGAACGTGCTGCTAGTATGGAGTTTATCAGTGCATTTCCGGATGGGACGTTTCGACCAATGCAAAATTTAACAAGGATTCAAACAATAGTCTCTCTGGTGAATGGACTCAAATTGAGTGGGGGCAATCCAAATATTTTAGGTCTGTTTGGCGATAGCGCCCAAATTCCTAGTGCTGCAACAAATGCGGTAGCAGTTGCGACGGAAAATTTATTGATAGTCAATTATCCTGACATAAAACTATTAGAACCACTCAGGGACATCACCCGCGCTGAAGTGGCAGCTTGCATCTATCAGGCATTAGTAACTAGTGGGAAGCAAAAGCCAATTTCTTCTCCCTACATTGTCAATCCTAACGTGGAGATTGCCTCCGACACGGAGGTTATGACACACTGGGCAGCAGGATTTATCCAAGCATTGCTCAGGATGGGTTTGACTCACGGTTTTGCCTATGAGACTTTTGAACCAGATAAACCAATCACTCGCGCCCAGTATGCAGCTTTAGTTGCGGTTTGCTTCAACCCAACTGCCAAACATCCTGCAACTGAGTTTACGGATGTGCCAAAGGATTTTTGGGCATATAATGCCATCAAAATTGCTGCGCAGGCGGGCTTTGTTGGTGGATTTCGCGATCGCACCTTCCGTCCTGAGCAAAATGTTCTCCGATTACAGGTAATCGTCTCTCTGGTGAATGGACTTGGTCTGAAAGCCGCTGATAACAACAGCTTACTTGGCTTGAGCGATCATAACATAATTCCTAGCTATGCTCGTTCAGCAGTTGCGACTGCCACCCAAAACAAAATTGTTGTGAATTATCCCGATTCTAAACAATTCCACCCAAATCGAGAGGCGACACGGGGGGAAGTGGCTGCTATGGTTTATCAAGCATTAGTGGCAGTGAGGCAAACTCCCAGCATTAATTCACCTTATATCTTTTCCCATTCTTGATTTCAAAAGTAAAATGAATACCACTTCCCCTCTATACTTGGAAGCACTGACCAAAAAAACTATCGATCAAAACAACATAGGCTGTATGGGATGGGAGCAAGATGTGTACCTGCCTGAAGCCGAGAGTCAGATGTTCACACCAAACCCAGACACATCTGCTGACTTGGCAATAGCCCTGCTAACTCATTATAGTTTCGACCTCGGTGGTTATAACGCCAGTGAGATAGTGGGTCTTTGGCAAAAGCAATACCCAGGGAACTGGCTACACATGGCAGTGATTGAAGCACTTTATCAGGGTCGTTACAAAGCTGTTTCAGTGCAGCAAATATTAACGTGTTGGCAGCGACGCGGACAAGCAATTTTTCACTTTAACATGGAATTTGAGCGCTTAATTTGCAGCAAATTTCCACAAAGCCTAACGGCACTTCCCCCAATTTCTTCACCTTTTGTAGAAACAACAACAGTTGTTGAGGACACTTCGCCCTCGGAATTTGCCCCGCCAGCCCGCTCAACTGTGGACACTGGAACACCCAAATGGCTTCCCTTGAAGAAAACGTCCGTAGACAAGCAGACATCAGAACACGGGGATACAGGAAAATCACCACCACACCCCATCTCACCCCAACAGCAGTCATCTCAACGCAGAGAACCGGATCAGGCGAAAACCTCCTCTATGGAAACCCCCAGTTCCGCATCTGCTAACCAAAATGATCAGGATAACTTTCTTCCTGGGGCTACCAACAATCCCCCAATTGAGCAATTCACCCCGCAAACAAGCGCAGGATCAGAGTCATTTACATCAAAACTCAAAGCAATTTCTAGTGAAAAGCCGCAGCTTTCTGGAAAACTACTCCCCAGACGTTCACACAGTTTTATGTCACAAGAAATAGGATAGGAGATGATTATAGCTATAGCCGTAGCCAGGTAGATTAGGACATGAACTAATGAGAAAATACGGACATCACGAGATTTTCAACCCTGTTCCCTGTTCCCTATTCCCTATTCCCTGCTATATTAGTAACACTTCCACGTATGTTTAAAATTATATAAAATTATATGAATCCTGCACGTATCCTCCAGCCTGGTACTAATGATACGTAAGCGCAAATATTTTGAATTACCATTAGCGCCAGCAGACATTCTCGCCGAATTTGATTGTACTTATGAACGTAAGCGATTAGATTTGCCAAGGTATCAGGGAAGTATTAAATGTATGGAGAGAGAAACTTCTTCCATCAACCCAGAAGCAAAATGTTCAACAGTGAACAGTGAACTGATAACTGTTCACTGTTTACTGTTTACTGATAACTGTTCACTGATTCAATTCACCGGCTCAACCACAGCTTTCAAACCATTGTTATTCAGTATTTTTATCATGCTATCTGCATTATTGCGGGTGTTGAAGACACCAATTTGCATCACTCCCTTACCGCGCCAAACAGTGGGAAAAGCATTAGGAGCAAGGAATTTGACTAACTCTTGGTCTTTTTCATTTTGGACTTCCACCACAACTCGGTAACGTAAATTCATTTGACTGTCTCCCGCTGGCGATGGGGATGAACTGTCAACATACGCTGTTGTTGAAGATCTTTGAGGTACTGCCACTTTTCGCATATTACTAGTATTGCCCAAAGGGATATTGGTATTGGGAACGGGCAAAAGAGCTGCTTCACCGACAGGCGCAGCTTCTAGTCTTGGCAATCTAGACTGTCCTTGAGTCTGTACTTTTTGTACGGGTGCTGGTGCAACTTGGTTAGAGGAAGTTGCATTAAGTTGTGGTACTTGACGCCCAGATGGAGAGAGGGGAGGACGCGCAGTCATCTGTGGTAAATTTACTCCATCTTGACTTTCCTGTTCCCTGTTAAGCGTTAAGAGTTCCCTGTTCCCTATTCCCTGTGTCCCTGTATCAACAGTGTTACTTGCTGTTTGGGGTGCAGTGAATTCTACACTCCCAGGAGAAATGCGTACGTAATTTGCTTGTCGTGATGTATTAGATGTATTTGCTAATGGTTCAATTGACTTTGTTGGCGCAACTTGCCGACTTGGTAGTGTCTGAGTTGGAGATTGTCCGCCATACCTTGTTAAGCTATTAGCAGTTGGCAAGCCAGGATTTTGAGCGTAAAGCTGTTTTTGATTGGTTGCAGTTGCAGAAAGTGGAGAATTAGCAGGTCTTAATGGTTGTAGTTGATTGTTCAATCCTGCTGAAACATTGTTAGAAGATGTGGGCAGAGGAAGACGGGGTGACGCACTCAGGTTTGCAGGAGAGTTCCCACGCGCCAATGTTGTCCCCATTCCTGCGTCTGCAACTGCTGTTGTTCCAGTCAAGTCTACCTTGCCATTGATGCGGTTGTTGGCAAGGCTGTTGCCAGAAACAGGAAAGATTTGCTTGGAGGCGCTGGCGTTAATGTCGTAGCGAGCATTGTTGCGAAACTGATTACCACCTGGTTCAGAGGCGGTGCCTAAATTGGGCATGGCTTGAGAAATGGCTACCAACCCATCTTCTTTGCTACCTTGAATAAGATTGTTCCGTAGTATTGGGCGAGCATTGGCTTGTACTACAATGCCACTTCTATTGTCTTGAATAGAATTGCTAACTACGATTGGCTGAGCATTTTGGGTAATATTAATACCAAAGCCCGTTTGTTGAAACACATTTTCCCGCACCTCGGCTTGGGAATTTCCAGAGACGGTGATTCCATTCGCTCCATTTTGATAAAAGAAATTGTTGCGAATGTTAGGGGTACTGTTACCAGTAACCGCAATTCCATCTTGGGTACTACCAGTAAAGGTATTTTCCACAATCACTGGATTACTGTATTCAATCCATAAACCGTAACCACGAGGGTTAGGATTAGTCACTGTTACGCCAGTCAACTTGGCTTGGTTCGCGCCGACAATAGTGACGTTTTTACCACCAAAGGTACGACTAAGGTAAGTATCTCCTCCTTTGATCACAATACCACGACCTTTACTGCCAGAGTCCCCTTGAATAGAAATGTTTGGTTTGAGTATCAAAGGAAAATTCTCTCCAGTTTCAGCACTGTAAGTGCCATTTGAGAGCATAATGATTGTGTTGGGACCAGCAATTCGTAGCGCTTGGCTGATGGTTTTAAAAGGAGTAGCTTCACTGCCATTGTTTACCTTGTCATCTCCAACACTTGGGTTGACAAAAAGGACGTTAACCTGAGACATTGTTTTGACATCCAGCTGTTTCCCATCTGTTGTTCTGGGTATTTGAGCAATGGCAACATCAAGGTTTGCGCCAAGCATTGCCATGTATGCCATTCCCATGCCAGTGGTGAAACATAAAATTAAGAAACGAAACACCGATAATATTATTTGATTGAGGAAAAAATATGGTTTGTCATCCTTGGCAACTCGCTTTTTTGGCAGGTTGTTTACGATATAAGATTTAGAAAAAACGCGGGGGTGAATCACTTTTACGGCACTCCTTCAACCAAAAAACTTTTTATACTTTTGTAGATGTCGTAAATCAAGTCGATAAAGTTACTCACATATTGACTACTTCGCTCTTTTTGATACACATTTAAGTTAGTTAAGAATCAATAGAGATACGGAGCACATTGCCAATATGAAAGAGGCTGACTGTTACGATGAAAGCACTAACGGGGTTGTTGTAATGGTCGAGCCATACAGCCAAACAGAGCAAATACAGCAAGTTATTTACCGCATTTTAGATGCAAATTTAGATCGCGCTCGTGAAGGTTTGCGAATCATTGAGGAATGGTGTCGCTTTGGGTTGAACAACGCCCAATTGGCTGCCCAATGCAAAAAAGAGCGACAAGAAATAGCTGTTTGGCATACTGCTGAACTGCGGGCGGCGCGAAATACGCCTGGAGATCCTGGAACTGACTTAACTCATCCTCAAGAAGAGCAACGTACGAGCATCAAATCTTTGTTGCAAGCTAACTTCTGCCGAGTGCAAGAAGCCCTGCGGGTGTTGGAAGAATACAGTAAGCTTTACAACCCAAACATGGGCAAAGCTTGTAAGCAGATGCGTTATCGCATTTATACCTTGGAAAGTACTTTGATGGGACGTCATCGACAGCAACTGCTGTTGCGATCGCGTCTGTATCTTGTCACCTCCCCTGGTGATCGGTTGGTGGAAACTGTCGAATCTGCCCTCAAAGGAGGATTAACACTCGTACAGTATCGGGACAAAACAGCCGATGATACTGTGCGCTTACAACAAGCGAAAAAGCTGCGGCAACTTTGCCATGATTACGGTGCTATTTTTGTTGTCAATGATCGCTTAGATTTAGCTCTAGCGGTAGATGCTGATGGGGTACATTTAGGACAACAAGATTTGCCTATCGCTATTGCCCGAGAATTACTTGGTCCTCATCGTTTGATCGGTCGTTCCACCACAAAAGCGGCAGAAATGCAAGCAGCGATCGCTGAGGGTGCAGATTATGTTGGCGTGGGACCAGTTTACGAAACTCCAACAAAAGAGGGGAAAGCAGCAGCTGGCTTAGAGTACGTCAGCTATGCGGCTAAAAATTGTTCAATACCTTGGTTTGCCATTGGGGGAATAGATCCAAATAACGTGAATGAGGTGATCAATGCAGGAGCAAATCGTGTCGCCGTGGTGCGTAGTCTGATGCAAGCCGAACAACCTACCTTAGTGACACAATTTTTCCTCTCACAGCTAATCGGTCGGATGAAACCAGAACTTGGTATGTCTTATGTCTGATAATATTACACTACTTGTCAATGGGGAAACTCGTAGCTGTTTACCGCAAACACCTTTACCCGACTTACTTCAGCAACAGGGTTTCAATCCTCGCTTGGTAGCAGTAGAGTATAACGGCGAAATTTTACACCGTCAGTTTTGGTCAGACACAAAAGTACAGCAGGGCGATCGCTTGGAAATAGTAACCATAGTTGGTGGTGGTTAAGTTGACAAACACTCGTAGCGAGACTCAGGAATGTAAATTGAGCGGTGTAAGGTTTTGCATTGAACTAATTGTTTCCCTCTACGACCGAGTTGTTCGCGCAGCTTTTGGTCTTGACACAACCGTTTGAAAGCATGAAAAACTTCATAACCGGAATTGGGATTCACTAGTATGCCATTTTCCTCGTGATGAACTGTATCCACTACACTCCCCAAGCCAGAAGCAATCACAGGTTTCCCAAAATAACCTGCTTCTAAACAGACGATACCAAAACCCCCAACTCTGGGGGTTTTATCATCTCCCTGAGTCAGCATTGCAAGTATGTCAGATGCTGCATAGTATGCGCTTAATTCTTGGTCAGGCACATATCCAGTAAAATGAACTCGCTTGTGCACCCGCAAACGACGGGCTAAATTTTTCAGTGCAGACTCATAAGGACCTTGTCCACACAGTATGTAGTGGACATCCATCCCAAAAGTCAGTAGGAGTGTTAAATTCTCAATCACGCGATCAAAACCTTTACGTTTGTGCACCCGTCCGACTGAGAGAATCACAACTGCTGTTTCTGGAATGCTATATCCATTGCGCACCCGCACACGTAAATCATCCAGATTTTCTTGATAAGATGAAACACCAAATTTTTCTACTCTCACAGCGGGATTGATAACATGAGTTGGTGTCGCAACATGGAAATGAACTCTCAGGTAATCTTGAGTATAGGAACTGTTACAAACAATTCCTTGCGCTCGTTTTAACGTCCATTCAAACAGATAACGCAGTATGGGGTTACTTGAGAGTCCAAGAATATCCTTTCCGTGTAAGTAGATAAAAAACCGGATGGGTAGGAGATAACTTAATAGCAGAATAGAAAGAAAATGGTAGCCATGACCCCACTCAATATAGCGATAATGATAGCGGAAATAAAGTTTTATGGCTAGCACAAATGACCAAAAAGAATTGAGGAAAGCTTGCAGTATACTCTCCACAAAACTACCATGCCAGTATCGAGAAATAGGCCAGCGGTATACTGGAAACTTTTGCGCTTTATCAAATAGCTTATCTCCCGAACAACTAGCCGTCAAAACAATGACTCGCTCTGGGTCTTGCAAGCAACGATTATAGATATACTCTTCAATTCCACCTTCTTTTGGTTGGAAGCTACGAGATATGACTAGGATATCCGGGTATGACATAGTTTTGTCTCGGATTGTTGCTCTTATGCGTGAAATGTTTTCCATCAGATGATCACTAAACGTTAAAATCGCAGCACATTTTTACATTAAGTTTCACAGCCTTTGTCATTCATACTTTTAACTAAACTGAAGAAATTCAGATGAATTTGTTCCAGGTCTATTTTATCTAACAAATATCTGACATTTTTTCTTGCATGGTAGAGCCGATAAATAGTTATTTATCATTAATCATTGAAATAATAACTTTGAATGATTAATGATAAATGACTCTTACATATAATTTTATTTTGAACATTTTTTATATCTAGAAAGCTTAATTTGGCGAAAATAATTCGCTAACTTTTTTTTCAATTTCAAGTTTTTAGATGAATATTTTATTTGTATCATACATACTGTTTTTTGTATATACGAATTGAGAAAATTTTGAGACAGAAGTGAAAGTAAAGATGAAGATGAAATAAGTTCTACACCTGCTAAGTACGTAAAATGGAAAAACGTAAAATGTCTTGGTTTTCCGGGTATGCTCTATGCCGGCGGCACGGCTCGTTCACGCTTTGGGTTTACGTAATAACATTTTACATTTGATGTTTTTTCAAAATTAAATATTTGATACATATATATATTAAATAATTCCATGTTTATACTGAAAATTATAGCCGTCAAATGAGTCCTATTAAGACTTTGAAATTTAGCTACTTTTAGTAGAATATCTGAAGAACACCCAAAATGTTATGCCAAAATGCCGAAAAGCTATTTTGATTAATTATATTTTTCAAAAAAATAAAACTATTTATGATCTCTACTCACAAACATGTTTAGTTATAAAATATACAAACTATAGGTTTTTTTTGAAATTTTCAATAATGATGAGAAACCTAAGAAAATTATTTTTTAAAATTAAAAGTAAGTAAAAACAAAAACTTGTGCACAGACCAATTTTGGCACAACAAAGAGGGAATTGGCTTTGTGAATATTGAACTTAGAAGTTTCAATAACTTGTCAGGTACGGTTATCTACTCCAGAAATCCGCCCAAAGCATGCTGCCCGTGCAACACAGTAGACGGTAAATTGGAAATGTAGTCTGTACTGGCGCAAAGAGTGCCAAGGACTGTTTAAGACTACGGGCTGGCGTTATTGAACAAGCACAAAACTCCAACCAGCATAGGGAGAAAAGATAACCAATACTGTTTTTCAAGCCACTGTGTCGTCATGCGTAAAAAACTACAACAAGCTACCAAACCCCTTTTAAAATCTCTGCTCCTGCTATGCCTTGTTTTTACATTGGCATTTAGTCACTCCGATGGAGCGCTAGCCGCCAGTGGGGGTAGAATCGGCGGTGGTTCCTTTAGAATGCCCTCATCAAGCCGTCCCTACTCCTCTCCTCGCACCTACGCACCAGGTGGAGGTTATGGCGGAGGTTACTATGCTCCCTATCCTGGTGGAGGTTTTGGCTTTCCCTTCCTGCTTCCGTTTTGGGGTATTGGGGGAGGATTTGGTGGTTTATTTAGCATTTTAATTTTTATTGCGATCGCCAACTTCCTGCTACAAACCTTCCGTCGCGTTGCTTCTGGTAACGCTTCTGGTGATAGTGAAGTCAGCTACAACAGCAACCCTTCTGTTTCCGTAACTCGTTTACAAGTTGGCTTGTTAGGTAGCGCCCGTAATTTGCAAACCGAACTCAACCAGATTGCTGAAACTGCTGATACGAACTCCCCAGAAGGTAGAGCAGAAATTCTGCAAGAAGCCAGCCTAGCTTTGCTACGCCATCCGGAATATTGGGTTTACGCTGGTGGTGGTACCGAACAAGCGCGTTTAAACGCAGCTGAAGCTCAATTCAACCGTTTCTCATTGGCAGAACGCAGCAAATTTACAGGAGAAACTCTTTCTAATGTGAACAACCAGCTCAAAGCAACTGCTCCCAAAGATGCTTTACCTGCTGCTGGTGAACTCGACAATCCAACCCGTCTGATCACTGAAGGACCTGGAGAATATATTATCGTTACTTTACTAGCTGCAACCTTGGGTAAACTCCAGCTAGGCGACATTAACAGCGCTGACGATTTGCGTCAAGCTCTACGTCAATTTGGTAGTATTCCTGGAGAGCAACTGCTTGCTATAGAAGTTCTTTGGACTCCACAAGCTGAAGGTGATACTCTCACCTCTGATGATGTCCTCGCGGAGTATCCAGATTTGAAATTAGTTTAAAGCGTTGTGTAGTAAAAGAATAACTTTTCTGGGGTGGGTGAGATGCTCACCCCTGTTTTTTTTGTTTTATAGCAGTCGCCACAATTGTTAGGATATTTTTCTGTTCCCTGTTCCCTGTTCCCTGTTACTGTACGTTCGCTCATTTTTAACCGCAAGATTTAATTTACGCCCCACAGGGCTTGTAATCCTGGCGATGCAATGGATTCAGGCATTTTTATTCGCACGGGGCTTTTGGTCATTTTATGATTTGTCCTATGCCTGCGCCCAATTGCTCACCTCTGGAAGCCTTCTGTGATGGTCACAAATTTTACTAAAAAATAATGGTTCACGTAAAAATCCCCGTTTTCCTTTTACATTAAGGCTTTAATTCCCCTTCGGCTCTCAAAATAAGCGAACGCACAGCTGTTAAGCGTTCCCTGTTCCCTAAAAACCCTTTTAAGATTTCAAACAGACCAACTTGACACCACTCGAAACCCGCATATCCTCAATCCGCCATCCGGTTCGTTCCAGCTACGACTAGCGCTACAGCAAAGCGCAGAACTAAAACTCCAAGAACCACCACGAAGCACACGACGATTATCGTCGCCACCAACTTCCCAAACTGATCCATCTGTGGGTGCGCCATCGTAATTTTTGTGCCAAGGATCAGCACACCACTCCCAAACTAACCCATGCATATCGTATAAGCCAAAGGCATTTGCCACCTGAAAACTACCTACAGGTGTTGTTTCTTTTGGGTTTTTGGGTTTTTGTTCCCAAGTCTGAGTCTCCTGACTACAGTTTGCTAATTCAGTCGTAATTGTTTCGCCAAAATGGAAGGGTGTCGATGTTCGGGCACGACAAGCATACTCCCATTCGGCTTCACTGGGTAAGCGATATAGTCGTCCAGTTTTTGCAAACAGCCTGGTACAGAATTCTATTGCTTCGTGCCAAGAAATATTTTCAACTGGTCGATTCGCACCTTTAAATTTTGATGGATAAGGATTTAAAGATTGTTTGACTTTAGGTAAAGCTGCGACTGCTTTCCATTGTGCTTGGGTGACGGGAAACTTCCCCATAAAAAAGGGTTTGATACTCACTTGATGTTGTGGACGTTCATCTGCATCCCCTTCATTGTCTTTTGAACCCATCATAAAAGTATCGCCAGGAATTCCTACCATTTCCAACGTCACTTCGTTCCCCAAGTTTTCTGCATAAAACTTTGCACTCCGACACTCACGGCTGATTTCATCACCTTGTGCGTCTACTGTCACCACATCAAAATTAAAGGTCTGTAAGGAGTCGAGTTCTGAAGAAGCTTTTATTTCAGAAATTGGCGTTGTGACTTTGTATTTTTCAAATGGTAACGATTTCGCTTGAGGAATTGCCACAATTGGTTGTGCAAAAAATTTTGTTGCATTCAATTCTTGCAAAACTTCTGTTGCTGATTGATACCTATCTTTTGCCAAATGTTTCAGCAACTTATCCAGAATTTCCCTCAAGTCATTGCTAATAGTAACCCCTTTTTCCTGTAAATACTCTCGCCATAACCATTCACCATTCATGGGGTTGTAAAGAGTATCTTGAATCTGTCCTCCATCAGGATTTTGTATAGGCAAACATTGAGTCATAAGACGCGCACAAGTGACTCCTAAAGCGTATAAATCACTAGCCTGACAAGCAAATCCAGCCATTTGCTCACTAGGTGCATAACCGATTGTATATAGCACTGTAGCTTGTCTTGATAAACTGGTTTGTGTCACCTGCTTAGCACCACCAAAGTCAATTAAAACGAGTTTGCCATCAGTTTGGCGGCGAATAATATTTTCTGGTTTAATATCCCGATGAATAACGTTACGCTCGTGAATGAATTGGAGAACAGGTAATAAATCTTCTAAAAGATCTCGAATTTTTTCTTCACTAAAAGGTTGTTGCTGGAGTTCTTGTAATAGAGTTTGCCCTTGAATAAATTCTTGCACCAGATAGAGACTAGAACCTTGTTCAAAGTAAGCAAGTAATCTGGGAATTTGCCAGTGATTTTCTCCCAGTTCATAAAGTCGCTTCGCTTCTTCCTTAAACAATTGTGCAGCTTTTGTACGTTCTGAAGTCCCCTGAATTTGTGGGAAGAACTGTTTGATGACGCATGGAGCATCTAGTCTATCAACGTCTTCGGTTGCATATGTTCTGCTAAACCCACCCTCGCCTAACAATTCCAACACACGGTAGCGGTTTCTAAGGAAGTTGCCAAAGTTATTTTGTCCACAGCTGGTGCAAAATCTATTGCTGTCAGGGTTGAAGGGATTGGAGCAACTGGGATTTTGACAAATTTGCATAGTGAGCCATGTATCGCATCTTGTCCAAAGTTGGCTCTAACTTGAGCTGTTCAAATACAGAAATGTATCTTGACACAAACATTTCTGACTGTCTGCTCACACCCACAACACCAAGCACACAGATAAAAAAGTTCTGCGCATCTGCCTATGTAGGGTGAAAAGTTTCTAAGTTAGAAGTTTATAAATATAAGTATGTATGCACGCAAGGATTCCCATTATATAAAATAATATTATGATAAAACTCCTAATATTGTCAAGTAGTTTGGTAAATGGATCGGGATCATGACCAATAACTAATAACTAATGACCAATGACTAATGACTAATGACTATTTATTCTTTGTCCTGACGCACGAATTAACTCAGCTATAAGAGCGACAATCCCAGAGACTAAAATCAAGATCACACTCAGAGCATTAATATCTGGTTTGACTCCTGTTCTGATGCGGCTAAAAATTTCCATAGGTAAAGTGTTGGAACCACTACCAGCAGTGAAACTGGCAATGAGAAAGTCGTCTAAGCTGAGGACAAAGGCTAGTAAACAACCAGCGACAACACCAGGTATTAACTGAGGTAACAAGACTTTGATGAAGGCTTGCACTGGTGTTGCTCCGAGATCCAGTGCTGCTTCTTCTAAATGGGGATCTAAATGAGTTAGTTGAGAAGATACAACAAGACAAACATAGGCAAGACAAAAGACGACATGAGCCGCAACGATTGTCCAGATGCTTAAGGGAATGGCAAACGCTGCTAGAAAAACTAGGGTAGCTACTGCGATCGCAATATCAGGAATAATCAATGGTAAGTAAGAAACACCGCGATACAAACTCTTACCCAAGAACTGATAACGCGCCAACCCCACTGCCATCAACGTTCCTAGTATTGCAGAAATCCCTACTGCACAAAAGGCTACTATCAAACTGTTTTCTAAAGCCGATAAAATCCGCTCATCGCTAAACAACTTGCTATACCATTCCAAAGTCAACCCTTGCCAACGTGCACTGTAGGGCGACTGGTTGAAACTATAAAACGCCAGTACCACTATAGGTAGGTACATGAAAACAAACATGAGCATTGAGAAAACCGCTTGCCATGTCAAGACACGCGGTTTCTGACGAGATACATTTATCTTCATGTTTTGTTCTTTTTATTTCGCATTATTATACCATCTTTTGAGACTATGACAGAATGCGATTTCGCAGCTAGCCACTGGAAAAATCCTGTACGACGCAAATCCTGTTCCTAGGTTCATCACAGGTGTGTCGCTTCAAAAACTGCTCAGTCATTGAATCCTACACTTCTACTACGACATAAGAGCTGATCGCGAAAAGTTAAGTTACTGGTACTTTTTCGTACAAATGATTGTCGGCGAAACAACAAGGTAATGAAAGTTATGAGTTGCAAGCCATGATATTAGAGTCATTTTTGTTACTAACTTACGATTCTCTTCAGCATTTAATCTTTCTATTCTTTTTAGTATCCTTACATACTCAGTAAAAAAAAAACTTACTTGATGCTAGCGCTAGCACACAGAAAAATTTTTTATAAGTGTAATATAACGGATAACACTTTAGTATTATTTATAACTGAAAGATATAATATTTTTACTTACTTACGTTAGTACATATGTTCATGTTGTTTCCGTCAACTTAAGTGTTTCATCTTCTCAAGCAGTAATTTTTAATGCTACATTTTCAGTATCGGAAACAAAGACATCGGTTTCCAGATAACTCAACTAAGTTCAAGGAAAAAAGTCATGAATCCACTTTTCACTGAAATTGCAGCATCTCAAGCAACCAGCGTTGTCGGCGGTTACGCTGCTAGTAGCACAGAACCCACCACTTACAGCAACACAGCTACCCTAGGAGGTACTGTTGCGGCTAGCACAGATGTGCCCACCGGCACCTACTCTACTGCTCTCAATGGAAGCGTAGAAGCAAATGACCAGAATACTACTTCGTCATTAAATATTAGCGCAGTAATTAACTACGCTGACAGCTAGTTCTTAAAACAGCTAACTTGTTAACTGGTGTTGCATCGCCAAAGCATGTTCCTATCGTTGCTCGGGGCTATACAGCAACGATAGGAGCATATCAATCAACACAAAAGGCGTGGGCAAGAATGGTTTGCAGGCAATGCTAGTGCATAATCTTACCGCGCCCTTTCTCCAGATCACTCAAATCAATTTAATTAACACTAATTAGTTCAAGGAAAAAAGTCATGAATCCACTTTTCACTGAAATTGCAGCATCTCAAGCAACCAGCGTTGTCGGCGGTTTCGCTGCTAAGAGCACAGAATCTACCACTTACAGCAACGCAGCTACCCTAGGAGGTACTGTTGCAGCTAGCACAGGAGTGGAAAGCGGTACTTACTCTACTGATCTCAATGGAAGCGTAGAAGCAGATGACCAGAAGACTACCTCGTCATTAAATATTAGTGCAGCAATTAACTACTGAACTATAACAAAGCTGACAGCTAGTTCTAACAGCTAGCTTGTTAACTGGTGTTGCATCGCCAATGCAAGTTCCTATCGTTGCTCGGGGCTATACAGCAACGATAGGAGCATATCAATCGACACAAAGGGCGTGGGCAAGAATAGTTTGCAGGCAATGCTAGTGCATAATTTTACCACGCTCTTTTTCCAAATCACTCAAATCAATTCAATTAACACTAAATTAGTTCAAGGAAAAAAGTCATGAATCCACTTTTCACTGAAATTGCAGCATCTCAAGCAACCAGCGTTGTTGGCGGTTTCAGCAACACAGCTACCGTAGAAGGTACTGTTGCGGCTAGCACAGAAGTGCCCACTGGCACCTACTCTACTGATATCAATGGAAGCGTAGAAGCAGATGACCAGAAGACTACCTCCTCATTAAATATCAGCGCAGCAATTAACTACGCTGACAGCTAGTTCTTAAAACAGCTAACTTGTTAACTGGTGTTGCATTGACCCTATTCCTATCGTTGCTCGGGGCTATACAGCAACGATAGGAGCATATCAATCGACACAAAGGGCGTGGGCAAGAATGGTTTGCAGGCAATGCTAGTACAAAATTTTACCACACCCTTTGTCTGATTTTCCAGATCACTCAAATCAATTCAATTAACACTAAATTAGTTCAAGGAAAAAAGTCATGAATCCACTTTTCACTGAAATTGCAGCATCTCAAGCAACCAGCGTTGTTGGTGGTTTCAGCAACACAGCTACCGTAGAAGGTACTGTTGCGGCTAGCACAGAAGTGCCCACTGGCACCTACTCTACTGATATCAATGGAAGCGTAGAAGCAGATGACCAGAAGACTACCTCCTCATTAAATATCAGCGCAGCAATTAACTACGCTGACAGCTAGTTCTTAAAACAGCTAACTTGTTAACTGGTGTTGCATTGACCCTATTCCTATCGTTGCTCGGGGCTATACAGCAACGATAGGAGCATATCAATCGACACAAAGGGCGTGGGCAAGAATGGTTTGCAGGCAATGCTAGTACAAAATTTTACCACACCCTTTGTCTGATTTTCCAGATCACTCAAATCAATTCAATTAACACTAATTAGTTCGAGGAAAAAGTCATGAATCCACTTTTCACTGAAATTACAGCATCTCAAGCAACCAGCGTTGTTGGCGGTTTCAGCAACACAGCTACCGTAGAAGGTACTGTTGCGGCTAGCACAGGAGTGGATAGCGGCACCTACTCTACTGATCTCAATGGAAGCGCATCAGTAAGTGACACGGAGGCTAAGTCGTCATTAACAATTTCGGCACAAGTTAACTACAACAACTGAACTATAGCAAAGCTGATAGCTAGTTCTTAAAACACTCACAAGTTTACTGGTGTTGCATTGTTGCTTTATATTCCTATTGTTGCTCGGGGCTATACAGCAACGATAGGAGCATATCAATCAACACAAAGGGCGTGGGCAAGAATGGTTTGCAGGCTAATGCTAGTGCATAATTTTACCACACCCTTTGTCTGATTTTTGGCGCTGAGTCGCGTATTCCTGACCACACCTCTGAAGAAACACAGGGGTGTAGGGGTGTAGGGGTGTAGGGGTGTAGGGCTGTGGGGGTTTAGGGGTGTAGGGGAAAAAGAGTGTTCTTTTATTCATAACGGATGGCGCGCGATACGCCTTTGGCGTCTGCGCCCTGCGCAATCGCCGCCTGTGGGGCGCTTTCAAGAAACATTCTAAGGGAGTGAGGGATAGTGTTGAGTGTTCTACTGATTTCAAACACAGGAGACGTACAGACAAGCATTTCTTTATGAAATACGCTCATATCTTACAATACAGTGAAGAAGATTGCGGTGCTGCTTGTCTAGCTTCTATCGCTAGACATCATGGACGTACTTTCACGCTGAATCATATCCGTGAGGCAGTCGGTACTGGACAATTAGGCACAACTTTATTAGGGCTGAAACGAGGAGCAGAAACACTCGGGTTTAAAGCTCGCCATGTCAGAACTTCGGCAGAATTGTTAAATCGGATGAATGAAGCGCCCTTACCAGCAATTATTCACTGGAAAGGGTGTCATTGGGTTGTTTTATACGGCAAGAAAGGCAACAAATGTGTCGTCGCTGATCCAGCAGTAGGAATCCGTTATCTTTCTAAAAAAGATTTAGCAGAGGCTTGGACGGATTGGTTGATGCTTTTGGTAGAGCCAGATCCAGTTCGCTTTTTAGAGCAAAAAAACGATCAGGTTGGAGGTTTTTGGCGTTTTTTCCGACGTGTCTGGATTTTTCGCGGAATTTTAGCGCAAGCTTTGCCGTTAAATTTCCTACTGGGATTACTCTCTTTAGCTTCCCCTTTTCTGCTGCAACTCCTAACTGATGATGTGCTGGTGCGTGGTGATACGAGGCTACTGACGACTGTGGCGATCGCCGTCGTAGTCATGAATTTGATTGCTAGCAGTCTTTCCTGGGTGCAGTCTAACTTAATCGCTCACTTTGCCCAACGTCTACAACTAGGACTAGTCCTAGAATTTGGAAGAGCTATTCTGCGATTACCTCTTTCTTACTACGAATCTCGACGTAGCGGGGAAATTGTGAGTCGGTTGCGAGACATCAACGAGATTAATCAGTTAGTTGCTCAAGTTGTTATCTCTCTGCCCAGTAGATTTTTTATTGCGATCATTTCTTTGAGTTTGATGGTTTTCTATAGCTGGAAACTAACGATAGTAGCGATGTTCGTCTCTGTGGTGATGACTTTATCTACGATAGTATTTCAGCCTAGTTTACGGCAAAAAACTCGTGAACTTTTGGTCACAGAAGCAGAAACACAAGGTATTTTAGTAGAAACATTTAAAGGCGCACTCACTCTCAAAAGTACCACAGCCGCACCCCAATTTTGGGATGAATTTCAAACCCGATTTAGCCATCTGGCTAACGTCACACTCCGGACTATTCAGATTAGCATTATCAACAATAGCTTCTCTAGTTTGGTTTCTGCTATTGGCAGCATTGTTTTACTATGGTTTGGCGGTAATTTGGTGAGTAACCCAGCGGAGAATTTAAGTATCGGGCAATTGCTAGCATTTAACTCGATGAATGCTAATTTCCTGGGCTTAATTAGTACTATCATTAATTTTGTTGATCGATTTACCCGTGCCAAAACTGCCACACAACGCCTGACAGAAGTTATAGATGCAACCCCAGAACATAGTGAAGATGACGCCAAAAAGCCATTTGCTCGAATACAACCAAATGCCGATATTATTTGTCGTCAAGTTAACTTTCACTATGCAGGTCGGCTTGACTTATTAGAAGACTTTTCGATAACAATTCCGGGTGGAAAAGTTGTTGCCTTGATTGGTAAATCCGGCTGTGGTAAAAGCACTTTAGCTAAAGTCATTGCTGGATTGTATCCACTGCAATCAGGAAATATTCGTATTGGACTGTATAACTTAGATGACCTCCCTCTTGATTGTCTGCGTCAACAGGTGGTTTTAGTTCCTCAAGACGCTCACTTTTGGAGTCGTTCCATTCTTGAAAACTTTCGCATAGGAAGACCACAATTAACTTTTGAGGAGATTGTGCAAGCTTGCCAAATTGCAGAAGCCGATGATTTTATTAGTAATTTACCCGAGAAATATCAAACGATTTTAGGTGAATTTGGCGCAAATATTTCTGGTGGACAACGTCAACGACTAGCAATAGCACGAGCTATAGCCACAGATCCAGCAATCCTCATTTTAGATGAATCTACCTCTGGACTTGATCCAGTGAGCGAGAACCTTGTGCTGGATAAACTGTTTCAACACCGTCACGGTAAAACTACGATTTTGATTACCCATCGTCCCAAAGTTATTAATCGTGCTGATTGGGTTGTAATGTTAGATCAAGGCAGATTAAAACTTCAAGGAACTCTTTCAGATTTACGATCAAAAGAAGGAGACCATTTGGACTTTTTGATAGTTTAGTTAATGGCTAATGACTCAAAAAAGAGATTTAGAAACTCAAGTAGCAATTAACAATTAAAAATTAGTCATTATGCATACACATAATCAAAAACTTCTACCATCACATCAAATTACCTCAGTTGAAAGTGATGGGTTTCTCCCTCCTATTAGTCCTTGGACATCTTTAGCTGGAGTATTTCTTGTTGGAACTGTCGCTACTATATTTAGCCTTGCCTCCTCTATAAAATACAATGTCACAGTGAAAGCTAGTGCTAATGTGCGCCCCACAGGAGACCTCCGGCTAGTACAACCAGAAATAGAAGGAACTGTTAAAGAAATTTTTGTCAAAGAAAATCAAATGGTCAAGCAGGGAGATGCGATCGCTGTTTTGAATGATGATCAACTGCAAATCAAAAAGAGCCAGATCAAAGGCAATATTGAGCAGAGCAAGTTACAGCTTATTCAAATGTATGCTCAAATCAAAAGTTTAGATGTTCAGGTTAGTGCTGAAAAGCAAGTCATAGAACAGACCATTTCTTCTGCAAAAGCGGAATTGGCACGTAGTCAACGGGAATATCAAGAACGACAAATCACAACGACAAGCGACTCACTAGGTGCAGAAGCAAATTTGCAGAAAGCAGAAGCAGACTTGCAAAAAGCCAAGGTAGATTTAGACTTTGCTATGGTAGATAGCGATCGCTATCAGCAGTTGTCAGAAACTGGAGCAATTGGTCGGCGTGATTTTGAACAGAAAAAACTAGTTGTTGAACAAACAAAATTAATACTACAAGGTCAACAAAAAGCCATTGATATCGCCAAAGCCAAAGTTAAATCAGCTAAAGCTGCTGTTAATCCCAGCAACGCAACGGTTGAGATGGCAAAAAAACGCGTTGAGCAAGAAATTGCTAAAGGTCAAGCAACTATCGCAACTTTACTCAAAGAAAAAGAAGCTTTAATTCAGCGGCGTTCTGAAACACAAAACCAAATCAACCAATCTCGAAAAGACCTGCAACAACTTGATACTCAACTCAAAAGTAGCATCATTCGTGCCACCAGTAACGGCATTATTCTTAAGCTCAATGTCTATAACCCAGGTCAAGTTGTCCGTACTAGCGAACCTATTGCCCAAATTGTTCCTCTTAATGCTCCTCTACTCATTAAAGTCATAATTCCTTCTGCTGATGTAAAAAAAGTCGCAGTTGCTCAAAAAGTGCAATTGCGAGTTGATGCATGTCCCTATCCTGATTACGGCACTCTTAAAGGTACTGTTAGCACCATTTCTCCAGACGCCATAACATCTGGTAGCAATTCTGGTACAGGAACCACTGGTTCTTCAACTGCTGGTACTAGCAACTTTGAAGTCACAGTAAAACCAGAAACACTTTCTTTCGGACATGGTGAATACAAATGTCATCTTCAAGCTGGGATGTCTGCGACAGCTGATATTATTTCTAGAGAAGAGACAGCTCTGCAATATTTGTTGAGAAAGGCAAGATTAATAACGAATTTGTGAGTAGCTACAGGAATCCGGTTTGATTTGGTGAGATCAGTGCTGCAGGAGGGTTTCCCGACAGAGGCATCTGGCGGAGCGCGTTAGCTCCGGCCCCCTTAGGGGCTAGCGGAACCGGAGGTTCTCCCCAATAGCCGTAAGGCGTGGCGTTAGCCATAGGGTGAACAACTCGTCAGGGCAGGGAACGCTTAACGCTTAACAGGGAAAAAGCAATAAAGGTATACTGAGTTTTTTTCAAAAATCAAATAGGAGTCCTATATAGCAATCCTAAATGATAATCAAAATATTAGGGAGGGGAGAACCGAGCTTAGCTCAGCTCTCCCCTCTCTTGCATAATTATCATTCTTATATCTAATTATTTCCATATGATGTGTTTAATCACACTAAATAGTAAGTGCGAATAGTAACCTAGAACAAATCAATTTTTAGCCGCTACCACAAAAACATCACACAGGGCTTCTCTATGATAACCAAAGACGAATTTCTAGAAGTAATTTCTGTTAGTGCCTATACTCTGGGAGTATTTGCAGTAAGCATTGGTGGCGCAGCACTGGTGACATCTGCAACTAGTACTGCATTGATTTCAGTGGGTCATGCACTAGAATCACAACGTCCAGCGATCCACAAACTTATGGTTTTTAGCTGTGCAAGCGACAGTGGTGGTGTACTGATGGTTGTTGGAGGATTAGTGATCGCCCGTTTGCGAAAACCCCCAACTCCAACCACACCACCACCAATCAAGCCCCCATTGGTGATTCCCATTGCGTGCGGCAGCTGCAAGTATTTTTCGGGAGAGATGCTCCTCCCTTGTGCGGTGCACCCTGAATTGAAGGAAAATTGTAGCGACAGAGAGCCAAGCTAGCTGGTATGCAAGTTTTCCAATATTTCGATAAATCGGTCTAACGCTTCCTTGGCCAATACTTTTCAGTTAAAGGGCAAAGGAGAAATACAAACAAGCATATCTGTATGAAACACACTTGGTATGAAACACACTTGCGTTTTACTATTCAGCATCAGTGGGTGGATACAGATAGAGTGACCAAAAGTCTGCATCATCGCTTTTGGTCACTATAGCGTATTAACCTTTAGCAGTTCTTTTCTTTCAATGAGCGTACTAAAGTCATTGCTTTACGTTTGGCTTTGGTGACAACCCCAAGAAGGCTACAACAGGACAGTAAAGCCAGAGTAGTAGAAGGTTCTGGTACTACAACTCTAGCCCGATTCCTCTTAACTTCTACTAAAGCGACATTTGTTTCGTTGGCAAAATAACGTTGCACAGAACCCTGAATGGAAGCTGTCGCAGATTCTTGATTTCCCCCAAAATTAGACGTGGTGACTGGATTATTCAAACTCACATTGTCGCTTTTTTGAAATGCGATAAAATCGTTATCACCTAGAGTCTCTACATTTCCTGTTAAGTCGAAGAAATCTAAGATACTGTTATTCGTGGTGTCGATCAATGCGAAAGATATATCTCCGGCTGCTCTTGCATTTTCTGCTGGTGGATTATCTATTGATGTTTTCAGGTTTAAATTTGTTGTAAAGTCAACAGACCATTGTGTATTTGCATCTACAACAAAATTACCGATAACTGTAGCCTGAGTATTTGCTTGTCCTAAATAATCTCTACCTTCTCCCAAAGCTTGGCTCAAAGAAAAATTGGATGCTTCTGGTGGAGTAGGACCAGTTACAAAAGTTGCTGTTGCTTGAGATAAAGCTTTCACCATACCACCCTTGCCAATGGCAAGGCTATTGCCGTTAACATCAGTTGCTATTGCCAAAGGTTTTTGACTAAAGTTAGTAAAATCGAAGTCACCTTGAGAGTAAGCAAAAGTAGCAGCTTGACTAGGTGCTGTTGCTAAGGCAGAACCAGCTATGAATGGCGTAACGAACAGCACACGCCGAACAAAACGCAAATGTTGTTTCATACAATTCCTTGTCTAAACTTGGTCATTAGGTTGGGTGACTTGGCGTATAAAAATCCCTAAGCAGCATAAATCTGCTTTGAAAATTCAAAGCGTCAAATCTGCTATGTCTGCAGTTATTCTTTTATTGGGTAGATAAAGTAACTTATTTGCACCAAAATGGCAGTAATTAACCCTATGGTCTGGGATGGTATGGCTCTTATTTTGTATTTTGCATTTCAAGTAATAATCTTAACAGAGAAAGCTAAGTATTTAGTGATTTTTTTTGTAAAGTGACAATAAAATTTTTTGTACTAAAACTTCGTGAAAACACGAATAAAATTTCTGAGTTATTGTTTACGAAAAAACATTAGGGAATAATGAACGCAGGTACTGCTAGAGTTCAGCCACACTAAGTTTGTTTTTCAAGTAGTTCCTCTGCTCGACTAAGTCCGCTATGGCAGGCTTAGTCAGCAGTTCTTATTCAGTATGCTCAAGTAAAATTAGCCGCATCTGAATAAGAAGCTGTTGCGCTTTTAACTTGCATATTGTTTTGGTTTAGTCAATCATTGAAACCCTCTTCCCTTCTGCCTTCTGCCGTCTGCCTTCTGCCTTGCTGTTGTGCATTTTTAATGCACAACAGCTTATTGTCGCTTTTTGTTTTGATTTATGTTTCCTCAGTTAGTAGTATCAATTTCTCTAGCTAACTGAGGTGTTGAGAGTTACGCCGCTGCTACTAAGCCATTATGCTTGAGCAAAGCTTCAGTACTGGGTTCACGACCCCTGAACGACTTAAACACGTCCATTGGATGCTTACTACCACCAAGAGCCAGTACTGTATCACGATAACGCTTACCTGTAGCTTTTAGAGCACTTTCATTATCTAAGCCAGCTTCTTCAAATGCGGCAAAAGCGTCAGCACTTAACACTTCCGCCCATTTATAACTGTAGTAACCAGCAGCATATCCACCAGAAAAAATGTGTCCGAAAGCACATAGAAATGAATCTTCTGGTAGTGGTGGCAAAACAGTAGTGGTTTTGGCAAGGCGCGATCGCACATCTTTTGGAGTCTCGCCGCCATCAGGACGATAGCGGTGGTGCAGTTCTATGTCAAGGCTGCTAAAGTGGATTTGTCGCAATGTACCACTACCACTCATGTAGTTCTTTGCCGCCAGTAACTTTTGGTAATAATGTTCCGGTAGAGGTTCACCAGTTTGGTAATGTTTTGCCATACCAAACAAAGTTGGTCTGTCGTAGCACCAGTTTTCCATAAACTGGCTGGGTAATTCCACTGCATCCCACTCAACGTTATTGATGCCTGCAGCTGCAGCATAGTCTACTTTGGTCAGCATATGATGCAAGCCATGACCAAACTCGTGGAACAAAGTCTCGACTTCATTGAAAGTCATGAGGCTAGGCTGATCACCAATTGGCGGAGTTTGGTTACACACCAAATACGCCACAGGTAAGCGGGTAGTGGTTACTCCATTTTTTGTAACTTTGCCACGGTTAATACAAACATCCATCCAAGCACCGCCACGCTTTTCTTGTGGACGGCTGTAGGGATCAAGGTAGAAGTAGGCAATTGGCTGACCTGTTTCGTTAGCAATTTGGAAGTAACGCACATCCTCATGCCAAACTGGGGCTTGCCCATCATTCGGGCTAATAGTGATGCCAAATAGTCGCTGCACTAGTCCAAACAAGCCATCCAGCACTTGAGGAAGTGGGAAATAAGGGCGTAATTCTTCAGCCGTGAAAGCAAATTTTTCTTCTCGTTGACGTTCTGCCCAAAAACTGATGTCCCAGTGCTGCAAATCGTTTGCTTCTGGTGCACCCTTAGATGCAGCAAAGGCTTTGAGTTCTTCCAATTCCTTAATAGCAGCATCATAACTAGCACGACGCATTTCTTCTAATAAGGACTCAACTGCTTGAACATTAGGAGCCATTTTACTGGCTAAGCTTAATTCAGCATATGTTTCAAAGCCAAGTAATTTTGCTAGTTCTTGACGCAACTCCAAAATGCGTTTAATCAACGGGTTGTTATCCAACTCTCCTGAAGAAGCACGGCTAATAAAGGCTCTGTATAGTTTTTCCCGCAAATTCCGTCGGGTGCTATGCTGCATGAAAGGACCATAACTGGGCGAGTCTAAAGTGATGCGCCAAGGACCATTTTCTCTTGTCGCATTTTCTTCGCCCGCAGCTTGTGCTGCTTGTGCGGCTAAACTCACTAAACTGGGAGGTAAACCCTCGATTTGTTCTGGATTTGTCAAAGTCATACTAAACGCTTTGGTTGCATCTAGCAGATGGTTGGAAAACTTGGTAGACAGTTCTGCCAACTCCATCTGAATGGCATTAAAACGTTCCTTTGCTTCGCCCTGCAAGCCAACACCAGAAAGTTCCGCATCTCGGATAGCTGCTTCTACAATACGCTGTTGAGACTCCTCAAGTTTTGCCCAAGTATCACTAGCACGCAATGCCTTAAAAGCATTATAAATTGGTTGGCTTTGACCGAGCTTGTTGGAAAATTGCACGACGTGCGGCTGTACGCTTTCGTATGCTTCGCGAAGTTCAGAACTATTTTTCACACCCATCAAATGGTTTACAATTCCCCAACTCCAATTGAGGCGTTCTGTCAGCTTTTCCAGAGGTTCTACTAAACCGTTCCAAGTAGGTTTTACATGAGCTTCTAAAGTCGTAAGTTCCTGATCGATTTCTGCGAGCAGTTGATTAAATGCTGGTACAACAGACTCTGCTGAAATCTCCCCAAAGGAAGGCAAACCAGAGCCTTTCAGTAAAGGATTCTTGGAAATAATGGTATTTGTACTCATAGTTTTGTCTGAGGAGCGGGTCAATACGCAGTAAAAAGCGATTTTTCTTTATATATCATCTAATGTAGCAATAGCTTTCTCTATTGCAGATTCTTCGCAAGTAAAAGTAGTAACAACCGTACTGACATTATAATTTGGGCAGTGAGATTTATCAGCAAATCAACAAAGGGCACGGTCGGATTGCAGTAACCAACCAAACACCTTATTGACTAGGTGCTACGACCACTCCGGCTTGGAAAACTCGCCCAATCACCTCTTCAACTGCTGGTTCTGTCACTGTCAAATCTACAATCTCCAAATCTGCTAAAATCTTCGCGACAGTGCGAGTGAGTGCCTCTTGTGGTACCATAAAACACACGGAACGTCCTTCTATTTGTCGTACATCACCGTATAACATCAGTTTTTCTTTGGGCAACTCATGGGTTAATTCCAAATGAACTTCCCGGTAAGGGGCAAAACGTTCCTGCAAACCATCTAAACTACCGTCATAGATCAAATGTCCTTGGTGAATCAGCAGTACCCGCTGACACAAAGCGGTGATATCTGCCATGTAATGGCTTGTTAATAGCACTGTCGCCTGATATCGTTGATTATAATCGCGTAAGAAATCACGCACTCCCACCTGAGCATTCACATCTAACCCTAGTGTTGGTTCATCTAAAAACAGGACTTGTGGACGGTGTAAAAGTGCTGCTAACAATTCCGCCTTCATTCGTTCACCTAAAGACAGCTTCCGCACGGGTTGCGTTAGTTTTCCGGACAGCGACAGCATCTCGGTTAATTCCCCCACCCGGTGGCGGAACTCTTTGTCAGATATGTTGTAAACAGCAGCATTAATCTTGAGAGAATCTAGAGCAGGCAAGTCCCATAGTAGTTGCTGTTTTTGCCCCATCACCAGGGTAATTTTTTGCAAAAACCCTTCCTGGCGACGAAACGGAACGTGTCCAGCCACTCTGATTTGACCAATAGATGGATGAATCAGCCCTGTGAGCATTTTCAATGTCGTGGTTTTACCAGCGCCATTTGGTCCCAAAAAGCCCACCACCTCACCAGGTGCAATTTCAAAGGAAACATCTTCAACTGCTTTGATTTGTCGGTAAGTGCGGCGGAAAAAGTGGGTAAGTGTCCCGACAATACCTGGTTCCTTAACAGCGACTGGATATAATTTGCTCAGATTTTGGACTGATATTATACTATAGTCGCTTGCACTTGTGTCACGGTATACGGGAGATTCTGGAGACATAAGCCGTCATATAGGGACGATTTGTCTTTAAGTGTAACATTTTTGTAAGTTGCGAAATGGGAAAGAATAGCTTCAATTTCGGTTACTGCTTTGTCTCCAATTTAAGATCTCAAATATATTTTCACATTGGTCTTTATCAAATCTTGCCTTAATTTCGGGAGTTGCGATGCCAAGACTATGCCCCTGAATGTATTCGACCCCAAGTTCAACCACCAGTTCTCTCAATGAAAAGTTGCTGCACTCATCAAATCCTTCAAGGATTGTAAAACAGTTAAAATCGTACTTGAGATTAACAAGATATTCTATAATACTTCTTCCTAGTTTTTTTTCAAAGTGAAGGATCTCTCTGTCAACCTTCACATATGTAGGATCGACCTCTTCTAACCTAGAAATGGAAGCATTGCCGACTCCAAAGTCATCAACAGCAAACTTGACGTCGTAATTCTTCCTGTATTTTCTTGCTATACTTCTAAAGCTTTCTAAACCTTTTCCTTCATTATCAACAATTGATGGGAGGAGAGTTTTTTCCGAAATCTCAAGCATCAGTTTATTCCCTGAGATTAGCTTCTGCTTTCTGATAAATTTTCTTAAGAAACTTTCATATCAGCGCGAAGAATACTTGAAGGATAAACATTAATTGAAAGCATTTTTTTATCATCATACCTCTCTGCTTTTGCCTTTTGTGTAGCTTGCTTGTAAGTCTTAAGTGCCGTTTCTAAAATATAAAGATCCAGTTCTGTTTGGAAACGTACTCCCCACATCTCGGCTATTTAAAACAACGGAGCCGGAGCACGACCAGTCTGTGGGTCACGTGCTAACGCCTCACTGCCCTCCGGGCATGTACGGCCTATCGCCTATTTTTCTAGCACAGCACTGTGGAACATCAAAATAGGGCGCGTTTGGTAAGTGAAACGCGCCCTACGTGTCATATATTACCTATTTCTCTATCAACCTGGGGGCCATGCCATCTGGCGTCCACCCAAAATATGCAGATGCAAGTGGTAAACAGTTTGACCCCCATCAGAACCTGTGTTGATGACAACGCGATAGCCATTTGCAAGTCCTGCTTGTTCGGCAACTCGCTTGGCTGTTAAAAGAAGATGTCCAAGGAGAGCATCATCACCAGATTCGGCATCAGCGAGTCTGGGTATAGGTTTTTTGGGAATGACAAGAATGTGGACGGGGGCTTGGGAATTGATGTCTCTAAATGCCAGCGCTAAGTCATCTTCATAAATTATGTCAGCTGGAATTTCTCGACGAATGATTTTGCTGAAAATCGTCTCTGTGGTTTCACTCATAATCGATTTACTTGTTCATCTGCTAGAGATTCTATAGGTTTAGTGTTCTTAATGAAATATTCAGCACATGCTTGTCAGATCTGGTAGTGGATCAATTGTCCGGTATTCACGCTGTAAAATTGCGTAAAGTCTTTATCGCTTCGCTCCTGGGTGTAGGGGTGTGGGGGTGTAGGGGAGCCAGTACTGATAGCGTAGCGTGGCACTTTGTGCCATAGGAGGGTTTCCCTCACTTGGTATCTGGCGTGTGTAGGGGAAAGACTTGAAAATGTACACCCCGCCCTAAGAGTGCAATGGGGTTTAAAACCCCACCGTCTTTTACGGGAGCCAGTACTTGATGAGGGTCTCCCTCACGCTTGTTCTGGTGAGACAGCGCGAATGACGGCTCTCCCGCTCTCGGGCGTGACTGCGCTCTTCGCAGCGGAACCGGAGGTTCTCCCCGATAGCCCTCCGGGTTCCCCAGTCGCCTGACGCCACATTCTTCAACGGGGGGAACCCCCGCACAGAAGTGGCTCCGGAGGGAGACCCTCCCGCAGCGCTGGACTCACCGTAAGGCGTGACCGTTCCCACTAGGGCGTTGTCAACAAGACGGTTGCGGTCTAAAACCCCAACCGATTGCTCCCCCCCTACACCCTTACACCCTTACACCCTTACACCCCTTCTTCTTTATTCGATCACAAACCCAAGTCAGTCAAAGTTAAGTTATCATAACTATATTTTTAATGCATGACTTTACAAAATTGGAAACGTAAGCGCGGCGTTGCACTGACTAATAAGGGTTTACAAAAACTTCAGGACGCAAAGCGTAAGTCAGAAACAAAGGAAAATTTTGGCAACAGCTACACTCTTGAAGAAATGAGCACACTTTCTGGGTTATATTCCAGTACAATCTCAAAAGTACTCAATCGGGAAGCAGGGGTTGATAAAAAAAGTATTGAAAAGCTTTTTTCAGTTTTTAGCGTAAAAATAGACAAAATTGACTATTTAAACTCAAAAAATCATTTAGATTGGGGTGATGCTACTTTTACATCAGTTTTTTATGGACGTACAGAGGAGCTTACCACGCTACAGGAATGGATTCTTGATGAGCGCTGCCGATTGGTATCACTATTAGGAATGGGTGGTATTGGCAAAACTGCTCTGTCTGTCAAGCTTGCTCAACAGATTCAGGAAGACTTTGAGTATGTTATCTGGCGATCGCTACGAGAAGCCCCACCTGTTAATACTATTGTTGCTAACCTGATCCAAGTTTTATCTGATCAGCAGGAAACAGAAAATAACTTACCAGAAAATTTAAGTGAAAAAATATCACGATTAGTCTATTTTTTACAAAATAATCGCTGTTTGGTGATACTTGATAATGTAGAGTCAATTCTCCGCAGTGGAAGTCGAGCTGGACAATATCGAGAAGGATATGAAGGGTATGGTGAGCTTTTCAGACAGGTAGGAGAAGCAAGTCACCAAAGCTGCTTAGTGCTGACTAGTCGGGAAATACCTAAAGAAGTGGCATTACTCAAAGGACAAAAATTACCCGTTCGCTGCCTACAATTAAGTGGTTTAAAGGTGGACGAAGGTCAGGAAATTTTTAAAGTTAAGGGGCTATCTGCAGCAGAGGAAGAATGGAAAGCAATAATTAAACTTTATACAGGGAATCCATTGGCTTTAAAGATAGTTGCTACGACAATTGTTGATGTCTTTGATGGTAATGTCACTGAATTTTTGCAACAGAATACAGGTGTTTTTGGCGATATTCGTGATATTCTAGACCAGCAGTTTGAGCGCTTGTCAGATTTAGAAAAAGAAATAATGTATTGGCTAGTGATTAATCGTGAGCCAGTTTCGCTATCACAATTGCGAGAAGACATTGTATTACCAATACCACCACAAAAATTACTGGAGGCTTTAGAATCTCTGGTTAGGCGATCGCTAATCGAGAAGGCTACCCTGCGGAAAGAGTTTCGCTCTATGTCTACGCTAGTTGAGAAAAGTCCAGCAACTTTCACTCTACAACCTATCGTTATGGAGTATGTCACTCAGGTATTGATAGAGTTGGTTTGTGGAGAAATTGAAACTCACAATATCGATTTGTTCAGGTCTCATGCTTTGATGAAGGCGACGGCGAAGGACTATGTGAGGGAAACTCAAATTCGCCTTATCCTCCAACCAGTTATAAATGGGCTGCTCACTGTTTTTAGAACCAATAAAAATCTTGTAAATCAGTTAACACAAATTCTAGCAAGGCAGCGAGAAGAATCTCCGCTAGAACCAGGGTATACGGCTGGAAATGTTCTCAATTTGCTTTGTCATTTGGAAACTGATCTAAGTGGTTATGATTTTTCTTATTTAACTGTTTGGCAAGCAGACTTACGGTGTATAAAATTGTACAATACCAATTTTGCTCATGCTAATCTAACTAAATCTGTTTTTGCTGAAACCTTCGGCGGTGTCCTGTCGGTCGCCTTTAGTCCTGATGGTAAACTTTTGGCTATGGGTGATACCAATGGAGAGATTCGCTTGTGGCAAGTTGCGGATGAGAAACACATCCTTACCTGCAAGGATCACACCAATTGGGTCGTATCACTCGCCTTCAGTTCTGATGGTAGTACCCTTGCTAGCAGTAGTACTGACTATACTGTGAAGCTGTGGGATGTCAGTACAGGTCAATGCCTTCAAACTTTGCAGGGACATGATAATGTCTGGTCAGTTGCCTTTAGTCCTGATGGAAAGATGCTGGCGAGTGGCAGTAAGGACCAGACGGTTCGGCTTTGGAGTGTCAGCACAGGTGAATGCCTTCAAACTTTGCAGGGACATTCCAATTGGGTACTATCAATTGCCTTTAGTCCTGATGGTCAGACGCTGGTGAGTAGCAGTGGAGACCACACCATCAGGTTGTGGGATGTTAATACAGGTGAATGCAAAAAAACTTTCCGGGGACATTGTGGTGGGGTACGGTCAATCTCCCTCAGTCCGGATGGTCAGACTCTGGCGAGTGGTAGTGAAGACCAAACGGTGAGGTTATGGGATGTTAGTACAGGTGAATGCCTCAAAATTTTCCAAGGACATTCCAATCGCGTTATGTCGGTTGCCTTCAGATCGCAAGGTGATATCCTAGCAAGTGGCAGTTTTGACCAGACGGTGAAGTTATGGGATGTTAGCACTGGTGAGTGCAAAAGAACTTTTCAGGGACATTCCAATTTTGTTTGGTCAATTGCCTTCAGAACGCAAGGTGATATCGTGGCAAGTGGTAGTTATGACCAGACGGTGAAGTTATGGGATGTTAGCACTAGTGAATGCAGAAGAACTTTTCAGGGATATTCCAACCAAGTAACATCAGTCGCCTTTAGCCTGGATAGCCAAATGCTGACAAGTGGCAGTGTAGATCACACAGTGAAGTTGTGGGATGTTAACACTGGTGAATGCAAAAGAACTTGTCGGGGACATTCTAATTGGGTATATTCAGTTGCCTTTAGCCCACAAGGTAATACCCTAGTCAGTTGTAGTGGAGACAAAACAGCGAAGCTATGGAGTGTCAGCACAGGTCTTGCCTTAAGAACTTTACACGGACATAGTGCTCGGATATGGTCAACGAGTTTCAGTCCTAACGGTCAGACGCTGGTGAGTGGCAGTGAAGACCAAACAGTGAGGTTGTGGGATGTCACCACAGGTAAATGCCTCAGAACTTTTCAGGGACATACTGATGCGGTCTGGTCAGTTGCCTTCAGTCCTCAAGGCACGACCTTAGTTAGTGGTGCTTGGGACAAAACGATCAGGTTGTGGGATGTCACCACAGGTAAATGCCTCAGAATTTTCCATGGACATATAAATTGGGTTTGGTCAGTTGCCTTTAGTCCTGATGGTGACACTGTGGCGAGTGCCAGTATAGATCACACAGTCAGGTTATGGAGTGCCAGCACAGGAGAATGCCTCAAAACTTTGCAGGGACATACAAATTGGGTACGATCAGTTGCCTTTAGTCCTGATGGTCAGATGCTAGCCAGTGGCAGTCATGACTCTACAGTCAAGTTATGGGATGTCAGCACAGGTCAGTGCAAAAGAACTTTACAGGGACATACAAGTTGGGTCTGGTCAACTGCCTTTAGTCCTGATCGTCAGACTCTGGCCAGTGGTAGCGAAGATGAGACAATTAAGCTTTGGCATTTAAGAACAGGCGAGTGCTTTAAAACTCTCAAAGCAGAAAAACCTTATGTGCGCATGAACATCACGGGGGTTACAGGTTTAACTGAAGCAACTATTGCTACATTGAAAGCTCTGGGGGCAGTTGATTGAAAAAGCCCCCATATCAAGCGCGTGGCCAAAGCTGAGGAAAAAGGTCACAATCTATAGAATCACCAGCGTGAAGGCGATGAATTGAGTTAACTTCTTTGACGCCAATCTTGTTGATATGAGTGATAAACGTATCGGGGCGAGGATCGTAAGTAACACCATCACCAGCCCAACGGGTTACCAGGGCGCGACGTCGTGTACTAGTAGATGCATTGCCTGATGAAGCATGAATCGTGAGCGCATGATGCACTAAGCAGTCACCCGGAGCCATATTCCAAGAAAGCAATTCCAGCGATGCTGAGTGAGCTACTGCTTCCGCAAGGGCATCTTTTTGACGGAGCCACTTGCGCCATTGGTGCGAACCTTTGATGTACTGCACCCCACCAGTTTCTTTGGTAACAGGATCGAGCGCTACCCAGAGCGAACACATATTCCAGCCTTGTAAGGGCCAATCAGGGTGGTCGTTATGCCACAGAATAGGTTTTATATACCCAGGCTCTTTGACTAGCAGGTGGTCAAATAAAAAGTGGACTTTTTCTGCTTTGAGTATTTGTGCCGCGATTGCAGCTACAGGAGATTCAAAGACAAAAGCACGAAAATCGGAATTTCTAGTCCACATGAAAACATCCAGATGTAAGCGACCTCCCTGCGTCAGGTTTGTAGCTATTGGACCAGGGTTGGTCATATTCCAGTCAACTGCGGACCGGAGACGTTCCAACCATACATCTTCAAACAGACCTCTCAAGCAAACAACACCATCTTGTTCAAAAGCTTCAATTTCTTGATTCGTGATTTTCGGTATTTTTGCTGAACTCATTTCCGTTTCTTTTAAAGTAAGTATCCAACTCAGCTAGAGATCATTTCTGATTTCAAAGTCGTAATTGTCCTCTTTAGGACATTGACCTAAGTGAAGTTCCTCTTAAGGAGGAACTTCACTTAGATCAACTGTGAGCCATTAAACGGATGGAAAACCGGAATCTATCAGAAAGAGCCTAACTGAGTGAGCAATCCAGGCTCGAATTCATTGACTAAAATGCCATCCAAATCAACTTCCATGATATTCAAAACTTTGAACAAGTCTTCGACGTTGTTCTCAATCAGGCAGCGGGTGAAATCTTGCTGCAAAGATTGTTGTTCGATACTTGTAGTCGTTGTAGTTGTCATTGTATTCTCCTTGTAGTTGTCTCGGACAGTATGGTTAAAGGTACCTCAGACAAGTTGTCCTAGGTTTTCGGGTCATTTTGTCGGCAGGTGACAATATCAAACTCACCCACAAGCATGTGTATGTAACTTTAAGGGTTCCAACACATTCTGAAGTTCTTCCTCTGATATACAGCCCTCCTTAGATGATCTGAAATACAGCAGTGCAGTTTCGTAACAAGCTGCACCTACGCGGACACGCTTTTGGGGAGCAAGCCCTGCAACCATCTCCACCATCTCCTTCACATGCTCTACATCACTACCCACACTACTGTGTACACGCAAACAGCGAGTAGCTTGCATGCCTGAAGGAAGTAGAGCTTCCACTACCTGGATATACTTCTCTGTGATGCCTAACGCTAGGCGTTCCATCGTATAGGAGTAGCCGACGCAACTAATCGGATCGGTCGCCTGCACACTCTGGGTAAAATAATTTACTAAAGACTTCGCTGCTGGAGGAAGGAGCGCTTTCACCACAGCAAGGGCATCATATCCCATTGACTGGATATCAAGCAGGGCGAGTTGGTCATGACCCAGTTCCTCTCTAACTTTCTGTGCAGCCCACTGCGCCAAACTCTCACAACCCACTGCTACAAAGCGCTTTCGCGCTTCCTCCATCAGGCGTGGAGTCGAGTGAGTCAGATGGTAAGAACTTGCGAGTTGCCATACCCAACGTCTGGGGGTTAAGACAGGTGGTCTGCGCTCGGACTTCACTGTGTACCACGCATATGCGATCGCCTTATCTAAAAGCTTCTGGGTTTTAGCTATGCTGTCTGCGTCAATCATTTTTGGGGTCAAGGAATCGCCGCTCCCAGTAGAAGCGGGTCGATGCACCAAAGCGCGGTTGGCAGTATCCACCGCTACTTCGTTAGGCATAATACACCCCGATTCAGTATCAATGAAAAACTCATTATGCATGGTTCGTTTTGCACTCTCTCTCATATGTTTAAGCATCTTAACCAGTGCCTCTGCTACCAAAAGATATGCAGATGCCTTGTTATGAGATGGTTTTTTGGGTAAATTCAACTGTTCATGCCGTATTCGCTTTTAGATGCTTCAATTTCGCATCCATAACCGGTAAAGTAAATCCTCAAATTTGATTATTTTATTATTCTTTTTTAAAAGAATAACATCATAACGACATGATCCGACAAGTTAAGGAGATACAAAAAATAAAATGCCCCTCAACTAGCATGAGTAGGATTGCTTAAATGCTTCAAAATTGAGCTATTTAAGTTAACTCCTAACTTGCACATTTTAGAACCGTTATACAGTAAGGCTTTGAGAAATCTTATAAAAATGTGCTTGTTTCATATTTTGCGGGAGCGTTAATCGCGCCCGTTGGGCGCTCACATCTTGCA
>JAHHGV010000018.1 GCA_019359695.1 Brasilonema angustatum HA4187-MV1
TCTAATTTATTGCTGGGATTCAATCAATTAATTAGTACAATGAATCACTTCAAACCCTGTTATGCTTCTGGATAATTTAACTTATTTACTACTTGCTTACTCCGGAAAGTGACAGAAGAGGGATAATTACCGCTGGATAGTTTTTTTGTATAAGACGGACTGTTGCTCGTCCGTTGTAAGCTTCGGCATACTTAGTACAGCTTTTCATAAATTAGGATTGGAAATCTCAGATTTCATGTTGGGTTGCGCTTTGCTCCAAGGCTAGAGCCGGCACGAGGCAGATCCTCCCGGAGCTTACGCTCCCCAACCTACCATAATTAAAATTCCGATCCCTTTTTGTGGTGAGATATACTTAGCGACCGGTCATTTGCTCCAGCTTTTCGGGATACCGAGCTCCTTGCACCGTAATCTTTGAGGCGGCGTCATCGATGTTACGCAGATCGTCGGGCGTGAGTTCGACTGAGACTGCCCCAATGTTTTCGTCCAAGCGATGCAGCTTCGTGGTGCCTGGGATCGAAACAATCCACGGCTTCTGGGCCAGCAGCCAGGCGAGCGCAATCTGAGCAGGTGTCGCCTTCTTCTGTTCTGCGATGCTGCCAAGCAGATCAATCAGAGCTTGATTCGCCTTGAGAGCCTCCGGCGTAAAGCGAGGCAGAGTGCTGCGGAAGTCGGAACTGTCGAAGGTCGTGCTTTCGTCGATCTTGCCAGTGAGAAAGCCCTTGCCCAGCGGGCTGTACGGGACAAAGCCGATTCCGAGTTCCGATAACGTCGGTATCACTTCCGCTTCAGGCTTTCTCCACCATAGCGAGTATTCGCTCTGGAGAGCAGTGACCGGCTGAACGGCGTGCGCGCGACGAATCGTTTGCACTCCTGCTTCAGAAAGTCCAAAGTGCTTCACTTTACCTTCCTGAATTAGGTCTTTCACCGCTCCCGCCACATCTTCAATTGGCACGTTTGGGTCAACCCGGTGCTGATAGAGCAGGTCGATCGCCTCAACTTTAAGCCGCTTGAGTGAGCCCTCCACGGCTTCCTTAATATGCTCCGGTCGGCTATTCAATCCGGGTGAACCCTTCATGCCGCGAGGATCGGAATTTGGGCTGATGTCGAACCCAAATTTGGTGGCAATCACCACTTGATCGCGCAACGGAGCGAGGGCTTCACCCACAAGCTCTTCGTTTAGGAAGGGGCCGTAGACCTCGGCGGTGTCAAAGAATGTAACGCCACGATCAACAGCGGATCGGAGCAGAGCGGTCATCTCCTGGGTGTCTTTGGGTGGACCATAAGAAAAACTCATTCCCATGCAGCCAAGACCGATCGCCGAGACTTCCAAATTGCTATTTCCAAGTTTGCGTTTTTGCATTGTTTTTCTCCATTGGTGTAAAATTAATAGTGTTCGCTTGCCTTGAACAGGGGGTCAATGCGGACAGTGCCGCTAAAATACTGGGCCGATCCTTTAGCGGAAGGCTCTGAGCCACTTCATTTGATATCCATTTTCTTTATTCCTTCACTTAATGTCCTTTTGGTTGCTAGCAGCCAAGAGACTTGCCCAATAAAAACTGAGTTTTTTCTTAAATAAAAATCCAAAATTTTTACAAGAAGCCGGAATCATTTTTCATTGCTTTAGCTTCATTTTATGAATTCTGAAGGACAAGCAATATGACAATCGTCTAAGATTGTTGTACAATCCTGCAAAATTAGAAATGAATGCTGCCAAAACAAGTGAAAATTCCGCGATGGATTTAATGAACGACCAGCAGGCAAAGCGCGAGGTAGAGAGAGCGCAAGCCAACAGAGAGGAACTGACTCTCGCTATTGCACAGGTTATTCGTCATGATGGGACAATTGAACCGCTCAAAGGTTTGCACCTCAAACGCTCCTCTTCGCCTACAGAATCTTGTCATGGTGTCTCTGTCCCTGCTTTTTGTGCGATCGCTCAGGGCAGTAAAGAAGTCCTTCTGGGCAGCGATCGCTATCAATACGACCCGATGCGTTATCTTCTGGCTACAGCCGAACTTCCGGTTGTCAGCCAAATTCTGGAGGCATCCAAAGAGAAGCCGTACCTTAGCCTTCGCCTCGATCTCGACCCTGTTCTTGTTGGTTCAGTCATGGTCGAGGCAGGCTATCCGTTATCACAAAGCCGTGCCAATGTCAAAGCAATAGACGTAAGTCCATTGGATGCAAATCTGTTGGACGCTGTGGTGCGGCTCGTCAGGCTTCTAGATTCCCCAGCTGAAGCTCATGTGCTTGCACCACTGATTAAGCGGGAAATCATTTACCGACTCCTGATGGGAGAGCAAGGTAATCGCCTCCGTCTGATTGCTGTTCTCGCTGGCTACACTCACTACATTGCCAGAGCTGTTGATCGCCTTCGTAAAGACTTTAACCAGCCGATCAAGATTGAAAGCATCGCCCGAGATCTAGGAATGAGCGTCTCGGGCTTCCACCATCACTTCAAGTCTGTCACTGCAATGAGTCCTTTGCAGTTCCAGAAGCAACTGCGGCTCCAGGAAGCTCGCCGTCTGATGCTGGGGCAAAACCTTGATGCTACCAGTGCTGCCTACCGTGTGGGGTACGAGGACGCTTCGCACTTCAACCGAGAGTACAAGCGGCTCTTCGGTGCACCACCGATGCGCGATGTGGAGCGGCTGCGAGAAGCTGCTAGGGAGACTGCTAGTTCAATATGATCTCCTCAAGATATTCTAATCTTGCCATAAATTGCTAAAACAGCGTGATTACGAGCACTTGTCTTGTCCACAAGAGCCAAAGCTGCTGGATTTTCAAACTCCCGCGAGGTTTTTTCTGATTTTGAATCTTGAACTCCCTGGGAGGGGGTAACTGGTGTTCCTGGCTTGAGTTGCGACTGGGCAGGCGGTACTATAATCTGTTCGCCAGCACGCAAACCAGAGGTCACTTCTACGCTTACTAGCCCCTCCAATCCCAAGTTGATGGTTCGTTTCTGGGCTTTATTTTGACTATCCCGAACCCAGACAAAGGGCTGTGGTTCAGAGCGTTGAATCGCTTCTGTACTCAAAACGACTACATTTTGTCGTTGTTCTAAAACAATCTCAACATTAACCCGGCTACCAGGGATCAATTTGCTAGTAGGGGTATCAAGCAGCACCGTTGCAGGCACCACCGGTTGAGTCGATTGGTTTTGGCTGCCGCCCTCCTGTTTCTGAGTTTCTTCAGGTGTGAGTGCTTGAGGATACAAACTTTGCACACGTCCGGTGAACTTCTGTGCTGATGGTCCGATCGCATTCACGCGGGCAACTTGGTTAACCCGGACTTGGGCTGCGTTGAGGGTGGAAAGCTGAAGCTTGACCAGTACTTCCTTAAGGTCGCCTAAAGTGAGCAAGTTAGTGCGGAACTGAACTCCATCACCGTCCTTGACATAAACACCCAAAACTGCGCTATCAAAGGGTGCACTCACAATGGTATCTTTGAGTTGCTGCTGAATGCGTTGGCGCTCCAGTTGCAGGCTCTCAAGCTTGAGAGCGCTGATACGTGCATCTGCCTGAGTATCTCGCACTTTAGCCTGGTCTGCACGCACTGTGTCTTCCTGCTTTTGGACTTGTTGCCCAGCAACAGCTCCCACTTTGACCAGGGATGAAAGTTTGCGGAGTTCCCGTTCCTCAGCGCTAAGCTGCTGCTGGGCTTCGACAATTTTCTCACGATTGCGTGTCACAGTAAGTTCCTGTTCCCGAATCTCCAACTCATGCTTGGCAATAGCAACTTTTCGCTCAGGGTAACGCAAGCTGAGTAGCACTTGACCAGACCTGACTTTCTGCCCTGGCTTTACCAATACCCGTTCCACTGCACCATCTGTTGGGGACTTGACAACCCTCTGTTCGCGTAGTTCAACAGTACCGCTCTCATTGATTGTGGTTTCAATATTGCCTCGGTTCACCGTGAGCAAGCTTACTGCGACTGGTTCGGGAGGTCGATTCATAACTAGGAAGTAGGTTAAATAGCCGCCAGCGCTGAGCGCAGCTAGAACCCCTGACCACGCTAGCCATTGAATTCCAGTTTTAAATTTCTTTTTTTGGTAGTGCCCCATCATAAAAACCTCACGGGTGATGGCTATTGATTTGGCGTAACTACTCCCTTGCCAGTGTAAGATTTTGTATCCTTTCTCCCTGCTCAAGAACTACTGCCATCAGAGGTAATTTTTGGACATAACTCATCTGGTGGCTACTTGTTCAAAGTTTTGGAAGTGTCACGAGGATTTTTCGATCAAATTTGCGGCTGGAGTTGCTGTAGAATTCATTATGCATTCAATCAGACGCGATAGAATTTTGCGGGCGTCAAAATATTCTTCCGCAATTGCTCTGGCGGCTTGGCAGTGAAACTCGTAACGGCTGTTAATCTCTTCAATTGAGGCGATCGCCTCCTCCAGATTACGAAATGGCATCACTCCTGCTCCTGTTGGTAACCAATCGGAAAAGCCTGTTTCTTGAATCACTACAGGGCGACCACTGGCGAGATAAGAAGCGCTACGATCATAAAACAAACCACAGTTGCTAATCACAAAAGCATGCTTAGCCACGCTAAATTCTGCCTTGGATTGCTGAATGTATTGCTGGTACGTCCAAGGAGTCTGGGTTGGTGGTTCCCGTAACTCCCAACCGTTGCTTGCAAGCAAGTTGCTGGGTGTCTTAGCTCCACTCACTGCCAACTCCAAAATAGATCCTACCCGCTCTGGTAAATTGATATAGGAAGCGAATGAGTCTGCCTTTAAGCCGTAGGAGATACCATTGTATTCCCGTGCTGGATAACTCTCCCATTGCATAACCGTTGTAAATTTGCCTTGGGAATCTGGCACAAAAGGTGTGACTGGCCAAGCATCTAGAACAATTGGTACACGTGTGGGTTGCCAGGGAAACCCATCGTCGGGAATAGAACATTGGGCAAGACCGATGTTTTCTGCACAGGAGAAGAAAGCTGTATGTCGACAAGCTTGCTTGCGGGCGGCTGGATCGCTTAGGTGTCGAATCTGGGTAAAAACCGAATCTCCTTCAATTAAAGCGCGCTCAGGAATCTCTTCCCACCAAGAACGCACAGGATTAACTCCATTGATGTTCAACAGCAAATCGGCTGTTGCACAAATTTCCCCGATTCGGTCAGCACATGATCCTAGCCAGGAGTTTGTATGGGCGTCGTAATATGCCCAGCGATCGCCCAATCCGACTTGCTCAAAAATGCTGTTGGCAAATTGTAAGCCATAGGTCGGATCAGTATCCGTAAAGCCGCGAGCCGGGTCGTAGCAAGAGGGATAATCATCACTATCCTCAAGAAAATACACGTCATGACCCAGGCTAGCTAAACCCATAACGTATTGCAGAGGATGCCAAGCCATACCCCCTAAAGGTCCGCGCACAATATAGCCGAGGACAACGATTCGCAGACGGCTGACTGAATCGACGTTTTTCTGTAATAACTGTGGTAAAGTCTGTTTCATGACTGGAGGTCGAATACGACGAGACGGCTATTCTTGAGCACACGACGGTAGTGAGAGCGCAGGTGACGGTAGAATCGGGAGTAGTAATCAAACCACCAGAAGCATGGCCAGCCAAAGACGATAAATTTCACCCCCTTGTGCTCCCACCGCTCAACTTCCTCGATAGCGGTTGTGTCATCTTCTGGTGGTCCCCAATACAGCCCATCTTTTTCGATAAAAGGAATAGCACGCCCAGCAGCGATCGCCTCATATTGCCATTGCCCATCATCAACCAGGATAAAGCTGTCCTCTGGCGCTATTAACTTCGCGACTTCCTGGGTTGCGAACTGTAATCGTTCTTCCCAGGTATGGTGCATATATGGCAAAGCCAAGTGTGCAAATTCGCTTTGTCGCGCGTTAAGGGCGAGGAGGCGTTCTGCTAACCATTTGCGATATTCTGGATCTGCGGCGCGATCGCTCTCCAATAGGTAACTAACAGCATCAACTGCTTCAGCCATCACGCCAATCGGTCCATTGCGGTCATAGCGCCAGTCAGTCTCTGTGATCTGTCCTGGGTGCAGGCGGACCTGAACAAGTTCCTTGCGCAAGAACAAGATGTCGAAGTGCGCCGCCAGCCGATAGATCATCGTTAAGTCGAAGGTATGCTTCGTGTGAGGGCTGTCAAACGGTCCAACAACTGCCAGCGCTGACTTCCGTAGAAAAATACTTGAGGTATAAACAGGACAAGCCTGCCAGGAGACAGTCAGTTCAAGGAAATCAAGACCGTTGATCACCCCATCTGGCATCTTTCCAGTACGTTGGAGGTCTAATAAATTACCCTTAGCATCGATTAACCTGACTAAGGCAAACGAGAAACCTACTTGCGGATGCTCGTCTAATGCTCGCACAGATTCGCTAATCAATCCTGGCAGCATCAAATCATCGTCGCTCAAGATTGTTAAGTAAGGGCTGGTGTTGAGTTCGATCGCGCGGTTCCAATTGCCCAGCACACCAATATTAATCTGATTACGGATGTAAGTGATTCGTCCATCCTGCTCAGCAAACGAGCGCACAACTGCCTCTGTCTCGTCATCGGAGGCGTTGTCTAGAACCAAGACGCGAAAGTCTGGATAATCCTGTGCCAAAACACTCTCAAGACTGAGTTTGAGTAAGGAGGCTCGATTGTAGGTAGGTATTGCTACAGTAACTTTGCTTTCAGACATAATCTAAAATTCCTAGTCATTCATTCACTTTCTCTATAAAACTTGTCAAAACTTTTTCTGAGTCAAAATATTCATACGCAATATCACGTGCTGCGTTTGCATGTAATGTATAGTTTTTTTCAATATTATGAATAGCAGCGACAGCTTCCTCCTGGGTTGTGAAGGTTAAAAGACCTTCTCCCACTGGAAAGACGTCAGTAAAGCCAGTATCCTGAACAATAACAGGACGAGCACCAGCCAAATAGCAAGCAGAACGGCAACTAAACCAACCACTAGACATTGCGACGTAAACGTGCTTAGCAGGCGAAAGTTCACCACGTGAATTGGCAATAAACTTCTGATAACTTTCCGGTGTTAAGGTAACGGTTGGTCCATCAACCACATTCCAGCCTGCGTTTGCTAACCGCGTTAGTGGAGCATTGACACCACCTACGGCTACTCTCAGCGGTACACTCGTGTGTTGGGGCAATGAAAGCACTTTCTCAAACTCACTTCCTTTGCTCTTATACTCCACACCCTTGTAAACCAGCTTTCCCTTGAACGCGTTCCAAGTCATGACTGTCGTCCAAGCTTCCGTCTGGGGCGGTTGGACTCGTGCGACTTGCCCCCACAAATCCATGACAACTGGCATCCGCGTCGTCTTCCACTCAAAATCTACCTTTGGAATGATGCATTTTGTGCTGTGAATATTCTCAGCATAGGTGAAGTGTTGATCATGGGCAGCTACCTGAGCACACCACCGCTCTACGTTCTCTGACCAGGCGAAGCGCTCACTGAGCATAAGCTGGTTATAACCTGGATCTGTGTCGAGGAAGATTTTTACACAGTGCGACGAGAGGTTATCGGGAATTATACACGCTCCACTGACATTTAGGAAGACATCAGCCGTCCGTGCAACCTCGTCGAAATCTGCCTGGTTCATTCCGAAGCTGGTTGAGTGGAGGTGGAGGTAATGCCACCGTTCGAGCAGTTCTGGCGCGTACTGGTTGAAAAAATCTCTAATATACTGGGCTGAGTAGCTACCGTCCGAGGTATAGGTTTTATTGAGCGGATGATATGGCCAGCTCCACGTGTCTTCGTGATAATAGACATCGTGTCCCAACCGCGCCAAACCGATGATGTACTGTAGATAATCCCAAGCGACTCCGCCGACTGGGTATAAGCCGACGAGTCCTGTGACGATGATGCGGAGCTTTGAAGACATTGGTGGCTGATTTGAAAATGGGTGTAGGGGTGTAGGGGCGTAAGGGTTTAGGGGAAAAACATTTTCATGCTTGGTTTTGAGATTTTCTCGTAAATGGCTAGCTTGAAAATAGAAGTGATATTGATTCTAAAGAATGAAAAAACCGCAGAGGGAGCAGCGAAAAGTCTGATACCGTTTCACTTTAAGAACGCAGAAAAAAAGAGGGAGTGAAGGAGTGAGGGAGTGAAGGAGAAATATTTTCGTACTCACAAGTGTATGCAGTTGGTGACGGCTAGTACCTATAACTGGAAAATAGCAGAGGGAACTGCTTCTGGCTCCAAGATTGCTGGCAGGTCAGTATCTGGTCCCATTGCTAAGCGAGGTAAACGATATGGATTGGCGTTTGCCTCCGTTACAGAAACAGGATCACCGCCATACAAGCAGCCTGCTTGGTATCCAACTCGCTGCAGGACTTTTTTGATGGCTTGGGGATCTCGTCCATCATCTCCATAGGGGTAGCAAAAGACATCGACGCGCTTTTTCAGCCCAGCTTCTAGGGTAGCTTTGGAGCGGGACAGTTCTTCTTCCTGTTCGGCAAGGGATAGGTAGGAAAATGCCCGATGTGTGACTCCATGAGGTTGAACCGAAACATTGTAACGCTCTAGTTCATGCAGTTCATCCCAAGTACAGATTGGTTCTTCGGGTTCACAGTCGGTATCGAAAGAGTTATGCTCTCCGATGAAGTCAGTTGGTACAAAGATGACGCCGGGGTATCCAAATTTGAGCAACAAGGGAAGTGCAGTCGTTAGCATCGACTGATAGCCGTCATCAAAGGTCAGCAGCGCAGACCGTTTGGGTAAGATATCTGGCGTAATAAGACCTTGCACAAAGGTTGCTAGGTCGATAACTTGCCAGTTATTTTTCTGGAGGTAGGTTAAGTAGTCAACAAATGTCGTTTCTGGTATATAGAACCATGTCTCCCAACCATTGGGAGGTGGCTGACCAATTTTATGAAAACTTAAAATTGCTATGGTGTGCTGGTTTGCTTGATTAGTGCTTGCGGAATTTTCCACTACTCACCTCATATAGTATGCTTTTTTATACTTAAAAACCTACGAGTATGAACTTAATTTATAAAATGTTCGCGCAGCGTGTCCGTTCGGCACGGGGCCGTGCCCGATATGCGTTTGCGCAGCGCCCCCTTAGGGGCTAGCCGTGGCGTTAGCCATAGGGCTCAGGACAGAGAGCCAAGATGCCAAAAACACCAAGAAGAAAAGAGTGAAAAATAAGTATTTTTTTTGACAAATATATTGATATTAGATCAAGACTTTTTCCAGTAAACGTCCAGTAACTTTCTGCGCGTCAAAGTATTTTTCTGCGAGTGCACGAGCTAAGTGACATTGTTGTTCGTAATCAGCGGCTATCTTCTCCAAACAGCGGCTTGCTTGCTCCAAATCGTTGAAGCGAAAGAGTCCAGCGGAATCTGGAAGAAACTGGCTTGGACCGGTGTTCTGGACGACGACGGGCTTACCGCTGGCTAGATAGCAGATTGTGCGATCGCTAATCCAAGCGTTTTGCAAGCGAATACAGGATGGTTTAACACAGCTAAACTCACCTCGGGAGTTCTGAATGTAACGCTGGTAGTCCTGGGGTGTGGATGAAACCTCTAGGGAGTGGCGAACGCGCCAACCTCTTTCTCGCAGCATCGTTCGCTCATTTTGTTCGTGTTCTGCTAGGCAAAGCGCTAATTCTAGGGCCTGGTTTGTGTGCTGTGGTAAGTTCAAAAATGGCAGGAAGGCAGTTCGTTTGTCGTTAGCGTAAACCTCACCCTTATCTTCCATCCATTCGTAAGCACTCCAGTGTGACACGGTGGTGAATGGTGCATCCTCTTGTGGGTGATACACTGGCCACCAGTCCAGTGCCACGCATGGGGGTGTATAATGCCACTCCAGTCCTAAGTCTGGAATTTGGGTTCCTGGTTTACCGACTGTTTCGCCGATAGTGAAGTACATGTTGTGCGGCGCGACTTCTAGAGTTCTGGCGCTGATCCAGGTTTGTAGCAGACCGGGATCGATGTCCACTAAGACTGCTCGCCGGAAGCGCTTTACGACATCGGAGGGCATACCATAGCTCATATTCAGCAGCAAATCTGCTTCAGTTGCGGCTTCGAGATCTAAGCAATCACTCTCTACAGTTCCAGGTAATGGCTGATCAACAGTAGAGCAAAGCGCTACCGATTCAGCTAAGCCATATGGCTCTAGGTTATTTTTCAAAGCAGTTGCCAACGCTTGCACTTCTGGTGCAGTTGTCCAAGGGAAAACTGCCTCCAGCCAAATCACCTGACAACCAAGGGCACGTAGTCCTAAAGCCCAGTTGAGATAGACCCACAAATGACCGCCGCCTGTGGGATAATAGAGGGTTTTGGCGTAGAGGCAGACTGTGACGCTCATATAAGCTCCTGTGAATCCTCGTTAATGTTGGTGTAGTGTTCACCAAGTGCAAGCCGGTTCTTAATTGCCGTTGACACGTCTTTAGTCACACTAACGATTCGTCCATTCTCAAGTTCTAGGAGCATGTCGCAGTTTTCCAGTGTGGTCAAGCGGTGAGCAATCATAAAGGTGGTGCGCTTATGCATAAGGCGTTCCATTGCTTCCATGATTGCAGCTTCGGTTTTTGTGTCAACTGAACTGGTGGGTTCATCAAGAATCAGGATGGGGGCATTCTTCAGGAAGGCGCGGGCAAGTGAAATGCGCTGACGTTCTCCACCGGAGAGGGACATACCCCGTTCTCCCACCTGAGTTTCGTAGCCTTGGGGTAGTTTCGAGATAAAATCATGGGCGTTAGCCGCTCTTGCCGCTGCTATAATTTCTTGATTGCTAGCTTCCGGGCGGGCATAGGCGATATTGTCGATAATTGTGGTCGAGAAGAGTACAGGCTCTTGAAGGACGATCGCGAACTGATTGCGTAAATCAGCCAGCTTGTAGTCACGCAGATCCAAGCCATCAAGCAAAATCTGACCGCTGGTGGGATCAAAGAAACGCATCAGCAAGTTGACCAGAGTTGTTTTGCCCGCACCTGTTCTCCCGACAATGCCTAGGCGCGTTCCTGCTGGAATCTCAAGGGAGATATCCTCCAGAACTAGTTGGTTGTTATTGAAACCAAAGCAGACGTTACGGAAGACGACGGTTCCTCGGGCGCGAGAAAGTTGTTTAGCATTGTTGCGCTCAAGAACATCTAGTGGTTCATCGAGTAGTGATAAAGCTCTTTCTGCACTAGCGAGTGAACGTTGCAGTCCTGTCACTTGATTGCCAAGAGATTGCAGCGGTCCGTATAACTGTACAATGTAGGAATTTACTAGCAGCAATTGCCCCAAGGTCAAAATTCCTGTTTGGACGTGTCGTACACCCGTGAAAAGAACGACAGCTGTTCCCACTGCAATACTCAAGTTCACAACAGAGGTGACAACATTCTGAATCAAGGTAACGCGGATAAGTGCCCAAACTGCTTTTTTGGAGTGGCGTAAGAAACGATCCCTTTCGTACTCCTCCCTGCCAAATGCTTTGACAACACGAAGTGTTCCCAGCACTTCCTGCATGACCGACATGGCTGTGCTTGCCATGTGTTCATGCTCTAGCCATTTGCTGCGCAGACGCCCACTGTAAGTTTTTGTGACGAAAAAGAGGATAGGTGAAACAGCTAGTGCAATCACTGCTAGCTCCCAGTCAATTAGCACAGTGACATAGACCATTCCGATAACGGTAAAACCCGTAATCAATATGGGTATGATGCCTTCAACTGTGATCCATTCAATGGCAGGGGCATCGTATTGAATGCGGTATACAGAGTCGGAGGTTCCTCTGATATCGTGGTAAGAAAGTGAGACGCCTTGAGCGTGGTGGAACAGGCGGGATCGGAAATCCAGAATCATTTTTTCGCCTGTATATGATCGCAGTAATGCACTGCCAATTCCTAAAAGCGGACGTACCAGGGCAATCAGCACCACGAGGCTGACAGCAAATACAAGCAAATTTGTCTTGGAACTCTTGATAATCTCTGGCAGCAACGCTTCAAAGAATCGAGGCAGCGGTCGAGATCCGAGGACATTGTCAACAGCTATCTGCAACGGCAAAGGCGTCAGCAGAAACAAGGGAGTTGACACAAGATCAAGCAGGAAAGTACCTACAATTTGCGACCAGTACGGTTTTGCCTGGAGTAGCAACCGTCGATGGATATTCAAATCAATAGTGGACTTTGCGGTAGTCATTCTGGCTGTAAACTTCGCACGACAGACTGAGTGCTTTTTGCGTGTATTGGCTGGAGATGAATTTTTTTGGCGATAATCTCTAGCACGTGGTAGAGAGTACGCCCCAGACGGAAGTTCTGATATAAGATAGTGGTGCCATTGAGTACACCGAGTAAAAATATGACTAAAGCTATTTCTGGCATTCCGAGAAAGATTGCCACGATTGTGTAAAGAAAATATCCAATTATGGCCATTGTGGCAAACTGTGACATCCTTGGTGCACAACGCACCCTCAGCACTCTCTTGTTGCCGCCGTGGTTTTCAGTGCACACTTTAACCTGAATTTTTGACCAGATCCCCCGAGAAATCTCCAAATCCCAGTTGCTCCAGCCTTGATCGACAGTGATGAAATACTTGTAGGAGAGCAGGAAATCCATGACCTCTTGAAGAAGGTTCTCCTTCTCCAATCCGAATTCTGTCCAGTAGGACAACTCATAGGCACAAGCGCGCCAAGAAATATGTATTCTGTGCGTTGATTGAACAAATTTTACCAACCCCTGCTGAGTGAGCTTTTGAGTTTTTTGATTAGAAACTGCTTCCATATCCAACACCACTGTATTCCCTGATGTATTAGATTAAAATCAAAATCACTATATTTACGGTCTATCAAACTTTATCGGCTCTACTTTGGTGAGTTGCTTAATACGCCATCGGTAGCGCTCTACACTACGTACAAGAGGACCCAGGTAGATTAACAGAGCAACAAGTAAGCGTGCCCTGACTCCGTGAAAACGCGAGTCAATCCGCGCCTGTAGGGCACCAGCTATACACCAGACACAAGAAATTAAGAACATTGCTGCACCTACCCAGGGGCGATCAAGAGACAAGAGTGCAGACGCAAACACGATCAAAGCCACCACATTCCACTCCAGTGTCAGAGGAAGGTAAGAAATGAGGGACGAGGAAGGCTCATACAGCGTTTGAAACAAACCGCGACCAAAGACACCAGAATAAATACTTGGTTGCCCAAAACGAAGAAATGCAGATAAATCTCCGTAAATTCTCCCAGCCCAACTGGGCTGTCCCAGAAGGTTAAAGCGGTAGGGATGCTTAAAATAAACAAGCGCTTCTGCCTTACCATAACCTTGTTGCTGCTTAAGATATGCAGCTACGGTGTTACGGCGAAAGTGCCATACGATTGCGGCAGGACTAAAGCCAATTGTGTAACCTTTGTCTTGCAATCGCCAGCAAAGATCAACATCGTCACCTGCAGCACGAAACTGCGAGTCAAAGCCACAAATATCCTGTAGCGCCTCTCGACGAAAAGCCATGTTGCAGCCAGCAATATGTTCGGCAACCTCATCGCTCAAAAGTACGTGGGTTGGTACGCCCGGAGAGACAGCAACACAGGCAGGAACAAGTGAGTCCTCAGGAGGAGATAAATTTGGACCACCGACTGCACTGATATCCGATCCGAGAAACTTTGCCACCAGATAGGTGAGCCAATCTGGATCTGCCATACAGTCAGAATCGGTAAAGGCAATAATTTCGCCCGTTGCAGCGGCGATGCCGACGTTGCGTGCCGCGCTTAGTCCCTTGTTTTCCTGGCTAATCAGGCGGAGGTAGTCGTAGCGCTGTGTAATTTCTAAAGTGCGATCGCTTGAGCCATCATTGACGACGATGACTTCATAATTGGGGTAGTTGAGTTCTTTGAGAGAAGCTAAACAACTGTCCATAGTGCGCTCAGCATTGTAAGCGCAGACAACCACTGAGACTTTAGGATACTCAGGTTGCACTGGTGGCAGAGGTGCTGTGTAATACTGCTGCACGGTGTCGAACGCAGGCTTCTTGAGCCGTTCGGCGTCAACCAAACCAAAAGCCCAGTCCTGAATTGCATATCCGCCAGTAAACCACTCGTCAGTCCAGGAAAAGACTATCGTCCCTGCTGCCCCCATATAAAAACTTGATGACAACTTCTGAGAAAGAATCTCAGCTTGGGCTTGGTTTCCCTCACGCATAGAGTCAACGCCGAACTCACTCAGCACCAGAGGTTTATCCTCGGCTAAGTTATGGAGTCGGGATAGATAGCGGCGAAAATCTTTTTCCTGATGGAGGTAGACGTTAAAGCATACAAAGTCCGTAAAGTCAATATTTAAATACTCAGTACAGGGATAATTAGCATAGCTAACCAAACCTTCTGAATGGTTGTCTTTTGCTACTGCCATTAACTCTTTGACAAAAGCACGAACCTGTTTTTGACCGTGCCACCGCACAACATCTGGAGGAATTTCATTGCCCACCAAATAGGCAAAGGCGGCGGGATGATCTCGGCAGGCTTTAACTCCGGTGGCAATGCAGTTACGGATTTCTGCTTTGACAGCAGAGGAGTCAAGGAAGGCGACATGCTGAGTCCAGGGTATGCCGACGAGCAGTACTAAACCATGAGCAGCAGCGAGATCCAAAAGCCAATCAGGTGGAACAGTATAGACCCGTAGACAGTTAGCCCCCAACTGTGCCATCATGGCAAAGTCTTTCTCCACAACAGGTTTTTCTGGAAAGGGGTGACCATGCGTGCCGGTGGAAAACGGACCGTAGCTCACTCCTTTGATAAAAATCTTTTGATCTCCCAGAAAGAAAAATTTACCCTTGACTGTAATTGCCTTCCTATTTCCAAACAGTTCAGAACTGAAGCTAGAAGATGGCAAAGTTAAGTTTTGCAAACGACCTCCCAAGTTAGTGCAAATTTTGTAGCCTTGCCCCCCAAACGCCACGTTAGTTTGCTCAACCAGAGCCAGCCCTTGTTTTGCGGATTATTCAACTTGGGCAGACTGGCGTGAGAAAACCCGCTAACTGCTCTTTGCTATACCCGCAGCGCACCCCTGTGTTGGCACCACCGTAATTTGTTTGTATTTATTAACCACAGAACAGTTTGCAACTGTCTTGTTTGCGATCGCGTCCAAGAAAACGTTTGACTTAACGTATAACTTTGCTCTGTTTCTAGTTTCGAGTTCGCTCAAGCACCGTACTGATAAAAATCAGCACATTTGTAATCTTTTAATACATAAGTGGATTTTCTGGTGGCAGGTAACAACAACGTTTCCAAAATCTCCTCTCGCACAAAGGCAGTGACTTCACAACTGCTTTTGAGGCAATCTACTAGTAACTGGTTAGCAGCATAATATTGCTTAAGCGCTTTCTTCTGCGGCTCGCTGAACTGCCATTGGTGACCGATATTACAATATCTCAGCATTACAAATCTCAATTTTTTCGCCCAAGTCTGACTACCATTGGCGTTCCACCATTCCTTTAACCTCTGTGTGCCTTTGTCTGGCATAGGTAATTCTTCTTTGAGTTGTTGCAGTGCGCGCTGCAATTCAGGTTTACTGACAACAGTTTCCTCATGCGGAAGGGCAAAGTTGAGGGCAAAAACTCGTTCCAGAGGCGAATTGCAAGGTAGAGTCTGGCTTAGGGATAGTGCACGGCTAAGAGCCAGATCTATGGCTAAATCCGGGGCAAGATGATCAGCAATGCTCGGGTCGATGGCAAGGGGGAAAGCTAGATTATCGCTCCATGTTAGATCTTCAACAAGGACTAGTGAAAGGTAAAAGGCACGAATAGCCGCAGATTTGTAAGGAGCTTTAACTGAAACCGACTTCTGGTTAAGCCAGATAAAAAACTCCTGCAATTGCTCATCAAAACCCACAAGTCCATCAGCGTGTTGTTTGATCAACTCTAGAAATTCTGTGGCATTTCCCAACATACCAGCCGTAAGTAAAAAGATTTTATGCCAACGGGGATCATTGAGATGGTTAACCAGTGAGAGCAATTTCTCTTCTACTATCTCTGGTTCAGAATGAGTAACAATACTTCTCGCTGTTAAATACTCTTGAAAAGTTAGATGCGAGAATGAGTAAACTCCCTGCGCCCGCTCCACCAGTAGTCCATGTGCCTCAAATGATTTCAGTACTGCTTGAGTACTAAGTTGCAGTACTTCCGACTTAACTTCGTCAGTGGGTAAATTACGCAGATAATCCGCGATATATTGCTGGACATTGGTTTTTGTAAAAAAGTAACGTTCTTGCTTAAAGGTGGTAGCAGCAATCCCACTGAGCAGTTTGAGCTTATGGGCTAAAGACAAATGACTACAAGTTCTTTCGCGTTTAATGTTTCTTGCTTCATCCCAGCGGTTGAGCAAAATGTGAAATCCTTGTCTGTAAAGTTCGACTCGTCTTGTGGGAAAGTCTAATCGAGTTTGAAACACACAACAAGCCAGATTGAGCAAAAGCGGCGTCACCGCTAGTTCTCGAATTTGCTGATTTTCCGATAACTCCAACTTTTGCATGAACTGACGAGCTTTGGCGAGTCCATCTTCTCTGGTATGCCGACCAATGTTAACAAACCATTTTTGGACAAAGGTTTCGATTTGGGATAAATCAAAATCAGCAATCTCAACTTCGGTGAATCCCTCAAATCGGTATTGGTGGGCAGCAATTCGACAGGTGATAATAAACTGATTTTTGTAATACTCCTCAGACAACTTGCGAATTTTTTTGATGATTTCGGCGCTATCATCTTCTCGAACTTCATCCAAGCCATCCAGTAGAATCAACAGTCTACCTTGAGCGAGTAATGTTTGGATTTGCTGGTCGCAAATGTCGAAGTAGGCAAGCTCTTGAGTGATATAGTTCAATAAACTAAAGTCGCCTGTTTCTCTTGCATCCTCAGCAAAGTTCTTCAGCCTGATAAAAATCGGAACTTTATCTGATAGAAACTTGCCTTGATTACATTGTTGGGCGATATATTGCAAAAAGGTAGTTTTCCCAGATCCTGGTTTACCTAGTATCATCAGTTTGGGATAGGTTGCAACTGAGAGCATCGCGCTAACCCGTTCTTGAGAGACTTCACCTAAACCAAAGCGGTCAAATTCTTGAACAAAGTCTTGCAATTCAAAGATATCTAACCATCTTTGGCTTGTTATGCTATTGAGAATAGAAACGTTGACATAAATGTCTTTTAGCTCAATTGGTTGAGCAATATCTAACAACCGCATAGTAGCGCATTGAGCTTGAATTTTATCGCTCCGGCGCGATCGCACGACTTGCACTAAGGTATTGATATCCCAGCAGTCGTTCAAGGTTTGTTTGTTTTCCGTTGCTAGGTTTTGAGTTGGTAGTTCAGCAATTTCTTGCCAATCCAAACCAAGTTGAAAGCAAATTTCCATGAAGTTTTGACGCTCAATCGGCTTACCTGTAAAAAACTTCCAAATTGGCTGCCGAGTTTCCAGCCCAACTTCACTTGCTAAATATTCTTGCGTCCATTCCCTAACTTGAAATGCCTTTTTGGCTTTTTGAATCCCTAAGATAGATGCTTTTAGTGAACGCCTGGCCATAAACTGAAAATCGAACCTCCACGTACCATTAACATCAAGAACTCTTCACACTTTACGTGTTGAAAAAAGTTTAATTCTTGGAATTAAGTTTGATCGACTTGGAAAATTTCATAACTGATTTCTAAAGAAAACATCAACATCTCACTTGGGGAACCTGTGCGAGGGTTTTCCCTATATAAGAAACTATCGATACCGTTGAAGCATCTGGTGAGTCCAGTCCGCATGAGGCGGGTTTCCCGCCATAAGGAACTGGTGATCTATGCCTGCAGCACGCCATTGGGCTATCGCAGCGATCTGCGGAAGTCTTCCCCGATAGCCCTCCGGGAACGCCCGTCGCCTCTGTCGGGAAAACCGGATATAGAGCGCTGTTCTCCCCAACCTACAAAACATATCTAGGGATTTAAGATTGACTTTATAAATGAGGGATTTCATCGTTCGTCAGAACTCAAAGGGCAAAGGGTATTTATGTTTTATGATGTTTCTCTACAAAACTTTTGCTTTGCGACCAAAAAGGACGCATGCGAATATTTTATGCAAAAGGAAAAAGATTTGTTTCGAGATGGACGAACACGTCTGCCTTTAGCGTGCTCATAGGGCTTAGAAACAAAACACTGTCTTAAGAAAACCCGATATTTCTGGGTTTCCTCTGCTTGCGTGCCAGAATACTTCTGGCTTTTTATCTGTTATTTATACATTAAATTGTCTCAATCAACTTACGCAATGTGGACAGAAAAATCAAAAAAACAGCAAATGCCTCTAATAAGTGGGTTTCCGTACAATCAACAATTTATATCAAATCCCTGTCAAAAATCTCTGGCAAAGTTGAAGATATGTTAAATTCTTGAGCAAAAACCTAAAATTCAAATATTTTTATATTTTTAACTAATCAAAAACTAAGAAAAGGCAGAAAAGCCTAAGTATTGGAAAGCAATTTATCAATATAATCAAGAAAATATTGCAAAAAGTGCTTGCTTTTTTTTCAAATTCTAAGGGCAAAAAGTAGGATAAGTCAACATTATTTTATTCTCTAATGCAAAAATAATGTTTAAAGAAAAGTCAGCTACTTTGACCTCATTCAAAGGAAATATAGCGATTTTCTTACTAAGCAAATACACACAATCTCGTTGGAGTCAAGAGATAAAAACAGTCAATCGTTATAAAAAACAGGTTATCAAATTGATAATTGATGACTGATAACCTGTTAATATTTAAGTGACCTATAAATTTGAATACAGTATGCATTTAGTAAAGTTGCGTAAATAGTGTGTAGTTTGTCGAACTCATACGTTAAGTCATACATTTTCCAGGACGCGATCGCAAACAGACAAGGTACACACTGTTATTACATAGAACAATTGCGGTATTACCGCATCAGCACAATTAAAGCAATATTGCAAGCAGTTTTCGTGCGAGAGTAATTCGTTACGAGGTAAAGTTTTCTAGTCAGTCAGCAAAGGTAGTTTACATAACCTGGGTTTACCTATAGGATTTGAAATCAATGAGTAAAACAACTTTAAAGCCCTACGTACAGAAGAGTACAATCGTGAATCATTGTTACTGTCGAGCCTGTGGGTCAACATTGAAGCATACCTTTGTTGATTTGGGAATGTCACCGCTTTGTGAAAGCTATGTGACACCTGAACAGCTAAACCAAATGGAGCGTTTCTATCCGCTGCACGTGTATGTATGCGATCGCTGTTTTTTGGTTCAACTTCAGGAATATGTCAGTCCGCAGGATATCTTCAGCGAGTATGCTTACTTTTCGTCTTACTCTGACTCCTGGCTACAACACGCCAAGAATTATACTGAAAAAGTCATAGCTCGCTTTGGGTTGAACACTTCAAGTCAAGTGGTAGAAATAGCTAGTAACGATGGTTACTTGTTGCAATACTTTGTATCAAGAGGAATACCGGTTCTAGGTATAGAACCAGCGGCTAATGTCGCTGAGGTAGCAAAAACAAAAGGCATTTCCACAGTTGTAAAGTTTTTTGGAAAAAACACAGCAAATGAATTGGCTGCTATTGGTAAGCAAGCCGATTTATTAGCGGCTAACAATGTACTGGCTCACGTACCTGATATAAACGATTTTGTCGCAGGTGCTAAAATTTTACTCAAACCGAAAGGTGTTATAACTATGGAGTTTCCTCACTTAATGCGACTAATGGAGGAAAACCAGTTTGATACCATTTATCACGAACATTTCTGTTACTTGTCGTTGCTGACAGTTGAAAAGATTTTTGCAGAGCACGGTTTAGCCATCTTTGATGTAGAAGAACTGTCAACTCACGGTGGTTCTCTGAGAATTTATGCTTGTCATGCAGAAGATAATTCTAAATCTATTAGTCCGCAGGTGATAGAACTCAGAGCTAAAGAAGAGACGGCTGGGTTTAACAACATAGAACACTATTTTTCATTCGCCAAGAAAGTTAAGGAAACCAAGTTCAAACTTTTGGAATTTTTAATTTCGGCAAAACGAAAAGGCAAATCAATTGCTGGTTATGGTGCTCCTGGTAAAGGTAATACCCTTTTGAACTATTGTGGAATCAGAGAAGATTTCATCGATTACACTGTAGATCGTAACCCATACAAACAAGGCAAATTCTTACCAGGAACTCATATACCCATCTTTCATCCAGACAAAATCCAAGAGACAAAACCAGATTATCTGCTGATTTTACCTTGGAATTTAAAAAACGAGATCATGTCGCAGATGTCATATGTACGTGATTGGGGTTGTCAGTTTGTTGTACCCATTCCTGAAGTCAGTGTCTACCCTTGAACCAACTATCTATTAGAGTTTAGTTTAGTTAAAAAGAACAATAATAAAAAGGAAAATACCATGAAAGTCGTTTTATTCTGTGGTGGTTTAGGAACAAGACTAAGAGAATATTCCACCAATATTCCTAAGCCTATGGTTCATATTGGCTACCGACCAATATTGTGGCATGTTATGAAATACTATGCCCACTACGGACACAAGGATTTTATTTTGTGTCTTGGTTATAAAGCAGACGTTATTAAGAATTATTTTCTCAATTATGATGAGTGTGCTTCCAATGATTTTACTTTGCAGCAGGGAGGTAAAAAAATAAAACTCGTCAATAGTGATATTGAGGATTGGAATATTACTTTTGTTGATACAGGATTGAATTCAAATATTGGTCAAAGATTGCAAGCAATTGAAGAATATTTAGAAGGAGAAGAGGTCTTTTTAGCGAATTATAGTGATGGTTTAACAGATTTACATCTACCTGACATTATTGAAGACTTTTATAGGCATGAGAAAATAGCTAGTTTTATCTGTGTAAAACCATCTCAAAGTTTCCATTTGGTTTCAATGCAAGAAAATGGTTTAGTCACGGATATCCAAGATGTAAAACATGCTGGTATTCGGATAAATGGAGGCTTCTTTGTATTTCATAAAGATATTTTTAAATATATGGAGCCTGGAGAAGAATTGGTTCTAGAACCATTTCAAAGATTAATGAAATTACAACAGCTAGTGGCTTATAAATACAACGGTTTTTGGGCTTGTATGGATACTTTCAAAGAGCAACAGCAGTTAGACGATATGTATTGTCAAGGCAAGGCTCCTTGGGCAGTTTGGAAGCATCTTGAAAGAAAGGGAAAATCTTTAGAATATACCCCGATTCACCATGTTGCAAATCATTCTCTGCCACTGAGTTTAGCTTAAAAGTAAATATTAATGTAATGACAGTAGATATCCTCAAGAGATATCTACTGTCATTACTGTTTTTAGTAAGTCTCTAAGCCGAAGTATTCCCTAGCATTTCATAATTCGCAATATGCTGAAATTTGATTTTGACAAAAAAAGTGATCTAAATTATAAAGTCTTGTGTTTAGGTGCACATTGCGATGATATAGAAATTGGTTGTGGAGGCACAATATTAAGATTGATAGAAAAGTACCCAAATGTTATATTTTCTTGGGTTGTTTTTAGTTCCAATGTACAAAGAGAAAAGGAAGCTTATAACAGTGCAAATAAGTTCTTAGAAAAAGTACAAAATAAAAAAATATTAATACAACAATTTCAAGATGGTTTTTTGCCGTTCTTGGGAAGTGAAGTGAAACACTTTTTCGAGCAATTAAAGCGAGATTATAACCCAGATATCATTTTTACTCATTACCGCCATGATTTGCATCAAGATCATCGCTTAATTTCTGATTTTACTTGGAACACATTTAGAAATCATCTTATTCTAGAATATGAAATACCTAAATACGATGGTGATTTAGGAAATCCTAATTTCTTTGTTCATTTAAATCCAGAAAATTACCAAAACAAAATCAAGTATATTCTTGACAGTTTTCCATCACAAAATAGCAAAGAATGGTTTACAAAAGAAACATTTTTATCTATTCTCAGAGTGCGAGGAATGGAATCTAATGCACCTAGTAAGTATGCTGAAGGTTTTTATTGTCGTAAAGTCGTTTTTTAGCTCGCCTACTCTACTCTTACTGTTATATTACTGAGAGCTTGTGCAACTCTCAACAAGAGGCTGAACCTCTGTATTCTCGTTATCAGGCTCAGCCTGCCTGGTAACGAGTGTTGGGAAGTTCTACCTCCCCAGTACCAAAAGCGAAATAACAAGCGAAATAACAATAGTGTTTAATGTAATATTAATTATCATTTTTTGATGGGAAATGTTAACCGTACATGCAAACAAGCTGAATGAAATTTGGCAACTAATAATTTTTATAAAAGGTGAAAAACATGAATATAACTGATCTTAAGCAGAAGGTTAACCCAAATGAAGTTAGCCACAAAATGTACCAGTTTATCTCCGAATTATATCCTATTTGCCGTAGTATAACTGGCAATGGTTTTCGAGAAACGCTACATTGGATTTCAAAACATATTGAATTAACTAAGCATGAAGTACCTACTGGTACTCAAGTCTTTGATTGGACAGTTCCCAGAGAGTGGAATATTAAAGATGCCTATATTAAAAACTCAAAAGGAGAAAAAATTCTAGACTTTAATAAATCAAACTTGCATGTTGTTAACTATAGCGTGCCTATTCACCAAAAGATACTTTTAGAGGGACTAAAGAAACATCTATTTACCCTACCCGAACACCCTGATTGGATTCCTTATCGGACTTCCTATTATAAAGAAAGCTGGGGCTTTTGTCTAAGTCACAATCAACTCTTGGAATTAGAAGATGAAGAGTATGAGGTGTGCATTGATTCTTCCCTAGAGAATGGTTATCTGACATATGGCGAGTATTACCTCAAAGGAGACAAACCAGACGAAGTGCTGATATCATGCCATGCTTGTCATCCATCACTTTGTAATGATAATCTGTCTGGGATTGCACTCTCCACTTTTCTGGCAAAATATCTCAGTCAAATAAACCTTTCATACTCTTATCGATTTCTCTTTATTCCAGGAACTATCGGTTCCATTACTTGGCTTTCTTTAAATGAAAGTCAGGTTCACAATATTAAACACGGTTTAGTTTTAACTTGTGTAGGAGATTCCGGTAAGTCTACTTATAAAAAAAGTCGTCGAGGTGATGCTGAAATTGATAAAGCTGTGACTCATGTTCTCAAACATTCTCGTCAAGATCATGACATCATAGATTTCTTTCCTTATGGCTATGACGAACGGCAGTTTTGTTCACCAGCATTTAACTTACCTGTTGGTTGTTTCATGAGAACGCCGCACAGCTGTTATCCTGAATATCATACATCAGCAGACAATTTGGATTTCGTACAACCTCAGTTCCTCGCCGATTCATTCTCCAAGTGCTTGTCAACTCTACATATTCTAGAAAACAACAAAAAATACTTAAACCAAAATCCAAAATGTGAACCGCAGTTGGGGAAAAGGGGTTTATATGGTGCAATTGGTGGACAGACGGATACAAAAATAACAGAACTAGCAATGTTGTGGGTTCTGAATTTGTCTGACGGCGATCACACCTTACTGGATATCGCAGATAGAGCAGGTATGAGTTTTGATTTTATCAATAAAGCAGTAAACGCTTTGCTGAAACACGATTTATTAATAGAGAAACCCGAGTAGTCTTTGAGTGCTAGTATTGCTAAACTAAACCGTGGAGCTAGGAATTCTTGATAGATGTCGATAAAGCGTGTTGGTGTTATTGGTGGCGGACAATTAGCGTGGATGATGGCGGATGCTGCAAAGAAGTTAGGAGTTGAATTGGTTGTGCAAACTCCTAGCCCCAACGATCCGGCTGTACCCATATCAGCAAAGGATAACGTTTTCGCTGCAATTGATGACGCTAACGCCACGGCGGAATTAGCCAATAGAAGCGATGTCATCACCTTTGAGAACGAGTTTGTTGATATTGAAGCTTTATCAAAGTTGGCTGAACAAGGCGTTTGTTTTCGTCCTAGACTGGAAGCTTTGACTCCCCTTTTAGATAAATATCACCAACGCTGCTATTTACGGGACTTGGGTTTACCTGTTCCTCGGTTTGTCGCTATAGAACAAGATTGGAACACAACTGCTGAAATTATCTTCGCGCAACAAATAGGTTTTCCTGCAGTTTTGAAAGCTCGCCGCCACGGTTATGATGGTCAAGGGACTTTTATCATAAAGGAAATAGAAGGTTTAAAGCAAAAACTAGAATTAGACAGCACAGAATGTGTCGTCAGTCAATCTAGTTTTTTATTAGAAGAATTTATTCCGTTTGAACGGGAATTAGCCGTGATTGCGGCGCGTTCTGTGATTGGTGAGGTTTGTACTTTCCCAGTCGTAGAGACTCAGCAGGAAGAACAGGTGTGTCGGCGAGCGATCGCACCCGCTTGTGTTTCATCACAGGTGGCTGTTGAAATAGACAAGATTGCCCGTACTTTACTCAATAGTCTAGATGCAGTGGGAGTTTTTGGTATAGAGTTATTTCTGACGCCTGATGGCAAGGTGCTGGTTAATGAAGTCGCACCCCGCACCCACAATTCAGGACATTTCTCCATTGATGCTTGCGAAACTTCTCAATTTGAGCAGCATCTACGGGCAGTTTGTGGTATGCAGTTGGGTAACACAACCATGATTTGCCCTGGTGCTGTGATGGTTAACCTTTTGGGGTATGAAATTTCTGAAAGTGACTATATAACCAAGCGCCAGCAAATAGAGCAGATTCCCCAAGCGCACGTCCACTGGTATGGAAAAACCGAATCTCGTCCTGGGCGCAAACTGGGACACGTCACGGTTTTGCTAGATATTCAAAGTCGGGATCAGGCTCAGGCGATAAGCCAGAGGCTTGACGCTTTGCGTATCGCCCGAAATATAGAATCTATCTGGTATCCTCATCAACCCTGCTAGAAAATTTCAACGAAAAAAACACAAAATCTTTTTGAAAGCTATAATGGTTTTGTTGCACTGCTACGTTGGTGACTGCCATAAAGTTTTTTGATCTATGCCTTAAGAATAAGGGAGCTTAATAACTCTCGTGGCAGTATACCGGGCAAAGTACCCGGAAACTTTAAACGAGCAGCATCCGTTCCCACCTGGTTTATCCAGGTCATAAACTTAGGTAAAACGGCGTCGCGGTGTACCAAAACATCTAGCTCCCTTGCTCAGTTAAGACATGGGAGCTTTGATTTTTGAATAGAATTAGCAATTCATGAAAACTTAAAAAATCGAAAGATAATTTATAAACAAACTTCATATATGTTTGTGCAGATCTATACACAAATACTCCGATTCTAAGCGTCATAATTTCTAAAAAAAGCTCTCTCTAGAAACACGCATAACGCTTAACAGGAAAGAAAAGGAAGGTGTTTTTTAAGGCTGTTGATAGCGGTTAAGAGCGTTAGTAAAAAGCTTATATAGTAAAAAAATCTGTGTAAAACGATCCAATATAAGGGTGCCAATAAGAGTTAGAATCGCAGAACTAGGCTATATTGTGGTTATAACTGTAAAGAATTGTTAAATAAACTGATAAAGACCGTGTTTCCAGCGTCTGTTTTCAAACTAGACAATGGTTTAACCTTAATTCATCAAGAAATTGCCACAACCCCTGTTGTTGTGGCAGATATTTGGGTACGTGCAGGTGCTAACTTTGAGCCAGAACCGTGGTTTGGTATGGCTCACTTTCTGGAACACATGATTTTTAAAGGTACTGCAAGGGTACCGCCAGGGGTATTTGATCAAAAGATTGAAAATCAGGGTGGGCTAACCAATGCGGCAACAAGCTACGACTACGCTCATTATTCTCTCACCACAGCTTCCCTACATTTAGAAGAGACTTTGCCTTACATGGGAGAGTTACTACTAAATGCAGCAATACCAGAGGATGAATTTACCCGTGAACGAGATGTTGTCTTAGAGGAGATTCGTCAAGCACATGATGATCCAGATTGGATCGGATTTCACGCTCTGCTCTCAAGTGTTTATCAACATCATCCTTACGGACGTTCCATATTAGGTAGTGAGGAAGAATTGATGAAGCAATCACCAGAGATTATGCGCTCTTTTCACCGTGATCACTACCAACCAGAAAATATGACAGCGGTGATTGTTGGCTCAATAGCTGCAGAATCTGCTTTAAAATTAGCGAACCAGACATTTGTTAATTCTGCCGAACATTGCTGTGACTTTCCTCAAAAAAAGGAGGTGGCGAAGCCGGTTATACCTGGAATTCGTCGTCAGGAACTTTCTTTACCTCGCCTAGAAGTGGCGCGGTTGCTAATGGCTTGGATTGGACCTGGAGTCGAACAGCTAGATACTTGTTGTGGATTGGATTTACTTTCTGTCTTATTGGCGCAAGGACGCACCTCTCGTCTAGTGCGTGATTTGCGAGAAGAGCAACAATTGGTACAGGGTATATGTAGTCATTTTTCCTTACAACAAGACTCCAGTTTATTTACAATCACAGCTTGGTTAGAATTAAAAGATGTGGAACGTGTCGAATCCTTAATTCGTCTACATTTGCAAGATTTAATTGACAACGGAATCAGGGAACAAGAAATAAAGCGCGCTCAAAGACTCCTGTGTAATGACTTTGCATTTTCTACCGAAACACCAAATCAGCTTGCAGGACTTTATGGATACTACAACACGATTGCTCAAGCTGAATTAGCAGTGGCTTATCCGTCGCAAATTCAATTCTTTGATGCCAAACAACTGCAAAAACTAGCACAAGAGTATGTCTCACCCAATCATTACGTGGTTACAGTACTTAAACCCTGTTAGTGACTAGTCAGCAAAAGGGGGTGTAGGGGAACCAGTACTCATAGCGTAGCGTGTCCGCAGGACATAGGAGGGAAACCCTCCTATGGCACAAAGTGGCACGCTGCTTTGAACAGTACTGGCTCAACGGACAGGTGCCTCAAGTCGGGAAACCCTTTCGGCAGTTCCTCATGGGGAGCCAGTACTGATAGCGTAGCGTGTCCGCAGGACATAGTCCTTGTTTCCCGACAGAGGTATCTGGCGTTGGAAACCCCCAAAACCTCGGAGACTACCCCCAGCACTGTCCTCCCCTATCCCCTTACACCTACTTCCATTGCGGGCTTGGTCATTAGCATAAAGAACTAATAACTTATGATTAATAACTAAGGACTAATGACAACATCGCAGCAAAAATCCCATATCCATCGCACAGTATTGAACAATGGCATTGTAGTCTTGGTGGTAGAAAATCCGGCTGCAGATATTATTGCAGCACGAATTTTTGTCCGCGCTGGTAGCTGTTATGAGAACCAGGAGCAAGCTGGATTAGCATATTTGCTATCAACGGTGCTTACAAAAGGTTGTAATGGACTTTCGAGTTTGGAAATTGCCGAACAAGTGGAGTCGCTGGGAGCAAGTTTGGGTGCAGACACTGCATCTGATTATTTTTTGCTTTCGTTGAAGACAGTCACCTCAGATTTTGCACAAATGTTTAGGTTGGCGGGACGAATTTTGCGATCGCCAACATTTCCACAAGCAGAGGTAGAATTAGAACGGCGTGTTGCCCTACAAGATATTCGCTCACAACAAGAACAGCCGTTTACCATTGCCTTTGATCAACTCCGGGATGTTATGTATCAAAACCATCCTTATGCAAGCTCGGGATTAGGCAATGAAGCCACTATGAGTCGCTTAACTCGCAAAGACTTAGTGGAGTATCATCAGAGACATTTCCGTCCTGAGAATATCGTTATTAGTATTGCTGGACGCATCACACCAGAAAATGCGATCGCTCTTGTGCAAGAAGTTTTTGATGATTGGCAAGCATCCCCCACTCAGCCATTGCCAAAACTAAATTTACCAGAACTCAACGTTGAACCTCAAATCAAGATTACACCTCAACAAACCCAGCAATCTATCGTTATGCTAGGTTATTTGGGATCATCGGTGCGCTCAAGTGATTACGCAGCATTGAAGTTACTATCTACTTACTTGGGAAATGGTCTTTCCAGTCGCTTGTTTGTGGAACTGCGCGAAAAGCGTGGCTTGGCTTACGAGGTATCAGCTTTTTACCCAACACGACTCTCAAGAGCATCATTTGTTGTTTACATGGGTACAGCACCAGAAAATACCCAAGTTGCTCTTTCTAGTTTGCGTCAGGAAGTTGATTTACTGTTCACCACGGAATTAGGCGAAGACGCACTCCAAGCAGCAAAAAACAAGATACTAGGACAATACGCTTTGGGCAAACAAACCAATGCCCAAATTGCTCAGATGTATGGCTGGTATGAAATTTTGGGACTGGGAATTGATTTTGATACAAATTTTCAGGAGGCGATCGCCTCTTTACGTGCTACAGATGTCATAGCTGCTGCTGATCGATATTTACGGGAACCTTATGTGTCACTAGTGGGTCAAGAACGAGCGGTTCATAGTGCAATTTTAGATTTAAATTCCTAAGAGGAATTTAAAATACTGCTACTCTATATTTGCATTATACACCGATAATTAGCATGAGATGAGCCAGGGGGATTTCCATGAAAAGCAGTATAAAAACAAATCCGTTAAATGACTCACCGTTTTTCAAGCCAACCGTAAATTCAAGTGGAATGAAAACAGAGCAGAGGTCTCAAGCCTTACTAAATGTTAAGATACTGCTATCCTGCGGAGTATCTCTGCTTTTTGGTTTCTCTACAGTCTCGATTGCATCTCAACCAGAACAAATAGCACAGACAACTTCCTCTGAAGGCATCAACCGTCCTACTCTCCAAATTGGTAGCAAAGGAGAACGTGTCACGGAACTTCAAGCAGCTTTAAAACTTTTAGGCTTCTACACAGGCACAGTAGATGGGGAATATAACGAAAGTACCGTCGTCGCTGTTTCCCGCTTTCAGGAAGCTGCTGGCTTGAAAGCAGATGGCATTGTTGATACAACAACTTGGCAACGACTTTTTCCTGGTGAAACGACAGTTGCATCATCTGGACCATCACCTAATTCTTCTACAAGCAGATCTCCTCTTGCGTCTGGGACTTCTAACACCAATCAAGTTGTTGTTCCTAGTTCTAATTCAGTTGCTCCAACACCCACAACGACTAACACACCATCTGCTGCGAGCTCTAAACCAGAGCCAACACCCGCAGGACGCAATACAACTGGAACCACCAGAACCAGAGAAGATAATTCTAAAACAGAGCCACGCTCTGTGACGCGCAATACAACTGGAACCACCAGAACCAGAGAAGATAATTCCAAAACAGAGCCACGCTCTGTGACGCGCAATACCACCGGAGGTTCACAGACAACAAACGTACGACAATCAACATCTACTCGCTCTGGCTCGACTCGTTCTGAGCAAAGCATTCGTAATCAGCAAAGCGATCGCTCTGCTTCAACTCGTTCTGATCAATCCTCTGGTTCTCGCTCAACCACTCGTACTCAACAAGTTGCTTCAATTCAATATACCTCCGAAGGATTACCCATTTTACGTATAGGAATGCGTGGTCCTGAGGTTGTGAAGTTGCAAAGACGACTGCAAAGACTCGGTTTGTTGAATGAGAACGAAGTTGATGGCGATTTTGGCCAATCAACCGAAGCTGCAGTCATCGCTTTACAAAAGCGTAATGGTGTAGAAGCTGACGGTGTGGCTGGTGGAGCAACTTGGGATATTCTTATGAAACGGCGATGAGGTTAAAAATTCAAAATTCAAATTACAGAGGAAGATACTGAACCTGTCCTTCCAATTCTCCGTCCAGACTACACTCCACGATGATGAGAATATCCTCTATCACTTGTCCAATTGGCGCATCTACACTAACCTCAATAACTCCTGGCATTGGCTACCCCTGTGTGAGTCGTTCATAAGCATAACGTGTAATCGTAGCGACATCGTGGGTGAGCAACACTCGGTTTTCTTGGGCTGCCCATGCCAATATGATTGGGTCATCCTGGCCCGATAAACCAATATCTTGGACTCGCACAATATCAATATTCAGGTTACGTCGCAGTAAGCCTCTAACGATAGTATTGTCGAAGTTTTCATCGGCAAGCACCCTCAACATGCTTCCTGCTCAGCCTTACGAGCAAGCAATCTATCACGTAACCCTTGCGGATCAAACCTTTGCTGGTTCATCCTGCGAACCTCTTGCGTTTGCTGCTGTCGCTGCTGTAGGTATATCTCAACTTCTTGCTGATGATTGAGGTAAAAGGCAATTGTGGCGTATACATCAGCCAGGTTCAGCGATGGATAACGGTAAACAATTTCTTCTGCTGTTGCTCCTTGTTTGAAAACAGCAACGACCGTATCCAGTGTTACACGAGTTTTGCCTACCCGAACTATACCATCAGCGTTAGTTTCTAATGGCGCAGACTCAGCTATGATTGACAGTGCCATAAAAGCCGTACTAAGATTTCTACTCTGATACTAGCAAAGGTCTGTCTGCTTCACAGTTGTTGTTATGCCGCAACCCTAATTGCCTTTAGGAAAACTGCTACCACTCAAGGTTCGGAATGTGAGATTATAGCTGTTGTTGCAACACCTCAAAAAGCGAGACAATCATGGCAATCTATCTGGACTCAGCAATTATATCTGAAGCGGAAATTGCCAGTAGAATGGGTTGGGTAAAAGGCATCACGACAAATCCAACGCTTTTAGCAAAAAGTGATAATCCACCCGAAACTACACTGAAAAAATTGACGCAGTTGACTTGTGGACCAGTATTTTACCAGCTGATGTCGTCTGATTTTGAGGGGATGCTAGCGGAAGGGAGGAAAGCTTTTGAGATTATTGGTAAACAAACGATTTTGAAAATCCCAGCAACACCAGTCGGATTTGCAGCCGTGGCGAGTCTCTCGCCAGAAATCACTTGTTCAGTGACAGCTATTTACAGTGCAGCACAGGCAGCAGTGGCACGGGAGGCGGGTGCTAAAATGGCGATCGCCTATGTTAATCGTGCTACGCGTTTATTAGGCGATGGAATTGCCTTAGTACGAGATATGGCTAGTGTGCTAAGTGGCAGCAACACTGAAATCTTAGCAGCTAGTATTAAATCACCAGAAGAAGCCGCAGCATCGCTACAAGCTGGTGCTCATCATCTGACTTTACCTTTGTCAATGTTACAAGCTATGGCGACTCATGAATTTTCAGACAAAACAGTAGAAGAGTTTGCTAAAAATGGCATTGGTTTAAAGATGTAATGCTTCAGCTAAACAAAATCCTATGTTTCCAAGTTTCTTACCAACTACAGTTGGCGAACTCACAGAACCTTCCTCAATTGCTCTTGCTCAAAGTATTGAACAAATTGCTCTGACGACTCCCTTGAGTACACAACCAATTACCACCACCTATGTACGTCAAGGAAATGGGGGTACACCTTTAGTCTTGATTCACGGTTTTGATGGTTCTGTGTTCGAGTTTCGCCGCCTGATCCCTCAACTTGCCTTACAAAACCAGACATGGACAGTGGATTTATTGGGTTTTGGGTTCACAGATAGACCACTTGGAGTTAAGTTTAGCCCCGCCAGCATTAAAACCCATCTCTATTATTTCTGGAAAACCCTGATTAACAAACCTGTGATTTTAGTGGGCGCTTCGATGGGAGGTGCAGCAGCAATTGATTTCACCCTCACTTACCCAGAAGTCGTGCAAAAGCTGGTATTAATTGATAGTGCTGGTTTAGCAGATGGTTCACCATTAAGTAAATTAATGTTTCCACCGTTAGATAATTGGGCAACTCAATTTTTACGTAATCCGAAAGTTCGGGCAAGTATCTCCCGCGCAGCTTATAAAAACAGGGAGTTAGCGTCACTTGATGCTCAATTATGTACAGCACTACACCTAGAATGCCCCGACTGGCAGAAAGCTTTGATTGCTTTTACCAAAAGTGGTGGTTACAGTGCTTTTAGATTTAAGAAATTAGCAGAAATTGTGCAACCAACGCTGATTTTATGGGGTGATTCTGACAGGATTTTAGGTATCAAGGATGCCAACAGGTTTAAATTGGCGATTCCAAATAGTAAACTCATTTGGATTAAAGATTGCGGTCATGTTCCTCATTTAGAACAGCCGCAAATCACTGCTCAGCATATTTTAGAATTCCGGGATGACCGGTTGCAAGAGTTGGTTTAAGGGCTGATAAATTAAAACAAGTTTTATAATGCATAGACCCCTTTTAAGTAAAATTAACACTCTATAGCAGTCCTAAATTATTCGTGTTCGCGGAGCGTGCGCCTTAGCGCTCAACTCTCTGTTTTCCTCCTCTGCGCCCACCGCGAACTTTGCGGGAGGAACATCCACACCGCAAATTCGCTCTCTGCGGTTAATTCAATCAAAACTTTTTTCACAAATCATCTAGGATTGCTACAGCAGAATTCAGAAATCAGGAGTCAGAAGTGAGCCAGTGCGGTGGTGAGGCTAAAACCTGAAAACTCTTTCTCTCCCTGCTCCCGAAGAGCCTTAATGATAAGTCTTTAACCGGACACGATATTACTCCTGAATTCTTCTTCAATCGGTGGCGATCGCTCGACAATCAATTATTAACGATCGCTCAAGGAGCACGCATTGCATAGAAAATGGCACTGCTGAACTGACAAATAAGCTAAGCAGTGCCATAGATGATTTGTAATAATTGATGTTAACTGTACCGATTGAGTGACTTTAATCAAGTAACCACATCGGAGAAGATTTATCATCAGAATCGTTATCCTTGGTTATAGGTCGTCCTTCTGGTAATCTTTGTGCTAAAGGATATGATTTTTTGTAAGTTTTTGGTGCTAGAGCATTTTGCTTTTTTTGTTGTAATGTATTGATTGTTTCTGTCAGTTGTGAATTAGCTTCTGCGAGTTGTATCGCAGCTTTTTTTGCATCATCAAGTTCTGTTTTCAGGCTTGCTGCTAGTATTTTGTGCTTAGATACATCTAATTCTAAATCAGTTATTTGCTGCTGAAGAGAGGCTTCTTTTTGCTGTGCTTTTTCTATAGTTTCTTTTAGTTCTTTGACAACAGAAGCTTCTTTCTTCTGTGCCTTGTCCATAGTTTCTTTGAGTTCATTAACAACAGAAGTTTCTTTTTGCTGTGTTTTTTCTAAAGTGTTCTTCAACTGTTTAACCAGAGAAGCTTCTTTTTTTTGTGCTTTTTCCAAAGCTTCCTTTAACTCTTTGACAGTTGCTTCTAACTCCGCTTTTGTTGGGGTTGTACGCTTAGACGTTGTTGTCTCGGCAGCTTGTGTCTCCTCCTTTAGTTGAGCAGAAGCAACTTCATTCCCCGTATCACTATCGGAAGATGTGGAGGAATTATCATCTGAAACAGCTGCAACATCAATAGTCGTTTCACCTTCTGATGGTGAAAATTTTTGTGCTTCTTCTTGTAATAAATCAGAAAGACGTTTTTTAGTCATATTGCCTCCAATCACGCTTTATTTCTTCGGCTACTTGACGGTAGTCTGACTCCGCCTCTCGTGCGTTATTTCCTCGCCATTTGCTTATTGGGACACCCTCAAGTGCAGCTCGTTCGTGCGCTTTGTAGACGCGGATAAAAGCTTTACAAGCAGGAATTCCCATCTCCTTAAGAGTGTTTTGAGCATCCAGCGCTTCCCCTAAGCAGCGCGTATCCACCTTCGTCAGCAAAACCCGATGGGGTTTCCCAGCAGGAGTGACGACTTGTTGGATTGTCTCAATCAGGATAGCTAAATCCATTGGTGCACATGGCGTGGGCAAAACCAAATAATCAGCTGCAGCAACAACTGCCGCCAATGCTTCAGAGCGCAGCGCCGGAGGCGTATCTACCATTACTAAATCGTAACCTGTTATTCCTCGTAAATAACCTAAAAGTTTCGGGTCAGTTGATTGTGATAAATCAAATCCCATGCTACTTTCCCCGCGTCCAAACCACCAACTGGCAGAACCTTGAATATCTGCGTCGATTAAAAGAACCTTTTTTCGTTGTGCAAAGGTTGCAGCCAGGTTGACAGCGGTGGTTGTTTTACCGACGCCTCCCTTACCGTTGAGGATAGCGATGATTTTTGGCACTGTTTGCTTCCGACACTCTTACACAGAATATACCTCTTGAAGGAGAAATGGGGAATCGGCTGATAGAGAGAATAGTTTTACACTCCAAGAATTACTCTTTTTTTAAGAGTCACAATAGAAGCAATCAGCACTCAACGCCACAAGTCTTTATGAGAGCAACTAACAATCTGCCTGATGGACCAAAAATGTCGAGTTTCCTGCGCCTGATGAAATTAATTTTTCAGCCGTTGGAATATGTGGAAGATTTTGCGAAACAATACGGCGATAACTTCACTGTTTGGAGTCGCAATAATTCTCCTATTGTCTACTTCAGTCATCCTCAAGCACTGCAACAAATTTTTAATGCGGATTCCAGTCACTTATACGCTGGAAGGGGAAACGGAGGTTTACAATTTTTGCTAGGTTCTAATTCCCTCATTCTACTGGACGGCGATCGCCACCAACGCCAACGTCAACTCTTAACCCCTCCTTTTCATGGCGAGCGAATGCGGGCTTACGCCGAAACTATCCGCGAAATCACGCACCAGGTGAGCAACGAGTGGAAGATGGGTAAGCCGTTTAATATCCGTGCGTCGATGCAAGAAATTGCCTTGCGAGTTATTTTGCGGGTTGTGTTTGGCTTAGATGAAGGACCTCGTTTGGAAAAAATTCGACACTTGTTAAGTTTACTGTTGGATTCTATAGGTTCCCCCCTCTTGTCCGCTGGCTTCTTTTTTTGGTTTCTACAAAAAGATTTAGGCGCGTGGAGTCCTTGGGGTCGAGTGCTACGCCTGCGACAACAAATTGATGAAATGATTTATGCGCTGATTCGGGAACGTCGCGCCCAATCTGATCAAAATCGGCAAGATATCCTCAGTTTGATGATGTCTGCTCGTTATGAAGATGGTCAACCGATGACTGATGAAGAGTTACGCGATGAGTTGATGACTCTGATGGTAGCGGGACATGAAACGACTGCTTCAGCATTAACTTGGGCATTTTATTGGATTGACTATTTACCAGAAGTGCGCGACAAGTTGTTGAGGGAACTCAACACCCTTGGCGACAACCCAGATCCAACTACTGTGACCAAATTGCCTTACCTAACAGCAGTCTGCCAAGAAACCCTGCGGATATATCCGATTGCAATGAATGGTTTTTTTCGAGTTGTGCGATCGCCTATAGAAATTCAAGGTTACACACTCCCAGAAGGAACACTCATTGTCCCCAGTATCTACTTAGCACACCACAGGGAAGAAACTTACCCACAATCAAAGCAGTTTAAACCAGAACGCTTTTTGGAAAGGCAATTTTCGCCTTATGAATACTTGCCCTTTGGTGGTGGAAATCGTCGTTGTATTGGGCTGGCGTTTGCCCAGTATGAAATGAAACTCGTATTGGCGACAATTCTATCACGTTTCCAAGTCTCCTTGGTCAATAGGCGTCCCGTGCGTCCTGTGCGTCGTGGTCTTACCGTAGCAACACCACCAGGAATGCAGATGGTTGCAATGCCTTTGGAGAAGCGTGTCAATACTCCAGTCCTTGTTTAAGTAATGAAGGTGGGCGATGCCCACCAGTATCTTCGCACCAATCTTCGCAATTTGCTAAGCTGGAAAAATGACCCTTAATACACCAAGCACTAACGCTTATATCGAGTTACTCAAAACTTTTCCTCCTCGTCCAATCACTTCAGAAGAAGAATTGACGGCTACGCAGAAAGTCATTGATTCACTTATTGATAAAGGTGAATTAACCAGATGAACAAGACTATCTCAATGTGTTATACCATTTCACGAAATCCTTGATACAAATGATTGGTTTCTAATTCTTTCCCCCTACTCCCTGCCCCCTGTTCCCTGCCCCCCCATTTGTATCAACCTTAAAGTGAAACGGTATTAGGTACTCTCGTTTACGAGTACGAAGAAAAACATAAACTTATACCTGATATTCATGGCGTAGAACTTCTCAAAGCCTTAATAGCTGAACTAGGTTTGCGGCAAAAAGATTTAATTCCTATCTTTAAAACTGAATCTATAGTATCTGAAGTTTTGAGTGGTCAACGCAATCTAACAGTAAATCATATTCGTCAATTGGCAGACTTTTTTCACATCTCGCCAGCTGCTTTTTTTGAGTTACGATGAAAGAAAAATTTTTACAACCGATCATCGCTGGATGACAGCGAAAAGATTTTGTTCTAACTTTATGGCAGGGAAGTCCTTTGGCGGTATAGATGCTTTTGTCTCAGCGCTTAATTCCCTTAAACCGTTCTTTTGCAACCTGGAATGCATCTTGCATCACAGATTGAATTTTCTTGGGATCAGGTTTCTTCCCACCCATTAAATCACCAAAATAAACGCAAGCTGCTTCCCCAAGTGACCAAGTATAGGCAGCTGCCCAAGAAGCAGCTATCACACTGCCAAAACCTGGTACGAATTTGATTAACTCACGTGCGATCGCTCGTGCTAAGAAACCACTGGCGATCGCACTCACAATCCCCCCTGCTTGCGATGGCGTCAGCGTTTGTCCATACAATTTCCCCAGCAGCCCCACCATCGAGACTTGCAAGGCTGTGAGTGCTGGCATCGTTGCAAAGGGTAGCGGCACAGCTGAGATGGTAGCTGATATCATGGCAAATACCAAAACGTAACGGCGTGCAACATCGCGGTAAAGATTACCAAGTTGTTTGCCAGTGCCTTCATCTAATAACTGATAAATCGTTCCGGCTTCTGCTTCTGGTAGTAAATCTGCTAAGGCATCTCTCAACGCCTCTAAGCCATAAAACACAGGGTTATAACCGTCTTCTTCCAGGGTGAAATCAATCAGGACAGCCTGATCGCATAATTCCCCAAAAGCTTGCTGCATTGCAGTGAATGCCCGGTTAACCTCTTCAAAATCTGGTGGATATGCCGGATGATCATCTGTACCAGGAGGATAAACCTCATGCAAGCAAGTCACCGCTAGTAGACAGGGAATATTTGGATACTTCTGACGCAGTTGCTGGGCAATTTGTCGCAACGTATCTGTCGCAAAATCATTGATCTTAACTGTCAGAATCAAGATTTTGGCGCGGCGACTTTCCTGTTGTAAATCTCCAACTAATTCCTGAACAATGACTTCAGTATCCTGGTTTACATCTCCTAGCCCGACTGTATCTGTAAAAATAAGTAGTGGCAAGTCAGCCGAAGGGTAGGCGTAACGCTCGGTGTGTTGTGTGTGTGGACGAAATCCTTGACCGACAATCTCCGCTGAAACTCCCGTCAGTCCTCGCACAATCGAACTTTTACCCGCTTGCGGCTTACCAATAAAAAGGGCTTCAGTGGTTGGCAATTCTGCTCGAATTGTCTCCAAAATCTCTGCAACCTGAGTTTCACTAACGCTAAACCACCCAACCACCGTTTGTGCTATTTTATCTACGGGTAGTCGTTTCATCAAGCGTGCTGTTGTCTCATTCCAAACACCAGAAATCTGATTTTTTAGTGAATCATCAACCGGCTTTGTTGTCACCTCAGTCGGTTCACTTGAGTGTTGAGAATCAGTTGATGGTAAATCAGCATCACGTTGTTCAGTCATTTGCGTCAAAACGGCAGCACGCCCTGAAGAACTTTATCATTTGCCAGTATCCAGATTTAGGATAACTCAGATTTTGCACTAGAATTCTCGTGCGCCAAGAAATAAATTTCTTGGCTCAAAGTTCAAGTCCGTTAAAACGGACTGGGTAAATCTTTCAGTCCGTTTTAACGGACTTTGGCTATGAGCCTTGAACTTCAGTTCAAGGCGTACTCAGGTGCCAATACGGTTCAGTTAAGACATTTATTCGTTGAGACAGCAGGGGAGATGGGGAGATGGGGAGTAGGGGAGATGAAGAGTTAACGTCCATTACCATTAGTTCTTTCGCCTCTGCTCCTGGTGCTCCTCTGCTCCTGGTGCTCCTCTGCCCCCCTGCCTGCCTCAACAGATTAATTTCCTTAACTGAACTGTATTGACTCAGGTGCAGGTGCAAGATCTGAGCGCCCAACGGGCGCGATTAACGCTCCCGCAAAATATGAAACAAGCACATTTTTATGATTTTTCTCAAAGCCTTACTGTATAACGGTTCTAAAATGTGCTTGTTAGGAGATAGCAAACATTAAACATGATATGCCCCTTTTTCCTTTTCCCTATTCCCTATTCCCTATTCCCTGTTCCCTATTCCCTGTTAAGCGTTCCCTTTTTATAAGACTGCCAAATTTTATCCCCTCCCCAAATCAACATTCCTAAAACAACTCCGAAAAGTAGACTGTAACCAATCGATAAGGTGAAGCGATGAGGAATAGGAGTGGAAAAGGGAGGTAACACGGGGTCTTCTTTTGTGACGAGGGCGTAACTAGATGCCATAATTCCAGCAGAACCGATCGCACTACCTACGGCGAGAATAGTGATTTGGAGATTGCGATCGCTCTTTTGTTTCTTATCCTCTGCAATGCGATCGCTCTTCGCCCTATCTATCTCTACACGTCCCCGGATAGAAGCTATAGCTTTATCCAGCAAGCTAGAACCATGATGGAAATATCCCAAGTCTGCTTTTATCTGTTCCTGAAAATAAGGACAGTTTTCCAGGCTAAATCTTTCTAATAAACTAATATCTTCATCTTCAAGCATACCACTAATTTGTTGCAATCTCTCAGTATAGTTTCGAGAATTTATCGCAATTGTATTTTGGTAATCTTCTAGATATCGCAGTTGATTGGCATAGTCTAATCCCAGTTTGGGAAGTATTTTTAATTTATTGCTTAATTCCTCTAATTCTTCTTGCGTTAATTGCTGAGTTTCTCCAAACTTTTCTAATGTTTTAATTTCCTCTTCTATTTTGCTATATTCTTTATTACTGTTTTGATAAACTTCGCGGCTTTGTTGAAAAGCTTTTACGACTTTGGCACGAAAGAAAAATAAATCTAATAAAGCTTGCTGACAAGAATCAAATTGATCCTCGCTTGTTGTGTCGTTGAAAAACCAAACTAAAATATGACGGTAATTTGTTAATTGACTAAAAAGTCCGTATTCAAAAATGGGACTACCAAATAAAGTTGCTGAGCGAGCAAATGGAGGTATAGTATAGCCTTGAGGAAAAAAAGCTTTGAGACATTCATCAGCAAGTTCCCTCAAAGCTTCCTCATTTGGATAATCTTCTTCTGATGGCAACCAAGCAGTTAAGATGAGAGTTTCACCGAGAAAGTTGTTATTACCATTTAAGAGCAAACAATTCTCTGGGTTGAGTTGACGCAGAAGCTGAATATCGACATCCTCAGTTTTTTGCTCATTTTCTTTTTCTGGACGGTGCAGATTTAACCACAGTCCGTAACTATCATAAAGTCTTAGAGGGTAGGCAAACCCGTTGATAGATATTTTTGCATTCTCGAAAGTCACCGCGCCTTCAATCGGGGCAACTTCTGTTTGTTCCTGCTCTTTGATTAAAGAGACAGTCGGGTTATCTGGTTCCTTTTCTAAATCCAGCCATTGCATCAAGTTGAAATTTGCACGCAGGATTTTGTAGATGATCTGATCACAGGTTTGCCAAAGCCAATGTTTATCTTTTTCCTCTGCTTTTTGCAGAACAAAGGCAAATACATGAACATTGGGAGCATAGACTTTCTGACTCATTTTTTAGGACTTATTTTTTAGGAGGTTCTAACTGTGGATTTTTTTGCCGTTCATCAATAATTTTTTTATAATCTGGGAACTGATTGATTAAAGTTCCTTCTTGGTTTGCAGGATTGCGCTTTTTGATAGTGATTTCTCTAGCAGCAAACAACACAGCATTTCTAATATCTGGATGTTCTGTACACCAAACGGTAATTGCATCAACTGCTTCTGAAAGTGGTTGATTTTCTAATTCTGACAGGGTTTGCTTAATTGTCAATAAATCTTCGCTGCTTTTTTCATCAAAGACAAATCCTTGATTGCCTACAACTTCTAAAAATGCCTCAAAGATGATGCTAGGTTCATTAGTTTCCATAGGATCATACCTCCATTAGGATTTTAAATCTCGTTCAATCTCGTTTCCAGGTTCTTACGATATGTCATTGCGAGTGGAACGAAGTGAAACGAAGCAATCGCAAGTGTTTGAGATTGCTACCCTATGGCTGACGCCACGCCTTACGGCTATCGGGAAGCCGCTAGCCCCTAAGGGGGCGCTGCGCAAACGCGTCTACACTCCGCTATCGCTCCGTATGTCCTTCGGACACGCTACGCTAACGCAATGACAACTGTTCATCTGGACTTGATATGACTGGGAATAAGGCAACCATAAACTAACGCCCGATCGCACAAAAACCAGCCCAAGCCTCTGGTTTGCTAAAGGGTTTTTCATCGTGACGACTATACCATTTTTTGAGACGCGACAAAATAGTTTGCTTGTGTTGTTCATTGATATTTGAGTGCTTTTGAGTCCATTCTATGAGTTCGGCTTGGGTAGAGTCGCGTAACCAGCACTGCGCCTGACAAAGTGCTTCGGCTATTGGTAAAGAGTCCTGATTGTCGTAAAATCGGGCGTTGCATAGTCGCGGGATGAATTAGGCTACTAGGGGTACAAATCCATAATGGAGGTAGTGCAGTAACAATCGAATTGATAGCTTAAGCATTTCTTGGGATTTAGAGTAGCAAAGAGTTTTTCGATGAAGGCGTGCCAGATAATGTCTTAATCTGGTATTTTTTCACATCACGAGTGTCATGTATGTTTTTTTGATTATCTGGTCACAATCATCGATAAAACATGGATAAACTGGATATCCATCTGTTACATAAAAATAACATTTCCAACATTTAATAATCTTCCACAGTTTTGCAAAGGTTTTGGCACTACGGTCACCTAAAATCCAAGCTAAAATACCTGGAAGACCATTATTTACTGCTGTCCATAGCCAAATTTTTTTTTTTACCGACAAAGGTCTCAAGTTCATTCACCTTAGCTACTTCGGGAATTTCTGAATGTTCCGGCGCATCTGGTAATTTTTCTGCGACTTTTTTTACCCAATTTATTACGGTATTATGATTGACTTCAGTCAGTCGCTCAATGGCGCGAAAACCAATGCCATTTACATACATGGTTAGACATTGTTGTTAAATTTCATCGTTGTATCCGCGTTTTGAATATGATTCTATAAATTTGCGTTCGCAAGAGACACAGATGTAGTTCTATTTACCACCACGATGCCCGTTATTACGGATATGGTTGGATGCACAATATGGACAGTTCATCCTTTAATTATGCAACGCCAAAAAATCAATTGATTGTGCTGCCCGATGGTAGAGATATTGTGGATGTGATCGCGGGAGCACGGGATCCAAAAAGTGATATTAATTTGTTCCGAGAGCGGCAATCAGAATTTGACCTGAATCAAAAGTTTAATGGGGATAAAGGTTATGTGGGAGAACCAGCCATAAAGACTCCGCAAAAGAAACCTAAAAACCAGCAATTAACTCCAGAGCAAAAACAAAAAAATAAAGAATTATCTACAGAACGAATTTTGGTGGAGCATCTCATACGTTTAGTCAAGATATTTAGAGTGGCGATAAGATTGATTGTATGCGTTCAGGGGGTAGCAGCGACGCAACTGGGGAACGCTACGCTAGATTGAGCGGTGCTGAGTACGGGCAGTTCTAATTTGCTGTGGGCAATCGCGCATGATCGCAGCCCGCACCCAGCACTCCGCTTCGCCGCCCAATCTTCCCCAGTTGCTGAATCACTCGTGGAGGTAATAAAGATTTTAGTTTTCGAGTCAGACCTATGCGGAGCGTTGGGCAGCAGGTAATGTATGATCTGAAAAAGTCACCTAAGGAAGTAAACAAGGAGCAGGTTCATTACGGTTCAGTTAAGGCTCAAAGTCATGTAAATTAGGCATTGTTTCCAAAATTGGAAATTGAGTGTGGTACATCTCAAGAATTTTTCGTTAGTGTCTCCTGATATACAAAGTGGTGAGCTGTTGAAAGCAATCGAGATGGCGATTCCCGCTTTTGCCATCGAACAGGCGTTAAGCGAAGCTCTCCGAAGGAATCGCCAATACCCAAAAACAGGAGGAACGCAAGCGCTCGCTACCAGCGCAATTAGTGGTCAGCCTGGTAATAGCAATGAGTCTTTGGTCTAGAGACTCAATGCGGGATGTACTCAAAAACTTAATAGATGGGATGTCAGAGGCATGGGTAAAAGTTGGTAAATACTGGCGGGTGCCCTGTAAATCAGCAATTACACAAGCTCGGCAGCGATTAGGAGCAAAAGTGATCAGCGATTTATTTCATCAGTTGGTAAGACCAATGGCCACAACCGAAACTTTAGGGGCGTTTTTAAATGGGCTACGAATTGTAGTTATTGATGGCACCTGTTTTGATGTCCCAGACAGCGAAGAAAATGCTAGAGTTTTTGGTCGTCCGGGTAGCCGTCCTGGTACAGTTGCTGCGTTCCCAAAAGTAAGATTAGTCATCTTAGTAGAAGCAGGAACACACATAATATTTGATGCAATAATAGTGTCCATATCGTATGGGAGAACGAGTACGAGCGTTTAAATTATTACGCTCAGTACAGGGCAGGATGTTATTAATGTGGGATAGGGGTTTACATTCCTATGCAATGGTACATACAACAGTTTCTAAGGGTTGCGATTATGTGGGTAGAATCCCTGCTAATGTTAAAATTCTGGCAGAAAAACCTTTAGAAGATGGCTCCTATCTATCGTGGATTTATCCATGTGGAAAGCGAAGAAAAAAAGGTTGTCACCCGCTAGTCGTCAGAGTTATTGAATACACAATTGAGCATCCTGAAAACCCTACTGAACAACTCAGATATCGCTTGATTAGTAGCTTGTTAAACATTGAAAAATTCCCGGCACAGTTGTTAGCCAAAGAATATCATCAACGATGGGAAGTAGAAAATACCATTGATGAATTGAAAATCCATCTTTTGGGACGAAAAACCCATGTTCGTTCCCAAAAACCACGAGAAGTTGTACAAGAAGTGTATGGTTGGTTGTTGGGACATTGGTCAGTCAGAGTGTTGATGTTTCAAGCTGCAACCAGTGCCTCTGTTCCTCCTTTGTGTCTAAGTTTTACAGGAACATTACGGGTCATTGTCGTGCTATTCCTAAATTTCAACGTTTGCAATCACAAAAATTCCCCCTTTTTTCGATTGGTTAACCGTAGAGATTCTGGATACGTTATTATCCAAACGAATTCACCGTACTAATCCTAGGGTCGTGAAAAAACCTGTATCAAAGTTTAGTTCTAAAAAGCTAAAACACAGAGGTACTGGAAAACGACTAGAAGCTCCGAAATTTCATATCACTAATCAGCTTTTTAGCCTTAACTGAACCGTATTGGCATCGAATGTCAGTGTCCCCATTTTACAGAACACTATAAAATTAATCCAAAAATACAAAAAAACTGCATAATCATCTGCCTTTAGCACCCATAAATAAGTAGGCACTATCATGCAGACAATTTTGTTTCAAAACGAACATGGACGAGTTATGCACAAATTATATATAATTCGGATGATTATTTGTAATAAAATTTATCTTTGTAGGTTGGGTCGAGCAAAGCGGAATCCTACGTTTCAAATAACACGATTTTTTGATGCGTAAAACCCAGATTACGCAATTCCTATTATTGTAGTACAGAAGTATTAGAAAAAGCAATCAATATTCGCTTCTATTACCGAGTAAAAATACTTAAGGACTTTGGCAGACAAACAATGCCCTACTACGACTCTAAATCGGTAATATGAATGATTCCTAAAAGAGAAAATTATTCAGTCAACTAAGAAATTGACAATTAAGGATAGTCAACAATGGTATTTACTTCAAATGATCTAATGGCTATTTTCCCAAATCAGCTATGGTTAGAAATACCTGAACAGGAGCAGGAACACACATGGCAACTTGTAACCAAACAACTATATTCGAATGCAGCCGCCCGCTGGAATGCTTATCTAAATACTCTTTGTCTAAATAGTTTTCTGGCTTGGTTTCAAGATGATTTTGACAATGGTGATTTCCAATTGCATCAAGAAGCTGATTTATCGATTTGGGAAGTTGTCAATGGGACATTTATTAATTTTGGTGAAACTCGTATTGTCTTAATTCCTGATGATAAAAGCAATATATCCGAATTTTGCATTCCTCAAGAATGGGTTGATATTACAAACTGGGTACCTGATTATTATTTGGCTGTACAGTTAAACTTAGAAGAGTGTTGGTTACGGGTGTGGGGATACGCTACGAGGACACAAATACGCGAACAAGCAAGATATGAAGTGATCAGCCGAAGTTACTGCTTGGATGCCGAAGATTTAATTCCAAATATAAACATAATGTGGGTAGCACAGGAATTTTGTCCTCCTCAGAAACCAGAAGTTCAATTTTTGCCGAGTTTGTTACCTAGTCAAGTCGAAAAATTACTAGAACAACTTAGTTATACAACGTCTTATTCACCCCGTCTAGATGCGCCATTCCCAGAGTGGGCAGCAATAGTAGCATCAGATGAATATCGACAGCAACTGTATCACCTCCGGATAGAAAACTGCAACCAAAAAATAGTCGAATCTAGCCAGGCTGTAACTGGTAGTAATTTAAGCCTTTGGTTCCAAAATATTTTTACAGCAGGATGGCAGTCTTTAGATGCACTCTTTGTTCTAGAACAAAGAGATTTCGCTTTTAATTTCCGCAGTAATTCTCTGTTTAACTCGGAGATCAAGATTAAAGGTGTTAAGTTAATTGATCTCGGAATGCAACTGAGGGAAAAATCAGTGGTGCTACTGCTTGGTTTAACTCGGGAAGCTGATGAAAAAGTATGTATTCGTGCGCGGTTATGTCCAACGACTGGAGAAAATTACCTGCCAGCTAATATGAAATTGGTTTTGCTCAGTGACTCGGGAACGGTACTTCAAGAAGTCTGCTCGCGCAGTCACGATAACTATATTCAGCTTAAAAGATTTAAACCTTTACAAGGTACGAGGTTTAGTATCAAAGTTTCTTTGGGCAATGTCAGTATCAAGGAAAATTTTGTGCTGGAGGAAATTGATGGGTAGATTGCGATAAAATAGACGCGACAAATAGAAAAAAAGTAACATTAATTACACTGTCTTAAGCCCTAACAAATGAGTAAATCAGTAGTCATTAATCTGGGAAGCGGTGATTACCAGAGTGGATTTCCAAGAGTAACTGCTCAAATTTGGTCTGAAGAACACCTTCTACCAGAGCAATTCATTGGCAGTTTACCTCCAGCAGCTTATCTGATTGAACTGTATAAAAATTGGCAGTCACTTTACCAGCATCTCTACGCCCACCAACAGCTACTTTCACCACCAGCAAAAGACAACTCTCCAGAGATAGAGATTGAGGAAGGTGATATAACTAACGTTTCTGTTGTCAGCTTCGATGAGTTATCCGAAGAATTACAAGCAGGAATTAATGAGTGGTTCCGGTCAAGGGAGTTTCTTGATATTGACCAACAATTGCGATCACGACTCACAACAGCAGAAGAAATTCGAGTCATCCTTGAAACTGGTGATATGATGCTGCGGCGATTACCTTGGCATCGCTGGAATTTCTTTACAGATTTTCCTTTTGCTGAAATGGTGCTGTCTCGACCGGAGTACAAACGTACTTTAGTGAACCCTGCAAAAGACCAAAGTGGGAAAGTTAGAATTTTAGGGGTTTTGGGTAATAGCTTCGGTATTGATTTTGAGAGAGAAAGTCAATTTCTCAACAGCTTAGCGGATACCCAAACTGTTTTTCTCGTTAATCCATCGCGTCAAGAACTAGACGCCCAGCTTTGGAATTCGGACGGCTGGGATATTTTATTTTTTGCAGGTCACAGTCAAACAGAAAATGAAACAGGGCGAATTTATATCAACGAGAACCCGACAAATAACAACTTGACGATTGAAGAATTAAACCAAGCGCTGCTAGCGGCTATAGAAAATGGTTTAAAATTGGCACTTTTTAACTCTTGTGATGGGTTGGGACTAGCTGTAGCATTGGAGAAATTAAATATTCCCGCAGTAATTGTCATGCGAGAACCTGTGCCGAATCGTGTAGCGCAGGATTTTTTTCAGTATTTTCTAGAAGCTTTCGCAGTTCGTAGACTATCTTTATATTTAGCAGTACAGCAAGCGCGCCGGAAGTTGCAAGGGGTAGAAGATAAGTTTCCTGGTGCGTCTTGGTTGCCTGTGATTTGCCAAAATCCATCAGTAGAAGCCCCAACTTGGCTGACTTTGGGGGGAATGCCTCCAAGTCCATATCGCGGTTTATTTGCTTTTCGGGAAGAGGATACACATCTATATTTTGGGCGAGAAAAATTTACCCAGGATTTGCTTTTGGCAGTAAAAACTAAGCCATTGGTGGCTGTGGTTGGTGCTTCTGGAAGCGGTAAGTCAAGTGTCGTTTTTGCTGGCTTGATTCCAGCCCTACGGGTGTCGGATGAATTTACGGATGTAACGGATAATTTGTTTGTGAATCCAATAAATAACTCATCTGTTATATCCCCAACAAAACCTGCTGCCCCACATATTATCTGTTTTCGTCCGGGGCATAATCCAATTGCTGGGTTGGCAGTAGCTTTAGCACCTTTATTGTACTTTGAATCACACGAGCAAGTAAACAATTCAAAATCCATAGACGCGCAAGCGGCTTCTCGCAGGGAAATCCAAAATCTAAAATCAAATGCCCGTTCCCAAATTGAACTAGAAGTAGCGAACACACTCCGGCAGGATCACCAAGCTTTAACCAAAATCATCAAAAACTTAGTGCAGCAATCAAGTTGCACCCGCGTAATACTAATAGCTGACCAATTTGAAGAACTTTATACTATAAGCCTAGAATCAGAACGTCAACCTTTCTTAGATGGACTGCTCAAAGCCTGTAGAGACGCTCCAGCGTTTACCGTTGTTTTAACACTGCGCGCCGACTTTTACGGACATGCTGTTTCTGACCGCCGCTTCAGCGATGCTTTACAAGGGGCAGTTTATAACCTCGGTCCGATGAGCCATGAGGAATTGCGATCGGTGATCGAAAAACCTGCGGCACAAATGCAAGTCCGACTAGAGGAGGGATTGACAAATCTACTCATTAGTGATCCATTAGGATACCCCGGACGTTTACCGTTACTGGAGTTTGCCCTGACACAAATGTGGTCAAAACAACTCTGTGGTTGGTTGACTCATGCTGCTTACAATGAAATAGGTGGTGTTGAGCAAGCTTTAGCGAATCACGCTGAGGCGGTTTATGCTCAACTAACTCACAACCAAAGGCTCTTGGTGCAGCGGGTATTTATTCAGTTGGTGCAACCGGGGACAGGAACAGACTTCAACCGACGATTGGCGACGATTGATGAGGTAGGAAGCGAAAACTGGGATTTGATAACGCAACTTGCGGACGCCCGTGTGCTAGTAACAAACCGTAATGAGTTATCAGGTGAAGAAACGGTGGAAATCGTCCATGAAGCGTTAGTTCGTTCCTGGGGACGCTTGGAGAATTGGCTGCTACTGGCGTCCGAGTTTCGCCTTTGGCAAGAGCAATTGCGGGTAGCCATCCATCAGTGGGAGAGTAGTGGTTTTGATAATGGAGCTTTGTTGCGAGGAAAGCCTCTGGCGGATGCTCAACACTGGCAGCACAAACGCGTGGAGGAACTGAGTTCCAGGGAGATAAATTTCATCGAGCGTTCTTTGGTACTTCAGGAGTGGGAGAAACAGACGCAAAAGCGCAGGCGCAGATTTATTATATATGGGCTAGTGAGTGGCTTAATAGTTACTTCGACTTTGGCTGTTGTTGCTTGGTCGCAATGGCACAATTCGGTCATTAGTCAGATTCAAGCGATCGATGAATCTTCCGAAGCGCTGTTTGCCTCAAATCAAAAGTTGGATGCGCTCAAAGAAGCAATCAGGGCGAAGCGAGAACTGCAAAAATTAGGTGGGACAGATGCAGCCACCCAGCTAATTGCTGAATCAGCGCTACGCCGAGCAGTTTATGGAGCTGTTGAGTACAATCGTTTGGAAGGACATAGCGGTGAAGTCAAGAGCGCAGTGTTCAGCCCTGATGGTAACACGCTCGCCTCAACCAGTAACGATAAAACTGTCAAACTTTGGAAGCGTGATGGTACGTTGCTGACTACCTTTGAGGGACACAAAGCTGCGGTGTTAGATGTAGCTTTCAGCCCCGACGGTCAAACTCTAGCTTCAGCGAGTGAAGATAAGACCATCAAGCTGTGGAAACGAGACGGCACGTTGTTGGGTACTCTTGAGGGACACGATGCTGCGGTTACCAAAGTTGCTTTCAGCCCTGACGGTAAAACTCTCGCCTCAGCAAGTGAGGATCATAGTGTGAAATTGTGGAGAGTATCAGGAAAAGTGCCTGTCTTACTGACGACTCTCAAGAAACATCAAGAATCGGTTGAGGCAGTTGTTTTCAGCCGCGACGGGAATATGATCGCCTCGGCTAGTAAAGACAAGACCGTCAAACTATGGAAGCGGGACGGCACGTTCTTGACCACGGTTGCTCGGCATAAGGATACAGTTTGGGATGTTGCTTTCAGCCCCGATGGAAACACAATTGCCTCGGCGAGTGCAGACAATACTGTCAAACTGTGGAACAAGGACGGCAAGTTGCTGAAAACTTTGGAGGGGCATCAAGCTCCCGTTTCAGGAGTTGCTTTCAGTCCTGACGGTAAGACTCTAGCTTCGGCAAGTTGGGACAATACTGTCAAGCTCTGGAACAAGGATGGCACCTTGTTGACAACACTTAATGGACATAGCGATAGAATTTGGGGAGTCACTTTTAGCCCTGACAGCAAAACTTTAGCCTCAGTAAGTGGGGATATGACTATCAAATTCTGGAAACTAGATAGCGCATTGCTAACTACCCTGCGAGGTCATAGCGCTCCGGTTATCGGAGTTGCCATTAGCCCTAACGGTAAGATGGTTGCCTCGGCGAGTGACGATGGAACCGTCAAACTCTGCACTCGGGATAGCACGTTACCCATTACGCTTGACCACAAAGCACCAGTTTACGCAGTAGTTTTCAGTCCCGACGGTCATACGCTCGCCTCGGCGGGTTCGGACAGCACAGTCAAACTGTGGAACAAAAACGGCACCTTACTGAAAACTCTTAAAGGACACAAAGCTGCGGTTTGGGGAGTTGCTTTTAGCCCCGACGGGAACACGATCGCTTCGGTAGGTTGGGACAAAACAGTCAAATTGTGGAACAAAAACGGCACCGAACTTACGACTCTTAAGGGGCATCGAGATTCGATTTGGGATGTTGCAATAAGTCCTGACGGCAATACAATCGCCTCAGCTAGTGGAGACATGACAGTCAAGCTCTGGAAGCGAGACGGCACCGAACTGACGACTCTTAAGGGACATAAAGCTGCGGTTTGGGGAGTTGCTTTTAGCCCTGACGGCAATATAATCGCCACCGGTAGTGAAGATAAGACGGTTAAACTTTGGAAGCGAGACGGCACTTTGCTGACCACTCTTGGGGGACATCAATCTATAGTCTTTGGAGTGGCTTTCAGTCCTGACGGTAAAATTTTAGCTTCGGCGAGTGCAGACAAAACCGTCAAACTGTGGAACGTGCAAGCAGGCAAGTTACCTGTTTTACTGGCTACTCTCAATGGGCATAGTGGTAGAGTTTGGGGAGTTGCTTTCAGTCCTGACAGTAAAACTCTCGCCTCAGCGAGTGAGGACAAGACAGTGATTCTGTGGAAATTAGATCGTGTTGTTGATCTAAATAATATACTAGCGTATGGTTGCGACTGGGTGCGAGATTATCTGAAAACTAATCCGCATGTGAGTCAGAGCGATCGCCATATTTGCGATTTTAGTCAATAAATTACTGGATTATTTCTAAATTTATAGAGCAAACATTTCTTACTCAAGTCTTTAAAGTTTTTAATTTTATCCTACCTCTATCAAAAGTTACATATATTTATGACTCAAGATAGAAATATTTAGCAATTTATTAATTATTAATAATTTAAGAGACTTGTAATTTTTCAAGAAAGACAAGACAGTAGTACTGCATAACAAACTATTAGTTACACCTATATATTAAAAGTAGGTCGCATCTCCTGCTTCACCCGAAAACGGGGTGCAGGGTGTGGGGTGTGGGGAGAAAACTGTCTTCTCTGGGTTTTAAGCCCAGTAAAAAAAAGAATTGCCTTAAGTGGCGCAGCCCGATAAAGCAATGCGTTTTTGTTTCAATCTTACGCTATAGCGCGTGGCTCCTTACACCCCACACCCTTGTGAATGCTTTGCTATTGCGTATTAATACAGCATTAACTGCAATTTATAGTGAGTCAGAAATATGAATAAACGTCAAATTATAATACAAAAGTTTTCCACATTTCTTAGCTTTTTAGGTGCAAGAAAAAGTCTCATACACGAATGGATAACAGAACCGGAATTGGAACGTAATATCAAACAACAAGTGCAAACACATCCAGAAAAGACAGCAGAATTATGGGCACTTTACTTTTTAGATCTTTTACAAAGTAAATCCCAGGAAGAGGAGAAAAGTGGAGACACCGGGGTACAGAAAAATAACAGACAATTGGTCTATACATTATCCTCTATACATTCTCCAGTCACTACTCAATATTCTTCTACCAACCAGCATTTAAAAGCAGGAAAGCATCTGTCAGCTTACTTACAAGAAGCTTGTTATAGAGCTGCACAAAAGATACAAAAGCAATTTCAATCAATTCAGCATAAATATTCATTAGAAGATTTTTTTCAAATCGGTAATTTATTTGTTACTCAACCAGCAAAACTCTTCCGTAGTTTTAAATTAGAATATCAACACAGTAACTTGGAAAGTTATGCAAAAACCGCACTCTTTCGCTTCATTGGCAATACAATTTATACCCAAGATGTAGAAGCAAAGCGAGAAAAGTTTTCTGATTATGGCTTGTTGAGGGATTTAAATAACAAAGAATTAAAAGAAGCCTTAGCATCAAAAGGAATAAACACTAGCCAACTTGATTCATACTGCTTAGCTAGACAATGTTTTAATGCAGTTTTTCAACCTCAAAAAAGAGAAAGTAGCCGTAGTTTAGAATCTCCTAGTCCGGAAGATTTAACTCAAATTGCCTTCTGCTACAATCAGCGACACAATCAGTTAAACTTGCCAACCGTACTAGCTGACTCTAAGAAAATTCAAGAAATGCTATCAACCTGCATTCAGGCTGCGCGCGACTATCGTACTAAACGTGTTCTGACTTTAGAAAATGATGACATTATTTCTGACCCCATGCCTACTCCTTGGGATATTGTCATCCAAACAGAAGAAACAGAGCAAATAGAATCCTTAGTCTCCAAGATATTTATAACCATACCAGAGATTGGTCAAACAATGCTAAAACTTTGGCTGGGATTAAACTTAACTCAAGCTGAGATAGCAACAGTTTTAAAGCACAAGTATTCCGAATTACAAAAACAGTATCAAGTGGCTCGTCAGTTGGGAAAATATAGTAGAAATTTCTTAAAAGAATTTCTTCAGCAGTGTCATCAACTAAATTCCGGAATCTCTTTGTATAATGACAAAGATATAGAACTCATTCAAGAGTCGTTAGATGAATGTTTACAGTCATACTGTCAACGTTTATTATACGCAGATTTAGAGCAATTAGCTCACCAATACTACAGTGAAGACGAATTTTTCATATTGACTGATTTAATACACAATGAACAACCAGAATACGAACAAACAAGTAAGTTCATAGAAAGAAAGCAAGCTTTTATACAAGCTTTTGAAAAGCAACTAGAAAAAAATATGAATTTATCTCCTGAGTCTTTGAAACTTGTCAACAGGAAAATAGCTCGTATTGTAGGCGAATGGTTACAATCGTCAGTTAACTAAATTCTGACTTTTCCCGTTAAGTCCGTTTAGCAAGCTGCCAACCCTCACGGGGCTTTCAAGGGTAGGTGTTTAAAATTTAGGCGGTGGAGAAGGTAATTTGGGAAACATTTGGTTCTGAAGTAAAGGCAGGCCAAGACTCAGGGAAAAAACCTTCCTCGGGTATTTTGCTGGCGCGTACTCGCGCTAGTTAGAGGCTCTTAACTTGTACCTAACCGTATAAACTCGGGTTTCGTTAAAACTAGGGCAAGAAAGTAACACGATTTTTCTTCTTTTTTTCGTAATAATAAGGGCTTGAGGTTTCGTACTGAGTGTGAAAAACTAATCAACTTTTTTTGGTGCAAGATGCGAGTCAAGCCAGAGCTGACCTAAGATGTTAAGTATGAATGCAACATCCGATTCTTCTTCATACGGGTGGCTTAACGAAGAAAGAACGATTTGTCCAGCCGCACGTTCTGGATGCTGCACCGCCATAGCACTCAACGTCCGCCCAGGAGCAACTTGTAGCAATATCCGCTCTGGTTTTTTAAAAAGTTCTTGCAAACCTTCGCAAAAGCGCACAGTTTCGCGCATATGTCTAGCCCAATAGTTTGGATCTGTTGCTTGATCCGTTGTAATCCAAGTCCCGGTAACGCTAGAAATATACGGTATTTGAGGTGGTCTAAGAGTCATTTTTTCTACATAAGATTTAAATGGCTCTATGATGGAGTCCATTTCCTGTGAGTGAGGAGCATGGGAGGCATCTAAAGGAAGACACATCACATCCTTCTGGCTGAGTCGATCCTCTAATTCCTCTAAAGCTTTTGCGGGACCTGAAACAATGCAAAGGTTTGGCCCGTTAATTGCAGCTAGGGATATCTCGCCTAAAAATGGGCGCACTTCCTTCTCTGAAAGCTCAATGGCAAGCATGGCTCCACTAGGCAGTTCTTGTATAAGTCGTCCACGCACAGCTACTAGTTTTAATGCATCTTTGAGGGAGAAAACGCCAGCCAGAGTTGCTGCAACGTATTCACCAAGGCTATGACCGATCATTGCTTGGGGAAGCACGCCCCACTCTTGCCATAACTTAGCTAAAGCATACTCAATCACAAAGAGTGCTGACTGTGCAATCAATGTTTGTTGAAGTTGCTGCGTGGCAACGTTTATCTGTTTTTCATCAGGATATATTATGTTGCGAATGTCTAAGTCCAAATCAGGCTTTAAAAATTCTGAGCAGATATCAACTTGTTCCCGAAATGTCTTCTCAGTTTGATAAAGTTCCAATCCCATATTTACATACTGCGCTCCCTGCCCTGGAAACATAAACACAATAGGTCGCTCTTCGGACTCTTGGAAGCGTGTAAAAACTTTTTTGGAATCGAGTGTTTCAAGGGCAGTCACAGCATCACTAAGGTTATTGCAAACAAGCATTCGACGATGCTTAAAAGCTTTTTCATGAACTTGATAGGAGCCAGTAATATCAACAAAGTCTTGGTTGGTAGATCGCTTTAAGTGTTCAATCAGGTTTGTGGTTTCCGTCTCTAAAGCAGAGCTTGTTTCTGCACAGAGTACTAACAAATGCCAAGAACGAGGTTTTTCTAAAGTTTTATTCATTTGATTCTCCTGAAGATATAAATTCATTATCCAAAATTCTCTGTTGCGTATTATTACCACTTAGCGGCTTGATGTGCTTATTTTGAATCAGAGATAGTTGTTGATGTAAAAGACCCCACCTGTTCTTGGTTTAAAGTTTTTGTTTCTGCTAGAACTTGCTCTTCAATAACTGATGCTAATTCGGCTACAGTTGGATTTTTAAATATAGCAATCGTAGGAATGTCTGTTGGAAATATTTTTTTTAACTGGGAAATAATTTTTATAGCGACTAAGGAATTACCTCCCAAACTGAAAAAATTATCATAAACACCGACTTGTTGAATACGGAAAATTTTTTGCCAAATATCAGCAATCTTTTGCTCAGTATTAGACCTGGGGGCAACATAGCTATTTTGTAAGTTCAGTCGCTGACGTTGTTGTGCTATTTGAATTGATTCTTGTTCTTGTGATGATAAAACATTGTTGTCTGACTCTTTGTGAGTCTTCTGCCATTGCTCTTTTTGAGATTCTCTCCCGTGGTGTTGGTTCTCGAAGAGATAGGTAGGTAAAGGAAGTGTACTAGAATGGCGATTTCCATAGAATTTCGACCAATCCACAGACACACCAGCTAGCCAGATTTGACCCAGTGTGTTGAACGAGAACGCCAAATGCGATTGTTGGTCATAGGAGTTTGGTAATGAGGCGAGTACTAGCCGTTCTGATACTTTGGCGCTAGCTGGGTGTTGCAGCGCTAGACTACCCAAAGTTTGGCCTGGTCCAACTTCTAAGAGGATTTGAGCCGGCATTTGCCATAATGTTTCAATTCCATCAGCAAAACGTACAGTTTGACATAAATGCCTGCCCCAATAACTTGGATCGGTGGCTTCCATTGCTGTAATCCAAGTTCCTGTGACATTGGATATGTATGGAATTTGAGGAGGCTTGAGGTCAAAGCTTTTGACTAACTGGATGAACGGCTCCAAAATTGCCTCCATGACTGGAGAATGAAAAGCATGAGTAGTTTGCAATTGCCGACAAGCTATCCCATCTTTCAACAGATGCTGCTCTAATTTAGCTATCGCCTCTGTAGATCCTGCAACTACACACAGCTGAGGCCCATTGACAGCAGATAAGCACAGATGCTCTGTGAGCAGTGGCTGGAGTTCTATCTCTGAGAGGGAAACTGCTAACATTGCCCCAGTGGGTAATTGTTGAATGAGTTGACCTCTTTTAGCAACCAGAGCTAAGGTCTCCTCCAGAGATAAAACACCAGCTAAAGTTGCCGCTACATACTCGCTGATGCTGTAACCAATAAGCGCCTGAGGCTTTATCCCCCATGCCATCCACATCTGGGCTAGCGCATACTCAATGACAAACAGTGTTGGTTGAGCAATATAAGTTTGATTTAGTTTTTGAGTGTTGACATCTACTGGAGTTTGGTCACGTTGCAGCATCCGTCGTAAATCTAGCTTCTGGGAAGACATGACTGCGGCTGGATTGTTTGCTTGTCGAACTTGCTCGGCTTGTTCCTGATGAGGATAAAGTACATCTCGCAAGTCAAAACCCAGGTGAGGTTTGAGGAGTTCTGAGCAACGAGCTATATGTTCGCGAAAAGTTGGCTCAAGCTGATAAAGCTGTAAAGCCATATTGACATATTGCTCTCCTAAGCCAGGAAACATGAAAACTATAGATTGATTGTTAGTTTCTTGAATGCTGCTGTTAAAAATACGTTTGGGGTCTCTGGTTGTCAGCGCACTCGCTGCATCTTGGCGATCGCAACACACTAGTATCCGACGGTGATTAAACGCCTGACAATCAACTTGGAGAGTATAAGCTAAATCATTAAAGTTTATTTCAGAATTCTGGTTTAAAAATTCAGCTAGATTATCAGTTGTAGTCTCCAAGCCTGATTCTGTTTTGCTAGATAGCACCAGCAACTGCCACGGCAAAGCAGAGTTTGATTGTTTATTGCTATTAGAAATTAAAGAATTGTTCATTATTACCTCTTTGTAATGTTGAAATTCATTTAATATTTGCATTGAGTAATCTTAAATGAGTTATGAACTCTCTACTCTCTTCCTTTTTCTGGCAAAAACGCTGCGCGCCTTTTTTGTGCCTTTGTGGTTCGTTAAAGATACTGTTCACACAGGTAGGACTATATCTACATAATCAGGAAAAGAATATTTGTAATTTAATTGATTATCAAAAATCAAAAGATTATTTTGAGTATCAAGTTCTTTAAATCCAGCAAATTTATAAGTGATATACATCATCCTATTTCTATCATTTGAGACAAACTCAGCACACAATTTAACATTTTGATTGTTTGCCATAGATATAATATGATTGAGCATAATTGTCCCTACGCCTCTAGACATAACGCGGCAGGACATTAACAATAGTTTTATTGTCCATATAGTATCTTGACATTCAATAAGAGCTAATCCAATTTTTCCGTAACTGCCATACCTATCATCCAAGCTAGCAATTAGTAGCTTATGCTTATCTGATTGACAAAAATGGTTGAGTTCTTCGTAAGAGTATGTATAACCTGTTGTATTTAATTGGTTTGTGCGTATTGTTAATTCTTCGGCTCGTTGTAAATCCTCCTCTTTAGCAGAAGAGATGGTAAAGCGCATCTTTAGAGTAGCTAAAAACTCTTCTTTAGAACCAACAAATTCTTCCTCAACCTGATTGCGTTTTATATCGCTGAGATACATAAGTCTTCTATTTTTGGAATCCTTTGTAATAAAACGAGGATTCATTTCTGGCATATCTAGCAACTGATCGAGATGAGTTGTATTGATACACAGAACGTCAGGTAATGAAAAATTTACCTCTTCCAATTCAAATAGTTGGTCATCAATGAAAGCTATTGCATCTATTCCAATATTGATTGATTTAGCGATTTTTTGAATAGAGGAAGCTTTAGAGTTCCAATTGATTTGTGGATATATAAAATACTCATGTAATCCAAAGTCTTCCAACTTCAACATTGCTTTATTCTGTTCATTTCTGCTAGCTACAGATTGTAATATTCCTCTACTATCCAAAATTTTGATGATGTCAATGACATTATTCTGCAAGAAAACCCGATCGTCCTCTAGTAAGACACCATGCCATATAGTGTTATCAAGATCCCAAACGACACACTTGATAGCTTTTTTAAATTTTTGTTTATCTTTTGCTTGTTCAGCACTTAAATTAATCATCTTTTTAAATTCCTGTTACTAATTGTTAAGACACTAGGTTGGAGTAGATGAAAACATATATTGTTGATAACCATACTCAGCAATGGTAATCTGTTGAATCTGAGTGCTCCCTTCAATAATCTCCATAATTTTGGCGTCTCGAAAATACCTCTGAACAGAGCATTCACTACTACAACCATGACCACCATGAATTTGTACAGCATCGCTTGCCACTTTAGTCGCAGTTGTAGAAGCAAAATACTTAGCAATTGAGGTTTCCATAATTGATTTAGGATCGCCAATGTCTTTCAAGTAGCCTGCTTGATAACACAATAGTCTCGCTGCTTTCACATTAGCGATCGCCTCAGTCACCATTTGTCGAATTAATTGGTGGTCTTTCAAATAAACATCAAACTGCTTTCTTTGACTTGTATACCGAATGCAGGCTTCAAGACAGGCTTGGGCAATACCTATACAGCCCCAAGCTACACTGTACCTGCCATAATCTAAGGCAGAAGATGCTACATGGGAAAAACCAAAACCTTCTTTACATACAAGATTTTCTCGGGGAATCCGACAATTATTTAGGTGCAATTCTGCTAACATTGAAGCTCTAGTACCCAACATGCCAAAAATTGGTTTAACCAAGAGTCCTGGTGTGTTTTTTTCAACTAGAAAAGCAGTGGGTTTACCTTCACAGTGAGCAAATATCAAAAAAACATCAGCAATTTGTCCATAGGTAATCCACTTCTTTTGCCCATTTAAAACGTAAAACTCTTCAGAAACTGTTGCTGTCGTCTCCACTTTTTTAGCATCACTGCCTACATTAGGTTCACTTAAGCCAAAAGCAGCGATCGCTTCACCAGAAGCGAATTTGGGAATCCAATGCTCTTTTTGAAACTTGCTGCCCCACTTGAGGATGGCATGAGTAACCATAGAGTGAACTGTAAGCAAGCTTCGCACTGAAGAACATCCCCGTCCCATTTCTTCATTTAGGAGACCGTAAGTTATCATATCCATACCACTGCCACCTCTTTCTTTAGGCACAATGGCACCTAAATAACCTTGTTGAGCTATTCTTTGAATCAGTTCCCCCGAAGTCCGTTCTTCTTGGTCAGCCCTATCCGCATCAGGGACAATCTCTTCGTCTGTGAAGGCTCGGAATTTAGCTTCGGCCTCTTTTTGCTGAGGAGTTAATTCTATTTGCATCCCTTTTACTTAAGTGTTTACAAATGTTAAAGCTTATATTCTTTACTTCAATTCTGTGCAGATATAGCCAGCTTTTTTTCTAGAAAGCTGCTCATAGCATTTATAGTGCTGAAGTTTTCAATTTCAAGGTCTTCATTTTCAATCGTTATTTGAAACTCTTTCTCTAGAAAGAGAACTAGCTGCATAGCAAACATCGAATTTACAAAGCCAAGAGAGAATATATCTTCCCCTTCTTGAAATTCATGTTCACCAAAAGACTGAGTTAGAAATTTTTTGATTTTGTCTTTAGCTTCTTTCATTATCAACCTGCTGTAAATAGTACTTATGGGTTAACATTTTTTATTTCTCAATTGTAGGTGTAAAAACCTTGTCCACTTTTTCGTCCATGTAATCCAGCATCAACCATTTTTTTAAGTAAAGAACATGGACGATACTTACTATCATTAAAACTTTCATACAGAACTTCGATAGAGAAGAGAATCGTATCTAATCCTATCAAGTCAGCAGTTTCTAACGGTCCCATTTTATGTCCAAAACATGTTTTGAAAATTCTATCTACTTCTTCTACTGATGCTACTTGTTCTTGTAAAATAAAAATAGCTTCATTAATGGTTAACATCAAGATGCGATTCGATACAAAGCCTGGAGAGTCATTGACCAAAATACATTCTTTTTGCATCTGAGACAATAATTTTTTGGCTATCTCAATAGTTTCATTACTAGTGTGATAACCACGAATTGTTTCAACCGCAGGCTTCATTGGTACGGGATTCATAAAATGCATCCCAATAACTTTAGAGGCACGCTTTGTGACTGAAGCAATGCGAGTAATAGGTATAGCAGATGTATTAGCAGCAAAGACGGTTTCTGGCGGACAAATTGCATCTATTTTTTCGTATATATTCTTTTTAATGTGCCACTTTTCTGTAGCATTTTCTATCACAAATTCTACATTTTGAAGTAATTGATAATTTGTAGAAAACGTAATGTTACTTAGAATATCATCTGGTTTGTTGACTTTCTTATTTTTTGTGAAAAGCTGTTGGAAACGGATATTATTTTTTATTTCTTGTTTTGCCTGTTCTAAAATTTTGTCAGAAATATCTAAAAGAATTACATTATGATTAGTTTGGGCTAGGCTTTGTGATAGTCCTATCCCCATAACACCTGCGCCTATAACGCCTACAACTTGAATTTCCATAATTTATTGTGAAGGTAAATTTCCAGACAGAAAAGAATTAGCTTGAATTGAAGTTACGAGTGTGTTTTACCTGCTGACTCCTCCATTGTTTTCCGCAAGCTAAGCGGTCTCATGTCGATCCACACTTCCTTAATGTATGCTAAGCATTCTTCCTTGGAACCACTTTTACCTGCATCTTGCCAGCCAAGAGCATTTTCTCGTTCGGCAGGCCAGATAGAATACTGCTGTTCGTGATTTACAACCACTTTGTAAATTGTTTTGTCTTCTTGTTCATGTGTATTCATGGTTGTCTCCTATTAGTTTATATTTCTGCTTCTTTACCTGCTAATGCTCCCACCACCACAGGTTCGTATACTGGAATTTCAAATTTAAAAGTCTATTTTTCTTTTATTTTCTAACGTTCTCAATTCGCTCATTCCACTGACTGAATAACGTAAATTTGTCAACAAATAAGCTTTGCAGTATTTTTCCATTGTTGCCATAGTGATACCAGTCATAAGATTTTTGTGAACGGTGTGGTTTATTTACTTGAAAGCGAGAGTCTATATAATATCTGGTAAATCTTTCTCTACCAATCTAAGAGGACGATATTGGTAAGCAAGAATTGCTGCTATCATGGTTAACATTCCCATAACTATGAACATTAGACCAATACCGCGTCCTGGTCCGACACCGATAATTTGTCCCAGGCTTCCAGCCAATGGACCACTTGGAGCCATTAGGGGCTTGAAGACATTGTCGGCTAGAGGTCCAGCAACGAGATAAGCAAGGGGTAGGCAAGATTTAGAAATCATTGCTGTCAAGGCGAAGATCCTTCCCTGAACATTGGCCATGACTTTTCTTTGAAGGATGACATTAATTGAGCTGTTGATAATTGGCAAGCCGAAAAAGAAGATAAAGGCGGCGACACCAACAAGCCAAATATTAGATTTTAGCCCTATAAATGCAAGACACAGCCCGTTCAACAACATAAAGCAAAACACATTTTTCATGTTGCGCTGCGATCCTCCCCAAATGCTCACAGCTAAGCTACCGAACAACATACCACTACCACTAACAGATGTTAAAATTCCTACCACCGTAACTGAAGCAAAAGAGATTACCAAAGGGATACTTAGTACTCCAACTGTGCCAAACATAAAGCTGATAACAGCTGTTAATACCATTAACCCTAAAATTCCTGGTTTTGCCTTGATGTATCTCCAACCATCCACCACTTCAATTAACAGCGAGCTTTTTCCCGAAACATTTACATGATCTATGATCTTAGGTTTGGGGAACCGAATGTATAGCAGCGTGACTAAGGCAAAGACAAAGGTAGCTAAGTCGAACAGAATAATACCCTGAATTTTAACGCTTGCTATCAACACACCTGCTAGCATAGGGCATATCATCCGAGTCATAGATTCTCCAAGATAAACTAGACCATTGACTCGAGTCAGTTGCTGCTTGGGAACCAACAATGTCATAGCTGTCATATAAGCTGGTTGTTGGAAGGTAGTGCAGATGGAATGAACAGCTGTCACTAAATAAATATACCAGATTTCAAGGTTACCTACAAAGAGCATCAGCGCGAGTAAGCCTGTCGTTAAACCTGCAACCAAATCGCTTATAAGCATTATCCACTTTCGGTTCCAGCGATCTACAAACACACCCGCTATTGGAGAAATGATCACAGACGGTAGAGTTGCTGACAAAGAAGTGAGGGCTAAATTTGTCACCGATCCTGTTTGCTGATACACCCATATACCCAGTGCAAAGCTAGTCACACCAGAGCCAATCACTGATACCAATTGTCCAAACCAGATTGGGATAAAAACCCAAATTCCATTTAGGGTAGAGCGTTGTTTGGTATAATTTTCTTCAACCATTTGCCTGTGCTTGTTCAAGACAAACTTTTAAATGTTTTGCCAAAACCTGAACATGAGGTTCCGCCAACATTGTGATGTGTTCGCCTGGTACTTCATAAGTTTCTACTGATTTTAAAGAGTACTTATCCCAACCCATTGATGGATTATCACAGACCTCTTCTTTTGCCCGGAAGACAGTAACTTGATTACGATAGGCTTCCTGTGGCATATAAGCAAAATTAGCTTTAGTGTTAGCTTTATAAACTTCTAGGAAACCGTTAACTTGCTCTAAAGTAGCTTGTGGAGGTAATATTTCAGCAGTTTTTAACCGAGTGAGAAAATAGTTTAACTGCTCATCTGGCATCAGGGTTCTCAGAGTATCCTCTGTTATAAATAAACTCTTGCTAAAAAATCCTTCTACCATGTTCACCATCTCAATTAAGTATTGCGTATCATCCTTGTGTTCTATAGGTTTTTGGTCAGGAATTGGTGCCCAAGTGTCAAAAATGGCAAATACAGCAACCTCTTGACCTAGCTGTTGCAACTGTAGGGCGATTTCAAAAGCTACACGACCTCCGAAGGAATGACCTCCCAGAAGATATGGACCTTCTGGCTGCACAACTTGTATTGCTTTGATGTAATCAGCAGCCATATCTTCAATACTTGTGTATGCAGGAGTTTTTCCATCAAGACCTGATGCTTGTAAACCGTAAAATGGTTGGTCTAGCCCCAGACAATTCGCTAATTGGTGAAAGTAAAGGACATTTCCACCACCTCCTGGTAAGCAAAAGAAAGGTCGCTTTGAACCACGAGGCTGAATTTCTACTAAAGGAGACCAAGGTCGGGAATCTGTTGTCTGGTGGAGAGCACTGGCTAGTTTTTCAACTGTAGGAGCTTGAAATAGAGTCGCCAAAGGCAGATTTTGACCAAATTTCCGTTGAATTTGAGCCATCAAGCGCACAGCTACAAGGGAATGACCCCCTAATTCAAAGTAGTTGTCATGAATACCTACACGCTCAACACCCAAGAGTTGTTGCCATAAATTAGCAACAAGTAGCTCGACAGGAGTACGGGGAGCAACATAGGCAGTTTGCAAATTTGCTCTTGGGCGCAGTTGGGATGAATCTTTCTGTACTGAACGCTCTGTATCTTGTGTAGAACGTTCTGCATTATGTATTGATTCGAGTTTAAGCCACTGATTAATTCTAGCTTGTAAATTCCCTAATGAAATAGCAATTTGAGATAGCTTCTTGATAGAAAGAACACGTTTAAAGACCTCTACACTTTCTGTAGGTGTAATAAATAATTCAGCTAAAGTTGATTGATGATCTGTATTTTGCTGTTCTTCTTTCTCAACTGGAGAGCCTTCCCAATTTAAGCTAATCCAAGGTACAGTATTCGTGCGATTTTGCTGATAAGTAAAAGCATCCATAAAAAGGTTTGCTGCCGAATAAGCGGCAAATCCTAATCCTCCCAGAATACAGGATACGGAGGATAGTAAAAGGCAAAAATCAACCTCTTTATCATGCAAAACTTTTTGCATGACAAATAATCCATGCACTTTAGACTGAAAAAGTATTTCACAATCCGCCTTACCTATCTCTTGAATAAGTTTATCTGCAACTATCCCTGCCGCATGAATCACACCATTAATTTTGCCAAAGTATTCATATGCCTGAGCTATTGCTGCTTGCATTTGTTCAAAGTTAGCCACATCCGCGCTGATGACTAAAACCTCAGCCCCCAATTCTTCCAGAGTCTTTATTTTTTGAATCTGGCGACTTATTTTGTCCTGTTCACCATGCGTTGCTATCCATTCAGACCAATTCTCTTTGATAGGAAGACCGGAGCGTCCTAACAAGATCAGCTTGGCTTTGAATGCCTTAGCTAAGTATTTGGCGAAAGTAAAGCCAATGTTTCCCAAACCACCAGTGATCAGATAAACACCTTTGTCCCTAAACTTGGTTTTTTCATCAGTCACTGCATCTAGTTGGACGGGTTCCCATGTTTGAACCCAGCGACGATGTCCACGATACGCAACTATTAGGTCATCTGTTTTAGTGGTAAATTCTTCTATCAAATAGTCTATTAGCTTCTCGTGTTCAGTTATAGATTTGGGAATCACAACATCAATACTACGGCAAATTATGTTCGGATATTCTTGTCCAATAACTTTACACGGTCCTAACAAAGTTGCTTTTTCAGGATTTAAACTTTCTTCACCTGTCACCTCATGCAAATTGTTTGTTACTGTAATAATTTGCAGAGGATAAGTTATGTTTTGTTTATCTAAGGCTTGAGTTAGGAAAAGCAGGCTGTAAAAGCCTAAATACTGACTATTTTCAAAGTCTCGATCTGGTAAGTACGTTTGGTCATATGAAGTGACGTTCCATAAATGGGCGATCGCTTCTGGTATCCTGTCTAATTGGCGCAGTTCTTGGATCAAGGCTTCATAGTCATCTTGTTGCTGGGGATTGATTGTATATGCATTATCACTTAGTTTTGCAAACTGTTCTCCGGCAACCACTGCGATCGAATTGTGCTTTTGTTGTTCCAGTCGTGTTACAAGTTCTTTTCCTAACCCACATGCATCAACAAAAACAAGCCAACAAGTCTTTTGAGCTTGTATCTTTTCTTCTTCAAAAGGTTCAATGAGTTTAGATTGTTTCCATGAAGGAATGTGAAACCAGTCTGCAATATTTGACTCTTTGTGTATTACTTGTGTGGAAACAGGTACAAAACCTGGTTGTTCGTCAATCCAGTAACGTTGACGCTCGAAAGGATAAGTTGGCAAGGGAATCCGGTGACGCTGCTCGTGAGCATAAAAACCAGACCAGTCTACTTGAACTCCCAAAAGCCAGAGTTGCCCTAACGTATTGAGCAAGAATGCTATATCCGACTGTTGGTCTTTTGGATGAGGAAGTGAACTCAAAGCCGTAGGTTTATCTTCTTGATGCGTATAAGCTAAAGCACCCAATGTTCCTCCGGAACCAACCTCTAATAAAATGGCATTTGGCTCTTTTATTAACTCAGCAATACCATCTGCAAAGTTTGCTGTTTGCTTTAGATGCTTTGACCAATAGTTCGGATCTGTTGCTTCCGTTGTGGTAATCCAAGTTCCTGACACATTCGAGATAAAAGGAATCTGAGGTGAGTTAAATTCGATTTTTTCGATTTGCCCAATGTATTGCTCTAGAAGTGGATAGGAGGTTGCCCCCAAGGCTATCTGTTGCAACAGTTGCCCGCGAACAGCTACTTGTGTTAAGGCATCTTCTAGGGAAAATACACCAGCAAGAGTTGCAGCTACATACTCTCCAGTACTATAACCAATCATAGATTGAGGACGTATACCCCAAGACAGCCATAGCTGTGCTAAAGCGTACTCAATCACAAACAATGCTAGCTGGGAAATTTGAGTTTGTTCTAGCAAATAAGCAGCTTTTTCAGCCTGTTCTTGGTTTGGATACAATACTGTGCGTAAATCTAGTTCCTGAGCAGATTTTATAATTTCAGAACAAGAATCAACCCACTGACGGAATGTTGGTTCATACTGATATAATTCCAAAGTTTTATTTACACACAGTACTTCCTCCTGAGGAAAGATAAATATAATAGGGCGATCGCCAGGTTCTTGAAAGTTAGTCAAAACTCGCTGAGGATTTGGAGGGTCTAGTGCCTGCACTGCATCATTTAGATCTTGGCAAACTAATATTCGGCGATGGTTGAAAGCGCGACGACCTATTTGCAGTACGTGAGCCACATCGGCAAGATTTAATGTCGGGTTGTGCTTGAGGTGAGTTGTTAAATTTACTGTGACATTCTCCAGTGCAGAGCTTGTCTTCGCAGAAAGTACTAATAACTGCCAAGGGCGAGATTGACATGAGTCTATGTCTTGCCTAATGTCAACTGGTGCTTCTTCTAAAATTACATGTGCATTAGTACCGCCAATACCAAAAGAACTAACCCCGGCACGGCGAGGACCATTGTCAACCTTCCATTGTGATAGCTCAGTATTTACATAAAAGGGGCTGTTATCGAAGTCAATTTGAGGTGACGGTTCTTCAAAGTGCAAGCTTGGTGGCAACAAACCATGTTTCAGTGCCAGGACAGTTTTGATAAAGCCAGCAACACCAGCTGCCGTATTTAAATGACCGACATTAGTTTTTACTGAACCAAGGGCACAAAAGTGTTTTTTCTCAGTATGAAGTGAGAACACTTGTGTTAATGCTGCTACTTCTATTGGATCACCCAAGGGAGTTGCTGTCCCATGAGCCTCAATATATGTAATTGTCTCAGGTTCAACCTCAGCCGTCAGTTGAGCTGCTCTTATAACCTTTGCTTGACCATCTATACGAGGTGCTGTATAACTAAGTTTAAAAGAACCATCGTTATTAACAGCGGAACCTTTGATCACAGCAGAAATATCGTCTCCATCTGTGAGAGCATCTTCCAATCGCTTTAACACTACAATACCCACACCATCACCACCGATAGTTCCCTTTGCTTTAGCATCAAAAGTACGGCAGTGCCCATCTGGAGAAGTAATACCCCCTTCTTGGTAAAGATAGCCTTCTTTTCGATATAAACCTATAGAAACGCCGCCAGCCAAAGCCATATCGCATTCACCACTTAGCAAACTTTGACAGGCTAAGTGAACAGAGACCAATGATGTTGAGCAGGCAGTTTGAACTGTGTAACTGGGTCCTTCCAAGTTAAGTTTATAGGAAATGCGTGTGGTGAGAAAATCTCTGTCATTTCCAATGGAAATTTCTAAATCACTAAGCGAACTTGTAATGTTTTGATTTGAATAAAGGTTGAGTAAATATTGGCTAAACCCAGTACCAGCGTAAATACCAATCGAACCTTTGTAAGACAGAGAGTCATAGCCAGCATTTTCCAGGGCTTCCCAAGCGCATTCTAGAAAAAAACGATGTTGCGGATCGGTAATTTCTGCTTCTTTTGCATCAAAACCAAAAAACGAAGCATCAAAAAGTTCTATATCTTTTAATACTCCAGATGCTTTCACATAGTTAGGTTTACTCAATACATCTGGATCTATTCCTGAAGCCAGTAACTCCTCATCAGTAAAAAAAGAAATTGTTTCTACTCCTTTCTGGAGATTGTCCCAAAAATCATTAAGATTTTTAGCTCCAGGAAAACGACCAGCCATGCCAATGACTGCTATTTCTAAACCAGTGTTTTGATTAAAGGGCATAGGATTATCCATGATTGGTTGTTCTAACTCCTGATACCAAACTGCGTTCTAAACCGTAACTTTCAAATGGCGATAGTTCTTGATGAAACTAGACAATCAAACTTTTTAAATTACGCTTTTGAACGCGAATTAGTATGAGATTAACTAACTTAAGACAGCTTGATTTTTACTGTATTTGTTTTCGGCGTTGTTTGAGTCGAGCTTTGCCAGTTTTGAGCTTCTCAGCTTGTGTCTCAGTTTGATGAGAAAATGTTTCTTGATTATTGGTTTGACTGAAATACTCTGCTAGAGAACTGATAGTTGGATATCTCAAAAACTCGATCATTGGAAAATCTGTTTGTAATATTTCCCGCAATTGGCTATAAATTTGAATGATGAGTAATGAATGACCACCCAATTCAAAAAAGTTATCGTATATACCTACTTTTTCTAGATTCAAGGCTTTTTGCCAAACAGTGGCGATTGTTTGTTGTAGCTTATTTTGTGGCATCGCATATGCAATTTCAAGGTCTGGGCGAAGACCTTCTGGTGCGGGTAATGCGCGGCGGTTAACCTTACCATTGGGTGTGAGCGGCAGTGATTCTAAAAGTACAAAGTGACTAGGTAACATATAATTGGGCAGCTTTTCTTGGAGGAAGCAGCGCAGTTCACTATTGGAGGGGACTTGTTGCTTCTTGGGGACAAAATAAGCAACTAAACGTTTGTCACTTGGTTGGTCTTCACGGGCAATGACCACTACCTCCTGCACTTGAGGATGTTTGGTCAACACTGCTTCAATTTCTCCCAACTCTATACGGAAGCCGCGAATCTTCACTTGGTTATCAATTCGACCAAGATACTCGATGTTGCCATCATCTAAATAGCGAGCTAAATCTCCAGTTTTGTAAAGTCGTGCCTCCTTTTCCTGGCTAAAGGGGTTGGCGATAAATTTTTCTTGGGTGAGTTCTGGGCGGTTGAGGTAGCCTCTGGCTAAACCATCACCACCAATGTAGAGTTCTCCAGGTACGCCTATAGGTACTAGTTGGAGGTGTGAGTCTAAGATGTATATTTGGGTGTTACTTATCGGGCGACCAATGGCAGAAGGAGCAGCTTCGTTTCTTGCTACTGTTTTGTTTGCTCTTACTTGGTAAATTGCAGACCAGATTGTTGCTTCTGTTGGACCATACAGATTCCACAATTCGCTACCAGTTTCTAGAATTTGATGAGCTAGTTGAGCTGGTAATGCTTCACCACCGCAAAATACTTTCAAGGGATAATTAGAAGACCAACCACCAGCTAATAGCATTTGCCAAGTAGCTGGTGTGGCTTGTATAGCGGTTGTCTTCGACTCGAATAATTCAGACAACAGCAAATCCGCATCAGTAGCTATTTCACGGGGAACCACGATAACTTTTGCTCCTACCATTAATGGCAGATAAAGTTCAAGGGCTGCAATATCAAAGGAAATGGTGGTAACTGCACTGAAAGTATCTTCCTGAGTTAATCCCGGAAAATGACTCATAGAATTTAAGAAGTTGACCACACTGTGGTGGCAGATTTGAACTCCCTTTGGTAGTCCAGTAGAACCAGAAGTGTAGATCACATAAGCCAAATTATCCGCACCTACCCCAATATCAAGATTTTCCTTCTGGTATTGCTCAATTGTCTTCCAATCACTATCCAAACAAACCACCTGTGCAGTAGGTGACGGCAAAGATAACAACAACTGGCTGTGAGTCAGCAACACCTCGACACCCGAATCAGTCAACATATAACTTAACCGTTCTTGGGGAAAGCTGGGGTCAAGAGGTACATAAGCTCCACCCGCCTTGAGAATGCCTAACAATCCCACCACCATCTCAATCGAACGTTCGACACAAATCCCTACTAACACTTCTGGCTGTACTCCCAAAGTCTGAAGGTAATGCGCCAGACAGTTCGCTCGGTCATTCAACTGTCGATAAGTTAATTCCTGCTGTTCAAATACTACTGCGATCGCATCCGGTGTTCTCTTTACCTGTTCCTCGAATAGTTGATGGATACACTTATCTTTTGGATATTCCCTCTGGGTATCATTCCACTCCATTAACAACTGCTGACGTTCAGTGGCACTTAACAAGCAAACCTGCTCATATTGCTCTTCGGGTTGAGTAACCATTGCCTCCAAAATTTTGAGGTAATAACCACTGATATTTTTCACCTGTTCAAAGCTAAACTGGCTTGGGTAAGTGAGACTTAAGGAGATTTCACCCGTTATCGGATCAACAGGAAATTGAGCTGCGAATGTAAAATTGTTTTGGTCAAAAGATTGCCCCCCTAACACCTCCAAGTTATCAATGCCAGATAAACCTTGGTAAACATGAAAATTAACATAATTGAATATTGTTTCAAATAATGGCTGTCCTAATCCCACTTTCTGTTGTAATTGTGCCAAGGGATATTGTTGGAAAGGCAATGCCTCTCGCTCATTTGCAAAAGTTTGCTCTACCAATTCAACCCAAGTTCCCCCACTTAATTGCATTCGGAAAGGTATGGTATTAAGAAACAAACCCAGAACACGCTCGCTATCTTCTGCAGCTGGTCTTCCATGAGTCACCACCCCAGTGGTAATATCTGCTTGATTGCTCAAAAAGCTCATTACTCTCAAATGAGCAGCTAGCAGAACACTTTTGAGGGGTACTCCAACCTTTATGGCAAACTGTTTGAGTTGTGCTGATAAAGCTGGCGATATCTCAACCGCCTGGTTACCGACCTGTTCTACTGAGCTATGCTGTTGACTATCTAGCAGACGAGGTAATTTAGTCGCGGTAAAGTCTGCTAGTTTTTCATGCCAGTACCGTTGGCACTCCTGAGACTGTAATGTTTCTTGTTCCAAAGCCACATAATCTCGAAATGTTAGACTTGGAACTGTGGAAAGAGGCGGTATCGTCTCACCTAGTAGGAAGAAATAGTGTTGAACTAATTCTGTCATTAGAGTTGCGAGACTCCATCCGTCTAAAATGGCATGGTGAAAGCTGAAGCTTAAGTTAAAGGTGTCACAACTGCGTTGATGGATATGAAAGCGTACCAATGGGGGAGTATCCCAAGAAAATGATCGCTGTTTTTCCTGTTCAATCCAAGTAGTAATGTTGCTCTCTTGTTCATCTAATGGTAAACAACTGAGGTCGTCAACAGGTAGTTCAATGCTTACTTGAGAATGAACCAATTGTAGTGGTTGTGAAAATTGAGTCATGGCAATGCTAGTACGTAGCACTGGATGACGGGTGACAATCTCTTTTATGGCTGAATGCAGAATTTGGATATTGAGGGGAGCTTTTAGATAATAGCTGAAAACATCGTGGTAGATGGCAGTCTCAGGAGCATATTCACTATGGAAAAGCATTCCCAACTGTAGCCTTGTCAATGGGTAGGCATCTTCAATCCCATTTGGTAAAGACTGGCGTTCTTCTGAGCTAATGAGACTGAAAGGGGCTGTTTTTAATATACTTGCGGATAGGTCTGACTGTTGGAGAACCCCAACGAGGTCGTAGATCGTCTGATGGTTAAATATCTGTTTTAGAGACAGTTTTAATCCACTCTTGTCGGCTTTAGCTAACACTTGCACGGCACGCAAAGAATCTCCACCAAGCGCAAAGAAATTGTCATGAATACTCACTTGTGCAACTCCAAGCACTTCAGACCAAATCTGTGCAAGCAGCTCTTCTTCTAGAGTACGAGGAGCAACAAAGTTAGCATTTGATTCAGAGTTTTGTGAATCTATTTCCCTGAGCGCTTTTCTATCTACTTTGCCATTAGGAGTTAGGGGTAGAGTGTCAAGGATGACGAACACAGAGGGCAGCATGTAAGCAGGCATTTCCTGTTGCAGGAAGTCCCGTAATTGGTTAGTGCTGAGGGTTTTCTCATTACTGACTACATAAGCGACCAGACGTTTATTTTCAGAATTATCGGCAATAGCAATGACCACGGCTTGTTGAATCTGGGGATGAGTACTTAGAACTGCTTCGATTTCGCCCAGTTCGATGCGGAAGCCGCGAATCTTGACTTGAGCGTCGAGCCGTCCAAGGAATTCAATGTTGCCATCGGGTAAATAACGCACGAGGTCGCCAGTTTTATACAGTTGTGCTGATTTATCAGCGGAAAAGGGATTGGGGATGAATTTTTCTAAAGTTAGTTCGGGACGGTTGAGGTAGCCTCTGGCCAAGCCATCGCCTCCGACGTGTAGTTCTCCAGCCACCCCAATCGGTACTGGTTGCATGTGTTGGTCTAGGATGTAGACTTGGGTGTTGGCGATTGGCTTGCCAATAGGAACGGTCTGCTGGATGTCTTGCTCATCAACGAGCGAGTAGCAACAGCTAAAGGTGGTATTTTCCGTTGGACCATAGCCGTTAATTAGGCGACAGTGGGGATGTTGTTGCCTAAATTGCAATACATGGGCAACGGATAAGACATCTCCTCCGGCTAATAGTTGTTGCACTGAGGACAAGGCATCCAAGTATTCTTCTACTATCAGATGAAAAAGTCCTGCTGTCAGCCACAAGAAAGTGATTTGGTGTTGATGCAAGATTTGTACTAGGAGCGCTAGGTCGAGAGCTTGGCTGGGAAAGATAACTAATTTACTGCCATGAAGCAAGCTTCCCCACAGTTCTAAGGTGGAAGCGTCAAAGGTAATGGGAGCCAGTTGGAGGAAAACTTGTTCAGAGTTAAAGTGAGCGTAATTAGTATTTTGTAATAGTCTCACTACACCACGATGAGCCGTACAAACCCCCTTGGGAGTTCCAGTAGAACCACTCGTGTAGATGACATAAGCCAAATTATCTGCATTGACACTAGTAGCCAAATTCTCCTGACTATGCTGCTCGATTACTTCCCAATCAGTGTCCAAACAAACCGTCCAGGCAGTTTGAGATGGAACAGACGACGACAAGCTGTCTTGCGTCAACAATATTGCCACCTGGGCATCGTCCAACATGTAACTCAGCCGTTCTATCGGATAACTGGGGTCAAGAGGCACATAAGCTCCACCCGCTTTGAGAATACCTAACAATCCCACCACCATCTCCAAGGAACGTTCAACACAGAGACCGACCAGTACTTCTGGTCCCACACCGAGGGTTTGGAGATAATGGGCCAGACAGTTCGCTCGGTCATTCAACTGTCGATAGGTTAATTCCTGCTGTTCAAATACCACTGCGATCGCATCCGGTGTTTTCTCTACCTGTTCCTCAAATAGTTGATGGATACACTTATCTTTGGGATATTCGCTGTGGGTATCATTCCACTCAAATAACAACTGCTGACGCTCAGCGGCACTCAGTAGAGGTAATTCAGCAATTTTCCGATCAGGATTTTCGGCGATCGCATCCAACAAGTTGTGGAAATGAGCAGCCATGCGTTCAATGGTTGACTCATCAAACAAGTCAGTGTTGTAGTCCCATAACCCCACTAGTCCTTGGGCAGTGTTCTCAAATGTTAAAATCAGGTCATACTTTGCTATTTTGTTGTTTATAGGCAATGCACTCAAAGTTAAACCTGGAATCTCCATCTCTAACATAGGAACATTTTGGAAGACAAACATCACCTGGAACAATGGTGTATGGCTTAAGTCACGTTGGGGTTGCAATGTCTCTACCAATAGTTCAAAAGGCAAGTCTTGATGAGCATAAGCATCCATTGTTACTTCCCGAACTCGCCCAAGTAATTCGCCAAAGGTGGGATTGCCCGAGACATCAGTACGCATCACTAAAGTATTGACGAAGAAGCCAATTAATCCTTCAATTCCACTGTGATTGCGATTAGCAATGGGCGAGCCGACCAATATATCCACCTGCCCTGTATAGCGGTAAAGCAAGGTATCAAATGCTGCTAACAGCGTCATGAACAAACTGACTCCTTCTCGCAAACTAAGTGAGTTGAGCGCTTGAGTTAGTTCACTGGATAGAGTAAAAGATTGACGTGCTCCTCGGAAGGTTTGCACAGCAGGTCTTGGTCGGTCTGTAGGCAGTTCTAATAAAGCTGGTGCACCCGCAAGTTGTTGTCGCCAGTAAGCGAGATGGGACTCAAGTATTTCACCTTGCAACCAATGGCGCTGCCATACAGCAAAATCGGCGTACTGGACAGTTAGTTCCGTAAGCGGTGAAGGCTGCTGATTACAAAACGCAGAATAAAGAGTGGCTAACTCTTGGTCAAACACACCCATTGACCAACCATCAGAAACAATGTGATGCATACAATACATCAATATGTGTTCTGTCTGTTCTAATTTGATCAAACTCACCCGCACTAAAGGTTCCTTTGCTAGGTCAAACGGGCGTTTTGCTTCTGCTGTTGCCAATTGCTGAATGGAGATTTCTCGTTCACTTACTGACAGATTTTGCCAGTCTATCATTGTCAGTGAAAAGGAATAAGCTGGGTGAATGATTTGAATTGGTTGTCCATCAAGTGTAATGAAATTCGTGCGTAAAATTTCGTGGCGGCGGATGATTTCGCTGCAACTTTGTTTTAAGGCACTCACATTGAGCTGACCAGTCAAGTACAGTCCCCCTAGAATATTGTAAGCAGCACTATCTGGTTCTAGCTGCTCCAATAGCCACAACCGTTGTTGAGCGAATGATAGGGGAACTGGCTGATTTCTAGAGACTGGTTGAATCGATGGAATTTTATTTGCTTTCTGTGTTAAAGAAATTCCTTTGTGGGCTTGTAGCTTTTTTACAAGAAGTTCCCGCTTTTCTGGAGAGAGATTGTTAAGACCTTTATGAATGTCACTCATAAAACACTTATTTTTAATTAGCTAATTGAGCCTATAGTTTTGCTCTTGTGGTAAGAGAGTCTATTTCAAAAAAAGTTCTTTTTGTCCAAATAATCTTTCTGCTGTAATTCCTTGGACAGTACACTTTTCGACTAATTTGTTAGACTCAATAATCGGACGAGAGTCTTCAGTATATTGAATAGATGTAAGAAAAGTTAACCAAGGCTCTTGTCCCATAGCATACACGTAAACTTCTCTAGGATTTAATTGATTGACTAAATCAATAGCTTTTTCATAATCAGAGCCATTAAATCTTCTTGATTGATCCATATTTCTTGCTAATGGCTGAGTTAACAATGGACCATATAACCAAGTAAATGGTCCTCCATCACATTCCATTCCTAAAAATAGCACATCAACATCATTCCCTAAAAAGCTATGTATATATTCATAAACTTTTGGTTGAAGATTATTTGAATCGGCTGCTATAAATATAGTCTTCCCTTGTAAACTAATCACATAGGCAATCTTGGTTCTAATATTGAGATCTCCATGTTCGCCAAAAAAAGGTAAGCCAATAATCATTCCTCCTTCGATTTCTATATTTTCCATTTCATCAAGTTCTATAATTTTTTCTTGTTTAAAACCTATGTTCTGCAAAATTAATTTTAAAGATGGATCTGCCAATCCGCCGCCATTATTTTTAGGCACAATCACATTCTTAGTTTTATGGCGCAACTGCAATAAGGTTTCAAACATGCAATGATCTTGATGATTGTGAGTAATTAATACATAGTCGATACTCTCTGGTAGATCGGCATATGTATAACGGCTGATTCCAGTATCACACTTATAGCTAATTATCGGATCGCACAAAATACTAACACCTTTCGACTCAATTAAAAGGCAAGCATGACCGAAGTAACGAATTCTTACCTCGTCACCAATATACTCAGGGTATTTATCCGGCTCCTCTTCCGTAAATAATGATGTAAATAACTCATAATCTTTGTCTTTTATATCTAGCTTTTCTTTTATGCTACTTAATGAACAGGGAAAATTTTTCATTTTGAATAACTCATCTATTACATTGGAGCTAAAAGGTATACTTAAATGTAAGCTGCTATCATCCTCTAACCTGGGAGTACTAAATACAAAATGACGTTGATCTGTGTTGATTAAAAAGAGTGCTATACTCTGTGCAGATTGGTTGTAATATGGGCTTTTATAAAGTAGCCCTTCAATAAATCGAATTGAAGGATTATTATTTAAGTCATAAACCAATTCGACATAGCCTTTCAAAACTTCAGGTACTTTTTGATAAATAGGTTCAAGAGAAAAGCCTTTGGCTTCGTTTGTTAACATCTTATCAAGAGTCTTGATAGCTTCTGCAAGTTCTAAAATATGAGCTTGCTCTTTTATTGTCTTTTCTATCAAATCCTTAATTTCATCAACTCTACTTGTGTCATAGTTAATAAATGGACCTCCCAGCATTGCTGGATTTTTAAGAGCAGAAATGTGTACTTGCGGTGTTGATACAAACGACTGCATTATTTTTAAATGCGAATGTGCTATGTACATGGCAGCCGTAACAGGTGAAATCAGGTACGGCCAGGCATACCATTGATTAATTAAAGGCTCTACTACTACGTTGTTTTTGAGGTATAATTGCTGCTGATTTTTCATGATCGTCTTTTTTTGAAATTAATTGGATTTGAAACTGGCAGATTACGAGTAGGACTAAATCGCTATCCAAAAGTCAAATTCATGTCAAGTTAATTAGCAAATTAGGGGTTACTGGTATTGTGTGAGCAGTTGCTTTACTTCGTCATTTGATAACTCGTCGAATTCGTCGAACAAATGAAATTGAATACTGAAGATGAAGTATCATTTGTCATTGAGCAATTATTTACGATTATACTTGTTGCAATAAAACATCATTTTCTAGAGGTTGCAGTAGCGTATAATCCTGAGATACTAAGAATTCTGGTCTCGGCTTGCCATAGGGGCGCGGAATATTCTCGATGCTGTTATAGGTAATAAGAAGTAGTCTACGAGGGTAAGGAGAGATATTAGGAACTGAGCTATGAGCTAGATTGCTGTGGAAGAAGAGAACAGATCCAGCACAACCAACAGGAGCTATTATGCCTCCCCTTTCAACAAGTCGAGTTATAGTTGCATTATCTAGACAGTACTTAAGATTAGCACTGACATTTGCTTCCCAACTAATATCTTTGCCTTCAACTGCGGATCTATGCGTATCAAATTGGATAAGTCCTTCTTTATGCGAACCTGAAATCAAATACAGCGGACCATTAAACTGATTCACTTCATCCAAGAAGATACCGACATTAACTGGTCTAGGTTCTGGCATTCCATCTTCCTCATACCAAAATGCATAGTCTTGATGCCAAGGCCAAACATCGCCAGTAAAAGCTGCTTTCATGTTGATCTTGAACTGATAAAGATAGACCGAATTCCCTAAAAGTTGTTGAATAGGTTCTAACAAAAGTGGATGTTGAATCAAATTCTGGAAAACTTTGCTATGGATATGAACTCCATGAACAGCTCGTACCGTTTGGTTGTCCTTTTCCATGATTTGTCCAGGGGTCTTTTCTGGTAATCGTGAAAGTTCTTCCTGCAAAGTACTAACTTCTGTTTTAGAAAAATAGTTGGGGAGAAATAACATCCCTTCTTCTTCGTACTGTTGTATCTGATTTTGAGTAAGTTTCATGGCAATTAGTCTCTTTAGTCACAGTTAGACTCGTAGATTTATTTTCTAAGTTCTGTCAGCATCGACTGTACTTGCTCGGGAGAAAGTGCGGCGATTTCCTGCCAAGTACCAGCAATTTCTTCGATTACATTGCGATCGCCTGCTATTTGAGCCATAGTATTTACCAATTGAGCTACTGTCTGACTTTGGAATACCTGACGCACCGATAACTCTAGATCGAACCTTTGTTGAATATGGCTGATTAACTGCATTGCTAACAGGGAATGACCTCCTAGCTCAAAGAAGTTATCGTGAATGCTTATATGCTCAAGACCAAGAATTTCTTCCCAAATGTGGATCAAGACTTCCTCTGCGGGGGTTTGGGGTGGGACAAATGCGCGTTCCGAGTTTGATAGAGTTTCATCAGGAGCTGGTAAAGCAGTTCGATTAACCTTGCCATTGGGGGTCAAAGGTAGAGTCTCGAGGAAAATAAAAGCGGAAGGTAGCATATATTCTGGTAGCTTGAGCTTGAGAAACTCCCGCAACTGCTCGCTCGTTATAGTCTGCTCCCGAACCAAGACAATATAAGCTATTAAACGTTTTTTCAGTGCTTGTGAGCCATACAGCATCACAGCAACTTGACTGACCTGAGGATGCTTGTTAAGTATTGCCTCAATTTCACCGAGTTCGATGCGGAAGCCTCTAACTTTGACTTGATCGTCCGCCCGTCCTAAGAACTCGATATTGCCATCAGGTAAATAGCGAGCCCAATCTCCAGTATTATATAATCTTGAATTGTTAAACGGGTTAGGAATAAATTTATCACTCGTCAAATCACAACGGCGGAGATAGCCGCGAGCTAAACTGACTCCACCAATAAATAGAAACCCTCTTACCCCGACGGGAACTGGCTGGAGATTGTGATCTAGAATGTAGATTTGAGTATTGGCGATTGGCTTACCAATAGGAGGATAAATTAGCCATCTCTGGGGTGATTCGGTGAAAACGTATGAAGTTACAACATGGGTTTCAGAAGGGCCGTAGTGGTTATGCAGTGTACATTGGTCGAGGCGAGAAAATAGATTGATCATCTGTTGGGTAATCTGAAGCTGCTCCCCTGTAGCGATCGCTTCTCTAAGGTTAGCGAACAACTGGGGTTGATCTCCATATGCTTCTGCTAATTGCTGCCAAAGCGCAACTGGCAAAATTGTCTTTTGGATCGGGTTTTCTGCTAAGAAATGTACTAATTTATCCAAATCCTGAAGATAATTATCAGAAATCAAAAACAGCGTACCCCCCGAACACCAAGCAGCAAATATTTCGTGAAAACTGGCATCAAAACTGAGGGAAGCAAACTGGAGGACTCCAACCCCTGTCGCCATTGTTGCTAAATGCCATTGGATGAGATTGGTTAAGGCGCGATGGGATAGGGCGATCCCTTTAGGCAAACCTGTAGAACCAGAGGTGTAAATGACATAAAGCAAATTATCGGGCTGCACTTCAGGTTCTAAATTGGTATCGGGCTCAGCAGCTATTAACTGCCACTGGGTATCTAAACAAATCACCTGTGCAGTATGTGGCGGCAAAGATTTTAGCAAAGACTGTTGGGTCAACAACACCTCGACACCCGAATCTGCCAACATATAACTCAAGCGTTCAAGGGGATAAGTGGGGTCAATGGGTACATAAGCACCACCAGCCTTGAGTATACCCAACAGTCCCACCACCATCTCAATCGAACGTTCCACGCAAATACCCACTAATACTTCTGGTCCCACACCAAGGGTTTGCAGGTGATGTGCTAGTTGGTTGGCTCTTCGATTTAATTGCTCGTAGGTCAACTGCTGATTCTCAAATACCACGGCCACCGCATCCGGCGTTCTTTCAACCTGCTGCTCAAACAATTGATGAATACATTTGTCAGTGGTTCCAAGCGTTGCAGTATCATTCCACTCTACCAATAACTGATGGCGTTCTGCTTGACTGAGTAAGGGTAATTCATCCACAGTTGCTAGTGGATTTTCCACAATTGCGCTACACAAGTTCTGGAAATGAGCCGCCATGCGTTCGATAGTGCTGCCATCAAACAAGTCAGTATTGTACTCCCATGATCCTACCAATCCTGCTTCTGTTTCGGTGATTGACAGTGTTAAATCAAATATAGCAATGGTGCTTTGTTTATTTAACTCACGCCAGGTACAACCAGATATTTCTAGTTCACTCTTTGGTGTATTCTGTAATACAAATAGCACTTGGAATAAGGGGGAATAACTCAAGGAACGTTGTGGTTGCAATGCCTCAACTACCTGTTCAAAAGGTACATCTTGATTTTCATAACCTTTGAGTGTAGTTTCCCGAACTTGTGCCAGTAAGTTCTCAAAACTGGGATTACCTTCAAAACAGGTTCTCAACACCAAAGTATTCACAAAAAAGCCAATCAGTGGCTCTAGTTCACTGCGGTTACGATTAGCAATTGGTGAACCAATTAAAATATCTGTTCCACCACTGTAACGATATAGTAAAGTGGCAAACGCTGCCAGCAGGGTCATAAATAAGGTTGTACCCGACTGCCGTGACAAGGTTTGCAACTTCTGGGTTAGTTGAGTATTTAAACTAAAACTTTCAGTTTTACCTTGGTAAGTTTGCACACTTGGACGAGGACGGTCTGTAGGTAATTGTAATAGCGATGGAGCACCATGCAATTGAGAAAGCCAGTAATTTAGTTGAGTTTTTAGGACTTCTCCACTTAACCATTGTCTCTGCCAGACTGCAAAGTCAGCATACTGGATTGGTAATTCTGGTAAAGGGGATGGAACTCCAGCACAACTCGCTTGATATAAACTAGATAGTTCTTGAATAAATACCCCCATTGACCAACCATCAGAAACAATGTGGTGCATATTCCATAACAACACATATTCTCTGGCATCTAACTGTACTAAACTACACCTGATTAGTGGTGCTTTCTCTAAGTCAAAGGGGGTAATTGCTTCTTTGTGTACTTGTTGGTGTAGGACAGTTTCCCGTTCTGTAACTTCTAGTTGCTGTAAGTCCACCACCTTGATGCTTATGGTGGCTTGTGGGTGAATTACTTGTATTGGTGTGCCATTCACAATTGTGAAGCTGGTGCGTAGTATCTCGTGACGGCGGACTATTTCTGATGACGCACGTTGTAAGGCATTAATATCCAAGTTCCCACTGATACGAATTGCTCCTGGTATGTTGTAGGTAGCAGAAGCTCCTTCTAGTTGGTTAAGGAACCACAGCCGCTCTTGTGCAAAAGATAGGGGTAATTCTTCGCTGTGTGTTCTTGGTTGAATGAGGGGAAGATTTAATCCCCAATTATTAGTGCGTAACTGGGTTAATGTTTGCTCTAGTTGAGCTACGGTGGGAGAAGAAAAGACTGCTCGTAATTCTATTTCTACTTCAAAGGCAACTTTGAGTCGGGAAATTAATTGGGTTGCGAGTAGAGAATGTCCTCCCAAGGAAAAGAAGTTGTCGTTAATGCCTACTGCTGGAATACCTAGAACAGAAGCAAATATATTGGCTATTATTTCTTCTCCTTGTGTACGTGGTGCTACGTATTCACTTTCTCGACTAATTTCTGTATCGGCGGCTAGTAGTGCGCGGCGGTCTACTTTGCCGGTGGCCGATAGCGGTAGGGTGTCTAAGCTAACAAAGGCAGAAGGCACCATGTATTCTGGTAGCTTTTGTTTTAGGAATTCACGTAGTTGATTGGTGCTGAGTGATTCATCGTCACTAACTATATATGCTACTAGACGTTTGTTATCCGTTAAATCTTCTGTGGCAATAACTACCGCTTGTTGGATTTGGGGATGAGTATTAAGGACTACTTCAATTTCTCCCAGTTCGATGCGAAAGCCGCGAATCTTTACCTGGTTATCAATGCGACCAATAAAGATAATATTACCATCACTATCGTAACGAGCCAAATCCCCTGTTTTGTAAAGGCGTTCGGATTTGTCATCAGAGAAAGGATTTGGGATGAATTTTTCGGCTGTGAGTCCGGGACGCTTGAGATAGCCGCGGGCTAAAGGAGCACCTGCAATACAAAGTTCCCCAGGAATGCCAGGAGGCAGGGGTTGGTTTTGTTTGTCTAAAATGTAGATACGTACATTGGCAATTGGCCGTCCTATTAATACATCGCTCGCCAGATCGCTTTTTGCAGTTGCTTCGTAGACACAACACCCTACAACGGCTTCTGTGGGGCCATATTCGTTAATCAGGCGAGTATCGGGGGCATGAGTCAACCACGGAATTATTTGCTTAGTGTGTAATGTCTCACCGCCTAAAACAAGGGCGTTGACCCGATTCGACATGGTATCAGGATTAATTTGCTGATTCAGTATTTCCAGATGCGAGGGTGTGATTTTGACTAGCGAGAGATGATTATTTTGTTTAACAATGTCTGCTAGAAGCTCCAATTCTTGTTCTTCTCTTACCAAGATGGTGGTACGTCCGCAAATTAGAGGAAGGTACAAGGAGGTAATCGTTGCATCAAAGCTAAGAGAAGACTGTACAGGCGTACCTTGTCCTTGCGCTACTGCGTAGTAGTCTTTAGCCCAGTGCAAATAGTTACTTAAACCTCCGTGCAGTAGTTGTACCCCTTTAGGTTGCCCCGTAGAACCACTCGTGTAGATGACATAAGCCAAATTATCTGCACTGACACTAGTAGCCAAATTCTCCTGACTATGCTGCTCAATGACTTCCCAATCAGTGTCCAAACAAACTGTCCAGGCAGTATGAGATGGAACAGACGACGACAAGCTGTCTTGCGTCAACAATATTGCCAGCTCCGCATCGTCCAACATGTAACTCAGGCGTTCTATCGGATAACTGGGGTCAAGGGGTACATAAGCGCCACCAGTCTTAAGTATCCCCAACAGTCCCACCACCATCTCAATCGAACGTTCCACGCAAATACCCACTAATACTTCTGGTCCCACACCAAGGGTTTGCAGGTGATGTGCTAGTTGGTTGGCTCTTCGATTTAATTGCTCGTAGGTCAACTGCTGATTCTCAAATACCACGGCCACCGCATCCGGCGTTCTTTCAACCTGCTGCTCAAACAATTGATGAATACATTTGTCAGTGGTTCCAAGCGTTGCAGTATCATTCCACTCTACCAATAACTGATGGCGTTCTGCTTGACTGAGTAAGGGTAATTCATCCACAGTTGCTAGTGGATTTTCCACAATTGCGCTACACAAGTTCTGGAAATGAGCCGCCATGCGTTCGATAGTGCTGCCATCAAATAAGTCTGTATTGTACTCCCATGATCCTACCAATCCTGCTTCTGTTTCGGTGATTGACAGTGTCAAATCAAACCTAGCAATAGTGCTTTCTTGATTTAATTCACACCAGGTACAACCAGGTATTTCTAATTCACTCTTTGGTGTATTCTGTAATATAAGTATCACCTGGAACAGGGGAGAATGACTTAAATCTCGTTTCGGTCGCAATGCCTCAACTACCTGTCCAAAAGGTACATCTTGATGTTCATAAGCTTTGAGTGTAGTTTCCCGAACTTGTGCCAGTAAGTTCTCAAAACTGGGATTATCTTCAAAACGGGTTCTCAACACCAAATTATTCACAAAACAGCCAATCAGTGACTCTATTTGACTGCGGTTACGATTGGCAATTGATGAGCCGATTAAAATATCTGATTGACCACTGTAACGATATAGTAAAGTGGCAAACGCCGCCAGCAGGGTCATAAATAAGGTTGTACCCGACTCCCGAGACAGAGTTTGCAACTTCTGGGTTATTTGAGTATTTAAACTAAAACTTTCCGTCCTACCCTGGTAAGTTTGCACACTTGGACGAGGACGGTCTGTAGGTAATTGTAATAGCGATGGAGCACCATGCAATTGAGAAAGCCAGTAATTTAGTTGAGTTTTTAGGACTTCTCCACTTAACCATTGTCTCTGCCAGACTGCAAAGTCAGCATACTGGATTGGTAATTCTGGTAAAGGGGATGGAACTCCAGCACAACTCGCTTGATATAAACTAGATAGTTCTTGAATAAATACCCCCATTGACCAACCATCAGAAACAATGTGGTGCATACAAAGTAGCAACACATAAGACTCTTTCTCTAGTTGCACCAAATTAACTCGCAACAACGGACCATTTACTAGGTCAAAGGGTTGTTGAACTTCTTTAGATAACTGTTGTATGAGAGCAGATTGCTCAACTTTTGGCAATGTCTGCAAGTTCACTACTGGTACGGTTATTGTTAGAGTAGGAGCGACCGCCTGGATAGGATACCCATCCTGATTGGGAAAAGTAGTGCGTAGAACTTCATGACGTTGTATAATTTCTTGCAAGCTCTGCTCCAAATGAGTAATCTGAAGCAAACCCTTAATGCTCACGGCAAAAAACTCGTTATAGGTAGTACTTCCTTCCTCAATTTGGTCTAAGAACCACAATCCTTGCTGATTAAACGACAGAGGAATAGTTCCGTTCCTTGAAATGGGTCGAATGGGTTCAACAGTGAAAGTTGAGGCGAGACTGGTTTTTTGCAGAAACGCGATAATTTCATCTTTACGTTCAGCTAACTCAGCACGTATGTCTGGTGTCAGTGTTCCTTTAGGGGCATTACAGCGCAGGCTAACATCTTGTGCAGCAGATCCATTAACTTCATCAATCCAAAGTTTAATATCTAACTCATCTAAATACGACAAAAACTTTTCTATGGGTTTCATAATTTTAGTTGTTAAAAATTGCACTCTTTCTGTTAAAACAACATTCAAATTCGAAGATTATGCCATGCCTACTGCAAAATTTTTACCAAAATACGACAGATTTCCATGTGCAAATGACATATTATCTAACATCAAGATATCTCCTCTTTGTCCCAAAATAGCAACCACTGTCTGTTGATATATCTCCCGCGTTCTGATGTCAATGTTCCTTTAGCCGCGTTAGAGCGGAACCATTGTCTATGCTCCAAAGCCTGACGTCTAAGTTGTTAAGATAGGACAAAAACTCTTTGTGCTTTTCATAGCTCTATCTCCTCTCGCTCACCCACAAAATCACTAATTGTTATCTGTCGTTTTTGTGTTGTTAAAAGAATCTTATCTACTAAAGCAGATATGCCAGCTACTGTAGGTTCTTCAAACAGGTTATTTAAGGAAAGTTCCACTTGAAGGACTTCACGAACCCGAGAAATAACTTGAGTGGCTAGTAATGAATGTCCCCCTAGTTCAAAAAAGTTATCATAGATACCCACTTTCTCAATACCAAGTAATTGTTGCCAGATTTCGCCAATAGTTTGCTCAAGTTCATTGTGAGGAGCAACATAAGCATTACTAAGTTCAGGTCGTGAGTGTTTATCTTGGGATCTATTAACTTTTTCTAAGTTTTCAAAAGAAATTTTTGAAAAGGAATTATTTAGCTTAATCCTAGTCCTTAAATCTTCAGTTGATACTGTAAATCGGGGAGATGAACTATCCAGAATACGCAGAAAAACCTCAACACCTTCTGAAGGAAGTAATGCATTCTGGAGGTATTCTTCTTCAAGAATATTATAGTTTATTTTGGCAGCATTTTTTACTGCCTCGACTGACATTCCAACTTTTTGCCAATCATCCCAATCAATACTAACTGTAAAAGTTCTATTTTGACAAGTGTTGTAATAACAGAAAACATCAAGGAATTCGTTAGCAGCAACATAGCTAACCTCACCAAATTTTGTTTTATACAGTGCAACACCTATAGATGAACAAAGAACTAAAAAATCTAATTCAACGTGTTCTAATAGCTTAGCGAGTACCAATGTACCCCTCACTTTTGGTGCTAGAACACTCTCTGTCATTTCTTTTGTTCTTCTTTGAATAACACCTGCATAATCAACAACCGCAGCAGTATGGATAACACCATTTATTGAACCAAACTGCTGTTGAACCTTGGCGATCGCTGCTTGCATTTGTTCAAAGTTAGCTACATCGGCGCTGATTACTAAAACCTCCGCTCCAAACTGTTCGAGTTTTTGAATTTTCTGAATTTTACGACTGATATCATTGTCTTGACCGTAATTAGTAAGCCATTCGGCCCACTCATCTGGTGCCGGAAAAGCTGAACGACCTAACAGAATTAATTTGGCTTTTACAGTCTTCGCCAGATGTTCTGCTAGCACAAATCCAACGCCTCCAAGACCACCTGTAATCAAATAAACTCCCTGTTCCCTTAACCTGAGATTTGTTTCACTGGGCTTATTCAATTGGACTGGTTCAAAGGTTTGTACCCAACGGTGAAGACCACGGTAGGCAATAAACAGGTCGGAGGATTTTGCTTGTAGTTCGTTGAGTAGCTGGTCTATAAGCTTGCGTTTGCTTCTAGTTCCTGATTTGGGAAGGACAACATCAATGCTGCGACAGCTAATTGAGGAGTATTCTTCCGGAATGATCTTAATTGCTCCCAACATGGTCGCTTTCTCCGGGCACAGTTCCTCTTCTGTAGTTACTGGCTGTACATTATTTGAAATAACAGTCAGTTGAATCTCATCCATAACATTGTGTTTCCCAAGTGCCTGCGCTAGAAAGATAAGACTGTGCAGCCCTAAATCTTGAGCTTTGTCAACCCCTTCAAGCCTTGATACTGTTTGGCTGTTCTTTGTGACACTCCACAAATGAACAATTGTGTTTGGGAACTGTCTTTGCGCTAAAATTTCTTTGACTAAAGTACTGTAGTTATCAGGTTGTTGAGGGTTCAGAGTATATGCGCGATCGCTCTGCTGAGTAAACTCTGCTCCAACTTTAACAATAATAACATCACAGTCATCCCGTTCCAATCGTTCTACAATTAGGGAACCCAAACCGTAATCATCAACAAACACTAGCCACGATGATTTCCTTTCTACCAACTCTTCATTTGCAAGAGACACTGGTGGTATAGATGCTTTCCAAGAAGGTAAGTAAAACCAGTCAGCGACATTTGGTTTTTTGCCCAGTGATACCTGAGATTCACGGTTATGATCTAACTGTTTTTGAGGTTCAATCCAATAACGCTGACGCTCAAAGGGATATGTCGGTAAGGGAACGCGAAGATGTTTCTGCTGGCTATAAAATCCAGACCAATCCACTTTGACGCCAAAAAGCCAAAGCTTGCCTAATGTAGTAAGCAAAAACTCTACATCTGATTGACGGTCTTGTGGATGACGTAACGAAGTTAGCACAACTTGCTTTGCTGTCTTAGCTGAATGCTGTGTAGCTAACGTACTTAACGTTCTTCCAGGGCCAACCTCTAGCAGTATTTGTTCGGGTTCTTTCAACAACTGTTGCAGTCCTTCGGAAAAGCGTATACAAGAGCGCAAATGCTTTGCCCAATAACTTGGATCTGTTGCCTGTGACGCTGTAATCCAGGTGCCAGTGACATTGGACAAGTAAGGAATTTGTGGGGGATTGAGAGTTACTTTTTTGACTATGAGGGTAAAGGGTTCCAAAATTGGATCCATCATCTGGGAATGGAATGCATGGGAGGTATGCAGCCGTCGGCAGTTTACACCTTTTTCTGCAAGCTGGTTCTGCAATGCCTCCACATCATCCGTGAGACCTGAAACCACACAAAGGGATGGTCCATTAACGGCAGCAATTTGTAGAGACTTTGTCTGCAATATCTCTGCATTTAGGAGAGCTTGCACCTCTTTTTCTGGAAGATGAATAGCAAGCATTGCCCCTGTTGGCAATTGTTGCATGAGTTGCCCTCGTGAAGCTACTAGGGCTAAGGCATCTTCTAAAGATAAGACACCAGCTAGAGTTGCTGCTACATATTCACCGATACTATGACCAATCATTGCTTTTGGACGCACGCCCCAAGACATCCACAGTTGAGCTAGGGAGTAGGCGATCGCAAACAAAGCTGGCTGTGCAATAGCTGTCTGTTTAAGTTGTTCTACTGCTTCTTGTGTTAATTCCTCTTGAGGATACAATGCAGATTGCAGGTCAAATCCTAAATGAGGTTTGAGGATTTGCGAACATAGATCGATGTGCTCGCGAAATGTCGGTTCAGTTTGGTAGAGTTCGCGCCCCATATTCACATACTGAGAACCCTGCCCTGAAAACATAAACACCACAGACCGCTCTTTGAGTTCCTGAAAGCTTGTAAAAACTCGTTGCGGATCAACTAACTCCAATGCGTTTCCAGCTTCATTAAGCTCTTGGCAAACTAAAATCCGTCGGTGCTCGAAAGCTTTACGACCAACAGCAAGCGTGTAAGCTACATCAGCAATGTCAAGATCGGGATGCTGTTTTAAGTACGCAGCTAAGTTTGCAGTCATTTCATCCAGCGCCGAACTGGTTTTAGCAGACAGCGATACTAGTTGCCAAGGTCTGGAATGTAAAGACGCTATATCTTGCGTCTGGTTAACAGGTGCTTCTTCTAAGACAATATGGGCATTAGTACCCCCAATGCCAAAGGAACTGACCCCAGCACGGCAGGGTGTTCCGTCTGTTGTCCATTCGGACAGCGTCTTATTGACGTAAAATGGACTATTGGCAAAATCAATATTGGGTGATGGTTTTTCAAAGTTCAGACTAGGAGGCAGCAACTTGTGTTTCAGGGCTAAGGTAGTCTTAATTAGACCCGCCACTCCAGCGGCTGCATCAAGATGTCCAATATTTGTTTTTACGGAACCAATAGCACAGAAGCCTTTCTTCTGAGTACTGGTTTGAAAAGCTTGGGTCAGTGCTGCAATTTCAATCGGATCTCCAAGAGTTGTTCCGGTTCCGTGCGCTTCTATATATGAAATGTCCTCAGCCTCAACTCCTGCTATTGCTAGAGCCTCTGAAATCACTGCCGCCTGACCGGACTCACTTGGAGCCGTGTAGCCCACTTTCAACGAACCGTCGTTATTAATAGCAGAGCCTCTGATAACTGCATGAATATAGTCACCATCTGCCAAAGCATCCTCTAACCTCTTCAGCACAACAATGCCGACACCACTGCCATCAACAGTTCCCTGAGCATGAGCATCAAAAGCTCGGCAGTGTCCGTCAGGAGAGGCAATACCGCCGTTTTGGTAAAAATAACCTTCTTTTTGTGGAGTATAAATGGAAACACCACCTGCTAGTGCCATATCACATTGATAATTTAGCAAGCTTTGGCATGCCAAATGAACAGTCACCAACGAAGTAGAACAGGCAGTATTAACGTTAATACTGGGCCCTGTCAAGTTTAATTTATAAGAAACCCGTGTAGGCACATAATCTTTATCATTGCCAATTGAAACTTGTAAATTGCCTGCTGATTCGATCAGGTCACGGTTTGACATTAAGTTTGTTGCCAGGTAAATATTCAAACCAGCGCCAGCGTAAACACCAATTCGACCATCGTATGCTTGAGAGTCATAACCAGCATTTTCAAGAGCTTCCCAAGCACACTCTAAAAAGAGGCGGTGCTGGGGGTCCATCAATTCAGCTTCCTTGGGTGTAAAGCCAAAGAAGAGAGCGTCAAACATTTCAATGTCTTCCAACACACCTTTGGCTTTAACATAGTTAGGGGAATTGAGTAAAGTCGGGTCTACACCTGAAGCAATGAGTTCTTCATCCGTGAAGAATGTAATTGACTCTACACCGTTGACTAAATTTTGCCAAAATTTATCAACGCTGTTAGCTCCTGGAAAACGACCAGTCATGCCAATTATAGCTATAGGTTCTAAAGAATCTTGAGCTTCCCAATTATACATTTGCTTTCCTCTTCTGCTTCATGAGTTGCTTTTGTCTTTTGATAGCCTCTTTTTGCTTTTTGGCTAACTCATCACTTGGGGCAAGAGTAGTTTGTTCTACATTATTTTCTTGGCTTAAATATTTAGCCAAATTACTTATAGTTGGATACTTAAACAAGTCAGTGACTGAAATATTGCTATTAAAGATTTCTCTAACTTTGTTTCCTACTTGAATTATCAGGAGTGAATGACCACCAATATCAAAAAAGTTGTCGTAGATGCCTACTTGTTTTCGCCCGAGAACTTCCATCCAAAGTTTAGCTAATATTTCCTCTGTAGGAGTACTAGGTGCAACGAAGCCTTCTAACAAATCACTTGTAGATAAATCTGGTACTGGTAGTGCTTTGCGGTCTACTTTGCCGTTGGGTGTCAACGGTAAGGTGTCTAAAGTGACAAAGGCAGAAGGCACCATATATTCTGGTAGCTTTGAAAAGAGAAATTCACGTAGTTGGTTGGTGGTGAGTAATTCATCCTCACTGACTATATATGCTACTAGACGTTTGTTACCCGTCAGATCTTCTGTGGCAATGACTACCGCTTGTTGGATTTGGGGATGGGTGTTGAGGACGGATTCGATTTCTCCAAGTTCGATGCGAAAGCCGCGAATCTTTACCTGATTATCGACTCGATCAAGGAATTCAATGTTACCGTCACTACCGTAACGAGCTAAATCCCCTGTTTTGTAAAGGCGTTCGGATTTGTGATCACACAAGGGATTTGGGATAAATTTTTCGCTAGTTAGTTCTGGGCGGTTCAGGTAGCCTCTGGCTAACCCATCACCTCCAATGTACAATTCTCCGGGTACGCCTATGGGTACTGCTTGGAGCTGTTTGTCTAGGATATAAACTTGGGTGTTGGCGATGGGGCGACCGATGGGGACTAGCTGACGATTTTCTTGGATCTGACATTGCCAAAAAGTCACATCAATCGCTGCTTCTGTTGGTCCATAAAGATTGTGAAGTTCACATTCAAGGTGCTCAAAGAAACGTTCAGTAAGTTCAAACGGTAGTGCTTCTCCACTACAAATAACTCGCTTCAAGCAACTGCAATTTCCACAGTTGGGTTCAAGCAGAAAAACTTGAAGCATGGATGGTACAAAATGTATTGTCGTAATTTGCTGAGTAAAAATGAGGTTGACTAAATAAGTACTATCTTTATGTCCTTCTGGTTTAGCGATTACAATCCTCGCTCCAGTTAGTAACGGCCAGAAAAACTCCCACACTGAAACATCAAAGCTGAAAGGAGTTTTTTGCAAAACGCGATCGCTACTCGTTAATTGATAAGCCTCTTGCATCCACAGTAAACGATTGCAAATTCCCTGGTGGGTATTCATTGCTCCCTTGGGTAGTCCAGTAGAACCAGAAGTGTAGATGACATAAGCCAAATTATCCGAACATACCCCAACATCAAGGTTCTCCTTTTGATGTTGCTCAGTTTCCACCAAATCAGTATCCAAACAAACCACGCGTGCTTGATTTTGTGGCAAATACTCCAGCAATGACCTGTGAGTAAGCAACACCTCAACACTAGAATCCTCTAACATATAACTCAACCGTTCTTGAGGATAACTAGGGTCAAGAGGTACATAAGCACCACCAGCCTTAAGTATCCCCAACAGTCCTACCACCATCTCAATCGAACGTTCTACACAAATCCCCACCAATACTTCTGGTCCGACACCGAGGGTTTGCAGGTGATGTGCTAATTGGTTGGCTGTTTGATTTAATTGCTGGTAGGTCAACTGCTGATTCTCAAACACCACTGCCACTGCATAGGGTGTTTTCTCTACCTGTTGCTCAAACAACTGGTGAATACACTTGTCCTGGAGATAATCTGCTTGAGTGTTGTTCCACTCCACAAGTAACTGATGTTGCTCAGATTCACTTAGCAGAGGCAATTCAAAAAGGCGTTGTTCGGGATGAGAGATAATCCCCTCTACCAAGGTTTGGAAATGCCCTAGTATCCGGCTAATTGTGGCAGCGTCAAATAAGTCTGTGTTGTAATCACAATTCAACACCAGCTCATCTCCCATTTCAATCACATAAAAGCTGATGTCGAATCCAGTAAAAGCGATCGGTGGAGAGAAAATTTCTGTCTCCAGTCCAAACATTTTTGGCACGGCTACAGGTCGGTCTAAATTAAATATGGTTGCAATCAGAGGAGAGTGGCTTGCGTCTCGACCTAATTTTAGTTGTTTAAGGAACCAAGCGAAAGGATAATCTTGATTTTCGTAAGCTTCTAACAAGACACCCTTCATTTTGCCAAGATATTCGGAAAATGCCAAATTTTCAACAATACAACTTCTGATAGGTAGTAGGTGAGAACAGTACCCAACAAGCTTTTCACTACTTGCAGAAGACCGCCCAGCAGAAGAAATACCTACTACAATATCCTCTTGGTTTGTCAATCGGTGAAGAAAAGCCGTATATGCAGAAAGGAGAGTCATAAACGGGGTGCAACCCTTTTTGCTGCTGAATTGTTTCACTTCACGATAAAGGCTTGCATTCAGCCGCAGCGTTTGCCTATTACCTCTATAGGTTTTTATTGGAGGACGAGGATGATCTATTGGCAGGTTTAAAACAGGAGTTGAACTAGCAAATTTTTCCAACCAGTAGGATTCATGGGCTGCCATTTCCTCGGTTTGACTTTGCTGTTCCTGCCAATCAATGTATTCCCTAAATTGCATCGGTGGCTTAAGTTGACAAACTTCACCTTGACACTCTTGTGAATACAATGCACCTAATTCTTGCAGGATAACGTTTATTGACCAGCCATCGACGACAATGTGATGAGCTGTCATAACCAATAGATGTAACTGTTCTTCTAATTTAAGAACGTAACAACGGAACAAAGGTGCTTGAGTCAGATCAAAAGGTTTTAGGCTTTCTTGTTTAAACCACTCAACGACTTTAGACTCACGCTCACAACTATCAACATTTGAGAAGTTAATGCAAGGAATATCAACTTTCAAGGATGGCAATATCTGCTGAAAATCTCCTTGGCTATCGATAGTCGTTCGCAAACCCTCGTGACGCTCTACAACTTTCTGTACTGCTTTATGTAGTACTGTTAAATTCAACGAACCCCGTAATTGCAGATTTATAGAGACGTTATAGGCGCTCGATGCTTCTTCTGAAATTTGCGCTAAAACCCAGAGTTGTTTTTGTGCTTCTGTTAAGGGGACTGTAAGTACAGCATCAGACTTTACTACTTCATCAGAATCAGAGATTGTGGTCAATGATGTGAATATTTTCGGATTTACAGGTTCTACGATACCCCCAGAAGGCATTGTAGTCGTTTGTGGCAAAATAGCAGCTTCAGAAGTAGAACTTTTAGCTAAGAATGAATTTGTCGAATTGCTTTTCGATCCATTCAAGTTGGGTGAACGTTCGGGTAGAAAACCTTCTGCTTGCATTTGGGCTACGCTTTCTTTCACAGCCTGAATCACATACTGAATATCGGCAGTTGTATGCGCTGTGGACAGAAAACAAGTGCGTCCTTCCCAAACGTAGACACCTTTCTCAATTAAGTGGTAGAAAAACAGATCCAAGTTCTTCTTAAAGCTAAAGCGGAACAGTGAGCCAAAATAAACCACTTGAATAGGTACATGCTCTTGTTGAAAGAAGGTATTGAGTGTTTGGGCTAACTGTGCTGTGCGTTGATTTAATTGCTCTTGAAGACCCGATCCCTGATTTTTAAGATGTTTAAGTACCGCTCTTGCGGTCGCCAAAGCCAGAGAATATTTGTTAAAAGTACCTGCAAAAAATGTCCTTTCTGCTTCAGGATACGAATCGTCACCGTAATTCCACTGACCACCATCGATTGCATTCATCAAGGTAGCCTTACCAGCTACTGCTGCAAACGGCAGACCACCACCAGAAATTTTACCGTAAGTTGCCAAGTCTGCTTTTACACCAAAGTATTTTTGCGCACCACCCGGATGAATGCGAAAGCCAGTAATTATTTCATCAAAAATCAAGACTGTGCCTGCTTTTGCGGTCACTTGCCTCAAGTGCTGTAAAAACTCTTTGGGTTGTAAATCGGGTCGCCGACTTTGTACGGGTTCAACCAAAACCGCAGCTAATTCATGAGCATGAGCTTCGATATACTCTAATGCACCAGGATCGCCATAATCGAGTACCACAACATCTTCAACCATGTGTGGCGATATACCGGGAGCAAACGGTACAGAAACCTGCTCGTCATCAGATGCTTGTGCTCTAGCTAAAACTCCATCAAAATGCCCATGATAAGAACCTGAGAATAGGACAATCTTTGTGCGTCCTGTCGCTGTTCGTGCTAAACGCAGTGATGTCATTACGGCTTCTGTACCTGACTGACAAAAGGTGACGCGTTCTGTACCCGTCAGTTCGCACAACAACTCTGCCACTTCCCCCGCTAGACTGGATTGGGGACCTAGTTGTATACCAAGTTTTATCTGCTCCTGTAAAGCTTCTATGACAAAGGGCGGATTGTGACCAAATAGATGCACGCCAAAGCCCATTGTGATGTCTACATACTCGTTACCATCCACATCCCAAAACCTAGAACCAACAGAGCGATCGCAAACAATAGGGTAAACCATTTCCTTGATCGAAGGACGGAATCCCGCCGCAGCTCTGCTGTCAGCTAGAACATGGTGATAAGATTGCTTTGCTTGTTTTGACCCTTGCGTGCGCTTGGTATAGCGTGCAATCAATGCCTCTAAGTGTTGCTGTTGTTTAGAATTTAGCCCTTCCGCTCCTTCTGCGGTAATTCTTTGCAAACTTAAAGGTTCTTGAGTTCCTGTTCCTTTAACCAAATTGTTTGCTGGACTTGCTGGCTTTGAGGTTTTGATCAATCCTACTTGTGACTCATCTGTTGATGAGACAACATGATTGTTTTGTAATAACTGCAATTGTTGAGATATGACTTGAGACGTGAGTTGTAGTTGCTGAGCCATAATTCGCTCAAGTCCTGTTTCAACTACTGATGTTTTATTTACTAACCCGTTCTCACGCACAGATGTAGACTTCTCAGCCACAGTTGGAAGCGCAGGTTGTGGGAGTTGGGGTAATGTACCAATTGCAATTGCAGGTTCTGAAGCTTCTTCCTGGATAGTTTGGTTGGGTTGATTTTGAGCGATAATTTCAGGCTCTGTTAATTTTTCCTCGATCGCAACTTCGGGTTGATTTTGCTCTATGTAACTTGCAAGACTGTCAATATTTGTTAGCTCTTCAAACATCTGGCGAATAGTCACCTTAATTCCAAAGGTGTTTTCAATAGTTCTGACAGCTTCAATCAGAACTATTGAATCTGCACCCATTTCCAAAAAAGGTTCATAAACATTAATTTCCGACAAGTCTGTTTGGAGTAAACCAGCTACAAGAGTACTTAATTGTGATATTATTTTCTCTTTATATATCGTTTTTTGAACAGTATTAAGCTGTGGTTTCACTAGTTGTGTATCTGAATTTTTCAAATCCATAGAATTGTTGTTTTTCTCTTCGTCCGAGTCGAACCAATAACTTTTACGCTGAAAAGGATAAGTGGGCAAAGAGATTTTTTGTCGTTGGTAGTCATGGTCATATCCCACCCAATTGACTTCTACTCCTTGAGTGTCTAATATCCCCAAGCTTTTCAATAAAACCTGCCAGTCATCTTGCCCATACTGTAATGAAGGTAGCCAAGTACTTTTTACGTTCGGCAAGCATCGCTTACCCATAGCTGATAAACTAGGGCGAGGACCAATTTCGAGAAATACTTTATCACCTTGCTCTGCTATGGTGTTGATTCCTGCCGCAAATTGCACTGGTTCTCTCAGGTGGCGACGCCAATAACTTGCATCTGGAATTTCTCCTGGCTGGAAAATTTCACCTGTCAGATTAGAAATTAAAGGAATTTGTGGGGCTTGAAAGTTTACTGTTGCTGCCTTAGACTCAAATTCATCAAGAATTGGCTCCATCAATGGTGAGTGGAAAGCATGAGAAACTTCCAAAGGCTTTACAGTAATCCCTTGGGACTGAAACTGTTCAACTGCCGACTGCACATATTCTCTTAAACCGGAAATGACGATGTTGTTTGGTCCGTTAACAGCTGCAATGGAAACACTAGTGTCCGTCGCTACTTTTGATGACGCTGTTTCATACTGGGTAAGAATGTTGACTACTTTCTCCTGTTCGGCAAACACCACTGCCATTTCACCATTATCTGGCAAAGACTGCATTAACCGACTGCGTTCTGCAACGAGCATAAGTCCTTCTTCCAGACTGAACACTCCAGCGACACATGCAGCAACATACTCACCTACACTGTGACCTATGACAGCATCTGGTACAATTCCCCAAGAACGCCACAATTCAGCAAGGGCATATTCTAGAGCAAACAGGGCTGGCTGGGTATAGGCAGTTTCATCTAACAGATGAGCTGTCTGGGTCGTCCCGTAGAGTATCTCAAGCAGTGACTGCTCTAAATAGGGTTTCAGGAGTTGCTCGCATTGCTGCAATATTTTCCTAAAAGTGGGTTGAGTTTCATAGAGCTTGCGTCCCATACCATGAAACTGAGAGCCTTGCCCAGTGAAGAGAAACACTATCTTAGGGCGATTCACAATCTCCACAGTTCCATTAATAACTCCAGATGCCTGCTTCCCAGTAGTAAAAGCAGTTAGTTGCTCGATCAACTGTGTAGTAGATTCAGTGACAATTGCCAAGCGGTGGTTGAAATGCGATCGCCCGACATTAGCAGTAAAGCAAATGTCTGCCAGTGATGCTTTAGGATGAAACCTGACGAAATCTACATAACTCTGTGCCAATTCCTGTAACGCTGTCTCACTTTTTGTCGAAAGTGTCAACAGGTGCATTTTGCGTTCAAGATCGCTAGGGGAGAAAGTCACAGCAGGCGCTTCTTCAAGAATCACATGGCAATTGGTACCACCAAAGCCAAACGAGCTTACCCCTGCTAAACGTTTTTCTGTACCAGCAATCCAAGGTTGGCGTTTAGTTGGAATCGAAAACGGAGTTCCTTCAAAAGAAATATATGGATTCAGTTGCTGCAAGTGCAAGTGCGGTGTAATCTCTTTATGTTGTAGTGAAAGTACCGCCTTGATCAGTCCAGCAATTCCCGCAGCAGCTTCTAAATGACCAATATTAGTTTTAACTGAACCAATATAACAAGGCTGCTCTAAGGAACGACCCTCCATTAGCACAGCTTTTAGAGCTCTAATCTCAATGGGATCTCCCAAAGGGGTACCAGTGCCGTGGGTTTCAACATAACTAATCTGCGCTGGTGTTACTCCAGCACTTTTTAAGGCTTGACGGATTACTCTTTGTTGAGAAAGACCATTAGGAGCTGTAAGTCCATTGGTAAGACCATCTTGGTTAACTGCTGAACCTTTGATAATTGCCAGAATATTGTCTTGATCTCTTTGAGCTTCCCAAAGACGTTTGAGGACAAGTACACCACAGCCTTCGCCTCTAACATAACCATCAGCATTAGCGTCAAAAGTTTTACAACGCCCATCTGCTGACATCATACCTGCCTGCGAGAAAACAATATGATTATTTGGAGATAAAATCAGGTTCACACCTCCAACCAAGCAAAGCTCAGACTCTCCAATCTGCAAACTCTGACAGGCGTAATGTAGTGAAACTAATGAAGAAGAGCAAGCAGTATCTATTGTCACACTTGGTCCATGCAGATCCAGCAAGTACGACAGACGATTGGCAGCAATACTAAAAGCGTTTCCCGTGCCACTATAAGCATTTATACTGTCTAAATCCTTGACTTGCAAAACGCCATAGTCATGGCTGCTGATGCCCATGAAAACCCCCGTCTGGCTCTGAGCTAGTTTGTCTGGTGCTAGTCCAGCATTTTCTAGAGCTTCCCAGGCTACCTCCAAAATTAGCCTTTGCTGGGGATCCATTCGCTCTGCCTCACGGGGGGAAATCCTAAAGAATCTAGGAGCAAACAGATCTACCTGCTCTAGAAAACTGCCAAAGCGGGTATTCATTTTTCCCGGTGTAACCGGTTTTGGATCGTATAAGGTATCAATATCCCATCGCTCTGATGGCACCTCAGTAATGGCGTCCACACCGTTTCTTAGTAGATGCCAGAAGGCTTCTGGGTGGTTAGCACCCGGAAAACGACAGCCAATGCCTATAATCGCTATAGCTTCCATTTCAGACCTACGATAATTTACGTACCTGCAACTGCTTCAAGGGCTAAGTATATTTCTACGGACTGCAAAGATGCTATCCCACTGATTGGTGATTCTATCACTCAGCTGAAGCAACTAACTTAGAGAACTGTTTGAATGTCTTGATATTATCTCTAATAGCTCTGTCAACCGTTCCTCCTGAAGCCATGAGACGCATTTCGCGGTTAATTGGCCATAGATAGTCGAGATTCTCACAAAGTTTACGTATATCTAAATGAAGACGCTGGTGGCATTTAACTGACTGATGAAAACCTTCGTGTTCTTGACAGAAACATTTCTCAACCCATTGAACGGCTTCTTCGTGAGACAGATTAAATAAAGTGCTCCTAAACACCTTATAAATATAGAACATTCCCGATAAATCATCTCCAAAAAAGCGATTCTTGATTACTCCCGATATATGGCTAAGGTTAGTCTTTTGAGTGACATAAACTGCCCAATTAATCAGTAATTTTTCGTAAGCAGTTGGCGCTGGGAAGTTTTTATGTAAATCTCGAGCTAGGAATAAAGATGTCGTTGTATGGAAAGATTCATCTAAAAAGTGGTAGTGGGAGATAGCAGTTGGTACTGGAACATACTCGCCTTGCTTCTGAAGTTTTTTGAAATACAAATGTATAGTATGTTCTTGATTCTTCAAAAGCATATTAGCAAGATAACGTAACGTATAGTATTGGCTAGCTAAGAAGGGTGAACTGCCCCAACTAGATGCAAAGAATCGGATGAAATAAGAAGGAAGCATTCCGTATCCATGGAAAAAACCATTAGTAGTCGTTACAGATAATTTATTTTTGGCTTCTAGTTTTTTCAAATGAGGAGAGACATAATGTTTTCTTTTATCGGAAATTAGGGTCGATAAAAAGCGTAGACTATGATACTGAAAATTTGCAAATTGACTATTTTTTGCAGGCTTGTTTTCCAGCAAAATATTAGTAAAAGCTTGCTTGCCTAACAAATTTTTCAAAATTTGGAAATTAACTTTGAAGAAAGCATGAATATGAACACGTTCTTGAACCGCTTCATGTTCAAGCTGTTCAGCAAGAATTTTATAATTACCGCCTAAAGCAGAGAAACAATCTGCTGTTATTAGGTTATAGTCAATTGTTTCCATTTCACTATAAGCGGTAAGGCTATAGTTTGACATCCAAAATTGATGATTAAGTGCTATTTTTTGAGATGGAGAAGCAACTTCATAAAAGGGTGTTCCGTAAAGAAGTGAAAGTTCAGGAGGATTCCAATAATATTTACTCTGTTCTTCATATTTGAAATTGTGGTCTAGCTCCTTAATTTTCTCAGTGTAGTCAGAATTCAGGTTATTCTGGTAATTATTTTCAACAATTTTAATACGTTTGATTTCCTTTTCTACAGTAAATTTGGGATTTGGCATACTTGTGTTTGGATCGCTGTTGACATTTTGCATTGTTTTCACCTTATCAAATACTACATGTTTGTTTCGGTATTTAGCTAACAACTTACTGCTTAATAGATAAGCTGTTAGCTAAATACTTTGTTAAAGCTTCAATAGTTGGATAATCGTACAGCAAAGTTGGTTCAAATTCGCATTCAAGCCATTCCTCTATCTCTCCACTCAATCCAATGGCAGACGCAGAATCCATGTTGTAGCAGTCAAAGGGAAGTGTAACATCAATCTCATTTGGATTAATTTTTAATACATTTGTTAGGTAGGACACTAACCACGCTTGAATTTCTGCTGTAGTCTTAAGCTTTTCAGGTGAGGCTTCCACGTGATAGGCATTATTAGTTTTTAAATCAGAGTTACTCATTTGAAAATTCAAAAATTCAACCATTTTTTCATCTCCGTTGATTTTACTAACAAGTATGTCCTTCGTTTTGACATTTTTTTAGAAATACTTAATTAGTTTAGCAATTGCTAAACTAATTAAGACTTACTTTTCTCACTGCTGACAGTTGATAATTGGTTCAAAGTTAATTCGATATCAGACTGCAAATTCATAAATTTGACTTGATGCCGAGGATTTTCACTCCATTCACTGACAACATCCAAATCTCCAACTAGAAATTTAGATCGACAGGCTTGACGTTGAATCTTACCACTAGAAGTTTTAGGGATACTTGCAGTCTTAATCAGTACGATGCTATAAATCTGTAGAGAATATTCTGCTGTTATCGCTTGGCGAATATTTCTCAGCACCTCACTGGTGTCTAATTTTCGTAAATAACTCCGTTCTAACTCTTGAACAACAACCAGGTGTTCAATTCCATTTACCTCAATCGTAAAAACAGATCCACAACTAGGTCGCAGTGCTGGATGACTCTTCTCTACTGTTAGTTCAATATCCTGAGGATAATAATTTCTTCCTCGGATAATTATAACATCTTTAAGTCGCCCTGTAATGAATAATTCACCATCGTGCAAAAATCCTAAATCTCCAGTGCGTAAAAATGGTTCAGATCCAGCATCAGTATCTTCATCAGTATCTTGTAGTTGCGCGTTAAAAGTTTGTTGGGTCAGATCAGGTCGATTCCAATAGCCATCAGCAACAGAAGAACCATGAACCCAAATTTCTCCTACTTGGTCAGCATGACACAAGGTTAAGGAATTGGGATCGATGATCGCAAGTTTCTGCTCTAACCAAGTCTGGCCACAGCCAATGATTTTCCGACGATCTGTATACTCATCGCTAACTTCTATAACCCGATTTTGTTCAAGAGCTGTTCCATCAACACAAAGTACTGTTGGCAAAGCTGTTTTCAAACCTCCAGAAACAAATAAGGTTGTCTCAGCCATCCCATAGCAAGGGTAAAACGCCTCGTCACGAAAACCACAAGATGCAAAAGTGGTTGTAAATTCTGCCAATGTCTCTGCACGGACAGGTTCTGCTCCATTGAAAGCTACTTCCCAGCTGCTCAAATCAAGAGTAGAGAGTTGTTCGGAAGTAATCTTGCGAACGCATAGTTCATAAGCAAAATTGGGCCCACCGCTAGTCGTCGCTTTGTAGCGGGAAATTGCTTGCAGCCAGCGCAAAGGCTTCTGTAGAAAAGCTACTGGCGACATGAGAATGCATGGTATGCCTAAATATAATGGTTGCAGTACATTTCCAATCAGTCCCATGTCGTGGAATAAGGGCAACCAACCTACAAAAATAGTTTCCTTTGTATGCCCAAAAGCCTTTTCAATCATTCGCTGATTATGCAATAGATTACCATGACTCACCATTACCCCTTTGGGTGTTCCAGTAGAACCTGAAGTATATTGGAGAAAAGCCAGGTCACTCTCGAACAAAGTCGGTTCTTGCCAGTTTGACGCCAAGTCGCTGTTGAGGTTATCGGTAGCTATCCATTGCACAGCATCCAATTCTGGATTCTCAGTCAATTGGTTCTCTACATTAGCTAAAAGAGATTGAGTGGTCAGCGCCACTGACGCTTGGGCATCTGATACAATCGCTTGCAGTCTGGATAGTTTTTGATTGCGTCGAGGCGGATAGGCGGGAACGGCGACACACCCAGCGTATAAACAGCCAAAGAAAGCAGTAATAAAATCTAGACCTGGTGGAAACAGCAACAAGACTCGCGAACCAGGAACTTTAACTCGGTCTTGAACTCGAACGGCGATCGCTTGCGCTTTTCGCTCCAATTCTTGATAAGTAAGACTTACGCTTTCTGTTTCCCCGTTTAATAAAAAGGTATAGGCAATTTGTTCAGACTGATGTATTGCTCGGTATTGCAAGATATCTAAAAAGGTAGAAAATTTATCCATTTTCTTCTCATCTTTATAAGGTTTCAGCATACAATTCGACTCCACCGTCTCAATGTCGTTCTTGTCGCATATCGCTGCAAATATTTCAACAAAGCTAATATATCTGGCATGAGCTTTCTATCGTGATTGAGTTGTAGTTGTGGTAAAGCATTGCTCTACTACAGAAAGCCCTCTTTATTTTGGCGAAGGTATTGGGCAATAGGAATGAGTTTTGAGCAAATAAATCGTACTTCTAAATATGTTTCAGTACTCCTGTGAATGACTCTCTAGGTTAGGAAGTTGGTCTTTGAGTTGTTGCAGCTTATGCTGCAATGTGTGATCAGTGTCGTTGATGTAATGGCTGGTCATATCAAAGTCAGTAGACCGAAAACTTTTCTAAAAGACTTAAGCGCTCTTCATTTGAGCGAGGAAACACAATCTACCGAAATCCTTCCATAATCTGCCTTTTGGGCAACAGGCTCGTGGACGCCAAGGGTACCGTACCCGAAGCGTCAAGCCTCCGGCTTATCGCTTTTACTCGCTGTGATCCATTCCAAAAACGTTGCTTGAAACCCTGATTCTTGCGTTGACTGACAAAACTTTTCGGTCTACTGAAAGTCACTGACGTAGTGGCTGGTAATTTCAAGGACACGGACGAGGACGTAGAACTGACAATTATTTTTCTCCTTTAAATAATAGGGTCTTGTAGAAGAGTATGTGAGTACAGTTGAAATTCAACAATGCCCTCCTATTTATTTAGTGGGTATTTCTATAAATTGTTTATGCAGTGATTGCTCAAAAAAATAAATAATTTTTCAGAAAAATTTCGTAACCGTTCAGGGGGTAGAAGTGCGATCGCCTCAATCGGAGTAATCTGTGAGCGGTTTGATTTAAGTGATGCCGAAACTTCGCACCAGTCTGACGAGACAACATAAACAGGGGCATCAGTAGCAATGGATGCTGTTGGCGAAATATTTCGTTACATTTCAACTTGTCGGTGGAAGGATAATATGGTTCTTGGCAGCTTTTGGTGATCTGGGTTGGGGTAAGGCAGAAGGCAGATGGCAGAGGGCAGAAGGAGGAAGAAGGAAGAAGAGATATAATTGAATTACTAACTTCAAACTTCCGACTTCAAACTTCCGACTTCAAACTTATGACAACAACAGCCAGTGTTGGCGATAAAGTAGTATGTCAATTCGGCGTTGCTGAATCACGATATGAATTGTGCGTTAAGCGTAGCTCTGCCGTAGGCAATCGCCATGCCAAAGCCTATGCGCCTCTTGAGGAGTTATTCATTGATGGTGTCCTCAAAAATGACTGGAAGGATTTGATTGTTGAGATTGAGAGTGATGGACGAGAGCGGATTAATCGAGTAAATTACGAAATTTCTGTATTGCAAGCACTGCGGGACAGGTTGCGCTCCAAAGAAATCTGGGTCGTTGGGGCAAAACGCTACTGCAACCCAGAAGAGGATTTACCTCAAGACTTTGACATACACCGGGAAATTTACTATCAAGCAATTGGGCAACCACTCGAAGCCGTAAAATTTATTACTACACTCCAACAGGAAATGACTGATGCTCTGACTATGTTGGATAAAGGAATGCCCAAAAATACAAGAGTCAAGATTCAAGAGAAAAACAACGGTTGAATAAAAGTTTCGCCACTAGAAGCTCAACCCGAACCCATAAATATTTTGCATTTGAAACGTGAAATAGACCAATGCTGGTTTATGACAAGTTTGCTAGATATCTTGAAAGAAGCCGATTTGCGAATTGGTTTTACCAATCATTTCAAAAATATTGGTGTCCGTTCTAACTTAGAGCGAGATATTCTGCAACGACGGTTGTTGTTGTGTTTATATGGTTTGGGGTCGAATACGGGACTCAAGCGTATCTGTGCAAGTATTGATAATGAATAGTGCCGTTACCCTCACCCCAATTTCTGCGCTTTTTACTAGGGCTGCTATTACTGGGGGGTATATGGAACTTAGAGGAGTTTGTACTAGGGCTGTCTTTACTGGGGGGTATCTCTATCTGTTCGGAGTCTTTACTAGGGCTATTTTCAATATCCCCCAGTAAAAATTCAGAGACCCTCCACTTATCATCTGTTCTTTGTTGGGCTTCTTCTTTATATATCCCTCTTCTGTCATTTTCCGGAGTAAGCAAGTAGTAAATAAGTTAAATTATCCAGAACCATAACAGGGTTTGAATTGATTCATTGTACTAATTAATTGATTGAATTCCAGGAAAAAATTGGAATTTGTAAAAATATTTAACCAGGGGTCAATTAAGCAAAATAGTAATATAGGTTGGACAATGAGACGCAGATTATTTAAAGTATTCTTCCATCCACATTCATGATTCCATTGTTGATGATTAGAAAAATCAACAGAACTATTTTCTTGTACCTCCGGTTCTATTTGACTAATATTTAAGCCTACAAATGCTGGAGAATTTAAACTAATCATGCTGTAAACACAAAAAAAAATTTCCTACCACCTCTCAATATGTTGGGAATTAGTAAAACGATAATCTGTCCAACCTAGTTCCTGTTTACACTGCCGAAAACCATATTCTACCCAGGTTCTTAATCCATATAGGTCGCCTAAAGTTTTCTTCAAATTCCCTTGAAGATTTGTCATGACGAAAGAAGTAGAATTCTCCGGCATCGTTTCTGGACCGGTAGTTATTTCCTAGTAAGTTATGGCTCTTTTTTTACCATAAATTATTTCTCTAATGTATCTAGTTTCTGATTTTTGATTGCTAAATGTTCTTTCAAATTTACACCACTTATTCGCCCTGACGCTCTGACCTGCTGGCAGCCAGACTCCATGATTACTTCTTATTGCTACGACATAATCTAATTTATATTCAGCTAGTTTTCTAATAAATTGACTACTTTCACCCTCCGGGTTCGCAGTCGCAACAAGCGCGGCTCGCCGCCCAACGCGCTGCTCACCATATAAATTACGACGAGTGTGGGTAAATATGGGAGAGCAGCCGATCGCCAACGTGTACTGGCGTTATCAATGGCTGTGGTTATATGGTTTTGTACATCCGGAATCTGGAGAGACAAATTAATTGGATTTTACCAAAAGTTAACGTTTGTCTTTTTAACCAAGTTTTAGCCGACTTCGCGCGAGAATTTAAATTAGGTCAAGATAAGCACATCATATTAACTCTTGACAGAGCCGGATGGCATACGAGCAAAGATTTAGAGATACCCGTGGGTTTGCATTTGGAATATTTACCTGCCTATTCACCCGAATTGCAGGCTGCAGAACGTTTGTGGCCGTTAGTTAATGAACCCATAGCGAATCGTTCTTTCGATCAACTTGAGGATGAGCGAGGAAGCTTTATTCCAATGCTGTAAAGTCCTTTTAGAACAGCAGTTTTTAATTCGGGCTATTACTTACTATCATTGGTGGCCCCAGACTGCCTGTTAATTACTCCGATGCTACCGGATTTAATATAAACTGCTTCTCCATTTGCAGATATTCAGGTACACCAATCAGATTTTGAAATTCCTTGAACTCAACCAACTCCTGAAAATCCGCCGTAGTTCCCTGTTCTTTCAATTGACGCAAGCAAGCAGTCATAACTTTTGTCGCTGCAAGCAAAGCAGAAACTGGGAAAAACACAATCTTAAAACCTAACTCCTGCAACTGTGACGCCGAGAGTTGGGGAGTTTTGCCACCTTCGACAATATTGGCGACTAAAGGAACATCTGGAAACGCAGAGGCAATTTTTTGTAATTCTTCGACAGATTGAGGCGCTTCAATAAATAAGATATCTGCTCCAGCATCAATATAAGCTTTACCACGATTCATTGCTTCTTCCAAACCCAATGCAGCACGAGCATCAGTGCGAGCAATAATAATTAAACCACTCTCACCACGCGCATGTACAGCCGCCCGAATTTTACCAACATGTTCAGCCATCGAAATGACTCGTTTTCCCTCAAAGTGACCACATTTTTTTGGCCATTCTTGGTCTTCTAGTAAAATACCCGCAATTCCTTGCTGCACCGCGTCCTTTACAGTTCGGATCACGTTTAATACGTTGCCATAGCCAGTGTCCATATCAGCAATTAAAGGTATACTCACTGATTGAGCAATTCGTCCTGTGCTGGCAAGTATTTCCGTCGCAGTCATCAAACCATAGTCTGGTACACCAAGTGTAGAGGCGGCGATACCAAAGCCACTAGTCGCGATTAATTCAAAACCCAATTGTTCAGCCAGTTTTGCTCCCAAGCAATCGTAAACGCCAGGAATGATGATAATTTCCGGACGCTGTAGTAATTGTCGCAGCTTTTGACTAGAAGGTTGCATGAATAAATCAGTGAACAGGGAACAGGGAACAGGGAACAGGGAGCACAGGGGGCAGGGAACAGGGAGCAGGGGGCAGGGGGCAGGGAGCAGTAAATAGTAAACAGGGAACAGGGAACAGTAAACAGTGAACAATTGATAACTGATAACTGATAACTGTTAAAGTTTTGTCTTGTTTAGATTAGTATAACAGGTGCATGGCATGAACAATTCAAAATGGACTGCGTCCTTGCACTCTACAAAAACAAAAATTAAAAAATCAAATCAATACCTGTGGAAATCACGGTATTAGCACGACTTATAGGTATAAAGCTTTGCATTTTTGCCAGAGTTAATACTTGCAACTTCAATTTTCTATTCCACAATAGAGAGTGAACACTTTCACCTTCATTTTTATTAATGCAATCCTCCTCCACAACCACTCCTGATTTAATTGTTCTCGGTTTCCATGCTCTTTCCGATCCACTGAGAATTAGTGTTATCGAACTACTGCAAAATAAAGAGCTTTGTGTATGTGACTTGTGCGATGCTTTAGAAGTCAGCCAGTCAAAGCTATCTTTTCACTTAAAAACTCTTCGGGAAGCTGGTTTAGTTCGCTCTCGTCAAGAAGGACGCTGGATTTACTACAGCCTCAATATACCTCAATTTGCTGCTTTAGAGCAGTATTTGTCAGAGTTTCGCCGCCTGTACCAAATTCTGCCTGCTCGTTTGTGTCAAGAGTCATCCTAACGCATCAACTTTTTTTGATTAATTTGTGTAACAGAATCTACTTTAAAGATTGGCATATCAATTTTTTTTGAAATGATAGAGATATAGTCTTAATACTCTACGGGAATCAGGTCAATGAAGAAGAAAAATCTTCTTAAGCAACTTTCGTTTCTTGACCGCTTCCTAACCCTTTGGATTTTTTTAGCAATGGTTATTGGGGTCTTTTTGGGTTACTTTTTTCCCGCAATAGATACCTTTATTAACCAATTCCAGGTAGGAACTACTAATATACCCATTGCCATCGGCTTAATTCTGATGATGTATCCGCCTCTTGCCAAGGTGCGATATGAAGAGTTGGGTGATGTCTTTCGTAATGGCAAAATTCTCGGTTTATCGCTCGTTCAGAATTGGGTTATCGGACCAATTTTGATGTTTGCTCTAGCGATTATCTTCTTACATAATTATCCAGAATACATGGCGGGATTAATTCTCATTGGATTAGCCCGTTGTATTGCAATGGTCGTTGTCTGGAGTGATTTAGCTAGAGGAGATACTGAATACACAACAGGACTTGTGGCGTTCAACAGTATATTTCAAGTCCTGTTTTACAGTCCTTACGCTTGGTTTTTTATGAGTGTTTTGCCTCCTTTATTTGGCTTGAAGGGGAGTGTCGTCAACATTAGTATTGGAGAAATTGCCCAGAGTGTCTTTATTTATTTAGGAATTCCTTTCATCGCTGGATTCGTGACTCGCGTTCTTTTGGTGAGAGCAAAAGGAAAAAGATGGTATCACACTGAGTTTGTTCCCAAAATTAGCCCCATCACACTTATCGCTTTACTATTTACCATCGTGGTTATGTTTAGCTTGAAGAGCAATCTCATTGTTCAGATTCCATTTGATGTTGTCCGAATCGCAATTCCAATGCTGATTTACTTCATACTTATGTTTTTTGTCAGCTTCTACATGGCTTGGAAAATCAGAGCTGATTATGCAAAAGCAGCAAGTGTGGCGTTTACGGCTGCGGGTAATAATTTTGAGTTGGCGATCGCCGTTGCTGTCGCTGTATTTGGAATCAACTCAGGTGCTGCTTTTACTGCAGTCATTGGTCCATTGGTAGAAGTTCCTGTGCTGATTGGTTTGGTGAATGTCGCACTCTGGTTTCAAAGACGATTCTTCACGTCTTCTGAACCAAGAACTTTGTAATTTTTCAGAAAATTTTTGAATATCTAATAGAGAGGAAACGCGCGTGAAACGAGTCATGTTTGTTTGCAAGAAAAATTCTCGTCGTTCCCAAATAGCAGAGGGATTTGCTCGCACATTGGGAGACGGTAAAATTGCTGTTAACAGTTCTGGATTGGAATCAAGTTCAGTAGATCCAAAAACTGTCCAAGTGATGTCAGAAATTGGAATTGATATTAGTCATCAGACTTCCAAACCTTTAGATAATTTCAAAGCAGAAAATTATGATGCTGTGATTTCTCTTTGTGGTTGTGGAGTCAATTTACCTGAAGAATGGGTGATAAGAAATGTGTTTGAAGATTGGCAACTAGATGATCCAGAAGGGCAAGGTATAGAAACCTTTCGCCGTGTTCGAGATGAAGTTAAAGAACGAGTCGTGAAGTTGATTGAATTGTTAAGTCAAACTTAAAGTGTTTGCTATTCGGACTCACACTTTTGTACTAACTCATCTAGCTCAGCTTGCATCATCGCACGAACCTGCTCGTAACAAGCATCTACGTAGGTGCGATCGCGAGACGCCACACGACCATAGCGCTCAAATACAATTGGTGCACAGACATGAGTATGAATCTGCATGGGTAACGGAAAATTTGGTAATGGTCCAATCCCCACGCCCCAAGGTAGCCCAAGGTAAATAGGGAATACACCGGTGTTTCCATCAAGTAACCAAGGAAAGCCCCATTCATGGAATTGTTTCATCTGCTGGTAGAAATCAGCTAGCACAATCAAAGTTGAGTGTGCACCATGAGAAATAATAGGCACAATTGGCACCTCCTCGCGCAAAGCCAGCTTGATGAATGCCTTATTGTTTGCCAGATGAATTCGGTTTCGCCAAGTGTAAGGACGAAACAAATCCTGAGCACCTCCTGGGTAAACCAGTAGTGCTGCATCTTTTCGTAGAGCCGCACTCGCCATTTTGGGATGTGCTATGAGAGCTCCCACCGGAGCACCTGGCACAGCAAAGATAGGAGTATCCCAGGCTGACGGATGCATCAAGGCGTAGGCTAATCGCTCATAGCCAAAAGTGCGGAACCAGTCATACATGAACATTGAGGTATCTGGTGAACCCAACCCGCCATTATGAGAACCGACAATCAACACTTTTCCAACCGATGGCATATGATGCCACCCAGAGGTTTGAACCCGAAAATAGTAGCGGTAAAACCATTCCCATATCGGCATCCAAGCTTTTATAATCTCAGGGTTTCGCTCTGATAAAGACCAACCATCGAACCTACGACCAGAGGCTTTTGAGTCAGTACCCGAGTTGTTTGTGAAAATACTTAACTGCTCTAATAATTCAGAAAACGGGTTAGAGATTTTGTCGTCGTAGTCCTGGTTACGCATAAAAATATTGTTGAATACCTTTTCCTTATAGCGTTTCCCAAGCAATTGAGGTACGTCTAAATCTTTTTCTCAGAGTTAATACCTTAGGATTTACGCAACGAGATGCTTCGTTATGGGAGGGTGTAAGGGTATAGGGGGTAAGGGTTTGAACACCTACACCCTTACCCCCCCTATACCTCTATACCCCTTGCCCAAACCCTTGATTTTTCGTTTTCATGCGTAAGTCCTATACCTTTAAAAACGTACCTGACCAAGTTGGTAACCGGTATAATGCCTTTCCCCTATACCCCCATGCCCCTACACCCCTACACCCTTTTTCAAGCTAAATCGCTACAATAAAAGCAATATATGCTGAGTAACCGTATACTTTTTTAAATAGAAAATTGAATTTTTAAGATAACTTTATACAAAATTTTCAGGATAGAACAGATAAATTAACCTACTTTATTGGTAATTCAGACGATTTTCTACCAGTATAAGTACATAGACTACTGTCTTTTTTGGATAAAGATGCTTTGGAGATAATTGTAAGTTAGTGAACATTAAGGTAGGTTTAAAAAATACTAGACTACCAAAGATTGCTTACCAGCTACGACTTTATTCCTATCTTCTAGCTGGAGTAAAAAGCAAACTTTCAATAGTGGGTGCGAAATTTGGAATTTGAAAAATTACAGTCACATATCGCACATTAACGCAGGAAATCTTTCATGAAGAAAAGGTACAAATTAGCGCTGGCTAGCGCTAGCATTGCTTTGGGTTTCGGTGGCGTCCAAGCTAAACCAGCACAAGCTGCTACAGTTGGTGGGATTGACATCTACGCTGCTGCCAGCTTGAACGGCAGCCTACAGGATGTTGAAGCACTTTACCAGCAAAGCAATCCAGGCGTCACCTTTAACAATACTTTTGGGGCTTCTGGTACTCTCGTTAATCAAATCCTAAACAACACAGATAATAGAAATATAGATGTCTTCTTCCCAGTATCCGAAGCACCCTTAGATACTCTGCAATCTAACGGTAAACTCGTAGCGGGAACCAGACAAGATGTAGTAGGCAACACCTTGGCTGTAATCGAGCCTACAAATGGAACCACACCTATATCAAGCCCTCAAGACATATTAAATTTCACCCGTAACGTGGCTATTGGTGATCCTGCGGTTGTTCCAGCCGGACAGTTTGCCCAGCAATTCTTTAGGAATTCAGGGATATATGATCGAATCCAACCCAAACTTGTCTTCGGCACGGATGTGCGTGACGTACTAAATAAAGTGTCAAGCTTGACTAATGATACTATAGATGCGGGTGTTGTTTACAAAACAGACGCTCTAACACAACCTAATCTAGTCAAAGTTGTATACACTCCGCCTACCAACCTTTACCCTCCGATCATTTATGGCTCAGCTGTACTCACGCAAAGTCAAAACCTAAATGCAGCTACAGATTTTAACCGCTTTCTGGGCAGCCCTCAAGCATTCAACGTGTTTCAGTCATATGGATTCAGTAAGCCCGTTCCCGAACCTCTGACTATTGGTGGCACAATAGCAGCAGGTATATTCGGTGCTGCGATGAAGCGAAAAGCAGCTAAAGCTAAAACTAAAGCAGCAGTGAATTAAAGGTTTTTGGCAGTACCCAGCAATCAAAATTGAACTCACAACTGTAAGTAGGAATTAACCCAGGCGTAACCTGGGTTTTTTTGCACTTTTGTCTGATGATTAAGGGGGGATGAATGCACTTTCTCAGCCGTGAAGCTCAGATACTGTAAAAGCGATCGCCCATCGCAATAAAACATAAAATAGTGAAAATCTAGACAAAGTCGAGATTATGACAGTCAATCCAGAAACCATCGACTCATTTCGAGCCTTAGCACTCCAAGTAACGTGCCACGCAGTCAACCAAGCAACTGATCGTCAGGAAGCACGTTCTTTGATGCAAAATACTATCAAGCGTTTAGGACAACAAATTGCTGCCAGTATTGCATTCATCGGCTTTGACTGTCGTTTAATTGTTTTACCGGAATACTTCCTCACGGGCTTTCCAATGGGAGAGTCGCTGGCTGTCTGGGGGGAAAAAGCAAGTCTTGAAATGGCGGGTGCTGAATATGAGGCACTCAGTAAAATTGCACAAAAACATAGTATTTTTCTTGCGGGTAACGCCTACGAACTTGACCCCAACTTTCCAGGACTGTACTTTCAAACTTGCTTTGTTATTGACCCATCAGGGTCAGTTGTCTTGCGGTATCGGCGGCTGAATTCTATGTTTGCTCCGACACCGCATGATGTCTGGGATAAATATCTTGACTGTTATGGACTTGAAGGTGTGTTTCCGGTTGCCAAAACTGCTATTGGGAATTTAGCGGCGATCGCATCAGAAGAAATTTTATATCCGGAAGTGACGCGCTGTCTGGGAATGCGTGGAGCAGAGATTTTTCTGCACTCAACCTCAGAAGTTTATGGTAAAGAACGCGCTCCCAAAGAAGCGGCAAAAATCTGCCGCGCGGCAGAAAATATGGCATACGTAGTCTCATCAAATACTGCGGGTATCACTAATATCCCCATCCCTGTTGCTTCTGCCGATGGTGGCTCTAAAATCATTGACTATCGAGGGTTGGTTTTAGCCGAGACAGGCCAAGGGGAGAGTATAGCAGCTTTTGCTGAGATAGACTTGGCTGCTTTACGCCGCTACCGCCGCCGCCCAGGGTTAAATAATTTACTTTCACGACAACGGTTTGAACTCTACGCAGAAAGTTATCGTGACTCGCACTTTTACCCAGCTAACACTATGCTGGAAAAAGAAGTAGACCGCAAACACTTCATCAAAACACAGCAAGAAACGATAGAGCGCCTAGCTAAACTGGGGGTAATTTGAGTCATGTCCAAACCAATAGAAGTTCGCAACCCCTGGACTGGAAAATTTGATTATGTGATTATACCACTACCGCCAAAGCTAATAGTACAGCAATGCAACCGCTTGCGCAGAGCACAAAGAAGTTGGTTGCAGCTTGGTTTAGAAGGGAGAATCTCAGTTCTGCAACAGTGGAAGAGTGCGATTATATCTGGACGCGATAAACTGCTCGAAGCGTTGGTCAATGACACCGGAAGATTATCAATATCGCAATTAGAAATTGACTCATTTCTCTCTAGCATTGATAGATGGTGTACATTAGCACCACAACTATTGCAAGAATCTGTTAAAGATACAGCAATTTCTTTTATCGAACTGCAACAAACAGCGGTTCCTTACCCTCTAGTTGGAGTCATTAGCCCGTGGAACCTTCCTCTGCTGCTTTCCACAATAGATACAATTCCAGCATTACTCGCTGGTTGTGCTGTAATCATCAAACCCAGTGAAATTGCTCCCCGCTTTTGCGGACCACTGTTGGCATCAATTAATGCAGTGCCAATATTACGTGAGATATTAACTTTTATAGAGGGAGCAGGCGAAACCGGAGCTGCACTGATCGAGTATGTGGATTTGGTATGCTTTACTGGGAGTGTGGCAACAGGTCGAAAAGTCGCAGAAGCAGCAGCCAAACGCTTTATTCCTGCTTTTTTGGAATTAGGAGGAAAAGACCCGGCGATCGTTTTGTCGTCTGCTAATTTAGACTTAGCAACATCAGCAATTTTGTGGGGTTCCGTCGTTAGCACCGGACAATCGTGTCTTTCTATTGAGCGAATCTATGTTGCGGAATCTATTTTTGAAAAGTTTGTTGAACAACTGGTAGCCAAAGCCCAACGTCTTGAGTTAGGTTATCCTAGGCTGGAAAATGGAGAAATTGGTCCTATTATTGCAGAAAAACAAGCAGCAATTATCAGCGACCATCTGCTAGACGCCGTGGAACAAGGAGCAGTTGTTCACTGTGGCGGTGAAGTTGAGAATTATGGAGGAGGTTGGTGGTGTCGTCCTACAGTTCTCACTTCTGTCAACCATTCTATGAAGGTGATGACCGAAGAAACATTTGGTCCTATTATGCCAGTGATGCCTTTTTCCACAACTGAAGAAGCAGTGAACTTGGCAAATGATTCGATTTATGGATTAAGTGCAGCCGTTTTTGCCTCCTCAGAAACAGAAGCTTTGAAAGTCGCACGTCAGATAGATGCGGGTGCTATTAGTATTAATGATGCTGGTCTGACTGCTCTTATGCATGAGGGAGAAAAAAATGCTTTTAAATTTTCTGGCATGGGTGGATCACGCATGGGACCTGCAGCGCTGACACGTTTTATGCGAAAAAAAGCTTTTTTGGTGAAAACAAAGAACATCAGCGACCCTTGGTGGTTTGATGACATGTCGGGTGGTTGACCAACAAAGGGTGTAGGGGTATGGGGGTGTAAGGGTGTAGGGGAGCCACTGCCCTACACCCTTACCCCCTTACACCCTCCCAGGGCTGTTTCATTCCCTCAAAGGCTCATCATGTCAAGGGTTAATCTTAGCCATCGCTCCTTATTTCCTGGAGAAAAATTGAATTTTCTGGGTTCCAATGTAGGTTTTCTATAACTTATGTCCCAAAAATTATCGCGCTACATATTGACAAATCCTTGCTCCTTAACGAATGAAACAGCCCTGCTTACACCCTCCCATAACGAAGCCTCTCGTTGCGTAAATTCTGTGAGGTAAGCTCTTCTACACACTCACAAACTGACTTGCAGTTAGCGTCATCGTATTAACTCCCGTTAGGGTTGCTAAGATACTATTATCCGATAGAATATTGTTGCCAGAGAACGTCAAATTCTTAAAGGTTAGACCCCCTGTTAAACCAATTTTGTCACCAGCACTGCGGTTGAAATCAGTAATTATATCGACACCACTGTTCTTCTGCAAGACGAAAGTATCCGCACCAGCATCACCAGTTAAGATATCATCCCCATTACCACCTCTGAGGAAGTCATTACCGTTGCCACCGACAAGTAGGTCATCTCCGTTACCTCCGAGTAAAGTGTCATTGCCATTACCTCCGAGTAAAGTGTCATCGCCATTACCACCGTCGAGTTGATCATTGCCATTACCTCCGAGTAAAGTGTCATTGCCATTACCACCGTCGAGTTGGTCATCTCCTGCCAAGGCATTGATAGTATCGTTGCCGTTCAAACCGAAAATGACATCATTACCAGCAGTACCAGTGAGGTTGTCATTGCCATTACCACCGTTGATGTTTTGGCCAACAGCAACTGTGACGGTTCCAGTGTCAGTGCCACCATTGCCATCGCTGAGGGTATAATCAAAAGTGGCGTTGCCACTGAAGTTGTTGTTGGGAGTAAAAATAACTTCGTCATCACTCGTATAATCAGGAGTGCCATTGTCATTTAAGCTCACAGTACCGTTAGTCGCATTGCCGACAGCAGTAATGATTAAAAGGTTGCCATCTGGGTCTGTGTCGTTAGCAAGCAGGGTGGTTACAGAAAGAGTCACAGCAGTATTTTGGCGAGTGGTGGCGCTGTCGTCAACGGCAACTGGAGATTGGTTATTGATGATGCTACTCAATAATACTGAAACGTTATTGGAGTTAAGGTTCGCCGTTGCCAAGTCGAGTTTGCCGTCAGAGTCGAAGTCAGCTGTGGTCACGGATATCGGACCTGAGTTTGGCCCAACCCTAAAGTTAATGGCAGTGCCAAAGCCGCCACTACCGTTGTTCAACAATACTGAAACGTTGCTGGAAGAAACGTTTGCTGTTGCCAAGTCGAGTTTACCGTCACCATTGAAGTCCCCTGTGATCACGGATTGGGGAACTAACCCCACCGCAAAGTTGGTGGCAGTGCCAAAGCCGCCACTACCGTTATTCAACAGCACTGAAACGTTATTGGAAGAAATGTTTGCTGTTGCCAAGTCGAGTTTGCCGTCACCATTGAAGTCGCCTGTGGTCACGGAATAAGGATTTGACCCTGCTTGATAGTAGGTAGCAGTGCCAAACCCACCATCACCGTTGTTCAACAGCACTGAAACGTTGTCGCTGTCGCTATAGCTCGCCACAGCCAAGTCGAGTTTACCGTCAGAGTTGAAATCCCCTGTGGTCACGGATTGGGGACTTGACGTCACCGCAAAGTTGCTGGCGGTGCCAAAGCCACCACTACCGTTGTTCAACAGCACTGAAACGTTGTTGGAGCTATTGTTCGCTACAGCCAAGTCGAGTAGCCCGTCAGAGTTGAAATCCCCTGTGGTCACGGATATCGGACCTAACCCCGCTTGATAGTTGGTAGCAGTGCCAAAACCGCCACTACCGTTGTTCAACAGCACTGAAACTGTGCCTGCACCGGAGCCAATGATCGGCACAGCCAAATCGGGTAGCTCGTCACCATTGAAGTCGCCCGTGGTCACAGATCTCGGACGTAACCCTACCGCAAAGTTGGTAGCAGTACCAAAACCGCCACTACCGTTGTTCAACAGCACTGAAACGTTGTCGGAGCCATAGTTCGCCACAGCCAAGTCGGGTAGCCCGTCACCATTGAAGTCCTCTGTGGTTATGGAAAAGGGATTTGACCCCACTCCATAGTAAATAGGAGTGCTAAAAGTGACAGCAAATACCCCAGAGTAGCTCTGCATCAGTTCGGGTGTAAACGCATTCGTTGCGTCACACTCTCCGATGTGTTGTTGTAATTGCCAACTCCCACCCAATGCTGTATTTCCGACTCGCTTAGAAGAGGCAGCGATACTTGTTCTTGTCAATTCGTATAGTTGAGCAACAAATTGTGCACCCACATCCCCGGAGGCGACGTTACACCCGTAGAGTTGGATGCAACCAGATCCCCAAGTTTTCAGTTGTGAGCGATAAGAGTCGATGGTGTCCAAGCTTAGCTGGCTATTACCCAGATATAAGTATCCCGGCGCACCGTGAGAAACGATGTGAATGCTAGAGATATCGCTGCGTCCAACCAGTGCTGTAGTTATTTGTGCAATTCCATCACTGTGATTTTCTAGGACAATCACTTCAGCTTCTGCTACTGCACCGAGTATTAGACTTTGAAAGTCGTCTACGTTGGCATCAATGAAGACGACAGGATGACGATTTGCGGTACGGGCGAGTACCATAAATATTGGTTCCTTTTTTGTTGCAAAAGAATTCAGCAAATCCTGATTCTGGAGCGTCTGCGCTCATGGGGTCTAACACGTAGAAGCCCGCACTGCGCAGGTGCGATACGCAAAGCGTCAAGCCTCCGGCTTATCGCCACCTCAAGGGAAGACACCGTCGATGCGTATCGCAAAATATTACACTTCTTGTAAAAGTGAGATTTTACGAGGTTCTGTTAAAAGTTCCCTGTCAAGACTTCCTGACTTTTGCAACAAGTTTATTGGATTTTTGAAGCATGAGTGCTTCACTATCAAATATTAATGTGCAAAATATTGACCACTGTAGGATGTGGGATGCAATAAGTTTTTCCAATTATTGTGAAGAGAATATTAAGCCCCTAAAGCTTTATCCCACTCTAACTGATGAGCCAAACCATACTTGGTAAAATCTTCTATTTTAGCTTTATCACTTTTACCAAAAACACCTAAACTGTAAGGATTATCTTGCATACGTTGTGTGACTTGCTCTTGTTCAAATCGTATCAATTCTTCTCTCGGCTTATCTATTTTTAAAAAGTCTACAACTAAGACAGTTCTGTCATAATTGGTGTAATTATGTGGGCAGTGTGGATAACTGTGATCTAAAACCATGAATTCTCCTTCATGCCAATAAAGCTGCTCATGGCATATTTTCATAGCTATATCCCCTGGTGGTACGATTAATCCTAGATAGCCACGATTCATATGAGGGTTATCGTTCACATGCAGCTTGATATCCAAGCCTGGATGGAATGTACCAAAATAGACATTTCTGATGATGTTATCATCGATTAAGTTGATTTTTTTTATTACCTGAGCCACATTTGGGAAATATTTCTCTCTTAGTGCAAGTGCTTTTTCCGATGCGTCATTTTGGCTATAATTAGGATATTCTATTTGATGAATTTGAATATATTCTTCAATGAAGATACCTTGAAATAAAATACCAAAAGCACTGTATTTTGAATTTCCTTTTGTTTTTATCGTTTTACTTTTAGGACCCAAAACATCATAAGTGAATTGTAACTCCTCATTCGATGCGTGTTTACTAAAGTGTGTAAACTCATCTCTAATAACTTGCCAGTTATCTTGAAAGGTTTTGAGAAAATTAAATTGCTTTGGGTCTAGATGATACTCATTAAAACTTTCCATTATCTTTTCTCCTAAAGATGATTGAATAAAAAAGTTACATGGTGATGGGATTTTGTCTGCGTCCCAGTACGATGTTGAAATTTATGATTTCAAGACTAAACTTATACAACGGTTTAATGGAATAATATCATCTGTGTTGATGTTCTTAAACTTTTGGGTTCTGTACTCATTTTAACGTGAGGTCAACTGTGTCTGAAGCTCCGGTATTAGATAAAATTATCAAAAATCTACGGGTAGTTCGTCCCCATCAGGATGCTGTCGAACGACTTGATTTAGGAATTAAGGATGGAAAATTTGCTACTATTGCTCCTAATATTAACCCAGACCAAGGCAAAGAGGTCTTGGATGGCAAAAACTTGCTAGGCTTTCCTGGAGTCGTAGATGCCCATATGCACATCGGTATCTATCAACCCCTCGACAAAGATGCTGTGACTGAAACCAAAGCAGCCGCGATGGGGGGAGTCACAACTAGTCTCAATTACATCCGTACAGGACAGTATTATCTCAACAAAGGCGGTTCCTACCGGGATTTTTTTCCAGAAGTACTGGCGTTATCCGCAGATCATTTTTTTGTTGATTATGGCTATCACGTCGCACCTATAGCTAGCCAGCATATCGACGAAATACCTTTACTGTTTGAAGAACATGGTGTATCTTCGTTTAAAATATTCATGTTTTATGGCGGCTATGGGTTGCATGGTTTGTCAGACCAGCAAAACCTCTTCCTGATGATTAATAAAGAGGAACGCTATGACTTCGCCCATTTTGAATTTATCATGCGCCGTCTAACTCGCTTGATGGAAGCACATCCAGAAGCGCGAGATACTATCAGCTTGAGTTTGCACTGCGAAGTTGCTGAAATTCTCAACGCCTATACCAAAATAGTTGAAAATGACTCCAACCTTAGCGGACTAAACGCCTACAGTGCAGCACGTCCCCCTCATTCTGAAGGTTTAGCAATTTGCATTGCTTCCTATTTGGCACATGAGACGAACTGTGCAAATATCAATTTATTGCACCTGAGTTCACGTAAGGCAATGGAAGCAGCTTTGACTATGCAAACTGCTTTTCCCCATATCAATTTTCGGCGAGAAGTGACCGTCGGACATTTGCTATTAGATGTTGATACCCCCACCGCTACTTGGGCAAAAGTAAACCCCCCTATTCGTCCCCGTGCCGATGTGGAATACTTATGGCAAGCAGTACTCAACCATCAGGTAGATTGGATAGTGAGTGATCATGCTTGCTGTTCTGCTGAACAAAAAAGAAGTGCTAAAGACCCAAATAATATTTGGTTGGCAAAGTCTGGTTTTGGTGGTACAGAATATTTACTTTCTGGTGTATTAAGTGAAGGTAGTAAGCGGGGAATGTCGTACAACCACATGGCTAAGTTGCTATCATGGAATCCGTCGCGACGCTTTGGTTTGTTACAAAAAGGGGATATCGCCATTGGCTACGATGCTGATTTAGTACTGGTAGATCCAAATGAAACCTTTGTGGTACGTGCTGCTGAATCAGAGTCACAACAAGGTTACACACCCTTTGAAGGGGTGGAGTTAACGGGACGGGTGAAAAGTACGTTTTTACGTGGAAATCTTATTTACAATAATGGACAGGTTGTAGGTTCACCGACTGGACGTTATTTAAAAAGATGTTAGAGCAATCTCCAGTTAAATCTTGTTGCTTACAATCTTTAGTAATTAGTATCTGCGAAGACAAAGGAGTTCTGCTATGTCTGCCATTCGAGAAGAAATGCCTGTACTTACTCGCCACGAAGGAGATTGGGTAGGTACGTATACAGTGGTTGATACAGAAGGAAAAATCGTTGATAAATATGAATCTCACTTAACCTGTCAATTTCCAGAAGACGGTTCCCACTCCTACTACCAAATCAATCGCTATAAGTGGTCTGATGGGAAACACGAAGAGTATGAGTTTCCTGGAACTTACCGAGACAAAACGCTGTGGTTTGACACAGACCGTATTGACGGAAAAGCCTGGGAAATCGATGATGCAACGGTTATTTTGTGGTTCTCTTATAAGACCGTACCGGATATGTTCTTGTATGAAATGATTGTGATTAGTCCTTGCAATAATCATCGCGCCCGCACTTGGCACTGGTTTAAGAACAATCAACTCTTCAAGCGAACCCTGATCCAAGAAGAACGGCTACGATAAAACGTTGAGCGATCGCACAGAATTTGTAAAATGGATCTCCAATGCGTAGGGTGCGTTAAGCAGTGTAACGCACCATTGTTATATGATCCATTCAGTGGCGAGTGTATGGAAGCTCAAAGTGAGTTTTGAGTTTCTGAGCAGCAACTGCTATACCAACTGCCAGAAGAGAAGCTGAAATTTCCACAACTTGCATCCACCCGTCGGCACATATTGCTAAAGCTGCAAAGGCGATCGCCACACCCACACTAATTTGTTTGACTCGATTTGTCGTCTGATATGCACTAGAGCAAGAACTACACACTTGTGTATGTTGCGAGAACCTGTCTAGTGGCGGTGGGTTTAAACAATTCCCATCACTGCTGACATTTTTTGAGGTGGAGTAGCCCTGATAGTAGGGTAAAGATGATCCAAATTTATCCAACCACTTGTAGTACTCTACGACAAATGTGTCACAAGTTTTCAGGGGCAAAAACACTTGTTTCAAGCTTTGTCCCAACCGCTCAATTTGTGTCTTTTGCCCAATAATAAGTGGCAAATCTTCTTCCAATACTCTGTTGCGAAGCATATGATCTAGCCACCGGGGCGTCAGCTTGAATTTCCACGTCTTAAAGTTATTATAATTTCTGACCAAAATCCGGCATCGACCCTTACCCAAAGGTATCGAATAAAAAGCGACTCCCCCAGCCACACCTCGCTGCGGAACACTAAATTTGTAAATCACGAAGTTGGGAGCAATGAAATCTAGTTGTGACCAAGGTAGATTGGGTTTGCTCATTCCTCGCAACCTTCCTCGAATTCCTCTACTAGAATTTTCCAGCACTTCCATTTCCGATGGCTTGGCATTTTCTCGCTGACCTAAAGTGCCATCATGGCTAATGTGAACATGAGCTGGATCCATGATGTTCTCAATAAAATAGAATTGGTCATAAGGCAGGTCACGCATAACGTCTGTGGTGACAAACTCTGGCTTGTCCAACTCCTCTATTGTTGGGATCTTCTCATCAGCAGCTGCTTCACCAACTCCTGCCCACATCCAAACCATACCTTGGCGTTCCACAACCTTGAAAGATTGCACGCAAGCATTTGCAGGAATTTTGGCATCTGTAGCTAACTGGGGAATATGCAGACATTGACCATCACTACCAAATTGCCACCCGTGGTACAAGCACTCGATTTTTCCGTCAGTTATCTGTCCATCCGAGAGTTTGGCAGCACGATGAGGACAGCGATCTACCAGACAGACAAGCTTTTCATCCAAGTCTCTAAATAAAACGAACGGTTCGTCATATAAGGAAAAGCTATAGGGACGGTTTTTGGGTAAATCTTGCACAAAGCAAACAGGATACCAGCATTCCCTCCAGTTGAACTCTTGATTTTGCTCTGTTTGGAGCGCCGTTTGTCTTGCTTGTTCTTCTATCTTGGAATCTACTATCATGGATGAATCCTGATTCGGCTACTTATATACTCTGTATTATTTATCTAATTTACATATAGCAAAAGTTAGGTTTTCTTGGTTGACTTACCTGATTTATTGAGAGTCACAGAAGAACCGAAGAATTTTGCTTCTATCTGTGTGAGACTTATGAAAACTTGAGATTCGGGATGATGAAAAATGGCACAATAAAATTGAATTGTTTCATATGTTGAAATTTTATGAGTCATTGGTAAATGCTTATCGGTACTTGATAAGATTTTGAACTATTACCCATTTTATTTCTCCAGTCCCAGATTAACTAGAGTTAGCAAGGCAAAGGCATGGCAAAAAGTGACAAAATAAATTTCTCAACTCCCAGTGGTTTTCCAGAATTTCTTCCTGGCGAAAAGCGCTTGGAATCGTATTTGCTAGACGCCATCCGGAGAGTTTTTGAAAGCTACGGATTTACACCTATAGAAACTCCCGCAGTGGAACGCTTGGAAGTTTTGCAAGCGAAGGGGAATCAAGGCGACAATATTATCTATGGTCTTAATCCCATTTTGCCACCAAATCGGCAAGCAGAGAAGGATAAGGCAGGTGAAACAGGTTCGGAAGCAAGAGCTTTAAAATTTGATCAAACAGTTCCTTTAGCAGCGTATATTGCTCGTCACTTGAATGAATTAAGCTTTCCTTTTGCTCGCTACCAAATGGATGTGGTATTTCGTGGGGAAAGAGCAAAAGATGGTCGATTTCGTCAGTTTCGTCAGTGCGATATTGATGTTGTCGGTCGTCGTGAACTGAGTTTGCTCTATGATGCTCAGATGCCTGCTATTATTACTGAGATATTTGATGCAATTAATATTGGTGATTTTCTGATTCGCATCAATAATCGTAAAATTCTCACTGGTTTCTTTAAGTCCGTAGGAATTCCAGAAGACAAAATTAAATCTTGTATTGGAATTATTGATACTTTGGATAAAGTCGGTGAGAACAAGGTAAAGCAGGAGTTAGTAAAAGAGGGAGTGTTAGCAGATACAACTCAAAAAATCATCGACTTTATTCATATTAATGGCACTGTAGATGAAGTTCTAGATAAACTCAAGTACCTGGCTCAATCAACACCAGAAGCTGAGGAATTTAGTCTGGGAGTGACAGAGTTAGAAACAGTTATTTCTGGAGTTCGCAATCTTGGAGTTCCAGAAAATCGTTTCTGTATTGACTTATCCATTGCTCGCGGTCTGAATTATTATACCGGTACAGTGTACGAAACAACCCTCATAGGACATGAAGCTTTGGGCAGCATTTGTTCTGGTGGTCGCTATGAAGAATTAGTGGGGATGTTTTTGGATGAGAAAATGCCAGGAGTCGGCATTTCTATTGGCTTAACTCGCTTAATTAGTCGGTTGATCAAAGCTGGTATTCTCAGTACCTTCGCGGCTACTCCAGCGCAAGTTATGGTAGTGAATATGCAAAATGATTTGATGCCTGTTTATTTAAATGTGTCGCAAAAACTGCGTCAAGCTAAAATTAATGTTGTCACGAATTTTGAACAGCGACCATTAGGCAAGCAATTTCAGTTAGCTGAAAAACAAGGAATTCCATTTTGTGTGATAATTGGTACTGAAGAAGCAGCAGCGCAAAAGGCGTCTCTCAAAGATTTGAGAACACGTGAGCAGGTGGAAGTCGCGCTGGAAGATTTGGCTCAGGAAATTAAAAGAAGACTGGCGTAATTCCTCGTATTCCTCGTTCCCAGGTTCTACCTGGGAATGCCTACAGGGAGGCTCTGCCTCCTAAAATATACTACTAAATATACTAGAGGCAGAGCCTCTGACAAGGCGTTACCAGGCTGAACCTGGTAACGAGATGAATTCCTAAATTTATCAGGGGGGGATATGAATAAACCAATCAAGCGAGCTTTTTTAGACACCGAAGACGGGCAGATTCTTTACCGCATAGGTGGTGAAGGAAGTCCTCTGCTTTTACTACATCAAAAACCAATGAGTAGTAACGAATATCGAGAGTTAATGCCTATTTTGGCAAAAAATCGATGTGTCATTGCTATGGACTTTCTGGGTTATGGTGATTCAGATAAACCCCCCAAAATGTATTCAATTGAGGACTACGCTAAAACTGTCATCTTGCTTTTAGACGAATTAGGCATAAAAAGCACAAGCATCTTGGGACACCTAACAGGTGCTTTTGTAGCAGGAGAGGTTGCAGTAGAATATCCGGAACGAGTCGAAAAACTTGTCTTATCTGATCCCATTGTCTTAGGTGAAGAAGGAAAAGCAGCCCTATTACAGCAATTTTCAGAAGGTTTTCAAATAAAAACTGACGGTTCCCACCTGATGGAAAGATGGGCAGTCCGTGCAAAGTATGTAGAATCTGATGAATTAAATCATATGTTAGTTTTAGATGATTTAAAAGGCTTTGGCTATCCTTTATATGCCGTTTGGGCTGTAGCAAACTACTGTTTAAAGACGCAAGAAAGATTTCAAAAAATAAAATGTCCCTCCCTAATTCTATGGGGAACTGAAGGTATAAAAAAGTTGGAACGGTTGGGTTTAGTAAATGCAGACAATCACCATTTGATTTTAACAGCAATTCCTCATGGAAAAGTGGTTGATATTGAAGGCGGAACTACATACATGATGCTCCAGAGATTTGAAGAAATATCGAAGATAGTCATCGATTTTTTAGAAGACAAAAGTTTTTAAAACTATAGAATTGTCAAAAACATTATGGCAAGAAAGCACATGGAGTTTATTCAATCAGGGGATGTCGAGCAGATATCTTGGGTTGTGAATGATCTTTTGGAAGGCGCTCATACTCGGATTCTGAGCTTCCTCGTTCCCAGGCTGAGCCTGATAACGAGATAAAAAGGAGTTTGATATTAGTTTTAAGTTATCAGGAGGGTCACATGAACAAATCTATCAAGCGAGCATTTTTAGATACTGAAGATGGTCAAATTCACTACAAAATTTGTGGTGAGGGAGAAGCACTTTTACTACTACATATGAACCCCCGCAGTAGTGATGAATATCGCGAATTAATGCCCATCCTTGCACAAAAGTACCGCGTCATAGCAATGGATTTGATGGGCTTTGGTGATTCTGACAAACCCCCTAGATTGTACTCTGTTGCTGACTACGCCAAAACTGTCATTGCTCTCTTGGATGAGTTGAGTATTGAAAAAGTAAACCTTCTGGGAAACCATACGGGAGCGTTTGTTTCCGGAGAAGTAACAGCAGCTTACCCAGAACGTGTTAACAAACTGATATTGGGCAATGTTGCTGGTTTTGGTGAAGCTGGAAAAACTGATTTAATGCAGAGATTTGATGAAGGTTTCGTCATTAAAGAAGATGGCTCTCACTTGATGGAAAGATGGTTAGCTCGTTCTAGATATGTAGGTTCTGCGGAGTTAAATCATCGTTGGGTTTTGGATGATTTAAAATGCTTTGGCTATCCTTTATATGCAGTTTGGGCTGTGGGTAATTACTGCATGGAAGCGGCAGAAAGGTTCAGTTTCATCAAATGTCCAACACTCATTTTATGGGGTATTCATGATGTAGAAGAATTTGAAAGATTGGGTTTAGCGCTAGCAAAAGATCGATTTTTTCTCTCTCAAGCGATTCCCCACGCTAAGGTTGCAGAGTTTCCTGACGGCACAATTTGTATGATGAACCAGATACCTGAGGAAATCTCACATGTTGTGCTTGAATTTTTGGATGAGACAAGCGTTTCATAAATGATACAAAAGGTGAAACTCTCAAGCAAAAAACATGAGTTCAAAAACCTACAAAAAACTAGTTGCAAAACAGTTTGCCCAAGATTTCAAATCAGCTATTGAAATCGTAGAACTCCCCATCCCCGAACCTGCACCAGATGAAATTGTCATTCGCAACAAATTCGCTGGAATCAACGCTGGGTTTGACACTTTACTTTGCCGAGGCGACGTGAGTTACATTAACTTAACTCCTGCCTTTGATTTAGGAGTGGAAGCGGTGGGAGAAGTCGTCGCAGTAGGAAATCATGTCAAAGATTTCCAAGTTGGTGATGCGATAGTCACTACCGTGCGTGGCGGAGGGTATCGCGAGTACCAAGCGATAAATGCCAACTTAGCAATCAAGGTGCGCCAAGCAACGCCAGAGATACTAACCTTGATGCCTACTGGTGTATCAGCAATGGTAGCCTTAGAACAAGTGGGAGAGATGAAAAGCCAAGAAGTTGTGTTGGTGACAGCGGCGGCGGGTGGTACCGGACACATTGCGGTACAATTGGCGAAGTTAGCGGGTAATCATGTGATTGGTACTTGCGGAACTGATGCAAAGGTAGAGTTATTGGAGGAGTTGGGATGCGATCGCATCATCAACTACCGCACACAAAATCTTAATCAAGTCCTTAAGCAAGAATATCCCAATGGCGTTAACCTAGTTTTTGAATGTGTGGGTAAACAAGTCTTTGATACTTGTGTGGATAATTTGGCAGTTCGCGGACGTTTAGTTGTGGTTGGTTTCGTTTCCGAATATGCGAATAATTTAGAACAAGTGACACAAGCGCGAATTTATCACAAGTTGTTTTGGAAAGCGGCTTCGGTGCGGGGGTTTCTCATGCCTTTGTATAAAGAATATATGACAGAGGCACGCGATCGCCTCTTCAATCTGTTCTACACAAACAAGCTAAAAGTTGCTGTTGACTCAACTCCATTTCACGGCATAGAATCCATTACTGCTGCTGTCGAATACCTCCTTAGTGGTCAAAATTGTGGCAAAGTCGTCGTTAGATTTTAGAAAATAATCATATATTTAGCAGTACACAGGAAGTCACAATGACACAACAGTCAGAAAACACTTTAAAAGTTGCTCATCAAGCATTTGAAAATTTACAGCATGGTTTGGCAACAGGCGAGTGGAACCAGTTGTTGGATATGCTTACAGAAGACTTTAACTTCTGGTTTCCAGTGGGAAAATTTCACGGGTTGAATGTAGGCAAACAAAGAGCTAAAGAGTTTTTTGAATACGTTTCCCAAGCTTATAGTTCAGGACTGACAGTGACTTCCTTAGACCATGTTACTAGTAATGAGACAACGGTTGTTTTTGAGTTCCGCGATGAGGGACCGTTCATGGGAGAACTTTACAAAAATCGGATAGCAGTTTCCTTTGATGTGCGGGGAGACAAAATTTGTGGCTATAGAGAATATTTTGGCAGTGATGGCAAATCGAATTAGGTCAGACTACGTTAATTTTCGTTAATTTTTCTCAGCATTTTTTTGATTCAATTCTCTGCACTTTGCTTCTGCAGCTTGATAAGCCTCTAAGTAATCCTTAGCACCCAACATAATATTTCCGTAATACTCGTAAGGTGGATCACCATAGATTGGCAATGGATCATCTTCTGGATAATCTTCTTTAGATTCTTCTATGATTGCTTTTAGTTCTTTTACGGTTAGCCGTTGTGCTGTAAAGTACCAAAGTTCTTGAGGATTTTTATTCAGGTACGCTAATGTTGGATCAACAATACAATCTTCCAGTTCTATCCAACCGTGTTCAGTCGGTTTGTGTGGTTTGCCAGCAAAAGCTAAAAAGCCTTGTACGTATAATGCTCCCTCAGTCCGTAATGCTGCTTTGTAAGCATTATCAAATGGAGCTTTAGGTTTGCTTTTTACGCGTTGGGCAATATCGAGAGAAAGTGCTTCATTCAATGGTTTATTCATCGACAGCGAGCATTAAGCAGCGACTCTAACATACTATCACTTGTAAATCCCTTGACCAAATGAATCATAGCGATTTTTAATTGGGTGCAATACAGTAGAGAGCTTACACGTAATATCTCTACACACCTTTGTGTGTTTGAACATTGAACAAATGAGAATTATTTAAAATCTGTTCAACTCTCAGAAAAGCTTAATTGATATCGGCTCATATAACAGTTCTATTGGATTTCTAAATATTAACCGCCCTTGGCGACACGCGAGTGCGTTCTTTGAGTGCGACGAGTGCGTGTCCGCAGGATATAGACGCCTCCTCCGGCTAGGACGCCAAGAAACACCAGAGATAAAAGAGTTTCACGTTAGCGTAGCGTGCCGTAGGCATACGCGAGTGCGGGCAAGTTAGGACAAATCAATTAGGATTGCTATAGCGAACTGCTTTGTTATCATTGTGATCAATTAGCTAATATAGCAGTCCTAAATGAAATTGTAAATTGTCTCATGAGGGCTCTTAACAGGGAACAGGGAACGCGTAACAGGGATTGTTTATAAATGATTTAGGATTGCTATATTAGCAGTAGCATATATTTTCTTGAACACTTATAAACTTTACATAGTTTTTATTATTGGTAAAATCAGATGAGCTTCAGTCATAATAACAATAAAGATTTTCAAGAATTAGAGAAAGGTTTACAGAAATTACTCAATGAAAATTTACAGATTTTTTTAGATAGTATGTTGAAAAATAATATAGAGAAATATATTAAAGAATCTTTAGATGAATATGTATCAGAGCAAAGAAAAATACAACGTGCCTCTTACACAAATACTAACGCAATTCTAGATAATACTGCTACCATTAAAAATTTAGATGAAAAACTTGAACAAACGATGGCAGAACTGGACGAGTTGAAAAAATCTGTGGAAAACATGCTTATGGAGCAGCGTCAGAAGAATGGGGAACTGCAACGAAAAATTAATAATTGGGAACAGTCAGCAATAGAGTTTCTTAGGCTATTAGAAAGGGCAGTTGATTACGAGAAAGATGAGAATAGAGTGATAATAAATAGAATATTAGATTGTTATAATGAGAGTTTTCTAAATTTAGGAATAGAGCGTATTATTCCACAACAAAAAGAATCGCTTTTGGAAAGATTTCATGAGGCAATCGATGAAGAAGAATCAGATATAGTACCAGGTAATATCGTTAGATGTATAAGTTGGGGTTACAGAATTGGTGAGAAAGTTCTTGAGAAAGCAAAGGTTATTGTAGCAAAATAACTAGTACCCTAACAGTAAAATTAAAAAACTCAAAATATGTTCTCCGGAGCGGTTTTGCGTGAGCATCTGTAACTTTTGTGCAGAAATTACAAAAAGATGAAAATAGCATAAGCAAATTTCCTAGATATTGACTATATGCACTGATTTTAGTATAACAGCTTAGGAATTTTACAGTGAGAAAGGAATCCGTTAGGCAATGACAAAAAATTATGCTATAGGAATTGATTTAGGAACATCAACATCTGAAATTTGTGTCTACAGAAATAATGAGTCATTTCCAATTCCTGATCCTGTTACAAAAATGACGATTATTCCCTCAATTGTTGCTATAAATAAAAAGGGCGAACTGTTAGTAGGAGAAAATGCCAGAAGTTGGCTTGATGTCTCAAATAGGGGAGTTCGTGAAGTCAAGCGGAAGATGGGAACTGGAGAAACTATCAAACTGCTGGGTAAAGACTATCGACCTGAAGAAATTTCTGCTTTAATTCTTCGTCAACTGAAGGAAAATGCGGAAGTTGCACTAGGAATAGAAATTCGAGAAGTAGTCCTTTCTGTTCCCGCGAACTTTCCAGATGCAGCTCGACAAGCCACATTGAATGCAGGTGAATTGGCAGGATTAAAAATTATTCGCCTGATAAATGAACCAACAGCAGCCGCTTTAGCTTTTGGGATCAAAAATATTGATGTTGAAGAACAGCTTGTTGTCTTTGATTTTGGTGGTGGTACATTAGATATCACTGTACTGGAAATGGTTGCAGGTGTTCTTGATGTTAAGTGTAGTTTCGGTAATCCTCAATTGGGGGGTAAAGATTTCGATGAAGTAATGATGACATTCATCAAGAGAAAATTTCAGACAGAAAATCCTCAGGCAGAAATTTCTCAAAAAGCTCATGGTGCACTGAAAGAAGCTGCAGAAAAAGCAAAAAAAGTTCTTTCTACACAACAATCGTATGATATACGAATTCCGTATTTTGCAGCAAGTCATGGTGAATTTATTGACTTAGAAGTGGAAGTAACGCAGCAAGAGTTTGAGCAGGCGATCGCACCTCTATTAGAAAAGGCGCGAGACTGCATCAATCAAGCACTAAATGCCAAAAATCTGCACCCCAGCACAATCAATCGAGTGTTACTTGTAGGTGGAACAACTTACATTCCTGCTGTTCGCCAATTAGTCGTAGAGATCTTTGGTAAACAAGGCAAAGCACTTGATGTTGGTGCAGACTTAGCTGTGGGTGTTGGTGCATCTATTCATGCTGGGATTGCTCAAGGTTTATTCTGTGAGGATTCCGGTGTTATTCTCACTGATGTTGCTCCTTTTGGATTGGGTATTGAAGTGGTGAGTTACGTTGGCGGACAGTATATGCTTACCTATGAACCTTTGATCCAACCCAATACAACGATTCCTTATTCTACTCAAAAAACCTACACTCTTTTGAAAGCAGATCAAAAGCGGCTGGAAGTTCGTCTCTATCAAGACAACACAGGGAGAGCAAAGCTACCAAATGAAGCGATTGACACAGGAATAGAAGCACAGATCACAGATATTCCTCCAGCTGTTGATGGTATTCCCTATGCAGTGCAAGTGGAATTTTATTATGACATTAATGGGATAGCTAAACTAAAAGCGACTATTCCTAATATTAATAAAAGTGTAGAGCTATCTTACGGTTTTTCAGCCAAGCGCATGGCTAACAAAGATATAGCGGATGCAGCTTCTCGTCTCAAAGAACTGTGGAAGCAAAACGCCAAAGCAAGACAATACGAAGGACTTATTAATAAAGCAGAAAGATATATGGCTGGAATACCTCCTCAAGAAAGATCGCCGTTATCTGATATTGTTATGGAACTCAAAAAAGCTCTCATGAATGACAATATTCAAGAAATTCAAACAGCAGGCGATCGCCTTGTTGACTTATTGTTTGATTTAGAAAATAACATGGAATTATAACAGATGGTGTATGAACTCTATCATATCCTGGGAATTTCCTCTCAGGCATCTGCTGATGAAATCAAACGAGCGTACTTTCAGTTAGTTCGTAAGTATTCTCCAGAAAAAGATCCAGAACGGTTTCAACAAATTCGGATAGCGTATAATACGCTCTTCGACTCAAAAACACGAGAAAATTATGACGCCATGCAGAAGTATGGCGACCAAGTTAAAGACCTGATTTCGCAAGCTCAAAATAAAATGCAAGTAGAAGAATGGTCAAACGCCATTCCTTTACTTAAGCAAGCTCTTATACTAGCACCAAGAATTGACATAGCTCGTCATCTACTGGGTCTTTGTTACATTCATACTGAAAATTGGGATTTTGCTGTGAAAATCTACACAGCACTAACGAAAACTAACCCAGACGTGACACTCTATTGGAGTAACTTAGGTTATGTTTATAAACTGCAAGCTCAATGTTCTGATGAGGAAGATTTTAGTAAAATTCAAATGTATCACAATGCCCGTGACTGCTTTCAGCAATCAGTAAAATTAGAACCATTTAATTCTGCACCATATCTAGATATAGCGGAAACGTATCTTGACCAAAAAAATTACTCTGAAGCACTTGCTTGGGCAGAACGTGCTATTAGTGCTGATGGGAAAGCTGATTATAATGACTTTGAAGCACTTTTTTTTATCTGCCGCGTTCACTTTTATAGTGGTGCATTACAAAAAATAGAAATTTTAGGCAAGAGAATTATATCTTTACTACCGAAAAACTCAGATATTCGACGATACGCTGCTAGTAGATTTGCTAACATGGGAATTGAAATCGCAAAAAGTGCTGCAAACTCTAGTAATTTTGATAGGTGGAGAGCAGCTTTTCAATTCCTCAAAACAGCTAGGGATGTAGAACCAGATAATTTAGATATTCAAGAAATTTGTACAAAAGTTGAGGAAACCGTTGCAGCTATTGATCAATATGAAAATCTCAATCGTGATTATCTCATTAATAAAGGATTCCAAAGACTAGCTGCATTTTGTTTAGCTGATTATTTTAATTTTTATGATTCACAGCAAGAAAGAAAAAGTTTTTTGAATGACATACTCACAGAAATTTTAGTTTCTCCCACCAGTACAATTTTTGCGTCACTTGAGAGAATTAAATTTTACTATCCTGCAGTGTATAAGCTGAACGTAGAACTCTTTCATCGAATTGAGCAAGTGGCTTGTGTACCTTAACACCCTTTAGTATAGTACTCATCCGCAAATTTGTGATAACTATTGTCACAACAATCAGGTGCTAAATCTGCCGCAAAGCAAAGGGCTTGGGAAGCCAAGAGCTTCTGTTGTTAATCAATTTGAACATTTCTGAACTTTTTTCATATGGACAACAGAATCCTGTTATTTTATGCTAACATTACTAACGAGGAATTATATTCGGTTGTGTAGTTTGTGTTTATCTATTTACAAGCGTCTCTCCGAATCTAACTTTCTACACCATTTGATTCTGGAGATGTTTCATGTCGATTTACGTCGGTAATTTATCTTACCAAGTTGAGCAAGATGACCTCAGACGGGTTTTTGAGGAATATGGAACTGTGAAAAGTGTTCAATTGCCTGTAGACCGGGAAACAGGTCGTGTGCGAGGTTTTGCTTTTATAGAAATGGCAGAAGAGGCACAAGAAACTGCAGCAATAGAGGCTCTAGATGGTGCAGAGTGGATGGGTCGTAATCTCAAGGTTAATAAGGCTAAGCCCAAAGAGAACAGAGGCTCATCTGGTGGTGGTGGTGGTAGATTTAATGATAGAGATAGAGGAGGATACTCTTCTAGAAATCGCTATTAATTAAGCTTTGCGATAAAGAATTTAACTCTAAAGTCTCAAGGGCAGACAAAGAGTCTGCCCTTTTTTGCGCTTCAGCTTAACTTACGTTCCTCAAACCTATCCAGTCATTTATTCATTCAATTAATTTAAGGAGGAGATAATAATGACCCAAGTGATTCTTGGCGAAAATGAAGGAATTGAGTCAGCCCTCCGCAGATTTAAGCGAGAAGTTTCCAAGGCAGGAATTTTTCCGGACGTGAAGAAACACCGTCACTTTGAAACACCCCTTCAAAAACGTAAACGCAAAGCAGTTGCTAAGCAAAAGCAGCGTCAGAATCGTTTCCGCTATTGAGGGTAACTGTTTAAAAAGAAAACTTACCTGCAATCTTAAATGCTGCCCAGTAGTAAGGGTGATTATAGAGCTTGGTTTCGGCTGACATTTCACGACTTCTATGTAATTCTGTTGCTAAACTTGCCCTAATTTTTTGCCCTTCTTCAGGTAGTTGGTTGAGTAATTCTTCATACCATTGTTTCAGTTCACCAGCAGTCAGTTCCTTAAGCCATGCGGTTGTTTCCGCCAATGCTTTGGCTGCTGATTTATTTTGCTGAAGTCGCAGATAAAACTCTATCATAACCAAAGTAATAGCAGCTGATTCCACAGTCCACACACTACTCAATACATGATTAACTCTTTGACTAAGAAAAGCAGTGACTATTCCAACATATTCAGTCGTGATATTCTGGTTGCTAGTCATGCCTGTTTCGCAAGTTGAAAGAATCATAAGGTTATAACTTGCAATTGGCTGTTTGCAGATTTCCTCTAGAGTTAATTTATCTTCACCTGCTAATAGAAATTCTGATTTGTGTGGCTGACTTAAATTGTCAGTAACATAGCCTGTAAAGTGAAATATATTGTAATTTTCAGATAAAGCATTTTCTACCTGTTTTTTTGTAGCTTGTAAGCCTTGAATGCGTTTACAGTAAGTAAACATCTGACTAATAGCTTCAGATTCAAGTTCAGCAAATTGTGGTGTGGGATAATTTATGCTTTCTTGGGGTTCCACAATGAGTAATGATTGGTTTTGAACCTGGAAGAGTTGTTGGGATTTGAAAGAAAACCCGATTTGGATGCTAGGTAGATAGGTAAATGTGTAATTATGCTGCTTCAACAATTCTTCTTCCCAAACAGAGGAAAGATTGAAAAGGGCGTGGAGAGGAAATCTGTGTAAGTCACGGTGGGGAATTAAAATCAGGTTGGTGATGTCCTCAAGTTCATTCACAATTGCAGAAATATTGAGGATCTGTTTCAAATGCAATAACCTCTGATCCATTTCTGCCTGCCATGAATGGACACTTTTGTCTGATGCATCGTTAGTTTGGAGTTGTTGATATTGCCTGTATTGTTGATTCCAATCTTTTAGCCAATCTTCAAATTCAACCAAGCGTTGTACCACTTCGGGTAAAGGCACTTCATCAATCACCCTATCAAGTACCGGTCTAAAAATGAGAATAGGTTCTGGAGACTTATATTTAATGATGAATGTGTGTAAGGCGCAAGGGCTAATATGCCAGTAAATAATTGCAGTTGTAGGATTGAGAAGTTCCTGAATTGATCGATAGCTAAGTGGTTTGGTTTCATCTGTCCAACCATACAGAAGCCAGGTTAAACAAGCATTTTTGCCACGTTCGGCAATTTCTATAGCTTCCGCTATCTCACCAGACTGTACAGCTATATCAACTGCCAACTGTTCAAAACCTGCAAACTTGAGTGCTAACTGTTTTTTCTCTTCATCAGATTGAGTCGTTTCGCTTAGTAAAAATTGTATGAAATCTGTTCCATATAGATGAAAATCTTGCGCTTGGGAAGTTTGCCCCAAAGCTACAAGTGTTTTTATCAGGTTTTGCAAAACCTCTAGGTGTAGTAAAGCAAAGGGTTCTGGTGTGAGAGTATGAAGCGCCTGATTATACGCAGTGACGGCTTGTTGCCAATAATAGGAGGGTGTAGAATGTCTCTTACCTCGGTCGTAATAGGCATTGCCAAGCGCGAGATGCAATCTGCCCCAACCTTCTGGCTGTGTATTTTGATCAACATATTTCAGCCCTTGTTCATAGCTTGCCAATTTCTCTTCAAGCCCTTGTTCATACACCTGTGCTGGACTCAAGAAACTTAAGTGTGAGTTGTCCCTAGAAACGACACTTTCTGCTGCATTCCCTCGGGCGATCCAGGCTTCCCAATAGTCAGGTTTGATTTGTAAAGCGCTATCATATGAGGCGATCGCTTCTTCAAATCTCTGCAAATAAAATAGCAGCATAGCTCGGTTGTACCAAGCTAATTCAAACTGAGGATAAAATTCTATCGCTTTATCATAACAAGCAATTGCCTCTTCACGCTGTCCGAGATTGTCCAACGCCACAGCACAGTTGAACCAGCCTAAATAGTAGTCGGGTTTGATTTCTAAAGCTTTTTCCCAGGATGAAATTGCATCATCCCAGCGTCCCAAACTGAACTGTACCACACCTTTGTCAATCCAGACTTCATGAGAGTTTGGATTAATTTGAGCCGCTTGTTCGTAAGATGCGATCGCATCTTCTGATCTTCCTACTTTTTCCAATGCACCAGCCAAAGCGTACCAAGCTTCCAAGAAGTCGCTTTGAATTTCTGTTGCTTGTTCTAAGCTGGCAATTGCATCTTCAAATTCTCCTAAATCAGAAAGTTCCACACCTCGTTTGTACCAAGCTAAGTGGAAGTCATTTTGGATTTCTAAAGCTTTCTCATATGAGGCGATCGCATCATAATTTCGTCCATCCTGCGCCAACGCCAGACCTCGATAGTACCAATTGTCTTGGTCTTGTGGTTGCAGTATGATTGCTTTATCGTAACTGGCAACGGCTTCCAATGCACGCCCTAATCTCTGCAATGCTATACCTCTGCCAGACCAAGCTTCTGGGTAATTGAATCTAATGTCTATAGCTTTATCAAAGCACAAAATCGCATCTTCAAAGCGTCCTAGTTCACCTAGTGCCCCGCCTCGGTAATACCAACATTTATAAAAGTCTGGTTTGAGTGCAATTGCTTCGTCGTAAGATGCGATCGCATCTTCAAAATGTCCTAAATAAAATAGTGTTAACCCCCGGTTAAACCAATATTCATGCGAGTTGGGGTGAATTTCTATAGCTTTGTTGTAAGATGCAATTGCTCCTGATAAATCACCTGTTTTAGCTTGCTTAAGACCTTCGTAAAACCAAGCTTCTGCTTGTTCTAAAATCGTCTTTTGTTGATTTATTGGTAAACTTGTATTGGTTGATACTTCGCTTTGAGACCCTAGCCCAGAAGCCAGTTCCTCAACTAAACTTGTACTCTGCTCTAACCTAACTAACAATTCATCCAGCCTGACAGCAATTGGTGACTGAAGATCTGAAAAATCCTGAGTTGTAGGACTTTGTGAATCTGCTTGCACGTTTTGTTCTACCGCATAGTAGTAGGATTCTTCCTCCTTTTGCTCATCTGATGAAGTCCAGGCAGATTCTGGTATTAGCAAATCAACACCTGGTTGATCAAATTGCCATATAAATTCCTCTTGATTCTTGGTATACTCTTCCTGTGGAGGATTTAAAAAGGGTGCAGGCATCCCTGCGGGAATATTGTCTGAATCCTCTATACTTTTGTTTCGTGTCAACCCCTCTTCTAATTGGGTTCGCAGTGTTGTATCAGTTATGGTTTCCGTATCTTGTGTCTGATCATTTTCCCAATACGAATTGTCTAAGTTTCGCGTCAACAATCGTATGCCAATGTCGTAAGATAAGTCTCCAATCCTCCCAATACCCAACTCACCTAGTTGCACCATTTGTTCTGCTAAGTAGTTATTTGGTGCCGGCGATTTTAACAATCTCTCCCCAAAATCTAGTAGCCAATTTATCCAGCGATCATTGGAGATACGCTTTTCCATTCTTTGTAGATATTTAATCGCCCACTCTTGCCCTCTTCCCTGATGCACACCTTCCAGCAGTTGGGTAAATAGAAATTCTAAATCCGCATTTGTCAATGCGGGTGGAGGTGTCATCTTTCGTTCTTCTGTGGGATATACAGAACGAGTCTGCTTTTTCCGCAAGAAGAACTTCAAATACTTCTTAATCCACTTGAGTAGCCACTTGAGCATTTCGGGAATTATTGGAGATTAAATTGGTCATCATCAGATTTTAGCGAGCACTGTGTTAAAAAAGTTATCTTGACTTAAAAACCTATAACAATTGAATGAACGATCACACAGTCAGTTGGCAATCTAACATAGCATACTAACACTCACAGAAGAAAGGTTGTTGAAATTTTTAAGTATTTATACTTAAAAAACTAATTTGTAGCACAAAATTTTACCCGAAAGTTTTAGGGTTACTATTTCTATATACAAAATGCTTTCATCGTGAAGCCTTGAATTACGATTCAGCTTGATTTGTAGTGGATTCATTTGCCGCTTGGAATTGATCAACCAAAGCTTGGATAATTATTTGTGGATCGTCTGTCTCCATTCCTAATTGCTCACAAAGTTGCTTGCGTAAATTCTCGTCTTGCTGTATTAACACAAATAACTGATCTAAGGTAACACTTTGGTATTCTCCTTCTGGAAGATTTTCTATTTCTATATCATCGTGTTGCTCATTTTGAGTTTGTGTCGTTACAGGAGTTTGCTTGACTGCATCTGGTCCTTGATACTCCCATATTGGCTCGCCAACTGTACGCGTTAACAACTGCATCCCAATATCATAGGCAACGTTTCCCACTTCTCCAATTTCCAACTCACCTAGTTGTACCATTCGGGAAGCTAATTCGTTATTGGGTGTGGGTGATGCTAACAATCTTGCACCAAAACGTTCCAACCACTGCACCCAACGTTCTTCTGGGACGCGATGTTCAATATTATTCAGCCACTTTTGCGCCCACACTTGTCCTCGTGCTTGATATACACCTTCTAATAGTTCTGTAAACAGAAATTCCAAATCTGTATCACTTAAAGGTGGAGGCGGTTCATTGTGAACGTTTACCCGTGTTTTAGCTGGACTCTGGTTTGAGCCAAACAAACGTTGCAAAAACTTTTTGAACCATTGAATTAACCGCTTGAGCATCTCCCGCACCCGTAAGTGTTGGTGGTCATCATAGATTGTAGCGGTGTCTAAGGACAACCTGCTAGGCGTTTGTCAACTACACTCCGAAGTCTTACTAATATCGAGTAGAATATACAGACACAAAAATTTTTTCACTATAGAGACACAAAAATTAGCATCAAGTCGGATAATATCCCCAAGCTAGACTTTCTTGGCTCTATGGTATATTTGTACTATACAAAAAGAATCATCAATGCCTGAAGTTACGTCATAAATTTAAAATGATCTAACCCAAAATCATGGGTGCTAGTTATTAACCATCAAAGGCATTGACATCATCATCTATGTCTTACGAACCCCTGCACCACAAGTATCGCCCAAAGAGTTTTGCTGAACTGGTGGGACAAGAGGCGATCGCTACCACCCTAACAAACGCTATCCGCGCCGCCAAAATTGCCCCTGCCTACCTGTTGACGGGTCCCAGGGGTACAGGGAAAACTTCCAGTGCTCGCATTTTGGCAAAATCGCTTAATTGTCTCAAAAGTGACAAACCCACGCCTCAACCCTGTGGCGTGTGTGATGTTTGTCAGGGAATTACTAAGGGCTATTCTTTAGATGTTATTGAAATAGACGCTGCCAGCAACACTGGTGTTGATAATATTCGCGAAATTATAGAAAGAGCGCAATTTGCTCCCGTACAGTGTCGGTACAAAGTTTATGTTATTGATGAGTGCCTGACTGGAGACTCTTTGGTCTTGACTGATAGGGGACTTGTTAGAATTGATGATCCCAATATTAAAGGCAAAAGAGTTCTTAGTTATAATGATTCATCGCTCAAGTGGGAATTCAAGAAAGTTCTAAGATGGCTAGATCAGGGTGAGCGTCAAACTCTGGTTATTAAAACAACTAACCGAGAAATCAAATGCACGGGCAATCATTTAATTAAAACAGACCAGGGATGGGTACCAGCAAAAGACGTAAAAGAAGGAATGAGGATACTATCCCCTGTGAATGTGGATGCGGTACTCTCATCTACAAATTTGGCACAGATGGACGCATTCGGAAATTTGTTCCTGGGCACCAATTTAAAGGTAATACCTACGGGCAAAAAACATACGACCTGGAATCCATCCTTAAACAAGCTGAATTACTCCGTCCCTTATGTGCCTGTGGTTGCACAGAAAAACTTGATATCCCTACCTTTTTACAACAAAAAGGTAGAGGACTTGGTAGCATGCAGTCTCACTGGAAAAAACATCCATACAAGAAAGGGCACGGAATTTGGGAACTTAGAACAGAACATTTCCTTGCCAATGCCGAAGTTCTCCAACCAGAAACACTGGGACTTATTTACGGAACGCTACTGGGAGATTGCTCCGTCACTTACCCAAATAAATTCAGTAGATTCCCTAGATTGGCTTGGACACATGGAGAAATCCAGCAAGAATGGCTGGAGTATAAAGTCTCTCGCCTTCAAGAACTACGACCAAAGCTACGATTGGGACTTAATCAGGGATACGGAAAAACATCAGTTACTTGCAACACATCTTGCCATCCCCAACTCAACGATGTCTTTAACATTGTTAAGCCAAATGGAGATAAAAAACTCGTCTCTAAAGACTGGCTTAATCAAATTACCCCAGAAGGACTTGCTTGGTGGTACATGGATGATGGCTCACTCAGTCTCAGCCCAGAAGGAAGTCCACAAATCCAATTTCACACAGAAGGATATTCTGGCGAAGAAAACCAAATCATTGCCAGTTGGCTCACAGCAATTGGTTATCCAGCAACAACAAAGTTTTACACAAGGAGTAGCACTGGCAAAACATACCACTACATATGGATGGGAGCAGATGCCAGTAGAAAATGGTTGGCAAACCTCAAACAGTATTCTATCCCCTCAATGGACTACAAGTTTAGAAACGGTCGAGTTTGTTTACCTCGCTGGGATCGAGAAAGTCTATGACATTGAAGTGGCAGACAACCATAACTTTGTTGCTAACGGGTTACTTGTCCATAACTGTCACATGCTCAGTACACAAGCGTTCAATGCGCTACTAAAGACACTCGAAGAACCACCGAAACAGGTTGTCTTTGTACTAGCAACAACTGACGCACAACGAGTCTTACCTACCATAATTTCTCGGTGTCAACGCTTCGACTTTCGCAGAATAGACTTAGAAGCGATGACGAAACACTTGAGTCACATCGCTTACAAAGAAAATATTGATATTACTATCGAAGCGATAACTTTAATAGCCCAAATAGCTCAAGGCGGATTGCGAGATGCAGAAAGTCTGCTCGATCAGTTAAGTTTATTGTCGTGTGAAATCACACCTGAGCGAGTTTGGGATTTGGTTGGTTCAGTTAGCGAACGCGATTTACTTTTCTTGCTGAATGCGATCGCCTCTGACAACCCAGAAGCTGTTTTAGATTGCACTCGTCAAATCTTAGATCGCGGTCGAGAACCTTTGATTATTCTCCAAAATCTCGCTGCATTTTACCGAGATTTACTCATAGCTAAAACTGCCTCTGGTCGCAACGATTTAGTTGCTTGTACTCCCCAAACTTGGGAAGCACTGATTGATTTTGCCCAACACTTTGAGATCAGCACAATCTTGGTGGGACAGCAACATTTGCGAACCGCTGAAGTGCAACTAAAAAACACCACACAACCGCGTTTGTGGTTAGAGGTGACGTTGCTGGGATTGTTACCCTCAGCTCATATCTCTGTTGTGCAAAACGGTAGAGGCGCAGTTTCCGTACCAACGATTTCGCCGCCTACAGTTTCACCATCTCTAGGAAAAAGCGAACAAAACTCAATTACAAGCCATCAACCACCTTCAGTATCAGCACCAGAAAACAATTCAAAAACTGTAGAAGAAGTCAAAATTGACCAAACGCATACCTTAGCAAAAACTTCTGCTACCCCCTCATCACCACAACAAACCCCGATTTCTCCTAATCCTCCAAAACCACACCCCGAAATAGAAGCACCTATTTCAGTATCCCAAACAGAGGAAGTTAGTCAGAGTATAGAAATAGACTTCACTCAAGTTTGGCAGCGAGTGCTGAGTAATCTCCAGCCAATCTCAAGGCGGGAGCTACTGCGTCAAATGTGCGATCTTATTGAATTTGATGGTACTGTAGCTCGTGTTGGTGTTAAAGAAAAATGGTATAAACAAGTACAAACATATCATCCCATAATCGCAGCAGCATTTAAAGAAACTTTTAAATCCGAAGTCAAGATAAACCTAGAAATAGCAACGACATCAACTTCTATCCCACCATCAACTTCTCCTCAAAAAAAGCCCACAACTCGTCCCAGTTATGAACCACCATCCGCGCCTTCTCCTGAAGTTCCCAAATCAACCAAACCACCGATAACAAAATCCCCAAATCCAGTAAATACTGCTGCGGCGGAAACTTCAGACACAACTCACCGCAGTGATCCACCGTCGCCAACTCAACCTCAAGCGTCCACACCTGATTGGGAGGTTGATGAAGTCGCAGCCGCCGCACAACGTCTTGCACAATTCTTTGATGGAGAAATCATCCGATTGGCAGATGAAATAGAACGACCGACTTCTACAACCCCAAGTGAGTGGGAAGCTCAACCAGAAGCTGATGATGAATTTTAAATCAGTGAACAGTGAACAGTAAACAGCAAACAGTAAACAAGGGGTGGACGAGTCCGTTTCCTACCTGATAACTGATAACTGATAACTGCTAACTGGTCACTGTGTTTATTCTTCATCTTTACCTTGATGTACCGTTTTCACCCATTTCAACCGTTTAGGACGTACTGACATCCGGGCGGTTGTGCTACTTATGACCACTATCCAGTGGAGCATATACAATGTGCCACGCAATGTCTGGAGGAGCAGCAGAAGATAGGTAGATATTTTGAATTCCTTATCTTGACGTCGTATACGCCGTAGACCAGCAAACATCCCCGTAATTGACAGCGTTATCGTCAAGCCTGTGACTGGACTCAAAATGAGTGGACGATGTCGTGCGATCGCCATCAATAAATCTGGCACAGTCGCTGTGGGTAAAATGTACTGGATCAGCAGAAACACGAATAGATTCCAGGTTTTGCGCGTACCCATGCGGTTTCTGAGAATCAAATCCCAGTAATCCAGATACCGCTGATATCCACCTTCTGCCCAACGGTTACGCTGATGCCAAAGGGCGATCGCATTGGTCACACCCTCTTCTTCTACCGTTGGGTTGAATACACACTCAATATCCCATTTCTCTAGATGTAAGCGCAGTGTCAGATCCAAATCATCGGTAATTGTTTCTTCATTCCAGCCACCGCAACACAAAAGTGCTTTTCGCCGGACAAATTGACCGTTACCCCGCAGTTCGCCAATAACACCATTCGTAGTCCGTTGGTGTTGTAGGAATGTATCAAATGCCATTTCTGACGCTTGACCTTTTGTCCAGAAATTCTCTTTGGCATTGGCGATCGCCTTTCGTACCTGCACTGCACCTACGTTCTCTCGTTGAAACAACGGTATGACACGCTGTAACAAATCTGGTGAAACTTGGGCATCGGCATCAAATACCGCCAAAATTTCTCCTTTTGTCAGCGCTAACACCTGATTCAACGCTCCTGATTTTCCTCCTCCTGCTTCTGGCTTTCGTTGCAGTACTTTGAGTTGGTCGTATTCTTGGGCTAGTTCTGATAGTAACTGCGGCGTCCTATCGCTGCTGTTATCATCAATGATCCAGACTTCGTATTCACCTTCTGGGTAATCTAGATTACAAAGATTTTTGACTAATCTGCCAATAACTGCTTCTTCATTTTTGGCTGCCACCAACACAGACACAGATGGCAAATCTCCCTGCATTTGTTCTGGGTGGGGTTTGGCTCGGGCGAACACTATCACAAAGGCATGAAATCCTATGATAGTGGTCAGTCCCAATACAAACAAACTCCCCCAAGAAACTAAATGTAGAGCGATAGTACCACTCCAGACTATCGTCAAAACTAGAGCGGCTTTGCGTCTACGACCTTGAAACCGGGATGGAGGAGACACGCTTACGGATGTCTCCTCCTCCAACTCCTCTGAACCAGATAGATCAGATAATAGGGAATTGAGCGGATCAAGCTCGTTGTAAGAATCGTTTTCGGGCCAGGAATTCGCTGGCATAGGTTACTTGATTTAACCACCAATATTTATCTACACCCATAAAGAAGCTGGGTATTAGGTAACACCAAACTGTGCATCCTTCACATACCTTGAGCTTACCTTGAGACTGGCGGTATTTTTCAACTTCCTCAGACTCGCGATACAGCTCGTAAAGTCGCCCATTAATGGGAACTCCACTTTGAGCGAAGTGGTAGCAAGGTAGCAGCAATTCGTCATTAGGAGAAATAGCAATGACAGCATCTACCGCTTTACAGCGGGGATTTTTTGTATCATTGCCCCCAGCCTCAATAAAAGCTAGTGCAGCCTTATTGTAACCGACATTGTTATATTTCTTCGCAGTGACTTCTATTGCCGTTACCATTTCTGGTGTCGGATTTTTGTTCGAGTTGTAGTGTTCGTGTGCTGTGAAGGCAGGATTTAGCCAAACCCGAACACCAAGTTTTTTGCCTAATTCTCCAATTTCTTCTATCCGCTGGTAATTCTGAGCGGTGACAGTGTGGTTGAGTACAGGGTATTCTCCAAAAGACTTGGCGATCGCCACCGACTCAACCAAGTTGTCAAAAATTTTGACTCCCCGAGACTGATCGTGAGTATCAGCATCTGAACCATCTAAGGAAAAATTTAAATAATCTATTAATCCCTGAATTTCCTTAGCTTTCTTCGGATACAGAATGGTGTTTGTCGTCATACTGGTGGCAAAACCCAAACGTTTCGCCTCTGTATAAATTTGTCCCACATCATTCCGCAGGAGTGGCTCACCACCTGTAAAATCTACATATTTGACTCCCAAGCGGCGTAAATCCTTCAAATTGTGCTTGATTGTTTCTAAATCTGCTTCTTTACCAGGTTCAAGTGACCAAATATTACAAAAATGACATCTAGCGTTACAACGGTAGGTCAAGTAGTAGTTTGCAACCAGTGGAGCCATAGGGTAAAACCACTTAAGTGTTCTTTAGGACATCTTTAAACAAAAAGTCAAAACTGAAAAGTCAATACCGCAACGGGTGCGGGTGTAAGGGCTTGAATCGTTCGGACGCTTGGCGAAGACTTCGGACGTTCGGCGAAGCCCACCAGCAATAAAAGACCACCCTTACGGGTATGTCCTCCGGACACGCTACGCGTTCCACCAGCACTCTTGGTAGGGGAGCCAGTGCGTTGCGGTGAATCCAGCGCGAATGACGGCTTTCCCGACCTAGGCGACTGGTGGAACGCGTTAACTCCGGCCCCCTTAGGGGCTAGCGGAACCGTTCGGCACGGGACCGTGCCCGTTAGGCGCAGCCGTGGCGTTAGCCATAGGGCTCAGGTTCTCCCCGAAGGGGGGTTCCCCCCGTTGTAGCACCTGGCGTTTTCCCGACAGCCAGGCGACGAGCGTTTCCGGAGGGCTATGGGGGAGAACCTATGCCTTCCGGGCACGCTGCGAAGAGCGGTTCCGCTTCGCTTTAGACCTCTGGGCGTCCGCGCTGCCTCACCCCGGCACTGTCCTCCCCTACACCCTACACCCCCAGTCTTGGTAAAAACACAAAAATTATTCTCCTCACCTCAATGGATACTAAACAAACATTTTTTCGGAATACTATTGACACAAATCATTAAACTACGCAAAGAGTCAAGTTACTTAAGGAGTATTTATAATATGTCATTTGAACAACTGCAGCCAGCAACTCAACAACAAGCAAGCGTCTACTTGCCTTACATTCAGGGTAACAAGCGTAACTTCTTACCTCATGCGATTAGTGTTTATCAAAAGGGTATTTTGGAGGGATACCGCAAGATAGAAGGCAGTGATAACATTCCCTTTGTCGCCACTTGGAATGTTGCGACTCTGCCCTCAGACTTGACCCGTTGCCGAATGCAGTTTGATGGCAACGCCGAGTTGAGTTATGAAGTCATGATGGCAAGCTTTGAGTTTATTAATTTTTTAATTGAATTCATAGAAAATTACGAACGCTATCACGTCACTGATTTTTCTCAAGTATTTTACCGCAAACTTCTGCGTTTTGAATGAATTATTATACGCTATTTTGACCAGGTCATTCTATCATTGTCGGTTTTGGCTATGCTACCGTAAAAAAAAGCTGTTGTTAGAATCATCAACATTTCCTTAAGTTGAGCAATCATTCCTATGGTTGAGTAGAAGTTCCCTTGAGCGCTACGGGCTTTGCCCGTATACCTTGCTTTTTTGTGCTTCCTACAGAAAAATTGTGCGAATGATAAAGCAGTGTGTCCGTAAGTTTTGTGGATAGACTATCTACAGCTAAAATCAAACTGACTGCTAAACGTTGAAAGTTACCTAAACTTTTGTAAAGTAGGAGTGCATGTGTGCCAAAGTCCGCTAAGCATTTATTAATTGGATCTACGGAGGCTTACTGCGGGAAATCTGCAACAGTCCTAGGTTTGTCTTATCAACTACAGCTAAAGGGACTGGATATTGGCTATGGCAAACCGCTAGGTACTTGTTTAAGTGAATCTGCAGGAACGATGGTTGAGGAAGATGTTCAATTTATTGCTGACAGTCTCAACTTACCAAAAAACCGCGTTGCACCCACGATGCTGGCTTTAAATGAAGTAGCGGTGCAAAAACGTTTACAAGGGTTAGACAAGACCAATTATCAAAAGTTATTAGCGCAGCAATATTCGCAAATACAAGTCGGCGACTTGGTGTTACTAGAAGGTCCAGGTAACTTGGAAGAAGGCAGTTTGTTTGATTTGTCTTTGCTGCAAGTAGCAGAAGTGGTGGATGCTGCGGTACTTTTGGTCGCACGCTATAAATCGCTGCTTTTAGTTGAAGCACTGTTGTGTGCTAAACAACGTCTGGGCGATCGCTTAGTTGGTGTTGTCATCAATGATATTCCTGCAGAACAATTACAAGCCGTCAATACCACTATCCGTCCGTTTTTAGAACAGCAGGATATCCCTGTGCTGGGGATGTTACCGAAAAGTGTTGTGTTATGCAGTGTTAGCGTGCGTGAACTGGTAAACCAGTTAAAAGCGGAAGTTCTTTGCTGTGGCGATCGCCTGGATTTGATGGTGGAAAGTTTGGCAATTGGGGCGATGAATGTCAATGCAGCGGTAAAGTATTTTGGTATGCGCCGGAATATGGCAGTAGTTACAGGGGGCGATCGCATAGAAATTCAGCAAGCGGCTTTGGAAACTTCCACCCAATGCCTAATCCTCACCGGACAATTACCTCCTCCTCCCTTTATTCTCAATCGCGCAGAAGAACTTGAAATCCCAATCTTATCAGTTGATTTAGATACCTTAACAACTGTGGAAATTATTAACCGCACTTTTGGTACAGTTCGTGTCCATGAACCTCTAAAAGTCCAGTGCATTCGCCATCTCATGGCTCAACATTTTGATGTTGATCGCTTGCTTGCTTTGCTGAATTTAAATCCAGCAGCGGCACTATCTTGAAAATTCTTAACACTAAGTTCGATTCAGTCATGAAGATTGAGAGTAGGGGTACCGTACTGGGATGCGGTGCTCTTACTTTTTTTTCTGGGATATAGTGGTACTGCCTTTGGTAATGGAGGTTCTGGAATTTGCCGCTTTTGGTGATTATCTGATGGCTGAAGCACTTTGGTGAAGTGACCCTCAGACACCATTCGACGGTAAGCCTCTGAGGCTTCAGGTAAGGTTGTATCTTCTTGCTGCCAGTGAACAACTGCGGCTTCATCACACCAACGGGGTAGATAGCGCATCGCTTGGCGGTGTGCGCCAGAGTTACGGTACTGTCGCATTACTGATTCAGTCTCCCATATACTTATAGTCCAAGCACCTCCTTGTTTATCGAATGCGAGTTTACCTCTTAAAAACCCAGGAATATTGATGATTTGCCATGATGAAAGCGCAGTGTGCCATAAAAAGCCTGGAAAATAACGGGGGGACAACAGATGTAAGCGTGTTACTGAAACTAATACCATTTGACGTTTTTCCTTTGTGTTGACAGTTTTGAGGAGCTTTGTATGCAATTTGTCTATATGCAAATATTTGCATATAGACAAAATATATTCTAAAAGTTGCATATGTCAAGGAGGATTCCTATGGCTTTAGCTCACGCAATATTGGCATCTTTGGTAGACCGTTCCTGTACTGGGTATGACCTAGCCAAACAATTTGATGGTTCTGTCGGCTTTTTCTGGTCAGCAAGTCACCAGCAGATTTATCGGGAGTTATCTAAACTCGAAGCTCAAGGCTGGATTGCCTCCGAGACCATTCCACAGCAAGGACGCCCAGATAAAAAGCTTTACCATGTTACAGAACACGGAAAACATCAGCTTTTGGACTGGATTGCACAGCCATGTGAACCCACGCCGATCAAAGACGATTTACTGGTTAAAATTTTTGGCGGTTATGTTGCTCAAAAGCAGACAATTTTGGAAGAGTTAGAGCGTCATCGTCAGGCTCACGAAGAAAAATTGTCTACATACAAACTTTTAGACCAACAATACTTCCAAAATCCTCAACAACTGCCAGAACAAGCAAAATTTCAGTACCTGACTCTACTCAATGGCATAAGTTCTGAAACATCTTGGCTTGCTTGGTGTGAGCAAGCAATTAGGCTATTAAGTTGAGCAAATAGAAAAATAGCATGACGACATGACAAATCGCTGACAGAGAACTCCCCTACGTCTGTTACAATAGCTAGGTCGTTTAATCTGATTTTGTCCGTCTTTGAGTCAGTCAATAGACCATTACAACGTCGATACATTAGCGCAAGAACTGGCGACAATCCAGCAAACGGGTTCTAAGCGAATTGCGTTGCTCGGTTCCCGTCATGTCCCGATTACCCATCAGAATCTAATTGAGATGATGACCTACGCCTTGGTTTTATCCGGTAATAGGATGATTACCTCTGGCGCTACGGGTACAAATTCAGCTGCGATTAAGGGAGCAATGCGGGCTGATCCGAATTTGTTAACGGTGATTCTACCTCAAAGCTTAGAACGCCAACCTCACGAATCGCGTCAGCAATTAGAAAAGGTCATGCATCTAGTGGAAAATGCTAGCAAGGATCATATGTCCCTTGCCGAAGCTAGCTACTTGTGCAACAAGGAGATTGTCTCGCGCTGCCAGCAACTGATATGTTTTGCATTTCACGACAGCGGCATCCTGCTGCAAACTTGTAAAGATGCAGAAGAACAAAGAAAGGTGGTGACATTATTCTACTTTGATTAATCATGTGTCATTGACTTTTGTATTTGACTAATGACTATTTTTTTGTACTCTATTGCCGCTGCTGCTGCACTCATTTATCTACCGTTTCTAGTGGTAGCTTATGCCCGTGTTCGTGTTGGGTATGATTTGTCTACTCCCCGCGCCATGTTTGATAAGCTACCACCATACGCCCAACGAGCAACTTGGGCACACCAAAACTCGTATGAAGCGTTTATGATTTTTTCTGCAGCAGCATTAATGGCATACGTAACGGGTGTTTTTTCTACCCTAGCTGTAGGGGCGGCCATCGCTTTTCTCGTAGCTAGGTTGCTATACTCAGTTTTTTATATTTTGAATATACCCGTTTTACGCTCGCTCATGTTTGGTATCGGTTCCCTTGGGTCTGCTACTCTTATTGTCATGAGCATCATTCAAGCAAATAGCTAATTAGGAAATGAGCATTAGTTAGTGGTTAGTCATTTATTAGTTAGTAAAAAATTCCATAACCACTAACAACTAATAAAAATCAATTAGCAATCCAAAATGCAAAAATTAAAATCTAGAATCTTCTATGGCTTCTACCTATTCCTTTGACATTGTGAGCGATTTTGACAGACAAGAATTGGTCAACACTGTTGACCAAGCTGTACGAGATATTAAAAGTCGCTACGACCTCAAAGATACTCAAACAACTGTTGAGTTAGGTGAACAAAGTATTACGGTGAACACTGACAGTGATTTTACTTTAGAATCTGTACATACTATACTGCGGGAAAAAGCAGCAAAGCGCAATCTTTCGCAGAAAATCTTTGATTTTGGCAAAGTAGAATCATCTAGTGGAAATCGAGTTCGTCAAGAAATCAAACTTAAAAAAGGCATTGATCAGGAAAATGCCAAGCAAATTTCTAAGTTGATTCGTGACGAATTCAAGAAAGTACAACCTTCAATACAAGGCGACGCAGTGCGTGTTACTGCTAAAAATAAAGATGATTTACAAGCTATCATTCAACGGCTAAAGCAAGAAGATTTTCCGGTTGCTTTGCAGTTTACAAATTATCGTTAGTTATGCACCTTCGCTTAATTCGCTGATTCAAAAAAATAATTTTGAATTAGCGAATCAGCGAATGAGTGAATCTGAGCGCAAGCGAGTGATTAGCTGCGCCCACCTATACTCTTTTGAAAAGCTGGACGCTCAGACATTTGTTTCATGTAGTTCAATACAGCTGGGTACGAACTCAGGTCTAGCTTGAGCATGATGGGAATGTAAGATAAGATAGAACCCACAGCCACGTCAGCAACTGTGAATTCATTACCCAGTAAGAAAGGTTGACGCTCAAAAATTTCATTTAAAGCAGTCATCAAGACTGGCATTTCTCGTTCTCGGCTTGCTTCCACGAAAATTCCTGGTCCCAAAGTCCCATTAGCAAATAACACCCATTGAGCTAATTGAGCCCGTTCCTGTGGAGAGTGGGCAGATTTACCATACTTGTCTGCTAAATATAGCAAAATTGCCCCAGATTCCCAGAGCTGGAAATCTCCATCAACAATTGCTGGCACTTTCCCTATTGGGTTAATTGCCAGATACTGAGGCTGACGATGCTCACCTGCTTGCATATCAAGCTTGACAAATTCATAGGGAATTTGCAGTTCCTCTAGGTACCACTGAGCAATTGATGCACGACTACGTGCGCCGCCGTAAAGTTTTAGCATGAGCAAATAAGTAAACAGTTAACAACCATCAGTCATCAGTAATTATATTGTTATTTCTGAGACTGAAAGTAAATAACTGATAACTGATTAAAGAACTTTATGAGTATTGGGGTGCTGTTTGACATTGTCTTCCTTGGTGACAACTCGTGAGGCATTTAATACTCGCTTGCGATCAGTAGAATATTTAAAATCTGTATAAGTTGTGCCCAGAGGTATCAGAGATTTAGCAGCTTCACGACGCTTGTAGGTGCGAGCTGCGGCGATCGCCCGTTCAACAAAATCATCACTAAATTGAGCCGTCTGGGGAAACTCAGGAGGCATTTGAGATTTGTCTTCGTCCAGCACAGATCCCAAAGTTGTGGCGCAAGCAAGCTTGAAGGAGGTAGGAATACCTTTAACAAGTGTTTCCAGTGATGCAGAGGCAATAGGTTCTAGAACTTCAACTTGATATACTTCTCCATCTTCTTTGACAAAGCAAGTTGCCAATCCGATCACAATGTAATCATCGGCTGTTAAATCAGGAGCATTGGAGTAGGAGGTTTCGGTTGTCATAAGAATATTTTATCAATACGAACAATAAGAAAATTTAGAATTCCGCAACGCACTATAAGAGGTGTTTTTGTTCTTCTGTGCTCTGACACTTGAGTTGGGGAGTTTTTTTCATGGGGGCGTTCTGGCATTTTATCAATTTGTTGCCCACGCTACTTGAATAGTCTACTAAATTGATCTTTATATTATCTGGAATTTACCTTGGGGAAGACGTATCAATTATTAGATTCAAGCATCTATTGGGTATGCTTTACGTTTATCTGGTTAAAGAGCTTCTGGCTCTTTACGCCGTAAACTCTCACACTATAAGGACTTGTGACATTTTTATTCCATACTTATGAATGACTCATAGACACCTTAACAAGTGACACAGTTAGAAAACCACAGAAGCTTGGAACCTTATAAGTTGATCTCACAGAGCAAGCAGCTCAGGTAGTAATATATGAACAATCATTCATCTTTCCCATTTGGTGGCGAACAAAATCACCGCAACCCATGTGTCTCACACACTACAAAAGTACGACAGGAGCAAGGGACTAACGGTAGCAGTAAATCTTTTGGGGACACCTACTTGCGCTCAGATGCTATAACAAAAGCCCAACAAGGTCATTACATTGAGGCGATCGCCCTGTTGAATCAATTAATTCATCGTCATCCGCACAACGCTATTGATTACAACAATCGAGGGCTAATTTATTTTCAAAGTGGTGAAACGCAAAAAGCGTTTTGCGATTATAACACAGCATTGCAACTTAATCCGAAATTAGCCAGTGCTTATAATAACCGGGCAAATTACTATGCCGCATGTGGAGAGTTATTAGAAGCAATTGCTGATTATGATCGGGCTTTAGATCTCAACCCAAGCCACGTTAGGGCGTGGATAAACCGAGGTATAACCTTGCGCGATTTAGGGCAATACGAGGAGGCAATTGAAAATTTTGAGGTTGCTCTGCTGTTTGGTCAGTTAGAAGGTCATGTTCTAGCAGAACGAGGTAGGACTTATCATCTTTGGGGAGACTGGAATTGTGCGATCGCCGATTATCGTCGTGCCTTAATTGAACTACCTTATCCTAGCTTCAAAAAGGTAGAGTCCGGTTCACACTTACGTTTACAAGTCGAAAATTGGTTACACGAGTTGCTACCAACGCAGCATCCTACCTGGTAGACATTGCATTTATCATCACTGGCATAGCCTCTGTATGAAACACAGAGTTAGAAACATCCTGATAACGGTGTAATGGCTAATAGATGATAACTATATAGCTCCTAGATAGTAAGCGACTAGCTATGAACTATCAGCTTTTAGCCTTACTACTAAATTCCAAATTTATTTATGGAATGGCAATTACAAGGAACGGAATTAGTTTGATTCTAGTTGTTTATGTTCTATAGTATCTTTTGGGAACACGACCTGACGCTGATTAGGGTCAAATCGATAGCCCTGTTCTTGCATAATCATCTTAGCTTGGCGCGGATCAAAGTTACGGCTAAATTCTCCCTGCAACTGATATACACGTTCTTCCATCTGATTGACATCAATACGGATAGTTCGTAATTTTTCTTGCTGCGACCAATGATAAGGTAAAAGCTGCATGAGAGCAGAGACTGCTGCTGTTGAAATCACAACGTTAACAGCTATCTTTGCCGTACTTTCCAGTGCCATCACTTGATAAGAGCGTTGACGAAGATGCCGCTTCCGTCGAGGAGTGACTCGACGCTGTTGTGGTGGTTGTACCGGAAGTCTAGAGGGTTGAAATGCGTTCATGGTGATAAAAGGAACCTCGCTAAATGAGTAGACGCATGCCAAATGCACACCTGCGCCTTTTACAGTTTTGTTTAGCTGCCATATTACTTCAATTTTTTCGTACTTGGTACACTGATCGTCTGTCAAGTAAAAAACCTGGCATTTATACGTATACAGTCTCGAACAAATTACGATACTAAACCGCAAAAGTCCGAGAACTGTACCCTGTACTACCAGGTAACTCAGCTCTTGCGAGTCTTATGAATTGTAGAGTGTTGTACACAACCGCCAAGCCAGAAGACCTGGAATCAGCGCTACAACAAGGGCAATGTACACTTGAGTATCTGAAATAGCCATTGTTTTAAACCTCAGATATTGAACATTTCGTTTACTACTTTTCACTGTTTTGCCAAGATAGGGGAATAGGTTGTTACAAGATGAAACAATAACTAAGGGAACGCTTAACAGGGAATAGGCAACAGGGAGCAGGGAGTAGGGAGCAGGGAGTAGGGAATAGGGAGCAGGGAGTAGGGAATAGGGAGCAGGGGAGCCAGTGCGTTGCGGGGGTTCCCCCCGTTGTAGCACCTGGCGTGAGCAGGGAACAGAAAAAATGCTGTTGGGGGTACACTGAGCTTTTTAAGCGCAGAACCCAGGCACTTTCACAAAAATCAAATAGGAGTCCTATCTGATTAGTGATTAGTCATTAGTTATGAATTAATATAAAGAAAAATTATATAATAGCGGTTGCTAGGTAGATTAGGACATGAACTAATGAGAAAATACAGACATGACGAGATTTTCAACTCTGTTAAGCGTTAAGCGTTAAGCGTTCCTTGCTATATGTCCTAATAGAGTTGGCGACTGCTATATATGAATTTTTATTTGGGAATTGACTTTGGCACGTCCGGTGCAAGAGCAGTGGTTGTTGACGAGCAAGCTTGTGTTCAAGCGGAGGGGCGATTTCCCTTTGAGAAGTCAGAAGTATCTGAGTTGGCAAATTCTTGGCAGAAAGCTTTGTTTAGCTTGCTTGAGCGAATTCCTCAAGAATTGCGGCGAGAAGTAAGAGCAATTGCGATCAACGGTACGTCTTCCACAGTTCTGCTGTGTGATGCTGCGGGGATACCTGTAGACGCACCCCTGCTATACAACGACGCACGGGGAGCAGTGGTGATGGAGGAATTAAGAAGCATAGCGCCTGCAAATCATACAGTCTTAAGTGCTACTTCCAGCCTTGGCAAACTTCTGTGGATGTCTCAATTGCCATCTTTTGCTCAAGCCAGATATTTCCTGCATCAAGCAGACTGGCTAGCATTTCTCCTGCATGGGCAGTTGGGTATTACTGACTACCACAATGCTTTAAAGCTGGGTTATGACGTGGAAGAGTTGAAATATCCAGAATGGCTAGAAAACTTAAAAATCAAAATTCATCTACCAAAAGTCATAACTCCTGGAACTCCGATTGCAGAATTACGCTCTGAGATTGCAGATCAATTCGGGTTTCGTCGAGATTGCATGGTGTGTGCTGGGACGACTGACAGTATTGCAGCTTTTCTTGCCAGTGGTGCCAAATTAAGCGGTGAAGCAGTGACTTCGCTTGGTTCAACACTGGTGCTGAAGCTGTTGAGTCATACCCGCGTGGAAGATTCGAGGTACGGGATTTATAGCCATCGCTTCGGGGATTTGTGGCTGACTGGGGGTGCTTCCAATACAGGAGGTGCAGTGCTACAGCAATTTTTTACTAAAGCTGAATTAGAAAGCTTGAGTTGTGAAATCGATGGGTCAAAAGTCAGCAAGTTGGATTATTATCCGTTGTTGAAAGCTGGGGAACGCTTTCCGATAAATGACTCAAATTTATTGCCAAGACTGGAACCACGTCCAGATAGTAACGTAGAATTTTTGCATGGGTTGCTAGAAAGCATTGCTCGGATAGAAGCAAGAGGGTATGAATTATTGCAAGAATTGGGAGCTGAGCGATTAACCCAAGTTTATACTGCTGGTGGTGGTGCGGCGAATTCTACTTGGACGGCGATTAGGGAGCGAATTTTGCGGGTTCCTGTAGTCCGTCCTGTGAATATGGAAGCAGCTTATGGGACGGCGTTGTTGGCGATGAGGGGAGTGGGAGAAATGAATTAAGAAAGGGCGAGAAGGTTTTTTAAGAAAGTCTGACCTGCGTTATCAAGGTTATTATCTAGGGAAAAGATCAGGCTGCGGATTCGGATGTCATCACTTTTAACATCCAAAGGCTGTGTGAGCTGTTTTGGGTATATCAAAATGGCTTGGTTACACTGAGTAGTTGTGGCATAGCTTACCATTTGATGAATGTCAGCATCTGCTGCTTTATCAGGAGCTTTATACTTGGTATCCAACACTGCTAATATTTTGCTAGTCGCAGCATCGCACAGTAGTAGGTCGATAGAAAACCGTCGATTCTGACCTATTTCTACCTGATGTTGCTGTTTGAAAAAATAAGCTTTTGGCGTGTTTTCCTTCAGCCATTGTGCAACGAAACTTTCATAAAGCTTTGCCATATCGACGAGAAAGGGTAGCATTGTCCGATCGCCTCTTTCATGAGTTGGTGCAATGTTGTCTAAGAAGAATCGGCAGAGATTGTGTAACAATCGATAATCTTCATTCAAGCGGTTGTACTGTCGCCCGATACAATCTTGTGAATGACAGGGTTGCAGGGTTACCAATCCTTGCAGGGCATGATAAGCTTTTCGTACCATTGGAGATACTCTTTGTGAACACAAACCACTGCGACTAATAATAAAAAGTGTCCAAGCGAGAATTTGGTTTTCTTTAATATCAGCCTTATGTTCTTCGTAGTGGCATTTAAGTTTAATATTCCACTGATTTTGGATAGCTTGTTGCACATCTAACCTTCCCCGTACATAGCTTAGTTCTTTTCTTTGAGGTAAGTATGTACGATATAATCCTTTTCGACAACGCTCTAGAATTCGCAGGGCTAAGACATAAGCAAGATGGTTGTAAAATTCCTCTAGAGATTCGCAATCCATCAGCCCTTCCAAAAAGCGGAAACTTTTTAAATGATAGGCATACTCTAGCATTCCAAAGAGGTTTGTGATAGGCACTTTGGGATTGAGTTTGAAAGCAATTTCAGTGCTTAAAGGAATATAACCTACCCATCCATTAGATTTTATTTGCCATTTATTACCCGTTTTATAGGTAGGAAAATCTATATCTATTTGGTTTTTATATTTCTTAAATAACTCTATTCCTACTCCTTCGGGTATTTCATCAGCCTGACATGACTTTGTTGCATATTCAGTCAGTTTTATAATTCTTGGTTTTTCTGACTTCATAATGATAACTGTTGCTTGACTTTCTCCCAGCGAAATTCATTGACTTTTTCTAGCTGGTTAAAGAAGTATTCTTCTAAATAAGGCTCAATTTCCATGCGCCAGATATCTTCAATATCTTCACTCAGTTTATCTGTTAAGAAAAACGAAATACCTATTTCATAGTTTTTGTCTGAAATAGCTAGATTGATATAGTTTAAAATTTTAATTAACACCTCGACTGCAAAATCTGTTTTCAGGTGATAGCGCCGCAACAAATCATAGTTTGGGCGGAGTTCAATAAATGCGAAGCGGCGGCGTAATGCATAATCTACTAAAGCAATTGATCTATCTGCTGTGTTCATCGTGCCAATGATACGAATGTTGGTGGGAATGCGAAATTTGTTACCAGCAGCGAGGGGAATTTCTTTGTCGCGGTACTCTAGGAGATACATTAATTCACCAAAAACTTGAGTTAAATTTGCACGGTTGATTTCGTCTATTATTAAAACGCAAATACCTTGACAATTTTCTACCTCTTTACAGAATTGTACAAAACGACCTGGAAGCAGCAGATATGTTAATTTTCCATCTTCGTTTTGAGGACGGATGCCTTGAATAAAGTCTTCATAAGAGTATGCTGGGTGAAATTGCACGAGTTCAGAAAAGCCATTACCGCCACCTATTAAGTGTTGGGCAAGTTTTTCTGCAATGAAAGTTTTCCCAGTCCCTGGGGAGCCATATAATATTGCTTGTCCTTTGCGATTAATTGCGCGTATCCAGCTTTCTAGTTCTGCTTCATTCAAGCCAATTTTTTCAGCGCATTCAGCTAAGCTATATTGTGGTTGCAATTCTACTTCTTGAAATCGTGGGTCATCCTTGCCAATAAAATTATACTTTTTAACAGCTACTAACCAGTGAGAGAACATATCGAACAAGTCATCATCCCTCAAAGCTGGTACACCAGATTGGTGCATCTGCTGGGAAAGTTCTGCTATCAGCTTTTTTCCAGTGACATTCAATTTAGGATAATCAGTTAGTTTTTCCGTATAAACTGTATTTGAAAAATAGTTAATCACTTGTATCAATTGGTTATTAATTAGTAGAAATTCCTCTGGTCGGAGTGCATTAAGGATAGGCGTGATTGTTCCTATTGGTAAATATTGAGCATAAGGCAGGTGCGAAAAATTCACACAAGCTGCTGACAACTGCTTTGGATCATCATTGCAGTGGCGAACAAAATTTAAAATCGCCAAAGCAATATACTGCCAGTCTTCTGGCTTTATCCACATTGATGCCTCAAAAGATTCTTTTATATCTTTGGTGACAAATGAACTAATATGAATCCAAGCTCCCCTTTCACGATTTTTAGTTGCGTCTGGGTAAGGTAGTAGTTGCAGCACGACTAATTCTATTACGTCTTCTCCAAAGTCTGCTGCTGCTGCGATCGCCTCAAAGTTTCTCTTCCCTTGCTGACGCTGTTTTTCATAGGCTGCTGTATGATGTAGGCCAGCGGGTGTGTAAGGATATGAGTTTAAAAACTCCTGAAATAGCCTTGCAAATTCATCTTTTTTGTGAGCTAACATTATCTAATCGTATACTGGAAATTGTGTCTAATTCATAAATACAGCATATTGCAAGTAAATAAGGTGCAAGGCTGAGGTATAAAAGCTAGATAGAAAAAACCTTTTTACTTCTGACTTCTGCTATAAAACACTTAATAATTAGAAACACTAGAAGTATTATTTTGCGCTAGATATTTAATAGTCTGAAAATCATTTTCTGTTAGGTAATGATAACTTTGTGGCGGTCTAAAGTCAGATAATTCCTCTCTTAAACGTGTTAAATTTACAGGCTCAGGTAAGAGTTGAACATTTTTTAAAAAGATGCATACACTTAGAGAAGCATTCGCATAGTAAATATCAAACTCTTTCCGGGTCATTTCCGCTGTTTTACCCACTTGATTCCAAATTTTATTAAGGTCTTCCGGGAACTTATGAATCGGAATTTCCAAAATACTATCTACTTCAAAATAGCCGAGCAAAGCTTTTTGAGGAGACGAAGCGTAGACTAGCACTAAGTCATCCTTATCTAATCGAGTACGAACCCGCCGCAGTTCTACTTTCTTATTACCCTCAAATATTTTTTTTGCATATTTAGGACGTATTGATAGTAGCAGGATATTACTAGGCATTTTCTACCGTTCATATTTGATTTAATACACCTAAATTATACACTTGATTCAATAAAAATTGAGGTATTTTATAAGGTGATATAAGTAAGAAATTTAAAAATGATAGTTTTTGAAGTTTCTTTAAGGTTACAGGTGAAGTGAATAACTCGATATCACTAAAACGAAGAGCCATAATATTTCCATCTTTATCTATGTTTATATTTAAAATATCACTGAACTTATACACACCTAGTCGTTGGAAACGTTGATATAGCTCCTTAGGTTTACCAATGATGACTTCATCAAGACGAGAGGAGGCTCGAATTGCTTCTACTCCGCTGAAACCTTTACCTTTACCTTCCGTTTGTTTTCCGCTGACGTACCATAAAATTCGGCATGGCGCTTTTAATCCTCCGGAGTTTTTAACTGATCTATAATAACCCAAGTTGCGGGTTATCAACCTGTGGGTGCTTTGCACTTGAATAGTCGTGCGATCGTTCACAACGAAGTGTGCGGTTGCGCGTCGCGCAACCGCCACTTAAATGAACTCAAAAACACAAA
>JAHHGV010000019.1 GCA_019359695.1 Brasilonema angustatum HA4187-MV1
GGAGTCACTCCTGAGTTTGGAGGGAAGGGTTTTCACCTTCATCCTGTCCGAAGTTCAATCTCCGTAGAGATTGGCTAGTGTATGTACGGGCTGTTTACCGTGATTCTACTAGCAACGAATCGCACCACGTTTTTACCTCACCCTGCCCTATCGGGCATCCCTCTCCTTATTAAGGAGAGGGAAAGATTGTGGATACGTTAGTGCCCACCCTACAAATTACTTCTTATACCCTTTGAGGAAAATCCTGATACATTTCACTCCCCCTACTCCCCCTACTTCCCCTACTCCCCCTACTTCCCCTACTCCCCCTGCTTGCCCATATGTATTAACTTTAAAGTGAAACGGTATTACTACTATATTGCCACGGACTGAGTTTTTGTGGCACATATAGAGATGATGTGACATAACGAGTGGATCTATGGTCGAATCATCTAAACATATTGAAGTCCATTTAGGTCGCCAAGGACGTTTGGTGATTCCTGCTGCTCTGCGGCGGCTGTTGGGTTTTGAGGAAGGAGATACGCTAGTCGCTCGTCCTGAAGACGGGCGGCTGATTTTGGAAAAGCAGGAGGCGATTAAACAGCGGCTGAAAGCTAGGTTTTCGCAATTGCCAAAACAGAAAAGTCTGGCAGATGAGTTGATAGCGGAACGACGCGAGGAAGCTAAGCGGGAAGTGGGCGCATGACAGTGGTTTTGGATGCGTCAGCAATGCTAGCCTATTTGCAGGATGAGCCTGGGGGTGAAGCGGTTGAAGTCGTGCTGGCTGAGTCGGTGATTTCGAGTGTGAATTGGGCGGAGGTGGTGCAGAAATCTGTAGCTGTGGGTGTGGTGATAGATGGAATGCGCGAGGATTTGGAGGCGTTAGGGCTGATCTGCGCTCCCTTTACTCCTGAAGATGCCGAGATGGCGGGAAGACTCTGGTTGCAAACTCGACAGGCTGGTCTGTCTTTGGGCGATCGCGCTTGCTTGAGTTTGGGAATGCGGCTCAATGCTTCGGTTTTGACGACGGATCGCATTTGGACAACGCTCGGTTTATCTTTGGATGTGCAGGTGGTTCGGTGATGAAAGGGCGATAGCTAGCCCCTTAGGGGGCGCTGCGCAAACGCTGCTGCGCGGAGCGCAGATCGCCCCCAAGACTAATGCAAAATTGGAATACGAAAGGTTAAGTGAAATTGAGCGTTATCGTTTGATAGAGTTATTAGATCCAAAAGTGACTCACTACGAGTTTTTTCTGAGTCGCCCACCTTTACCAAAAGTTGATTGGTCAGCGGATAATGATTTATTAACGGCAATTGCTGAGCGAAATCCTTGCATGGATGGTTTTCCCAGTCAATGTGTCTTCAACTACGATTACCAGATTGTGAATTTATCACCACAAGAGTTGAAGTTCTTAGAAAGCTGCAATGGTCTCTCAACAGTAGGGGAGATTTTAACCAGCTCATCATTGGGGTTAGATGGAGTGAGAAGGCGGCTGTTGCAACAGCTGCTGATTTTGTTGATACCAAGTTAACCAAACAAATTGCCAAAATCCAAACAAAGCAGGCGACGAGGGAAAAGGTAGAATAGAAATTAAGAGGAGATTTACCTTTCAAGTTGATTGCGACTCCTCAATCTCGCCACAGCTGTCAACACGGAATTTCAGGATAGAGGGATTGGTAAAGATTTGTCCTGTTCATCCATCTTTTCCGTGTTAATTATCCTTTTTGTGCTTGGTGCATCTACTCGGTATCTTTTGTTTGGTGACAATAAGTTAATTGTTTTTTTCTAAAGTATTGTTACCCAATCGTGATATGATTCAGCTGGCTGAAGATGCAGTCAACACAATTAGCTGTACTGGTTTCAAGTCTCGTGAGCTTGTCAAACGAATCAACTGATCCCACACCAACAACACGACAAGATTCAAGACCTGGTTTTGAGGACACAGAACCAGACAACTCGATGCAGGAGTTCTATGGACTCTACCAAGAGTTGTTGCTCATCACTCTTGTCTTGACAGGGATTATATTCATCTCTGTTTGGATATCTTATTCCCTGAACATTGCCCTAAATTATTTGCTTGGAGCATGTACAGGTGTGGTTTACTTGAGGATGTTGGCAAAAGATGTTGAGCGTTTGAGTGGAGAAAAAAAACAGTTGAGTAAAACTCGATTTGCGTTATTAGTAGGGGTCATTCTACTAGCATCGCGATGGAATCAACTGCAAATCTTACCCATCTTTTTGGGATTTCTTACTTATAAAGCAACGCTCCTCATTTACGTAGTTAGAGGGGCATTTGCCTCTGACTTGTCAAAGTTCCGGTAACCATAAACAGCAAAGCGCAAACTGTGCGGGAGGACGGAACTTTTCCAGGAGGAAAATCCACCCCGCGAACCCGCTCCACTTCTCCAGGTAAGATTGGAGAAATGATAGATTAGGTTAGGAAAATGGTGAATTTTCTGAATGCCCTAACTTCTGTTCCCTTTGGAGAACTAGAAGTAGGTCATCATTTCTACTGGCAGTTAGGCAATCTAAAACTGCATGGACAGGTCTTCCTCACCTCCTGGTTTGTGATAGGTCTTCTGGTCGTAGCTTCACTAGCAGCTACTAAAAACATCCAAAAAATTCCCAGTGGCATCCAAAACTTAATGGAATATGCTTTGGAATTTATTCGAGACCTCACAAAAAACCAGATTGGAGAGAAAGAGTACCGTCCTTGGGTGCCGTTTATTGGCACACTATTTTTGTTTATCTTCATATCGAACTGGTCGGGTGCTTTAATTCCCTGGAAGCTCATCAAACTTCCATCGGGAGAGTTGGCCGCCCCAACCAATGACATTAATACGACAGTAGCACTGGCGTTGTTGACTTCTTTAGCTTACTTTTACGCAGGTTTTAGCAAGCGTGGTTTGGGGTACTTCAAAAAGTATATAGAGCCGACGCCGGTTCTATTACCGATCGCGATTCTAGAAGATTTCACCAAGCCCCTCTCCCTAAGCTTCCGTCTATTTGGTAACATTTTGGCGGATGAATTAGTTGTAGGAGTGCTGGTTCTTTTGGTTCCTCTGTTTGTACCTTTGCCAGTGATGGCTTTAGGTTTGTTTACCAGTGCCATTCAAGCCTTGGTTTTTGCCACCTTAGCAGCGGCATATATTCATGAGGCGATGGAGGGACATGGTGACGAAGAGCATGAGGAAGCACATTAAAATCAGTGAACAGTGATCAATAAAGAGTTATAACTGGTAACTGGTAACTGGTAAGTGATCACTGCTTAGAACCCTCAGTTGATGTCATGTTAGATTTTGGATGCCCGAATGTTCAATTCGATGCAAAATCTAAAATCTAAAATCTAAACACAAAAATCGTTCGTTTCGTACTCAAGGTAAGGAAAATCAACATGGATCCATTAGTTTCTGCTGCTTCCGTTCTTGCTGCTGCTCTAGCAATTGGTTTGGCTGCGATTGGTCCTGGTATTGGTCAAGGTAATGCTGCAGGACAAGCAGTAGAAGGTATTGCTCGTCAACCAGAAGCAGAAGGTAAAATTCGCGGTACTCTGCTGTTAACCTTGGCATTCATGGAATCCCTTACCATTTATGGTCTGGTTATTGCCCTAGTACTACTGTTTGCTAACCCATTTTCCTAAAACCTAAAACTTTTCCTTAATTCTGGAGACGTGAATGTTCACGTCTCTATAGTTGATGAGGAAGAAAGTTGACCCCGTGATGGCTATGGGGTATCGACGATGATCAAAAGTAAGATGATTTTTCGCCCGTGAAAACTGCTGTTGTAGCCAAAGAGGAGAGAAATGTTTGATTTCGATGCAACCTTGCCCTTGATGGCAGTGCAGTTTCTGCTGTTGGCAGCTCTATTGAATGTTATTTTCTATAAGCCACTGACCAAGGCATTAGACGATCGCGATAACTATATCCGAACGAATAACCTTGATGCTCGTGAACGCTTGGCTAAGGCTGAGCGATTAACTAAAGAATATGAGCAACAATTAGCAGAAGCTCGTAAACAATCGCAAGCGACTGTCGCTGCAGCTCAAGCAGAAGCTCAGAAAACCACTGATCAGAAAATCGCTGAAGCGCAAAAGGAAGCTCAAGCTCAACGAGAACAAGCGGCACTTGAAATAGAACAGCAAAAGCAGGAAGCTTTGCGTTCCCTAGATCAACAAGTAGATGCTCTCAGCAGGCAGATACTAGAAAAACTATTGGGACCTGTTTTAGCTAAATAGAGCTTCAGAAAAAAGAATAGTTGTTGCTCTAAAAAATAGGGTGGGCTACCCCCGAATTTACGCCTGTAGGACGGCAGTTGCTACAACGGGGGGAACCCCACGCCAGGTGCTAAGAAAGCGGGAAGCCCTCCGGGCGTCTACAAGTGGGTAAACCCGCAAGAGCGGAGTGCCTCCCCAACGCACTGGCTCCCTCCGGGTTCACCAGTCGCCTAGGTCGGGAGACCCTCCAAAGAGCGCTGGATTCACCGCAACGCACTGCCTCACAAGAAGGAGCCGACTCCCTTGGGTGAAGCAGGAAGCAGATCCTCTAGAAATTACTTCTAGTTGAGTGGCTAGTCTTATATTAAGTTTAGTCAAGTTCTGTATGGCAGTAGCTCAATGCGCGATCTCACAATAATTCGATAAGTATATACGTAGCGGGGCGCAAGTCGTCCCACAACGGTTAAATAAGTGTCAAAAGTGGCACCTTTTTTCCCTTAGGGAATTTTCAACCTACTAAGCAAGGGAGCAGCGCAGTTGTAGATGGGTATCATTGGAAGTAGTTTTTTACTAGCCACAGAAGCGGTGGCAGAAGGTCACTCAGAAGGCGGTTTCGGTCTAAACATAGACATTTTTGAAACCAATCTGATTAACCTGGCGATTCTGGTTGGCATACTATTCTACTTTGGGCGTAAAGTTCTTAGCAATATCCTCAGCGAACGACGCTCAAGTATTGAAACGGTAATCAAAGAAGCAGAAGCTCAGGCAAAAGAGGCAGCTGTTGCCTTGTCCAAAGCTCAGGAACAATTAACCCAGGCTCAGGCAGAAGCACAACGCATCCGTAAAGCAGCACAAGAAAACGCACAAGCAACTCGTGAAGCCATTTTGGCGCAAGCAGCACAGGATGTAGAACGTTTGAAAGAAACAGCTGCTAGGGATTTAGACACACAAAGAGACAGGGCGATCGCCGAACTGCAACAATATGTAGTGTCTAAGGCATTGCAAAAAGTCGAGTCAGAACTACAGACAGGCATTGCCGACGACGCTCAACAGCAATTAATTGACCGCAGCATAGCGCTATTGGGAGCTTAGGGATGAAAAGTAATATCGCAATGGCGGAAATATCCCAGCCTTACGCACAGGCGTTGATGTCAGTCGCACAATCCAAAAATTTAACAGATCAGTTCGGCGAAGATGTGCGTTCCTTGCTAACCTTGCTGAGTGAAAGTGAGCAACTGGGAAATTTTCTTGAGAACCCATTTGTGTCGCTAGATGACAAAAAGGGAGTCATCAACCGTATCCTTGGTGACGGCGCTAACGCATATTTCCGCAATTTTTTATTGCTGCTGGTAGATAGACGGCGCATTTCATTGCTGAAACCAGTTTTACAGCAATATTTGGTGCTGTTGCGGCAACTTAAACAAATTGCTCTGGCGGAAGTGATTTCTGCTGTCCCCCTCACAGAGGAGCAGCAACAATCAGTCAGGGATAAAGTCATCGCATTGACAAAAGCTCGCGAGGTCGAATTAGAGACAAAAATTGACCCCGAGTTAATTGGTGGTGTGATTATTAAGGTAGGCTCTCAAGTCATTGACGCCAGCTTACGGGGCCAGCTGCGCCGTATCTCCTTGCGTTTAAGTGGCTCTTAAAGCAGTGAACAGTAAACAGTAAACAATGAGCAGTGAACAGTGAGAACTGAGAACTGAGAACTGAGAACTGATTAACTGCTGAGTGTAAAATGTTTAGTCTCGCAATAAAGAGAAGATAGACAAATGGCAATTAGCATCAGACCAGACGAAATCAGCAACATTATTCAGCAACAAATAGAACAATACGACGAACAGGTCAAAGTTGCTAACGTTGGAACCGTTCTGCAAGTAGGTGACGGTATTGCTCGTATTTATGGTCTAGACAAGGCCATGGCTAGTGAGCTACTGGAATTTGAAGACGGTACAATTGGCATCGCCCAAAACTTAGAAGAAGACAACGTTGGTGCGGTGCTGATGGGCGAAGGTCGTGATATTCAAGAAGGTAGCTCCGTAACCGCCACTGGTAGAATTGCTCAAATACCCGTGGGAGATGCTTTGATTGGACGAGTTGTCGATGCTTTAGGTCGTCCAATTGATGGTAAGGGAGAAATCAAGACCGAAGAAACCCGTTTGATTGAATCTCCAGCACCAGGTATTGTGGCGCGTCGTTCGGTACACGAACCGATGCAAACTGGTATCACAGCTATCGACGCGATGATTCCCGTCGGTCGTGGACAGCGGGAATTGATTATTGGTGACCGTCAGACTGGAAAAACTGCGATCGCAGTAGATACCATCATCAACCAAAAAGAAGAAGACGTGATCTGCGTCTACGTCGCAGTCGGTCAAAAAGCTTCCACCGTAGCTAACGTTGTGCAGACGTTACAAGAAAAAGGTGCTCTAGACTACACCGTTGTCGTAGCCGCTAACGCCAGTGAAGCAGCGACCCTGCAATTTTTGGCTCCTTATACAGGTGCTTCGATTGCTGAGTACTTTATGTACAAGGGTAAAGCAACTCTAGTTATCTATGATGACCTCTCCAAGCAAGCTCAGGCTTATCGCCAAATGTCCTTGCTCCTGCGTCGTCCTCCCGGACGGGAAGCTTATCCTGGAGACGTGTTCTACATCCACTCACGTCTGTTGGAACGTGCAGCTAAGCTGAGTGACGAATTGGGTAAAGGTAGCATGACTGCTCTGCCAATCATCGAAACTCAAGCAGGTGACGTATCTGCTTACATCCCCACCAACGTAATTTCCATTACAGACGGTCAGATATTCCTGTCTTCCGACTTGTTCAACTCTGGTATCCGTCCCGCAATTAACCCTGGTATTTCCGTATCACGGGTGGGTTCCGCTGCTCAAACCAAGGCAATGAAGAAAGTTGCTGGTAAATTGAAGCTGGAGTTGGCACAGTTTGACGAACTGCAAGCCTTCTCACAATTCGCCTCTGACCTAGATAAAGCAACTCAAGACCAGCTCGCACGGGGTGCGCGCTTACGGGAACTTTTGAAACAGCCACAAAACGCGCCGCTATCGGTGTATGAGCAAGTCGCTCTTCTTTACGCTGGTATTAACGGATACTTAGATGACATCCCCGTCGAGAAAGTTACTGAGTTCACAAAAGGATTGCGCGAGTACTTAAAGACTAGCAAAACTGAGTACGTTAAAGGAATTCAATCTAAGAAAGCACTGGGTGATGAAGAAGAAGCACTCTTGAAAGACGCAATTAACGAATACAAGAAAACGTTCTCGGCAGCGTAAATCAGGAGTCAGGAGGAGGCAGCCCTGTGGGCGGGTTTCCCGACTAGAGGCGACTGCCGTTCAGGACTCAAGAGTCAGGAGTCAGCTAAAAGATGTTAGTTGTCTGTTGAGTTTAGAATTCTGAATAAAAAACCTTCCTGGCAATTGTACTAAGACAGGAGTTAGGAGTTAGAAGTCAGAAGATAGCTGACTCCTAACTCAGGAATTGCTAAGTTCTAAATTCTAAATTCTTGTAAAAGGGTATGGCAAATCTCAAAGCAATACGCGATCGCATTCAATCAGTAAAAAATACCAAAAAAATTACAGAAGCCATGCGGCTGGTGGCTGCAGCGCGGGTGCGTCGCGCTCAAGAACAGGTGCTATCCACCCGTCCCTTCGCCGACCGCTTGGCGCAAGTTTTGTACGGTCTACAAAGCCGTCTGCGTTTTGAAGAAGCAAACCTACCACTGCTGAAAACACGGGAAGTTAAATCAGTAGGGTTGTTGGTGGTTTCAGGCGATCGCGGTTTGTGCGGCGGCTACAACAACAACGTTATCAAACGTGCTGAAAATCGCGCCAAAGAACTCAAGGCAGAAGGTGTAGACTACAAATTTGTCATCGTAGGACGCAAAGCAACCCAGTATTTCCAACGTCGCGAACAACCGATAGACGCCACCTATACTGGTTTAGAGCAAATTCCTACCGCTGCTGAAGCTAACAAGATTGCTGACGAATTGCTTTCTCTGTTCTTGTCAGACACTGTAGATCGTATTGAGCTTGTCTACACCAAGTTCGTTTCGTTGGTGAGTTCTCGTCCTGTGGTGCAAACCTTGCTTCCTCTTGACACTCAAGGTTTGGAAGCACAGGATGACGAAATCTTCCGCTTAACAACCCGTGGTGGTGAATTTGAAGTCACACGAGAGAAAGTGAGCGCTCAAACCCGTACTTTCTCCAGTGACATGATTTTCGAGCAAGATCCAGTACAGATTCTCGATTCCTTACTACCTCTGTATGTGAGTAACCAGCTTTTGCGGGCGCTGCAAGAATCAGCTGCCAGCGAACTTGCGGCGCGGATGACAGCAATGAGCAATGCCAGCGACAACGCCAAAGAACTCATTGGTGCCCTCACTTTGTCTTACAACAAAGCGCGGCAAGCAGCAATTACCCAGCAAATCCTAGAGGTGGTCGGCGGTGCTGAAGCACTAGGTTAGGAAATTGCTCATAGCAAATGAATAATAGCTAATTGCTAGTTGTGTTGAAATTAGCAATTAGCTATTTTTAATTGTTGGGGCTTTTTCACCAATGGAGGCTAATGATCACACTGACGACATATGGATATTTGTGTACTGAGGTTTATGATATCACCAAGCCCATTGATGGAAAGTACCCTGACGTTCCATACTACATCAAACATCTTTCTAAAATTGGTGGCAGAATTCTTGAGGCGATGGTTGGCAGGGGACGACTACTCATCCCGCTGCTAGAAGCTGATTTGAATGTTGAGGGCATCGACTCCTCAAAGGACGGAGAACTCATTGCCACAGAGTTACAGCGATTACCCCAGCACTGGTTTGGGCGAGATGAATTTATCATGTGTTTGCAGGAAAACGGTTACAAAGACATTACCCTATGCGCCAACTATACTGACGGTCTACAACCAAGTTCTCACAAAGACACGTTGTGTTTCTGTGCAGCACTGTCATGAACCAGAAGACCAAATCCCACCAAAATCTTAAATTTAGGCTCCTGAGTGGCACATTTAAAAATAGCGTACTATAATAGTACTATAGGTAAAACACATGGGTCCGTCACGGTTTCGACAGGTTGGCGAAAGCTACTTTGTGAAACAGGTCGAGAGTGAGTCGTCTCTCGAAAATCCAAGGCTCAACATAAAGTAAATGCAAACAACATTGTACCTTTTGCTCGTAAGCAAGCTCTAGTAGCTGCCTAATAACCTCTTTTTGGTTCGAGCGTCTCTAGTTTGACTCCGTTAAGGATTAGAGACCAACCCCCAACGGATGCTCTAGCAAGTGTCTCTGGTTCGCTTGTTAGCTAAGACTTAACCAGAGCATCCTAGCGTTCGGGATAATGAACGTTCCCCGCCTTGAGGGTAAAAGAGGCTAAGCCTGTGAACGAGCGGGGGGTCAATACCCAGTCTGGACAGCAGTTCGACTCTGCTCGGATCCACTAAAAAATATCCGTAAATCCGCCTAACAATTTTATGTGATGGCGGATTTCGTTTTTTATGGGCGCTTCAAAAGTAGTTTGGGAGTATCCTTACTAAAAGTAAGGAGAACGTCAATTAACAACCATATGGCTCGTACAGGTTACACCTTGCCAGTGTTTGCAGTAGCCGCTGCGAAGGCTGCTCTTATGCATCTGCGTGAAAAAATAGATTCTCAACTCTCGGTTGAGATTGATCTGCTTTCTGAAACAGCAGAAATTTCGATTTCTCAAGTTGCAGCTTTAGACTCCCAGAGTGCTTTGGCAGTAACACTCAGTGATCCAGGTGATAACTTAGATTTAACAAAGAACACGCCCATTTGGGCTTGGGTAAAGTTGTCACAAAGGCAATCCCAAGCCTTGATTTTAGAAGCAGGAGAGGGTTTAGGAAAAACAGCCTCTGGAGAACCAGCGATTTACAGCTATGCCCGTCGCCTGTTTGATGCCAATTTACTACCTCTAATTCCCCCACAGCAAACTGTAACGGTATCAATTATTATTCCTGAAGGTCGTCAATTGGCGCAACGTACCTCCAATGAAGCCTTTGGGATTTTAGAAGGGTTAGCTTTGTTGGGAACCAGTGGAATTTCTCAACCTTTGTCGGCGGCTGACTATTTAGAAGAATTTCGTTTGTCGTTGCAGGCTAAGGTCAAACTTTGTCCTGGTTTGGTGTTTTGTATTGGTAGCAATGGTATGCAAGTTGCACAACGTCTAGGCATACCAGAGTCAGCAGTTGTGCAAACTGGCAACTGGATTGGTGCAATGCTTGTAGAAGCGGGACTATATCAAGCAACTTCTGTTTTGCTGCTGGGATATCATGGCAAACTGATTAAGCTGGCTGGTGGCATTTTCAATACGTCTAGTCATTTAGCAGATGCCAAATTAGAAATTTTGAGTGCAGCAGTTGTTGCTGTTGGTGGTGATGTACAAGCAACACGAGCAATTTTAGATGCTAAGACTGCAGATGCAGCACACAAAAAATTAATCGAACTGGGACTGGCAGAATCAGTATTTGGGATACTCGCTGAAAAAATTAGTCACAAGGCTACTGCTTACGTGCAAAAATATGCTAATGTTGCCCTGAAAGTTGGTACTGTATTGTTTGACCGCAAAGGCGAAATCATCAGCCGAGACTTGCACGCAAAAGAACTTTTGAGTTTTGATCAAAACTAAGGGTGTAGGGGAGGGTGTAATATCGTGTCCGGTTAAAGACTTATCATTAAGGCTCTTCGGGGGCAGGGGGTAGGGAGCACCGGAGAAAGAGTTTTCAGATATTAGCACAGATGCATCGAATTATAACTAATTAGGCGAACATGATATAAGGGGAGCCAGTGCCGGGGTGACACTAAGCGACTGCCCGAGCATGAACTTATTCAAGCAAACAAACCAATTCGTCTACTTGGGACGAGGTAAATAATCCATCTAGTCCTTGTGGTGTAATGTCGGTAATCAGCCTTATTTACTTTTTTTCACACAGTTTGGTTTTATTGCACCGACTTGCTTAAACTTACTAATCCTGTGACTATCAAAGCTAAAACTGTGGTAGCAAACTTATTTTCATCTTCAGATGTACTACCTCTTAATCAAAGTGAAGAGCGAGTAACCACTGACAGCCAAAAAGAAAACAAAGGCAGCAGAAAAAACTACGACATCTCTGACAATAAACAAAATCCAATCTTTCCTTAGTTCCTGTTTATACTTTAGTTCCCGCAGCTTTCGTTCAAGCACTGCGTCTTCTTGAGAATGCACATTTAGTGATGATAAAATCAGCGGATTATTACCTTGTTTGGCAATTAAATTGGATAAATCTTTTAAATCTGCCATTCTGTTAAATGCCAACAATTTCAGTCTCTGGAGTTTGATTTTCGTCAGTAATCCACAAATGCTTCCTGTTTTGCTTTGCTTCTACTGCGATCAGCATCAAAACTATACCTTTCAGCAGAACCTCAGCCATATCTCCATCAAGCTGTTGAGCCACATTTTTTAATGTTTCATACAGTTCAGGTGACAAATCCAAGCTGATTTTTACACGCTGATTTTTATCTTGTACAGTCATTTTTGTTGCCCCAGGATGTCACTACCTCTATTTTGCTTAAAAATTTAAGGCGATACGCGTAGCGTCAAGCCCCCGGCTTATCGCCCTACTCCTTGCCGTTACCTGGAAGCATATTTCGACACTCATAAGGCAAAGTCCAGTTTTTCAGTTGTAGTTCGACGGGTTATTTGACACTTTTTTTGTATTCATCCAACGCAGGTAGTTATACTAAAGATATTTGAGCGCTTATGTTATGTTACCTCAACTCAACTCACAAAAATTACCTGAAAGTATATAGCCAACTTGACAACCCACCAGCCACTCTTAGTCGGCGCATATTATTTTTCTTTGTGTCAAACAACTGGGTTCAAATAATGTGAGTTGTGTCGGATATTTGTGACGACGCACATGATGACAAAAACCCAAATTTTGGTATTCTTTTATATCTATAATTATTTGACTGGCAAGTTCTTTGGCTAGCAATACAGGTACAGCATTTCCAACCATTTTATATCCATCAAGTAGATTGTTGTATTTGAAAATAAAATTATCTGGAAACGTTTGAATTCTTGCACATTCTCTAACGGATAATCTCCGGTACGGTTTGAATGAATTAGGATCAAAAATCCATTTGTCTTTCTCAACCCAAATCATTTTTTGTGCTTGAGGATGTATCGGAGCATGTCTACCACCTGCTTGAATTGTAAAAGATGGCTCATCCCAGGTTCTGACTCTATTTCTTGACATATAAATACTAGAAAAGCTACCTTCCATATATTCATGATTAGGTACTAATGAATGAGTTTTAGATACCTCTCCTGCTACTGGTGTCGGTTCAATATCACTTAGCTCGTAGATAGCATCTCTAAGAGTTAAAATGTGATTGCTTTCCAAGGGAAATTCAAAGGTTCCCCCCATCTCTTCTCTATACCCTACAATAATTACCCGTTTTCTATCTTGGGGTACTCCATAATTGCAAGCATTGAGCAATTTATAAGTTACCTCATATCCAGCATCTTTAAATTGATATAAAATATTTGTAAAAGCTTTATTATGCTTTTGGGCTAAAATCCCACTGACATTTTCAGCTAGAAAAAAAAGAGGTTTTTTTTCTCTAAGAATTCTAATGTAATCATAAAATAACTGACCTCTGCTATCATTTATTCCTCGTCCAGCACCAGCTTCACTCCAACTTTGGCAAGGAGGACCACCAATGATACCTATACAGTCAGGTATATCATCAGGTTCAATAGCTCTAATATCTCTTTTATCTAGTTTTACATCTGGATGATTAAGTTCATAAGTATCCCAAATTGACTTATCATATTCGTTTGCCCAGACTGTCTTAAATCCAGCTTGCTCAAAGCCTAAATCTAAACCTCCACAACCTGAAAATAGAGACACTATATTCATATTTCTTCATTAACTAACTTTTTTGGAATTTTATAGATAAATATTTTAGCACGAAGAAGTTGGGCAGGATTATTCGGATCTCTAATGTTAACATTTTTATTCTGGAAGTTAACATTAGAGATAGCTTCTATTTCTTCTCGACTTTCTGGAGAAAAAGATAAATACTTTTCTTCTTTCATAATTACGACTACTTGTAAATTATCTGTTGCCTGAGCTTGAAAAATATAATCATAAACATCTATAGGATTTGTTATTCCCCACATTCCTCTAATCCTCAAATAAGTGATTCCTAGAGGATCTACTTTATTCACTCTTCCTAGCTCTCTAGTTTTAGAGAATTCAACATCTTTTATTTCTTTAATGCCGCTACTAATTTTTTTAGCAATTCTTTCATATATTTTTCTGTCGGCAGCATAGCAATCACCATATATGAACCAAAGAAGTTTCAGTTTTTTTTCTTTTGGAACACCAATTACATAAATAATGTCTTTCTCTTGCCAATTTTCGCATTGACGACAATGCATTGTGAGCAGTGGACTATCATAATATAATTTCGATTTTGGATAGGAACTGTTTAATGCAATACTTGCTTTGAGTGATTCTATTTTTTTGACTTCTATTGCATCACCATTTTTTAAAATTAGATCGGGTGGGTTGTTCTGATTCCCTATATAAGAGAAAACTTCAGAATATCTCTCATTTTTTAGAGCCTGCTCGCTTTTACTTAAAGTTTCGGCAAAGATATCCTTTACAAAACATTCTAAAGCATCACCAATACTGTTAATTCTATTTTTCCCTTGGTAGTAACTGACTAAATCTGGAATGGGATTATCAACAATTGTTTTAATTGCTTTAAGTAAGTCTGCCATAAATATATGTTAAGTTTATTACTATATTTTAATGAGATAAGAAAGATTATGCCGCTCCTCATGTGTGAAGAGCGGCAATACCGTATCGTATCAGATTGCTAAATCTAATCCACTAACTCAATCCCCCGCTTCACCAACGCCTCTGCAGTCAAGCCATTAAACCCCATCAACTCGCCAGCACTCGCCGTCGTCTCCCCACGCTTCCACGCAAAGGTATCCCGCTTGCTGGTACTCCGTAACATGATGGGTTCTAGTATCGCTGCAGCACCACCAGTCACACCAATAAGTGCATCCCCATCAAAGAGTTCAGCAAATTTTGCATCATCCACAAAATCGCCATCAGCTTCAGAACAAATATCCCAAGCAGTATCATGAGGACGATACAAACGACGGGGGTTGATAACAGAAACAATTCTTGCACCAATACCTTCTTTTTCTAATAAAGCAGCAGCTTCAAAGACTGGTATTAATGTCATATCCCCAATAACGGCAAACACAACTTTCTTATTACCAGAAACTTCTTGTAACACGACTGCGCCATCGCGTAAAGCTTGACTTGTTTGTTCAAAAGTAGTGCGAATTGGCAATGGTGACTTACTCGCAGTAATCACAATTCCCTTATTCTTAGTCGTCAACGCCCAGTCATAACAAACCTGAATACTGTTAGCATCAGGAGGAAACAATGGGAAAACATTACCATTGCGCATTAACGAAGCAAAATAAGCTTCAATTTCCGGACGTTGGTGAGTCCAACCGTTGCGTCCTTGCTCTAATGCACCAGCGGTGAATAACGTAATAGTTGAGGGAGTGCGACGCCGCAATTCTGCCATTGCTTGCGTGACTGTTTGCCAAATTGGTAAACCGTTGATGGCAAAAGATTCGTAGGAACACCACAAAGTCCGCGCACCCATCAACGATAAACCAGCAGCTAACCCCGCACAAGCATCTTCACTCAATGGTTCGTACACTTGTCCATTGGGCGCTTGGTTATATAAGTCATCTGTCGTGGGGTGGATAATTTTGAGTGCAGAGTTAATATTGGCAATACCAGATGCTTCGTTACCGTCGGCGTTAGTTACCAAGAAATTTCTATCTATCTGTCCAACTTTTCCTACCAATCTTCCCATAGCTGTGGTGGAAACTTTTGGTTCGCCACCCACTGGATATTCTTCCAAAGGCAATTCGCCTAATTCTGGCAACTTATATTCAAATTCTGTCACAACTGTCTTTGCTGCAGGACCACCACCTGCACGTTCACAGTTTGTCCGCACGAGTTGCCAAACTTCTGGAGGTAAGGCACGTTCTTTCAATGCGTTTACAATATGGGGAGCGTCCAAAGTGTCTTTAGGATACAGGTTGTGAGACTTGGCACCTCGTGCATGGACTCCTGCACCTTTGAGTTGTTTTATGATAAATACGGTTAGCTTACCACTCAATGCAGAACGTGCTGCTTCATCTACACCTGTGAGTACAGCTTTGGTAAAAGCTAGCCGCTGCTCAAAGGAAAAGGCGGTACTATCAACATAATCCCCGCTTTGGTTAGCATCATCAAAGTCTTTGGCATCGACTAACACGACTTTTTCAAAACCGTTACCGTACCAGTATGCCGTCATTTGTTCATTGGTTTTGAGAGACACCATGCTGTGGTGTTCCTGGCTATAACCGTTCCACACCAACACTGGCAAAAAGTTGGTGACACTTGGAAAAGCGGTGTGAAAGTGTGCTATTGAACTCATGATATACGGTTCACCCAGTCCACCATCGCCAACGGTGAAGGGAAAAAGCTTGTCTTTGTGCAACAATGCAGCTGACATTGCAAAGTGTTGCCCTTGTCCTAAAGGACCTGCTGGTCCAAGAATACCAGGAATATAGCCAGAAAGATGTCCTAATAGCCCATGTTTTTCCCGGAAGCGATCGCGCAATTGTTGCACTGTCTCAATTCCCATGTCCTCTAGTGATCGATCCAAGAACATGGCACTATAAAATCCAGGGGCGTGGTGTCCCACTTCGGTAATAATGTTTTTGTAACCGAGCATGACAAGCGCTGCATAAGCTTCCGCTTGAGAAGCAAAACCACCTGGGTGTCCAGAAGCTTTACTTGCTGTGACTTGCAGTATTAGGTAACGCAAAGCGTCAGCAGTTAGTAAGGTTTGGAAGGCGGCGGTTGGATCATCAGGATTGGCGATCGCCACTTTTCCTGACTCTATGACAGGTGTTCCACCATATTTTTCAAAACTGGGGATTGCTTCACCAAAGTATTGAATACCTTCACAAAAATTAGGAGCCGCTGAAGTTTCCTTTGGGGTTGTTGCCGTCATGCTAAGTACCTTAATTTAAGTATGAGGAGACACCGGAGATGCTCGTTCAATTTAACAAAAATTTTACAACTTTCAGGTTGTAACAGTTTATTGTTCTTTCGCAACATAAATATAAGGATATTCAATCTAAATTCAAAAAATTTAATTTTATTTTTTGAATTTCAGTGGCAAAAAAGAATAAAAGCAAAAAACAAAGCTTATGAAACTACCAAATGGACCACAAACTCCAGGGCTGGTACAAATGCTCCAGTGGGTTTTCAGCCCCATGTCATTTATGGAAGCTTGTACTAAACGCTATGGGGATATGTTCACATTGCAGCTAAGTCGTCCGGTGGTTTTTGTCAGCAATCCTGCGGCGATGCAGCAGATGTTGACAAGTGACACAAAGGAGTTTGAGGCTCCGAGTGACTGGAATACTCCTTTTGAACCTATGCTTGGCAAGAATTCTGTCATCACTCTTAGTGGTAAGGCACACCAGCGTCAACGACAGTTAATGATGCCTTCGTTTCATGGTGACAGAATGCGAACCTACGGTCAGGTTATTGGCGATATTACAGAAGAAATTAGCAGCCAGTGGCAGATAGACAAACCCTTTTGTGCACGTTCTGCAATCCAAGCTATTACCCTGCGGGTGATGATGCAAGCCGTGTTTGGCTTATATGAAGGTTCACGCGCCCAAGAATTGGAAGAAGTTTTAGGTCTGATGATGGATGAAGGGGCGCGTTCTCCTGTAAGAGCGCTCATCCTTTATTTTCCAGCCCTACAACGGGATTTAGGTCCACTCACGCCTTGGGGAAAGTTCTTGCGCCGCCGGGAACGAGTTAACCAAATGCTGTACGCGGAAATTCGCGAACGGCGAGAGCAACCAGACTCATCGCGGACAGATGTCCTCAGCTTGCTGATGGCGGCGAAGGATGAAGCAAACCAGCCAATGACTGATCAGGAATTACGTGATGAGTTAATGACTTTGTTAGTAGCAGGTCACGAAACTACAGCCACAGCGTTAACCTGGGCATTGTACTGGATTCACAAACTGCCAGGAGTACGAGAAAAACTTCTAGAAGAACTTGATACTTTGGGCGATAACCCAGACCCCAGCACCATTTTCAAATTACCCTATTTAAATGCTGTGTGCTGTGAAACCTTGCGGATTTATCCAGTGGCGATGCTTACCTTTACACGAGTGGTGAGAACACCCGTATCGTTGTCTGGACACGAACTTGAACCAGGTACACTTGTCATGGGCTCGATTTATCTGACTCATCAGCGTGAGGATTTATATCCCCAACCCAAACAGTTTAAGCCAGAACGTTTTCTGAAAAGGCAATTTTCAGCTTATGAGTATTTGCCGTTTGGTGGTGGTGTCAGGCGTTGCATAGGTATGGCTTTTGCCCAGTTTGAAATGAAAGTTGTGCTTGCTACCATCCTGTCGCGCTGGGAATTGGCGCTGGTTGATAACCGTGATGTGGGCTCAAAACGCCGTGGTTTGGTTTCAGGTCCCAACCGTTCTATCCAAATAGTTGTTAAAGGTCAGCGAGTGGTGAAGTCTAAAATTTTGGAATCTATCGCTGGTTAAGTTTTTAATGAACAATATTTTGATATAGTTTTCTACGCAGAATAACTGAGTAGTTGTAGGTAAGGCATATGCCTTACCTATAAATTTTGAGTGAGAAATTTGAAGAAAACGTTCGCGCAGCCTGCCCCTTAGGGCATACCGCCAAGACACGAACAGGACTTACGCACTGAAAACCCGAAACCTCGATCCCCCCTAGCCCACGCCAGGTGCTACAAGTCGGGGAACCCGCCCAACGCACTGGCTCCCCTTAAAAAGGGGGGAATTTTAGAAGCCCCCTTTTCAAGGGGGTTGGGGGATCTCTTCGGCGTAAGTCCTAACGAAGTTAAAACAACAAATAAATATCTGAAGTTCTATTATGATTGGTTCTTTGAAACAAACACTGCAATTAATTATTAATCCAACGAGGTTTTTAGAAGATTGTGCGGCTAAGTATGGTGACACGTTCACGGTTCGAGTATTAGGGATAAATTCGCCGCCAGTGGTGTTTTTTGGTAGTCCGGAAGCGATCGCTGAGTGTTTTGCTGTGCCTGCTAAAGATTTGGATTTTAAGAAGGCAACTCATGTTTTTGAGCCTTTGTTTGGGGAGAATTCGATTGTTTTGCAAGAGGGGCGATCGCACAATCGCCAACGCCAATTATTGATGCCACCCTTTCATGGCGACCGTATGAAAACTTACGGTCAAGTCATTTGCCAAATCACTGAAAATATTATTCAAAATTGGACACCTGGCAAATCTATTTCTGTACAGCATGTCATGCCAGATATTACTTTACAAATTATTTTACAAGTAGTATTTGGAATAAGTCCCGGTGTCCGTTATGAAAAATTAAAACAACTACTGAGTTCTTTATTAGAAGATGTGACTAAACCTTTATATTCTACCTTCTTTTTCTTTCCACCACTACAAAAAGATTTAGGTGCATGGAGTCCTTGGGGAAATTTCCAAAAACGTCGCGAGGAAATTGACAAACTGATTTATGCAGAGATTTATGAACGACGTTTATCTAATGATGCTTCACGTACAGATATTCTCAGTCTGCTGATGTCTGCGCGTGACGAAAATGGGCAGCAAATGACAGATAAAGAGTTACGTGACCAATTAGTTTCACTGTTGCTTTTAGGATATGAAACGACAGCTGCTGTCTTAGCTTGGCTATTTTACTTAATTCACTTCCACCCACAAGTAAAAGACAAGCTGATACAGGAATTGAAGACTTCAGGCAATACACTTAATCCCGAAACTATCACTCAATTACCATACCTTAGTGCTATTTGTCAGGAAACGCTGCGACTTCACCCCATTGCTCTTATTTGTACGCCACGAATGGTAAAAGACAAAGTAGAAATTGCCGGTCAAAAATTGACATCTGGAACAGTTTTAGTTCCCAGTATTTATTTAGCTCATCGACGTGCAGAAACTTACCCAGAACCAGAAAAATTTCAACCAGAAAGATTTCTCAATCAAAAATTTTCACCTTATGAATATTTACCCTTTGGGGGAGGTTATCGCGGTTGTATCGGCGCAGCATTTTCTATGTATGAAATGAAATTAGTTACAGCAACTATTTTGTCACGTTTTCAGCTAGAGCTTACTGATAAGCATCCAGTGCGTCCAGTACGTCGCGGAATTACGATTGTTCCCTCTGGTGGTGTACAAATGGTTGTGACTAACCAGATAAATAAAACGAAAGCTTTTATATAGGAATCCAGTTGAATTTGGTGAGACCAGTGCTGCAGTAGGGTTTCCCGACAGAGGCATCTGGCGTTAGCGTTTGCGCAGCGCCCCCTTAGGGGCTAGCGGAACCGGAGGTTCTCCCCGATAGCCGTAAGGCGTGGCGTTAGCCATAGGGTGAACTAACTCATAGGAGGAGGGAACAGGGAACACCCGAACGCTTAAGAAGGAATAAAGGTGTACCTAGCTTCGTAAAAATAAAATAGGAATTCTATATAATACTTTGAAAACATCCTTAAGCTGTGTTTGCTTTCTCCTTTTGGTGTTTTCTGTAAGCAAAAAGCCTTAACCCACAGCATAATCTGTAAATTGGCGCTTAAATGGCGAATGAAAGCCGATGACAATATCCTGCTTGGGGATACCTAAATTCGCTAAATCTTCTCCTACTTCATTTTCTGTCCCATTGTGTTGCAGCCAAACTTTACCATCTTTGATGTCTAGATGTAAAAAACAACCATAAACACGACGGTCATTTTTCCAGCCGACATTTACAAGTTGATAGTGGTGATGTTCTGTATCAAAAATTAATTGGGTTTCAATTTCTGAGTCTTGACTAGAAATTGCAGCATATTCTTGGATAAGCTGCTGAATTATTTGTTGGTATTTTGTTAGTTTATCCATTCGATTATCTCTTCCGTTACAGGTTTATAAGTAATCAATTTAAGGTGATATGTTTTAATAATGTTTTGTACAAGTCTGATAGTAAAAAAGGAAGTATATGTATCGATGGGAACTGCTAAATAGAGAGTACGGTCTGGTTCTTGTTCAGATAATGCTAGTCGGTAGTTAATAAACTGTCCTAAAGCTGTGTGAAATTCAGAAATCGCAGATGTTTTAAAAAAGCTTTTAATTTCAACAGCAATTTTTTCACCCTCTCTTTCTGCTGCTAGAATTCTTTCCGCGCCTAAGTCTATGTACATATCCCCTAACTCGAAACTGACGGGTAAGGGATCATGGGTAATTTTCCACCCTTCTTTTTCTAGCCCTTTTTTGACTGCGTTGTGAAAGATATCTCTGGCTGGCATAATATAAGCATTATAAAGGATTTTCTACACTGCTATGCTTCCGTTCATCAGGCGAGGAAGGAACAAGTTGCGGGCTTGGCGAAGGTTCTCATTTGTTACAAGTAAGTTTTTCATTTGCAAGAATATAGGGTTAGTTCTTCTTGTAAAAAGTTGCATAGTTTCTTTATTATGAATCATAAGAACATCCGCCACCAGCACACAGAACAACGGTAAACACGGGGTCATGGAGTTTCTCAAAACTGCATAAGTTGCTTTTGTTTGTACCTATACCACATGTAGTAAGCTAATAAACATTCAAAAGGAATGACGATTAGCTCGGTAATATAATTTTTATCTTGTATCAACTGTACAAAAACAAATGTCTGAAAACGATAAAAGCCCGATTGAGTTGGCTGAGTTTATCCAACAAGTTAAAGAAGATCTTCTCTGAGTGACACCAGGAAAGGATAAGGATGCGCCGTTCTTGTTTGTTGAGTCTGTGGAACTGGAACTACAAGTCACTGTGAAGCGAACGGGCAAAGCAGGTGCAAAGCGAAGTGTTAAAATCAATGTGCTAGGCAGTAGAGGCGAGGTAAGTGGTCTGGTTTAAGTGATTCTGTTTTCAACGGGGTGGCTCAGAACTTGATCGGTAAAGGCATTCCGGCTGTAGTGGCAATGACGTACTCTATAAATGTATCTACTGACAGTGCTTTTGCAGAAGATTTTTACCGATCGCTTGGGCAAAAAGAGTCATAGGCGATGTGCAGCTAGAGATGGTAGCCATTCCTTCTGGAAGCTTTTTGATGGGTTCAAAAGAAGATGAGCCTGAGCGCTCAAGTTCTGAAAGTCCTCAACATACAGTAAGGATTTTCGCTCCGAGCATTTAACGCAAATTGGTTTGCAACTTGGTTTTGAATGTCATTTACGCGATCGCCCATCAGAAGGAGGGATTGAAGAACGCAGTTTTGGCACTATCAACACAGATTTTCTCGCTGGGTTGTATGGCTATCTGGGTTCTAATATTCAACAACGTCCAGAAAATGCCGAAGAAGAAGCTTGCATTACGCTGCGGGAACTACATCTGCTATTGGTGCGCTACATCGTTGATAACTACAATCAGCGAATTGATGCTCGCAGTGGAAACCAAACCAGGTTTCAACGCTGGGAAGCGGGATTACCTGCGCTGCCAAATTTAATTGAGGAGCGGCAATTAGATATCTGTTTGATGAAAAAGACCCGCCGCAGCATTTACAAAGGCGGATATGTAAGCTTTGAAAACATTATGTATCGCGGAGATTACCTGGCAGCTTATGCAGGAGAAAGTGTGTTGCTGCGATATGACCCCAGAGATATATCAACTGTGTTCGTGTATCGTCAAGATTCAGGTAAGGAAGTGCTACTGTCTCAAGCTCATGCGATTGACTTAGAAACCGAGCAAATTTCCTTAGAGGAGACAAAAGCTGCAAATCGGAAAATCCGTAATACAGGCAAGCAATTAAGTAATAAATCAATCCTTGCAGAAGTGCAGGATAGAGATACTTTTATTAAGCAAAAGAAAAAGAGTCACAAGGAACGCAAGAAAGAAGAACAAGCTCAGGTGCGTTCTGTAAAACCGTCTCAAACTAACAAGCCAGTAGAAACTGTAGAAGAAATACCTCAACCTCAAAAGCGTCGCCCCAGAGTATTTGACTACGAGCAACTTCGCAAAGACTACGATGATTAATCTGATTGAGGTTTGCGTGTTATCTATCGATTTTGAATGCATTTTAAAAATTTGAGAAACCACTGATTATGGCAGAAGATTATTTGCGGAAGTGGGTACAAAATTTCTGGGGTGATGACCCGATACCGGAAGAATTACTGCCGATAATTGAACGGCTAATTACTCCTAGTGTCGTTGAACTTGAGCATATCCAAAAAATTCATGACTGGTTAGACAGTTTGCGTCTTTCTAAACAATGCGGTCGAATTGTTGCACCACCACGAGCAGGTAAGTCGGTGACTTGTGATGTTTATAAACTGCTGAATAAGCCGCAGAAAAGAACAGGTAAGCGCGATCTTGTACCCGTCTTATATATGCAAGTCCCTGGAGATTGTTCGGCTGGGGAGTTGCTAACTTTAATACTTGAGAGTTTGAAATATGATGCGACTTCAGGAAAACTTACAGATCTGAGACGGCGAGTGTTAAGGCTTCTAAAGGAGTCTAAAGTTGAAATGCTGGTTATCGACGAAGCTAACTTTTTGAAGTTAAATACTTTTAGTGAAATCGCCCGCATATATGATTTGTTGAACGTTTCAATTGTTCTTGTGGGAACAGATGGTCTGGATAATCTCATTAAAAAAGAGCCATATATCCACGATAGATTTATAGAATGTTACCGATTACCATTAGTATCGGAAAAGAAATTCCCTGAATTTGTACAAATTTGGGAAGATGAAGTTTTGTGTTTACCTGTGCCATCTAATTTAACAAAAAGTTAAACTTTAATGCCTCTATATCAAAAAACAAGTGGCAAAATTGGTTTGGTTGATAGGGTATTAAGAAGGGCTGCGATTTTATCCTTAAGAAAAGGTTTGAAAAATATTGATAAGGCTACTTTGGATGAGGTTTTGGAGTGGTTTGAGTAATGGAAATACCTGCGAAAGAACCAAGATTTTTTCAAGTAGAGCCGCTCGAAGGAGAAAGCTTAAGTCATTTTTTAGGTCGTTTTCGTCGGGAAAATTATTTAACTGCAACTCAATTAGGTAAATTAACGGGAATTGGTGCAGTTATTTCACGGTGGGAGAAGTTTTATTTGAACCCATTTCCGACACCGCAGGAGTTAGAAGCGTTGGCTGCTGTGCAAAATGAATTTGGCAATTCGCGGCATTGATGGGAATATTGGCGATCGCAATGCTGACACTTTCCACAACGACTTGCACAAAGACCTCAAAGCAGATTTTATCCTAGCGAATCCCCCTTTTAACATGAGCGATTGGGGAGGGGAGAGGTTGCGAGAAGATACCCGTTGGAAATATGGTACTCCACCCGTAGGTAATGCTAACTATGGTTGGGTACAGCAGATGATTCACCATTTGTCAAGTAACGGCATTGCTGGTTTTGTGTTGGCGAATGGTTCGATGAGTTCTAACTCTTCGGGAGAGGGTGATATTCGCAAAGCCATTATTGATGCGGATTTGGTTGATTGTATGGTGGCATTGCCAGGGCAGTTATTTTACAACACCCAGATTCCGGCTTGTCTGTGGTTTTTTGCCCGGAATAAGAAAAATGGTAAATTTCGCGATCGCAGTGGAGAAACATTATTTATCGATGCGCGGAAGATGGGGGTTTTACTTGACCGAGTACATCGGGAATTGACAAATGAGGAAATAAAACGGATTGCTCAAACTTACCATGCTTGGCGGGGTGAGAAGGAAGCGGGGGAGTATGAGGATATCCCTGGTTTTTGTAAGAGTGCCAAGTTAGAAGAAATTGTCTCACATGGTTATGTTCTCACGCCGGGGCGATATGTAGGGGCTGAGGAAGTTGAGGATGATGATGAGGCGTTTGAGGAGAAAATGCTGCATTTGACGAAGAAGTTAGAGCAGCAGTTTATTGAGAGTGCCAAGCTAGAGGCAATAATTAAAGAGAATTTACGCGGGTTGGGGTATGGCGGATAAGTTATCACCAATGGATGGCTATGATGACTTTTTACGGGAGTTAAAAGAACGCATACGCAGCGCCCAAGTAAAAGCAGCTTTGTCTGTAAACCGTGAGTTAGTATTACTTTATTGGCAAATCGGGCGCGAAATTATCGTCAGACAGCAGCAGCAGGGATGGGGTGCAAAAGTTATCGAACGTCTCGCCAGAGATTTAAAAGCAGCTTTCCCAGATATGAAGGGATTCTCGCGTACAAACTTGCTTTATATGAGAGCCTTTGCAGAAGCTTACCCCGATCAACAAATTGTCCAACAACTTGTTGGACAAATACCTTGGGGGCATAATGTCCGTATTTTGGATGCTGTCAAAGATTCTTCAGCAAAGCTATGGTATGTACAAAAAACTATAGAAAATGGCTGGAGTAGAAATATATTAGTGCATCAGATAGAAAGTGGGTTATATCATCGCCAAGGCAAGGCGACTACTAACTTTGAAAATACCCTACCCAAACCACAATCAGAACTAGCACAACAATTATTAAAAGATCCTTATAATTTTGACTTTCTCAGTTTAGGAAAAGAAGCACTAGAACGTGATTTAGAAAAGGCTTTAATAGAACATATTCGTGATTTTCTCTTGGAATTAGGGGTTGGTTTTGCCTTTGTTGGCAGCCAATATCACTTGGAGGTAGGGAACCAAGATTTTTATATAGATTTATTATTTTATCATCTACATTTACGCTGTTATGTGGTAATTGATTTGAAGATTGAAGATTTTCAACCTGAATTTTCCGGCAAGATGAGTTTTTACGTTTCTGCTGTCGATGATTTATTGCGTCACCCAGATGATAAACCAACAATCGGCATGATTTTATGTAAGACGAAGAATCAAACAATTGTAGAATATGCTCTGCGGGAAATGAATAAACCAATTGGAGTTTCAACTTATCAACTACGGGATACTCTACCAGAACAATTGCAAGGAAGTTTACCCACAATTGAGCAATTGGAGGCAGAACTAGAGACTTTATCTGTAAAAGTAGAGGATGAAGAATGATTTAAAACTATGAAGTGCGTAATTTGCAAGCATGAAGAAACTAAACCCGGTTTAGTAACTGTGACTTTAGAAAGAGATGAATGTATTGTGGTTATTAAAAAAGTTCCAGCAGAAGTTTGTGATAATTGCGAGGAATATTATTTAAGTGATGCGATTACTGAGCAAGTGCTAGAAAGGGCAGAAGTTGCTGTTAACAATGGGGCGGAGGTTGAGATTATTAGATATGCAGCCTAGTTTTGATTTGTGCAGAAGTCTGCTGGACAAATTATTGATGATAAATCTGCCACAACCTGTGGCAGAGATTTCTTATTTGAATGATGGTTATGTTCTCACCCTGGGGCGATATGTGGGGGCGGAGGAAGTCGAGGATGATGATCAGGCTTTTGAGGAGAAGATGTTGCATTTGACGAAGAAGTTAGAGCAGCAGTTTACTGAAAGTGCCAGGTTAGAAGCTGCCATTCTAAAAAATTTGCAGGAGTTGGGATATGGTGCCTGATAGCTGGCGACATATAACAATTGAGGATTTTGTTACTCTACAAAGAGGACATGATTTGCCTGAGTATGAGAGAAAACCAGGAACAGCCCCAGTGATGGGATCTTTTGGAATTACTGGTTATCATAATGAAGCAAAAACAAAAGGCCCAGGCGTAACTATAGGTAGAAGTGGCGTAGGTTCTTTTGGAGTTGTGAATTATTCACCTGTAGATTACTGGCCACTTAACACAGTTTTATACGTAACTGATTTTAATCAAAACGATGAACTCTTTGTTTACTATTTTTTCAAAGCTTTTGACTTTGAACCATATAACTCTGGAAGTGCCCAATCTTCACTCAATCGCAACTATATTTATCCTGTTTCTATTACAATTCCACCCCTCCCCGAACAAAAAGCGATCGCCCAAATCCTCTCCTCTCTCGATGACAAAATCGAACTAAACCGGGAGATGAACCAAACGCTGGAAGCGATCGCACGGGCAATCTTCAAATCCTGGTTTGTGGACTTTGACCCCGTTCGCGCCAAGATGGAAGGACGACAACCAGCAGGGATGGATGCTGCAACTGCTGAACTTTTCCCTGATGAGTTTGAGGAGTCAGCGTTGGGGATGATTCCGAAGGGGTGGACAGTGGGGACACTTGATGATGTCACCGAGTTTGTTCTTGGAGGTGACTGGGGCAAAGATACTTCTAACGAAGATGCTGATGAAGCTGCATATTGCATTCGTGGGGCTGATATTCCTGAACTCCAAGATGCTGCTTTAGGAAAGATGCCAATACGCTATTTAAAACCTTCAAGTATTAAAAAGCGAAGCTTATTACCAGGTGACATTGTAATTGAAATTTCAGGAGGAAGCCCAACACAATCAACTGGACGACCTGTGCTAATTACTACAGAATTAATTGAAAGGCTTCCTTGCCCTTTAGTTTGTTCTAATTTTTGTAGAATAGTTCGCCTCAAAAAGAATATAACACCTACTTTTGTTTATCTTTGGCTGCGTTGGCTCTATGTGTCAGATACTTTTTTGCAGTACGAAAATGGAACAACAGGAATAAAAAACTTTGCCTATACAGTATTTAGCCAGCAACATGAGCTATTGATTCCACCTCTAGATTTACTCAAACGTTTTGACACAATAGTGAGTCAGTTCTTTAAAAAACGACAAGCAAATGGTTTACAGTCAGAAGTCCTCGTATCTATCCGCGACACCCTACTACCCAAACTCCTATCAGGCGAAATCCGCGTCAAAGAAGCGGAGAAAATAGCAGCAAAGGCAATGTAAACTCAAAATTGCATAAAAACTAAATTCAATTCTTAGTGGACATCAACCAACAGAAAGAACAATTTAGCAACGCATATCTCCAAGCCATCACCAGTGTTGCAGGTTATTCTCTCTACAAACCAGCCGTAGACGACGACAGCGCCAAGAAATAATCAATTTACAGTCGCTGCTCTCCAGTCAATTATGCAAGGTATCGCTCAAGGAGTACAACCATGAAAGTTACACTGCAAGATGCGGAAATTATCAAAAATATAGAACCACAACAACTGAGAGAGTATTTGCAATCTCACGGTTGGCAAGAAGACCGACCTTTTCTTGATAATGCCACAATCTGGCACAAGCAAGCAGCAGAAAAAGGAGAATTTGAAATCTTGCTACCAAGCACAAAAAATTTAGGAGATTATTTATCTAGAATTCGTGAGGTTTAGGGAAGGGGGGCAGGGGGGTTAGGTTTCTTATGCCAAAATAGATACCAACAGCAAGTATCAAAGGACTCATAACGGTGTCAGGAAAATTAACCGAAGGCGATGTAGAAGCCGCTACCCTAGAATGGTTTGAAGAATTAAACTACACCACCCTCAACGCCTCGGAAATAGCCCCCGATGAACCCAACGCGGAACGCCAAGATTACGCTGATGTTGTCCTCATTAACCGTCTGCGTTCTGCCCTAGAAAGAATTAATCCCCAAATTCCCGCCGAAGCGATAGAAGAAGCCATTCGCAAACTTACCCGCAGCGAAACCCCCAATTTATTTGAAAACAATCGCCGCTTCCACAAATTGCTAACAGATGGCGTAAATGTTGAATACCAAACCCCAGAAAGAATTGTCTACGACCAAGTTAAAATCATCGACTTTACCAACCCAGACAATAACGACTGGCTAGTAGTTAATCAATTTACTGTTATTGAAAATAAAAAAGAACGCCGTCCTGATGTTGTAGTCTTCATCAACGGCTTACCTTTAGCTGTAATTGAACTCAAAAATCCAGCCACCGAAAACGCCACAATTAAAGGCGCATTTAACCAACTCCAAACCTATAAACAAGATATCCCTAGTTTATTTCCCTACAACGAAATATTAGTAGTTTCCGACGGCACAGAAGCCAGAGTCGGAACCCTCACCGCCGACTGGGAAAGGTTCATGCCTTGGCGCACAATTGATGGCGAAGAAATCGCGCCTAAAAAAACCGCAGAACTGGAAGTTTTAATTAAAGGCATCTTTGAAAAACACCGCTTTCTCGACTTACTAAAACACTTCATTGTTTTTGAAGTAGACGGTAGCGACATTACCAAAAAAATGGCAGTATACCACCAATTCCATGCAGTCAATAAAGCTATTGAAAATACTGTGATAGCCACATCACCCGTAGGTGATAAACGTGTGGGTGTGGTGTGGCACACTCAAGGTAGCGGTAAGAGTTTAACAATGGCATTCTATGCCGGAAAAATCATCCAGAATCCAGAAATGGCAAACCCCACTCTGGTAATTCTCACAGATCGTAACAATTTAGACGACCAATTATTTAATACCTTTGCTTACTGTTCTGATTTGCTGCGCCAGAACCCAGTCCAAGCTCAAGATAGAGAACATTTAACAGAACTTTTGCAAGTTTCATCTGGTGGAGTTGTCTTTACCACAATTCAGAAATTCGCACCAGAACCAAGGCAACAATACCCCGAACTTTCTCCCCGTCGCAACATCGTTGTGATTGCTGATGAAGCACACCGTAGCCAATATGGTTTAGAAGCGCGTGTAGTCACAACTCAAGATGAAAGCAACACCTATATTGCTTATGGCTTTGCAAAACATTTAAGAGATGCTTTACCTAACGCCTCATTTATTGGCTTTACAGGAACTCCCATAGAGTCAACTGATATTAATACACCAGCAATATTTGGTGAATATATTGATATTTACGATATTCAAAGAGCAGTTGAAGATGAAGCCACAGTCCGCATTTACTATGAAGGACGCATGGCAAGACTTGAACTATCAGAATCAGAACGTCCTCATATTGACCCAGAATTTGAAGAAGTCACCGAAGGTGAGGAACAGTCAACCAGAGAACAGTTAAAAACCAAATGGGCAAAATTAGCAGCTTTGGTAGGTGCAGAAAAACGCATTGCCCTAGTTGCTAAAGACATTGTAGAACATTTTGAACGTCGCCAAGAAATTATCGACGGGAAGGCAATGATTGTCTGCATGAGTCGTCAAATTTGTGTAGATTTGTACGATGCAATTATCAAAATTCGCCCTGATTGGCATGATCTCGACGACGACAAAGGAAACCTGAAAGTTGTAATGACAGGTTCAGCAGCAGATCCTCTAGAATTTCAACCCCATATCCGCAATAAATCCAGACGTAAAGCACTAGCAAAGCGGTTTAAAAATGAACATGATCCAATGAAATTGGTAATTGTCCGGGATATGTGGCTAACAGGATTTGATGCGCCATGTTTGCACAGTATCTACATAGATAAACCAATGCGTGGTCATGGTTTAATGCAAGCTATAGCCAGAGTTAACCGCGTCTTCAAAGACAAACCAGGCGGTTTAGTTGTGGACTACTTAGGCATTGCTGACCAACTCAGAGCAGCCCTGAGAGATTATACTGCTGACAGTCAAGGTCAAACAGGCATTCCTCAAGCACAAGCGATCGCTCTCATGCTAGCAAAGTACGAAAACGTCATAGCACTGGTAGACGGTTTCGACTATTCGCTATTCTTTACAGGTACTGCAAGCCAGCGTGTCTCCATCATCACCGCCGCAATGGATCATATTCTCGCACTCGAAGATGGACAACAGCAGTTTATCCAAGCTGTCAACGAATTAGCCAAAGCTTTTGCTTTGTGCAGTTCCAGTGATCTCGATGCTATGGGCAAAGGGAACCGGGACATACCTCCAGTAAAATTAAGACCGCCATCTATTGACTTACCAGCCAACTTCCTTGACAGTGCGAAGACACCTCGCTTCTTGTATGGCGATAAGGTGCGTTGGCTAAACTATGAGAGTGAACCCGACTGGGGCATTGTCATTGGAAGGTTCTACAGCTTTGCTCCCCATCTTTGCCACTGGACGTGGTGCTACCTAATTTGGTTAAGCAAACATAGCCCCAGCGCAGCCTCGATATCTGCCGACATCGCCTGGGAACAGGATTTAGAGCCATTGAGCGAGGAGGTACACTTATGAACCCTCGTCCTCTAACTCAACGAGAGCAAGATTTAATTCAACTCTACAGTAACTGCCAACTGGGAATCACCCCCAAACAGTTTTACTCCAAATGGCAGGTAAACTATCAAGAGCTTGCCCAGATTTGCTGCCGCTCCCTTTCCACTGTCCGATGCTGGTTCATTAAAGGTCGCCTTTATCGTCGTCCTCTACCAGCCGACTTGCGTCATCTTGCTGTGATGGACTTCTTATTAGAGCATTTTGAAGAAATTCCTTCTGAACTCTTTCATAAGCTGTGTCCTTCAAATCAAGCTGGGCAGGAATCTGAAACAGACGATAGTTAGGTCAACTCCGGGTATATACCTGCATAAGTTCGCCAAAAAATCAATATCAGGATGATATTTCTTTGCTAGCCACTCTTAACTAGGGTGGCTATTAGTCTCATGCTGGCAAATATGAGAAAGTTCAAAGCAAAAATCCTATGATTGAAAATCACAATCCGCAAACTCTGAACACCGTTACTTTTTCGCAAATTATAACAAATGAGCTTGATATCACTGAAACCTATTGGTATCCAGACATGGGAGGTTTGGTTCCAGAGTTAATTAAAGCCACGCAGACAATTAATCCTTGGATTCCTGGCTTGCGTCAAATAATGGAGAAAAACCAACCAAAACCCGGTGAACCGGTAGTATCACCAGCGCTTTTTCAGCAGCAAGATTGGGAAAATTTAGAAGCTCAATGGTTTTGGGAAAACCATAAAAAAGGAAATATCGCAGCTATTGATGGGACAATCATTTTCCCTCACACTAAATTTGTTCTCACTCAAGTATTTGCTGTTGGCGTTGGTGTTTTTAACTCAGCCGGAAACACTAATACTAAATTGACTGCAACTAGAACTGTTGCAAAATTTGTCGAACCACCCCCAGGAATCCCAACATTTCAAGAAATCAAAGCAGCAATAGAGCAAACAAAAGTTTTAACACAGGAAAAATCTTGGTCGCATACATGGAGGGAGTATAGAGAACGAGTTGCGGCAATTAACACTCATGAGCAAATCATTTATATAGATGGTCCGATTATTACTCAAAATCTTGTCACCCAACAACACGGTCGTCAAATCATGCGAGATTTACACAACACGGGTAAGTTCTGTGTTGGAGTGATTAAAGATATTCGTACTAGCCAACAAACTCTCAGATGGTTTAGTCGAGCTTTAGAAGATAATGAAGTTTTTTTGATAACTGATCTGAAAAATTTAGTAACAGAGCGTTTAGAAGACTGGAGTGAAGATCCTGATATTATTAGTTTTCTTGATGATGTAGCTCAATATTACGTGCGTGGTATTTACAAACCAGGTAAAAAAGTATTTGGTTTTGAATGTCTTTTTAGTGAAATACCAAAAGCTATTGCGATGCTCTTTCAAGATTGTAATGGCGTTGCTGGACATGAAATCCCTTATATGTTAGACAAAGTTGATTCTGATGTCAGAGGTAAATTTAGACCTGGTGAGGCTGAACAGTATCTTTATGGAAAACTAGCTGAAACTTATCCCGGACAAACATGGGATGAAATGAACGAGCGTTTGCTGAGGTGATTATGAGCGATACTACCGATAATTTCCATGCAAAACAGTTAGATAACCACCAGCTATCTACTAAGGATAATCAGCCTGATAACGACCAACAATCTCATAATATCCAAGAATCTCCAACTCCCCAAGCAGCAACTTTTACTCCAATTGCACCATTAGTTACTTGGGCTGATAGCTATGGTGCTGACCCTACTTATGTAGAGTTATTAGGTTTTCCTAATAGTCCAAACTACCAACGTGTTCAGGCACTAGATTTTGTAATTATCACCGATGTCTGGGATTATCCGCAATGCCGATACTTTGCAAGAATTGAAGCAGCAAATATCAACTTACCTTTATTGGGATTAAGCAGAGAAAACCCGACTCGCATTGTCACTCAAGATAGATATTTAAGAGGTATGCCTACACCTTCGACTCTTGGCGAATGTGTTCATTTGTTTCGAGCTAAGATTATTACTTGCATTCTGGATGGAGTGCTATTATCTCCTCGAACCAGACCTAACTGGAACAGTCCGGCAAGATTAGCAACATCTGAAGAAATTATTGATAATCTCTTTCTACCTGTTCTTAATCCTGACTTGGAAATAGGAGTGATTATCTAATGCAACAAGGTAGATTACCTATTTGTCTGGATAACCGAGTTTTACGTCATCATGGTGTTGTCGCTGGTGCAACTGGTAGCGGGAAAAGTAATGTTAACAGTAACATTGTCCGGGCTGCTATCAACATGGGTTACTGTGTATTTTTATTTGACCACAAACCAGACTACCAAAACTTAGACAAACCCAATGATGAGAAGAATTTATTTAGCGACATCAATTGGCAGCCCCAAGGCTTTGATTGTAAACTTTGCTATTTTTCACTATCTGACGATAAATCTGGTAAAGCTAATAAAAATGAAACATTAATCAATGTATATGCCAGTAGTTTCGATCCTTATCAACTTGCTTCTGCTCTTTTTTATAAAAGAGGTGAAGAATTACAACAGGAAAATATGACTTTGTTGCTGAGTGCCTATAAAGATGACCAAGAAGAACGCCAAAAATATACATGGACTTTAGCTGATGCAGTTAAATGGATTCGTCAACTAACTAAAGAACAAATGTCTAATGTGCTGGGCGGGGGTAGCATTACTGACAAAAGTATGAGTTCTATGCTCCGTAAGCTTCAAGCTCGCACAATGCCTTGGATGGATAGAATATTAACTTATAATAATGCCCAACTACCAGGTTTATCAATTCCTAAACAAGCGTTAGCACCAGAAATTAATGTGTCGGGATTAATTGAAGAAAAAACTATCAACATTATCCGAGTCGGACAAAGCCAAGGTCGAGATTACGGGTTATTCTTATCTTTTTTACTTGACCGAGTTTACAAAGCCAAAGCTTCTAATGCTGATTTGCCGCCGATTGTATATGTAATTGACGAAGCACAGGATATATTTAGCGGTTCCAAACAGTTGCGCGAAGCTTGTGAGGATATGCTTGATGCTAATATGCGGAAGGGGCGCAGTTTAAACATCGCATTTTGGTTTGGTTTGCAAAAGTTTAGTGCCTTACCAGACAGTATTACTATCAACATCAACTCCCGCATAATTATGACTCATAAACAAGTTGATGAAGCTAAAAATGCTTTACCGGGTGCGTCGCAGGAACTTCTAAGCATGGTGACGGGACTCAAGCCAGGAGAGAGTTTGATGAGTCTGTTTGGTTCTAATTCAATCGTGCAAGGTAAAATGCATCCATCTAAAGCGCTGTTAACTAAAGAATAACAATTTAGTGCCATTCGGCTATTAAGCGAACGCCTGCATCCTTGTCCTTTAACTACTAAATACAAGAGGAAAAATCTGCGTCAGAGGTTTGCGCCCATTCCTTGCTTACATAAAGGCAACACTGACAAAAATCATTCATATGTACCTATAAAAAGTGTGTGTTTTTTACATTTAATTGGAAAAAATTAATTTGCGTTAAAAAGGTTTTGCGCTATTGCGTCATTGCGCTAATAATTAAGGTAGGCTATTTCTACACAAATGTCAGCCTCAAGACCAGAGAAAAGCTGGAGGACAAACTTTTATCAAGCCCCAAAACTGAAATATGAGCGTTATCACGATTCAATGCCGTCTGGTTGCCGATGAATCCACCCTCCGCCATCTTTGGGAACTTATGGCAGAGAAAAATACCCCGTTGGTTAATGAATTATTGGAACGGCTGGCAAAACATTCTGACTTTGAGGCGTGGCTGGAAGATAGTAAAATTCCCAAAACCGCTATAAAGGAATTATGCGACTCCCTTAAAACTCAAGAATCTTTTGCAGGTCAACCAGGTCGTTTTTATACCTCGGCAACAACTTTGGTGGCATACATATATAAGTCTTGGTTAGCTTTGCAAAAACGGCGACAACGCAAAATAGAAGGGAAAGAACGATGGCTGGAAATGCTCAAAAGCGATGCGGAACTTGAACAAGAAAGTAATTCGAGTTTAGAAATAATTCGCACAAAAGCGACTCAGTTACTGTGTTTTTTTACTGCACCTCACAATAGTGACACAATTCAAAAATCTAAGGCAAAGAAAAGTAAGAAAACCAAAGAGAATAATGCTGGTAGCTCTTTCTCTATTAAGTCCGGTGTCTTATTTGAAACTTACCGCAAATCAGAAGATGTATTGACTAAGTGTGCCTTAGTTTACCTAATAAAAAATAATTGTCACCTGAGCTTCCTTGAAGAAGACCCCGATAAATATGTAAAGCTGAGACGCAAAAAAGAAATAGAAATTGAACGGTTGAAAGACCAACTAAAAAGCCGAGTACCTAAAGGACGGGATTTAACAAAAGAAAAGTGGTTAGAGACACTGGAGAAAGCTGTTAATAGTGTTCCACAAGATGAAAATGAAGCAAAATCTTGGCAAGCAAGCCTTTTAAGGAAATCGAGTTCTGTTCCCTTTCCAGTCACTTATGAAACTAACGAAGATATGCACTGGGAAGTCAATGATCAAGATCGGATTTTCGTTAGCTTCAGCGGTTTGGGGAAGCTGAAATTTGAAGTCTATTGCGACCAAAGACACCTTCATTGGTTTCAACGCTTTGTAGAAGACCAAGAAACTAAACGCAAGAGCAAGAACAAGCATTCCAGCAGTTTATTTACTCTGCGTTTGGGGCGGCTTTCTTGGTTAAAGCAAGAAGAGAAAGGAGAACCGTGGCATGTAAATCGTTTAATTCTTTTTTGCTCAGTTGATACTCGTATGTGGACTGTTGAAGGAACTCAACAAGTAGCCATCGAAAAAATCGCAGATGTTGAGCAAAACTTAATAAAAGCAAAAGAAAAAGGTGAACTCAATTCAAACCAGCAAGCCTTTGTCACCCGTCAACAATCGACACTTGCTAGAATTAACACCCCTTTTCCTCGTCCCAACAAACCTTTATATGAAGGTAAATCTCATATCCTTGTTGGCGTTAGCCTTGGCTTAAAAAACCCTGCAAACGTTGCTGTATTTGATGCAGCCAATAACAAAGTTCTTGCCTATCGTAGCGTCAAGCAATTACTGGGTGACAACTATCACCTGCTGAACCGCCAGCGACAACAAAAGCAGCGCCTTTCTCACGAACGCCACAAAGCTCAAAAAGTATTTGCACCAAACGATTTTGGAGAATCGGAGTTAGGGCTATATTTAGACAGACTGTTAGCCAAAGAAATTATTGCGATCGCACTCATGTATTCTGCTGGAAGCATTGTCTTGCCAAAACTTGGTGATATGCGGGAAATAATTCACAGCGAAGTTCAAGCAAGAGCCGAGAAAAAAATTCCTGGTTTTAAGGAAGGTCAACAAAAGTATGCAAAAGAGTATCGCAAACAAGTTCATAACTGGAGTTACGGTCAATTAATTGAGAACATCCAAAGCCAAGCCGCAAAAGTCGGGATTTTAATAGAAACTGGACAACAATCAATTAGAGGTAGTCCACAGGAACAAGCGCGGGATTTAGCTTTGTTTGCCTATCAATGTCGGATAGCTTCATCAATCTAAACAAAATACTGAACCTGGAAAACTTAATATGAAATAAATAGCGCCGCAGTTCATGCTCTTTGAGCCAATGTACTGTGATAAATCTGGGTTAGTTTGACGGTTGGAAAACCGTTTTGCTTTCTGACCCTGGTAGCTGCTCGCTCTTGATGCTGCTGTCTGGCTTGACTAGGCAGGATATGCCCTTTTGCCATCTTGGATAACTAAGTTTTTGATGTTTTCACCGACAAGAAAAAACTTTTATACAAGATATATCAAATAGGGACAGGTGCGCTCCCAGCAATAAAGAGTAAAGCTGTAAAGCTTGAGCCGTTTTATAACGGTGGGGATTACCTCAGTGGCGGTTACTGAATCACCCCCTTCGTCGGGGGAACCCTCTCAAATATTTTTTTGGCGTGTCGAAGCGGGGGCAAAATCCCTGGACTCCCGCCAAAATCTGAAAACCCTTGTAATGTCTTAATTTCAAAGACTAGTATGTCAATCTATTTAGTTTTTTGATTTGAGATGAAAGAAGCTTTTTAAGGGGTATGCCAAATTTGTATCTGAAAAGCTTTATTTGCAAGGGAGCTAGACGGAAGGGGTTTCAACAACCATTCCGGCTAGGGGTGGGTTGAAAGCTTACAAAGCTGATGTTGCTTACGCCATAGGGGATGGTTTCAACAACCATTCCGGCTAGGGGTGGGTTGAAAGTGCGTTGCTTGGAGGCTTCCGCAATAGTTTTGAGGTGTTTCAACAACCATTCCGGCTAGGGGTGGGTTGAAAGATGTGCCATTAGTCGCAAAGCCAGCGCCCTGCAATGACTCGAAAGTTTCAACAACCATTCCGGCTAGGGGTGGGTTGAAAGCATCACTTGCATTACAAGCTATTGTACAAAGAAGACAGTTTCAACAACCATTCCGGCTAGGGGTGGGTTGAAAGACAACCAATGTTAAGAGCCAGAACGAAGCAGCTTCTCAAGGTTTCAACAACCATTCCGGCTAGGGGTGGGTTGTAGAATCTCATTTAGTTTCAAAGTTTTTGGAGGGTTGAAAGGCGCGCCACTTTGGAGTTTTACAAAATTTTCATAGGTAAATTAAAATGAGGCATGTGGTTCAAAACCACATGCCTCACTCTGAACTCAGTCAGTGACATTAATTTGTTAACGGCTGTCAGGAGTGACCCGACGACATTAATTTGTTAAGACGACAGATAATATGTTAATAACGACATTAATCTGTTAACGACGACAAATAATGTGTTATTCGACATCTATCAATCGGAGCGGCGGGATTCGAACCCACGACCTCCACTACCCCAAAGTGGCGCGCTACCAAGCTGCGCTACGCCCCGCAGTCAACTTTCCAACCATAACATCAAAAACCACAAATATCAAGGTCTAGATTTAAAAAACTTTGAGCATCTCGGAGGCTTTCAACAAACCAGCAACAGCGGAATCATCCCATTTACCTTCTGCACAACGCCCTGTTTTCACGATAAAACGCAGACTATAGGCATAAGGATAACCTTCCACTTCCATCCATAATAAATCGCTTTCAGCTTCACAGCTAATCTTTTCCTCATCCATTAATTCAGTTGCAATTTGCCGAATGGTGTCTGCTAGTTGCGTTAGTAGCCGACAAAAATCATTCAATTCAGCTTCAGTTAACTCGATCGCCCAATCATCTGTACCCACTAAACCTTTGAACTCTGGCGCTGCTGGGTTCCAGCCGATACGCCAACCAAGTCCACTTTTGAGAACACGTTCCATAAAAAAGTTTTGAGTTGAACTGTTCGTTCTAAGAAATTTTTCTTAAAACATAGCAGAACTGTTACCCACTGGTGCGGAAATTGCACAACAAGAACACCAACGCGCTGAACTCAGATCTTGCAGCAGTATCAACAACGAGGCAGAGCCTCGACATCTCGTTCCCAGGCTGAGCCTGGGAACGAGGGTTGGGAGGCGGAGCCTCCTGATTATTGAGAATGGTGAGCCAGCGCGGTCTTGGGGGTTTCCCCCATGAGCGACTGGCGAACCCGGAGGGTGCAAGATCTCAGTTTTAACGGACTTGATCTATTAGCCTTTGATCAGTTGTGAGATTCTCTAATTTCCTTCCTCTGCGTCACGCGCTTGTGCTACAAGTCGGGAAACCCCCTGTTAGCAGCTGGCTCCTCTGCGTTCTGGTGCGGTTCAATTCTCACAAATCAAACCGGATTCCTATAGTTCGCAAAAAGCTTCAAAACTTTGTTGTCGAATGTTGTGGAAAGTTTTGAAGCAACAACACTTGTTGGAACCCAGTCAAAAGATTGTGACAAACCAAGTTCCCTCCAAAGAACACTCTCTGTAGTGATGCTTGGGTTTTCCAGTTCTTGCACGACGAGAACTTTTCCTGAAATACGATGATGGGTGATATTGTGTGAAAATTTGCTAGACAGTTCCAAAAATTGAAGATGTTGCAGAGATTGAAGAACCTGCTTGACTTCTGAAGCTTCAGTTGCAGAGATTAATGGAAACCCGACAGTGTTGGAGAGAAATCCTTTTGTTCTGTGGACTATCGCCACTGTATCTGTCGCCTTCCTCCAAAAGACCAAAGCAAACAACTCCACATCCACCGTATCACGCCGTGGTTTTTTGGGAGGACAAATTTCAACACAATTGCGTGCAAAAGCCAAACACTCTTTCTGTATTGGACACAAAAGACACAGAGGTTTCGATTTACGACAAACAGTAGCTCCTAACTCCATTATTGCTTGGTTAAAGTCACCAGGACGTTCCTCAGGAATCATCTGATCTACATGAGTTTGAATTGCTGATTTTCCAGAAGAACTCCACACATCCTCAGATAAACCAAGCAAACGACTCACAACTCGCACAACATTACCATCAACACAGGCAACTTTTTCATTGAAGCAAATACTTGCAATCACAGACGCCGTGTAAGATCCACAGCCAGGAATTTTCAACCACTCATAGTATGATTGTGGAAAACGACCTTCCAACTCCTCAACAATAAACTTTGCACCTTTGTTTAAGTTACGGGCACGAGCATAATAGCCTAATCCTGACCAAAGTTGACGCAATATCTCTTCATCACAACTGGCAAGATCATAAACAGTAGGAAGGTGCTTAACAAATTCTGAGAACTTTGGCACAACCACAGCCAGAGTTGTTTGTTGACTCATCACCTCACATATCCAGGTGTGATAGATGTTGATTTTCTGACGCCAAGGCAATGGTCTGCAATGGCGATCGTACCACGCAAGGAGTTTCTGGGCACATTGATTCACTGTCCAACCTTTGTTCAGTCCAAAATAAATCCTACCAATGTCAAAACCCATCTCATAATTGAAATGGGTTTTGTAAAGTTATTTTCTAAAAATGAGAGTTATTGTTTTAGAAAAGATTCATGAGAGTGATGACACCAGCGCTGGTGAGCATGACCAAAGCTCCCATAACTAAAGACTGGTTCAGTTGGTTTGGAGTTTTGGAACCGTTCATGTGTATATTTCCCTAATTTTAAAGATTTCATTTAGAATATCAGTTCTGCCATATATATATATAGATATATTGTAAAACTTAAAAATGCTTAACTTAGGTTAACAAACATAGTAGTTGTTACTTAACCAGGACTTAAGCACTGAAAACCCAAAACCTCGATCCCCCCTAGCCCCCCTTAAAAAGGGGGGGACTCTTAAAAGCCCCCTTTTTAAGGGGGTTGGGGGATCTCTTCTGCGTAAGTCCTATTAACTCAAGATAAAGACTTCTGCAAAACTGTCTAAAATGTAGATTTTTATGTAGATTCTTGTAAATAACCTGTTACACATCTCACCTCCCCAGTTCTCCAGTTCTCCCCACTCCCTCTTGGTAAAGGTTACCGAACATGGTGTGTACTTAATTCCGACCGATGTATGTGCCTTTGTGGTGTAAAATTAAATTTAACTAAGCAAAAAAACTCATTGGACTGGAGAAGAATTTATGACTGTTTCACCAGCAACTAGACCCGAAACCCCTGCTTTTGACCTAGACCAACTCAATCAGAAATTTGAAACCGCTCATCCGAGAGATATACTGGCGTGGTCTGCAGAAAATATTTCAACTGGACTAGTGCAAACCAGCGCCTTTAACGTAGATGACATCATCATTACGCATATCCTCTACGTTGATCTCAAACACCCAGTCCCAGTGATATTCCTCGACACGCTGTACCACTTCCCCCAAACTCTAGAACTGGTTGCTAAAATCAAAGAACTTTACAATTTAGACTTGAAAGTTTACAAAACCCCAGATGTAGACACTCGCGAAGCCTTTGCAGCAAAATATGGTGAAGCACTTTGGGATACAGATATTGCGAAATTCCACGAAGTCACGAAAATCGAACCATTGCAACGAGGTATAGCGGAACTCAATACCGTCGCTTGGATTACCGGACGTCGTCGCGATCAAGCTGTCACCCGTGCTAATATGCCCGTATTTGAACTTGACAGCAACAACCGTTTAAAAATCAATCCTTTAGCTAACTGGACACGCAAACAAAGCTGGGAATATGTCGCTGAACACGGCGTCATCTACAATCCCCTGCACGACCAAGGTTATCCCAGTATTGGCGATGAACCCATCACAACCAAAGTAGGCGAAGGCGAAGATGAACGCGCTGGACGTTGGCGGGGAACTGGTAAGACTGAGTGTGGAATCCATATTTAACAAGATGGGAAGATGAGGTGATGGGGGAAAAGAAGAATTTCCCCTAACTCTTCCTCCTCGCCGTTTGTTTTCCTCTGCTTACTCTGCGCCTAGTGCGGTTAGATAAAACAATTTGTCCGCAAGTTTAGCGAGTATTTTGGTTAAAAAGCTGTTCCAAAGCTGCTAATTCAGTTTGTGTTGCTGCATCAATTGGTGGTAAAGGTCGTTGCATGATTGAATAGAGCGATGTCTACGACAAGCCGCTTTGCGTCTAGGCTACTGCACTTTTGTAGCTTGTAAACCCCACTCTCACCGACGCTCTCCAATGTCGAGTCAATCTTCTGGTACAGCTTTGCATAGCGTGTTAAGTCCGCCAAATCCTTTATCCTCATCTTTCGGTTTAGGGAACTTCAATCTAAAAACTGCTTTGTTGGTGTGAAGTGCTACACCCAAAATCCCAGCTACTAGTGTTCCCCAAACAGTTATCGGCTCAGGAACCGCAGTTACCTGAACTGCATTCGTACTTGCATCTAGTAATTGAGGATAATCTCCTGCAATATTCTGGTAAAGATAATAAGTGGATCCTCCTCCAAAGATGAAGCTACCGTCAGGAAGCTCAACATTGCTGAGAAAACCATCACCTGCACCACTACCAGTACCAAAATCAAAAGCACCGAAGAAATTGCGCGTCTTCGTGTCAAAGTTAAACGCTAAAAACTGATTCCTGGATACACTATTAACAACCTCGTTGTTAGTGACAATTAACTCTGAATTGGGATTGAAAACAGAAAGAGATAATGACTGCAAGGCGTTTGTCGGTCCCGCGCCACTTTCAGAAATTACTTCTGGGGCAGTAGTTTCATCGTAGCTAAACGAGCCAGAAGCCGAATAACCAGCATTACCCTTCCAGCTAAATCTAAAATCAGCAGCTTTCGCTAGATCAGTAGAAGCAATGGTGGTAACCGCACACAGTGTCAAACCAGTCGCTACTTGCGCTACCACTTGGACAAAAATACTTTTCATTTATTTTAATAGTTTCCTTGAAATTACAGTGTGCTGGAATTATATTTCGTTAATGCTTTTGAAAAGATCCACCGATAACAATACAGTTAATTGTCAATGCTGTAAAGTCAGTAGACCGAAAAGTTCTGCGATCAGCCGATAGCGTTTGCGCAGCGTCCCTCTTAGGGACTAGCGTGACGTTATTCATAGGCTTGACGCTGAGTCCTGATCTCCCTACGTACAAGAAGCCTTTGCTAGTCAATGTTTGGGTTGACAGCTAGTTATCGCCTCTTCCAATAACTTACTATCCATATCCCACCATTCTTGTAACTCAATCAAAACTGGATAAAGTGTTGCATCTTCTATTTCTTTTGCTGCTTCAACAGGTAATCTGCCCACGCAGCCACAGGAGAGTTCTGCTATTAATGGATTAATGACTCGCTCATCTTTTCTAATCGCTAAACCCAACAATGCTTCTCCACGAATTTCAGCGATGGTGTCTTCTTCCCCTATCTCCAGAATCACACGTTGAAATAAAGCATCTCGAATGGCTTGCGTGTTAGTTTCTATTAGAGAACCCAAACCAAAAGTTGCCCAATTCCTGATATCTTCATCCTCATCACAAGATAAATCAATCAGTGCCTGAATTGCCAAGTTGTCTTGTTGGCAACTCAAGCCATGAACAATGCCAAGCCGAACATCCTTACTAGGATGGCTTTTTAACTTGACTAATGGTACAACACCTCTCGAATCTCCTAAATGTCCGAAAGCATATCCAATAGAAGAAAGAACATTTGGGTTTTCTTCACTCTGACATAAATTTAAAAGAATTTCACCGCATTCTTTTGGGAAACTTCTTTCTGGTATTCCTAAATATCCTAATATATCAACTCCTAAACCTCTTTCCTCTGGATTTTGACTTTCACACAATTGTGATGCGGCTTCAAATTCCTCATAGCTACCACGCGATCGCAAAATCCACACTAAATCCCAATAACTCTCATTCTCTTCTTCAGTTAGTGCTAATTTGACTAACTCTTTTGTACTTCTTAGGTCATTTCTTAAGCTTTCAAAATAATTATTATTTGCGCTCATATAGGACTCCTATTTGATTTTTGAAAAAAAACTCCGTACACCTTTATTGCTTCTTCCCTGTTAAGCGTTAAGCGTTAAGCGTTCCCTGTCCTGACGAGTTAGTTCACCAAATCAAACCGGATTCCTATACCAGATTTTATTCCTGTATATATCACCAATACTTATCGGCATAAAGGTAAACTGTTGGGTAAGCGTTCTAATTTGATAGGCAGATTGGTCGTCATTTTTCAATAATAAAATATTAGACAAATCACCATAACAAAGGACAACTATGATTAAAATCCTCCACCTATCCGATATCCACATGGGAAGCGGATTCTCCCACGGACGAATTCATCCTGAAACAGGATTGAATACACGCTTAGAGGATTTTGTCAATACTCTATCTCGATGTATTGACCGAGCGTTGGCAGAACCAGTAGATTTGGTTTTATTTGGCGGTGATGCTTTCCCCGATGCGACACCGCCGCCGTATGTACAAGAAGCGTTTGCTGGTCAGTTTCGCCGCCTTGTCGATGCAAATATCCCTACAGTCCTGTTGGTAGGAAACCACGACCAACACACCCAAGGACAGGGTGGAGCCAGTCTATGTATTTACCGTGCTTTAGGAGTTCCGGGAGTTGTTGTTGGTGATACCTTAACCACTCATCGCATCCAAACCCGCAATGGAAGCGTGCAGATTATCACCCTTCCTTGGCTCACCCGTTCCACACTAATGACTCGCCAGGAAACAGAAGGTTTTTCTTTGGCGGAAGTCAACCAACTGCTGACTGAACGTCTGCGGGTTGTTCTAGAAGGAGAAACTCGCCGCCTTGACCCCAATGTGCCAACTGTTCTTTTGGGTCATTTGATGATGGATAATGCAAATTTGGGAGCTGAGCGTTTTCTGGCAGTTGGTAAAGGCTTTACACTTCCCTTATCTTTACTGACGCGACCTTGCTTTGATTACGTAGGCTTAGGACACGTTCATCGCCATCAAAACCTGAATAAATCTAATAACCCTCCCGTGATTTATCCAGGGAGTATTGAGCGGGTGGACTTCAGCGAAGAGAAAGAGGACAAAGGCTACGTTATGGTAGAACTGGAGAAAGGTCGTGTTCAGTGGGAATTTTGTCCTTTACCAGTGCGAACTTTCCATACAATTGAGGTAGATGTTTCTAAAACTGAAGATCCGCAGGCGGCGATCATGAAAGCTTTAGCGAAGCGTGATATCCAAGATGCTGTTGTGCGGCTCATTTACAAACTTCGCTCTGAGCAATTAGATTTAATTGATAGCGCCTCGCTGCATACTGCTTTAACTCCTGCGCATACCTACACCATTCAACCAGAATTGGTTAGTCAGTTAGCTCGACCCCGTGTTCCAGAATTAAGCGCGAGTAATAGCATCGACCCGATAGAAGCGCTAAGAACTTACTTGGACAACCGCGAAGACCTCAAGGACATAGCCGCATCAATGCTGGAAGCAGCGCACAACTTGCTAGCAGATGATATGGAAGTTTTGCTCGGATCAGCTACTCAGGAATAAAAGTATTTAGATTAACTAATTTTTTCTAAGTATAAATGTTTAGCTACCTCAACTGCAAAATTTAAGGTTAATTGCTGATTAATCTGGGAAAATTGCAATACTCTGAACTTTGTGGTTAATTTTTCTTCTCACAGAGTGATGATAAAAAATATAGTAGCCAGGTGGACTTTCTATGTCCCTCTATCCACAGATTAAACAATTTTTACTTGGTAAAACGTTACCAACAAGTGCTCACGCTGAAGAGCGATTGAGTAATGCTGCTGCTCTAGCAGTGCTTTCATCGGATGCTCTCTCTTCGGTCGCTTACGCTACAGAAGAGATTCTGCTGGTTTTAGTCGCAGCGGGGAGTAATGCTCTTGGTTTGTCTCTGCCTATTGCTATAGCAATTATGGTTCTACTAGCAATAGTTGTGCTTTCTTATCGACAAACCATTCGAGCTTATCCCAATGGCGGTGGCTCTTACATTGTTGCCAGAGAAAACCTTGGTATCTACCCAGGACTGGTGGCAGGAGGTTCGCTGATGATTGACTATATTTTGACAGTCACTGTCAGTATATCTGCGGGTACAGCAGCCCTGACTTCCGCATTTCCAGCCCTGCAACCCTTCACAGTTAGCCTTTGCTTGATTTTTATTTTCCTATTAACGCTGGCAAATCTTCGAGGTGTAAAGGAATCAGGTAAGATATTTATGATTCCTACTTATGCCTTTATTGTCAGTATTTTTGTGTTGATTGGCCTTGGGTTATTTCAACAAGCGACTGGGCGAGTACCGACGCAATATCCCAACATACCTGTCAAAGAAGGACTCAGTTTGTTTTTCATTTTGAGAGCTTTTTCTGCTGGATGTACAGCGCTGACGGGAGTTGAAGCAATATCCGATGGGGTTTTGGCTTTTAAGGAACCAGAGTGGAAAAACGCTCGCCTCACACTATTCTACTTGGGGGGTATTCTGGGGCTTATGTTCGTGGGAATTACCTACCTATCGAACGTATATCATCTTGTTCCGGAAGAGGGACAAACAGTGGTTTCTCAGTTGGGTAGGCAAATTTTAGGTAACGGACCAGTTTACTTTTTTGTCCAAGTTGTCACCCTGTTAGTCTTACTGTTAGCTGCAAATACCAGTTATGCAGATTTTCCCAGACTTTGTTACTTTTTGGCACGAGATGGATTTTTACCGCGACAATTGTCACTGTTGGGCGATCGCCTAGTCTACTCCAATGGCATCATTCTCCTCAGTGTCTGCGCGGCTATCTTGGTCATCATCTTTAAAGGAAATGTCAATGCTATTATTCCCCTGTATGCAGTAGGCGTATTTACTTCCTTTACTTTATCTCAAGCTGGGATGGTACGCCATTGGTTCGGTGAACGCACACCAGGCTGGCGTCCTAGTGCTTTGATGAATGGTTTGGGAGCCATTGCTACAGCTGTGGTTCTAGGGGTGATCATATCAACAAAGTTTTTAGGGGGAGCTTGGTTAGTAGTAGTAGCAATTCCTGTGCTTGTTAGCATATTTTTAGCTATTCGCCGCCACTATCAATACGTAACAGAACGTCTCAGTATTCAGGGATTACCCCCTAGAGGTTATATTCCCAGACCAAAACCAGAAGTTGTCACTCACCCTGCAGTCGTTGTGGTAGGACACCTGAATCGAGGAACAGTAGAGGCTTTGGACTACGCACGCACGATTGCTGATGAAATTGTTGCAATTCACGTAGATCTTGGTTCTGCAGGGGGAGATAAACTGCAAGAAGAATGGCGACAATTGGAGGCAGACATTCCTTTGGTCATTATCGAATCACCTTACCGTTCTGTGATATCTCCTATTGTCGAATTTGTTGGTGAGTTTGAAGAGCGTTATCACGACACTTACACAACGGTAATTATTCCTGCTTTTGTGACTCGTAATTGGTGGGAAAGTATTTTGCACAACCAAACAACTTTGTTTTTGAAAAATGCTTTACGTGCTCAAAAGAGTCGAGTTATCACAACTGTGAGGTATTACTTGTAATACTTGGTAACTCATCCCACGGCTACAAAAACATCCAGATCGCCGCCTACGGCGCGGCACTTGAACGTTTTTATCGAAAGCCGTGGGATTGGACTTTGTCCCGCTGCGAATCGCGAGTCATTAGTCCTTAGCTCGACTTTATCCATTTTTCTTTCATTGTGAAAGCATACGCTAAAAGCCTTATTTTTCAGTACCTTTGACTTTTTTGACGTCACCAGAATTAATGACAACGGAAAAAGTTTTGGGATCAGAACTAGAACTTTTGCTAATTCTGGTACTGCTTCTTCTTTGGTAATATAGCAGTCCTAAATCATAAGCCCAACCCACCAGATGCATCAAAATGCCCCAGATTGAGGGTGCTAATCTCGTTGCGCCGATGCAGTGTTGCCGCACGCTCCATCGGCGCAACTGTGCCCATCTTCCTTAAATTTAAAGATTTAATGAGAGTTTATTTCATTAATTTTGATTTTAGTGTAAGCTTTTTTCTACAGTTGTTAAAGAAAATTCTCAACAAACTTCAGACAGACGTAAAATGACAACTTCTACACATCCGTTGTCGGTGCAGCAAGATTTGGCCAACTCACCTTGGTGGACTGGTAACTTTCGTCTCACCAATCTATCAGGTAAATTACTGGGCGCTCATGTTGTCCATGCTGGATTGATTTTGTTATGGGCTGGGGAAATAACGCTGTTTGAGGTGTCCCGCTTCAATCCTCATCAGCCAATGTATGAGCAATAGCTCACAGTTAACTGCTAACTTCTTTTATTACTGTTAGCGATTCATAAGCTTGACGAGAAATTGAGAACTCTAATTACTTACAGGATAAATCAATGTCTAAACAACCAGAAGCCATTTGGTTGAACACAAGCCCTAGTTTGTTATGCTTTGCTCAACCATTGTTGCGTGAATTGTCACGTTCTGTAACTATTGCCCAGTGGGAATATACACAAACTAAGGATGAACCTAGTTCCTTAGATGTTGCAATACTGCTGCTGGATGAATATCTTCAATCAATCAAGCAACCTGTGCATCTGATAGGTCACAGCACGGGAGGATTACTCGGGCTACTATATACACGTCGGTATCCAGAAAAAGTTAAATCTTTAACCCTATTAGCTGTGGGTGCTGATGCAGCAGTTGACTGGCAAGCTCATTACTATAGCCATCGCCCATCCTTGACTCGGGAAAAAATTCTCAATGCAATGGTGTATAACTTATTTGGCTATCAGAATGAACACGCTGTCAAGCGTCTAGAGAAGATTTTGGAACGAGACTTAGATTGCTCGCTCTCACCTCACTCCCTGTTTAAACGACAAAGCCTGGTTCCCTGTCCAGTCCCTGCGCCTTTAATGGTTTGTGGTAGCACTAACGATATCATTGTAGAACCCGACGCTCTGCAAGGATGGCGACCGTTTTTGATGAAGGGCGATCGCTATTGGGAATGTCAAAAAGGACGGCATTTCTTTCACTTCTTCCAGCCGACTCTTGTAGCAGAACAGATTCTCGACTTCTGGCAATCTCTATACCAAATCTCTAAAAAACCACTACAGATCAGAAAATAACTCTAGAGGTGTCCATAAAGACGCTCACATTGCACCAAAGTTATCCCGTAGCCAAGCGATCCGCAGTTTGCGCGATTGGGCAAAACCCTAAGTTCAGCCGCAAGGGAACTTAGGGTTATTTATTAAGAATTGTCTCTTTTTTTGGTATTGATATAATACACTCTTTGCCGCCATGTACATAGATATTTTTAATTTCTCATATCTATTAAAATGAGCAGTTTCTGCAAAGCTTGTAATTTAAGGTAGGAAATATTCATTGTTGGTGAGAATTTCAGTCGGACATCGTGTATGAGAATTACATACCAAAATCAGCAAAAACAAACTGCCCTAATTACAGGGGCAGCTAGTGGTATTGGTTACGAATTAGCACACCTTTTTGCCCGTGATAGTTACAATCTTGTCTTAGTAGATAAAAATGGACAAAAACTCTCTGAAATAGCGGAAGATTTTCCAAAAAAGTTCGGCATTTATGTGATAAAGATTGTTAAAGATTTATCTATTCCAACCGCCCCAGAAGAAATTTTTACAGACTTGCAACAAGCATCCATAAAGGTTGATGTGCTGGTGAACAATGCTGGATTTGGGAGTTATGGCTTATTTAACGAAACCAACCTCACTGCTGAGATGGAAATGTTACAGGTCAATTTGGTATCTCTAACTCATTTAACGAAATTATTCTTAAAGGATATGGTCAATCAAGGCAACGGAAAAATACTAAATGTTGCCTCCACAGCTGCATTTCAACCAGGACCTTTAATGGCGGTTTATTCCGCTACTAAAACTTATATTTTATTCTTTTCAGAAGCGCTAGCTAATGAGTTAAAAGATACAGGTGTCACTGTGACTGTTCTTTGTCCTGGACCGACAGAATCTGCTTTTCATAAAATAACCGGGATGGCTGACTCTGAACTCCTCAAAAACAAGAAGATGATGAGTGCAGAAAGTGTAGCCAAAATTGGCTATGCTGGTTTATTCGCGAACACAGCTGTTGTTATTCCGGGTGTAAAAAATAAGATACTCGCTGAATTAGTAAGATTTACTCCCAGAAAGCTAGTGACAGAAGTAGTAAGAAGTATCCATGAGGGAAAAATAAGCTGAAAATTCAAATCTACGATAATCACATCCCAGTTTACAAACCTTTGAAGCAGTAAAAGAGACGTTGAATGAATCAGGGATGTCTAAAGACGAGTTAAATTCCTAACCTCCTATCCTTCTAAGTGTTCTATCTCCTACAATTTCATCGGCTTGTGGTTTTTTTAATGTCAACTCATTGACACTTTTTGACTACACGGTCTGTATATTATTTCATAAAGATAGCGTAGGGGATTTTCACAGGAAGAAAATACATCACAAAAATGAAAAGATAATGAAAGAAAAGTGAAGAAAAAATGAATGGAATAAACGCCAAAACTTTTATTTGATATAGTGTTTTGTGTTTTCATATGTTATGATAATTCTTGTTTGAAGGGGAGTAGCTGCTGGTTGCTGAATAACCAGTCACCCAAATCAACATACTGGCACTTGCCTGGTTTGGGTAACAAGTTTTCATCTATGCTTAACCTGTTTACATTGAGCTAAGCATTCAAACTTGAGAGGCGAGACCTTCACTAAGTTCACATCTATATGTGAGCTTGGTGAAGTGTTAGCACACTCATCAGGCTCACTCAGATGCTTTGATGTCGATTCTGAGAAGTTTGGAAGCCTGTACTATGGAATTAAGTCTTTTTGTTTCTACCTTTGCACTGATTTTTGTAGCAGAATTACCGGACAAAACAGCATTTGCTGCCTTGTTTCTTGCAACTAGTCATAACCCCTTCGCAGTTTTTCTAGGTGCAGCCGCTGCCTTTGTTATTCAAAGTGTCGTGGCTGTTGCCTGTGGAAGTTTGTTGAGTCTCCTACCACCCCAATTTGTCCACATTACAGCAGGAATTCTCTTCCTAGTCTTTGCTGTCATGATGTGGTGTAGAAAAGACTCTCAGACAGAAAAACCTCAATCTGAATCAGAAGGAAAAACTATACAATTTTATAAATCGGTAGCAGCAGCATTCATGACGATTTTTATTGCTGAATGGGGAGATTTGACTCAATTAGCAACCGCCACATTAGTCGCAAAATATCAATCCCCATTAACTATTTTCACATCAGCTACCTTAGCCCTTTGGGCAGTAGCAGCGATTGGAGTGATTGTTGGTTCTCAACTTAAGCATCGGATTCAACCACAGTTACTGCAGCGAGTCGCTGCCAGTGCTTTTGCCGTCGTTGGCATCAGCATGCTTATCAGAGCTTAAAGTTCAAAAGGTAAAAACGTTCATTACTACTAAATAGAGAGGGCTTTCAACGTCCCGTGTGAATTACCGTAAAGTGTAGGTAGTTCAAATTCCTCATCTCTATAGTGTTAGACAAATTCACACCTGAATTTTCCCCTTCGGGGAGAACCTGCGGTTCCGCTGCGCTAACGCAGTCGCCTACGGAGGGAAACCCTCCTGCAGCGCTGTCTCACCGTCCTCATCAACAACTACCTAACCAAAGGTGGCAAATTTATCCTCAAAAAACAGAATTAGCGCAACAGATGGCGCAAACAACGAGTTTATCGCCTTTAATCAACCAATTGCTGATAAATCGAGGTATTGAAACGCCAGAACAAGCACAAGTTTTTTTAAATTCAGGAAACCTGATATTACCTTCGCCTTTGGAAGACTTTCCTGATTTGGGAATGAGTCTGGAGTTATTGCACAATGCGATTGCGCCGAGCGCAACGCCAGAGGCGATCGCCTCTCAAGAGAAAATCGCCATCTGCGGTGACTACGATGCTGACGGAATGACAAGCACTGCTTTACTTTTGCGTAGTCTCCGTTGGCTGGGTGCTCAAGTTGATTATGCTATCCCCAGTCGAATGCATGAAGGCTACGGTATCAATAAACGCATTGTTGAAGAATTCCATAGCGAAGGCGTAGGATTAATTCTGACTGTAGACAATGGCATCTCAGCTTTTGAACCAATTGAGCGAGCCAGAGAACTTGGTCTAAAAGTTATTATCACCGACCATCATGATATCCCTCAACAATTACCCCCAGCCCACGCTATTCTCAATCCCAAACTAATACGAGAATCTTCTCCTTATCGAGGTATTGCTGGTGTTGGTGTCGCCTACATTTTGGCTGTATCCCTCGCCCAAAAATTGGGACAAGCTAATGATGACATCTTAACTTCGATGCTGGAACTGTTTACATTAGGAACGATCGCAGATCTCGCTCCCCTAACTGGTGTAAACCGCCACTGGGTAAAAAGCGGTTTGCAGCACTTACCTAAATCCAAACTACCCGGAGTGCGGGCGCTGATTCAGATGTCTGGAGTGAATTTGAATGGAGGACAAGCGGACAAGCAAGACAAAGGGACAAAAAGCACAGGGAAACAAGGAGGACGACAGGGGGACAAATCAATTCCAAATTCAAAATCGCTAAAGCCGGAAGATATTGGCTTTCGGTTGGGTCCGCGAATTAATGCAATTGGTCGTATTGCTGATCCGCAAATTATAATCGAATTGCTGACGACTGACGATATGGGGATAGCGCTAGAAAAAGCGATGCAGTGCGAAGCAATTAACCGCCAGCGTCAGGAAATGTGCGAGGAAATTGAGAAACAGGCAAGAGAAATTGTAGAAATAGAATATCTCCCCTCTCTACAACAAGATCGTGTGTTGGTTATTGTAAAATCTGACTGGCACCACGGTGTGATTGGTATAGTTGCTTCTCGCTTGGTGGAACGCTACGGTGTCCCGGTGTTTATTGGGACATATGAGGATGAGGAACAGATTCGCGGTTCAGCGCGTGGAATTCCAGAGTTCCATGTGTTTGATGCTTTAGAATATTCTCAAGATTTACTTGGGAAATTTGGCGGACACAAAGCTGCTGGGGGCTTTTCTTTACCATCACAGAATTTAGAAGCATTGCGATCGCGTCTAAGCGAGTTTGCTAATCAGTGTCTGGAACCTCAGCACTTAAAACCACTTTTGAAGATTGACACATCTGCTAAACTCAATCAGATTCATCATCAGTTTTATCAACAGCTTAATGTATTAGAACCGTGCGGAATCGATAACCCAGATCCTGTATTTTGGACATCTAATGTTCGAGTGACTGAGCAACAAATAGTGGGCAAGGGTCATATCAAGCTGACCATAACACAAACTATTGATGATTCGGAATACAAAATTAAAGCGATCGCCTGGCGCTGGCGTGAGTACTTTCCTCTACCGCCGCGACTGGATATCGCTTACAAACTACGAGAAAATCACTTTAATGGCAACACGACTATTGAGTTGGAGTTACTTGGTGTTAGGCTTCCAACCCAGTCTCACATTTTTTTCGCTGCACAATCAGCGCCTTTAAGAACCACTTTTGAGTACAATCAACAGCACTACACGTGTGGAATTTATAAAAACGGTTCTGTACCAGAATTAAGAATCGGAAATCTTGAAGGCAAAATTTTAGCTGTTCCGCTAGGACATAGCATCGGTCTACTGGGAAGCAGTCGTCAACAGGCTATACAAGTTGATGTTTCTCAACCTCAATACAACCAGATTTTTCAAACTGCTCTTCAAGCTTTATCAGAGTTAAGCAATGAGTACTAAGTACTGAGTCAAGAAAAGGGGTGTAGGGGCAAAACAAGTCAAAAGTATCAAGTCAAAAGCCAAAAGTAATGAGGTTCTTTATTTTTTTGACTTTTGATTTTTGATTTTTGACTTCGAGCAAAGCGAGTTGCCCTTACACCCGCCCCAAAAGGGCTTGGGCATTTCCACTTCACTCCTGGTACTCGGTTCTCAGCACTCGGATTATAGGTCGCCGTTGCGAAATGCCAGTACAAAAATGACTGCAGGACCAGCTAACATAATGAGTGCAACAAAAAGTAGTTGAAAAATGACTACCCAATGAATATTGCCTAAACCACTGAATATATTGAATATAGCGTCCATTTGTCCTCCTTTAAAAATAGCTATGTAATTATCAAACCCGCAATAGATCATATCCGGCGATCGCCCGTCGCCTTTAATTTACTTAACAAAAGTATAAAAAAAACTATAAAGACTGAAAAAAATAGCACGTTCACAATAGGTTTTTGTCATGGCTACTTGGCAATGTGTTAAGCAATGTGGAGCCTGCTGTCATCTTGACCCAGCAGACCGTCCTGACTTGCATGAGTATTTATTACCAGAGGAACTGGAATTGTATCTGAGCATGGTTGGTGAAGGAGGATGGTGCGTAAATTTCGACAAAGACTCGCGAGAATGTCGCATCTACCCAGATCGTCCGCGATTTTGCCGTGTAGAATCAGAAATCTTTCAGGATATGTACGGTATTGAGCCGGAGGAGTTAGACGATTTTGCCATTGACTGTTGTCGTCAGCAGATAGAGGGGGTGTATGGGGACAGAAGTTTGGAGATGTTGCGTTTTGATCAAGCAGTAGGTATTTGACGAAAACTAGGGGTGTAAGGGTGTAAGGGTGTAAGGGTGTAAGGGTGTAGGGGGTTTTTACCCAACCCCCGTGATCTCTCCTTTTTCTTGACGAAATTGGTAAAAGTCTTTCTCTGACTTTTAGCGCATAAACGGAGTATCCCAAATTTGTAAAAAAACTCTACCTTTTATGTAATTGCCAACAGCTTCATCTATCTAACGAGTGATATTATAATCTTCCAATGTTCTGCAAATATGGCAAGCTGTCATCTGAACAAAGATGACATTTGAAGTTCGATGATTTATACAATATAGATACCGCATAGATCAGGCAGATTTGTATCGAACACAAACTAGCGATTCCCTTACCATGATATAATTCTTAGTCTACAAAGGGTTTAAAGCTTTTCCTTTATTAGGTAGCATAACCGTTGTTCTAATGAGTTCAGGATTTATCCCATTCTATCGAATCAGCACCAGTGAATAAAGAGGGATAATGAGAGCGGTGATTTTTTACAATACAAGCCTATGCCACAGATATCAATGAAGTTGAAGTCGTGATTAATGCAATCTTCGACACCAACTACTAATTCATCGAAACACCAAAATCTTGTCATAAATTATGAGCCACCAAAGACCAATTATTGAAAGTGGATTTGCAGAAACTGTAGCGATCGCTAAATTACCCAGTGAATTTGGCACGTTCAAAATCTATGGCTACCGTGATACTCTGGATAATTCAGAAAACCTCGCCATCATCAAGGGAGAACTAGAAAACTTCGACAACCCGGTAATGGTCAGAATACACTCAGAATGCCTAACGGGGGATGCCTTGGGTTCTCTGCGCTGTGATTGTGGAATGCAGTTGCAAACAGCACTAAGGATGATTGAAAAAGCAGGTCAAGGGGTGATAATTTATTTGGCGCAAGAGGGGAGAGGCATTGGTTTGTTGAATAAGGTGAAAGCCTATTCTTTGCAAGATTTGGGACTAGATACAGTAGAAGCAAATGAACGTCTGGGATTCTCTGCTGATCTGCGGGACTACAGTATGGCGGCGCAAATCCTCAAGGATTTAGGGGTGAAGGAAGTTCGCTTGATTACTAATAATCCTCGTAAAATTGCTCGTTTGCAAAACTACGGTATTGAGGTAGTCGAACGGATTCCCTTAGCGATTGAACCCAATGACTACAATTTCGATTATTTGACGACTAAAACCAAAAAGCTGGGGCATCTTCTCGAATTAAAAACCCGACAATCTCTGGCAAAAAATGCGTTTCAAATTGATGATCATTTAGACGAGATTTGGTCGGCATTGCTGGAATGCAAAGAGGCAATGAAAAATGAATCTCCCCAAAAGAATGAGTATTGGGCTTTTTTTGGTAATGCTGAAAGTCCGTGGAGTTTCCAAAAAGTTTCTGACGAAAAGATACCCAAGATTCCGGAAAGTGATTTATTGATTATCATCGATTTGACAAATGATTTTTGTCAAAAGCTGAATTTTGTAGATCAAGTATTTTCTCAAGTACAATCTGCCATTATATTCACATGCGGCTCTTCTTTTCAGAGCGATTTTGCGCAAGATGCGCAATGTTTTAAAGGAATGTGGAGCAGCAATGGATGGCAAACTTTTTCCTTATATATAAGGCTCTTAGTTGCTCAACGAGCAGCTTACCTAGAAAAGCGTCCATTTTTGATGGCTCACTTGGCACAATCTCTGGACGGCAGAATTGCAGCAATCAATGGAAACTCTCAGTGGCTTAGCAATGAAGCTAACTTGAAACATGCTCATCGTCTGCGTGCTCTTCATGATGCCGTTATGGTAGGCGCACTAACAGCAACACTCGACAACCCTAAACTAACAGTTCGTTTAGTAACTGGCAAGCATCCAACTCCTGTGATTATTGAAGGACAAAGCGATTTGAAGCTGGATGATTTGCAGATGATAGCAGTCCATGAAAAAGTTATTGTGTTATATCCTCAAGGAAAGCAGCATCGAGTCATACCAGAAGCAGTCAAAGACAAAATTTTGGATCTTCCGATTTCTCCAAAAACAGGTTCTCAGAAAAATCCCGTTTTGGCTCCCTCAGAAATATTAAACGTTTTATACGAAAATGGCATTTCTAGTATTTTTTTGGAAGGTGGAGGACAAACCGTATCCTATTTCTTGCAAGCTGATTGCATAGAACTACTACATCTCCATTTTTCTCCTTTGATTTTGGGTTCTGGACGGTCGAGTTTCACCCTTCCAGTTATAGACTCCATCGACAAAGGACTCCGCTTTAAAATGAAACACTTCGATCTTGATGGAGAAATTCTGATAGAACTTTCGCTTTTAAATAAGCACTCACCCATTTGATTTGCTCGTTAATGCTTATCCGCTGGTGAGGAGAGAGATTAACCGTTTTTGCTCTCGCTAAAAACTACGCAATTGAGATGTAAAAAAAGATGTCTACAAATTCTGGAGCTTATGCTTATTGGTTAGTCTCTCCAAGCAAGGGTGAAATTAGAGAAACCTCAGTTACAGCCTCGCTTAGAGATCCTCTATTTTTGGAAACGTTATACAGTGGTATTAGTCCGGGTACAGAACGGCTGGTAGGTCTAGCAAAAGTCCCCGAAGAGTGTTGGGAAACGATGCGCTGTTGGTATATGGAAGGCAGTTTTGCCTTACCTTTAAAGTATGGTTACAATCTTGTCGGTCAAGCTTATGAAGGTTCTAATCAGGGTAAACGATTTTTTGTCATGCATCCCCACCAATCGAGAGTCGTGGTGGAGAGTTCTGATGCTTTAGAATTGCCAGATTGGTTACCTAGCAAGCGGGCGACTTTAATTCCCAACACGGAAACAGCCCTGAATGCTGTCTGGGATGCCGAAGTAAGTCAAGAAGATAGCTTCGCTGCTGCGCAAAGCGCAGATCGTATTTTAATTGTTGGCGCAGGCATTGTTGGTATTCTCATTAGCTTTGTCCTCAGCAAAAAGTATGGTATTGGGGCAGACTTTTTGGAACAGGATCAGCAGCGAATTCAATACCTAGAACAACTACCTTGGCTGCAAAATTCTCGCTTAGCAACCGACTTTAAGGAAGACAATTACAATATCGTTTTTCATACCAGCGCTTCTGCTTCTGGACTTCAGAGTGCGATTAATGCCCTGACTTTTGAAGGTCGCTGTATCGAACTGAGTTGGTACGGAACGCAATCAGTGTCCTTGCAATTGGGTGGTTCCTTTCATTACCAGCGCAAACAAATTATCGCTTCTCAAGTTTCCGCGATCGCCAAACCGATGCGAAAGCTAATTGACTATCGCCAGCGCAAAGAACAAGTTTTGCACTTGCTGGCAGATGCAGCCGTAGATATTCTCCTGGAACCTGTGATTTCTTTTAAAGACTTGCCACAATTTATGTCACAGTTATATCAGCGTCAAGTGCATCCAGTTTCACCGTTAGTTGAGTATTAAAATTATGTTTTCTGTAGCAGTAAAAGACCACATCATGATTGCTCATAGCTTCCAAGGGGAAATTTTTGGCCCCGCTCAAAAGCTGCACGGAGCAACCTATATAATCACAGCTGAATTTAAAGTACCTGAGTTGGATAAAGATGGCTTAGTGATTGATATCGGTCAGGCGATCGCAATTCTCAAAGAAGTTCTAGAACCGTTAAACTACCAAAATCTGGATACTCTTGAACAATTTAAGGGTATAAATACAACGACGGAATACATGGGTTATTATATCCACCAGCAAATTAGCAAACAGGTAAGCTCTTTTTTCAAAGGCCTTCTTAAAGTGACTCTGGAGGAAAGCCATATAGCTTGGGGAAGCTATGAAGCCGAGGTATGAACGTAAAATATGATCTATTTTATTCAGCCTAAACTAAATTTCACATCAGGAGGCTCGCTCTACAATTTAGAAATTGTCAAGCGCTTGGAGGAGGAAGGTAAAGGAGAGAATTTTTTTTATCCCTTAAATGGATCTGTTTCTGAACTTCTTGAACAATTAAGTGCTTTGCCCTCTAATTGTATCCTTGTGATTGACGCACTCTACTTGACAATTCCTGAATTCAATGCTTCCTTAAAGGAATTTCTTCCCTATGCTCAACGGACTTACCTCATGCTCCACCATCTTGAGTCATTGAATATTTACTACTCGACTCAGGAAAAGAAAGCACTTTGGAGTGATGAAGCGCAGTGGTTAAAAGCTATGAAGGGTATTATCGTTCCTAGTTTCCAACTGCGGAATTATATCTTAAGTGGTGGCATAGAAACAGATAAAATCGTGGTAGCATCACCAGGTATCGATAAGGCTCAAGCTTGCCATTTGCCTAATCTCAAAGAGCGATCGCAAAATGAGCCGATAACTCTAATTACCATAGGAACCTTCTATCGACGCAAAGGGCAACTTGAATTAGTAGAAATGTTAGCCCAGATGGAAACAAAGAATTTTAGGCTGCATTTGGTTGGCGACTGCGAAGAAGAAGACTACAAACAGAAGACTCTGGCGTTAAGGGAGCGTGCACAACTGCAAGATGCCGTAATTGTTCATGGGGTTGTTCCTCAAAAAACTATGTTGGAGTTGTTGTCCCAGTCCGATCTTTATATCTCCCCAGCTACCTATGAGAGTTATTCTATGGCTACTGCTGAAGCAGTTGCTCACGGGCTACCAGTATTAGCTTATGCAACAGGAGCAATAGCTGACTGGATTGAGGATGGAGTCAATGGGATAGTCCTACCGCTAGGTAAGCAGGAACAATTTTTCATGGCACTCAAAAGGTTGCTTACAGATCGTAATCAACTTAATCAGTTACGTAAAGAAGCTTTGAATCGTACTGATAACTTATCGTTTAACAATTGGGATCAAACTTATAGAGATTTTTTACAAGCATTTACAAATGACTAGTGTAACTAGACAGACACAATAATATCTAAGTTATGATTTGATCGAGGGTTGTTCATGAAATGGGAAGAAACTTTTACTTGGAACGGAAAGTCTTTGCGGTATAATCTAATTCCTTATAATAATACTGCAGAGCGCGCAATTGAAATACCAATTATACTAGATTTTCTATCTAAGAGTAACGTCGGCGAGAAATTACTTGAAGTAGGAAATGTACTTTGCAACTATGAGAACGAATACAATAAAATATCTCGTACAGTAGTTGACAAATATGAGGTAGCCGCAGATGTTGTAAATATAGACTTAATGGATGTTTCTGCTCTGGACAAATACGATCTGATAGTAAGCATATCAACAGTTGAGCATATAGGACAAAACTGGGATAATTTTGAATGTTCTATAGAGCGAGATTTAGAAGCTCCTCTTAAAGCAATTGTGAAAATTTACACCCTGCTGAATCTTGCTGGAAGAGCGATTATTACTGTTCCATTTGGGAAATTTACTGATGGAATTTGGTATATTCAGTTTAACCAAGATTATTTAGAACGGCTTACAAAAAAATACAAATTACCTGAAGTCGCTATTCAAGTAAGTTATTTCAAACGTATTGCTTCAGAAGTAGAAACTGATAATCCTTATCAAATTTGGATACAGACAAATCAAGATGAGCTAAAAAATGTTTGTTATGATTCTCCTTATAGTTGCGCTAATGGATTAGCTGTTATAGAACTAAAAAATTCCAACCTAATAGAAATACCAGAAAAATTATAATCTTTAAATAATTCTAAGGTTTGATTTAATGGTTGCTAAAATTCACTAAGCATTTGATCTGCTTTTGCGAGAATATTTTCTTAGTGTGTTTCAAAAATCAAATCATAGTCCTATAGAACTACTAAATCATCAGGAAAGAATTAATATGTCATCTTTCTCGCAGCAGGTAGGGATTCTTCGCTCATTATTAATGTACTACGGTATTCCCTTTCGGATCCGTCAGTTGTCACGCTTTTATTCACTGTTCGTTCAACCAGGGGATGTTTGTTTTGACATCGGTGCCCATGTTGGCAATCATCTTCTTGCCTTATCTCGTCTTGGTGCCCACGTTGTCGGCATCGAGCCTCAACCTCAGTGTATGCAACTGTTGAAACGCTGGTACGGCAATAATCCCCAGATAACCCTTGTTGAACAAGCTGTTGGTGTAGTTCCTGGGACGCAAGACTTATTGGTGAGCCGACGTACCCCAACTGTAACCACCCTCTCCCGTGATTGGATGCAAGCTGTTCAACAGGTTGACTCTTTCGCTCATGTACGCTGGGATACAACCGTGTCTGTTTCGGTAACAACCCTTGATAGCCTCATCACTCAGTATGGTAAGCCCGCTTTTTGCAAGATTGACGTAGAGGGTAACGAACTCGAAGTTTTGCGTGGCTTATCGCAACCTATTCGTGCTCTTTCGTTTGAATACACTCCGAGTGCAATAAACATTGCTGTGGCTTGCATTGAACAATTGAAGCATTTAGGACCTTATGAGTTCAACTGGAAACCGGCAAAGTTCGGCGAATCGTATCAATTGCAGTCAGCTAACTGGCTGAATTCTCAGGAAATGATCACTCAACTCAGAAGTCTGCCACCTGATGCAAACTCTGGTGATGTATATGCACGTTCTTTGCTTAGTCTTGAGAGCCTATGAAGCAATTTTTGTTCCAATAGACTCATTCATCCCAATATAATTTTATATCAAGAAATAATTCTAGGCCTTGATTTAATGGTTGCTAAAATTCAGCAAGCATTTGACCTGCTTTTGCGGCAATTTTTTCTTTAAAACCAAAATTCTTTTCTTTGCAAGAAGTCTAATGAATAAAAACCATAAATTAGCTGAATGGCTGGAACTGCGCATCCCCTATGATGCCAAGGGACGTAACTCAATTGTGGAAGCAAGCTGCCAACAATACCTGAAAAAGCGCAAAAGCCTTAAAATCGTTGATTTGGGAGCAGGTACGGGTGCTAACTGTCGCTACTACCTGAGTAAGATTTCTCAGGATCAGGAGTGGTTTTTGGTCGAACAAAATCAAGAACTTTTGGAAATCGCCTTTGATAGGTTAATCGTCTGGGCGCAAGAAAATGGATATGAGTCACAATTGCGAGACTCAATATTAATCTTGAAAAATCAAGTCTATAAAATTACTATCCACAGAATTGTCGGCTCTATTTTGGATCTGGAGAATCTGATAGACTTAGATACTTTCGACTTAGCTGTCGCCAATGCAGTGTTCGATCTATTTAGCGAAAAACAGTTTCAAACATTCCTGGAATGTTTAAAAAAGTACCAATTGCCGCTGCTAGCTACTGTTAACTATACTGGGATGAATTTTCTTCCTCAAACTGAGGATGATTCTGACTTTATTAAATACTACAATCAGCATATGCAGCGCCCTCAAGACTTCGGCAGGGGGATGGGATCTGACTGCGGTTCCTCTATGTGGAAGGCAATGAAGCTTATTGGCATGAAGGTATCACAAGGAGAAAGTCCGTGGGAAATTAGTAGCAACGATCCTGTTTTTATTCAGTTAAAATTAAAGTTTATGGAAGAATCAATCCCAGAAATTCTTGATTCAGCAACTTCACAGCATGAGTTAAACACCTGGTTGCAAGAAAAGCAACAGATGATTGCTCAAAACAAACTTAGTTGTAACGTCACGCATCAAGATTTTTGGGGTTACTGGGAGTAGCTATAATTTAAGTATCAATAAAAATCTTAAGAAGAAATTATAGATCCAAGAGATTTTGCTAAAAATGTCTCAAAAAAAAACCAAACAACAGCATAAAATATTACAAAAATTGAAATGGCGGATAGGAATATTTTTTGCTATTGTATTGGGCATCATGTTGCTTTCCATCCCGCAAGCCATATCACAGGAAGTAGTAGTCCTGAATATGATGCTGAATGCGACTGATGCTGCACTTTGGAAGCAAAGCATTATCAAAGACTTTGAAGCAAAAAATCCGGGCATTCGTATTAATCTTATTGAAGGTCCGGGTATGCCAAATTTACAGGAAGACCTGCTGACTTCAGCATATATCTTGGGAGATTCTCCTTATGACATGATAATGATGGATGTCATTTGGACACCCAAGTTTGCTGCTGCTGGATGGTTGTTAGATTTGAGCGATCGCTTGACAAAAGAAGAGTTAGCTGATTTTTTTCCTGCACATATAGAAGCCGGACGCTACCAAGGTAAGCTTTACAGAATTCCCATGTATGCTGGTGCTGGAGTTCTCTACTACCGTAAAGACTTGCTCAAACAAGCAGGTTTTCAACCACCAGAAACATTCGCAGATCTACTCAGAATTTCTAAGTCCTTACAAGAGCAAGGAAAAGTTAAGTGGGGTTACCTTTGGCAAGGTCGTCAATCTGAAGGATTGGTTGCCATGTTTATGGAAGTCTTGCAAGGTTTCGGTGGATTTTGGATGAATCCTGATACTTTAGAAGTAGGGCTAGATAGACCTGAGACATTAAAGGCGATCGCTTTTCTCAAAGATACTATTCAACAAGGAATTTCTCCGCCTGGAGTCACAACATATATTGAAGAAGATACAAGACGTATCTTTCAAAGCGGTCAAGCAGCATTTTTACGAAGTTGGCCTTATGTTTGGCCTTTAGCTAATGCTGAAGATTCCCCTGTAAAAGATAAAATAGCGATGAAACCAATGGTTGCTAATTCTGGTAACAGTCCAGGAGGGTGTTTAGGTGGTTTTGGTTTAGGAATTAGCAAATCTTCAAAACATCCTCAAGAAGCTTGGAAAGCAATTCAATTCTTTACCAGTGAAGAAACACAGCGCCAATTTATTTTTAAATCGGGTTTTGTACCAAGCCAACGTTCACTGTTTAGTGACCCACAAGTCGTCAGCAAATATCCTCATTATCCTCAGTTACTCAAGATCGCTGATAAAAGCATTTTACGTCCGTCCATTGGCCAATATGCTCAAGCATCAGATATTTTGCAACGTTATCTGAGTGCTGCATTGACAAATCGCATGACTTCGGAGGGCGCGATGCAAGCGGCTGCTAGTGAAACCAGGCTATTACTTGGGACTAAAAGCTAATAGATCTCTTGCAAAAGTGAGATTTTACGAGGTTCTGTTAAGAGTTAAGCGTTCAGAATTCCCTATTAAGCGTTAAGCGTTCCCTATTCCCTTGCTATTTGTGAAAAATATTGAGAAAATGAGAAGAATATGAAAACAACTTAACTAGCAAAAAAATACTGCCTGTGAAACTTGACTCCAAGCCCTTGAACCTTACTACATCTGCAACCCAAAGCCAGCTAGAGCAAAAAGATGAACTAGATTGCAATAGTCCAACTACCTCAGTTGAGGCGTCGTCACCTTTGGTTTCTGAGAAACCGACTAAGCCGCAAACCCCAGTAGTCATCTTCGCCACGACATTTTTGACCATCTTTCTGGCGGAAATTGGTGACAAGACACAGCTATCCACTTTATTGATGAGTGCGCAATCACATTCTCCGTGGGTTGTGTTTTTGGGATCTGCCACCGCGCTAGTCATGACTAGTCTATTGGGTGTCCTGTTAGGCAGTTGGATCGCTAGCAAACTCTCCCCAAAAACTATAGAAAAAGCAGCAGGGATAATGCTGCTGCTAATTTCGTTAATGTTATTTTGGGATTTGGTAATTACCAAATAATTTAGTTAATTAACCTGTGTGACTGATAAGAACTCTTGACTCTTGACTCTTGACTAACTATGGATTGGCATCTTTTAGGATTAAGCTTTATTACGGTTTTTTTGTCAGAATTGGGTGACAAAAGCCAGTTAGCTGCAATTGCGCTTTCAGGTCGTAGTCAATCTCCGCGTGCGGTGTTTTTTGGTACAGCTGGCGCACTGCTTTTGACTAGCTTATTGGGAGCTTTGGCGGGGGGAGCGGTGTCAGAGGTATTACCCACAAGGTTGTTGAAAGCGATCGCCGCCGTGGGATTTGCCATACTTGCAATACGCCTATTATTTTTTAACAACGAGGAATGAAGTGTTTTACCATTGATCATTCATCATTCCTCATCCAGTTATCGTCGCCAGCACCAGCTCAAAAGTGTGCCACCTACCAATAGTTTTACTGTTTCCAAAATCCAGTAACCACCATGCAGTATATTCATACTTGCTGGAATTTCAGCAGTTGTCTCAAACAGGTTCAGTTCGATTCCGAGGGCAGACATTTGCGGAGTGAACAAGTAGGTGTTAATAGAAGCGATCGCCAGCAGTAATACAGACAAAATAATTGCACCGCGACGCCACTGAGATTGGCTGTTGCACACAGCTAACACGCTGGTTAATACTAAGCCAGCAGAGAGCAATTCGATACGATTAAAATTCCAGAAAAGTGTATAGCCAGCTGAAGCAAAGTTGGCTTGAGTCATCATGCCAGAAACGTAAAGAGTAGGCATAATTACCAAGTCAAGAAATAAGCTGGCACTGAGCCAAAAGCCTAAAGCTAATATGGCAACATTTTGCCAAATCGGTCGCTTAAGTTCGACGCTAGAAACTGCCTGCATAATTGTGAATAATTGCGTGTGTTTATATTTTTAGTTTCTAACTTAACAAGGCACTTTGACAACACAAGTCAATAATCTTTTACAAAGTTCTTATAACTTTGCAAACTGAGTTGGGTATCTTTTGCCTAAGTAGACCTCTGGTAAAAATGATTTTTAGTGCAAGCGCGGTAAAGGTTTCATAGCCATTTTTACCAGAGGTCTAGTACCGTTGAAGAAGAATTCACAATTGTGAATTCTGACTCCTTTTTTTTCTGAAAACGTAGAGCACACAAAACTAAATCGTAAAATTAAGTTATGGGGCAAGTTTGTCACCTGTCATAGATCCACCGGAAGCAAAACAATGCGTGTAGCATTTTTCTTAGGTACAGCAATTGCTTGTACAACAGTCATAGGCGGATACACTGCGGACTTGAGTCAAGCAGTTCAGTTACGAGATGGTAAAGTCTATTTTGTCCAACCACCGACCTTGCTGGGTACAGTGACCACCTACAAGGATACTTATGTATGGGGTGCAACATACTATTTTACCATTGGCCTGCCAGAAAATGCTGGAGAACCGCTGCAAACAATTACAATTCACCAGCGTGAAGGAGTAGATCGTGTGCGCTTTAACTTGCGAGACACTTCTGCTTTTGAAGGAACGCCTTCCAAAGAAGGTCAAAAGCTTGCTTTGAAATATGTGACAAGGGACAGCAAAACCAAAACACTATCACTGATATTTGATCCGCCAGTACCTCCAGGTAGAACTATCACACTAGCTCTCAAGCCAGTGCAGAACCCGACGGTTGCTGGTGTCTACCTATTTGGAGTCACGGCGTTTCCGCCGGGAGAGCAACCTCATGGTCAATTTCTCGGTTATGGAAGGTTGCAATTTTACAACTTTGGTTTTCGGTTTTGACCAGACCTAAAGGTGACTAGTTTGTCGGCGGACATTGCTACAGCTATTCTTACAATTACATACAATAATGAAATCTTGCCCTATTTAGTTCGTCAACCATGTCGGAAGAAGATATCCGTGCTACGCGGCTAGAAAAAGTAGAACAGCTAAGGCAATTGGGGATGAACCCCTATGCCTACCATTGGGAATCCAGCCATCACGCGGCTCAATTACAGGAAAAATATGCTGATTTGCCTAACGGTGAAGAAGTTGATTTAAACGTGACTGTGGCTGGACGCATTATAGCGCGTCGTGTTTTCGGGAAATTGGCTTTCTTCACCTTGGAAGATGAAACCGGCACAATTCAGCTTTATTTGGAAAAAAACCGCATTCAAGAAAGCATGGCAGATGTTGATGCTGATGCTTTCAATCACCTCAAGCAACTCACAGATGTCGGCGATATCTTGGGAGCAAGTGGGACAATTAAACGGACTGAAAAGGGCGAGCTATCTGTTTTTGTCACAAAATACACGATTCTCACAAAATCTCTTTTGCCCTTGCCAGATAAATGGCATGGGTTGACGGATGTTGCTAAGCGATACCGTCAGCGTTACGTTGACTTGATAGTAAACCCTGAAGTTCGCCAAACTTTTCGCCGTCGCGCTCTCATTACTGCTGGTATTCGTCGTTACTTGGAACAGCGTGATTTTATTGAAATTGAAACTCCCGTTTTCCAAAAAGAAGCGGGTGGTGCAGACGCGCGTCCGTTCATTACGTACCACAACACTCTAGAGATGAAGCTGTATCTGCGAATCGAGACAGAACTTCATCTCAAGCGCTTGATTGTCGGTGGGTTTGAAAAGGTGTTTGAACTGGGGCGGATTTTCCGCAATGAGGGAATATCAACCCGTCACAACCCTGAATTTACCACAATTGAAATTTACCAAGCTTATGCCGATTACAACGATATGATGGCGCTGACGGAAGGTATAATTACCACCGTTGCCAAAGAAGTTCTCGGCACGCTACAAATTACGTACCAAGGCACACCAGTGGATTTGACTCCTCCTTGGCGGCGTGCGACAATGAACGACTTGGTGAAGGAATACACAGGTTTGGATTTCAACTCGTTTCAAACTTTGGAAGAGGCAAAAGTAGCTAGTAAAAATGCTGGTTTTGAAAATGTAGAAGATTGCCCTTCAATTGGCAAGCTTTTAAATGAAGGGTTTGAGCAAAAAGTTGAGGAAAAACTGATTCAGCCTACTTTTGTTACCGATTTTCCCGTGGAAATTTCACCACTGGCAAAGCCGCACCGTTCTAAACCTGGTTTAGTGGAACGATTTGAGTTATATGCTGTTGGGCGGGAAACTGCCAACAGTTTCTCAGAGTTGACTGATCCTATCGATCAGCGCCAACGTTTAGAAGCGCAAGTCGCACAAAAAGCCGGTGGTGATTTGGAAGCGCAAGTGGATGAAGACTTCTTGACGGCGTTGGAATATGGTATGCCTCCCACAGGTGGGTTAGGAATTGGAATTGACAGGTTAGTGATGTTATTAACAGACTGCGCTAGTATTCGAGATGCGATCGCATTCCCATTACTCAAACCTGAAAAATCCGAATCATCCCCAGACTCAGAGACATAGCCACAAGGTGCGTTAGGGCAAAGCGTAACGCACCATCTTAAACTGATACCAATGCAAGAAGGCAGGAGGGATTCTCTATAATCCTGCTGAGATTGCATGTAAAACGCGATTTTTAAGCGCTAGTTGCTATATTATACCGTTCGTTCACCGCATTCCAGTTAACGGTATTCCACCACTGTTTGAGATATTCTGGGCGACGGTTCTGATAGGTGAGATAGTAGGCGTGTTCCCAAACATCGTTACATAAAATGGGGTAATGTCCCTCTGACCAAGGACAATCCTGATTGGGCAAACTGACGATCTCAAATTTATTGTCGGTTGTTCGCACCAGCCAGACAAATCCACTACCAAAGTGCTTTGCACCTGCATCATTGAACTGAGTTTTGAAGTTCTCGAAGTCGCCAAAGACTTCATTGATAAGAGTAGCGATCGCTCCGGTTGGTTCACCACCTGCATTAGGACCCATAATTGTCCAGAAGATGGAGTGATTAAAGTGTCCACCACCATTATTGCGAACCGCGTTACGAACACCTTCAGGCAATGTATTAAGATTCCGAATTAAATCATCAATGGTTTGATTCTGTAGATCTGGATGCTTTTCTAAAGCTGTATTGAGATTCTTAACATAACCACCATGATGAAGATCGTGGTGAATTTGCATTGTTTGAGCATCAATGTATGGTTCTAGAGCATTTTCAGAATAGGGTAATGATTGTAGTTCAAAAGCCATGAGTTTTTTCCTCGTTTAATAACTAAAGCGATAAGATTGCGCACTCCTCGTCGCAACGGGTGCAACTACGTTTCCCTTGCCTAAGTCCTGTGTCTAAAGCAGCTGAAAATGGAAACACTCAAAGTTAGCTTCTGTAAAAGCAAATGCATTAATGAACAGTGCCTTTGAGAGAGTGGCAACCTGTGAAAGGTTCGCCACGATTCCTATGCTCAAAGGGCAGGCGCTCGTCGCAAAGCGTCCCGCCCAAAGGAATACGCCAACGCAAAGCTCAACGGGACGCACTCAATTGAATCGAGGCGTTTGAGTCGAGTTACACTTTCAAACAAAAGCAGCACAAACCGCCCACAGAAAGTTAATTAGCAAGACTAATAAAACTAGTGGACATAGAGAGGCTCCTAAAATTAGCACTACATCCGTCAAAAAGGTCTGTGGCATTAGTTATCTCCGAAATTCGGACTTCATCAGCCATCGAAACCATGCTTGCATCAAGGTATGCATTGGGCATAAACCAATGACACGAAACCCACCGATGCAGTGCTCGGATATCTCACAACGCCTTAATGGCTTATATTTCAGAGGAACCTTACAAGCCAAACTCTCCTTTCAACTGACTTACCCACTTTTTGACGCGCTGATCCGTCAGGTCAGATTGATTATCTTCATCCAACGCCAAGCCCACAAACTTGCCATTTTTGACGGCTTTAGACTCCTCGAATTCATAACCCTCTGTAGGCCACTGTCCAACCGTTTTGCCACCGAGTTCTGAAATCTTTTCCTCTAAAATACCTATTGCATCCTGAAAGTTCTCAGCATAGCCAACTTGATCGCCTGGTCCAAAGTAAGCCACCTTTTTACCATTAAAGTCAATCTCGTCTAGGTCTTCGAAGAAGCCTTCCCAACTGCCCTCCAATTCACCAACGTTCCAGGTTGGGCAACCAACAATGATATTTTCATACCCCTCAAAGTCGTCCGTACCAGCATCGGCAATATCATGCAGTGTTACAACGCTATCACCGCCAAACTCTTTTTGAATCGACTCTGCAATGTTTTGAGTGTTTCCGGTTTGAGTTCCATAAAATAAACCAATCTTCGACATTTTTGCTCCTTAACAGTGTTTGTTTTGGCTTTTAATTTTGCTTTGTTCGTGTTCTGTCTACCCCGGGCTTGTTCAGTAGCGATCGCTTGTTTTAACCCCACTGCAATCTAGGTGTAGTTCGTTGATAGGTTGTAATCTTTGCTCCTGCGTTGGCTACAACACATCGGCTGTAGTATATCGTCAAAGAGCTTGATTTAGTGTTAGCGCAGCGAACACCAAGAGGGCACTCTACAACAAAACGCGCAACACGCAGAACGGGCAATTGTATAAGGGTTCAGCGTGAAGTCTGCCAGACAGAATCTTCAGCAGGCGCGTTAGCGCAGCGAAACGAAGTTCGCTTCACATTTTGTGCAAATTTTTCTATCGACTCAGAGGATGACAAGAGTCTTTAGTTGCATTGGGTGGAGAGCGCCCATCTCCATAAAATCGCAACTTTAATACACAAGTGATGGTATTTTCCATCAAACCTCCGCAGGAATTGCAGTGAATTTCTCCTAAATTATGACTATTATGCATGGAAGCACCAGCCTCATTATTGCAATTATCTGTAAATAAATCTAGGATCTATTGTCAGTAAATTGAAAACTTTTGTCACCGAACGCAAGAATGAGGGTTCCAGCCGATGTTTCTGAAATTGACCAAGAAGGGGTGTAGGGAAGCCACTGCCGTGCGCGGGTGAAGCAGCGCTCTTGGTAGGGTTTCCCGACTTGTTGCAAGAGCGTCTGGGCAGGAGTTAGCACAAGCGCGTTGTCGGGGCAGAAAGAAGAAGTAGGGAGCACCAAAGCACTCCTTGTAGGGAGAAAAAGAATTTACGTGGATCAGTCCTCTCCCATGCACCCTGCCCCTTTTCGCTGGTGCTTCTTCTCCCTGCAATCAGTTCATGCGAACGTATTTATTCATGCAACAACTCCAATTCCCCTGCCTACGGCACGAAGCGCCCCGGAGGCGGCGCTCTTGCAACGCTAACATCTTGATTCATGCGAACGTATTTATTCGTGGGGTTTTCTCCCCCACTACAACCGCTCCCTTCTCAGGCGTGCTTCTTCTTCACCATTCTCCGTTACTCCCACCAAGAAGTGCTCCAGAGCTTCTTTTTGTCAATACCAAGATTAAAAAGGGAACAGGGAACGGGCAACAGGCAACAGGGGAATCCCCATAAGTAGGTCGGCGTAAATAATTCTTGTTGGAATAAAGCAGGGAGCAGGGAGTAGGGAGAGAAAGAGTTTGAGCCTTATTTACTTTTCTTTACACAGTTTGATTTTTTTGCACCGACTTACTTAATTAAAATTAGGGGATTTAAACAAGGACGTCTTGTTGAATCGTGCTACGCATCTGTCAACAATTTTTTTGAATTCTTCCATTAATAAATTAAGGGGCTTGAATCCAATATCCGGGGCTAATTTTTTGCTGTTGCCTGTTCCCTATTCCCTGTTCCCGCCCCGGAGGGGCTGATCAATGTATTATTGTTGTCCTACGAAAAATACATAAAAGCAAATATAAAAGACATCTTGGAGGTTGGATTAGGGATTATAAATATCAATAGCTTGAATTTATGGATTGGAAGATTTATCATAATAAATTCTCAATAAATATCAATTCACGGTGTAAAGAAACCACCCATTCTAAATCGATGAAACGCTTACGCTGTATTCCTAATCATCCCCAGAATCAGATACATAGCCAAAAGGTGCGTTATGGCTTTGCCATAACGCACCTTCTTAAACTGAATATTGCGACACCAAGCCTTCTATGGTGCGGGGCGAGGGGGCGAAGAAGCTAACTGCACTTTACAGCGGTTTTCTGTAAGGTGGGCATTGCTCACCAATATCTCAAATGTCTATCACGTAGGCTTTTGTGAGCAATGCCCAACGCCAGATGCTTCAAGCCGGGAAACCCGTCCAACGCACTGGCTCCCCTACGATTTGTGGTCTATTCATATGAAAACCGCTGTAATACACAAGTGATGGTATTTTCCATCAAACCTCCGCAGGAATTGCAGTGAATTAGACTAACGCAGGTGTTTTCTCCATCTCCACGTTGTACTTACCCTGACTGGCAGCACCATTCAACTTTGCCCGATTAAAAAGCAACTGTTGTGCGGCTTTGGTATTGTCATCCTCTCCGCGCCAGTGCTCTAGAGCGGGTTGCTGAATCGCACGAGCATATGAGAAAGTAACAGGCCAAGGACACTTCGCACCATACTTGAGATTCATCGCATTTAGGTGTGCGGTTGACTTTTCATTGGTTTGTCCACCAGACAGGAATGCCACACCCGCAACTGTTGCAGGTACATTGCTCAGCAAGCATTGGATCGTCATTTGGGCCACTTGATCTACTGTTGATTGAGTAGAACAATTTAATCCTGCAATCACCATGCTGGGCTTGAGAATCATTTGATCGAATGCCACTTTGTTCAAGCGCAGTTGAGTAAATACGGCTTGCAAGGTTTGATCAGTAACTTCATAACATCGCTCAATTGTATGATCGCCATCGATCAGCACTTCTGGTTCTACAATCGGCACCAATCCCCCTTCTTGACACAGTGCTGCATACCGAGCAAGGGCATGGGCATTAGCTTCAATACAAGTACGGCTGGGAATGCCGTTACCGATGGTAATCACAGCTCGCCACTTAGCAAATCGCGCACCTATTTTATAGTACTCAGCAATGCGATCGCGCAATCCATCAAGTCCCTCTGTGATCTTCTCTTGCGGACATCCTGATAAATCTTTTGCTCCGGTATCTACTTTGATGCCTACGATCACGCCTGCTTCCGGCATCACCTGGGTAAAGGGTTTACCTGAGAGTGTAGATTGATGAATTGTTTCATCATACAGAATCGCACCGCTAATAAACTCACCCAAGTTAGGAGTCGTCAAAATTAGTTCCCGGTAAGCACGTCGGCGATCCTCTGTGGGTTGAATCCCCAGTTTCTCAAACCGCTTGTTACAGGTGCCATTACTTTCATCCATTGCCAGAATACCCTTACCAAGAGCAACCATAGCTTGGGCTGTGGCTCTCAATTCCTTGGCGTAAGTGCTCATGTTAATTTCTCCTAAATTATGACTGTAGCTGTCCTAAATGATTTTGTTCTTTGATTTGGTTCTTAGTTTTAGTTAAAATTTGTTCTTGCTCTGGTTCATACTCAGAGCCTGTGTATTATTTTTGTCCTGCGCAAAAGACACATTAGCAAATATAAAACACATCTTGGAGCTTATATTAGGGATTCTAAATATCAATTACTTCAATCTATAGATAGAAAGATCTATAAAAAATATTCTCAATAAAAATGAATTCACTAGGAGTGCAAGCCGTAAATGCTGCTGAACAACCCAACAGCGTTGAAAAGGTTAACAGGGGTGTAAGGGCAAAACAAGTCAAAAGTCAAAAGTATTAATTTTTACTTTTGACTTCCTTGAAAGGGCGGGGCTGTAGGGGATCAATGAGTGGGGGTGAGAACCCTCTCAGGGTGTCCTCTGCTACTTTGGTTATAAATTTTTATCCGTACACGATATTATCTATAATCCTGTCTCTGAATATCCCGCAGACGAGCAGCATTACGAATACCATACTCAGGACGAGTAAAACGATTTAACTGAGTTTCAAAAAAGTCCCGATTTGCTTGTAAATGTTCGGGATTTGGGTCATCTAAAGGATGTAAAAGTGCTGTTCGTAATGCTTGAATAACTGCAGAAGTGACGCAGTACATTGAACGTTGGAAACTAATTCCTAACTGAATCAACGTATCTTCTTCGCCTCGGCAATATTGCTTGTAGTAATCAACAAGATATGGAGGCAAGAAATGCAACATATCTTGCATGAGTAGTGTTGGTGGAATACCTGCGGTACCTACTGGAAAGACATCTGCATAAAGAATTCCGTAGTGAAAGTCTTTTTGATCTGTTGGCACTTGTCCTGCTTGAGCATTATAAGATTTTGTACCCCGAAAGGGAGCAGTACGGTAAAAAACAGCTTCCACGTAAGGTAATGCAGCCTCGTGAAGCCAGACAAAGCCTTTAGATTTGGGAACGATTTCGTAGCATTCGCCACGAATATAAACGTTATGGTAAATAGGACGATTTGCGACTGCAAGAATTCCATTCACCAAGAAATTCATCGCCTCTGGGACAGTCGTAATTTTCCCTTCGTCATATAAGTCTGACATTTCAAAAAACACGGCAGCCATGATTTCCCAGAACAAACCCAGATTAGAGTAGTAAGACATCTGACGACACTGTTCTATAAACATATCTGGGAACAGTTTGTAGAGTCCCAACATGACAGGATTACCTTTGAAGTAAGCTTTGATTGCCCTATCAGCATTCGCTTTGTATTCTTCAGTATCCAGATAAGGGTCAAATTTTCCACCCATTCCTCTATGCCAAAGCATTGCTCGCATACAAGCTTCGGCAAACTCCATGTTAATTCGATCATGGAATAAGTGATGCAATAATTTAGGCATTTTGAAGGTTTCACCCTTTTGCATAAATGCTAAGAGTTCCGGATGGGCAGTCGCCTCACCGCGCCAAACTCTCAACTCAGCATCATCACCAGCATAATGATTGTGACGTTCTAAATACTCCTGAGAAATGAAGTATTTAAAAAAGGGAAATGGATCTATAAATACCTGCTCAGCAATATATAATAAGTCGCGCCAGTAAAAGTCCATCGGTACTGCATAAGCTTTGTAAAGACCGATGATTTGCATTAAGTTTTCTGGCGTGTCGGGCAACATTGCACCGCCTGCTTCTAACCGATGAATCACTTCTGCAAACTCATGGGTGGAAGGAGGTAATTTAGCTTCGGTTTTGTTTGGAGTTTGTACCATTTTTATTTCCTCTTTTCTTTTCTCTTAACTAGTAGCCTTCATTTCATCACGTATTAAGATATTTGAAACCACAGATGGACACTGATAAACACAAAAAATTATACTAAGTTGCATTCATACAGATAATTTTTCCTCTCTCTGTTTTTCTCTTTCTCTGTGTTCTCTGTGCCTCTGCGGTTTTTTTTCATCAAATTGACTGTTCCAAGAAATGCCCATTGTCGTTCACAAAATTTTTTGAAAAATGGACATTCTAGATAGATTTATTGATTGAGAGCGACTTGAGTCGTTACGGTTTTTTCAATAGGAGGAATAGCCGCAACTATTGCTGTCGTTGTTGGTTCACTCCAACGCACTAACCAACTCGGTTGTACTCCCAAGAACAAGATCAGGGCTGCTAAAATAAAAGCTGGTATTTTCTCAGACAACAGAACTTTGGGATAGTAAGCTAAGTCGTTGTCAAGTTTGCCAAAACAGGTGCGGTTAAGGAGGATGACAAAGTAAACTGCAGTTAAGCCACTGGCGACAACACATAACAGTGTTGGTATCGGAAAGACGGAGAAACTGCCTTGAAACACGATAAATTCAGCAATAAATCCTGTCATACCAGGAATACCAGCACTTGCCATACCTCCTAAAATGAGTAGGGCGCTTGTTAAGGGTAATCCGCGTATAGGACTCATTAAACCATTGAGTTTATCCAACTCACGGGTTCCTACCTTGTCTTCTACAACTCCTATAAGATGGAAAAGGATGGCGAGGATAATACCGTGACTGAACATTTGGGCGATCGCACCAATCAATGCTAACGAAGTACTAGCTGCTGCTGCTAACAATATATAGCCCATGTGCCCAATGGAACTATATGCAACCATGCGCTTGATATCTTTTTGAGCGATCGCGGTGACTGCCCCGTATATAGCACTGATTGCTCCCCAAGTTGCTAAACTGGGTGCAAGAATACTCCAAGCTTCGGGAAATAGCGCCATCCCAAATCGCAAAACGCCATAAGTTCCTAACTTTGCTAACACTCCACCAAGAAGAATCGCGATGGGGGCTGAAGCTTCAACGTAAGCATCTGGTAACCAAGTGTGTAAGGGAACTAGGGGAATTTTGATTCCAAACCCTAGCACGATTCCTACAAGTAGAATGATTTGTAGTGTTGTTGATAAGGCTTGAGTTGAGAGTGTATTGTAATCAAAACTAGTTGAACCAGTGAGCCAAACTGTACCCAGAAATGTTGCTAGAATTAATGCTCCTGAAACAGCGGTATAAATTAGAAACTTCATAGCCGCATAAGTCCGCTTTTCACCTCCCCATATGGAAATTAGGAGATAGAAGGGTATTAATTCTAGTTCGTAGAACAAGAAGAAGAGCAATAAATTCTGTGCTGCAAATGCACCTGCAACTCCTGCACTTACTAATAAGATAAGGGAGTAATAAAGCCGGGGACGTTCTGTTTCTTGGTTGCTGCTGTAAATCGCAATCCAAGTGAGCAAACTATTTAATAGCAGCATCAGTATGGAAAGTCCATCAACTCCTAATTGGTAACTTAAACCAAGGGTATCGTTCCAAGGTAGATATTCCTGCAACTGCATCCCAGAATCAGAGATATCAAATTTAAACAGGAGGAAAATATTCCAAAGAAGAACTAATCCAGTAACGGTTAGGGCTGTTAAACGAATATTGATTGCGGGAATGGCACGAGGTAATAAACTAATAACAGCGGCTCCTAAAATAGGTAGCCAAATTAAGAGACTGAGCATAAATTGCTTGGTTATGTAATTGACGAAAGGAGTAAAAAACCGCAGAGTTCAAGAGAACGCAGAGGAAGGGAAAAGAGAGAGAAGTTTTATCAGTTAGTAGAAATTTTTGCTTGTTAGTTCTTGATTGTGAGTTGACAACTTTTTCCGGGCGCAAGAGTTTGCGCCCCATGTTACAAAGAAATCTGGAAACTAAAACATCAAATTTAAAAGATAAGAACCCCAGTGTTGCCAACTCACTACCATTCCTAAAATACCTACTCCCAATAGCACGGTGAATGCATAAAACTGGGTTTGTCCGGATGTGCTATATTTCAAACTTTCTCCACTCAATATGGAAACTAAGCCAACTAAGTTAACAATTCCATCGAATATGAGGCGGTCGATCATGTCTGCTAGTTTTGAAATCATAGCAACGCTGAAAACTATGCTCACCCGATACAGTTTTGGAGTGTAAAAGTCGTATGCTAGCAAGTCTTGCAAAGGTTTCAAAGGGAAGCGAATTGGTTTGGGAATGATGTTGCTTAAATAAATGACGCTTGCAATGGCGCAGCCAAAAATACTTGACCACATCAACAGAAGTCCGACATCTTTGTTAAGAGTTTCCCAAGTTGGTAGTAGTGATAAGCTTTGTAACACTAGGGGTAAATGGAGAGTAAAGCCAAGCAAAATGATTGTGGGTAGAGCCATTTGCCAACTGACTTCAGGTGAGCGATCGCTCATTTGCTTTGGTTTTCCACCAAATATTAAACTGAATTCCCTGGTTAAGCTGAAGGCTGTTAAAGTGTTGACTATGATAAGTACTCCCACAAGCCAAGGTTGTGTTGTCCATAGTCCTGATGCTAATTTCAGCAATGCCCAAAAGCCGCCTAACGGTGGAAACCCAATTAATCCTAGAGTCCCTACTATATATGCTATTCCAGAAACTGGACGGCGTGACCAAAGTCCCCCCAGAAGGCTGACATCTTGAGTGATGCTGTTCCAAACAATTGCACCAGTACTCATGACTAGGAGTGCTGAGGCTAAGGCGTGGGTGAGGACTAACAACAGTGCTGCTTCATCTTGTTGTGTCCCAACAGCGATAAAGATCATACCCATGTAAGCACTGACGGAGTAGGATAAGCAGCGTTTGAGATCAACTTGGGCGATCGCAATCAAAGAACCACCCACTGCTGTCACAACACCGATAGCCACCATTGCAGAAGTTGCTATTGGTGACAAGCTGAAAACAGGTTGCAGTTTAATCAGCACCCAAGCACCACTGGCAACGACGACTGAATTCCGTAAAATTGTACTGGGAACAGGTCCTTCCATTGCTTCATCCAACCACAGATGCAAGGGAAACTGGGCACACTTACCCATTGGACCTGCAATTAATGCCAGACATGTTAATGTTATTAAGGTTGGGTTGACATTGGCAGTAGTCGCCCATTCTGCTAAATCGGTGTAGTTCCAAGTTCCAGCTTGTGACCATATTGCCAATACTCCCATGAGCAGAAATAAATCTCCCACCCGCTTGGTTAAGAAAGCATCTCTAGCGCCTGTGACAACCAAAGGCTGACTAAACCAAAGTCCTACTAATAAGTAGGTTCCTAAAGTTAGGATTTCCAAAATCACATAACTGAAAAACAAAGAGTTGCATAATGCAAGGGCGCATAACCCAGCTTCAAACAATCCCAACAGTGAATAAAAGCGTGCCCAACCCCAGTCCATCTCCATATAGCCGACAGCAAAAATTTGTGCCAGCAAATTTAAGCCGGTAATGACAACCATCGCGCCGATACTTAATGAGGAGATTTCTAAATCAATAGAAAGATTTAAACCAGCAGTATTTAACCAAGGTATAGATATCTCATATGGCGCTTGATTCCAGGCAATTGGTAAGACAAAAGCAGAATGAACAAACGCAAGAAATGTCATGACCAAATTAATGTAACCTGCTGGTCTTGGTCCTGTGCGTTTAATGATTCCTGGAGACCAAGGCACGGCTAAAAGCGCACCACTTAAGGCATAGCAAGGAACTAAGCAAACAGTTTCAAGTAGAAAATGATCCATTAATTATCCTCTAAATTTGCAGCATAACAGGACGCTGTTGTCAATGAACAACCATTGTTTTCTACAACGCAGATATGCGAGTTGAAAAATTTAACTTTTATTTCATCTTCTTTAATCATAGATTACCGTGTATCTATAAAAAGGGGAATAAGTCAGCTAAATCATTAATCAATGATGACTCTAAGAAATTCTTATAGTTTTAAAAATTCTAATAGTTACTATTGTTTGCAATCTATGTTTTTAAAGCTACAGATCCCCGACAACTTTTACGAAGTCGGGGATCTTAGGATTTCTATAGTTACTATTATTTCCTACTTATTCTGACTACTGAGTTGTGACTGCTGAGTTCTTTCTTGGTAAAATGATTGAAAATAATTAGCATCAAATTCTTTTCCTTCTACCAGTTGCCAGTATCTTCTACAACTAGGGAGGTTTTCGAGCCGCACTCAATGTTAGGAATCTGTTTGACGTTGACTATTTTGAGACTTCCCAGAGCAGGACGCGTGTTTTCCCAGATGATCCGTTGACGGTGGTAGGGTCGATTTCATGGCAGTTTTGACTCCACCTTTCCTTACAACAAGGGGTTTGGGTTGGTGGGGTGACACAAGTCAACATAAATCCTTGTACAATTATGGGCAGCCGTAAAGTGCTATGGTGCTCTGTCCCCTTTGGGGCGATAAGCCCAAGGCTAGCCGCTACGCGTATCGCAACCTCTAGCAGTTCTAAATCATTCATGAAAAACAAGATCCCCGACTTCTCTAAAGAGTCGGGGATCTTGTTTTTCAATTTTCACCAAATCAAATACAACTGGTATATGTGATCCATTTTCTCCATCACTGTTTGCAACGCCAGCTATAATTCTTACACCGCTCACACTCAATCTCAAAAGTTCTCTCTTGTTTGAATGCTACTTGGTACCATACTAGTTAGTAGATTTTTTCTACTACTGCTTGCGCATTTCCTGGTAAAATATACGCGACTACTGATGACTGGTGCGACGACTCACTCATAGGAGCAGGTTTCATTTCGCCCCTAAAGTCTAGCAGTTGTACAAGCACAAGGTAGCCAAGTGCCAAAATTATGGAAACCGCACCTGTGATAATTGCAACTATTTTCCCACGATTCATCAATCTCACCTGTAATGTTAAGATATAGTAATATCCTTATATTAAAATTGCAATACCACTTGACATCTCCCCCGGCTGGAAGCACGGGGGATTCTAGACTGTTGCAGCTACGGGGTCTACAAGACCCCGTAGCTGCGTCTACAATATGATTTATCTAATCGCGTAAACAAATCGTATCGCTGTGGCGTTGTCAAAACCGCCCTACCTACCTCGACCAGGCTCACACCTAGCTGTGTAGCTACTTTCTTGGCTATGTTAGCTGCTCCGTTAGCATCCGCGTTGATTAATAAACCTGCGGCTGTTTTGTACAAACCACGGTTTGTCCTTTTTCCAGATGGCACCCATCCCTTGGGTTTTTCACCAAATTTATGTAGACTATCGCCATCTAAGAATGATGCTTTTGATGTGTAAGCTTCTTCGGTGACCGTGACTACAATCCCGTATTCAGAAGCTAGTTGCTTTAATCGTGCAATTAGTCGTCCTGTTGGGATGGGGACAAAGTTTTGGTTGTTAACCTTACCCATCTCAGAACCAACTTTGTGACATTCATTCCATCCGATTATGATGTTGCCAATCTTGTCGTTTAGGCATCGGTTGATAATGAACCGCACTGCTTTGTTGATTGCATCGCGCATTTGGTAGAGTCGATGGGTGGTATTATCCACCGCACCTCTCTGTTAAATCTGGGCGTGCGTATTTCTACGCACCCAGCTTCCGATGTTCTAGGATTTCTCCTTGCTCATGTGGTGGTATTGGTGGCATTCCCGATGGACCGCTATGCAGTTCTTGGTCTTCCAATTCTGATGATTTCCGTCTACGTGATGTAGGTGGACTGTATCCTCAGATATCATCTTCATTCCACAAATTCCGCATGAATGGTTTTGCCGTTTTAGGGCTTTAGAGGTGTGGCCGTCGTAGAGCTTGCTGTTACGTTCGCTCCAGTAGGTAATGTCTCCGTCAAAGGGTGATTTCTCACCTTGGACGTTGACGAAGTCATTTTCGGAGTAAGGAACTGTTGGGAATGCCTTTTCTACAAGCATTTTGCTTGAGTGGCGGTTATTCTTCTTTTCCTTGTTGAATACCTTGAATGCTCTGTGACTGATGTGCCATAGCGAGTTGCTTGACCCATCCATCTTACAGAACCTGTGGTAGTTCCTCCAGCCTCTAACTATGGGAGCTAATTTCTTGGCTTTTTCCTTAGAACCATAATTGGGGCAGTTGACGATGTCTTTTACTTTCTGACGGAATGCTTTAAAGTTGTTCACTGATGGAACACATCTAAATTTTCCGTTACTCTGCACTTTAAAGTGCCAGCCAAGGAAATCAAAGCCGTCTGTCGCTGCGCTTATCACGGGCTGGTTACCGTGATTCGGCAATCAACGAATCGCACGGTTGTTGCGCTTACGCTGCACTCTATCTAGGTTACTGTCCCAGTAGAAATCAGACTTCCCTTGCTTGTATTTCGCCACGAGACGGCAGTAACCCTGATTCATCGCTTTTAGTTTGCGACCATCAATGATGAAACTCTTCCCGCGTGTTGAGACGCCTGTGAGCCAGTTTGTCCCACCGTGGTCAAGCGATAAAGCATGACTGTAATCAAGGTTGAGATTAACTTTGATTGGTTCCTTCCCATCGTCGATAACCCAGTCAATGACAAACTCGCCGAGACAAGGACGTATCGTCACTTCTTTAACCCAATTAGAATCAATAAAATCAGGTAGTTTTAACTTTACTTCCGTGATAAGTTGTGGCTTGGTTTCTTTGCTGATTGATGGATGGAACAATGGGCAAGAGAAACAACGGGTTAAAACCCGTTGTGTCGGACTTCATCCCCTCTCTGAAGAACAGATGTAGTGTGGAGCACGGCGAACACTACATCTTGAGGGGTTCTCGTCCTCCCACTTGCAGCCTGATAGTGGTGCACCAGGCGCGTAAATAAACATAACATCCCAGATAGCCAAAAAGCCCGAAATCAAGGCTTTTTGACCCTGGTTAGATTCAGAATGCCTTACGCTCCTCTAAATGCGCTAGAATATCCTGACGCTCGCGCCAAACTGGACGCAACTGCTTGCCAGTGAACAACTCTAACTGATCACCGACATGGGGCGAATTTGGTTGAGTTGCATTACCATAGCCAATCAACGCCATCGCCTTTACTGGTTGAGAAAACTCAATAGCAGCGACGAACGAATCACCTTGAACTGCTTGGAAGTGACCTTCTGCTCCTGGTGCAAAATCGACGACGCGGAAAATACCGAGACTTCCATCACCACCATTAGCAGGCAAATCCTTATTGCCCACATGTAGGCGGAAAACATCTCCCCACGCGACATCTAGCTTTCCATAAGCTTTTTCAACTTTGCCCGCAACAGCTTCAAGTGTTGCAACTGCTTTGTTGGGATCGGCTAAACCGTCTGGAGTGGTACGTGGAGAGTCTAGATTCCAAGGTTTGCTGAACGATTTATCATCTAAATCCATCTGTTCTGCCCAGGAGGCAAAAAGTACAGCACCCTTAGAATCTGCATTCGCTTGTCTATCCCACGCCAACAGAACATCAGCTGCTCGCCGCGCTAATTCACCCCCTTGCTGACGCGCTGCGGGAATTAAGTCATCCAAAATGCGGTCTGCCAGTTCCATGCGGGTCGAATGTTTGTATTGCACCATCTCATCAAAAGAGATTTTGTCGTCCTCAGAAAGCATTCTTATAGAACGCTCCGTCCGAAACCTGCCGGGAAAATCTAGGGAACTCGGTGCCATGTAAGCAGGGTAATTATTTGCTTTAATAGCAGTAGGATACGTCGTTGTCCAAGGTGGATCATTAGTATTTTGCAACCAACCGCTTTCTGGGTCAATGACGCGCGGTAAATCCTGGTAGGGATGGATTTTCGTCCATAGTGTTTTAGACGTGTCACCAGGAATAATCCCTTCCCAGTATTCAAAATCACCTTGAGAACGAATTGGAACATCACCGTTGAACAGGTGCATGATATGCCCATCTTTGTCTGCATACATCACCGTAAACATAGGTAGTTGCAAACGCTTGAGAACAGATTGAAACTGGGTGAGGTTTTGAGAACGCGCCATATCCCACCATTGTTCAAGCACACCAGGTCGATCAAGACCAGCAACGCGCAACGCCAAAGCAGAACCATCTTTTTGTGTGACCACAGGACCGTGAACAGAACGTTTGACGATGAGGGGTTGTTCGCTTAACGTACCGTTAGATTGTTTTACCTTCAACGAAAGGGTTTTAGTCTCAAAGGGACGAACTTTGCCATCGAAGCGATAACCATTTTCAACTAATTTGAGTGAGTACGTATCCCAACCATCGTAAGTGTTGACGGTGTGAGTCCAGCCCAAATTATTGTTGAAGGCGATCGCCAACACCGGAATTCCAACAAGTGTTGCACCATAAGCATCAATATCGGGAGTCTTAAGTTGTGCTTCGTACCACAAAAATAAATCCGACCAAGCCAAATGTGGATTTGCCAGCAGCATCGCTTTGCCACTTTCAGAATGTGATGGGGCGATCGCCCAACCATTAGACCCGGCTTTTGATTCTTGCTTGGCGACACCTGCAACCTCTTGTGGGTTGACAACAAAAGTAAAATGCAGGACTCTGTTTAGGTGAGCCAGTACATCTTCTCCTTTGACTGGCAGCACAACCTCTACCTCATCGTCAAGCTTGTCTCCATGCTCCTTAGCATAGGCATTAATTCCAGCAGCAAAACCATCCAGATAGTTGCGAAAAGTTGGATTTTGTGCTTTGTACCAAGAACTGGCGCGTTCTGGCACTCCCATAGTCTGAACCCAACGGTCTGATTCTAAATATTTTTCTCCCCAGTATTCGGCTGCACGTCCGCGTGCTTGACCGTAAAGACGTAAAAGCAAGTTACCATGACTTTGCATTTGTGCCCAACCAAAGGCTTGAAATGCGCTTCGGGTATCTTTGCTGTAGATGTGGGGTATGCCGTAAGTATCCCACAGTATTTCCGTCGAATTTGGTAGCTGTGCCGAAGTGTGAGGTACCAAAACTAAAGCAAAGATGATGCCAAGTAAAAATGCTAGAACTCGGAATGCTTTTCGCCTGAAAGTTTTATGTAAATGACCCATATTTCTATTTAGGAATTCATAAGGAGAAAAGGAGTGAGAGTTGCTCACCACTGTTGGATCTCAATTTTGGAGCATGGATTTTGGGAGATTTAGTTGTCAGTTAAGTTCGACTGACCGAACCAAGCAGGGGTGCAGGGGGCAGGGGGCAAGGGGGAAAGATGACTAGTAACAGGAAACTATTGAAATTGATTTGCACTGAGAAAGCAAGCTTAATTAAACGACAACAAACAAAAATTTACATTTAGTAGAGAAAATTTAAGTACACTATTGCTAGTTATTAACACTAAATGATTCATAAAACTTCATTATGTCAAGTTAGTATTCTCTAAGCTTTTCGCTTTTAACTTTGCTCTGCTATTAGCTGCAATTGAAGACGTTTTCGCCTCATGGATGAAAACTAAACTCCTAACTCTAGGCGCTTTTTTAGACCGTTAGAGAGATAAAAATCAACAGCAAACATATTACTAATAAATAAACAGTAGCAAGACTAACATTTTTGGTGAGTATGGATACAATAGTGGGACTGTGCAGCACGCAGTGTTGGATAGCACAGCTTGTCATCGCTCAAGAATTTACGGCGTCAGTTGATGCTGCGCTTCTGTTGTCAGGCACTCAAGGTTTTTTAGTCTTGATAGCTGGACTGTTGCTGGCCTTTGCCTTTGGGCTACTGCTAACTAACTTCTTCATTGCCTTGGGAATTTCAGACTCAACTCCAGAGCATGAATTAGATACTAACGGCCAAGCATCGATGGACGATAAGATTAATCAAGTTGGGACAATAGTTGGGTTGCGAACGTTAGGAACTGTCAGCATTACATTATTTTTTGCTTGTTTTCTAGCGGTGAAACTTTGCCCATTACATGATCCGCTATTGGCAGCAATTATTGGTCTGGTCATTTGGGCAGCCTACTTCTTTTTACTGGTATGGGTCAGTGTTACTACGGTAGGCTCGGTACTTGGTTCCGTTTTGGATCAGGCTACTTCTGGCTTGCAAGGCATTATCGGCACAGCAACTATAGGCTTTGGTGCGAAGACGATCAGCGATCGCGTTGTTTCCACAGCAGATGCAGCTGCAGCCGCAGTTCGTAACGAACTGGGTTCAGCGACGGATCGAACCAGTATCCACAAGGCAATAGACAATTATTTAAACCAGCTACAACTCTCTGAGGAAGCGCGACTACAAATTGAAGATGAGTTTGAAAAATTAGTCGCCCAACCAGAAATGCAATCTCTCACTAAGGAGAATTACTTACGCAATATCGGTCGTAAAACCTTTGTGGATATAGTCGATAGTCGCACAGATTTGTCAAAACAAGATATTAATTGGTTTGTAGACTCTTTTGAAGGCTTTTGGCAGCAAATTTGGGGGAATCAACCCCAGAAAGTCCAAACTAATGGATTGCCAATCGCTCTAAAGTCTGCCGAACCAAAAGAGCTAAAGCCCAATCGACTGAGTCCCAAGGTAGAGCAATTCATTAACCAAATTTGCCAGCAGCAAGCTAGACAGCAAGCGGAAGCTAGCCAAAAGGTGGCAGAAACTGCTGCTTGGTGGCTGTTTGGCACAGCTTTTTTCTCCGCTGCTGCTGCTGCGAGTGCTGCTGCAATTAGTGTAGGTGTTTAATTTTCTCCAACCAAGCTAATTGAGAAGAATGTAACGGTTGAGTATGCGCAGCGCGCCAGGGTAGTGCAACAGTTAAGCGTGGGATTAATCTTGTACGCAGGAATAAAATTAATTCTGTTTTGAGAAATCCTGCCCTGTCCGTTCTGCAGTCACGATCTTCTGAATAAGTAAGTAGGCAAAGCAGTTGTGAATGCAATCTTTGACACAAGGAGTGCTTACAGAATCTTTTAGAGTATCATGTTTCAAAAATAAAAAAATGAAATTTTGATAGAAGCAAAATTTAAATATCTTGAAAAACAAGTTGAATTCTATTTCCTTTCATTAATGACTCTTTCATGAAATAAAGAGTTATTTATCTCATATAGAATTCCTCAGCAGATTTTTGAACAAAACTCAATACAGTTTATGTTAAGCGTTAAGCGTTGCCGTTCGGCTGACGCTCACCTTGGCGACGCTCACCTTGGCGTTGCCTGTTCCCTACCTCAACGAGTTCGTATGGCTCCGCCACGCAAGCTAACATAAACAAAACCGGATTCCTATAGACATCTATCTTGAGAAATAACTTATAAAAAATCAAGATTGACTTTGACTTTCAATTTATATTAGTACGATGAGAAATAGTGACTATAGTGGAATTTAGTATTATGTCCCTGACGGAAAATATTCTTTCACAACTACCAGGAAATATTTTAGATAAGTTACGCCAAGCTGATCGCATTTTGACATCAGTGAGAGAGGATAACGCTCCTGTACCAATGGTAGTAAAAGAAACTCAGCAACATTTGGGTGCTATAGATTGGGATGTTGTCATTTGCGGCGGTACATTAGGCATTTTAATTGGTTGTGCCTTAGCTGTAAAGGGAGTGCGAGTGGCGTTAATAGAACGCTCAATGTTACGTGGTAGAGAGCAAGAATGGAATATTTCTCATAAAGAATTACAAGTTTTCTTGGAGTTAAATTTACTGACGGATGCAGAATTGGATCAGGCGATCGCCACAAAATACAACCCCGCGAGAGTCAGCTTTTTTGGTGGTACAGAAGTTTGGGTAAGAGATGTTCTGAACATTGGTGTCGATCCAGTTTATTTGCTGGAAACTTTAAAGCAGCGATTTCTTGCATCTGGTGGAAAGTTATTTGAAAATACTCCATTTACAGAAGCAGTTGTTCATCCTGATGGAGTGATGGTAAACAACCAATTCAAAACCAGGTTGTTAATTGATGCAATGGGATATCTTTCTCCCATAATCCAGCAAGCACGTCAGGGACAAAAACCAGATGCACTTTGTTTAGTTGTGGGAACTTGTGCTCAAGGTTTTCCAGAAAATCACACAGGCGACTTGTTGTTATCATTCACACCTGTACAAAATCAATGCCAATACTTTTGGGAAGCTTTTCCAGCAAGGGATGCTAGAACCACTTACATGTTTACTTACATGGATGCCAATCCAGAACGCTTGGGTTTAGAAGCTCTATTTGAGGATTATCTGCGTTTGATGCCGGAATATCAAGGCGTGGAGTTGAGCCAGCTGACATTTAAACGAGCGCTATTTGGCTTTTTTCCCTCCTATCGTTCTCCACTCAAGACACCTTGGAATCGCATTCTACCAGTTGGAGATAGCAGTGGAAGCCAATCTCCTTTGAGTTTTGGCGGTTTTGGTGCGATGGTGCGTCACTTACGGCGTTTAACATTAGGTATTCACGAGGCGCTAGAAATAGATCAGTTATCTGCAAAGGTGATCGCACCACTGCAACCATACCAACCTAGCTTAGCTGTGACTTGGCTATTCCAAAGAGCAATGAGTGTTGATGTTAATCAAAAAATTGAGCCAAATCAAATTAATCAACTCCTGTCTGTGGTGTTTCAACAAATGCAACAACTCGGTGAATCTGTACTCAAACCTTTTTTGCAAGATGTAGTACAGTTTCCAGCCCTAACAAAAACACTCATAAAAACTGCCTTAACACATCCAGGATTAATTGCTAAAGTGATTCCTCAAGTCGGTTTGGGAACTTTACTGGGTTGGATGGTTCACTATGTGAATTTAGGAATTTACTCTGTTTTATTTTGGCTGAGTCAAATGTTAGAACCGTGGAAGAGAAATTTGCCTCATATATCTAAATATTATTGGAATCGTTGGACTGATGCTTGGAAGTATGGTTCTGGTAGTGATTATTCTGATTGATGATTTTACAGTCATACGCGATGTATCGAGTCGGCTATATAAACCCTAGACTTGTCTAGGCATTTACTTCTTACTTCAATGGGAGCATGGGAGTAGTTATCCCTTAGTAAGCTTTCACGCTTTAGCCAAGTGGTGGGAGAAAAGGAGCATTAAAAAACTTTAAGCAGAACTTTTGATCAAGCCAACAATTCATCAACTGCTACATTGAAACCTTTTAGCACAATTTGAGTGCTGACAATTTCACCAGAAGTAAACACAAACCGTTGATTTTTTGTTGTCACAATAATCCAACGATTTTCGGGAAACACTAGCCAAACTTCCTCGCCTCCAGATTGCAAATATTCTTGAGATTTAGCAATAACCTCTTCAGCCAAATCTGTAGGGGAAACAATCTCAGCAATGAGTGGGAAACTTTGGGGTAACACAGCAGGTTCACCAAATTGATTGAAAAGTTCTGGTGTGAGATAAGCAACATCGGGAACACGTCCCTGCTTGTTGGTACGACAGGGTACTTCTGTATAAACTTGTGCTCCTTGTCCGGTGGAATCTTTGTAATTTCTCCAGTAAAAATATAAATTTCCCTGTATCCGGCTATGCTTGAGTGTCACTCCGTTTTTCTCCACTAATTCCCCATTCACCCATTCTGTATGATCGGGGGGATTGTGCATCCACTCTTCTAGTGAAAAATCTTTTGCACTTGATACATTCGAGACGACTGTAGAAGTTAGCATTACTATATATTCTCCTTTAGCTGAGTATGACGCACCAAAACCAATTGATCGTAAACGCTAAACGTATTGATGCACGTGCTGTTCTAATATTATTACTGATTATTTCTACAGACACCCCATTGCTGTTTGTACTTTCTCAACTTGTTTGGGTGCTTGCATTTCTTGGAAAAGTGCGATCGCTCGCTCAAAGTGTTCCTCACTCTTTGGCTGCTCACCCATCTTTTGATAAGTTAATGCAATTTGATAGTAAGCCTCTGCTAAGTCCCATTTAGCGCCTATTTCATCTAAAACTTTGATTCCTTCTTGATGACAAGCTACTGCTTTTTCAAATTCTCCTTGTTCTCTATACAACTGTGCTAAACCAATTAAAGCTTTAGTTTTCGCTTGAGGATAAGGACTGTTTTCAGCATAAAAAATATTTTTTTGATAGATATCAAATGATTTTTGTATTTCTCCTAAATTTCTATAGGCTATTAATAAGTAAAATAATCTATACTCTGTTACCCATGAAGGTAGCCCTTCTTCTGGTAGTCTATTGTAGAGGTAATTAGCAATCTCAATTGCTTCTTCTGTTCGTCCCAACCATGAATTTAAAAATGCTAGGTAAAACAAAGCAGATGGAGCATATTTCTCATAATTAAGTTCATCGCAAAGTTCAACAACTCGCATGAGAGTTGTTACTGCTTCTTCGAGTTCCCAAAAACCAATTCTACAAATACCGATAGTTAATAACGAGTTGATTCTTATTAATTGAAGTTTTTTTACCGTCTCATTGTCGTTTTCTTGTGGCATGGATTGTAAGCAGGTGCTTGCTATTTCCCTTGCTTGCTCACAATACTGGATGGCTTGATGAATGTCGCCTTTGAGCCAATATATAGCACCTAATGTGTGATAAAGTTTGGCACGACGGCACCCTCGATTAAGTTTATCTAAAATCTCGTTGATTGCATCGGTTATTGGTATTAATAAACCTCGTTTGTAAAATGATCGCCCAAGAGATTCATGAGTTCCCCATTTATTATTTCTTTGTCTGATGATGATATCTGCGGCTTGTTCAAAGTCTTCAATAACGACATAGTGATAATAAGCTTCCAAGGCTCTTAATGCATCTTTTGTACCTTGAACTGTTTTCACACTATTTGTCCAAAAATCGGCAGCTTTGCGGTTTGCTCTCTCCCATTCTCCACTCAGTCGTAACCGAGCGATCGCTTCCGTCAAAATGACTGGATGTAAGCAGTATTCTCCTTTACCACATTCTACCAAAGACCGAGCGCGCAAGCTATTAACCACCCGCCGACGTTGCGACTCTGGCACATCCCACAGTAAACAAAGAAGTCCATCAATTGGTACATAAGGCACATCTTGATAGCGGTAGCATCCCAAACGATAGAGAAGCCGATATGCTTCAGGATCAATTTCTTGCAGGCGGTTAAACTGAGTGACAACTAAATTTTTTAACTCTTGTTCAATCAACAAATCATCCTGAGTGACATGCCAATAAGCATCTATATCACATTCAAAATCTGCGCGAATCACACCGCTGATGATTCGCATTGCTTTGGCATTGCCTCCATATGCTCTGCATATTTCACGCAGCCCTGTAGAATCAGGATGGGGATTAATGTTGCGACTAGCAAAAAACTGTCTCCATGCCGACTCGTCCAAACCCCTGAGCATATAAAAGTTCACATCAACGCTAGCTTCGCATAAGCGTTCACGGCTAGTGATCAGTGTGATGGAATTCATTGCTGGATCTGCCAAAAGCCTCAATAATTCTACATAATGGCGATGAGGCTCAATGAATGTTCTATTGATATCTAAAGCAGTTTCGAGATTGTCGATTAATATACCGATTCTTCTGGTTTGATCTCGAAGTATCCGGTTCAGTCTCAACAAATTGATCCCTAGACTGCGCCCTGGTTCTTCATCAAAGTCTCGCCATAACCATTCAGCAACTACGCTCTCTACAGAAATGATGTTTTGGGGTTCCGTAGCCATCGACAGTTCTAAAAGTTTGAAACCCCTACTTTCAAAATATTTACGAGCTAGTCTTGTTTTGCCTACGCCACCCTCACCTTGGATAACAATAATCTTTGCGCTTTGGTTAATCATATCGTTGAGTTGGGCGATCGCCTCCTCACGCCCAACAAAATCAGGATCATGCTTAGTAATAGGAATTTGACTATGCTCAATAATATCTTGCCAGCTTGTCACCCCTACAGCCTCACAAATCTGTATAAAAGTTTGTCTGTGAATTGACTCCCTTGCCCAAAACCGCTTCAAAGTTGCTTTTGAGGTTAATGCTGTCTGCCACCAAATATCAGCAGTTTTATTCCAGCCCATTCTCAGCCTAGCTTGCTCGACAATTTTTAGCCCTCGTGTAGATGCTCTCACAGAATCCGCCATTTTTCAAAAATTTCGCATCATCTTTCTTCTTATGTTACATTTGCTCTGGTGTTCGATAGCAACTAACGTAATAACCGAGCCAACTGAGCTAAATAGTGAGCTAAAAATTGAGCTAAATAGTGAGCCTTCAAAGCTAATTACTTCAGTCATTCTGAAAATATGGATGTTTTACCTTTCATAAATGAGGCTTTTAGCATGAAATCTCCTATTTGCAATAATGAGTGTACTCACGATAATTGTCCGTTCATGAGTGATCCTTACAATCCCAACAGACAGGTGTGTGTCAAATGTGGACAGGACTACTTTTTTCGCCGCAATGGTTTTAGCAATTTTCTTGTCATAGCAGCTGTGCTTGTCTGCCTAATGCTGGTGATTCAAGCCGTGATGAGCAATCACCGTCAAACTATCGACTCTCAATTTGAAATAGAAACTCCTGTGCAAACGATGAAATAACAAGTACGTCTTGCTTGTCTCAAATATTAACAGTATATCTTTACCTATTTTCCGATCCATGAAAACTATCATAGATGACCGTAGTCGTCTTCTCAAGTTGGCTTCTAAGTGCCTCAAATATTTCTTGATTGTCATATTCGGCTTTGCGATCGCCTACCTAATGTCACTCTGTTTTGGTTTGTTACATATAGCCACCATCCTACTACCCCTGGTAGGAAGTTGGTTGTGGCGAGTGGGAATTCTCTTATTATGTTTGCTAGCAATAGCTGTCATTTCAGAGTCATTACGTTAAAAAATGAGGAGTAAAGAAGTGAGGATAATTTTCCCTCATTCCCAGCCTACGGCTCGCTGCGCTAACACTCCCTTATTCTCCTCTGCGTTTGGCATCCAAAAACTTGAGTTGCCCATATAAACAAGAAATTTGCGGTAAATTCACACCTGCAGCTTGTGCCATTCGTAACGGATTGCCGAAAATTGCCTCTACCTCCAAGGGACGGCGTTCGTCATAATCTATTTTCATGCTGGTACGATACGGCTTCATCTTCACGGTATAATCGAGCATTGTTTGAATGAAACTGTCGGGGATTATGCTATCGCAACTCTTTGCCCCTGCCACTACTTCATACATCAGCTGTTCCACTAACTTGCGGGTGTGAACATTTGCCATTAATTCATTGGTTGTAGCGTCGAGAATAACAGAAAGCCCATTATATGGAATATTCCACACCAGTTTTTTCCAACGCGCCAACAGCAAGTCTTCAGTTAATTCAATAACGATACCAGCACTTTCAAAATCTTCACCAATTTGCCGCATCCGTTGTGTGATACCAGCTGGATAATAGTTAGCTGCATACTCCCCTAAGGTAATTTGTCCATAATCCAGGTGGCAGATATGTCCAGATCCTACTTTATTTGAACATAAAAAGCACAGCCCACCAATAACCTTATCACTACCGACAATTTCAGCAACTTCCTCCTCCACACCAAGTCCATTCTGCAAAACCAACACTACACCATCATCCTTGAGCACAGGTGGTAACATTTTAGGCAGCAAATGGTTTTGCGTCGTCTTGAGTGCAATAACTACGACATCACATTGAGGCATCTTTTCCACATCGTCGTAAGCATTAACTTGCGGTAAGCTGAAGTCGCCGTCAACAGACTCAATAATCAAACCATGTTGGCTGACGTGTTCGTAATCGCTATGCAGCAAAAAGTGGACATTTAAGCCAGCTTTTTGCAGTCTACCACCGTAAAAGCCACCTAATGCACCAGTTCCCAGTATGGCGTACGTGCGTTTGGACATGAAGGACATCAATTATATTTTCTGCGATTATCCTACAGCAAAGCTGAGATAAGGTTTTGATTCACGTGATTGATGGAGTTATTTTGATTTCTTTCTTTACATTTTTTTTAATAGCGCCTGATCTGTTGATTTTCTTCCTATTACGCTAATCTCTAAATATATCCTGGCAACGTGTTACTCACGCTGTAGTACTTTTTAAGTCCTTCTTCTAATTTGTAAGGAGCACAAGTGGTTGACTGGAAGCCATATCTACAATCAATTTGCGCTACTTACGATCAGTTGTGGGAAGTTTACACTCTCACAGATGTTGTGGGTAAAAAGCATGACAGCCAGGTGAGAAAATCTCTATTGTTAGATTTACAGGCGATCGCAATTAAACCAGAAGCAATTAAACCAGAAGCAGTTAAACCAGAAGCAGTTAAACCAGAAGCAGTTAAACCAGAGAAGGAACTATTATCAGAAGCAAGCGAAAAAAGGGAAATATTAAATGTTCTGGAAGGCTTGCGGAAATATGCATCAGAACATGTATTGTTAATCGGTCGTCCAGGTTCGGGAAAATCGACAGCTTTGATGCGTTTGTTGTTAGAACAAGTAGAACAAGCGCAAAAATTTGGAGACAAAGCAGACAAGGGGAATGAAACTGTTGGTGGGAAAACCCAAATCCCCGTCCTGGTAGAGTCGAGAGGAGGTATTATCCTCCGTCCCTCTCTGTTAGATCCGGACGTGCCCATTTCTGTGCATCCGGCTCCCGATGTTCTAGGGTTTTCCCTTGCTCATGTGGATGTAATCGTGACAGCTTTCATGTACTGCTAGAAGGTTTTTAATTTTCCAGTTGTTATGGTCGCCGTCAATGTGGTGTAGGTGAATTCGTTCTTCGCTGAACGTTCCTAGCCCACAATGCCCACATGCATGGTGTTGCCGTTTTAAGGCTTTAGAGGTTTCCCCGTCATAGAGTTTACTATTACGATTGCTCCAGTACGGGATGTCTCCGTCATATGGTGATTTTTCGCCTTGGACGTTAACAAATTTGTTTTCGGAGTAAGGAACGTTTGGGAATGCCTTGTCTAGTAATTTCTTACTAGAATGTCGGTTATTCTTTGCTTCCTTATTGAACTTCTTAAACGCTCTTGTTTCAATGTGGTACAACGAATTTCGCGAACCATCCATCTTGCAGTAGCGGTGGTAGTTTCTCCAACCCCTAACCAAGGGAGCTAATTTCTCGGCTTTGACCTCGGAACCATAGTTAGAGCAGTTGACGATGGTTTTTACTTTCTGTCGGAATGCTTTGAAGTTGTTCTCAGAAGGAACACATCTGAACTTTCCGTTACTTTGCACTTTGAAGTGCCAGCCAAGGAAATCAAACCCATCTGTCGTTGCGGTTATCTTAGTCTTCTTTTCACTGATGTTCATTCCCCTTTCTGCAAGGAACTGGTTTATTCTTTCAAGTATTTCATTTGCATCATCTTCAGGTCTGAGTATTATTACCATGTCATCCGCAGTCTTTTTACCAGCATTTAGCTGTGTTACTTGACGAATAGCCAGTAGCCGCGCAGCCCTGGATTTCAGAATCAGTTTCTGGAGTGACCGCGCTTTCCACGTATCTCCTGCTTTAACTGCTTTGAACACTCTTACTTGCAGACGGAATAAGTCACGTCGGAATTTCTTCCAAGGTAGCTTGCTCCAGGATTCACTAGTATTATTACTGTGTCTAATCATGTTCTGACTCCTAAGAATGTTTTCTGAACACCTCAGACCAATTACGGTCTGTCCTACCCGAATCAAAGGGATTCTGTCGCTCGTCTGACTTACCTGGGTTTCGACCGTTCCCAAGACCTTTGATTCGTTTTTCTTCGTTCCCCGGAATGGGATTGGTATGTGTCGTCAGGTGGAACCAATTCAACCGCTAGAATCCCTTACTCTTGCCGCTTGACCCACGATTCATCGGCGGGATTTTCTCTAGCAAAGTCAGGGGGGTTTTTGTTATGCCCTGCTTCGGAGTAGGTTGCTTTTTTAGGTTCTGTTTTCACCTTGTACACTCCCTATTAGCGCCAGTGCCAGCCCATAACGACCGTCTGATTGCGCCCTGTTCCCGGCTTCACTCTGCGAAGTCCGAGTTCGCTCGGTGCGGGCAGGTAAGGAGTCACCTCTGAGTTTGAGGGAGAGGGCTTTCACCTCCATCTTTTCCGGAGTTCAACTCGACATTTTGATACCGAGTTGGTTAGCTTATGTACGGACTGTTTACCGTGATTCAGCTAACAACGAATCGCACCGTGGAACTCCGTTACTACCAAACCTCAATTATCGATCTCATCAAAGACTTTCTCTATCGTCATGACCCCAGTTTACCCATCGACGGCGAAAAAACCAAAACCATCGAAGAATTATTGCGACAAGGGCAATTTTTACTGCTACTCGACGGTGTAAACGAATTACCGTCATCTGAAGCCAGACGAGATTTACAAAAATTTCGCCAAGATTTCCACAAAACCACACCGATGATTTTTACAACGCGGGATTTGGGGGTGGGTGGTGATTTAGAAATCAGCAAAAAACTGGAAATGCAACCTCTGACGGAAACCCAGATGCGAGATTTCGTGCGGGGGTATCTCCCAGAGGTGGGAGAACAAATGTTGAAGCAGTTAGGGGGAAGGTTAAGGGAGTTTGGCGAAACACCTCTGCTGTTAATGATGCTTTGTTCGGTGTTTGCTAGCAACCAGAATAAATTACCGCCGAATTTAGGTTCCGTGTTTCGTCGCTTCACAGAAATTTATGACGATCAACTCAAGCAAGATGTCCCGATTTCTGAAGAATCTCGTCGTTGGCGGAAGCGGTTGTTGCAGCATTTAGCTTGGGTGATGATGGGAGGAAACCCGGATTGTAGAGACGTTACATTTACGTGCTCTACATCGACGGAATTTTTGGTTGCTATACCCCGACAGCAAGCCGAGGAAATATTCACGGAATTTCTCGAAGGTAAAGTTGCTTGTGCCGCAGATAATGCGATCGCTTGGTTAGATGATTTACTCAAGCATCACCTGATCCAATTAAGAGCAGAAAATAAAATCGAGTTTCGCCATCAACTTATGCAAGAGTATTACGCTGCAGAAAGGTTTTTGCAGGAAATATCAAAGCTGAGTGATGATGAATTGCAATGGGATTATTTAAATTATTTGAAATGGACAGAACCCGCAGCGTTGATGATGGAGTTGTTGGATGATGAAGGTTTGGCGCTGCGAGTTGTGAAGTTGGCGTTGCAGGTTGATTGGCAGTTAGGGGCAAGGTTAGCGGGGGAAGTTAAATTAGAGTGGCAAAAGAAAACAGTTGGGTTGATTTGTGATTTGGGTTTACCGCGATTGTTGGAAATTAGATTGTTGGGAATTACAAAGTCTAATGCTGCTATAACTTTGCTAATTCAAAACCTACAAGATGAAGATTTGGATATTTACGAATATGCCATGTCAGCGTTGCTGGAAATTGGTTATGATATTGCAAAAATGGCACTAATTCAGTTAACGCAAAATGAAGATTTATCTATTTACGAATTGGATTATGATCACATATTAAGTATGATTCCGCCTTTCCAAACCATTTTTTTTAATGAAGATTGTCATGACACAACTAATATACCAAACGTTAAAATAAAAGATGAAGTTATATTTAAACCAAAAATAAATGATATTGATATTTTTTCTATAGATAAAAGTCAGAACATCATAAATTACGACATAGCCGTACCAGAAGTAATCCATAAACTTAAATCAGAGGATGCACATATTCGTAAGATCGCCTTTGAGAAATTAAAAAGTATTTATTCTCCAGAAGCAATCAATTCATTAATAAGTTATTTACACAACGAAGATGATAGTCTAATTCGCTATCAACTTATTTCAACATTGAAAAATATCGTTTCTGAATCAGATGTGCCTGTACTAGTTAAATTATTACAAGATATTGCAAGGTGCAGCCAACCAACCAGGAGATAAAGTGGTACGGATTTCGCATTTAATGAATTATTTAGGGAAAACCGTTCCCGAAAGCGCACAACAATTATATAAAGAGGAACAAACCCCATTTTTTGACTTTGCAACTGAAGATTTCCCCGTCGCATTGTTACGCGGAGGTAAAGGTTTACCTCAAGAGGGATGGGATAACGTGAAAACAGAAGCGCAAGAAAACATTCGCAGTATCAGCAATCAAGTTAATAATGGGGTGGGGATTGTTGGTGATAGAAATATTGGCTTAAATATAGGTACTGCCGGAAATATTACATTTGGTGATATTTCTTCTGGATGATAGCAATTGAAAATAATGCTGACTTAAATTTACGACTGATTAAAATGATACAACCATCTATAGATTGAATTGACTCAGATCTTGCACCATACTTTTCGTCCGCCAAAAAATAAATTTCTTGGCTCAAAGTCGAAGTCCGTTAAAACGGACTGAGTAAGTTTTCCAGGAGGCACTGCGTTGGGGAGCCAGTACTGCAGGAGGGTTTCCCTCCGTAGGTATCTGGCATCCGGGTTTCCCGACTTGAAGCATGTGCCGTTCCGTTTTAACGGACTTGGTTTATTAGCCCAGAACTTGAGTTCTGGGCGTACTCAGCCGGAGGTGCAAGATCTGAATTGACGCTCCGACACCTACATGAATATCACAGCGTGCGCGCTGCCTACGGCACACTGCGCTAATATTTCCATCAAAAACCGTGGAATTCTTGTGTCATGGAGATTTTAGCAAACTTACCCTCAGCAGCATCATAGGGTTTTGATTCACGTGATTGATATAGGACTCGTATTTGATTTTTGACGAAGCTAGGTACACTTTTATTGCTTCTTCCCTGTTCCCTGTTCCCTGTTCCCTGTTCCCTGTTCCCTATCTCTACGGGTGATTCACCAAATCAAACCGGATTCCTATAGAGTTATTTTGATTTGATTTCTTTACATTTTTTTAAAATGAAGAGAGTGATATTTCAATTAAAATCTTATATAAGAATATCTTAGAAAAGCTTATCTATACTGGGTTTTGCTGCACTTTTTCTGCTTGGAACGATAAAAAAACTTTACTTATCTAAACTTATGTTAATTTACTCGTGTTTTTATTAAATGTGTGTACTAAGCTATGTTGCATTATTTTATAAGTATGTTGAGTCTCTTACAAAATGCTGACATTATCCCCAAAATATTAATGCTTGACTTTAACAGCCTTGCTGAGTTCTCCCGTGCCAACTGTGTAAGTATTTGTGCATTTTTGGTACCAGCCAACTTGCTGACCACATTGTTGACCATGATTTTAGTCGCACTCCATCGCCCGTCACATTATGTATGGCAAGTAGCCGGAATTGGCAACATATTTGCATCAGTGATGGTATTGCACGTATACACTTGGTTTATGATTGGCGTGGTCATGGCTCCCACCTATATCTTGCTGTGGCTCGCACTTACCTGTTTGGTGGTAAACGTAGGGGCAATTATTTTTCAAAAACGCTACACTCAGACGCCTCAGCATAGTAATGGATAAGCTGAGGGATACAGCACAAGAATTCATCAAATATCATCAAGCAGATTGAATTTCGCGGTGCAAGCACGTACTTTAGTTTTTTGAGATATTTGTTACAGTCCTCAGCCTCAAGGTTGAGGTTTTTTGTTTGTAATCAGTCTAGGAGATATAGATAACAAACATCAAAAACCCGGCATGAGACGAGAAACGAGACATGATTCTTTAGTCAACATTCTACTACCTCTGGGATTAATCTTTGGTTTGGTTCTACAGCCGAGGAGACGCCTCGATAGTTACGAGTTCTACAGCAAGACATCGGACAATTCAGAAAAATGACATTTCTATAAGAAATAGGCAAATATGGAGAACTGTTTCAGTTTTATTTCAACCTGAAGATTGACGTTTTTTACTGCTTCGATACTTATGGTTTATGGTGAGTTGGCTCATTTTATTTAATAGTCCACACAAGTGAGCGAAAGATTTTTTGACTCAACAATGACAATATGACTCGGGATGACGCTATGAATTATCTTGTTGCAGTTCTACCAGACAGATTAAAAGTAGAAGAAGCTTACACTGCCCTAGAAAAAGAAGGTTTACCCACTAATCAAATTGATATTTTAGGCAGGGGATACAAAAGTGCTGATGAGTATGGGTTCATCAACCCAAATCAGCAAGCAAAGAAAGGAATAAATCGTTTGGCATCTTGGCTGATTCCCTTTGGTTTTGTTGCTGGTTACGCCTTCAACCTTTTGACAAGCATCGAAGTACTTCCTATTGGCAGCCTTGGCAATCACCTGATTGGTGGACTGTTGGGAGCCGCCTCTGGTGCTTTGGGTGCATACTTTGTCGGTGGTGGAGTTGGTTTAACTGTGGGGAGTGGAGATGCTCTACCCTACCGGAATCGCCTCAATGCAGGCAAGTATCTGATTGTTATAAAAGGCAGTCAAGAATTAACCAATCAGGCAACTCGCATTCTGCGCCAATTTGAGCCAGAGAACTTGCAAGGCTATGCCGAGCAAACTTAAGATCTAGACTCCGTCCGGAGTCTGCGATCGCTTTTGGTTCAGAGGAGAATGCTGTGGAGACGATTACGCTCCTTTGCAAACAAGGGCGATTGCAAAGGAGGGCAGTTTGGAAAACCACCCCCCCCCGACTCTGACTAGCAGCAAATTTGCTCTGTGACTTTGGAGTAGCATTACGGAGCCACCCCAAAGAGCACACTTGCTTTCCTAAATAGACTAGTTTCCTGAAATCACAGGATTGGGCAAATGTCCGTTACTCGAAGCAAACGGTTCTCCCAGAATCTTGCGATAAACTGCTTCATAGCCATCAGTCATCTGCTGAACACTGAAATGCTCCCAGACATACTCCCAACAAGCATAGCGATCAAGTTCAGCAACCTTGCTAACGGCACTGATACATTCTTCAACATTGTTGCAGAGAAAGCCTGTTTTACCGTGGACAATAACCTCTTTTGTAGACCCCATGTTCATGGCAATCACTGGAGTACCAGATGCCATTGATTCAATCATCACCAACCCGAACGGTTCTCGCCAAGTAATTGGGAACAAAGTGGCTACTGCACTTCCCATCAAAGCATTCTTTTGCTCATGGTTGGCTTCACCCAAATATTCAATTTGCTGACCATCAATAAAAGGTTTGACTTTACTTTCAAAGTATTCCATATCAACCGCATCCACTTTACCCGCTATCTTCAAGCGCCAGCCTGTTTGTTTAGCAATTTGTATCGCCAAATGCGTTCCTTTCTGTGGAGAAATTCGACCTAAAAAAGCCAGATAATGTGGCTCTTGTGGTTGGGGATGAAATTTATAACTGCCAACATTAATCCCGTTGTAAACTGTCGCTGCATACTTCATCCCTAGCCTTTCTTCTCGCTGTGCATCGGAAATACTAATGTAAGGCTGATTTTTTGCATATTTATATAATTTTTCGTTGTCAGGAGTAAAAATTCCATGCAATGTGTGAACGGTGGGTGTTTTTACTAGATTGGCGTAGCTCAAGCTGATGTGTCCCGTGTGAGAATGAATAATATCAAACTCGTTCGCTCGCTCATACACTCGAGCTAAATTCAGCATCTCATACACACTGTACTCTTTGACAGTCTCATCAAGTCGTACGGCACGAGGATGAACTGATTCAAGCTTTGCCAAACTGATAGAATCTCCCGATGCAAATAGCGTAACTTCGTGTCCACGTCTGACTAATTCATCGGTTAACAATCCAACTACTAACTCTGTACCGCCATAACCTGGAGGTGGTACTCTTTCCCAGAGTGGAGCAATTTGGGCTATTCGCATAAAAACTCTCCTAAAAAGTAAGTCTTAAATCAAAAGAGTATTCTCTCTGACGAATAAAGAATTCCCACATATTCAAAATGGTGATATCTGAGTTTGCAGATAAAGTAGTATATTAATAACAAAACAGAACGCAGAACGAGAGAATTTCCCATAAATAAAATGTGTTGTATTTGGCAAGAAAGGAATTCTTTTCGTATCTATAAAAAAATTACGAACTTGATACCATACTCTCCAAGGGCGTTGTACAGAACTTATACCGACCAACGCAAGTTTTTTTTTCGCCAGTTCTGACAACTGTGTTCTGTTAACGCAGCGCCCCTTTTAGGGGCTAGTAGACCGTAGGTCGGCGCAGCCCGTTCTTTTTTGATAAGAATTTAATAATATTTTTATATGTATAGGAATCCGGTTTGATTTGGTGAGACCAGTGCTGCACAGAGAAGTGCCTTGCGCGGGTTCCCCGCGTTGTGGCAACTTCGGAGAGGGTTTCCCTCCGTAGGCATCTGGCGGAGCGCGTTAGCTCCGACCCCCTTAGGGGCTAGCGGAACCGGAGGTTCTCCCCGATAGCCGTAAGGCGTGGCCGTTCCCACTAGGGTGAATCACAAAGTAGAGACGCTTAACGCTTAACGCTTAAGAAGCAATAAAAGTGTACCTAGCTTCCTCAAAAATCAAATACGAGTCCTATAGCTTTAAAGATTGTTTGTCTGTTTGTCTCTCTGAGGTAGGGAAGTTATTCTCTATGTAATCAAAATATACCCTTGTGATTCATAATGAGAAAAACAACAAAACTTATTTCCATTGATGGATTACAGTTTATACAAAATTATAAAATGTTGTTATAACTACCATTTATCCCTCGCAAAGAATAGAACAAAAGAAATATAAAATTTTTGCATTATCATTATCTGCAATATTGTCAACTACCCTTTTTACATAATTTTCAAAAGAGTATTGTAAACACATATAAAGTTATGTCTCCCTACAAAACATTATTAATATCGCTAGAATAGTTTTATCCACAAAGTTTAATGTGGTTGATCAACCAGAACCAAAGGACAAAAGTCCTGCGGAATACTGGCATCGTTTGAAGAAAATTTGAAAATAAATCAGGAATAGCAATTAGACTTTAGTTCTCGTACTCCATGACTTAGAGAGTTGAGAAAAAGATATTTGCTATTACCTAGTTTCTACACCGTGTATTCGTTAAACCAGTAAAAATCACTCTAAAACATATGTTTACGGACAGACCAATTGTGTTGTGGTTAAGCGTTTTTCTTGTGCTTCTCGGTTACTGGCTTCTGGTTAATCTAGTACTGTAAAGCAGTAAAAACTCGCTTGTTGGGTTTTCCTGGATGGGAAACCCAATATTTTTGTTTGACGAGTTATTGTAAATATAGCAATCCGCAGCACATTTGTGTCGGCGTAGCCTATGCGTAAGCGCAAAGCGTGCCCTTCGGCTTCTTGTTTAGAGACATCTGCTTAGACTAGGATGTTTTCAACACCAGAACCTCGAATCTGCAAGCATTTTCTAGCATCTTCTCAGTCTCTTTAACATTTTCAGGCTTTTCCTGTAATTGATGGCAACGTTTGCTCCTTCTTGAGCAAATCTCACTGCAATTGCTTGCCCAATTCCCAAACTGGCACCCGTCACCAATACATTCTTACCTTTTAAACCTTTCATCTTTCTTTCAAAAAAAGTAGCTGTTTGCTTTTCTTCAATTCCTACCCTCAGAAAGTAGGAAGAAAGGACAGTTAACTATAAAAATGTAGATAGAGATAGTTTGATGATCTCAATTGAAGTCTATAAATGTATCGGTATTTTATCCGTGAGTACAAACAAACCTGTTACCGTTAAAAAAACTTCTCTAAGAGAAAAATATCGCCATCATAATTCTAACACAACAAGTTGGCTAGGGTTATGCTTGGGTTTGACCGGACTTGCAATTGTTTCAGTAATAGCAGGAGAGGTGTTGACACTTTCGTTAAACAGTAAACCTTTAATGCAAGCAGATTTGAGTCCACAGGAGGCGGCAGTATTTGGTAGCGATCGCATTTTGGAACAAAGGTTACAATTTTCCGAGTTAACTCGCCCTGTAAATATTTTAGTTATGGGAATGAGCGTACTTTCATCAGATATTCAAAGTCCTCCTAAAGAAACTAAAAATCTCAAATACTTACCCCAGGTAAACTCCTTTGATGGTCTTTCGGATGTCATCCTCTTACTGAGATTTCATCCAGAAAAGAAAACAATAACCATGCTTTCTATTCCAAGAGATACCCGTGTTCCTATTGAGGGGCATGGTATGAAAAAAATTAATTCAGTTAATGTTCAAGGTGGACTTTCTTTAAGTGCCAAGACTGTTAGTCAATTGCTGGGAGGAGTAGACATTGACCGATATGTGCGGATTAACGTTTTAGGAGTTGGCAAGCTGATAGATGCTTTGGGAGGAGTGACGGTTAATGTTCCCAAAGATATGAAGTATCAAGATGATTCCCAGCATTTATACATCAATTTAAAAGCTGGAAAGCAACATCTCAATGGCGACAAAGCATTACAACTGTTACGCTATCGTCATGATGGGCTTGGGGATATTGGTCGGGTTCAGCGACAGCAAATGGTCATCAGATCACTTATGGAGCAAACTCTCAACCCTAAAACTCTAGGACGATTGCCAGAAATTATTAAGGTCATTCAAGCACACATCGACACGAATTTGACGGTTGAAGAATTGATGACACTCGCAGGCTTTGGAATGCAAAATAAAGGGTCAAATGTAGAAATGTTAACGATTCCAGGTAGATTTAGCGAGAAAGGAGAATTTGATGCTAGCTATTGGCTACCAGATTCTGATCGCATCGCAGCTATGATGACTCAAAACTTTGATTTGGAACCTGTTAAGACATTACAAGCATCTGATCCAAGTACTTTACAAATAGATATTCAAGATACTACAGCTAGCGATAGCACCAGTGTGCAAGATTTGCTCACAAAATTGCAACAAGCAGGTTATGCCAACGTTTATCTGTCTAACTCTTGGAGTGAACCTGTTAGTGTGACTGAGATTGTCGCCCAACAAACAGATACTGCTAGTGCTGAAGCAATTCGCAAGACTTTGGGATTTGGAAAAGTTCAAGCGCCAAGCACTCCTGAGATCGACTCGCACATCACTATTGTGTTAGGTAAGGATTGGTTGCAGCAACAAGATAGCGGTTTTCAATTGAGTAAAATACATCAAACAGTTCAGCAACCGCAGATAAACACAGATGAATATGTCTTTCATCTGGATGATAAGCCCTAATATCGTTAAAAAAAGCACAAAAAATCGGACTCAGAAACAACCATTACCCGCTTAAAAACTTTATTTTTTTAATTTCTACATTACTTCTGGATTACGCGCATCAAATTCTTACTGTTGCGCTGTTTTGTTGTGTCTTAGTCTAAAGTCCAGCAGTTAGCAAATGAGTGAATTGCAAACAAAAATACCAACTGATACTTGGGTGGTAGCTACCCCTGAAAATACATAATTTATAGTCATCTTGCATTTTATTTGTAATAAAAAAGAGGTAACAGGGAACGCTTAACCCTTAACAGGGTACAGAAAATAAAATGCGCGTTGTGGGTTAAAAGCCCATTTCAAACAAAGAATTATTTTGAGGGCACGACAAGGCTGATAAAACAAGGCGTCCTTATTTCAATCCCACGTTCTGGGCTGCACTGGTGTTAAGAGTTCCCTTTTCCCTGTCGCTGCTGAATTTTAAGTTTCATGCAAGATGTCCAATATTGCAGATGACAAATAACTATGGTTTTTGAGTGGCGATCGCCAATTTTGCTCCGTCCACTCGCCGCACTTTATCCATCACTGCTACAACTTGACCGTGACTTACTCCTTCATCTGCATTTATCACAACCATCATTTGCTGTTGCGGTTGAACTTTTTGTCGCACACCGTTTTCTAACTGTTCTATACTAATCGCCTGCTTGTCTAAAAACATTTGCCCAGTCTTATTGATTGTCACCGTGACTTGTGCTGGGCGTTCTACTTGTCCTGTGGCTGCTTTGGGTAGGTTGACTGGTAATCCTTGCGATCGCGTTAAAAATAGCGTTGACATGATAAAAAAGGTTAATAGTGCAAACATCACATCAATCAACGGCACAATGTTGATAGTCAGTGGTAGTTCTGGCTCATCATCTAGTAGGCGCATAAGTTCTGTCTCCTCGTTGATAGCGACGACGGTAAAGTAATTCTAGCTGTCCGCCATATTCCTGAATCCGGGCAATTTGGCGCTGGTAAAGTCCCCGGAAGGTATTGGCAAAAAGTAGGGTAAAAATAGCAACCACCAATCCTGAGGCGGTAGCAATGAGTGCTTCACTAATACCCCCTGTGACTGCTGTGGTTTTAGTACCCCCCACATCACCTACATTCAATCCAGCAAATGAGGCAATTAATCCCAAAATCGTGCCCAGAAGACCCAACAATGGAGCAAGACCGACAATGGTTTCAAAGATATTTTGAAAGCGCTTGAGCAAAGGTATCTCTGCTTGTGCTTCACTTTCTAGTGCCAAGCGAAATTCTTCTGGCGTTGGTTCCTCCAGTTCTAACGCAGCCAAAAAAACACGTGAAAGCGGTAAATCAGCATTTTTCTGAAGTATATCCAAAGCACTAACCACATTACCTCCACGGTAAAGGTTCAGTACTTCTCGCACCACACGGCCTTGACGGTTATTAATGCCATACCAAAATTTAACACGTTCGATAATCAGCGCCACTGCCAAGACTGAACAAGCCAGCAGAGGCCACATTATCACACCGCCTTCCGCAAACAGATTTTTAATCGCCATGTACTATTCTCTCAAGCCACTAATTTTGTTAGGCTACCAGATTATGTGTTGTAAATGATATAACTTCTCAATATATTTTCAAGAAAATAAAATTTTCTGTTCATACTCTGACAATTAACTTTCAATTACTTTATTCTTTAGCGTTATCAACTTAGCACAGGTAATATGTTTCGGCGATATTTCACTCTAAATACAGTCAGCGTTTATTTTGATAGCCTGATTGACATTTGCTTCTAAATGTTTTAAAATATGCGATTACTGATAAGAGATAGCATTAAACTATGAGCTTCTCTGATACAGCTAGCGGCTGAAATATTAAACCTAGGATTGTCTACTTATTTCGCCATGTAGGGATCGAAGTTATTTCTCTCTAAGTAATAAATCATAATCTCTAAATTTGTTGAATTACTACAGATACTAAGCTGAAGCTACATTTCACTCGATACAAAGTCAGTAATAGTCCTAATAGCCTAATTGACATTTCCTCGTAAATGTTTTAATCTTCCTAAGTTGCTGATAATCCGTAGCATTTAACTATGAGCTTCTCTGGTATAGCTATAGATCAACGGGGTAAAGAAGAAAAGGCGCTTAAGGCGTTTCTCGTTATTAGTGTAATAGCGTCATTAGGGATACACGCTAGTGTACTCGCCTCTGGTATAGTAAACAATATTTTTAGCCCACGCCAAGAAATTGACAAAAAACCCATAGAGGTGGCGATTATTGAAACGCCTGCCCCAAAACCTGTAGAAAAACCTATAGAGCCAGTAAAACCTTTTCAACAGGCTCTCAAACCAAAGATTGTAGAGCCAATCAAACCCCCAATCAAACCCTTAGTTCAACAACCACCACCAGTCCTGCCAAAGCCTCCTGTGCTTCCGCCAGTGCCGCCCAAGCAAGCAGTTGTGGTGCCCAAGCCTCCTGTACCGCCCAAGCAAACAGTAGTAGTGCCCAAGCCTCCTGTGCAGCCTAAACGAACAGTGGTAGTCACAAAACCTGTAGTCCCGCCGCCAAAAATAGTAACACCTCCAGTAGAGAAGCCAGAGCCAAAGCCTTTACCAAAAATTCCTGATCCTGCTCCACCACAGCCGGAACAAAATTTGACACGGACGTTGCCACCTTTACGAACCCCCAGAGAAATTCCACCTGCTGGAGGTGGCGGTGGTGGTGGCGGCGGCGGCGGTAACAGTCCCCGTATTGCCACTGGTTCAGGAGAAGGCACTGTGAGATCTAGCACTGGTACTGGTACTGGTATTGGTACTGGTAGTGGCTCAGGTATCGGTTCAGGTATCGGTTCAGGTACAGGCTCAGGTATCGGTTCAGGTACAGGCTCAGGTATCGGTTCAGGTACAGGCTCAGGTATCGGTTCAGGTACAGGCTCAGGTATCGGTTCAGGTACAGGCTCAGGTATCGGTTCAGGTATCGGTTCAGGTACTGGTAGTGGACAAGGAAGTACTAAGACACAAGTAGCGACAGCTCCCAAACCAAGAACCCCTGCTCCTTCACAGTTGGATTTTGCCGAGTGTATCAAATGTGATATCAAGTATCCAGAAAAGTCTAAACAGCGAGGTATTGAAGGCAGACCAGGTGTTGCTTTTGATATTGACAAAAATGGTAATGTTAACAACGTCCGGCTGATCAGCCCTAGTGGTCACAAAGAGCTGGATGACGCACTGGTAGACTCTGCAAAACACTTTAAATTAAATACCGCAGCTGCTGGAAAACAAAACGTACAATTATTTGCAAATTTTGCTATCCAAGGCTCGCGAACTAACCAAGAAGCTCTGCAGCGTCAAAGAGAAAGACAGGAAAAACTAGAGGCTCAGAGAAAAAGACAACAAGAATCAGAACAGAGAAGCCGCGAAGCTGTTAACGAGCAAGAAAATTCTGGACGTAAAAGACGAGCCTTATCAACACCTCCAGAAACAGCGCCGTTAACCCCTCCAGAAACTGGGATCACGGGCGGGCAAGATATACCAAGGACACCCATACAACCAAATTCCGGACAAGTAACTCCACAGCCACCGACTTTAACTCCACCATTAGAGCAAAATTCTTCTTCCGAGCAGAATGAACAGCAACCCTCCAATCGGCGCAAAAGAAGTCTAGGCACATCTGACAGTCAAAATGATTCGGGTAACCAATTACCTCTGCTTCAAAATCCATCTCCGCCGTCAGAACCAGTTCCTTCAGATAGTAGTGGAAACAATCAATAAGGCTGTATAAAAAGTGATGCAATACAGACTTGGCGTAGATGTGGAGTAGATACTTCAACTGCACATCTACGCCACTTTGGTTTTGAGGTTTTGCTAATTTAAAGTAACACGTAGAAATCTCTGCTAGTCATTCTCCTTTACTTGGGAAGAAATTTGTTAGTTCTGTCCCAAGGAAGATGAAAATATGGAAACTTGCAGTAAAACAGAATTAAAGCAATCCATGTTCCAAAAGAGCTATAAAGTATCAGTCTCAATTGGTAAAAATCATGGTCAAGAAAATCGCAATTATCGGTGCAGGACCTAGCGGACTCCTACTTGCTCACTACCTGTTGCATCGTGGCGACAAATACCAAGTTGACATTTATGAGCGGCGCAATGATCCTAGAACTGTCTCATTCTCAAATTCTAGAACCTACCCCATCTCCCTAAATGAAAGGGGAATGAGCGCTTTGAGAAAAATTGAGGGTTTGGAAGAAGCAGTTAAAGCGATTAGTGTAGAGATGACGGGAACGATGTTTCACCAAAAAAATGGCAAGACGCGGTTGACGCCAAGAAAGAAACCTCTCGTCACACTTGATCGTACAAACTTGGCGATCGCCCTATTGGAAAATTTAACCCAAAAATACGATAACAACCGGCTCAACATTCACTTCAACTGTCAATGCACTTCCGTCGATTTTGCACCCAAAAAGGTAAAGTTGCAAAACCTGGAAACAGAAGAGGATTTCACCATTGACTATGATCTATTAGTTGGTGCAGATGGGGGACGTTCTGTGGTGAGAGAGTCTTTTGTGACTACAGAAGATTTTGAATGTGAACAGAAGTACTACCCCAATGACTACAAATCGATTTACCTAGACAGTAGCGAAAAGTTAGGAACACACCTGAAAGCAGATAATATCCATACCTGGAGACTAGATGATGGAACACTCATGGTGGCGCTACATCAAGTAGATGGAACAATGAGTGGTGCTATCAATTTTCCGCCTGAAAAAAATCAGGTGGCTAATCTTTCCACAACCCAAGAGGTTCTCAAATTCTTTCAAAGTAATTTTCCAGAAATTGGTCGATTAATGACCCAGGAGGAAGCTGAAGCTTTCCTCAATAAACCGATATCGAGAATTTTAACAGTTCGCTGTAACCGTTACCATCAAGGTGACAGTGTGCTATTAATTGGAGACGCCGCTCATGCAGTGTCTTCCTCTATTGGTCAAGGTTGCAATGCAGCACTTGAAGATGTGGTCGTATTTGACAATCTTTTGAACGAGTATTCTGACAATTTAGCCGATGTTCTCAAACAGTTTACTATACGCCGCAAGCCCGATGGTCTTGCTCTAGTGGAGCTTGGCGACTATGCTTTTCCCTCGTCTACTGGATTATTTATTGAATTTATACTCAGGGAAAGTATTGCTAAAATTTTACACAAAGTATCTCCCAAGAACTTCGCACCTTCACTTATTGATCTCATTTTTGAAACCACAATTCCCTACTCAGAAATTTTGAATTCATACAAAGGCTGGATATCCAAAGTTAAAAAATCAAACGAATCTTTGATTTGGTGAAAATTAAAAGACACAGATCCCTGATTTCGTAACAGTTGTCGGGGATCTTGTTTTTCACGTAAGCGCAAAGCGTGCCCGCAGTGGCTCAGGATTTAGGACTGCTATACTTACAAATATGCTTACAAAAGTGCATCAAGTAGCGCTATGCTAACAAGTTTCCTCTCACTGACAGGATATTCCTGACTGCACTCAAGTTGACTAGCTGATTTAAAACATCAACTTTTGCTGTCTCGGCTATTTAGGAAAATTTTATGAGCAATCAAATAACAACAGTTAATCAACCTGGTTTAATATTGACACCAGGCCCAGAGGGATGGTGGGATTCCGAACGTGTTTCCTCACCCCATGTCATGCGTTGTCTTGATGGAAGTTGGAAAATGTGGTACTACGGTCGAGATGCCAGCTTTGACCGAGAAATTAATTTGCCTACTGGTCGCTGTGGTTTGGCCATTTCCGCTAACGGTGTTGACTGGCAAAGGCTAAAAGGTCCTCTAACTATGGGTGCTGTGTTTGAGCCAAGTCCAGATCCAAGTCGATTTGACTCAGCCCATGTTGGGGTCAGTAATGTGACATACTTCGATAATCTCTATTGGATGTGGTATTTCGGTGGTGACCACAAAGTTCTAGACTTAGGAAAATCCAAACCTAAAGGCATCCAAATGCGTCCCGGTTGTGCGCTTTCTCGGGATGGTATTCATTGGGTGCGTCTTGAAGGTCCTTACCAAGGAGCATTCCTGGATGTCGGCAAGGCGGGGGAGTTTGATGAACTGTTTTGTTCGTGGCCACAGGTACTGCGCGATGATGATGGTAGTTGGAAAATGTACTACCACACCCTCAACCGCCAGCGAGAATTTCTCGTGGGATTAGCAGTATCCACTGATGGTTTGCGTTGGGAAAAAGTTGGTCAGATATTGGCACCAGGTGAGCCGGGTAGCTTTGACGAGCGAGGCATTGGTACTCGTCAGGTGCTGAAAATCAATCGTCAGTACGTGATGTTTTACGAAGGTGTCAACAGTAGTGGATACCACTCCATTGGTATTGCTATATCTGATGACGGCATTGATTGGAAAAAAGATCAGGGTGAGCAATCCGGTGGTTCCGTCTTTTGCCATGCCCAAAAGGGTTCTGGATATTGGGATGCAAGGGCAATTGGTACCCCTTGTGTCGTGCCGATGGATGATGGAAGTTTCCGCATGTACTATATTGGTGCTAACGAAGGCGGCTACGATGAACTGTCATCACAGCACCAGATTGGGTTAGCAGTGAGTGACGGCTCTAATTTTCGCAAGTGGTATCGCTGGGGAGAGTCGCACTGAGGAATAGTTTCAAGGGTAATCCATAATTTGGGAGCATCCCAAATGTTTAAATTTGTGGTTTCTCGTAGTGTGGGCTTCTAGCTTGCTTTGGTTAAAATTTCACTAATCGTCTTTTTTCATGGATTGGGATGCACCCCAGAATTTTGGCTTCTGAATTTTGACAACTGAGTTGTTAATTTATTAAATCCTTAGAAGTAACATGCAATCTGAATTCAACTTTTTTCACCACTGGTATCCTCTGTTACCCGTTGAAGATCTTGATCCAAAGCGCCCAAATGCAGTCACTCTTTTGGGACTCCGCCTAGTTATCTGGAAGCCTAAGTCATCTGGAACTTACCAGGTGTTTTTAGATCAATGTCCTCATCGCCTTGCCCCCTTAAGTGAAGGGCTTATTGATGAGCAGACTGGTGATTTAATGTGTAGTTATCACGGCTGGCAGTTTGATTCTCAAGGAATCTGCACACACATTCCCCAAGCAGAAAATCCAGAGATTCTTACTAAGAACCAAGAAAAATTCTGTGCAGTCACATTCCCAGTTCGCCAGGAAAATGGTTTACTTTGGGTTTGGCCTGATGTGAAGTCAGCAGCACAAGCTGTTACCACGCCGTTACCTCTGTCACCTCAAGTAGATGCTAGTAAAGGGTTTGTTTGGTCTTCTTATGTGCGCGATTTGGAATATGACTGGCAAACCCTGATTGAGAATGTGACTGATCCGAGTCATGTTCCTTTTGCTCATCATGGGGTGCAGGGCGATCGCTCAAAAGCAGTACCCATCCCCATGAAAATTGAGCAATCAACACCAAATGTGATTGAAGCAACTTATAAAACAAGTTTCACAAAATCAACAATCACTTTTGAGCCACCTTGTCGCTTGGAGTATGCAATTAATTTCGGTGACTCCGGAAAGCAGATAGGACTTGTTACTTATTGCATTCCAGTGTCTCCAGGTAAGTCAAGGATTGTCGCTCAATTTCCCCGTAACTTTGCTAAAACACTCCATCGTCTAAAACCTCGTTGGTGGGAACACATCACAGCTCGTAATCAGGTGCTTGATGGAGATATGATACTTCTACATCAGCAAGAGCACTTTTTTCAGCAGAAGAAAAAATCTTTTGAAACCTGGAAAACTGCTTACAAGCTACCTACAAGCGCAGATCGTTTAGTGATTGAGTTTAGGAATTGGTTTGACAAGTATTGCCACGGACAGCTACCGTGGAACGAAACCGGAACAAGTGTTCCCGAAAACTTGGAAATTAATGATAACCGTTCTGTAATGCTAGATCGCTACAAACAGCACACTCAGCATTGCAGTAGCTGCCGAGGTGTCCTGAGGACAATACAGCGTTTGCAGGTGGTGCTCCTAGCATATTTTGCCATTACTGTTTCCGGAGTTGCTATCCTTCCTGATACACTCCGAGTTAAGGTTGGTTTACCCCTAGTTATTACCGCACTATTAAGTCTATCAGTTTATACTTGGCTCAAATTCTGGCTTAGTCCTAAATTTTACTTTGTGGACTATGTCCATGCCCAAAGATAAAACCTCAAATTTACGAGCCTGTTAATTCTGGTATTTTTTCTTACATAATTTTTCGGATATACTATCAATGTAATGGCATCTTTATTGCTTGATAGATATGTTTCAAAAATGGTTCAAAAAGTATCTAGAGTCTCGACCTGTCCTAACTGCCTACAACAATCTAGCAAAGACACAAGCTCGACAGCATACCCACTTTATCTTGTTCTCAGCAAATAAGTGGTTTAATATCACACTTAACCATATTTTAGACCGACCAGAGTGGTATAAAGGAGTACTTCACAATCATCCTTGGCCTAACGTCAGTCTGATTTTGAAGGGTGGCTATTGGGAGAAAACTGAGGATGGGGTAAAGTGGTATGGACCAGGTTCAATTATTTTCCGGTCTGCATACAAACACCACAGCATCTGGATCAAAGATCATCAACAAGCGTGGACAATATTCATCCACGGGCCAATGGTGAAAAAGAGTTTTGATTTCGTGCAGGAGGGTAAACCTGTCACTCCAGAACAGCTTGGATTACCAAGAGGTGTGGTGACCCGTGGAGCCTCAATGCAAAATTAAGCTAAAATTCAAGCATACTAAGCATTTCCTGCTTTTGGATCTCCCATGCTTGAAACCCTGCAAACCCGACTTTACGAACTAGAACAATTCGCTAACACCCTTGTCGCCAACCAACTCACGCACTTAAGTTTGCTGAGTGTTGGCGTCATTTTTATCGCTGGGTTGCTCACTAGCCTGACACCCTGTATGCTTTCCATGCTACCGATTACGATTGGTTATATCGGTGGTTATGAAGCGAAAAGCCGTCTGCAAGCCGTTGCCCAATCAACGTGGTTTGCTTTGGGATTGGCTACTACACTAGCAGCACTAGGTATCATAGCAGCTTTTGTGGGAAAAGTCTATGGTCAGGTAGGAATTGGGTTACCAATTATTGTCAGTATCATAGCCATTCTCATGGGGCTGAATTTATTAGATGCCTTACCATTGCAATTGCCCTCTTTTGGTGGAACAGAGTGGATTTCTAAAGAATTACCCCAAGGAGTGCGAGCTTATTTGATTGGTCTGAGTTTCGGTTTAGTTGCCTCTCCTTGCAGTACTCCTGTTTTAGCAAGCTTACTTGGTTGGGTTGCCAACACGCAAGACTTAATTCTAGGTGCTGTTTTGCTGATTTCCTACACAGCAGGTTATGTCGCACCGTTAATCTTAGCCGGTACGTTTACTGCTTCGATTAAGAAATTGCTAGAATTGCGGCGTTGGTCAGGTTGGATTAACCCAATCAGCGGTGCTTTGTTGGTAGGATTTGGTGTGCTTTCTTTAGTTTCTCGGATTCCAGTGGAAGTTTTCAGGTAAATTTCAGGTAAATATTAGAGAAATGACTATAGAAGATTCAGTTGACAAAAAATCTATATGGTCAGCATTTGGGCAGTTATTGCGACAAGAGTTATTGCCCGTGCTGACAGATTTACGCTTAGCAATTGTGATGCTGTTAGCCATTGCAATCTTCAGCGTCACTGGTACAGTTATAGAGCAAGGTCAATCGATCGCATTCTACCAAGCTAACTACCCAGAACACCCAGCTTTATTTGGTTTTCTGACCTGGAAAGTTCTTTTAACACTGGGCTTAGACCATGTTTATCGAACTTGGTGGTTTTTAGCATTACTCATCTTTTTTGGAACAAGTTTAACTGCTTGTACCTTTACTCGTCAGCTACCAGCTTTAAAAGCTGCCCGTCGGTGGAAATTTTACGATGAACCTCGTCAATTTCAAAAGTTAGCTTTGAGTGCGGAACTAGACAATGGTTCTGTCAATCCCCTGACTCAACTTTTGCAAAATCGCCGCTACAAAGTTTTTCAAGAAAAAGATGATACTCTCTACGCCCGCAAAGGTCTAATCGGACGAATCGGACCGATTGTGGTTCACGTAGGTATTGTGACAATTCTTCTGGGATCTATTTGGGGAGCAATGACTGGTTTTGTTGCTCAGGAAATGGTGAGCAGTGGTAATACGTTTCAAGTGAAAAATATCATAGATGCCGGGCCTTGGGCAACAGCAGTACCCAAAGATTGGTCTGTGCGAGTCAATCGCTTTTGGATTGACTACACCGCTTCTGGTGGAATTGACCAGTTTTACTCAGACATGTCTGTTTTGAACAATCAAGAACAGGAAGTTGACCGCAAGACGATTTTCGTTAACAGTCCTCTGCGTTATCGCGGCGTGACTTTCTACCAAACTGATTGGGGAATTTCTGCTGTTCGAGTCCGTGTGAACAAAAGCCCCATTTTTCAAATACCGATGGCGCAACTAAACACCAACGGTCAGGGACGCATCTGGGGAACTTGGATTCCGACTAAACCAGATTTGAGTGAGGGTGTCTCTCTACTCACAAAAGACTTGCAGGGAACGGTGTTGATTTATGATGCAACTGGCAAGTTGGTTGACACTGTTCGCACTGGAATGTCCACATCTGTCAATGGTGTTACCCTTAAAATTCTGGATGTCCTTGGTAGTACTGGCTTGCAAATTAAAGCAGATCCAGGAATACCAATTGTTTATACAGGATTTGCCTTGCTGATGCTAGGTGTAGTGATGAGTTACTTTTCTCACTCCCAAATTTGGGTGTTGCAGAAAGATGGTCGCTTATATGTGGGTGGAAAAACGAATCGTGCCCAAGTTACTTTTGAGCGGGAAATGCTGGAGATTTTGGATAAGTTGAGTTTAGAGCCAAAACAGGAGGGATCTTCACCTATCGAAGTTTAAACGCCTTAATGTCTCTGTACAATCGCAATCCTATTTGAGTTATCAGAAAACTTACTCTGGTGAAATCCTTCACGGCTCATTTAGGATGACGACATGTATAATCTTTTGAATTTTTTGATTTTGATGAAAATATTATAGGTAATTGAAAAAAAATTTTTAAATCAAATTTTAAGATGTAATATAATGATTATCTGCGTCACAATAGAGGCGCTGTAGTTAAAATGTCAATTCTCTTTGCACCTCATGATTAGAGCAGCGGAATCCAAAAACAGGCTGCAAGAGAGCCGTTATAGTTGTCGGGGAAGTATTTATTTGTTCGCTCCGATGATCAATTTTAATGTGATGGCCGAAGTTGGAGACACTCCACCCTGACTTGATGTACTGATATTTGGTGGGAAATTTCACTCCTAAAATCAACAATGACATTTGCATGCAAGTGAAACTTTTTCACTCCTTGTTTGCGTTGCGATGAATACTTAATATTAACTTGAGGACTCTTGATTTTAATAAGTCCTCAGGTTGGGTAAGCATTTGACAAACCTGATGTTACGCATCTGATGTTTTCTCATCAGAACACATTATTTTTTCTGGAATCTAAGCTTCAGTTTATATTCAACAGGGGAGCTAAAAAGCATGAGTGCGGAAAATTCAACTTTTCAATTATTGCAACTTTACGGGAAGGAATACATCTTAACAGGACTCCTGGGAGGAATTCCTACCCCCATCGGTAAAGTGCTACGAAACATAGTCTATCGCACTATTTTCGGTCGAGTCGGAAAATCAGTTTATATCCAACCTAATGTCCGGTTTATCGGGACGCGCACTATTGAGATTGGAGATAATGTCCGTATATATAGTGGCACTTATCTGAGCAATAAAGGTAATAAGATTTGCTTTGAGTCAAACGTGTCAATTGATCGTGGTGTCGATATTAGAGCTTACGGTGGTCACCAAGATGGTCATATTCATATTGGTGAACACACTTACATCGGTCCCTACGTTTGTATGGCTGGCCCAGGTTTCATCAAGATTGGTAAAGATTGTATGATTGCATCGCACTCATCACTCTACGCCAATAATCACATTTTTGCAGATCCTAACCGGAGGTTCAGAGAACAGGGATTAAGTGTCAAAGGAATTGTGATTGAGGATGATTGCTGGCTGGGAAGTGGGGTGAGAGTACTAGATGGGGTTACAATTAGGCGGGGTAGTATTATTGGTGCAGGATCGGTTGTGACTAAAGATATTCCACCTTTGTCAGTTGCAGTCGGCGTGCCTGCACAAGTTATCAAAAAGCGTGATGACAAGAGAACTGTCAAATCGATCGCATCTCAAATACACATCTGACTACTACGATTTAATTTCTTACTTATGATGACGCACCTCAATCACGGTATGTACATTACCGCGAGGTGTGAAATCTGCCTTAACGCTGACGTTGACTTGACTGTACAGATGGCTGCCTCAGTTGGTTTGCCTCATTAGTATAAGCCTTGCGAGTTTTCCGATTGAACAGACAAAGAAATTCTCCAGCACGATTGTTCATGTGCGGTTGTGGGTAGTTTCCTCGTACAAGCAGCGCATCGTACCCAACATCATCTCCAAAACCGACAATATTTCCAACAGCTTGAGCATTACGTAAGCCACTCACCTTAAGACAACTTGAAATAACCTCTTGTTGATGTTGTGCCCAAGCATCTGGAGAAGAAGCAACTGAAGCGGTGGCTGCAAACAGCAAACCTCCGACTGTCATAGCAAGCAGCCTTTTTGAGATCATAACCGTTGTTATTAATAGACCTTTCTAGAGTTATGATTTTTGATGTCGCACTTCAATCACCGTATGCACATTACCGCGAGGTGTGAAATCTGCCTTAACAGTAACATCCATTGGATCACAAGCAGCAACAAAATCGTCTAGGATTTGATTGGCAGATTCTTCGTGGGAAATATAGCGATCGCGATAGCTATTAATATAAAGTTTGAGCGCCTTCAATTCCACGACTCGTTCATTAGGGATGTAGCTAATGTGAATTGTCGCAAAGTCAGGATAGCCAGAAAACGGGCATTTACACGTAAATTCTGGCAGAGTAATGTCAATATTGTATCGCCTGCCAACACGCGGATTGGGAAATGTGATCAGTTGCCCTTCCGCAATGTTGCGTTCTCCATATTTGATTTCCATAGTCAACAGTCAAAAATCAACACTCAACAGTCAACAGTCAAAAATTTTTTCTTTTGGACTTTGGACTATTGACTAACTCATCATAACTCTTCCTGTTCCCAGTCTGGACAATTCTCATCTTCCCAACCGTGAGGATGCATACCGCAAACTAACAAATTTCCACCATACACTTGACCGTGGTAATGACGACAACCAATGCAAGCGGGATTTTTTTCTTGACAGGCTTCAACAGGATAAGGAAAACCCAGATCAATATCATCTGTAACAATGTCTTCCAGTTCGCTGTAAATTTCCAAAATCGGATCAGCCAGTTCTTGTAAATACTGATCTAACTCGGTGGCTATAGTATTTTGTACTTGGTCGGTAATCTCTTCTGTGAACTCAAAAAAGGTATCTACCATCTCCGTCATGCCCACGAAGAAGCGTTCTACTTCATCAGCCACTATTTCTATCATGTCCCAAAACTCTTCTTGCCACTTTTCCATAAACCCGACGTCCTTACAAGTTAGTTACTGGACGCTTAATGCTACATGGCTGGGAGCACTTTTGTACATCCAAAGGACTATTTTTTAATAAAAATTTTACATTATTAAGAAATTTTTCAGCTTCATGCTGAACCACTTCTGCCAGCCTTCTACTCCTTTCGATGCCCGAAGATTACCGTTTAGGCAGCGCTTAGGTGCAGGGGAGCGCTTGAGTGCAGGGGAGAAGAAATTACATCGATAATCTTATACCGGGAAGGGAGTAACTACTTATCGCGTTGTAACCTACGTAGTTCTTCCTGCATTTGTTTGACTTGATCGCGTAGTTTATCAACATTCTCAGTAGGTTGAGTGACTTTTACAGTGGTTGACTCCTCGTCTTCCTCTAGAATCTCAATCCGACGTGGTTCTGAGGGAGAGGTTTTAGAAGCTGTTGTATCAGATGCGGGTACGCTTTGGGCTTGCTTCATCATATCTTCTACAAACCGGCGGGCTTCGTCTGTCGTCATTTCACCCCGCGCAACCATTTCATCTGCTAGCTTTTGGACTTGCGATCGCAGTTCGGTTATTGTCCCCCCTGCTTTCTCTCCGGCGTAAGAAGCCAACCCAACACCAAGGTAAAAAGCTTTTTTTACAACATCTCCAAAACCGGGCATTGCTGCTTTTGCGCTCCTAAAATAGGGCGACCCGGAGACTACGCCTGCTATAAGCATCCCGTATTGCTGCTACCTTCCGGTCCTGACAAGATTTGGGCGTTACAGCCGCGTAGATCCGAGTCTTTAAAAAGCATAGCATTAATTTTTCGCTTTGTGTGTGTCATCCCACTACAATTTTCCACTCGTAAAGCTGATAATTAACACAATCGTTTTGTACCAATGGATCAAGATCCACAATAGTTTGTGCTTCCTCCATTGAGGCTGCCTCAAACAGCATCATACCGCCACCTTTTTGCGCCCAGTAGCCAGTTTTTGCTTTGTGTCCTTTGGCAATCAATTCCTGTACGTAAGCATGATGAGCGCTTACGTATTGATCAAACGTGGACTTCTCAACTTTGCCTTCTTCTATCTTCACAAACCAGGGCATTGTTTTTTACCAAAACTAGAGGTGTAGGGGGGATGAAGAAAAGGGGTGTAGGGGTTTAGGGGTGTAGGGGGACGAAGAAAAGGGGTGTAGGGGTGTAGGGGGAAAGAAAAATCGTATTTTTCGTACATCCTACGGGGTCTTACACGTAGAGAATGAGCAAGCCCTATTAAAACGAGTAGCTCATGAAAAGGGTTCCTCCTTTTTTTTCAGGATACAAGCTGCTGAGCGACAGGGGTCAATAAATTTGGGATAAAAGCTTCGGACTATTTAGGGCAATATTTGAAAATAACAAACCCTAGCGGATAGCCGGAGTATACTAGGAAAAGAGGACAAGAAAAGTCAGAAAGAAAAAAGCAAAAAATCTTTTAACTTTTAACTTTTAACTTTGTTTGTTCTAAACCCATCATCTTTTTCAAAAGCAGCCCGTGGAACTATCTTGTAAATCAGAATACGCAATTTTGGCTCTAATAGAGCTAGCAACTCATTACCAAAGCGGGGAACCGCTGCAAATTCGACAGATAGCGACACAACAAAATATACCAGATCGCTATCTAGAACAACTGCTAGCAACTTTGAGGCGTGGAGGTATACTTAAAAGCCAGCGCGGCTCAAAGGGTGGTTATCTATTGGCGCGAGAACCTTGGAAAATAACTCTTTTCGAGATTTTGAATTGTTTAGAAGGGTTAGATGTGGGGATAGGTGAGGAAGACATCAACCCGAAAACTCTAGACAGTGGTGTTGTCGAAGATATCTGGCAAGAAGCAAGGGTGGCGGCAAACGCAGTTTTGCAAAAGTACACGCTTGCAGAACTTTGTGAAAAACGCGATTCTAGACGACAGTTGGACATAATGTACTACATTTAGTATCTGGAATCAGATGGGTGTTGGGTAGTTCACAATTGAGTGTTGACTAATGACTAAGGATTAAGGACTTGAGTATGCGAATAGCTCGTGATATTACAGAACTTATCGGTCGTACTCCTCTGGTGCAACTCAATCGTATTCCTCAAGCTGAAGGCTGTGTGGCGCAAATTGTCGTAAAACTGGAAAGTATGAACCCAGCAGCATCTGTAAAAGACCGAATTGGTATAAGTATGATTAACTCGGCAGAGGCAGAAGGGTTGATCACTCCTGGGAAAACGCTGCTAGTGGAACCTACCTCTGGAAATACGGGAATCGCCCTAGCAATGGTTGCAGCGGCAAAGGGCTATCGATTAATTTTGACAATGCCTGAAACAATGAGCGCTGAACGAAGGGCAATGTTGCGGGCATATGGAGCGCAATTAGAACTCACCACAGGAATTGAAGGCATGAGTGGGGCAATTCGACGGGCGCAGGAAATCGTTGATACTACTCTTAATGCTTATATGTTACAGCAGCTCCGTAACCCAGCTAAGCCAAAATACACCGGGAGACGACAGCAGAGGAAATCTGGGAAGATACTGACGGACAGATCGATATAGTAGTTGCTGGAGTGGGAACAGGTGGTACAATTACAGGTGTCGCTGAGGTTATCAAAGCACGCAAACCAAGTTTTCAAGCGATAAGCCGGAGGCTTGACGCTCCGCGTATCGCAGTTGAACCCGCAAATAGCCCAGTTTTATCTGGCAAAAAACCAGGATCTCACAAAATTCAAGGAATTGGTGCTGGGTTCATTCCCCCAGGTGCTGAATGTCAACATTATAGATGAAGTCATTTCGGTGACTGATGAAGAGGCGATCGCTTACGGGAGGCGTCTGGCAAATGAAGTTGGACTACTGTCTGGTATTTCTAGCGGTGCCGCTTTGTGTGCTGCTATTCGTGTTGCTCAACGCAAAGAGAATGAGGAACGCAAAATCCGTGATGATTCCGCCTAGTTTTGGAGAAAGGTATTTGAGTACACCGTTGTTCCAAGACTTGGAGCCAAAGCTAGCAGTTAGCATCAGCTAACGGTACATTGAATAAATGGCAGATCAGACAAACCACTACCAAACACTCAAAGTTAGTCCAAACGCAAGCCAAGCCGAGATTAAGCAAGCTTATCGTCGCTTGGTTAAGATGTTTCATCCTGATAGCAATCAGGGTACAGGTGATCCTGAGCAAATTATCCGTATCAATGCAGCATATGAGGTTTTAGGCGACATTCAAAATCGCCGAAATTACGACCAAAAACTGCGTCAACGTTCTCAACAAACCACTACCAATAGGCAACAGCGTACAGCAGCAGCTCAACAGCAATACCAGGCGACAAGAAAAACTGGAAAAGATGCCGATGAGCAAATAGAGGAATGGCTGCACCGAGTTTATCAGCCAGTGAATCGCCTGCTGTTTTCCATTTTGGCTTCTTTACGAGAGCAAATTGAGAAGCTTGCTGCTGACCCCTTTGATGATATTCTCTTGGAAGAATTTCAGGATTACTTACACGCCTGTCAAGCTGACTTCAAGCAGGCGCACCTGATTTTTCGTTCTTTACCAAATCCACCAAGTTTAGCAAGAGCAGCAGCCCATCTCTACTATTGTCTTAATCAAATAGGCGATGGGCTAGATCAATTAGCATATTTCCCTCTTAACTATGACGAGAGTTACTTGCACGCTGGTCAAGAAATGTTCCGCACTGCCACTAATATGTACCGTGAGGCACAAGAATCTCTGGGTGCCTATGTGTAGCGGTTATTATAGTTAGTGATCATAATAATTTAGTTATCTGAATCTACCCACTGTACAAATGCACCCACTTACAGCTCTTTATTATTAACACAAATTAGAGACAACACTATGCAGGTACGACAATATTACGCGCCTGCAGCTAACTTGTCTTCTACCCATTGGCAGATTTGTGTGAGTGACTTGGCGAAAGTTGATTGGCTTTGAGGATTGCTGCCATCAAAAATATGTAAGCCAGAGAGCCGATCAAAGCTAAGAGTACGTTACCGATGATAGGATTACCTAGTATACCCTCCTTTTGCAACTCAGAGATAATCGCTCCAATGGTATGTAGAGCTGCTGAAGTCAGGTAGCCGATTCCTATAAACCGCCAAAGCTTTCTAGGTTTCATTGCACCCAATCCAATGAAGTAACCAAAGTAGCCGCTATATGCCACCTGTCCACAAATATCTCCTAAGATCAGGGGAATTAAAAGTGTTAATCCGGCAAAACTACCTTTGCTTTGAGTTTCTTGATGCACTGTCATCAAACTCTCTACTAATGCAAATCCAGTGGCAGATGCCGTCGCTAAAAGGATTCCGTCCATAGGTTCCCATACCCCAATGAGTTCGCGCTTGGGTGATTGGAGTAGTCTGCCTATAAAGTAAACTAATATCACTGGCAGCACTTTAAACAATTCTTCTAACAAACCTGCCTTGAAAAATTCTTTGAGAATGATAGCAAGAATGCTCTCCTTGTGTTCCGAGGCATCTCCTGGTAAGATGTCAGAAAAAATAGTTGCCAATTCATGATGGGCAGTTAAAAGCGGTAAACCAGTAGCCAAACCTAAGCTCACTAGCAACCACCAGGGCTTATGTTTATGGCAGAGTTTGTGAATAACATAGTGGCTTGCAAGAGCTAGGTAAGCTGCCAAGATGTAGAGGAAGTTATTGCTATTTTTAGTAGCCAACATTGCTACTACGAATATCACTGTGACAATGCCCGGAACAAGGAAACCTTTCTGATGTAAATCTACCCTTCCTGAGACGACAGGGAATATATCGCTGATACCAACAAAGCTAATCTGTTCATACTCAAAAACGAATTCTGGACCCTTGCGACCAAGTTTGATCTGGTCATGTACTTGCAAAATTTGAGAACCTTGTAAGCGCTGACCATTAATATAAATACCATTACGGCTTTCCAAATCGGATATTTCCCATTGAGGCAGATCACTGGGAGACTCAGACGAGAGGGGAGAAATTTTTAAATGCTGACGGGATACTTCGTGGTATTTCGTGGAATCTAAAACAATGTCACAGCAACTAGCATCTCGTCCAATTATTATTGGTTTATCAGATAAAACTATGTTCTCAGTTTGTTGTGAGTCACTTCCTGTACTAGGGTTAATTTGTATTAAGAAGCTTTTGTAACGGTGAAGTCCTGCCATCAAATTACTCCTGAAGTTGTGTTTTTTATCAATAAAAATACGACGGGAACGTTGTTTATTTGTTTGAGAGCCTCAGCAAAGTTTGCAACCACTATATACTTTGAGAACTTAGGCATTAACAAAAGTTTGATTTTCACAGAAGTTAAGCATGAAGAAGCTTTTCTTCTGTATTCTTAATAGGTGTAAGCAAAATCATTTTATGCAGAAGAACGTTAGCCTCACAAACTAGAAGTCGGTAGATAGACAAACTGCAAAGCGCCCAAACCGGTGCAATGCAAGCTGGGCGTGTTGCATGAGCAGTGAATGTCGTCTAGGTTGTGCCAAACTTACCGACAAAGGTAACTTGTCTGAATGCATAAGTGGGTGCATTTGTACAGTGTGTAAGTCCCAAGTGAAACCAGGAATATTGACGAACAACCAACAATTAACAACTTACACCAGAATTTGTTTATACTGGAAGCAGTAAGATTTAAGAAATTTTAAATTTTACTCCCAGCTTGCTTATGCAATGTATTATAAGTCGTCGGGCTCAATTTTCAGCAAGTCATCGCTATTGGTTGCCAGAACTGAGTGAAGCAGAAAATATTCATAAATTTGGTGCTTGTTCAAAATTTCCCGGATATGGACACAATTATGTCTTATTTGTCTCCCTCATTGGAGAATTAGATGAATATGGCATGATTCTCAACTTGTCCAACGTCAAACACGTTATTAACCGAAAAGTGACCAGTCAACTGGACTTTTCCTATCTCAACGATGTATGGTCAGAGTTTCAACAAACTCTACCCACCCCAGAAAACATTGCAAGGGTAATTTGGCAACGGCTTGCACCCGATTTACCTTTAGTGCGTATACAGCTTTTTGAACATCCCGAACTTTGGGCTGATTATTTAGGAAACGGCATGGAAGCATACCTCACAGTCAGCACTTATTTTAGCGCCGCCCATCAGCTAGCTCATCCTCGTCTTAGCAGCGAAGAAAACTTCAAGATTTACGGTAAGTGCGCTAATCCCAACGGTCATGGGCACAACTATCATTTAGAAGTGACTGTCAAAGGTGAGATCGATCCACGCACTGGGATGATTATTGATTTGGGCGCTTTGAATCAAGCTATAAAAGAGTACGTTATTGAGCTATTTGACCACAGCTTCTTAAACAAAGACGTTCCATACTTTGCTGAAGTTGTTCCCACTGCTGAGAATATTGCACTTTGTATCAGTCACCTGCTGCGATCGCCTATCCAGGAATTAGGAGCGACACTATACAAAGTAAAATTAATGGAAACTCCGAATAACTCCTGCGAAATTTATTGCACTGAGTCAGATTCCAACTCAGTTAATGCTGCACAAAATCAACCTGTGTTAGTACGCTTGTAGCTGCCTCGAATTGTAAACAGTGAGCGACTACTACTACTACTGTCGGCAGCGAATCTGCCGCCGTAGCTGGTTGGTATAAGCCTAAATTGTTTACAAATTAAAAATCTCAACGACGTGCTGAACGTCGCAAAGAGGTATAAATCACCCATGCTACAAGTCCAAAACCTGCATTTAGCAATAAGCGGCTAAGTATAAATGACACAACATCACGGTCAAAAAGCTGAGATAGATTCAAAAAGCTCAGACTTTTGACTAAAAGAAATAGCCCAAAAAGAGCATTTCCAGCCAGCAACAAAGCTAACAGCACCAAGGTACGTTGTTGGAAGCGCTGTTTAGGTGTGTATCCAGAAATCAGAATTATTGGAAGTTCGCCTTGCACCCTTACCTGTAACTGCTGTAGTCGCCAAAACATCCACAACAGAAACGGGAACAAGCCATAATTGAGCAAATTTAGTGGTATTGGATAGCGATCGCTCATAGATAGAACATTCACTAAACCATGACAAATCACAGCATTGAGCCAAGCCGCAGGCAAAAACTGCCGATATCCATACAAAGAAATGTTTTCGCTAATACATATTGCCAGGACATACCCCCAAGGGGCAGAAAACATGGCATGAATTGGTGTGCTGATAATTCGCTCAAAAATTGGTGCCGTGTCATGAGAAAGGTAAATCCAATTCTCTTGGGCAGTGAATCCAAGGGCAACCGCTATGGTAAATAGAAAAACAGAAGTGGGGCGAAATCGGTATCGAGGTTGGAAAAGGTAAGTTGGGACAATCACCGCTACCAGCTTACAGGTTTCTTCAACAGGACCGACTTCTATAAGTTGTCGCAGAACAACACCTGCGAAAACACGCTGCATTCTTTCCCAGTCAACAAAATTATTGGCGACTGTTTCAAAAACCCCTTCTAGCTGAAAAGCAAGAACACCAGATATTGCTCCTAACACAAAGAAAAACAGCAGCCGCATCAAAGAAGGGGCAGAAGGAATGCGGTAATAGTAGTAGAGCAGAAGCAGTAGGGGTGGTATGGCTGCACACAACAATTCCATGTAGGAACGTAGCATCTACGTCTTTACGCTTGAGCAATAATAGTGCGGTGACGGGGACTGTTAGGAGTGATAGTGGGAGTTTTAAACCCCGCCTCTACAATCACTTGCTCAAAATCCAACGTAAAATATTCATCAAGATACGGTTCAGTACTTTTGAGGAGCGTCAAAATGTAAGGCGGCATTTTTTTGTAGATTTCAGATTTGGGATTCATATCCATAATTGCCAGATGTCCATCGGGACGCAGTAGACGTCTGGCTTCAGCAAAAATCTGTTTAGTTGCTGCTTGAGGCAGTTCGTGGCACATCAGAAAAATGGAAATTAAATCAAATGAGCCATCTGGTAGCCCAGTAGATTCAGCAGCTGCATGAATCCAGTTAACATTAACATGGTGCTGCTCGCTACGGTAGTGAGCAACGGCTAAGAAGTAGGCAGATAAATCTAAACCCGTAATTTTGGCATCGGGATAAACTTTTTGTAAGGCAAAAGTACTCAAACCCACACTGCACCCCAAATCTAGGATGTCTTGTGGTTCTTGGGGAATTTGCTGTTTGATGATGTCATGGTAACTTTGGCGCAGCATGCGATCGCCCTTTGCCCCAGCATCCTGCCAAATTCTGGCATGGACAGCATAAGCCGCCGACTCTACTTCCGAAGCCGCTTCCCAACTGAGATTTCCTGTTTCGTAAGCGTGGAATGACCGCAGGTAGTATTCTGGGTAAGAAAGCTTGGGATTTTGTACTTTCGCGAAGTCAGCTTGCCAATTACGCGCTTGTAGCGTTTGTGCTTCTTCGAGCCAATTTACTCCTATTTTCTTAGCGCGTTTAATCATCATTTGCCTAGCTTGATGCTTGGCTAAACTGGCTAAAGGCTTGATTGCCAGAACGCCATTTACAAAACGCGAAGCTAATCCGGGAGTGTTTTTTACAGCTGTGTTCATCAGTAAAGTTGGTCAAATGAATTGTCTACCTTTGGAATCAGGAGAAAGCCTGTCTATTTGAATCATATTGCAGAAGTATATATCCCATCGTTCGCGTCATCGATTACTCAAAAGATTAATTTACCAAAAATCTTTGAAAACCTTATATAGCACAATATGGTTCAGTTGGTGAGATTTGGTATAGCCATTGTTCCAGGCGATCGCTTGAGCTAGACTGTTGGCATTTAGCGGCACAAACACAGCATCGCCGTATAAAAACCACAGATGTACACAGATAATTAATCTGTGTGCATCTGTGGTTTTATTTTCCTAAAAATTGACTTTTCGCAGTCGGAGCTAATTCCCTGTTTTCGGCTTCAGTGCAAGCAACATATCAACTTCGGTAGTTGTTTTGTCGGGGCTAGTAGCAGTCAAACCCAAACCGCGAATGGAACTTATAATAGCACTTGTTTGAGGAGTCATAGGCTGCTGTTGTGCAGTGGCAAGACGATTTAACAGAGGTACGGTTTTGTCCATATCTAAGTAAAAATATCCACCGTTAGGCTTTTGGAGAGTGCTAGTAACAGCTTTGAAATTGTTGCTATCATCTAAAGACTCACCTTTACGATCACAAAGGGTTTCGGCTACCGGACCACCAATAGTGACAAATACGGAGTCATTATCTAGCCACCCGTGTGCTAATAAAGCTCCTTGTTGAGGAATCAGCCATTCTGTAACTTCTTTACCGCCGATATTTCTTTTTGCAACATTGACTGATTGTGCTTTCACAAAGTCATCCAGTTTGTTGAGGGTGCTTTGGGCCATTTTGCGATCGCTTGTGTGGAAAACTAACGCTCCCCCAAAACCAAGCTGCGCCAACACACCTTGATTTGACGGAATAGCAGCAAAACCAAATTCTCCATCCATCCACCCGAAAATTTCTTTATCCAGGTCAATATTGACTAATTTCAGTTGCGATCGAGCTTGTTCAAGCGTAAGCTTCAACTCAGGAGTATCTTTTGATTGTTCCACAAGCGCTGACCACCAGTTGCTGATTCCTTTTCCGCTCAACATGGCGATTGTATCAGCAGGAAATTGAGATACCACATCAGCAGAACTGTTTTCATACTGATATTTGACCAATTCTGGGTCTAACTTGGCAATGGCTTTGAGCCGCACACCCGCATTATCAATTCCTACATTCGCCACCATAGATTTCATCTGCTTTAATTGCTTCATGCTTTCTGGAGAAATCGGCGTGGCGTTCGGATTTGCGGTTATTAATTGCTGTACCATGCTGCGATAATCAGGTACATAAATTTGCGCTAAGGTGTTGTCTACATTGACACCGTTTGTTAACATATTGTTTGCACCTTCTTTACTTGCAAAAGAAGGTTCACCTTTATAAGTGTCAATTGCGTGCTCTACAGATTGCTTTTCCGGAGCAATGACAACATAAGTCGTATTTAAAACCGCTGTATAATTGTGCTCATTCTTACCAGTCGTTTCTATAATTTTTTCGCCTTTGTAGTCAGTTTCCTCTACCTTGACTTCTTTTTGTGCCTTCAATTTATTAGCAAAATTCAAGGCACCCAATTTATCTTTGATTCCCACCACAATCAAAATTTTAGAATCTTGTGTCGCTTGCGGAGCATTCTGTGCAGCGGGTTTTGCTGGACTTGAGGGTAGCATGGCAACCATAACACCACCAACCCAAGGTTTTAAATCTTTTTCATAAGAAATGTTGCCATCATTTGACAGTTTTTTATTTAAGTTTTCCAAATTTTGTGCGACTATCTGTTGTGCTTCGGGAGTGCCAAATTGCTCCAACTTTGCCCAAACTTTTGGCTCAGTAGAAATGTAAGTTGCCAAAATTGCTTCATCTGGCACAACTTTAGCAGCGCCCAAAACATCAGAAATATCTCCAGAGGGACCACCTTTCAAATACACATATGCTGCTATTCCTCCTGCCACAACTATGGCAGTACTAACAGCAGGAATTATAAATTTTGACCGACTTTCGGGCATTGTAAATGTTCCCTTTTGCTCAACGAATTATCCTAGATCTTAGTCAGAATGTCATTGTGGATTTTGCGGATTCACTAAACTTGGCTGCACTGGTTTATGGGGATTTAGTGATCAGATTGTCAATCTGAGAAAATATGGGTATAATAGCGCTCTAAGTAGTACTTCAAAAGCGTTAAGAACAAATCTACAAATGATATTGTTCTTTATCTGAAAAATATATTCCTTTTGGTGGTAACAAGCTATTCTAAGCTATATAAAACCATCAGGATATTATTACAGAATTTTAATTGCTTAGGAGCCAAACACTGTATGTTCAATGACAACAGTGTACAAAATGTTCAGGGTGTATCCTAAGTTGACATAGGGATAACACGCGATCAAGCTGTTTTTCCTTACAACATTCATAAGGAATTTTCAGGGTTACCAAGATTCAGTAAACATCAATGTCACAACATTTTTTTGATACAGAAAAAACACAGTATAAAACTTTTGAGTTACCTGGGGCAAAACCGCATTACAATCCAGATCATCCTGGACAAGTAGAGCATATTTTTTTAGATCTCAGTCTGGATATCGTTAACAAAAAATACCAAGGTCGTTGTAGCATAACACTTAAACCAATCCGCTACGGTATTGACCGTTTAAATTTAGATGCTGTCAACTTAGGTATCGAATCAGTACAAGTGGATGGAAAAGCGCAAAACTTTGACTACGATGGACAACAGTTATCTATCCAACTCGAACCACCTACACAAGTTGACAAGTCCATTGTCATTGCGATCGATTACTCAGCAGACAAACCACAACGCGGTTTGTATTTTATCCAAAGCGACAAACACTATCCTCATAAACCTTCCCAAGTTTGGACTCAAGGAGAAGACGAAGACTCCCGCTTCTGGTTCCCTTGCTTTGACTACCCCGGACAACTTTCTACTTCTGAAATTCGCATCCGCGTCCCCAAACCCTTGATAGCAATTTCCAACGGGGAACTTATTGCTACAGATGAACTTGGTGACGACAAAATCTACCACTGGTCACAGCAGCAAGTTCATCCGACCTACTTAATGACTTTAGCAGTCGGTGACTTTGCCGAAATTCGTGATGAGTGGAACACAATACCCGTCACGTACTACGTTGAAAAAGGTCGTGAAGAAGACGCCAAACGTAGTATGGGCAAAACTCCCCAAATGATAGAGTTTTTGAGCGAAAAATATGGCTATCGATACCCTTACCCCAAATACGCTCAAGTCTGTGTTGACGACTTCATCTTTGGGGGAATGGAAAATACATCTGCTACACTGTTAACTGATAGATGTTTGTTGGATGAGAAAGCAGCATTAGATAACCGCAACACAGAAAGCTTGGTTGTCCACGAACTGGCGCACCAATGGTTTGGTGATTTGGTAGTGATTAAGCATTGGTCTCATGCTTGGATCAAGGAGGGGATGGCTTCTTACTCCGAAGTTATGTGGACAGAGCATGAGTACGGTGCTCAAGAAGCCATATACTATCGTTTACAGGAAGCTCGCAGTTATCTGGCTGAAGATAGTGCTCGCTATCGCCGTCCAATGGTCACCCATGTTTACCGGGAAGCTATTGAACTTTATGACCGTCACATCTACGAAAAAGGCTCATGTGTTTATCACATGATTCGGATCCAATTGGGAGAAGAATTGTTTTGGAAAGCAATTCAGACATTTGTACGGGATAATGCCCACAAAACTGTGGAAACAGTTGATTTATTACGGGCGATTGAAAAAGCAACTGGACGCAATCTGTTGTTTCTTTTTGACCAGTATGTCTATCGAGGTGGTCATCCTGATTTTAAAGTCACTTACTCCTGGGATTCTGATAGCAAGCTGGCTAAGATAAGCGTGACTCAAACTCAAGCAAGTGTCGGAAATAGTAGCGATTTATTTGACTTAAAAATCCCTATCGGTTTTGGGTACGTCCAAGAACCAGACTTTGAGACTTCCTCTTTGACTGCTTCACATACTAGATCTTGTGACCTTAAAACCTTTACAGTACGAGTGAATGAACTAGAACAAAGCTTCTATTTCCCTCTTGAGCAAAAACCTCAATTTATCAGCTTTGATGTGGGGAATCACTACCTGAAAACGGTGTCTTTGGAATACCCACTACCAGAATTGAAAGCGCAGTTGGAATTTGATCCCAACCCTATCTCCCGCATTTTAGCAGCAGAAGCTTTGGCGAAAAAAGGCGGTAATAAAGCCCTAAAAGCGCTGTCTGCTGCACTCAAAAATGACCCCTTCTGGGGTGTACGCGTCGAGGTGGCTAAACAACTTGCAGAAATCAAGCTTGATCAAGTCTTTGATGAGTTGGTTGTTGGTTTAAAGGATGAGAGTTCATACGTGCGCCGTGCTGTGGTGGAAGCACTTGGAAAGGTCAAAACTCATGAAAGCTATAAGGTGTTGAAAGAACTGTTGGAGGTAGGCGATCCTAGCTACTATGTAGAAGCCACAGCAACTCGTACTGTAGGAGTCATAGGGGCTGGGACAACAGAAGATAAACCAAAGGAAGCAAAGGTGATCAAGCTGCTAAAATCCGTTTTGGAAGAAAAGGCGGGTTGGAATGAAGTCGTACGCAGTGGTGCGATCGCAGGTCTCGCCGAACTCAAAACCTCAGAAGCCGCTTTAAATCTTCTCATGGAATACACCCACCTTGGTGTACCACAACCCTTGCGTTTAGCCGCAATTCGCGCTCTTGGAAAGATTTCTGTTGGTCAAAGTAGTGCGAATGTGGAACGTGTTTTAGAGCGATTGACAGAAATTTCCAACGAAACATTCTTTTTAACTCAAATAGCAGTAGTCGCAGCCCTTGGACAAATGGAAATCGCCAAAGCAATTGGAATTTTGCAAGCTTTGGCTGACCAAACACCAGATGGGCGCGTACGTCGCTACGCTGAGGAAGAGATTTCCAAGGTGCAAACCAACATTGGTTCCGAAAATGCGCTTCGTCAGTTACGTTCTGAACTTGACCAACTTAAACAACAAAACCAAGAACTCAGAAGCCGCTTAGAAAACTTAGAAGCAAAATCTAAGTCGTAACAGATATAACAGCGCTTCGGTGTTTACTGATTCTATGGGGTAGCCAATATTGCTTGCTCTTGACCACTAAATCGCAGATTTGGTGGTCAAGACTTTGAGTGGGGGTTTGAATTCTCCACTCATGCTCTGACCTTCACCATAGCTGCTTTGAATAGTTCTGCTTTCTTCAAGCATCTTTCCACATTTGGACGTAGACAGAGTTCAAAACCTCCTTTTTTTTTACAATTAGGTTTATTAAATTGCTGTAAATTTTATCTGTTTTTTCATAAGTGTATAAAGAAAACAGCATACCATAATGTTGATACTAGTGGTGTAAAATTTATACAATCATTATAAAGATTTTGTAAAGATCAGATTTATGAAGTAAAAATTGGCTTCAGAAATATTACTATTTGATAAATGTAATTAGACCTAAGTGTAAAAATCACATAGAAATTATGTGCCTTTTCTGAAGGTAGAAAACTCTTTCTGTGTTTGTACGCCAGTGGTTATAAATCTTACAATATGCCAAGATGATACTGATATTTAACCCAGTTGATTATGACTATCGGAGGAATACAAAAACGCTCAAATTTCTTTAGTGTGTAGGAGGATATATTTAAAGTTTTTGAGTGCTTTTTGACAATTGAAAAACATTTGATTTGTTGTACAAAAGTTGTGCAGGGTAGTCCCCATGCGTAAACCTGTTCTCACGATTTTTTACCAGTTCAATCCTTGGAACGCCACAATCGGAGGTATACAAACACTCATAAATACATTTATCAAATACGCCCCCAGCGAGTTTGAGGTAAAACTTGTAGGAACAAATATTGATCCAAAAAACCCTGTTGGTAAATGGCAACAAGCAGAATTTGCAGGTAGAGAAATTGCTTTTTTGCCCTTATTTACACTGGAAGATGATAACGTCCGAAGCTTAATTCCAACAACGCTAAAATATACCGCAGCCCTTTTAGGGCGTCGTTTTGCTTCCGACTTTATGCATTTTCACAGGATAGAGCCAACAATAGCAGCTCTTAATTGGCAGGGGGAGAAAACTCTGTTTATCCACAATGATATACAGACGCAAATGCAAGCAGCTGGTGATAAAAAAGCTATTCTTTGGCGAAGATTTCCTGCTGCATATTTTGCATTAGAAGGTTTGTTAGTTCGTCAGTTTGGCCAAATTCTCTCGTGTAATACTGATGCAGCGCAACTATATAAGCAGCGTTATCCTAGCTTGCAAGACCGAATTGCGTACATCAAAAATTCTTTTGACAATGGAATTTTTTACCCGTTAAAAGAAGATGAACGAGAAATCAAAAGGCGAGAACTGGCGTCTCGGCTAGGTGTGGATGAACAGACTCGTTTTATTTTATTTGCTGGGAGGCTTCATCCTCAAAAAGACCCGATTTTGCTAGTACGTGCGTTTGCTACTTTAAACGAGCCTCATACTCACCTACTTGTAGCGGGGAATGGCGAGTTAGGAGTAGAAATGCGTGCGGAAATTGCAAGATTAGGACTTGTAGATAAGGTTACGATGCTGGGAGCAATGACTCAAAGTCAACTCGCACAGCTTCATCGTGTCTGCAATGTTTTTGTCCTCAGCAGTGCATACGAAGGTCTACCTTTGGTGGTTTTAGAAGCGCTTGGGAGTGGGACTCCAGTCGTCACGACTCAATGTGGTGAAACCCCAAAATTACTAACTGCTGAGAGTGGGGTTGTTTGTTCTGAACGAACGCCTAGGTGCATAGCAGATGCTTTACGGAAAGTACTCCTGCATCCAGGAGATTATCCGACAGAATCTTGCGTGCAGACTGCGAAGCCTTATGCAGCGAGTACGGTTGTTCAACAGGTTTACAGCGAAATGCTAAATCGCTGGGAACAGCGCAATAGCATTGCGATTCAGGTCTGAACAGAATGCGCTCTCAAAACAAAAACAAGGAAATATAAAAGACGAAAAATTATAGTTATCAGGGAGAGACAATGCTTTTTTAGAGTTCAGAAATTGAAACAGAGAAACAGAACTTTCTTGTGTTCCCACGTCTTGTGTTGTTGTTTTCATCTCTGTTACAAAATGTAAATTGATTTCGATTTGTACATGCTTTTACATCACAAAACTAGCACGACTTAACTAGTATGAAAATTGCTGTCATTGGTGCAAAAGGTCTACCTCCCAAACAGGGCGGCATTGAGCATTACTGTGCAGAAGTGTATCCTCGTATGGTAAAACAAGGACACTCTGTTGATTTATTTGCCCGCTCCTCTTATACGGACAGTTCCTGGCAAGACCGTTACGACTATCAGGGCGTCCAAGTTATCTCTTTACCTGGTTTCGGTTTAAGAGGAGTGGATGCTTTAGTGACGTCAGCACTAGGAGCACTAGCAGCCTCTAACACAAAATACGATATCATTCATTTTCACGCTCTTGGTCCATCTCTATTCACTTGTTTACCAAAACTTATCAATAGTGCAAAGATTGTCGTAACCTGTCAAGGTTTAGATTGGCAACGTGCTAAATGGGGGAGCTTTTCAACTCGCGTTATTCAAATGGGAGAAAAGGCTGCTGTTCGTTTCGCTGACGGACTGATAGTCGTATCCAATGTGCTCCAAACCTACTTTTTGCAAACTTATGGTAGAGAGACAGTCTACATCCCCAACGCCCCAGCCAGGTATGGTGAGTCAGATCCCAATTTTGGTTACGGTACTCAATTAGGTCTTGAGCAAAAGCGCTATATTGTCTTTTTGGGTAGATTGGTACCAGAAAAGTGTCCTGACTTGCTAGTTGATGCCTTTACTGCTTTGAATCCTCCTGGATGGAAACTCGTTCTAGCGGGTGGTGTGAGCGATACGAAATCATTCACATCACAACTATTACAAAAGGTTGCAAATAATCCAAATATTGTCTTTGCAGGCGAACTTCGAGGACAACGTCTTTGGGAAATTGTCCGGGGAGCAGGGTTATTTGTCCTTCCCTCTAATCTAGAAGGACTACCTCTAGCAATGTTAGAGGCAATGCAGGAAGAGATACCAGTCGTAGCAAGTGACATCCCACCTCACAAGCAATTAATTAGTGGAGGTCGCGGAAAGTTGTTTGAAGCTGGAAACCTCAGCTCTTTTATTGACACCTTAGACTGGGCAATACATCACCCACAAGAACTAAGAGCTATGGCTGTGCATGCAAAAAGACATGTACAACTGAACTATAGCTGGGATCACATCACGAACGAAACCCTCAAACTCTATACAACACTTATTTCCTCCCCCGAACCAGTAAATATTTACCAACAAAGGCAAACTGGACTTGCGGAGGTTATTGGGAAAAAATAGGTAAGTTAGGTAGTCGTTTGTCATTTGTGACGCCGCTGCACCAAGTAAGTTTCCAATTGGACAGCAACTGGTCAGATTTGTCCAAAAGGAGGCTGTTGTGACCTTTTAGGTGACTGGCGCGCCATTCGGCGAGCGCAGCGTATACTGTAGAACTTACGGCACACCCGTGTCGTAAGTATAGGTGAACTCAACCAAGTTATTTATTCAAATTTTCATGAGTCATGAGTTATGACTCATGACTCATGAAATAAGGGAGAAAGATCTAATGGAAAAAGGAATATCAAGTGTACTAGCAGTGCTGAGGCGACGAAGTATTCCCGCAGTCGCTGCATTTGTTGCTGTGATTGGTGGGGCGATCGCATATCTTGCGGTGACACCAAGTAAATATGAAGCTTATGCGCGACTGATGCTGGACGACAAAAGGGTGAGTGTCTCAGAATTAGGTCGTGATCTCACCCAAGTGTCTGCAAACGCACCAGGAATTAGTCCCTTGGCTGATCAAGCAGAACTGATCAAGTCGCAACGTGTTCTTGAACGAGCGATCGCGATTGCCTTTCCTCAGATAAACGGTAATTTATCTCAAAGTCCTGTATCAACTACAGAACTCACTCGTAATTTAAAAGTTAAAATTGTTCCAGCAACCAATATTTTGGAACTAAGTTATCAATCTCGCGATCCTCAGCTTGCAGCTAAGCTACTCAACGCCATTTCTCAAGCGATAGTTGAGGACAACATAAAAAGCATTGGTCTTCAGGCTACAAAGGTTAAGCAATTTTTAGAACGCAAACAAGTACCCGAGGCGGAAAATAAGCTGCTACAAGCTGAAGCGCAAGAAAACAAATACAGAAAATTGAGCGGTATTGTCTCCGTTGAAGAACAAACAAAAAGCTTGGTGGAGAGTATAGCAACTCTAGAAGACCAAGAGCGTACTCTCTCAGCTCAACTTCAAGAGATAAAAGCGCGAGATGCATCCTTGCAGCAAGTTACCAAAAGTACAAACCTGAACAACGCCTATTCATCCGTTCGCAGCGGACAAGACGAAGAAATTAAGAAACTGCGAGCTAAGTTATCAGAACTGGAAAATAAAATCATCGAAGCTCGTTTACGCTTTACAGATGATCATCCAGCTGTGGCGAACTTAGTTGGAGAACGGGATGCCTTGCGTGCAGTATTATCACAACAACTGGGTCGCGTGTCCTCAAAAAATCAAAGCGACTCCACAAATAATTTCGCTGGTGATCAACTCTCTCAAGATTTAAACTCTAAATTTATCCTCAATAGAATCGAAGAGTCTGCAGTTAATGATAGGCTCAAACTTCTCCAGCAAAAGCAAGTTGATCTCCAGAATCGTCTGGGTCAACTACCCATGAAACAGCAACAACTCACTGTACTAACCCGCAAACGGGAAGAAGCCGCAGTATCTTTGAAGTTCCTACAAGGCAAACTGGAAGAAGCACGGCTGACAGAAGCACAAAAAGTGAGCAACATTCGTGCGATCGAGAATGCCGTAGCACCATCATCACCATCTGAACCCAAGCAGAAAGTGGTATTAGCACTTGCTTCTGTGTTTGGAATAATGCTAGGTGTTGGCGTTGTGTTACTTCTAGAGGTGATGGATAATACACTACGCGATCCTGCCGAAGCTGAAGAACTACTACAGCTAACATTGCTAGGAATTTTACCACGTTTACCTGCTAAGACGCTTGTTCTTGATCCAGCCAGTCAATTCTTAGATAATATGGAGTTGATTGAACCTTACCGCACACTCTTCAAAACTTTGGAGTTTCGCAAATCGGAACAATTGCGGATAATTGTTGTCAGTAGTACTATATCTGGAGAAGGTAAATCTATAGTTGCATCACACCTTGCAGCCGTTGTAGGTATGCTATCTTGGCGAACATTGATTATTGATGCAGATTTGCGAAGACCTTCCCAGCACACACTGTTCAACCTAGCCCCTGGTCCAGGGATTACCGATGTGTTAGAAGGAAATGTATCCTTGCTGGATGCTGTGCAGCCAACAGATATTGAGAACCTAGATGTATTGACTTGTGGCAATCAACACGCACGTCCCTCACAATTGCTAGAGTCAATTGATATGAAATCCTTGATGGCAGAAGCATCTGAAAATTATGATTTAGTTATAATAGATACACCACCATTAACTGCTTGTGCGGATGCATTAACATTAGCTCAAGAAGGTAATGGACTTATGCTGGTTGCACGTCCAGGCTTCACGGATAAAGAAGTTCTCTCCAAGTGTGTATCTGATTTAACACAAAATCGGATATCTATCCTGGGAGTCGTGGTGAATGGAATGACACATTTGACACAAAATTACCGCTATCCTACTTATCGTTACCGACCTCGATTACCCAAATCTCAGAAGCAATTGATTGGTGCGGCAGATGGTACAAGAAATTCTGCGAACGGTATGAGGCAGAGGTAGTAATGTTGACCAAACAACGTTTGGATCCTTCTTCTCGTCTGGGACTCTTGATTGGGTTAGCAGGTGTGGTAGTTGGTTTGGTAACAGGATTCCTGATCGGAAGTACCAAACCTCTCTACTTGGGCTTAGCTTTGGGTGCGATACCATTTCTTTTTTACTTTTTTACTAGCTTTGAACAAGTCGTTCTCGGACTTTTAGTTTTACGTACCTCTCTAGATCCTTTCTCTGGGCAACAACTACCAGCGATGTTTGCTCTTGGGCTAGATGTTCTGACTTTGCTTTACGTTACAGTTATGTTATTGAGAGGGCAAGTCGTACGCACGGATCGCTTTTGGTGGTTCTTTGCTGGCTGGGTGATCCTACAAGGCTTATGGGTAGTACTTCTGTGTTTGGGAGGGTTGGGATTAGCTGCTGGGTATTTGTCAGACAGCATCCGTGAATGGATTCGTCTTTTTTCGTGGTTGATGGTTTATCTGTTGGTGATGCAGCTCAAAGACCGAATTCCTCCTGAGAAAATGATCTCTGTGCTGTTCTTAGCTTTGGTAGCACCACTCGTTGTAGGGTTGATGCAGATGTTCATACCTTCTGTCTTACCCGCTTTTCTCTCAGCGCAGAATTATGATGCTGGTTCAATATCATCTGAAGGTTTTCGCATCAAAGGGACGATTGGTCACCCTAATGGGTTTGTCACTTTGCTGTTACTATTTATTGGTTTAACCTGGTGGAAACTCAAGCAATCAAGACAAAGCTTTGTGTGGTTATTGTTGCTAGGTTTACTAGCATTTTTTTATGTGAGTACTAAGGCATTATTTGGCTTGATGATGATTGCTACCTTTGTTGTGGTTTTGGTTGCTCCCAAATTAAGCCCAGTAAACCTCATAGGTGGAGTTTTATTTGTAGCGCTTGTGTTGGGACTATTTGCCAGCACCGAGTTTGGACGAGAACGCCTAAGTTCACTCGCCAATACACCCCTACTCAATCCAAATATCGATGTATCGCGAGCTATTCTACTTTCACAAAGCGATAACAACAGTTTTAACTGGCGAATTTCCCAATGGTATACATTGCTAAATGCTTGGCGTCTGCATCCCTTTTTAGGTTACGGTTTGGGATTGAGTATCAATGTATCTACTAATGGGTTACTTCCTCACAATGATTATGTCCGAGCTTTAGTAGAAGGTGGGATACTTGGTTTTGTAACTTTTTTAGTGTTTATTGTGGCTCAAGGTGTGCGTCTTATCCAGCTTATGCGATCAGCACCACCTGGCAGCGCTCAACGTGAGTTATGTTCAGTTCTGTTCGCTATTTCTCTAGCGATCCCTGTAGGAATGATTACAGAAAATATCTGGAGTCATACAACTCTGTTTTTTTATTGGTTTACTTTAATGGCAGTCGCAGGGTGGAACTGGAATGAACACCCTGTAGAGAGCAGTACTACGTTGATCCGTTCTCCAAAGCGTTTTTACTGATGATAAAAATTATGGCTTGGAAACTTTAGAATTTATGTCAGCGAAAAGACTAAATCTTATTCAGGTTTATCGAGGGTTGGCAGCAGTACTAGTAGTACTTGCCCATACAGATCTCATATATAACCAGAATTTGAATCAAAATTTTTTCTTTAAAATAACCACTTTTGGAGGGTCAGGAGTGGACTTTTTCTTTGTCTTAAGCGGTTTTATTATGTTTTATATTCATCAGAAGGATATAGGTCATCAAAACCAATTAGGAACATTTTTGTTTAAACGCTTTACACGCATCTACCCGCTTTACTGGGTTGTCTTAATAAGTAAAATATTTGTATCTTTCATATTGTTTGAAAAATCTAATATCAAGGATATTGGTATTGGAGAATTTCTCAAAGCTTTTCTGCTTTTTCCTCAAGACAGACACATTCTTTCATCAACCTTTCTTGGAGTGAGTTGGACACTCAGCTTTGAGATTTTCTTTTACCTTATGTTTGCACTCTTGATTGCGTTGAAACCTCAGTTTTCTTTTCCGATAATTATCGCTTGGTTATCAGGCGTATTTTTTCATTTTATTGGTATTCTTCAATTCCCTCAAGATAATATATTACTTCATTTTGTATTTTCTGAGTACAATCTGGAATTTGTTTTAGGTTGCTTAGCTGCCTATGCTTTGTTAAGCAAAAAAATCAGTAATGGAATACCATTTCTATATGTAGGGATTTTTCTCTATACGTTATCAGCTATCGATTATTTCTACAAATTTTTCGGAGTATCATCTGTTATGACATTCGGCATTGCTTGTACACTTCTTGTTGTCGGTGGTGCTTCTTTGGAACTGAAAAAAACTATTAACGTCCCTAATATTCTTTTATTTTTAGGCAATGCATCATACTCTATCTATCTAGCACATGGTTTTTTCATCAACCAGATAACGAAAGTTTTGAAAAATTTATCATTGAATATTTTTCAAACCCTGGTATTTTCAGATATTTTAGGATTGATTTTTGCAATTATAGCTATCATTTGTGGATGTTTGATATATTTATATATCGAAAAACCATTACTCACATTTTTCAAGCCAAAAGCAGTGACAACCTAGCCGAAAGCAGTTTCTAGAATTTCTTTTCTAGGATTATTATTTTATTTCTACTGAACTATAGCAATCCTATATGAGTTGTGAGAATTATCGATTAGCAACAAGACGAGCCAGCGCTGCCAAGAGTTGTGCCTTGCGCGGGTTCCCCGCGTTGTGGCAACTTCGGAGAGGGTCTCCCTCCGTTGGCGACGCCAGTCGCCAAGGACGCCAAGAAAGAGAAGATAAAATATTACGAATGATTTAGGACTGCTATAGGTACAGTTAAAAGTTAAGCGTTCTCTGTTCCCTGTTAAGCGTTCCCTGTTAAGCGTTCCCCTTAACTAGTAAATTCATAAACAAAACCGGATTTCTATATTGTCTATAAAATCGTTTAAGAATGACCACAAAAACTATTAGTCCCATCAATAACACTCAATTAAGTAAAAGAGGTGAACGACCCTACCGAGTTGTCTTAGTCCATCCCAGCACCGGAGTTAACTGGAGTGGTGGTTCAGAAATTGTGGCGATTGAACTGACTCGTCGTCTGAGTTCCTACTTTGAAGTCGAACTGCTTAGTGGTGCTGATTGTGGATCTTTTAGCCACCCCATTCCATGCATTCCCCGTTCTCATGCTTATCATGCTGTGCGTCACCCTCTGGTTGCTCCACTGATGGGTAAATTCTCAACTCCTGAGATTGTGGTGGAACATCTAACGAGTTTTTTTCCTTGCTTATTCCATTTGCTTAGACATCCTGCTGACCTGATTTTTCCTCACAATGATTATGGTGGATTGGCAATGGCTGCTTGTGTCAGAGCGCTGACGGGGACGCCGATACTTTTTACTGAACACAATAGCTCAAATGCAGAAGGAAAATGTTTGCAGCGCAATCTTCGTTTTCGTCCAGATCATCTCGTCGTGTTGGATGAAGCGACAGCAGCATTCGCCCATAATTTGAAACCGACGCAACCTGTGAGTGTAATTCCCAATGGTGTGAATCTTGAGCGATTTACACCAAAAGGAACAGCGATTAATCTTGATTTACCAAAACCAATCGCGCTGTGTGTGGCTAGTTTAAGCCGGAAGAATCATAAGCGAGTTGAACTAGCCATTCAAGCAGTCGCCCGTTTACCTCACGTTAGTCTTTGTATATGTGGAGATGGACCTGATAGCGCATACTTTCAAGCGCTGGGAGATCAGTTGCTGGGATCGCATCGGTTTGCGATTCGGACTTTCCCCCATGATCAGATGCCTGAAGTTTACCGCAGTGCGGATGTCTTTACACTCCCTTCCATTAACGAGCCATTCGGGCTTGTTTACTTAGAAGCTATGGCTAGCGGGTTACCCGTTGTCGCTACTGACGATGAAATGCGGCGATATCTTGTTGGTGATAGTGGTATTCTATGTGATGTTACCAATATGGATATTTACACAACTGCTATCAAAGACGCGCTGAGTGGTGACTGGAGTCAACGTGCTAGACAGAATGCTGCTCGCTTTAGTTGGGATGCGATCGCATTGCGTTATCGCGATCTGATTTTAGAAATGATTTTGCAGTCCAAGAAAAAAGTGTCGTTACCAACTCATTAAATACAAGAGGGTCATATGCCGAAAGTTTCTGTGATTATTCCAGCTTACAATGCTATGGCTTACCTAAAAGAAACTGTGGAGAGTGTGCTCAAGCAGACGTTCACAGATTTTGAAGTCTTAATTGTTGATGACGGAAGTTCTGATAGAACTGTGGAGTGGGTTTCTCAAATAAAAGATCCACGAGTTCAACTGATTTCGCAGCAGAATCAAGGTTCATCTGGAGCACGCAACACAGGAATTTCTGCTGCGCTTGGAGAGTATATCGCGCTTTTGGATGCTGATGATATTTGGGAGCCAACCAAACTGGAAAAGCAAGTGCGATATCTAGAAGAAAACTCATTAGTTGGTTTGGTAGATACATGGACAGTTTTAATTGACCAACAAGGCAAGTCTACAGGAAGAGTTGTTGTTTCTCACGCAGAGGGAGACGACGTATGGAAGCAGCTTGTTCAGTTTAAAACAGTATGCGCTTGTGATAGTACACCTTTGATTCGTCGCAGTTGTTTTGAAACGGTAGGGTTATTTAACCGAGAATTACCATTTCTTGAAGATTTAGATATGTGGATTCGCCTTGCTTCGCGATATCGTTTTGCAGTTATAAAAGAAGTCTTAGTTCGCTATCGCCAATATCCAGGTAGTAAGTCTACAAATTGTCAAGGAACTTTGGAAGCTTTTCGTACAATTGTTGAGAAAGCTTTTGAGTCAGTTCATGCAGATTTATTACCTTTAAGAGAAAAGGGATATGGTCGGATTTCTCTCTACTTAGCTTGGAGAGCGATCAATAATAAAGATTATGAACAAGCTTGGCAGTTTAATCGTCAGGCGATCGCTCATCATCCACAACTTATTTTTTCTTGGGACTTCATCCGTCAAATCATAGCTTTGACACTCTTGAAAACATTTGGGCATCAAACCTATGAAAAAATGAAAACACTTATACGAACATTGCGGCGACACACATCAACGGATAATGGACAATGGAGAATAGGAAATAATTAGTAAGTAGGTCGGCGTAAATAATTCTTGTTGGAATAAAGCAGGGAGCAGGGAGCAGGGAGTAGGGAGAGAAAGAGTTTGAGCTTTATTTACTTTTCTTTACACAGTTTGATTTTTTTGCACCGACTTACTTAGTTAGTTATAATTTCCAACAGCTTTCCACATCCGAGAGTGCGCCCCTCTTAGGGGCTAGAAAATTTTCTCTTCCCCTTACACCCTTACACCCTTACACCCCTTTCTTGGTCATCAGTCATTTTTCATTTTTTTATACAAAAGACCAATGAAGAATGACAAATGACAGCCGAAGTAACGGAATATTTCACGAATCATTTAGAATTGCTATAGTAACTCACAGAGACGTCAGAAAAATCTCGAAGTGAGATTTCATCAGATGAGTTGAAACAAAGTTAATCTCTCCCATGAGAAAGTTCAAAACTATGCCAAAAGTTACTGTTATTATTCCGGCATATAATGCCATGAAATATCTCCCACAAACAGTGGAGAGTATTTGGAATCAGACACTCACAGATTTTGAAGTATTAATCATTAATGATGGCAGTTCCGATGAAATTGTTGAATGGGCGTCTCAAATCACAGACTCGCGAATCAGACTGATTTCCCAAGAAAATCAAGGCACAGCTGCGGCAAGAAATAAGGGAATTGTTGAGTCGAAAGGCGAATATATTGCCTTTTTGGATGCTGATGATATTTGGGAACCAACTAAATTAGAAAAACAAGCCCAATGCTTAGATAATAATCCTTTGGTAGGTTTGGTAGACTGTTGGACAGCTTTTATAGATGAGAATAGCAAGCCCACGGGTTTAGTCATGAGGAACGATACAGAGGGTGATGTCTACAAGAAAGTTGTAGAATCATGTGACAGTCCTGTTTGCTGTGGAAGTTCACCAATGGTACGTCGTTCTTGTTTCGACATCTTGGGCTTGTTTGACCGGGAGAGTTACATTGAAGATGTAGATATGTGGATACGTATCGCCACTCGCTATCACTATGGAGTAGTCAAAGAACCTTTAGTGAGGTATCGCCAGCACCCAAACAACAAATCAAAAGATTGCGAATCAATGTTAAGAGGTTTTCGCCAGTTAATTGAGAAAACCTATAGCTCTTTGCCCACAGATATTTTATACCTCAGACCGAGGAGTTATGGTCGATTGTATGTTTTTTTAGCATGGAGAGCTATTGACACAAAAAATTATGAACAGGCTTTTCATTATACTCAGCAAGCATTTGCAATGTATCCTCAACTGATTTTGAAACCGTGGTTTACTCGCTTAAATATTGCGATCGCAGTCATGAGATTTCTTGGACCTGATGGATATGAGAAAGTGCGGTCTTTTAATCGCAGCTTACGCAGAGGTTTGTTAACTCGTGCAACATGAATCAGAAAGAATTCAGAAAGGACTGCGTCCCGCTGCGCTAACGCAATTATGAACAAAATTGTCCGATTATTTTTCGAGTTAACAAAACAACCCTTGAATTCATCTTTTCGGGATAACCTAAATTTTGAATTCTTTGCAAAAGTAAAACTTATTTATTATTGGAGTTGTCGTGGGACTTCGTAGTAAAGTCATTAAGGGTGGAGCCTTGATGGTCATACGTCAAGCTTTGGGTATCTTACTCAGTTTAATTGGCGTATTATTCATCACTAAAGTTATTGGGCCGGCTCAATATGGACTTTATGGAGTGAGTTATGGAATTGTAAGTTTTCTCGGTGGTTTGGGTATATGGGGCTTGGATGTTTATTTACTACGTAAAACATCTAACCCAGACCAACAGGATTATAACCAAGTTTTTACTCTGTTGCTGTGTATTAGCAGTGTCTTTACACTCACTCTTGTATTAGGGCAACACATTATCGCCCAGATGCTGAACGTTCCAGAATCCGCACCACTGTTAGCAACTTTGGGTTTAACGTTACCTATTTCGCTGTTAAATCTGCCTTTGACAATCAAACTGGATCGAGACTTAAATTTCCAGCGTGTTGCCTATATCGAGTTAATCAGCCAAGTTAGCTATTATGTAGCAGCTTTACCCCTGGCACATTACCTAGCACCTAAAGGGCTTGGTGCTTGGGCACCTGCTGGTGGTTTGTGGCTGCAGCAAATCACTATGGTTTCACTAACTATCATTAGTACCGATCTACGCCCACGCTTATGCTGGAAACCCAGTTTAATACGGGAGATGTTGGTATATGGTTTGAGTTACTCAAGTTCAACGTGGATTTGGCAATTGCGATCGCTCGTCAATCCAGTTATTGTAGGACGTTTTGCTGGGCTTGAAGCTGTTGGTTTTATCGCTTTAGCGATTCGCTTAGCAGAAATGCTTGCCTTTGCCAAGTCTGTCACCTGGCGTTTGGCTATGGCGGCGCTTGCGAAATTGGAGAATGATCCATTTCGCCTACGCAAGAGTATTGAAGAGGGAATGCGTCTACAAGCACTAGCTGTTGGTTTGCCAATGGCGGCGTTTGCAATAGTAGCGCCTGTTATATTACCAGTCGTTTTTGGGAAAGTTTGGACTCCACTGCTGCAAGTTTTTCCGTTGATTGCAATTGGCTATATTTCTAATTCTATCTTCAACTTACATTCGTCAGTCCTTTATCTGTTGGGTAAAAATCTTTCGGTCACTTGGTTTCATACAGCACACATAGTACTTTTTGCCGGAAGTGCCTTTTTACTTGTACCATACTTAGGAATGGTTGGTTATGGCTGGGCAGAAATAGTTGCATTAGGCAGTTATATAGTCATTCATATATTTATAGCAAAAGAAATAGGTAGTCCAAATTACACAGTAGCTCTTGGGTGGGTAACTATATCGGTTGCTGTTCTGATTTTGAGTACAGTGAATGAAACAGTCCGTTATTTATCTTCTGTGTTGCTGCTGCTTCCGCTGCTATCAAGTAAAGAGAGAAACAGCTTGATTGGCTATTTTCAAATACTGAGATCTTAGAGGCTGTTTGTAAAGTGAATTGATGTTAATGTTGAATGAATATGGGAATTATTGAACCTTTCAAAGACGGGTTTTTAGAAATTATCCCAGAAGGTGAGGGCAGCGATTATTGGCATATTGCTGCAATCCATATTAATGGAGAAGTTTTTTGTCCTAGCCCCCGTATTTATCCTTCAACAAATGTTGCGATCGCCAAAGCACGACGAATTTTTGATTGGATATGCAATCATGATCTGGAAACTCGTGGCTGGAGATGCTATTGCGAGGAATTCAAGATGACCTTGTGGCGTCAACCTAAATCATATGAAATCATATCTTAGTGGTTCATTGTTCGCCACATTTTGAAAATTACAGCGCATTGCAAGTAATCGAGGTACAATGCTCTTGTCTCAAAGCAAGGCAGAAAGCCATTTTTACTTCTGACTTCTGACTTCTGACTTCTGAATTCTGCTGTATGTATGTCTGATTTAGAACAAACGCCGCCATACACTTGGAATCCACTCGCAAGATTTTGCGATCGCGCGCCAAATTATGCAAAGTATCGACCAAATTATCCAGCAGCAGCAATTGATGTCATCCTAGAGGGAATGGAAACGCAGTCCCCAATAGTAGCAGCAGACGTGGGCGCTGGAACAGGGATTTCCTCGCGGCTTCTTGCAGAACGAGGAGTGCGTGTCTTAGCAATTGAACCCAACGCTGATATGAGACAAGCAGCTGCATTCCATCCTCTAGTCGAGTTTCGGGAAGGAACAGCCGAAGCCACAGGTTTGAGTGATGCTTCAGTGGATCTAGTGACGTGCTTTCAATCTTTCCACTGGTTCAATCCACAACCAACTCTTTTGGAATTTCACCGCATTTTGAAACCGTCGGGAAGGCTAGCTGCTGTTTGGAATACCTGGGATAAGAATGACGAATTTACAGGACATTACATTCAGTTGATACAAACAGCATCAAATTACCCTCAAGATGACAAGCATCGTACCGCAATGGAATCCTTAGCTAGTTATCACCTGATTGATATCAAACAGTGTGTGTTTACGTACACACAAGATGTCGATTTAACAGGACTTGTTGGTTTAACACAGAGTCATTCGATCATACCGGCTACGGGAGTTGTACTCCAACAACTTATCTCTGACTTGCAACAACTGCACGCACAGTTTTGTGATGAGCATGGTATGGTTAGTTTACTTTACAGTACTAGTCTGTTTCTTGCTAAACCAAAGGCGAATCTAGCAAATTAGCTCAGCAAGGATAGTAAAAATGCAAATTTGTCAAAAACTCTCCCTCCCAAGTATGGGCTGCGGAACTTGGGCATGGGGTAACCGACTGCTTTGGGGATATGACGAAAGCATGGATGACCAGTTGCAAGCCGTCTTTAACCTTTGTGTGAGCAACGGTGTGACTTTATTTGATACGGGTGATTCTTACGGAACTGGGAGATTGAATGGGCGAAGCGAGTCACTCCTAGGACGATTTTCTAAGGAATATCTCGGTTCAGGCAAAGAAAATATTTGCATTGCAACCAAGCTTGCTGCTTATCCTTGGAGATGGACACGCCAATCAATGGTGTCGGCTTGCAAGTCATCTGCCAAGCGGCTGGGAAAAAATGTCGATTTGGTACAAATGCACTGGTCTACGGCGAATTATGCTCCCTGGCAGGAAGGAGGACTTTTGGATGGTCTTGCTGACCTTTATGAGCAAGGACTCGTCAAGGGTGTGGGCTTATCCAACTATGGACCAAAACGGCTCAAACGCGTACATCAAAGATTTGCAGAACGAGGAGTACCAATCGCGACTTTGCAAGTTCAATACTCGCTGCTGTCCACGTATCCCGTTACCGAATTGGGGGTTAAAGATGTTTGTGATCAGCTTGGAATCAAACTGATTGCCTACAGTCCTCTTGCATTGGGGCTGTTGACAGGAAAATACTCCCAGAAAGGTCCTTTTCCAAAAGGCATTCGAGGTTTGCTATTTAGGCAAATGTTACCAGGAATCCGTCCACTTTTGGCAAGCTTACGAGAGGTGGCTCAATCTAGAAACAAAACTATGTCACAGGTAGCCATAAATTGGTGTATTTGTAAAGGGGCTATTCCTATTCCTGGCGCGAAGAGTATGGAACAGGCAAAAGAGAATATTGGTGCTTTGGGTTGGGAACTAAATTCTGGTGAAATAGCAGAGTTGGATCAAGCGGCTGCGAGTGCAGACAAAAAAATGGTGCAAAATATTTTTCAAACTCGATAAAATATTGCCAGAAATCTCGCAAGATAGTTTATATGCTCAACAATTGACTAAATTCCAAATTCTGGGAAGTTAGATAAAAACAGTTTGAGCATAATAGACGTGGTTCGAGGGCATGAAGTGGCTCAAACTAAGAAGAATGTGCAGGTAACGCAGGAACAACAGACTTATCCAACGGACTTTTCATGGTCTTTTTGGTTTGCTTTGCCACTCTACCCCTTTGGCAAACGGCGGACAATTCGCGAAGAAGTTCTCAAGGATACAATTTGGACTTTTGACCAGCTTCAGGGCATTTTCTATGTTGTCGTGCCGATTCGCATGACCATTGTTAAGTTAAATGAAGGGGGTCTGCTTGTCTATGCACCTGTTGCACCGACGACCGAGTGTATTCGCCTTGTCAATGAGTTGGTGGCAGAACACGGCGACGTCAAGTATATCATTCTGCCAACTGTCTCTGGTTTAGAACACAAAGTCTTTGTTGGTCCCTTTGCGAGATGCTTCCCAAATGCACAGGTTTTTGTTACTCCTAAGCAGTGGAGTTTTCCGCTGAATCTTCCACTTAGTTGGTTAGGCTTACCCTCCAAACGCACTCAGGTTCTCCCAGAAGACAGCAGCCAAACTCCCTTTGCTGACGAGTTTGACTATGCAATGCTAAGTCCTATTGAGCTTGGTCCTGGTCGATTTGCGGAAGTTGCGTTTTTTCATAGGCGATCGCACACCTTACTCGTTACAGATTCAGTGGTTTGTGTACCAGAAGAACCTCCGGCGATCGTCCAATTAGATCCATACCCCTTACTCTTTCACGCCAAAGACAAAGCGTCTGACATAGTTGAAGATCATCCGGCAAATCGCCGTAAGGGATGGCAACGTATTTCGTTGTTTGCTTTGTACTTTCGACCAAGTATGGTAGAGATTATGAAATGGGGCGAGGTATTTCGTAACGCCTTTCAAGCACCGGAACGTTCCAATAAAGCTTATTTCGGGTTGTTTCCCTTCCAATGGAACTCAGATTGGAAGTCCTCATTTGATGCACTGCGAGGGAATGGTCGTTTATTTGTCGCACCAATTTTACGAACTCTCATTCTCAACCGCGCACCAAGAGAAACTATCAACTGGGTTGATAAAGTAGCAAGTTGGGACTTTGGGTCGATTATTCCTTGTCATTTTGACTCACCAATTCAAGCACAGCCGCATCAGTTTCGACAAGCATTCTCCTTTTTGGAAGAGTCTTCTGGTAAAGGGTTCAGCAGTAGCAGTGATTCTTTACCAGAGGAGGACTTTAAATTACTCAGGCAACTTGATAAAGGTTTAAATAAGTTTGGTATTTTACCGCCAGCCAAGGAGTTGAAATAAGCCCTATAGCAGTCCTAAATCATTTGTGAACAACAAGATTCCCGACTTATAAAAGAAGTCGGGAATCTGAGTATGCGCGACTTTGACAAATAAAATCGGATTGGTATATGTAAGCATTTTTTTTCAAATTAACTATTATTAACAGTTACCAGTTACCAGTTATCAAGTATCCGCAGTACCAGTTTTCAGTTACCAAGTACCCGCAGTACCAGTTTTCACTGTTCACTGCTTACTGTTTACTGTTTACTGTTCACTGTTCACTGATTCGGTCATCTTCTTTTTGAAATAATTCAAACAAACCAATTGTGCCTACAAAAAAAGTATAAATGCCATATTGTAGTGGCGTCTTTTTTCTTGAAGGTGCAAAAAAAGCTGCGACAACTGCTTCAAGGAAATGGATTGTGACTGCAAAACGTTCAATCCAAAAAACTGGATTCAGGCTGCTTGGTACTTTCGTGTTAGTTAGGACTGCATAAATATTCCATAATTCCAATCCAATTGCACTTGTTATGAGAACTGTAGATAGAACTTTTACAAAGGTAAAAATATTGTTGTTTTGATAGTTTAATTTCATGGTATGTAGTAGGATTTTGGTGTCAATTACTCTTAAGACTCGCTGAAGTTATGAGCGGGTTAATGTTTATTATCTAACATGTGGTTCAATTAACTGAAAAAAACTGTAACTCAGATCTTGCACCTTCCCCTAAGTACGCCTTGAACTGAAGTTCAAGGCTCATAATCAAAGTCCGTTAAAACGGACTGGAATGTATATTGAGTAAGCTTTAGCTTACTTGAGCTTTGAGCCAAAAAAATTATTTATTGGCGGACGGAAAAGCTGGTGCAAGATCTTAGTTAAGTGATGAGAAGAGGTAACTGTGTCAACAAGTCAGAACCCAATAGGGCAGCTTTTGTTAAAATCGATGCTTCGCCTCCTGATTGGAGAGAACAAACTGCAGTTTTATGAAACAATAGATTGGCAACACCAGAGCGATCGCTTCCGACAACCAAACTTAATTTATCCACATTATTACAGCAGTCAGAATTTTCACGGTATAGAAGGCGGGTACCTTAATTCTGTAGCAGCGATAACATATGATCCAGTCACTGCATTTGCTTCGCCACCAAATGAAGCATGGATTCGTCAGCAGTTAATTGGTGTTATTAAGAATCAGCCAAGGAAAATTCTTGATCTTGGTTGCGGCACAGGTTCGGCTACATTGATGTTAAAGCAAGCTTTTGGGCAAGCAAACGTTATTGGATTGGATTTGTCTCCTTATATGCTAGTCGTGGCGGACTACAAAGCGCAGCAAGCGGGGTTAAATATAGAATGGCTGCATGGACTAGCGGAAGCCACAGGTTTTGAAGAAGCTTCTTTTGATTTGGTGACAGCTTCCTTTTTATTACACGAAACACCACCCAAAATTTCTCAGTTTATTTTGCGAGAATGTTTCCGCCTCCTGAAACCAGGAGGACAATTGATTATTTTGGATGGGAATCAAAAAAGGCTGCGTCATGCGAAATGGTTGATAAAAATCTTCAAAGAACCTTATTCGACAGTTTATGCTGCAGAGAGTGTAGACGATTGGATGAAGACGGCTGGATTGGAAGCAGTGCAAACAGAATATGTTGGTTGGATCAATCAAGTCACGAGCGGTATTAAAATTAATTAAGCCAATAACAGCTAGACTCCTTACGAAACACAGGGGCAAAACAAGTCAAAACCATAAGGTAAGAAGTCGTCTTGGAAAGTTTGCTACCGAATAGATAGATTTGAGTAGGTTTTATGTAGCGGAGTAAGATTGATTTTTATGTTTGAACAACAACCAGAACATGTACGACTTCATATTAAAGAGTTAGCCACACAAGCCTCACAAAAATCAGAGCCATCCGCATGGTTTGATGTCTTATATGTCGAAGCCAAAGGTGATGCGGCGCAAATTCCTTGGGCAAAGTTAGCCCCCCACCCCTATCTGCAAGACTGGTTGACTACTCATGCACCATCTGATCAAGGGCTAAGGGCGCTGGTAATTGGCTGTGGCTTGGGAGATGATGCAGAAGCTTTAGCAAAGCGAGGGTTTGAGGTAACTGCCTTTGATATTTCCCCCACAGCTATTGCCTGGTGTCAGCAGCGATTTCCCGATTCGACTGTGAATTATGTAGTTGCAGATTTGTTGGCAATTCCCTCACAATGGCATCTTGCCTTTGACTTGGTTTTTGAATGTCGCAATATCCAAGCTTTGCCCTTGAGTGTGCGCTCAAAGGTTATCTCCTCAATCGCCTCTGTTGTTGCAACCGATGGAACGCTGTTAGTGATTACTCGTTTTCGCGAGACAGAAGCCGAACCCTCTGGTCCCCCTTGGGCATTGTCAAACTCCGAACTGGCACTGTTTGAAAATTTGGGATTACACCAACGAGAGCGTCTTCTGTTTTTAGTGTCCGAGCAGATTGACGTTAAACACCTGCGGATTGAATATTATCGGAAGAGAATAATCTAGGACGCTTACAGCGTAAGACTTTTACCAAAAATCCTGATTTCAGGCATTCTGGAACGAATAAGCTCAAGCGATCGCCTTTGTTATCTCACAACTGGTGTTCCAATAGACAACTTTCGAGTCATGATGTCGAATGATCAAGCGAGCAAGCGATCAGCGATCGCCTTTCTTATCTGACAACTGGTGTTCCAACAAACAAGTTTCGAGTCATGATGTCGAATGATCAAGCGATCAAGGTAGAGCGATCGCTACAATCAAATTTGGGAGGCATTTAAGTCGGGAAGTACTTCCTATGTTTGACACTGCTACTATAAATTTGGTAAGCAAGCAACTTTAAAGTGGAACATGACAACAGTAACAATCTTACCTATATATGATGCCAGTGGTGATAAATCTTATCGTGCTGTTGCAGGTGATAAGCAGTCTATTGGTAAAACTGCGGGACAAGCTCTAGATGCTTTAACCACTCAATTAGGTGAAGATGAATTTAGTGCTTTAGTGTTGCTCCAAAGTTTTCATCCTGATCAGTTTTTCAGTGCCGAGCAACAAAAACGTTTGTCCGATCTCATGGATTTGTGGAGAACAGCACGCGATCAGGGACAGTCGCTTTCAAAAGAACTGCAAGCTGAGTTAGATAGTCTCGTCGAGGCTGAACTCAAAGCAGCAACAGCTCGAACAGCGTCTCTACTACAACAGTTAAACCAATGAATCCTAACGATTAATCGTGTTGTTATTAGGATTTCGCCCATTTCTTTGTCCCAATGCGTCACCACAAAGAAAATTTGTTCTTTCCCTTACACCCCTACACCCTTACCCTTATAAAGGTAGGTATTTTGTATTTGGTCATTTTTTGACGATTTCAGCAAATACTAAAATCTTGAAACGACCAACCTACGTTAAACACTTGAGAATGTTGTCAACTATTTTCGACATTCTGAAAAACCTACCCTTAAAAGACACCCTTACCCCCTTACACCCCTTTCTTGGTCATTGAGCCGCAAGTTGCTATCAGTAGAATTTGGGCTACCTTTAAAATATTGAATAATAGCTCAGTAGATTGCTGATGACTCAGGAAGAATTGCTGCGGGTAATTGAGGAGGCGGCGAGTGAGGGAGCGATGGAACTCGACCTCTGTGGCAATGAGTTGACAGTTTTACCGCCTGAGATTGGCAAGTTGACTCAACTCAAAAAACTGATTCTCGGCAAATATGAGTATAATTACACCGGCAATATTATTGGTACTATCGGGAATAACCTGAGTGCTTTACCTGCAGAAATTGGACAGCTTGATCATCTTGAAGAACTTCAGGTTGTTGATAATCGCTTAAGCAGTTTGCCAGCGGAAATAGGACAACTCACCAACCTGCAATCGCTCGACCTCCGCAGCAATCAACTGAGCGCACTGCCAGCGGAAATAGGACAACTCACTAACCTGCAATCGCTCAACCTCAGGGACAATCAACTCAGCGCACTGCCAGCGGAAATAGGACAACTCACCAACCTGCAAACGCTCGACCTCTGGGACAATCAACTCAGCGCACTGCCAGCGGAAATAGGACAACTCACCAACCTGCAAACGCTCGACCTCTGGGACAATCAACTCAGCGCACTGCCAGCGGAAATAGGACAACTCACCAACCTGCAAACGCTCGACCTCTGGGACAATCAACTCAGCGCACTGCCAGCGGAAATAGGACAACTCACCAACCTGCAAAC
>JAHHGV010000028.1 GCA_019359695.1 Brasilonema angustatum HA4187-MV1
AGCGATATTTGAATCCTCATATAATTTATCTCGTTGCTACTATTAATCTCCATGTTACTTTTTCTTATTTTTTATATTTAATAGTACTGTTTCGTGATTGTCTCGTCAGTTTCGCACCGCGAACTAGACTAAAGCAGAGCGATCACGCCCTTAAGTAGCTGTGCAAAATACGAATTACAAATTTACGCCTCAATCAGAGGATGATACTCATCTGGGTTGTCAAAGCCTGCAATCCAGGCAGCTGCTTGATGACAACTCCGCATGTGAGGGGGAACGCGTAGGATATGAGTGTGTCCTGTGGAAGGGCAAGTGACTTTCAAGACCATAAGTGGTTCGTCATCCTCAAAAGGAATGTAGACAAGTTGACGTTCTCCACCAGCGTCTTTATCGCGATCGCGAACCAACCCTCCCACTTGCTGCAAAAATGTTTCGTATCCCAGACGCTCAATGAGCACGCGGCGCAACTCAACATTTTCTACATTCAGGATATCCTGCCCCGTTATGGACTGCGATTCAAAGGCAATGCTATCGCTCACCTGCACGCCTCGCCAACGCAAAACGAAACCATGCCCCGCAGGCAAACTGGTAATCCCACTTCCAGCCAACTCAATCCAATAAGTGACGTGGAGACCTTTGGGAAGGGTAGTCAGGTTCACACAGTCTCTAATATCTAAACTTTCACAACTGAGATTTTCAGGTAGATTGTAAAGAGCAGACGCCCCATTTAAATCCAGATGATCCAAAACGCGCATACCATCCCATGCGCGATGCTCAACGATGAGTTTTCGAGCACGTTCCGCCGATACAGGCTCGTTGCTTTCGTTTGGGCGCTGCTTAACTGGTTTATTAGGCACGCGTCCATTCGACATCATCTTGAGCATTAGTCGGTTACCTCCACGTAAGCATCAGGGCGGTATTCACGTTGTCTCCAAACGCGGTAAAGCCCTTGGGGTAATTCAATCGCCCGATGTTCTTCATGAATCAATGTGGCACTTGGTTCTTTAACCTCTAGAAAAAGGTTACTACCATGTACCCACAACTGAACAGCATTAGATTGCTGAATGCGATGGCTGTGTCCTGTGACTTCACCATGAGCCAGAGTAGCACCTATACGCCTTTGAGCACCAACTGGTAAGCCAGCAAATCGTTGAATCAGAACGTCGCCGTGTCTGTAGAGAACACCAGATTGGTTAGCTTGGGAGTTGTTACGGTTGTTCAACATGTTCCTCTTATAACATTTTTGTCAAAAATAAAGATTAGGATTTACACAGAAGTAACGTAATTGTGTCATTACGAGCGATAGCTACGTAATCTCGAAGATGCTGGGATTGCTTCCCTATACTTCGTTTCGGTCGCGGCGGACATTATGGCACCTGCGTAAGTCGTGAAAATATTGAGATTCGTGCACTGCTGTACTAGCTTGCCATCTACCCTGCGGGATATGATGTCAGCGATCTTTTCTATTATCTTTAGGACGTGAAAGACAGCTAGTTTTGGCGTGCATTTTGTGACTTACTACCTTGATGTTTCTTTATTTACGTCTAGCTTGAAAATAGGGAACGTTTAGCAGATCAAGAAGTATTTTCTATGTGATGTACGCAGTTCATGATGGCTACTTAAGTGTTATTTGAGAATTTGGTATGAAACAAGTAGAAGCAGTCGTCGCGAATATTAACGACTTAAAAGATGGTGAAATGCAACAGGTGTGTGTCGGCGAGACAGAAGTTTTGCTGAGCCGATTGGATGGAAAGTTTTATGCCGTCGGTGCACACTGTAGTCATTATAAAGCACCACTGGCAGAGGGGGTGTTGAGTGGGCATTATGTTGTTTGCCCTTGGCACAATGCCTGTTTTGATGTGACGAGTGGCGATCAAACAGAACCTCCTGGCTTGGATTCTTTAGCGTGCTATACGGTACGCATTGAAGGTGAAAACATCATTGTCAGCGTACCAGAGAAAACAACAGGGTTGCGATCGCCCGAAATGGCGCAATTCGACCCCAACGTTGATAAACGCACATTTGTTATTTTAGGAGCGGGGGCGGCTGGTTCTCATGCTGCAGAAGCTTTGCGAGTAGCTGGATATCAGGGGCGAATCGTCATGATTACTCAGGAAGACAAGCTGCCCTATGATCGCACCAAGCTTAGTAAAGACTACTTAATTGGTGAGACATCCTCAGAGGAAATGCCGTTGCGATCGCCAGATTTCTACAAAGAACACGCAATTGAAGTGCTGTTTAATAAGCGAGTTGAGCAGGTGACAACGAGTGCGATCACCTTGAGTGATGGTGATTCGTTGACTTATGATGCCTTGCTGGTAGCAACAGGAGGAAAGCCAGTAAGCCTCGATATTCCAGGTGCAGACTTGCAGAACATTTTCACATTACGTAGTTTTGATGATACCAATCGCGCTTTGGCACTCACCGAGCAAAAAAAACAGGTGGTAGTGATTGGTTCGAGTTTTATCGGTATGGAAATGGCAGCGGGACTGAGTCAGCGAGGCTCACAAGTAACCGTTGTTTCGCCCGATTCTGTACCTTTTGAGAAAATCTTGGGCGAGCAAATTGGCAAGCAATTTCAGCAGGTTCATCAGGAGAATGGCGTTTCCTTTAAATTGGGTAGGAAAGCGGTTCGATTTGAAGGTAGTAGCAAAGTAGAAGCCGTAATATTAGATAATGGCGATCGCTTAACAGCCGATATAGTTATTGTGGGAATTGGCGTACAGCCAGCAACAGAGTTTCTTGAGGGTGTTAATTTGCATTCCAAAGATAAGAGTGTTGTTGTTGATGAATACTTGCGTGCGGCTGAGGGCATTTACGCTGCAGGTGATATTGCTCGTTATCCCGACTGGCGTACAGGAGAACCAATTCGCGTTGAACATTGGCGAGTTGCGGCAGAGCAAGGGCGGATTGCAGCTCATAACATGGCAGGAAAAGCAGTCAAATTTAAAGGACTTCCTATTTTCTGGACGATGCAATTCAAATTTCCCTTGCGCTACGTTGGACATGCTGAAAGTTGGGATGAGATGATTGTGGATGGCGATCTGCAAAAACAGGAATTTATTGCTTGCTATGTGAAAAATAATCAAGTATTGGCAGTTGCAACCAGCCATAAGGATACCGAAACAGCGGCTATTTTTGAACTGATGCGCTCCAACCAAATGCCAACACTCGATGAATTACGCAGCGGTGCAGTTGATTTCGTTCAGAGACAGCGTCAAGTTAACAGCAAGTCCTAGGCTGTCGGAAGACCATGCACGGCAGTGGCATCTCAATCTATTGATGGGGTTCCCGTATTTCTTTATAGAAAGCTTGACCCCTACTTCCTCAACCGAAAACGCACCGGCATTCTGTCGGATGGATAAATCAAAAGGTTCTGCTGTAAATGTTCCACAGATGAACGACCGTTAACTAACTCCCAGTCGAAGTAGCGCAACAATAATGCCAGCATCACCGTTGCTTCTAGCATTGACAGATGCTCTCCCAAGCAACGATGATAACCTGAGCCAAAGTCTATCATTGGAAGTAAACTACTTTCCTTACTCTTGTCTAACCAACGCTCCGGCAAAAATTCCTCACTCTGAGGATAGACCGATGGATCTCGTCCAGCAGCAAGCATTGACCAAAATACATGCGTACCACGAGGAATAAGCTTACCTTCAATAACAATGTCACGTTGAGCTTCCAATGAAGTCGAGCCGGAGGCAACTGAATAAAGGCGCAAAGTCTCCTTGATAATAGCGCGAACGTAAGCCAATTCTTTTAGGGTTTCTGTATTAATGCCACCTCGACTTTGGCAAGCTTGGTCTACGACAGCCTGTGCCTGCTGAAAAACCCTTTGATTCAAGGTTAACTCTGCTACGGCAAAGGATAAAGTATGAGCTGTGGTGTCAGTACCAGCTATTAACAATTCTATAGTTTCTGCTATGAGTGATTCCCGATTGTATTTCGGTTCTTTGGCGGCTATTTTCACTAACATTGATTCTTGAAACAAAGGACTTACCTGTGGTAGCTCGGTTTTGTTTTGTTCTCTCATCTGTAAAGCTAAGTCTACTCTGGGAGTAATAAACTCCTCTAAAAATCGCCTTGCTGCCCAATAATCTCGTGAATTTTTAGTTGGCAAATATTTCATCCATCTCTTCTCGCCAGTAGCTACCCGTAGGAAGCGATAGCCTACAACAGACATTGCCTCGTATACCTTGAGAACTTCGAGGGGTGGTCCTTCATGACTAGTGCTCTTTTTATCTACAGGAATCCCCAGTACTAAACAGCAAATCACCCTCATCGTCAGTTCTACAAACAGAGGATCTACCTGAACTTCTTTTGGTGGAGCGGTTTCTTTAAGTGTGTCGATGACTTGTTCGCAAGCTTGGCTAATAATCTCAACATATTTGAACAGACCGCTAGAACTAAATTCGGGGTTCCAAGCCTTGCGTCGCCACTGCCACTCAGTCCCGTTTTGACCGAGAAGAATCGGCCCACTGATATCGTTCCAAGCTTTGCTCGCTCTCTGGGATCTAACTAGGCTACCGTCTCTCATCCCATTTACAATAGTGTCTTCAATAACTTTTGGCTTACTCAAAACCAGAACTGGATTGCCAGTCCAGAGAACATACATTAGTCCTAGCTGCTGGCTCCAATCAAACAATAATTGGAAGTATTTCTTCTGTTTTACTGCTGCTAATACTTGAGGGACATTTCCTAACAGCCAGTGTCTGGGAGGAGAGGGAAGCGAGTTTAGAGATTTGTAAGTGTTGTTTTGTTTCCACCAGCGCCAGCCAAATATGACCGCTATGCTAGTAACGCCTAAGACTGTAACTAAATATGGAGATGAGTCAGAAAAAGCAATCTGAGCAGCAATCTTTTGGAACATGAATCCGCCTTTGTCTAACAAAAACTTCAGATTATCCAGATACTAGCGTATTGTTTCGGTGATTCGTTGATGCAATTTTCATGCGAAAATAGACGTTTTGAGAACTCATGGTGCTTCAATATCCACTTGCTGAAGAGATGCTCCCTTTGTTCGCGGCACTTTTGGCTGTTGGTAGTGAGCGGGACATAGTAGTCCCCATCGACTCTACCAGAAGCGCTTGTCACTCTGTCCTGAATGAATGAACTTGTTAAAATCCTTTGAATCTAAGCTAATTTTCCAAAAGCCTTCAAGAGGTGACAAAGATGGTTGAGTGTCGCCTACTAATAGCGTTTCGACGAGAATCCTGAGATTTACGTCCTCATTTGACTAGAACAATACAGGTAGAGATTTGAACCCATGCAGATCAAAAACGGGGGAAACTCGTTCCAGCGTGGCAGTTGGATCAACGCGCAAATTTGGCAACCGCTCTAACACGGCACGTAGTCCGATCGCGGCTTCCAGTCTAGCCAGGGGCGCACCCAAGCAAAAGTGAATGCCGTTGCCAAACGCGACGTGTTCATTCGGATCGCGATCAATCACAAACTCATCTGCCCGCTCGAACTTGGTTTCATCCCGGTTTGCCGATCCAACGCAGAGGTTCACCAGTTGTCCGGCTGGAATGGTTTGATCGCCAACTTGAGTATCCACTTTCGTGAAACGAAAAATGCTTTGGACGGGTGAACGGTAGCGCAGCACTTCCTCGATCGCTGAGTGCAGCAAAGCAGGTTCGTTTTGCAGACGCTTGTAGGCGGATGGAGACTCGTGCAGGCAAACGATCGCATTCGCCAGCATGTTTGTCGTCGTTTCGTTACCCGCCACTAACAAGACAATGCAGAAATCGACTAGCTCTTGAGCCGAGAGCGTTTCACCATCTTCGTGTGCCGCAATCAAATCACTCACTAAATCATTACTAGGCTTGCCACTCCGCTGTTGAATCAATTCACGGAAATAGTCTCCAAGTTCCCGAGATGCTGTTAAATCCTTGTTTACGACTCCATCCGACCAGTGTTTGAAATCGGCGTGACGCTCGATTGGCACACCAAGAATCTCGGCAATCACAACCACAGGTAGGGGAACAGCAAAGTCACGAACGAAGTCCATCTGACCCTGATCTTGGACGCGATCGAGCAACTTATCGACAATCAGTCTCATGCGTGGTGCCAGTGCTTCAACTCGGCGGGCTGTAAAGACTTTAGCAACTAGAGTACGGAGCGATCGGTGCTTGGGTGGATCGACAAGGTTGAGGCTTTGGGTAAAATCAGTTTGCTCTGGTGGCTGCGGCACTTTAGACGAGAACATCTGCCAGTTGGCAAACACCTGTTTGACATTCTCATAGCGAAATACGAACCAAGTTTGCTGCTCGGCATCGTAGAACACGGGCGCTTCACGGCGCATTTTGGCATACCAGGGAAGTGTATCATCGAAGAGGGCAGAGTTTGATGTTGATCTTGATGGTTGATTGGCTTGCATATTAAAGTTCCTTGTGTGTGAACAATTGATTTTGAACAAAAAAATTGCAGGTTGAACCGGATCACTCTCCGTCATCTTTCACAAAGGCCTGACTCGAATCTAGCGGCGTTCGACAGATACTCCTCCAAAAATGCCTACTCTCCCCGCCGGATGGTCAAGAACCCTATGAGGAAAACCCATATCGACCGCGCTCACGGCGTCAAGCCTTTGAAGGTGTTCATCTGACAGCGTTGTGTCCAAAACCTCCAAATTGGTTTTAAGCTGCGCGCTTTTGCTTGCGCCTAGCAAAATTGATGTGACGGCTGGCTTTGATCGCAGCCACGCAAGAGCGACAACTGCGGCTGGCTTGTTGATTTCACTAGCGATCTTCTTAACTTCGTCCACGGTGTTCAAAATCTGCTCATTGATCACGCCTAAGCCGGTAATCAAAGCTTTTCTTCCTCCTCCGGCCACCGATTCAATGGCGCTGCTGGACTTCAATTCCTCCCTGGAATACTTTCCGGCTAAAAGACCGTTGGCGAGGGGCGACCAGACGACCAGCCCAAGCCCCATTTCCTTCGCCATCGGAATTAGCTCTCGTTCGGTTGTTCTCTCAACAAGGCTGTATTCGCTTTGGAGAGCGATCAGCGGTGACCATCCCCGTAAGTCAGCAATCGTCTGCATCCGTGAAATCTGCCAGGCGGTCGTATCGGAAATGCCGACATAGAGGACTTTGCCCGCGCGAACCAGGTCGTCCATGCCACGAAGGATTTCCTCCACAGGCGTTGTGTTATCCCAAGTGTGGAGGTAGAGAAGGTCGATGTAATCGGTCTTCATGCGGGACAAGCTCTGCTCGACCGATTGAACCATGTTCTTTCTGTGGTTACCACCTGCGTTCGGATCGCCGTTGTGGGTGTTTTGAGTGTATTTGGTAGAGAGAACAATCCTCTCGCGCCGTTCGCCGAGAAACTCGCCCAAGAATTTCTCCGAGCTTCCGTTCGTATAGCCGCTGGCCGTATCGACGAAATTGCCACCGCGCTCAAGATACATATCCAGCATGTTGCGCGCTTCATCGGGCGCGGCACCCCATCCCCAATCCGTTCCGAATGTCATCGTTCCGAGAGCGAGTTCCGAAACCCGCAGCCCGCTTTTTCCGAGTAAATAGTATTTCATGATGTCCTTCTATGCGATTTGTTGTGGTTCATTCATTTCTCATGGATGCCAATCGGTTAAACAAAGCGTTGAACTAGCAGTTCCACCCGGCGCTGAAGCGCCGCTGGCGTTGGCATGTCCCCTTGGAGACCGTCGATAGCGAGTAGAAACAATTCAGCCAAATCCTTGTCCTCCAAGATCGTTTGAACGCTTTCTAGCATCACCTTTTGATATCTCGCCTCGACGTCAGGATCGAGGCGCGCACACACGTCGTAGAACTCGGCCGCCATAGGCGCGCCCGCCATTTCGACCCACGGTTCGAGCAGCATCACCTCGCACACCTTGAAAAGGCGCTCGAACTTGCTTCCCGCACCAGTAGCGGCTTGCTGAGCCGTCGGATAACGCGCCTCAAGCCAATCCTCGAAGACACCAATGAAAATGCCTTCCTTATCCTTGAACATTCGATAGATAAGCGTGCGCGAGATATTCGCCCGCTTCGCAATGTCGTCAAGCGATGTTTTGCCGTAGCCGAAATTGAGGAAACACCAGCGCGCCGCTTGCAAAATGCTAGCCCGGCGCTCCGCTGCCGCTTGTTTTGATCGTGTTGACATAGAAAATATTGTGACAATTTTTGTTTTTTTTGTCAACTTCTTCTCAATGAAACGCTTTTGATGTCGTCGAGTGAACTGTTGCCAACAGGCTCAACCTCCGTTGCATCAACACTTTAAGAATGGAATAGTCGATGATTTCTTGGTATCCGCTCGTAAGGATTCAGGTCTGGGGGAGCCAATTAAAATCGAAACACTAGCTTTAGCACAGTTGGTAAAGCGCCCAATAGAAATAGTTGAGTATCATCGCCACACATGTGTATGTAGCAGTTATTGCAAGTTAAATGCGTGACAGCTTATTAGAGCGCTTGTCACTCTGCCCTGAATTGATGAACTTGTTTAAATCCTTTGAATCTAAGCTAATTTTCCAAAAGCCTTCAAGAGGAGGTGACGAAGATGGTTGAGTGTCGCCTACTAAACTATTGTCAGGAATCAAGCCAATACTGAATGCCCTATTCAGAAAAATGTGTCCGAGTTTTCCAAAACCAGAAATGTTGCTCGGGTCAGTTATAACCTTCTGCGACAACTGTATAGTAGTTTCGTATCCACCATCAAAGTAGATTGTCGCTCGATTCTGTTTAAAGCGTACCTGAACGTCGTAAACTCCACCAGTTGCACGATAGTAAGCTTTGGCTGCTAGCTTTGTGCCATCAATATTTTTCCCCTGATACTCAACTGCCATAACAGGTGGCGTCAGCAAAAACAGGGTAGATAAGACTAGCCCTAAGACTTTCATGACTTTGACCATGCGTAACTATCGAGCTATATTCCTAGGATAACGCTGTACTAAGCCAAAAATACTATTTTTTCGGTAAAGCGCATTTTTTTGTATTTTTGTCAATTATGTGAACGGGAAGTTTCGATGTCATCGCACAGATGAGGATCTTCCTCTGTAACTTTAGGGTTGGTCTTCAGATAACCGCGTACCCAAGCGCACCCGCGCTTCAATACCATATCTAGATCCAATAGCTCTAAGTTCCACACCAGCACGGTTGTGTCATTACTCCCCGAAGCCAGCCATTTACCGTCAGGACTCCAAGCTATACTCCTAACCGCACTGCTATGCCCTGTAAGTCTCATCACTTCCTCACCTTCAAGGTTCCAGAGTTTGATGCCGTTATCACTTGCCGAAGCCAGCAGCTTGCCGTCGGGGCTAAAACTGACGCTGTAGATCCAGCCACCCTCTACATTACGGGTCCAGCGTTCCTTGGGATTCTCCAGATTCCAGAGTTTGATGGTACCATCAGTACTCCCCGAAACCAAGAGCTTGCCATCCGGACTCCAAGCGACGCTCCTGACTTCACCGCTATGCCCTGTAAGTTTCATGAGTTCTTTACTCTCAAGGTTCCAGAGTTTGATGGTGCGGCCCCTACTTGCCGAAGCCAACATCTTACTGTCAGGACTGAAGCTGACGCTCCAAATTTCCTTGTTATGCCCTTTGAATGTCCTGATTTCGTTACCATCTTTGCTCCAAAGTTTGATGGTCTTGCCACTCGTCCAAGCTAGCAGCTTGCCATCTGGGCTAAAGCTGACACTTTTGACAGAATCATCCTCTTTGCGCTTCCAGAGTTCCTTGCCATCCACTGGATTCGAGAGTTTGATGACGCCGTCCTCACTTCCCGAAGCCAGCATCTTGCTGTCGAGACTCCAAGCGACGCTATAGACTTTACCGCTATCCACTTTAATCGTCCTCGATTCCTTGCCCTCAAGATTCCAGAGTTTGACAGTCGTGTCATCACTTCCCGATGCCAGCATCTTGCCATTAGGACTGAAGTTGACGCTCCTGACCACATCGCCATGCCCTGTGAGTGTTTTGAGTTCCTTGCCATCAAGCGTCCAAAGTGTTATGGTACCGTCAAGACTTCCCCAAGCCAGCATCTTGCCGTCGGGACTCCAAGCTGCGCTTTCGACCCAGTTACTATTTTTAATCGTCCTGAGGATCTTGCCCTCAAGACTCCAGAGTATGACAGTTTTGTCAATACTCGCCGAAGTCAGCATCTTCCCGTCGGGACTCCAAACTACGCTTCTGACAGAATCGCTATGCTGCGTGAACGTTTTGAGTTCCTTACCATCTGCCGTCCTCCAGAGTTTGACGGTTTTATCAGCACTTCCCGAAGCTAGCATCTTGCCGTCGGGGCTAAAGCTGACGCTCTCGACTTCATTGGTATGCCCTGTGAGCGTCTTGAGTTCCTTGCCATCCACCGTGCTCCAGAGTTTGATCGTGCCGTCACCACCCGCCGAAGCTAGCATTTTGCCGTCTGGGCTGAAGCTGACGCAAAGAACCGCAGAGCTATGTTTGAGCGTCCTCAGTTCCTTACTCTCAAAGTTCCAAAGTTGGATAGTGCCGTCATCACTCCCGGAAGCTAGCATCTTACCATTAGGGCTGAAGTTAACGCTCCTGACCACATCGCCATGCCCCGTGAGCGTCTTGAGTTCCTTGCCGTCTACTGTCCTCCAGAGTTTGATGGTTCCGTCACCACCCGCCGAAGCTAGCATCTTGCCGTCTGGGCTGAAGCCGACGCTAAGAACTGCAGAGCCATGATTGAGCGTCTTAAGTTCTTTGCCGTCTTGATTCCAAAGTTTGATGGTACCATCATAACTGCCCGAGGCTAACATTTTACCATTAGGACTCCAAGCTATGCTCCCGACCTTATCCTTATGCCCTTCCAAGGGGTTGTGCTCTGTAACCCAGTAAACTGCCTGCTGTAGTGCACTCAAAAGCTGAAGCCTAGTATTACTATCTCCTTCAATTGGTTTTTTCAGTTTTTTCCCTGCTTTTAAAGCTTCTATCAATGCATCTAACTTTTGGTCTGAGGCAAAGAGTGCTTTTGAAGATTCAGTTAAGGTTTGAATCTGACTCACTTCCTTTCCATACCACTCAAACCACTCAAAGCCAGCGAATACCAACACGACAACAAACACTGCCGTCATCAGTCCAGTTATCTTGCGGCGGTTGTTGCGCTGGCGTTGGAGGCTGCGTTGCACAAACTCAGTTTCTACTTTATTGAACCAGTTGTCAGTTGAATTGAGTACCTGATTTAAGAAATTAAGACGTGGATTGTCATGCCAAAGAAACTTTGCCTGTTGCTTTCTTTTCCACAACTGCTGCAACCAATCACGCGGATTGGGAGTCCAGTGAAACTTTGGCGGTTGCTTGCTGTTCCATTCCATAGCCGCAGGTGTCAACCGCCGTTGTAGAATTAAAGTCTCCGGCTCTTGTTGTTTCCAAACCAACAGCTTTTGCCATCCCCGTACTAAGGCATCATGGGCAGGCTCAACATAGCAGTTTCCCTCGCTATCTTCACCTTTGACTAGCAGCCGTGCGTCGGTAAATTGTCGAATCACCTCCTGCACGCGCTCATTTTTGGTTGGAGGATACTCCAGTTCAGACAAGAGTACTTTTCTACGAGCCAACTCACCGCCATCTAGTGCCACCATCCGCAGCATTACCTGCTTAATAATAAGTGTATAAGCTTGATCGCGCTTTTGTAACTGCTCATATTCAAAGTCAGCTTTTTGGGTGAGGCTGCGCGTAACGCCACCCAGTTCTTCATAATCTGCTTGAGCGATCGCGCGATCGCTCCTTGTCCCCTTCCTAACACTTTGAATATACTTGAGGTAAAGCTCACTTAGGGTAAACGACAGCAACGGCAGCGTTCCCGGCATCAGCATGACCTCATCAATTAACTGGTCTACCAAAGTGGGTGGCTCAAAAAACATCACTCTGGCAGTAGCTGGTTCCACAATTGCTTGCCGCAATTCTTGCCGCTTCATCCCCGGTACGAGAAACCGAGCTGATGTCCAATACGGCTTTAAAGCAGTATCGCTTAATTGCGGTTCAAAGTCATTTCGCAGTGTTAGCACCAGACGTAACTGCTCGGGACTTGCCCCGATGGCCTCTGCCAAGCCGCTCAGAAACTTCTCTCGCTCAGTGTTATTGCGGCATAAAGTGACTAATTCCTCACACTGGTCGATGACCAGCAGCAGCTTGGAGTTGGGATTAAGCTGACTCCAATTCGCCAATTTTGCCAGCACGCTTTTTACTCCGGGTTTGGCAGCTTCTTTATCAACAACTGGCAAGTTTTCTTGAAGCAGCATTTTATTCAAAGTCCTGAAGGGGAACTCTCCAGGGCGGATGGGAGGGAGGATGCCCCACTGTTGCTGACTTTTCTTTAACTGAGGAATCAATCCGGCTTTGACCAAACTCGACTTACCCGCACCGGAAGCGCCTAGTACAACCGTTAATGAATGCGTCGTGACAAATTCTTGTAGCTTTTGGATCAAGGCAGTTCTACCAAAGAACTTGTCGCTGTCTTCTTCTTCAAACGACGCTAATCCCTTGTACGGGTTAGTTTTTTCATTTAGTTTGGGGGCTGGTTTTAATTGATTGCGGTCAAAACCAGGAACGGGAAAAATGTACTCCCCTTTGTCATGCCTCTTAAGTAGAGAGATTTGCGGCGTTTGTTTGCTAGTTATGTTATCGCGCAAATAGACGTAGAGTTCAGTTGCAGTGATCACACCATCCTTGGTAAAATCTGCCTCTCCGCTGAATGCCTTAAAAAGAAGTTCTGCAAAGGGAGAGTGACATTCATTCTCGTCCCGGTGCCCAAAACCATACAAGTAATCTGCGGCTTTCTCGTCATCGGCGGCTGAGGTAATCACCTGGTGAGCGCAACCAGCAATAAAGCGATCATAGCGTTCCTGATAGAGTTTGTGCGCTCGCACCACTTGTCTATTGCGTCCTGCCCACCGGAAAGTACCAGCAAAGCAGCAGTCAAGGATAATCAACATATGACGGCACGGCAGTTTGACTAAGGCATCGTGCAGTTGCTGCATGGGTAGCCAAGTGCTGTCATCTTGTTGCCCATCTTGAAGCACGAGGAAACCTGCTGGTCCATCCGCATTATCTAATCCATCTTGGGCAAAGCCATGTCCGGCAAAGTAGAACAGGAATCGATCATCAGGTTCAACGTGGATTTTACTGCCATCGGGTAAAGTAAGGGTTTGCTCCTCAAAAGCTGTAAACAGACTGGTGAGTTTGTCTTTAGTTGCTTCTGTATCTAACAATCGTAAAACTTGGTATTGATACTTTTCCTCTAAGATCAGGGCAAGTTGGTTAGCGTCATTGACAGCAGTTTTCAGTTCCGGGATGCCATTGACATAGTGATTGATACCGATAACAACTGCCAGACTGCGTTTAAACTCAGGCATAGTGGAATTTCCATTTAGCGGTTCTCCTACGACGCATTGCTCTCAATGCTCTCAATCGTGAACAGACTTACAAACGTAGTCTTGCCTACAGCACGCTACGCGAACGACAAAAAAGTAAACGGGTTGTTATAGCAGTCCTAAATGAGATTGTAAATTGTCCCATGAGGGCAGGGAACGCTTAACAGGGAACAGGGAACAGGAATTGTTTATAAATGATTTAGGATTGCTATATAGATAATGATTATATGATTTAAGTTTTGAATTCTTGTTTTCTTAAAAATACAATATATTGTTCTTATCCCTTGTGTCAACCTTAATTCAGATGCTCTTACCCTGTCGCTGGTAAGATTTTTTTCATTAGTAGAAATGGGGCGATTAAATTGGTGCTGATAACGTTACGAATATCTTGCTCTTACACTTATTTTTCTTAATTACTCTCATTCATCTTTATTCACTCAGTAGCCATCATATACTTTTGTACATGATGGCTACTTAATGACTATTTCAATTCATACTCAGGGTTATATTCAACTAACTCAATCTCATTTCCATCTGGATCGTTAACATAAATTCTGTGCTTTGTTTCAGGCGCTGTCATTGTGTAATATTCAATGTTCTCGGTATCGAGCAATTTTTTCATGGCTTCGCCGTCTTTAATCACAAAACCAGTGTGGTTTATGCCAATGTTTTCATAGGCTGTATGTACACGCTCTTGGCTATTTCGATCATTAAGAGCCAGATAAAATTGATTATCTCCAAAATGCATCCAGTTTCTACCTTCAAACACCCCCTCGGCGCGTACATACCAATCAGGAAATAGGATTTGATAAAACTTCTTGGTTGTTTCAATATTTTTGCAAGAAACGTTGATATGTTCAAAACGAATAAGATTCATATTTTTCTCCTTTGCGCCGAACCCCAGCGTGCTTCCTTGCGATATGCATAGCGTCAGGTTTCTGACTTATAGCCTTCCAGCATTGTCGTGTCACATTGATTGGCAGTCAAATCGTAAGGCACTAAGAACTATCGCAAGTCCTGCACCTAGTTGGCAACTGCACCGATAACAAGGCTTTGCATACTTGGTGGGGTTCTTTACTTTATCTTTCTTATTTAATCATACTCGTTATGAGTTTGTTTTACCACTATTTGCCAAAAATCCTTGGTGTTTTGTCTACTGCAATGATTCAAGGAGTGTTGAATTACTGTGCGTTTTATAGTACATTTGTATGATTTTGATATTTGGCTCAAAGTCAAAAAGCACTACTTCATCAGATGCATATCAATTTAGAAAATACTTTACAAGCACAACTCAACCAATCTCTTCACTTCACAGCCTGTATGGGTGTGAATGTCGCCATCAATGATGAGAAACATGGAGTCTGGTTGGGAAGTAGTGGTTTCTCAGACCTTGATGCCAACAAACCTCTTGATGTTAATCGCTCATTTTACATTTACCTTCTTTGTGCGAGAAGGCTCGCGCCATAATCTTTGATTTGGCGTCAACATAGATCGCAGGACTAAAACGAAACGTCCCCCGATCTATGTTGACCAACGGTTAACGCGGAAGTGGGGACAGTTTTGTTTTTGTCACTCTCCGTGGACATCTTAAAAGTCAATGGGCTATAATTACGTCAACAAGTTTAACGTAACAATGCTAGTACTTGAAGCAAAGCTGGAAGGGAAGAATGAGCAGTATGAAAAGCTAGTACTCCAAGGCGTAAATTCGGTTAGGGTGTAAATATAGACTTTTAAGGGGAAGCGTTTGGCAGTATAACCCTATCTAAACTTACGCCGCACTGTACTAGATGAAGCTATTCGTACTGCCCGCTTTGTTCGCAACAGTTGCGTCAGGTACTGGATGGATAATCGTGATATTGGACGCTACGAGCTTTCGGCTTATTGTGCTGTTCTAGCTAAAGAGTTTGAATGGGCAAACAAACTAAACTCTATGGCAAGACAGGCTAGTGCGGAAAGGGCATGGTCTGCAATATCTCGTTTTTACGACAACTGTAAAAAGAAGGTTTCAGGAAAGAAAGGTTATCCGCGCTTTAAGAAAGAACAAACACATGGCTCTGTTGAGTACAAGACCAGTGGCTGGAAACTTTCTGTTGACAGGCGCTATATTACTTTTTCTGATGGATTTGAAGCGGGAACTTTCAAGATGTGGGGAACCCGTGACTTGCATTTCTACCAGTTCAAACAGATTAAACGAATTCATGTTGTTCGGCGTGCCGATGGGCACTATGTTCAATTTTGCGTTGACCAGGAACGACTAGAAAAACGATCGCCGACGCTCAAAACTGTCGGAATTGATGTTGGGTTGAATCACTTCTACACCGATAGTGATGGCAACACAGTTGCAAATCCACGTCATCTTCGTAAAAGCGAAAAGTCATTAAAACGACTTTCTCGCCGCATGTCTAAGACTAAAAAAGGGTCTAAAAACAGAGCTAAGTTTAGAAATAAACTGGCTCGCAAACATCTTAAGGTAAGTCGCCAGCGTAAAGATTTTGTTTGCAAAGCAGCAAGATGCGTAGTGAAGTCTAACGACCTCGTGGCGTATGAGGACTTGAAGGTGCGGAATATGGTAAGGAATAGACACCTTGCTAAATCGATATCTGATGCAGCATGGACTCAGTTTCGTTCTTGGGTTGAGTATTTCGCAAAGGTGTTTGGAGTGGTAACCGTTGCAGTTCCGCCTCACTACACAAGCCAGAATTGCTCCAACTGTGGAAAAGTAGTGAAAAAGACATTATCGACTAGGACGCATACTTGCCCACACTGCGGACATACCCAAGATCGAGATCATAATGCTGCACGAAACATATTAGAAAAAGCACTACGTACGGCGGGTCACGTCGGAACTAACGCCTCTGGAGAGACTGACCAATACTTGGGAGAGGAGACTCCTTCAAGCAAGTCAACTCATAGAAAGAGGAAACCGGGGAAGTGATTCCTGGAATCCCCCGCTGTATTCGGTACTCCGAATCAGCGGTGGGAGGATGTCAACAAAACCTTTGTTTCCGTTTGCTTATTGCGTTTAGCTCAGGATAGGTTGTTAAATTTAGATGATCCACTGACAAAATGGTTACCCCAAATGCCATTTGATGATACTGTCACCTTGCGTCGGTTGTTAAATCATACCAGTGGAGTACCGAGTTACACCAGCTTAAAAGATTATTTGCCTACTGTTTGTGAGAATCCTTCCGTTCCTTGGACACATAATAAAGTTGCTGAATTAACCTGTACAGGAAAACTCGATTTTGAACCGGGAGAAGGATGGAGTTATTCAAACACAGGGTATATGTTGCTGTATGAGGTGATTGAAGCTGCTACCAGTAAGAGTTTTGCCCAAGCGTTAGAAGACAACGTGTTTTCAGTATTGGATTTACAAAATACTTATGTTGCTCATGATGTTGACACAAAAGGCGTTCTGACACCTGGTTATTGTCGATACTTAAATTCAGAACAAATCATGGAGAATGTCATTCCTCCTTATCATCCAGACTGGTGTGCAACAGGACTCATTGCTTCTACGCCTGAAGAAGTTGTGAAATTTTTTGACGGTTTTTTCTCAGGTAAACTATTGGTTTCCAAACAATTAGAGCAGATGCTCACTCTTGTACCCACTGGTACTCGTGAGCCTTGGTATAAAAAACCTTGTTATGGGTTAGGAATTATGGCAGATCCAGAATCCAAGCATGGTGAAAAGTATGGTCATGGTGGAGATGGTCCCGGCTATAATTTGTGGGCAATGCATATACCCAATTTTCACGGACGCAAACTGACGTTAGCAGTTTTTTGTAATACTTCTATTATTGAGCATCCTTATGCAATGGTTAATGATTTATTGCGTGTTCTTGAAGCTGCATAGCAAAAGAGTGGAGGAAATACCCTCCACTCTACCTACTGACTCCTCGCTGAAACTTCACCAGATAAACGGAATCAAACGGGCGCTAGATTGCTTGTAATCAGGATATTCTGAGTATTTTTGAGACATTGACTGTTCTTTGTTAGACATCAGCCGCAGGTAAAAAACTAAGATATATGCAGGCAGCAAATAAGCCCAGAGTGAACCAGCAACGACGCTAAAACTCAGATACCGTAGCAAATCCCCAAAATAATTGATATTTCGGGATAAACGCCAGATATTGTCATTAACTAGCCCTGCCCCATACTGCTTGGCGGTAAGTTTTTGGATATCGGCGGTAGCATTGATCAGAGTGCCGAAAATGTAAAGTGATAATGCCACAGCAGCTGTGGTCATTGATAGGGGAACGGGATTAGTAAATGCTAGGTATCCTGGAAGTGCGTAAAAAACCCCGACGGATAATAGTATGAAAACAAATAGACCAACCCCCACAGGGTCATTGAACATCTGTCGCCGCTGGGGATAAAACCATTGCTCAATTAGCCACCAAAGACAATAACTGATGTGCAGGCACATATAAATGACTTGTCGCCAGTCTTGAATGCCGAAGACGACAGCAAAAGCGACCAAGCAGCTTATTGTGAGAACTTTTGCGATGTTAATCGCCGTGAGAGCTGTAACTCCAGTTTTTTCAGCGTTGGCAGTGTTTTGCATAAAGCCATACCAAATTTATCTTCTTAACATTGCTTAATTTTAACTTCGCCTATTAACCAGGGTAGCGCTAGCCTGATCAACTGGCATAAGGACGACTTCGTTGATATTTACATGGCTTAGTCGTGTGACGCAGAAAAAGACGACATCAGCAACATCATCTGGAGTCAGAGGCTTGACTCCTTGGTAAACTTTGTTGGCGCGATCGCTATCGCCATGAAAGCGTACATCGCTAAATTCTGTTTCTACCATACCAGGGTCAACAGAACTGACACGGATAGGGGTTCCTAGCAGGTCTTGTTTGAAACCTTCGGAAATAGCTCTGACAGCAGCTTTGGTGCCACAATAGACGTTACCATTGGGATATGTCTGATGTCCGGCGATGGAACCAATGTTGACGACATGACCGCGATCGCGTTTCACCATTCCAGGCACAACATAGCGCGTCAGGTACAGCAGACCCTTGATATTGGTATCAATCATTTCTTCCCAGTCTTGGAAGTCACCTTCGTGGAGTTTGTCTAAACCGCGACTCAGACCAGCGTTGTTGATTAAGATGTCAATTTCAGACCAGGAGGGGGGTAGAGTTGAGATAGCAGATTCTACAGCAGTGCGATCGCGCACATCCAGTTGTACCAAGTGAATGTCAGTTGTAAAGTTTTTGCTGACTTCATCTGCTAACTCCTGCAACCGCTCCAACCGTCGTGCGGCTAAAATAAGTTTTGCACCTGCATTTGCGAATACTTTGGCACAAGCAGCACCGATACCACTGCTTGCACCAGTGATTAAAACAATTTGGTTTTGAATAGAAAGCATTTTAGTTATTAGTCATGAGTCATTAGTCATTAAACTTCTTGCAAAAGTGAGATTTTACAAGGTTCTGTTCCCTGTTCCTGCAAGAAGTCTATTAGTCATTAATCATTAGTCATTACTAAATGACCAATGACTAAGTAATTAGTTTTTGACAACCTGTATGCGCTGAGTGATCATGACCATGCCATCTCCGCGCATGATCACAGCAGAAACCCATTGACTACCAGGGACAGCTGGTGCGCGTCCAACTTTAAAAATTCCACCAGATGAAAGTAATTCTAAATCCACAGGTGTGGCAGTCAGCAATTTCTCTGGTTTAATAGGTTCTTCCAACGCTGTTCCTAATAGATAGTCATCACCAAGAGGTTCTTGGACAATCGCGTCAACGTTAAACTGCTGACCAACTTTTACCTGCTGTGGTAATTTGAAATCTACTTTAGGTGGCTTGGCACCGGAAGTCAATTGAGTGCGTTCAGCCAAAATGTCTTGGCGGGTAATTTTGCCTCCTGCAATGTGCTGGCGCGACCTAATTGTCGCATTGAATGCCGCGTTTTCACTCCTGGTAGAGGGCACACCAGTTATATTAGTCACTGTTTCGGCGACAACACCATTACCTTGAGATTTCCAAGATTCTACCTGGGTAGTATATTTCAATTGGGGGTATCGCTGCCAAAATCCAGTTAAAGCTTTCTCCATATTCTGACGAGTTAAGCCATCTCCATTAACGAAATTGGGACTATAGAACTGCATGACGCCTTTGATATTCTTCTGACTTGCTGCTGCATCAACTTGCGCCAATAAGTTTTTGACTTGAGAGGGTGCATTTTGAGAGGCGCTACTGGGTTGGGGAGCCAGTACTTGATGAGGGTTTCCCTCCGTAGGTATCTGGCGTCTGGGTTGCCCGGCTTGTACCAACTGCTGTGGTGTATTGGCAAGAGCCGTTTTCCAACTGGTTAATAAACTTAGTGTAAGCAGAGAAAAAACTAGTAAGCGAGTAGGTTGCAACATTGTTTGACGTTTGTGTAAAAAGGAAGCAAAATTTGGCATGAGTTAACTAGTAAAAAAGTAAATGGCAACTTGACGACACAAGGGGTGGAAATTGTTTTATTTTAGGTTAAGCTAAGCGCTAACAGGGTGGAGGGTGATGGTAGAAACTCCTATACGGTTACTAATAGCTGCTAGTGGAACGGGCGGACACGTGTTTCCGGCGATCGCACTAGCTGAACACTTAAGCGATTATCAAATCGAATGGCTTGGTGTCCCCAATCGATTAGAAACTCAGCTTGTTCCCAAACAGTATCGATTGAATACTATTGCAGTTGAAGGTTTTCAGCAAGGTTTTGGAATTTCTTCACTTCGCGTTTTGGGAAAACTGATTGGTTCAATTTTAGAGGTCAGGAAACTTTTACGACAAGGAAACTTTCAAGGAGTGTTCACCACAGGAGGCTACATTGCTGGACCTGCTGTCATTGCAGCCCGTTCTTTGGGTTTACCTGTTATTCTCCACGAAGCTAACGCTTTACCAGGTAAAGTGACTCGCTTTTTAGGACCTTGGTGTAGTGCAGTGGCGGTGGGTTTTGAAGCCGCTTCTGAGCACTTGCCTCGTGTGAAAACAATTTACACCAGTACTCCGGTGCGTTCTCAATTTTTGTCAGAAGAAATTGAAGCATCTTTGGATCTGCCTATTCCAAAAGACGTTCCTGTGATCGTTGTCTTTGGTGGTAGCCAGGGAGCTGTTGCTATCAATAAGCTGGTGCGACAGTCTGCCAATGCTTGGTTTGATGCTGGTGCTTGGGTTGTGCATTTGACAGGTGATAATGATCCTGAGGCTGACACTTTGAAACATCCTCAGTATATTTGCTTACCATTTTATAATAACATGGCTGCGTTACTGCGACGAGCAAATTTAGCAATTACTCGTTCTGGAGCAGGTAGTTTAACGGAGATGGCGGTGTGCGGAACACCAGCAATTTTGATTCCGTACCCATTTGCAGCAGAAGACCATCAAACTTACAATGCAAAAGTTTTTACTTCAGTTGGTGCGGCGAGTCTGTTTAAACAATCAGAGTTGACGGCCCAGGTGTTGCAAAGTCAGGTTTTGAAGTTGTTGCAGCATCCGGAAGAATTGCGAAAGATGAGGGAGGCTGCGAAGGCGATCGCAACTCCTGATAGTGCGGAAAAATTAGCACAGCTAGTGCGTGAGGTGGTGGAGAGGTAAAAAATACGACATAAACGCAAAAGATCAGCAGATCAGTTACCTAACTCACGATGAACTACGTAGATAAAATCAATCATCTACTCAAACCTGCATTTTCCCGTAGTCCACTGGTGGTAGACTTATTTGCTGGCTGTGGCGGTTTATCTGTTGGATTTGAAGCACAGGGATTTGCAACTCACGGGTTTGAAATGGATGCTGATTCCTGTGCTACCTATAGAAAAAACTTAAAGGGAAACTGTACTCAGGTTATTCTCACACACCAGACAGAATTACCATCTGCCAAAGTACTCATAGGTGGACCACCCTGTCAACCTTTCAGTGTGGGAGGAAAACAAAAAGGTTTACAAGATTCACGCGACGGATTTCCAATTTTTCTTAGTGCAGTTAAGAGGCTTGATCCTGAAATTTGGTTGTTTGAAAATGTTCGTGGACTTCTTTATAAAAACAAGTGGTACTTAGACGAAATCGTTCAAGCATTTCAAGATTTAGGCTTTATAGTAGAATGGAGATTATTAAATGCCGCTGACTTTGGTGTTCCTCAAAATCGAGAACGTCTTATAGTAGTAGGACACAAAGGAAACTTCAAATTTCCTAACCTATTCGAGAAGAAAATTAGTGCAGGCGAGGCTTTAGGAGAACTTGCTTTCTTGGCTCCAGAAGAATCGAAGTTTCTAACACCTAGCATGGATGAATATGTCGCAAAATATGAAAAAGCATCCTTTTGCAAACATCCCCGCGATCTTCATTTAGATAAACCAGCAAGAACTTTGACCTGTAGAAACTTAGCTGGAGCAACAGGTGATATGCACAGAATTAAATTACCATGTGGTAGGCGGCGACGTTTGTTTATAACAGAAGCTGCTAGATTACAAAGCTTTCCAGATTGGTTTGAATTTGTAGGAACACAAACAAGTTGTTTTAATCAAGTGGGTAATGCTGTACCACCATTATTTGCATTGCATCTAGCTGGAAGTGTTAGAGATTATTTACAATCTCGTTGCGGAAAAGTTAGCACAGTTGGTGCGTGATGTGGTTGAGAGGTAAAAAAACGAACCGCAAAGGAAAGAGGAGGGGTGAAGGGAGCAGTCAGCTTTGTTATTTTGACTTTTTACCGCTTTCTTCTCGTTGCGGAAGCAGTTACTCTAGGCGGTGGAGTTACCCATTGGCAATTAAAAGTCTTATCAAGTAGATTCTTGAGGCTAATTACTTTTACTTTCCCGCCGTGATAATCACCTTCACGACACTGGATCTTTATAATTTCGTAGCCAAGTCCATCAAGTTCTTCAGTAAAGATAATTTCTCCAAAATAGTTGTATGAGTCATTAATCTGCTTACCATTTTCTCCAATGGGCATCTCCCAACATACAATATAGTCAGTCAATATCAGTGGATGATTAAACTCCTCACTTGGTGAAAAAGTGTACTTGTACTCAAGAGCTTTATGAACGTTGTCTGCTAAACTATTCTCGCCGACACTGACAGCAACGCTATCAATTCCCATGCTAGAGAAGGTTCTTGGACGAAGCCAAAGATGAGCATATTGTGAGTCAGCAGGGGCAAGGTGAGCAAAAATCGTATACAAGGTTCCAACCGAATACTCTTCTCCAATTCCAGGTTCTACAAGCCACTTATCCTTTATTTGTTCGATATCTTGTACCATAAACCTGGATCTATCTTGAATCCCTTGCTTTAGTGCATTCAGCTTTTTAGTATAAGCCTCTAGTTTAACATCTTGAATCTCCTTATTTAGCCTATCGACCAGTTCGGCAAAAATTTTTACATCTCTTTTTGCTGTATCAAAAAACTGTTTTATCTTCTCGATAAAAGAATCATTATTAAGAATTTTTAATGCAGCTTCAGTCAAGGAATTTCTGTTTGTTACCACATCGAAACTACCATTGATCATAAGAATGTAGTGAGACTGTGCATTAGACGTGCCAAGTACTGCGTAATCAGCTAGTTTGCTATGTTCAAATATTTCATTATATCGACAAATTTTCACCCCTTCTGAGCAGATAAATACGCCTCTTTGATCCGTCAACCTAATTCCAGACTTTTTCTTACCTTTTCTATCCAGTTCTTCATACTTTTCATGCGCCCGACGATTACCATCAATTGCTAGCGCCAAACAGTAAGTAATCCCTTCAAATGTAAAAGTTGCAGCACCCCTTGCTGAAAATCTACCAGCGCTTAGACTTGATACTTCAGCAGGGCTGCTTATTACTAAATCATTAGGCTTTTCCAAGTATGGATATCCGGCGAAAATTTTTTTCAAATCATCAACTTTTCTACCTTTTGTCCACAGGTATAATTCACACTGATCATTATATCCAGGAGACTGTTTAAAGCTTTCTGCTTTCCTAGCTGGAAAATCAGTGTCATTAGGGCGGAGAATCCTCATGTCTCCATGCCTTGTGTTAAAACATATGTAATGCTTTAGGTATGACCATTTAGTAATACGATCCTCTTCTGAGTCGTAAAAATCTGAAAATTTTTCTACCTCTAGAGCTTGAACAATGATCATGGCTCCGCTGTCAAAGCGGTTCAGGAAAAACTCTTCACTCAAATACTCAAGGATATTTGCTGTTTGTTTATTATGTCTGGAAAATAAGTTTCTTAGGGTTTGCCAGGGACTATTGTCTAAGTTGGATTGAATGTTGTATTGAGGATTTAAGTTATCTTTAGGGTTATCTATCGATATTGACCGCCAGTATTCTTCACCCCTACAACGTGTAATCAAAGTAAATTTTTTGGAAGCAAAGCATAGCTTTGAGCCTTGGCACTTATAACCTATAAATTCACCTTGAATTTTAGTAGATTTGCCTATAGAAAAAAAGGCTTGGTAAGAGGTTATATCATTGATAACTTCTGTTTCGCTTAAACCAGTACCATTGTCAAAGAATATAAAGCCTTGATACTGTAAGAGGGGGTAAATTTCGATTCTTGATGCTTGAGCATCATAAGAGTTAGATATCAACTCACGGATTACTTCACAAGGATCTTTGCGATTAACTGAAAGCTCAGATAGGACATGTGTATAAGATATATCTGGATACTGCGGCATGCAAAATAGATAATAATTTCGAGCAAAGCCTTACTTAAAACATTATATACATATAGTACGTTATTGTGTAAATATACTGAAAAAAACCTCTGCAAGTAACCCTAAAACAATTGCCAAATTGTGTTACATTTTGTAAAAGAAACACATAAATTAAGATTAGTTAAGATGTTTGGTGATAATTGAAGGAATATTTGCAAATTCGCAGTCAAACAAATGTCTGAACAAAAGCCCCTCAGTCCTTGGAAATACAAACCGTGGTGGTGTCAGCCTTGGTCTATTCTTCTCACAGGTGTGACGCTGATAAGTGGTAGCTGGGTTATATTTAAGATAGTCTGGTTAACTGTTCTTGTCTCTGTACCCCTACTGACATGGATGGGTTTCTTTTTGATAATCTGGCCCCAACTTATGATTCGTAGTGGGATTTTGGAGTCGTATGAGGATCAGGTTAAAACATAAAGCCCGCTTGCGCAGGCTTTGTAGGTGTAGCTTGTAGGTATTTGCGAATCTTTTAATTTACAACTTGAGCGCCATGACTGCGGGGATCATCTTGACTATTTGTTGGTGCGACGGGTGCATTAAATTGCGAAACTCTGCCGTTTGCTTGAGCATAAGGCAAAGGCGAAGCAGCAACCAAGGCTTCTAGGTTACTGGATAAAATAGTACGAGGTTGATCACCAATGGCTTGGGCGATCGCCTCCCCTTTCTGATTCATATACACAAAATGGGGAATACCATCCACCCGATATTTCAACATCTCTGGCAGCCATTTGGTATTATCCACATTCAGCATGACAAAATTTACCTTGCCAGTATACTGGTGTTCCAGTTGCCCGACATCTGGTGCCATTTTTTGGCAAACAGTACACCAATCTGCATAAAACTCTACAAACGATGGCTTACCATTGGTTAAAGCAACATCAAAAGGTGTAGACTGCTTATCTAACTGAGACAAAGTTGCAGAGGTTGTCTCAGTTCTCAGCCCCAAAATTAAGGCAACGCTGAGGGCGATCGCCACCATAGCGATTAAGAAATTTCTCAAGCGCGTCCCAAACTTGGATTCTGATGTTTCTGGAGAATGAACCGGTGAATCGTTACTCATAATATAGTTTTATTAAAACTTATTAAGTACTATAGCAATCCTATCTGATAGGGAACGCTTAACGCTTAACAGGGAGCAGGGAGCAGGGAGCAGGGAGCAGGGAGCAGGGAGCAGGGAGCAGGGAGCAGGGAGCAGGGAGCAGGGAGCAGTGAAAAAGGGGTGGACGAGTCCGTTTCCTACCTGATAACTGGTACTGCGGGTACTTGATAACTGATAACTGGTAAAATATGCTTGGGAAACTCCCGCGTGAATTACTGTGAAAAAACGAGTCACACTGACTTTTCCCAAACGTGTCGTCCAAATGCCAGTGACTTATCGATTGGCAAGAGATTTTAACGTTGCTGCAAATATTATTCGCGCTCAGGTTGCACCAAATCAAATCGGTAAACTGGTGGTGGAACTCTCGGGAGATATTGATGAATTGGATGCAGCGATTGAGTGGATGCGATCGCAAAACATCACTGTATCTCAAGCTTTAGGAGAAATCACCATTGATGAAGATTCGTGCGTCCACTGTGGTTTGTGTACAGGAGTTTGCCCAACACAAGCTCTCAATCTTGATCCCGAAAGTTATAAACTGACGTTTACGCGATCGCGCTGCATTGTCTGCGAACAATGTATTCCCACTTGTCCCGTGCAGGCAATTTCGACTAATTTATGAAGAAGGCAGAGGAATCGCTGCTTTAGAGAGCTCCCTTTACTGATAGTTGGTACAAGTGGCGGATGCTGTTGGCGAAAGATTTCTTAACATTGAAAAATTCGATAAATTTGCCGTGTCCACTTTCATCTACGTAACTTCAGTTCGTGGATAAAAGTGTCCTGTTTTGTTTTAGGTTAAGTTAGGTGTTTTAATGCTAGTTATGCCAAAAAGTCTCAATACCCTAATTCTTACAGCGTTACTTTTTATCACTCCTACTTACACAAATACTTTTGTTCGCGCTCAATTACCGCAAACTTCCACTTCAAACCCAAGTGAAAAAATTCTTACCAAAGATGAATTGTACTTTGGCTTATCCAAACCAGGAGGGAAGACAGTATCTGAGGTTGAGTGGCAGCTGTTTTTGAACCGTGTGATTACACCTCGCTTTCAAAGCGGACTAACTGTGATTGATGCCTATGGGCAGTACCTCAACAGTTCTGGTAAGCTAGCTAGAGAAAAAACTAAACTAGTCATTCTCATTTATGAAAACAGCCCAATAAAAAGTTCTCAGATCGCAGAGGTGATAGCAAGCTATAAGCAAACATTTCAACAAGAATCAGTTCTGCGCGTGACTACCACTATCAAGGCGTCTTTTTGAGCTTCGCTTTAGCATAGTTATAAATTTTCGCGCCCACCTACTTAGCGCTAGAGACATCAGCAAAAAATGATACGCTGTAAGACAGCCGATAAATCCAGTTGTGTAAGAGGAGAGGTTGGGCAATTCCTCAAAGCCAGCGGGATGGATGTATCAAATGACGATGGTTTATGACATTTGTATTAAGTTCTCAGAATATTTTTAATTACTTAGTTGAGCATAGACTCTGTACTCAGTTGGAGTCAGATCTGTATCAGGTTGAGCCGATAAGAGCAAAAAACTTTAACTTATTACTGACTTTGCCAGAAAGTCGGAAACTACTGATTAAGCAAGAACGACACAATAAAGAAGGCAAAACACTGGGCGAGTTTTTGAGTGAATGGCGAATTCAAGAGTTTTTACAAACATTTCCAGAACTTAGTTACCTTCGATCTTGGATGCCGGAGGCGCTTCATTTTGAGGCTGAACATTCCATCATTGTTTTCAGCTACTTGGATGACTATCGGGATTTAGCAGATTTCTACGAGAAGGAGAATGTTTTCCCAACTCAAATTGGCGAGGCGATCGCCACCATTCTCGCCACCATCCATCGAGCCACTTTCAACCGCCAAGAGTATCAGGAATTCTTCTCGGCAAAACCTAATAATCTCAGCCCTGCTCATGTGCCTAACTGGGTTCGTAGTATAGAACGGATAGGACCAGAAATTTTTGGTATAGTTCCTGCAGATGGGCTGAAATTCTTTAAGCTTTATCAGCGATACGAAAGCTTAGGGCAAGCAATCAGAGAACTTGCCGATGTTTTCCAACCCTGTTGCCTGACTCACAATGATCTCAAACTCAACAACATTCTCCTACACAATAATTGGGAGCAAGAATGGGAGCAAGAAAGTCCCAACATTGTACGGCTGATTGATTGGGAGCGCTCTTGTTGGGGAGATCCTGCTTTTGATTTGGGAACGCTGATTGCCAGCTACCTGCAAATCTGGCTGAGTAGCTTAGTCATTAGTAAGTCTTTGACTATCGAAGAATCTCTGCGTCTGGCTATGACACCTCTAGAACAGCTTCAACCTTCCATTGCTGCTCTGACTAGCGCTTATTTCGATAACTTCCCGGAGATTTTAGAGCATCGCCCCAATTTTTTGCTGCGAGTCGTGCAATTTGCTGGTTTGGCATTAATTCAACAGATTCAGGCAATGATTCAGTACCAAAAATCCTTTGGCAATAAAGGGATTTGCATGCTTCAAGTTGCCAAGAGTTTGTTATGTCGTCCGGAACAATCCTTGGCGACTGTTTTCGGAACTGCAGCGACAGAACTCACTTAATTAGGGAGTATCTCAAATGTGTAATTTATATCAAACCCAGGTTATGAATTGTCATTGCGAGCGGAACAGAGTGGAGCGAAGCAATCGCAAGGGCTGGGATTGCTTCGCTTCGTTCGCAATGACTGGGATTGCTTCGCTTCGCTCGCAATGACTGTACACATTTTGTTCATCTACTTATTGATGTTTAATCGCGACGAAACTATATGCAACTAGAAAATTCTTCTCAAACTCAACAGCCGGATTCTGCTTCACAACAGCTACTCGATACTTTGCAAGATATCGTCAGCAATGTGCAAATCCACTCCAACTTCTCTATTAGCCATCCAAATTACAAACCTTTGGAATTACCAGATGAGGTTGTCGCCCGCTTCCAGCGAATGCCTGCGGAGATTCAGAATAAGTATTTTAGCTTGCAACTGCGCTCGTTTCTCTACGGTATCTATTACAATGGCTCTATGCGAGCAGCTTTCGCACCAGACGCCGATTTAGATAATTTGGCACTGCACCAGGACTTAGAAAATAACACCCGCCTCGGAGTAGACACAGCATTTTACGAACGGTTGCACTCGTCCAATCAAGGCAGCGGCTATTTTGACTCAGGTTGGTGTGTGGTGAGGCAAGAAAGTGATGGCACTCTTGCTGTAACCAAGAATAATTTAACTTTATACATTCAACCAGAGAAGCATCTGCAACTCGTCGAACAATCTGCCGCTGTAGGTGAGTTGGTGGCTATCCGAATGCCGAAAAATTTTGTGCAAAACGGGTTCTACATGGCAGTGAGCAATGCAGGACCACGCAGTTATACTCATCCAAACCGCCAGCCAGAAATCGTGCGAATTTACTTCAATTTCAGCCCAGAAGGTGCGGTGGCGGTTATGGACAGTCTGACGCGCGAGTTGAACTATATCTCAATTCCCTTTACCTTTAAAGTGCTATACAACCCAGGTGAATACAGGCGCTATGACTCAGGAGTCCTGTATTTCGAGAAGAGTAACTATGAAGCTGTCCGGCAGGTGCTTGAGAGTGTCTACGCACAAACAAAAGCGCACTTTCACACAGATATCCCCTTATTCACCAAGTTTCTGGCACCAGGGTTAGGTTTAGCAGAAGAACCAGACCAAAAATTTGCAGAACAAGAAAGCTTTGGAATGAACCGCTGCCAAATTATTGCTAATGGTTTGTTGGAAGCTTGGCACTCGCTTGATAACTCCCCCCAAGGGCGGATGACTTCTATCCTCAAGCAATTCTCACAAGTGGGAATTGAATTGCTGCGTTCCTACCTGAATGCTAACTCTGTGGACATATATACGCCGTTGAACTTATGACGGAAATTACTCCGTATGGTATAAATACTTTGTAGAAAGGATTTGATAATAGTAATTAAGAACACATTGATTAATATTCAAATCATGAAAAACACAGATACTAACATCACAAATCAGATCACAAATGATATCACAAATGATATCCCAGTGGCCGGAACTGACTTGTTTGCCGATTCTGAAGACTTCTTGAATGAACTGACTGATAGTGAATTGGTTCAAATAAACGGTGGTGCTCGTTATGAGCCCAGCAACATAAGCCTATTGTTATGTGGTGGTGATGTACTACTGCACTAGTTGACAATACCCGTGTGACAATTTGACCACGGTAAGCCTACTGGTCTGTAAGGAATTACCTTAATTGCTCGTCCAAAGCTTGACATTTGGAACAGAAAACTCATTTTATCTAATGAAATCATAGAGTGGGCTAATCTCCACTCTATGATTTATTTAATTCAACTCATCAAGTCCAGAAAACACACTCGTCTGATAAGAATAAAGAAGCTTTTTGTGGCTATCAAACTCAACTCTAACAACTTATTTGATTACTTAATTGATACTGCTATATGCCAAAAAGACGACTTAGACTATCTGAAAGTTGACGTTAATAGCAAGACTTTTCATTGGCTCATCGAGTTGCCCCAAAGTCAGGGCAAACTATTTGTTAAGCAGACACCTGATTATAGAAGTCTTGAGCACGATGTTAGGATTTCTAAAGAGTGGAAGCTTTATAATTTTTTGCAGTCTCACAAAGATTTAGATTCTGCTTCATCATTAATTCCAGAAGTCCTGCATTTTGATGACAGCAATTCCATACTAATATACAAATGCTCAAATGATTATATTAGCTTAAAAAGTTTTTATGAAAATCAGGAAGCTTTCCCAATAGCGCTCGCAGAATTGCTAGGAACGACTTTAGCAAAGCTACATTCACAGACAATGAGTACTCAGGCGTGCTACACTTTTCTGACTGAACTGGAAGAATCTAAACTTAACTACCAACTTCCTTATCCTGATTATCTTTCTGACTATCTTGTTAGCCGAATTGAACCTGAGAGTTTAAAGAAAACTCAAGCTGTTGCTTGGAGATTTCTGGGTATTTTTCAACAATCTGAAGTTGTGAGGGAAATTGTTACAGAGTTGGTGTTGAATCATCGCCACTGCTGTTTAACACACAATAATATTCAATTTCATAAGATTTTTATACCTAGACATTGGGAGAAGTTAGTAACGGAAACTCAGGATTATGACAAAAGCCTAATTAAGATTGTTGATTGGGAAGCATGTAGTTGGGGCGATCCAGCTTGCGATTTAGGAAAAGCAATTCTTGGCTATTTTCTCTTCTGGCTCAACAGTATGATTGTACATCCTGCTATTGAAGTCAAAAAATCTATACAGCTAGCTACAATGCCTCTAGAAGTCGTTCGTCCTTCAATTGTCGCTATGACAAAAGCTTATATCAATACTTACCCAAAGATTTTAGAAGATTATCCGGAATTTCTCAAGCGGGTTATTCAGTTTACTGGACTTGGTTTAATTTATCAACTCCTCACAGAATTTCAACTTCAGCCAGAGATGGCTTTAAGTCACCAAGGGCTATATTTTTTCATTGCTACACAATTTCTGTGCAAGCCTGAAAAGTTTCTGTCAATTTAACGGGAGCATTCCAATTTTGCACAGACACCTGGCGAATAGAATTCGCGGCTACACAGGCAAAGTCCGCCTACGCGGACTAATTACAGCCTGCGGAGGCAGGCTTTGTTTGTATAGCCGAGCCAGTGCGTTGGACGGGTTTCCCGGCTTGAAGCACCTGGCGTCCAGACTTCCAGTCTGTTAGCGAAGCGGCACGAAGTGCGGGCATTTTGCACATTTGGGATGCTCCCACTACTGTCTTTTTTGCCAAATTGAAAAACTCCCTGATTCAATACCCTGTCAATAAAAAAATATAAGAGAATCTATCATGCAATTACCACCAACTTTACAGGAGACTTTACACGATATTGCTGACAACATTCAAATAGAATTCTCCAAATTACGCATCAGTCATTCTGACTATTCTCCTATAGAAACTCCTGCTGCTACTGTGGCACAACTGCAAAAGATGCCTCAGGAAATCCAGTATAAATATTTAAATTCTCAGTTATCCAAATTCATATATAGTATTTACTTTGAAGGTTCGTGTACAACAGAAGTCAGCCCAGGAATTAAGACGAACGAACAAATTCTACAAGAAATAGATTCCAGAGAAATAGACTGGGAATTTTATGAACAACTGGACGAAAACAATGATGGAAGAGGTTTTTTTCACCCAGGATACCGCATCCTTAAACAGGAAGCTGATGGTAGCCTAGCCGCAGAATTTGATACTTTCATTCAACACATCCAGCGAGAGCGTCATCTTCCTTTATCTTTGCAATCAGCTAGTGTAAACGATCCAGTAGCAGTATTGTTACCTTCTAGCTATATTCATGAAAATAGGTATAGAGCAAATGGCGATGGTATAGGTGGTTTACCGCCTATGAAATTTCACAGTGAGGGAATAGTTGTTTACTTCAACTTCAGTCCAGAAGCTGCTGTTTGGACTATGAAATATTTAACGACAAAATTGAATGAAGTGAAAGTCCCCTTTGCTTTCGAGGTATTACACAACCCTTTGAACTACAGGTTGTATAATTCAGGATTTCTCAAGTTTCCTTATAATCCAGATGAGTCTTACCGATACAAAGAAATTCTTTTACCTGTCTTACAGACGATTTATGCAGAAAATAAATCCCACTTTCGGGAGCAGGTTCCCATATTTACCAAGGTACTCGCACCTGGTATCGGATTAGCCGAACATCCTGCTTCTGAACTGAAGTTTGGACTTCAACAACAGTTTGGAGAAAACCGCTGCGAAATTGTTGCCAGTGCAATGCTTGAAGCTCATCAAAACGGTGATGAATCAAAAGAAGCTCGGATGAAATATATTATCCAACATTTTGAGCGGTTGGGGCTTGACATCGAGCGTCCCTATCTCAATCCTAACTCGGAAGATATTTACACACCATTGGAGTGAATTCCTCTGAACCTCACCCTGCCCTATCGGGCATCCCTCTCCTTAGCAAGGAGAGGGAAAGATTTTAGCGAAGCTAAAAGCGAGGGTGAGGTGAAAGGCGATCCGGTGTGTACACCGTCGCCTTGCTAAGGAGGGTGCGCGGTAGCGCGAGTGGAGTATCTGTTGCAAAGAAAGCGACTTCACTTTTTGACAAAGAGTCTTTATGATATGACTGGCGTCATTTGACATAAAATAATTAAACAGGTTTCCCATGCCCACTGTAGCAATTGTCTACTTTTCCGGTGCTGGTCATACTCACCTTATGGCTCAAGCTATTGCTGAAGGTGCAAGCAAAGTTGAAGGTACCACTGTTGAGGTTTTGCGGATTGTTGGCGAGCAGATTGTAAAGGGTCGTTGGAAGGATGATGCAACAATAGAAAAGCTTAATAATGCTGATGCAATTGTGTTTGGTTCACCTACCTACATGGGTGGTGTTGCAGCTCAGTTTAAGGCATTTATTGATGCAGCTAGCGGAATTTGGTTTAAACACGGATGGAAAGACAAAATCGCTGCTGGGTTTACGCACTCTAGCTCTCCCAGTGGCGATAAGCAAGGAACACTGCTATATTTAGCAACAAATGCGGCTCAACACGGTATGATTTGGGTAAACGTGGGAGATTTGTCAAGCTTTTTGTTCGGTAAGGATGATGGAATAAACCGACTCGGTGCATATTTAGGCGTGATGGGTCATGTTCCACTTGATATGAGCGGTAAGGAAGCAGAGATAGATGCGGGCGATCGCCTCACCTCAGAACGTTTTGGACAACGCATTGCAGAGGTAACAAAACGTTGGGTTAGGTAGATTAGATACGAACAGAGCAAGACTGTTAAGAGTCCTGCTCTTTTTTTCAAATCAGCTTAAAAACATCTGCCAGTACACCACCATCTCCTACCAACCTATTCTTTGCCGGAGAATCATAAACTGTTAGTAGTGAAGGTACCCCAGCTATATCATGAAATAAAGTTATTCCCTCAGCGTGTTCGTCTCTATTTCCATATGGGATATCAAGGACAAACTCTGGATAATTGAGAACATTTTCTTGTAAATCAGCGCCATTCTTCAGACGATAAACTTGCACAGGACCATCCAAATCCATTGTCGGTCCTGCTAAAATCAACAAATCTTCACTTTCTAAGCATAAATCTCGAATTCCTAAACCATTCAAGAAGAGAAAATGCTTTTTGTATCCCTTGCCATCATCTGTAATATTCTTCAATCTCAGGAGTCCGGGAGCAGAGTTTTCTAACTCTATTTCCAGAATGATAGCCCAACCTCGTAATACAGGTCCACGCAAACCTAGAAAAATTCTGTTTTTACAAACGGCTATCCCTTCTATATCAAAACCATTATCCTTACCGGGAATTGTCGCTTTCACAAAAAAGCCCAAGTGTGGATCATCTGCCAAAGCTTCCATGAGTAAGTTACCTTGTTGGGTTACCTCAAGTTTGGCAGCACTTAATTGTACGTTAGGATTTTTTGGATGTTGACATGATGATAATAATTCCCCATCCACCAGTGGAATACGTCCTATGATATAGCGATTTGGTTCGGATGCAATTTTGGCTAGTCTTTTAATATTTTTATCATCAGAAAATTCAGGTTTCGGTTTTTTACGTTTATAGCTGTGAGAACCAATTAACCATAGATAATAATCAGCATATGCCAAACCTTCAATATCAATTTCTTCTTCTTCTGGTGCAGGTAAGCTGATAAAGTTTGCTACGTGATATTGTTTATGTTCTGCAAAGTTACTTACATCTACAAAAGACAGCCGTTCAATAGTTGAGGTTTCATCCGATCCCAACCATAAGTGCTTCTCTGGAGTTAGTAGCATTGCTGAAAGGTCGTTCCGATGTTCTTTAAAACCATCAGTAAAAGTTAGTAAAACTTGATTTATTCGATGTGAATAGTCCATTGTATAGCGCTCCTAAATGAGTTGTGAAATTTTTCGTTAAGCCAGGGAACAGGGAACGGGGAACAGGGAACAGGAAAGAATGATTTACAAATGTACTTCGTTTTTTACAAATGACTTAGGGCTGCTATATATACTTCAGATGAAAATTATTTTTTATTTTAACGTGTTATTGATATCACGTTTTCTTCAGTGTTTATATTTAAAAAAATAACGAAAACTAACTTATGATAACAAAATTATACAAATTTTTCCGAATAAAAACTTTACAAAACATAGATGATAGATTTAAAAAATGCTACGATTCAATCACATCAGCCAGTTAAGTACTTTCATTCAAGATGTGTATCAATTTGTATGACATTAGCTATAAAATCAGAAGTCGAAACTCTCGGAAACTATGCTTACTCAGCAATTGAAAAACATAGTAAAAAAACCTTAAAGTGGGAAACAGAAGTCAAGAAAGATAAAGATCCAGAAGCATTGCATCAGATGCGAGTGGGGATGCGTCGCCTACGCACAGCTGTAACAAGGTTTTCCCCGGCTGTGGATTTGCCAAAGCCAGCTAGTGATAAAAATATCGGTAAAATTGCGCGTCGTCTGGGTAATCTGCGGGATTTAGACGTGCTAAAAGAAAGTTTGGAAAATCTTGAGCAATCAGATTTACCCCGCAAAGAACAGCGATCGCTGCAAACAGCAATGGAAGCTTTAACCAAACAACGTCAAGAGGCTGTGACAGATGTAAAGTCAACATTCAAGGACGATCATTACAAATCTCTTAAACAGAAATTGAACGAGTGGTTAAAGGAGCCATCCTATCAACCAATAGCATATTTGCCAATTCAGCAAGTGCTACCAGATTTACTTTTACCAGAAGTTAGTACATTTTTACTGCATCCAGGTTGGCTTGTTGGAACCCAAGTAGAGGGAGGGGAGATTGTTATTTCTAGAGACTGGGAAGCCCAAAGAGTAGAGCAAGAATTAGCAACTAATGGGGAAACTTTTCACAGTTTACGCAAACAAGCCAAACGCCTGCGCTACCAGATGGAGTTATTTTCTGATTTATATAGCCAGTCTTATACCAATTGTATTGCAGAAGTGAAAAATCTCCAAGAGATATTGGGAGCAATGCAAGATAGCGCAGTCTTAGCTGACTGGCTTGCAGATGTGTTTAACTCAGAAATAGATTCTCAACTGCCGACTCTTGCTTCAATGTTCGCCCAAAAACGTTATAAATTATGGCAACAATGGCAGCCCTTACAGCAGCAGTATCTCAAAGCCCAGACAAGACAAAGGTTTCATACAACAATACTACATCCAGTGTGAGCTTCGCCTACGCTCCAATTCAAAATTAAAAAATAATTTTGAATTTTGTAGAGTACAAGGACGCAGTCCCTAAGTGAATTTTGAATTCCCCATAACAGGAGTGGAGGTTAGCAAGAGTAGTTGTTGATTAAACCTTGAACTATTGCATTTGCCATAGCCTCCTCATTATATAACTTCATATCTTTTTGCGAATCAACAAAACAACCCTCTATAAGAATTGCAGGCATAATTGTATTTTTCAGGACAAATAACTTAGAACCATCTTTTATACCACGATTATTAAATCCTAGCTTAATGATTTCATCTAAGACTGATTTAGCAATCTTTTTTCCGACTTCGCTCATTGCATATACTTCTGTCCCATTTGCTTGACCATTAAAGCAATTGAAATGGATAGAAACAAAAATATCAACATTAGCTGCATTGGCTGTAGCGCATCTCTTTGTCAAAGATGCCTTGACTGTATCAGCGTTTGTCGGTTGACATGGTACAACTTGATGCCCCAAAGTTTTTAATTTTTCTATAACTTTATTCCCGACATTTAAGTTTAAATCATCCTCACACTTGATGCCTTTACAACCTGTATCAGGGGGACAATTGTGCCCAATATCAATTCCAATTTTCATTGTAAGTAGGTCGGCGTAAATAATTCTTGTTGGAATAAAGCAGGGAGCAGGGAGCAGGGAGTAGGGAGACAAAGAGTTTGAGCTTTATTTACTTTTCTTTACACAGTTTGATTTTTTTGCACCGACTTACTTAAGTAGGTCGTTAAAATAAAGTTAACGATGTTTTGGCAGTCATTCGTCAAGAGTCAAGAGTCATTAGTCAAGAGTCAAGGGTTCAGAGTTATCTCCCTATTCCCTGCTCCCTGCTCCCTGCTCCCTGCTCCCTGCTCCTCTGCTCCCCTGCTCCCTATTCCCTATTCCCTGTTAAGCGTTCCCAAAAATAGACGTGTCACAATAAGAAATATAACACCTTAACTAAGCTTTCTATCTCAACACATGAAACGTATCGTCTTAATTGCTGGGTTTGAATCATTTAACGCCGACTTGTATCGGAAGGCAGCTTTTTTGGCGACTTCTCGTGTCAGTGAGTTGGATATTAGCGTGTTTAGCGATCGCGACATCACCACTAAACGCGCTGAAGTAGAAGCAGCACTAAAAGATGCTGATGTGTTTTTTGGCAGTTTGCTGTTTGACTATGATCAGGTGTTGTGGTTGCGCGATCGCATCTCCCATATCCCCATCCGCCTCGTGTTTGAGTCAGCTTTGGAATTGTTGAGTTTAACCAAGTTGGGCGCTTTCGCCATTGGCGATAAACCCAAAGGAATGCCCAAACCAGTAAAATTCATTCTTGATAAATTCAGCAACGGACGAGAGGAAGATAAACTCGCAGGTTATATTAGCTTTTTAAAAGTCGGACCAAAACTATTGAAATATGTGCCAGGGCAAAAAGTACAAGACTTACGCAACTGGCTGATTATATATGGTTACTGGAATGCTGGTGGACCAGAAAACGTTGCTGCTTTATTCTGGACATTGGCAGAAAAATATTTAAGTCTTAAGGTAGGTGAAATTCCCCCGCCAGTCGAAACCCCGAATATGGGGTTGTTACATCCCGACTATCAAGGATTTTTTGAATCACCACGGGCATACCTGGAATGGTATCAACAGATTCCTCCTCGCCCTGCTTATAAAGAGGAGAATATTAGCCCCCCTTTTGAAGGGGGGTTGGGGGGATCTAATTTGAAAGCGGGGTTGGGGGGATCTAATTTGAAAGCGGGGTTGGGGGGATCTAAAATCCAAAAGCCAGTAGTCGGAATTCTCCTCTATCGCAAGCACGTCATTACTAAACAACCTTACATACCGCAACTCATTCGCAATTTTGAAGAAGCTGGTTTGATACCATTACCCATCTTTATTAATGGTGTAGAAGGTCATGTCGCAGTACGTGATTGGATGACAACCGACTACGAACAAGGGCAAAGACAACAAGGAAATGTAGAAATTGCCTCACTTTCAAAAGAAGCAGTCAAGGTTGACGCCATTGTCTCAACGATTGGCTTTCCTCTTGTCGGTGGTCCGGCTGGTTCTATGGAAGCGGGAAGACAAGTTGAGGTAGCAAAACGCATCCTTACTGCTAAGAACATACCATACATTGTCGCCGCACCATTGCTGATTCAAGATATTTCTTCTTGGACGCGCCAAGGTATTGGAGGATTGCAAAGTGTTGTGTTATACGCTTTACCAGAATTGGATGGGGCGATCGACACCGTTCCCCTTGGTGGTTTGGTGGGAGAAGAAATTTATCTGGTTCCCGAACGGGTACAGCGGTTAATTGGGAGAGTGAAAAATTGGGTTGCTTTGCGGCAAAAACCTGTCTCGCAACGAAAGATTGCAATTATTTTGTATGGGTTCCCGCCTGGTTACGGTGCTGTGGGAACAGCTGCGTTGTTAAATGTACCAAGAAGTTTACTGAAGTTTCTTCAAGCATTGAAAGACCAAGGTTATACAGTTGGAGATTTACCGGAAGATGGAGAAGAGTTGATTCGCAAAGTTAAAGAAGCGGATGAACTCAAATGGGAAGATAAGCAAGATGTTAGCGTTTGCGTAGCGCCCCCTTCGGGGCTAGCGAGCCGTAGGCTGGAAAATATTGTTCCCTCATCAGTTAATGTCCGCACCTTGGAAAAATGGCTAGGATACCTCCGCACATCCCGCATTGAAAAACAATGGAAATCTCTCACAGGTACTGGGATTAAGACTTATGGTGATGAATTTCATATTGGGGGTGTTCAGGTTGGAAATGTTTGGATAGGTGTACAACCACCATTGGGATTACAAGGTGATCCGATGCGGTTGATGTTTGAACGGGATTTAACTCCTCATCCGCAGTACGCTGCTTTTTACAAATGGTTGCAAAATGAATTTGCAGCTGATGCTGTGGTTCACTTTGGGATGCACGGGACTGTAGAATGGTTGCCTGGTTCTCCTTTGGGGAATACGGGATATTCTTGGTCTGATATTTTGTTGGGAGATTTGCCTAATCTATATATATATGCGGCGAATAATCCTTCGGAGTCTATGTTGGCGAAGCGTCGTGGTTATGGGGTGTTGATTTCTCACAATGTACCGCCTTATGGGCGTGCGGGTTTGTATAAGGAGTTGGTGACGTTGCGGGATTTGATTGCGGAGTATCGAGAAGATCCGCAGAAGAATTATGCCCTCAAGGAAGCGATTTGTAAGAAGATTGTGGATACTGGTTTGGATGCCGATTGTCCGTTTGAGGATGCGAAGCGGTTGGGGATTGCGTTTACGCCTGAGAATGTTCGGATGTTTAGTGGTCATGCTTTTGATGATTATCTGGTGAAGTTGTACGAGTATTTGCAAGTGTTGGAGAATCGTCTGTTTTCTTCTGGGTTGCATGTTTTGGGGGAAAAGCCAAGTGAGGAGGAGATGGCGGGGTATTTGGAGGCTTATTTTGGAAATGAACCGCAAAGACGCGAAGGACACGAAGAAGAAAGGAAAGAAGAAGAGAAACAAGTTAGAGATTTGTTGATGCAGACAACTGATGAGTTGACGAATCTGGTGCGGGGTTTGAATGGGGAGTATATTCCGCCTGCGCCTGGTGGTGATTTGTTGCGAGATGGTGCGGGTGTTTTGCCTACGGGGAGAAATATTCATGCTTTAGATCCTTATCGTATGCCTTCGCCTGCGGCGTTTGCACGGGGACGGGAAATTGGTCAAAAGATTATTGCCCAGCATCTGCAAGAGAATGGGACGTATCCGGAGACTGTGGCGGTGATATTATGGGGTTTGGATGCGATTAAAACTAAGGGGGAATCTCTTGGTATTCTCTTGGAGTTGGTTGGTGCGGAAGCTGTGAAGGAGGGGACGGGGCGAATTGTTCGTTATGAGTTGAAGCCTTTGGCTGAGGTGGGACATCCCCGGATTGATGTGTTGGGGAATTTGTCGGGGATTTTCCGAGATAGTTTTGTGAATGTTATTGAGTTGCTGGATGATTTGTTTGGGCGGGCGGCTGAGGCTGATGAACCGGAGAACCAGAATTTTATTAGGAAACATGCTTTGGCTTTGAAGGCGCAAGGGGTAGAAAATGTTTCGGCGAGGTTGTTTTCTAATCCTGCAGGTGATTTTGGTTCTTTGGTGAATGACCGAGTGGTTGATAGTAATTGGGAATCTGGGGATGAGTTGGGGGATACTTGGCAAGGTCGCAATGTGTTTAGCTATGGTAGGCAAGATAAAGGTCAAGCAAGACCAGAAGTACTGACTCAACTTTTGCAAAACACCAGTCGCATTGTCCAAGAAATTGATTCTGTGGAATACGGTTTGACTGATATTCAAGAATATTATGCCAATACTGGTGGTTTGAAGAAAGCGGCGGAAAAACAACGCGGGAAAAAAGTGACTACTAGTTTTGTGGAAAGTTTCTCGAAGGATACGACTCCCCGAAATTTGGATGATTTGTTACGGATGGAGTATCGCAGCAAGTTGCTGAATCCCAAATGGGCGGAAGCGATGGCGAATCAGGGTTCGGGTGGTGCTTATGAAATTTCTCAACGGATGACGGCGTTGATTGGTTGGGGCGGTACTGCTGATTTTACTGATAATTGGGTATATGACCAAGCTGCTGATACTTATGCTTTAGATGCAGAGATGGCAGAGAAATTACGGAAGGCGAATCCGGAAGCTTTCCGTAATCTTGTGGGCAGGATGTTGGAGGCGCATGGGCGCGGTTTTTGGGAGGCTGGTGAGGATAAGTTGCAGAAGTTACGCCAGTTGTATGAGTTGACGGATGAGGAATTGGAAGGGGTGACGGTTTAGATAGGTAGTGTGGACATATTGCCCTACCTATATAAAAGCTAATAGTGTCGCCAATAAAAAGACGATTGAGTTTTGTCCGGATAAGTACTTTGCTGAATTGTTATTATTTTCTAGTGTGATTTAAATTTAACTTTTCCTCACATATTCAGCAAAAATACTTATAAAAAGCGAGAAAACTCAGGAGTAACCAAAAAATGGCAGAACTAATTACTACACATCTTGAGGATGTATCGCGCGAGCTATGGCAAGTTTTAGGGCAATATGAATCTTGGAAATCTGATCCAGCCAAGTGTGAGGATATACAGCGGAGGCTATCGCACTTCAACGAGAGCCATTCAGCTGATTTAAAGCATATTAATGATGTTATCAAAGCTTTATCAAGAGGATTTTATCTAATAAAATCTGGAGCAGAATGGGATGAACCTGCTGTTGGTCATATCTCAACTGATAAACCTAACTCGACACATAAGGCGCGTGGTGCCCAGTGGCGACTTGTGATAGTTTGGAGTGGATTTGAGATTGTTATAAAGACATTATTACTTAAGACAGGGACAGGTGGTCTAGGTCCAGATGATTTTAGTAAGATCACACAAAAATCCGGACTAAATTCATACAAATCATTGCCCTCACCAAACAAAGAATTAAAAAAGTTGTCTAGATGGCTTGATCAATCACAAGAAGGGAGAGAAGTACTAGATTTTCTGAGTGCTATAAAGGGAGACGCAAACATAATTCAACATTGGATAATTAACGGACAACCTGTTTCTACCTGGGTTGATGCTGCAAAACTTGCTAAAGCACTGCGGAACGCAACTGCTCATGGTGCGCTTTCAGCCAGTAAAGTTAAACAATGGGGACTTCAGCAGCCACTGCTAACTTTATCAGATAATCTTGGAGAAATCGTTTTGGCTAGTATGCACAAGCTGATATAGCTTTGAACAAAAACGTATTTTCTCTGCGTTCTCTGCGCCTCTGCGGTTTTAAAATCGCTAATTTTTTGGCGCAAAAGCAGTAATTAACCCACTTTCGCTGCAGCATCTACACCATCGCTGATAAGATGACCATCTTCCATATAAATAATGCGATCGGCTATATCAAGAATGCGGTTATCATGAGTCACTAGCAAAATTGTACAGCCTTGTTCTTTCGCTAACTTCTGCATCAATTCCACGACATCACGCCCAGATTTTTTATCGAGTGCTGCTGTGGGTTCATCTGCTAGAACTATTTTTGGTTGACTGATTAGGGCGCGGGCGATCGCCACTCTCTGCTTTTGTCCACCCGATAAACTATCTGGATAATAATCTGCACGATTTCCCAAACCTACACTCTCCAATATGCTAATAGCTTTAGCGTCCATATCCTGATTTAAAAACTCGTCATGCAACTCTAACGACATCCGCACATTTTCCTTAGCTGTCAGAAATGTCATCAGGTTATGCGCTTGGAAAATATAGCCAATTTGACGGCGAACGTCTCGCAGCTGCTTCTTACTCGCACTACACATTTCTTGTCCGAGAATTTTTAAACTTCCTTCTTGGGCAGAACGTAGTCCTCCCATAAGGGTTAACAAGGTTGTTTTTCCTGAACCTGAAGGTCCAGTCATTATGATAATATCGCCAGAGTAAATATCTAAGTTGATATCAAATAACGCTTGTTTGCGAAGCGTACCTTCACCAAAGTAATGATTGAGTTTTTGGGCAGAGATGACGGGTTCAGTTGTTACTATGTGCATTGGGTTATGAGAATAATCTATTTTTTTCATAGTCTTATTTTTATAGGTTATTATTATTGACTAACTGCCTAAGATGTGCGTAGTAATTCATCACAAAATCTCAACCTGGCAACAAGCGCAGGTGGAATTTGAGTAAAGTTAGACCAACTGTAAAAGCGACTGTCAGAAGAATCGTCAGCAGGAAAAGCAGGTTCTTCCAAGCCATCAAGTACAAACCCAACACGGAATGCTGCACCTAACAGAACGTGCAATGGTCGATGGAAGTACAATTGGGGTTTTGGTTGATTTTCTATTGCTAATCCTTTTGTGGTGCTGGGTTGTAAGTATCCAGACACTTTGACCGAGTATTCTGTCACCAGTTGACCTTCGCAATCTTTAACTTCTGCAGCCATACTGGTATGTGTACTATTGAAACAAGGATGCATCACAGCAAAGATAAAGCTACCTCCAGGACGCAACAACTTTGTGAGTGCCCGTAACAGAGGGTCTATTTCTGCCATGTCCATAAGTACCATTGCGGATACAGCAGCATCAAAGGAACGTTCTCCCAGCCCAAGTAAAGCTGTCTCATCGGTAGCGTCAAGAACGTGATACTCAATTGATGTCTCATGCTGTTGAGTTCTTTTGCGGGCACAGGTAATCATCTCCTCGGCAAAATCTATTCCGACGACATGTGCACCCAAGCTGGCTAATCTGCGAGTTGTCAGCCCAGTTCCACAGCCTATGTCCAAAATGCGGCTACCCGGTTTTACCTCCAGCAGTCTCTCCATTGCAGGACGAATCAGCACTTGATGAAAGTCACTCCCGTCATCACCCATGCGGGCGTCCCACACACTAGCGTTGGTATTCCACGCATCACGAGTTTCATTGTTCCATGCATTTGTTGAGTCATTTGACATTGATGTACTCCTAATTTCTGTCATCACTTAATCTTGAGTTTGGTTGATTGTTTATCATCCCCATGGGTTTACCCCACCCGCCTGACGGCACTCTCCCCTTGGTAAGGGGAGGGTTGGGGAGGGGTATTTTTTATAACTGTTCATCCAGACATTATATGACTCACTAAAACACATCTGCTGGATCTGCAGATTGTAACTTCCTCATTGCAACTGCGCCAGAAAAAGTACACATGACTATCGTTATGATAAACACAGTAATTGCACGAGTTAGTGTCATAGCAATAGGTAGTAGAGTTGCTGCATATGTCACCTGGTAGAGTGCGATCGCAATCAAAAATCCAGGCACATAACCCAATGCTGCCAAAAGTAACGCTTCTTGAAACAAAACACCCAAAAGATAGCCGTCGCTATATCCCATTGCCTTCAACGTGGCGTACTCTGGTAAATGGTCGGAAACATCACTGTAAAGAATTTGGTACACAATCACGATTCCCACAATAAACCCCACAATCACACCCAGTCCAAAAATAAATCCAATTGTCCCTTGGCTTTCCCAGTAGTACTTTTCCACCCCCGCAAAACCTTCTAGTGTTAAAACTCGTACATCTGGTGATAATTCTTTAGCAAGCTGTTTTTCAACTTGAGTCGGATTAAAACCAGGTTTAAGCTTAATCAAACCGATTTCTATCTGATTTGGTTGACGTTCGGGAAACAATTTCAAAAATGTTGAATCACTCGTGATGATGTTACCATCAGCAGCAAATGAACTACCAATAGTAAACAGTCCGGTGACTTGAATATTCTGGCGATTGAGTTCTGCTTCCAGTGTTCCGCGCTTTTGCACAGCCTCAGCAACAGCCCCGTATTCCGGACGTCCAGCACGATCAAACAACACTGTATTCAATAGTTGTAACTGTGTTGCATTTTGCTTCACCTCTGGCAAATTCAAGCCTGGTGCTTGTGGATCAATTCCCCAAATCAAAATGGAACGGTTAATCCGAGTTTCTGGATTTTTCCACTGTCCCAAACTGATGTAAACAGAACTCACCGACTGAACGCCTTCATGATTCAATGCTTGATAAAGTCGTTCACGAGAAAAGCTTTTGACAGAGAACAGAGTTTGAAGTTGAGGATTCGTCATCACCAAATCTGCTTCAAGTAGGCGATGAGGCTTTGTCGCACTGTCAAAGAGTGCATCTTGAAAGCCCATTTGCACAAATATCAGCATATCTGCAAATCCAATACCTGCCACTGCTACCGCTAGACGAGTTTTTTCTTTCATCACTTGTCGCAATGCTAGCGGCGTTCTACGAAGCCATTTACCAAACATTTCAAAAAACTCCTGTCAACTAGGGGTGTAAGGGTGTAAGGGGGTAGGGGTGTAGGGGAGCCAGTGCTGTGGGCGGGTTTCCCGACTTGAGGCACCTGGCGTGGGAGGAAACTGATTCGCAATTCTTGTTTTGTTCACTTACACCCTTAGTTTTGGTCATACCAATCTATAACGAACATCCGTTATATTTAGTAGTAAAGAAAATTTATAATTCAATTTGTGTCTGGACTTGCAAGTTCGTTAAACCTGCAACTCGCTTGCTATCTTCTGGTGTGAGGCGAACCTTCACTTCAATAACTCGCTTATCTAAATTTTCTCCAGGCTGGTTGCTGAAAACTTTTTGTTGATTAACTTGCAAGCCAACTAACGAAACAACTCCCCGCAGTTCTGTGTTGAAAGCTTGACCTGTTACAATTGCCTTCTGTCCGGTTTTCACTTTACCAATATCGGATTGATAAACTTCTGCGACAGCAACCATTTGGTTCGTTTGTGCTAAATCCAGAATGCCAGAGTCACTCATCTTTTCTCCAACTCGCGTATGAATTTTGAGTATCTGTCCTGCTGTCGGTGCTTTGATGTAAGCTTGTTTCAAGTCAGTTTGGGCGCGTTTGACAGCTGAAAAAGCATTATCAACTTCCGCTTGCGCCGCTTGCACATCCACAGGACGAACTTCAACAATCTTATTGAGGGTGGCGTCAGCTTCCCTAATTTGTTTGACACCAGTCGCGTTAATTCTTTGCAGCGCGACTTTCGCTTCACGAACTTGTTTGCTACCAGTAGCGTTGATTCTGTTGAGAATAGCTTTCGCTTCGTTGAGTTGTTGTTGTGAGGTTTCTAAACTTAAGCGCTTACTATCAAATAAGGAACTAGAAATTGCTCCTTGTTTGTATAACTGCTGATAACGCTGATATTCAGCTTGAGCATTGCTGAGTTCCGCCTGAATTTTCCGAATTGTTGCTTCTTGCGCTGTCCTGTCGCCTTCCCATTGCGCTTGTAGTCGGGCGATTGTTTCTTCTTGAGAAAGTCTATCACCTTGTAACTGCGCTTGCAAGCGTTCAATGGTTGCTTTTTGAGCAACGATTTCTCCAGATTTCGCGCCTGCTTTAACCTGGGTGAGTTTCGCTTGAGCTACGTTAACTTGCTCTTGCGCTTGTTTGAGGGAGTCTTGTAATTTATCTCGTGAATCGAGAATTGCTATCACTTGTCCGGCTTTGACTTGTTCGCCTTCTTTGATGAGTAGTTGAGTTATGCGATCGCCATCCAACGCCAGAGGTGCAGACAGTTTAATCACCTCGGCTTCTGGCTCTAGTCGTCCCAATGCTGTTACTTTTTTGACTGGAGGAGCAGTTTCCACTGGTGCAGGTTTTTGACTGACTATCCCATACTGAGAAATGCCAGAAAAAATAATTCCACCTGTGATTACAGTTCCAGCAACGACTAACCCGATTAACCATCGATTTGTAGGTTTAGAGAATACTTTGAAAGTCGTCATATTCTTCCTCCACAATTAACCGTTATAACTTTTATTCGACAGTGGTTTTTCTAAATATGCTGTTAACATCTTGCTTAATAAAGAAAATTGTTCAGTAATAGAAACCATTTCATTATCCATAAGTCGCTCCACGATTAAGCCATCAATTAAACTGAAGATAAACCAAGCTACGACAGGGTCTTGAATGCCCAAAATATCATGAGCTGCCTGTTGATATCGCTGTGTCGCATGTCTAAACGTACCACGACCCTGGATATCCTTTGAGTCTTGATGCTGACAAAAATCAACCTGTAAATAAATCCATTTAATGTAATAATCTTCGTTTTTAGCCAAATATTTTCCTAAAACTTCCAGCCGTTCTTGCAAAGTTTGTTTTCCTTCCAATTCAGCCTTCGCCATCAGTTCATCTTGCTCACAAATCTCTTCCATTAATTGCTCAAATAACGCCTGTTTACTGGGAAAGTAGTGATATAGCGTCCCAGTAGAAACATTTAAGCCTTCAGCAATTTGACGCATGGTAATTGCTGAGTAACCTTTCTGGGCGAACAAATCAAAGCATTTACTGAGGAGTTCCTTGCGATATAGGTCATGGTCAACAATCTTTGGCATTTTTTATATCGAACGTTTGTTATTTATTGAATATACTCTCATTGCTTCTGGCTTGTCAAGCTTTAGACTTGAAAAAGAAGGCAGCCCCAATCAAGGAAGACGAGGCAAGGAATCCCCGTTTCTTCTAAAACGGGGAGGAATTGTCTCCTTGCCCCGTCTTAGTCATTAGTCACTTGTCATTAGTCGTTAGTATAATTAATGACAAATTTTCGTGCTCAACTACTAATGACTAATCACTTCGATTTCCCTCCGGCTATGAAATCATCACTTCGTAGTGATGATTTCATAGCCGGAGGATTAGTTAAAAATTTTTCACCACCAAACATGAAAATGTCTTTCCCCTACACCCCTACACCCTTACACCCCTTTTTCAACTATTACCAAATTTATGACTTTGGTAATAGTTGAAGCATGACTTTTGTCTCATTTGGGTGGCATTTCTAACTTCTAAGATAAGAACATTGAGTACGGACGAGTCCCAACCTCACATAATCTAAATTGAGCGATCCATCAAACTAGTCCATCAAAGTCAGTTATTATCATGAATAATTCAAAACTTCGCATTTCTAAAGACATTGCGGCGGATGTTTTTGCGCTTGCTGCTCAGTCACACACGCAACAAACTCAGGATTATTCTTTGGAAGAAATGATACAGGCTGGGGGGGAAGTAGAAATTCCCCCAGAGTTCATTGTACGAGCTGTACAGCAAATTAAAGCAAACCAAATCCAAGCTCGCGAACGACAACAAAAATTAAAGTTAATTCTCATTAGTGGTAGTGTTGGAGCTGCACTAATGCTTTTAGGTGTATTAGTTTACAACATGATCGCTGGTCAGTTTACGCACGCTAGGCGTTCGCCAGAACATCGTTTCCACGCTGCTCGTTTTTGGAGGGGTGAAGACCAAAATCAACTTCCACCAGACCACTTCCGACATATGAGGCATCACAGGCAACACACAATAAATGTAGCAGGAGAAGTACAACAGTATCTTTTTAACCCTGAAGGGAAGGCAGATGGGCTGTTACTCAACAATGGGTTACAGGTAAAATTTCCTCCCTTTATGGGAGATAGTTTGATGGCGACGGTTTCCCCAGGAACTCAAATCACCATTTTAGGGACTTCCGGCTTTCCCAGCCGCTTTGGTCAGGAAATCAGAGCAAGAAGCATCACCAATGCTCAAACAGGGCAGACTTTGATGTCACAGACTTCTCCAATACTCCCTCAACCGCCCAATTATGGCAACTACAGTAATGTCTCTGTGGAAGGAACTGCTCAACACTGGTTGGTGGGACACCGAGGAAATGTTAATGGCGTTGTCCTTTCTAATGGGGCTGTTGTCAGGTTTCCACCCCATGCGAGCCAGCAGCTACAGAGCATAGCGAATGTAGGAGACAAAGTCAAAGCGGAGGGATTCGGCACTCGTAATGATTCTGGGCAGACTGTAGAAGCGACAACACTAACAATAAATGGGCAATCTGTGCCTTTGGAACCACAAGTTTTTGTTGGTCAGTAGTAAGATAAAAGTCTCCAAAAATTAACCACAGTTTCATTGGGGTTTGGGACTCATTTTTGGAGATGTCTTTTGGCTAATGAAACAATCGTACAAGGAGATAGATTACGAAGCACAATAGAAATGAGTTGTCCTCTATAAATGGTGCCATCTGACCTATGCAGCAGTCCAACAAGAGCGATCATCAAGATTTTCTACGACAGCTTGCTACCCTAGCTGCGATCGTTGGCGCTTTTGTAGTTAACGTTTTGTCGAACATCTTTCCGTTAAATGGACTCAGCATTGGTGAAATTTCTAACACTCTGTTCAAGAACGTATTAATTATTCCCGCTAATTACGCCTTTGCTATTTGGGGATTGATTTATCTTGGTCTATTTGCTCTCGGAATCTATCAAGTTCTACCAAACCAGCGACATGATATAGATTTACGTAAAACAGGTTACTTGCTAGTAGTTGCTTGCTTTGCTCAAATTATCTGGGTTTATCTGTTCCTTTCCCGGCTTTTTTCACTTTCCGTTGTAGCTATGCTGGGAATTTTACTGCCTCTGATTGTTATATATATAAGATTAGGAATTGGGACAAATTCTGTATCTCGTATAAAAAAATGGTGCGTCCACTTTCCTATCAGTATTTATTTAGCGTGGATTAGTGTCGCAACGATAGTTAATGTCGCTTTTGCCCTGTTTTTTGTGGGCTGGAACGGTTGGGGGATTTCTGCTGAAGTCTGGACAGTTATTATGTTGCTAGTTGCAGCAGCACTTGCTATATTCATAGCTGTTCAGCGCCGAGACGTAGCTTACACAGGAGTCATGGTTTGGGCAATGATAGCGATCGCTCTCAAACAGTGGAACAACCCTACTTTGAGAATACTGGCTTTGGTATGTGCGGCTGTTCTTGTGTTACTCATTTTTGTCAAAAGCTCGCGTACTCAGCTTTTGAACGGTTGAATAGCGTCATCCCGATGAGCAAATTGCTAGTCTAGAAGTCCGGTATTTTCGCTTTCAATATCTTTGACATTAAACAGGACAACAGAACTATCCAAACTATTTCTGTTTCAATTCTTACATTTTTCTTTTTGTTATAAACTAATTTTTCGCTCACCCTTTCATTTTCTTGCTTATCCACGCTAAATCTTTGTCAATTACGAAACTCCTTTTTATACCCAGCTACTCAGCTTGATACTATTTATTATCATCAAGCCTCTTCACTATTCCTCTGCTTTAGTTCTTCTGTACTAAATTATCGACATTTTGTTCATGTGTGACAGCTGAGGGTGCGGAATGTGGCTTCCAAAGCGCCACGCTAACGCACCCAGAAGACACGAAAGATTGAAGTAAGTGTCAGCGCCAGCTAAAAAGCGATCGCCCCAACAAAGCAGTCGTAACATTGCCAGCTATTAGATATGATGATCAGCACGTAGTCCGATATTCACGTAGCTAGGGGAGCGTCAATTGGGTACTATTGGGGAGTTTAATTGTGCTTTTGCTAAAACACTTCTTGAAACGATAACAAACAGATAATGCTAGTCTCACGTCTGCATAGATTTTGTACTGGTCCGATAGACAAATTATCTGCTTCTGAACACTTGAGAACCTCTACATCAGTTATATTTTGGTTTGGTCTGAGCCTATCGTTTGCATTTTTTTATGGTATCTTAGGGCTTCTGAAAGCTGTCAAAAATGAATACGTTGTCCAGGATGATGCACGGGAGTATGTGTTTTGGATGCAGCGGTTTATAGATCCTGAACTACTGCCTCATGATTTGATTGCAGATTACTTTAAATCCATTACACCACCAGGATTTGCTACTGTTTACCAGTTGATGGCAAGTCTAGATATTAATCCACTTTTACTCAGTAAAATTTTACCAATCGTATTGAGCTTGATTGCCACCGCCTACTGTTTTGGCGTTTGCCTCCAGATTTTTCCAGTGCCTATGGCTGGATTTATCACTACATTCCTCCTAAATCAAAGTCTTTGGTTCCAGGATGATTTGGTTTCTGCCACACCTAGATCTTTTGTATATCCATTGTTTTTAGCATTTTTGTACTATATGCTACGTACATCTTGGCTAGCCGTGTGCGTAACACTCGTTCTGCAAGGGCTTATTTATCCTATATTTATATTTATTTCAGAAGGAATTTTGTTCCTACGGTTATGGAACTGGAAGTATTGGTCACCCCGGCTTAAGCAGAAGCACAGTAGCTTATTGTTGTGTGTAGTTGCTTTGGGGCTAGGCTTTCTCGCAATGCTGCCCTATGCCTTAGCTTCCTCTGAGTTTAGTCCACTTGTCACCGCTACACAAGCCAGAGCAATGCCGGAGTTCTGGTCGGGAGGACGACATCCTTTTTTTGACGACAACTTTTGGAGGTTTTGGTTAATTGGACAACATAGTGGTATAGTGCCGCCGTTATTACCTCCTTTGATTTGGGTTGGGTTGTTATTGCCAATAGTGCTGCAAAATGTGTCTTGCTTCCCATTGGTTAAGCAGGTCAAAAGCGAGGTTGCAGTTTTATCTCAAATCGTGTTGGTATCCTTATGTCTATTTTTTGCATCTCATGCTTTGCTACTAAAACTATTTTTTCCTACCCGATATACAAGTCATACTTTGCGAATTGTCATGGCGCTTGCTGCTGGAATAATGTTAACCCTAATACTGGATGCACTCTTTCGGGCTTGTGAGAAAATGACAGAATCGAGTCTGCGAAGAAAAAGATTCTGGATACTCATATTAATGGTAACATTAGGAGCAACGCTCGTACTATACCCTAATTTTTCAAATGGCTTTCCAAGAACGAATTATAGAGTGTCTAACGAGTCTTCTTTGTATAAATTTTTTCAGAAGCAACCGAAAAACATTCTTATTGCTACCCTGTCTGATGAAGCAAATAATATCCCGACGTTTGCCCAACGATCTATTTTAGTCGGTAAAGAATACGCACTTCCTTTCCATCTAGGCTACTACCGTCAGATTCACCAACGAAGCATTGATTTGATTCATGCTCAGTACAGTCAGAACAAATTCGCAGCACGACAGTTGATTCAGAAGTATGGGATAACTTTCTGGCTGTTGGATCGCGTAGCGTTTACACCTGATTATTTGAGGGGCAAAAGCTGGCTTAGAAGTTTTCAGCCAGCTTTTACGGAGGCTTTAACCAGCTTGGAACAGGGAACAGTTCCGGCACTTGTAATGCTAACAAAACGCTGTTCTGTGTTCGAGACTAAGAGTATGGTTGTGTTGGAAGCAGACTGTATTACTCATGCACTACAGCAATAACTACCAATTCTTGTGATTGTCATACTCAATCACTGATTTGGCTGAAACACGCCCACAATGGTCACTCTAACAGCTTTGCGCTTTGTTAGAAATTCTTGACCCCCAGCGGTTTTGTCGAGGAGTACCAGTCCGCAGCCCAAAACTTCTGGATACTGTGATGGTGCGGCGACTGAAACGGGATTTACGCTCAATTGGAGAAGATTTTTCACAGCGTCAAGTTATCCCTATAGTTATTGATGGGCTGTCTGAGGATGTGCCAGAGTTAAAGATGTCGCAATTGTTACAATAGTATAGGCGAACGTCCGTTCAGGGAGACACGAAGTGCCTCGGGCGTTCTTCGCGCTTCGCGATCGCTCTCAATCTGTTCCCTGTTCCCGTTCGGACGTTCGGCGAAGCTCAGTCGAGCCGCTGACGCTCTAGGCGTTGCCTGTTAAGCGTTCCCTAGCTCAACTAGTAAATTCATAAACAAAACCGAATTCCTGATAAAATACCACTGATGAACCTAGAAGCCGGACAAATTATTCGGGTACGCTCCCGACAGTATCTTGTAGAAGATGTCGTTCCTGGACAGTCTGTTGAGGAAGACACCTTAGTTCGTCTTTCGTGTCTGAATGACGATGCATTGGGAGAGTGCTTAGAAGTTCTCTGGGAACGAGAAATTGATGCTCAGTATATAGGTACAACCAATTGGGATTTAGTCGCCAGCCGGGGTTTTGATGATGCACGGCTGTTTTCTGCGTATCTGCACACACTCCGTTGGAACTGCGTTACTTCCACAGATCCAAAATTGTTTCAAGCACCTTACAGGGCTGGTATTGAAGTCAAAGCTTATCAGCTTGAGCCATTGCGTAAAGCATTGCTGATGCCGAGAGTTGCTTTGTTTATAGCAGATGATGTTGGTTTAGGCAAAACCATCGAAGCTGGGCTTATCCTCCGCGAGATGTTAATGCGTCAAAAAGTCAGGCGCGTTGTCATTTCCTGTCCGCCGTCGGTGGTGCGACAGTGGCGAGATGAGATGGAAAGCCGCTTTGGACTGACTTTTATCATTTTTGATCGGGAGTTTGTCGCCGCCCGTCGCCAAGAACGTGGTTATGGTATTAACCCTTGGACGACTCACAACCGCTTCATTATTTCCCATGCCTTGCTGCGGGATGAAACTTATGCAGCACCTTTGCGGGACTGGTTGGGTGATTTTTCTGCAAGATCTATGCTGATACTTGATGAAGCTCATAATGCAGCCCCAGCAAGTAGTTCCAAGTATGCCATTGATTCGCAACTGACGCGGACTGTGCGTGAGTTAGCACCTCGGTTTGAGCATAAGCTGTTTCTGTCTGCCACTCCCCACAATGGTCACTCTAACAGCTTTGCCGCTTTGCTAGAAATTCTTGACCCCCAGCGGTTTTGTCGAGGAGTCCCAGTCCGCAGTCCAAAACTACTGGATACTGTGATGGTGCGGCGATTGAAACGGGATTTACGCTCAATTGGAGAAGATTTTCCACAACGTCAAGTTATCCCCATAGTTATTGATGGGCTATCTGAGGATGCGCCAGAGTTAAAGTTGTCGCGATTGTTACAAGAATATAGGGAGTCGCGCGAAGAACGCCTCAAAGATGCATCTAAGTTAACGCAAACATCAGCGATGCTTGTGCTCACCTCTTTGCAAAAACGTCTGCTTTCTTCTATTGAAGCATTTGCTCGAACTTTGAAGGTGCATCGCGCTGCAATTGAAAAGCAAGCCTCCTCGATTCGTACGAGTGGTAAGTTGTCACAAAGTTTACCGCTGCTTTTTGAATCTCCTGGCGCTGACGACGAGCGTGCTGAACTTGTCGAAGATGAAGTGCAGGCAGAAGAAGATGCTCAAATGGCGGCTGCAACAGGACAAGCGACTACTGCACTCACAACCCGTGAGCTTGAACTGTTGGAGGAAATGACCGAAGTAGCAAATGCATCTCGTCATCAGCCAGACCCCCGTATTCAAGAACTCCAAAAGTGGATTCGTGCAAATCTCTGTCCTGATTTGGGTAAGCCTGGGGCGACTTGGACAGATAGAAGACTCATTATATTTACTGAATATACAGACACAAAAGGCTACCTGAAACAGCAATTGCAAACGTTGATTGTGGGGTGCGGTGGCGAAGATGAACGCATCGATATATTTCACGGTGGAATGGGGGAAGAACGACGAGAAGCCATCAAATTAGCCTTTAACACCAACCCATCGCGCCATCCCCTGCGTATCCTCATCGCCACCGATGCAGCGCGGGAGGGAGTCAATCTGCAAAATAACTGTGCTGACTTGTTCCATTTTGACGTACCCTGGAACCCCAGCCGCATGGAACAACGTAACGGGCGAATTGACAGAAAACTACAGCGATCGCCTATTGTCCGCTGTTACTATTTTGTCCTACCACAGCGAGCAGAAGACCGAGTCCTAGATGTTCTGATGAAAAAGACGGCGACAATACAAAGAGAACTTGGTAGTCTTTCGCCAGTCGTAGAGAAGAATTTATCACGGTTGCTAGAGGGAGGAATTCGTCACGAACAAGCAAATGGTTTGACAGCTTCTATTGAAAAAGCAGATCAACTGGATACCCGTTTTGAAGCGAATGCAAAAGTCATTTCTCAGGAGATGGAGGAAATCCGGTTGCATAGAGAGCAACTGGTTAATCAGATAGGGCAACTTCAGGAAATGCTGAAGACTTCACGAGATTGGTTGGGATTTGATGATCGTCATTTTCGGGATGCTATCTCAGCTTCCTTAGAAATTTGCGGGGCGAATTCTCTAAGACCTATCAATGCGGAGCGAGCTGTTCATGATCCTACTACTGCTCGTTGGGTATTGCCAGCTCAACGTTTAGAAGCAGATCCCACCTGGGCTACCACCCTTGATACTCTCAGAATACCAAGAAAACAGGGACAAAAACCTTGGGAGTGGCGGCGTGATGCGGCTATCCGTCCCGTTATTTTCCGTGACTCCGGTTCGCTGGATGGTGATGCAGTTCATTTGCACTTGGAACACAGGGTTGTGCAGCGTTTGTTGGGACGCTTTTTGTCTCAGGGCTTTTTGCACGATGAATTGACTCGTGCTTGCGTGTGTCTAAGTGATGACCCCATACCTAAGGTACTGATATTGGGACGGCTATCCTTATATGGAGAACGGGCGGTGAGACTGCATGATGAAATTATTGCTGTGGCGGCGGAGTGGTCTGATCCAGTGACAAGGGGGCGTAAAAAGTTACAGCCACTACTCGAAGGACAGAAGGACGATGTTTTGGATTTGTTAGAAAATTCTTTGGCTTCTGTGCGTTTGCGAGAGGTTCCAGAAGCGGTGAAACAGAGGCTTTGTCAAACGGTAGTGCAAGATGTGACGGAATTAACATCGCATCTCAATAAACGTGCGGAGGTTTTGGCAGAACGAGCAAAGAAAAAGCTGACAGCAAGGGGAGAAAAAGAAGCTGTGGAGATGAAGAGAATTTTAGAGGAACAGCGCGATCGCATTCTCAAGCGCCAGCAAGAAACTCAAGTTTTGCAGCTAAAATTGTTTTCGGATGAAGAACAACGCCAGATTGAAGCAGATCGTCGTCATTGGAATAAGCGGCTGAGTATGCTAACGGAAGAGTTGGTTCATGAACCTGCGCGAATTGAAGCAACTTATGAAGTCAAGGCGGTGCGGGTTGAACCAGTGGGTATTGTTTATTTGTATCCGGTGAGTGGTTAGTTGTTATAGCAGGGAACAGGGAACAGGGAACAGGGAACAGGGAACAGGCTTGAAAGTTTATTGGTGTGCGTGTTTCTTTCATTAGTTCATGTCCTAATCTACCTGGCAACTGCTATGATTCACGTTCAATACAGTAATTGATTCAGATTGCAATCGGTGACATTTCTAAAACCCGTTTTAACCACTCTTCGGCTTGTTGGGTGATTTTCGTTTTTTCTTTGGAATCAGACCAAATTTTTTCCCAATTAAACAGCCAACGTGTCAAAACACGCCCTAAATCAACCAACTCTGCGGCTTGATCAATATCTACCTGTACCATATCTGGAACAGTCCACTCAATAAAATACCTACTTTCTTTGGCAAGATTTAGTATCGATTCCTGATGCGATTCCTCAGCACATAAGTTTTTAATCTGAGATAAATTATCCACCAACTTATGCAAGCGATTAGGAATATCATTTTTTACAAAGCTTTGTTTCTTTAAGCTAAAGTCTGTCATAATTTTCCTAGAAACTCGATTATTAAACTAACCGCCAAGACGCAAAGAACGCCAAGAATTAAAGAGGAAGTATTAAGTGCAAGTTTACTCCAGAACTGGTAAGTAGCTCAAACTAATTAAACGTGAAATGTCATTACGAGTGTAACGCAGTGAAGCGAAGTAATCGCAGGAATCGTATCTTATGTTTTTTTCTGTTGACCTACTTATTAGTCATCAAAGATACTTGATTTGAGAGATGAAATTAAAGGAGACACAGGAGAGACAATGGCAATCGACCCAGAAATCACAAGACATAGAGAGTGGTTGGGTTTTCTCCAACCAGTAGGGTTGGTTGTGTCTCCTCCGGCGTTGGTGAAGGCGCAGGCGGTGGTGAATCGCAATGTGGTGGATTTGCAACAATCGCTGCTGGCTGTGGTTGATGAGGATGGTAGGATTGCAAATTTTCTTTCTTTCGTGGTAGAAGTATTAAGTTGGGATAACTCTAACTTAATTGAAGCATCCACAGAATATGAGGTAGCGTTACCTGATTACGGGGAAGTTCTCGCGCCTACTTATATTGTGCCTGACGCAGACAGCGACTCACCGGTGATGTTGGTGCAAATCATTTCCCCGGATGCTGAGTTGGATGCAGTTGCACCTTTGATTGCTAAGTCTGGTACAAGTTGGCACGCTAGTCCTCAAGCGAAGTTTGAGCGGTTGTTGCGGGAGACGCAAATTCCCATCGGTTTGTTGTGCAATGGTGTGGCGTTACGTTTGGTTTATGCGCCACGGGGTGAGTCTTCCGGACATTTGACGTTTCCAGTGCAGGCGATGTGTGAGGTTTCTGGACGCCTGATTTTGGGGGCGATGGAAATGTTGCTGTCGGGATTTCGGGTGTTTAATGCGCCGACAAATCGTTGTTTGAAAAATTTGTTAGAAGACAGTCGGAAATACCAAGCGGAAGTTTCGACGACTTTGGCGAATCAAGTGCTGGATGCTTTGTGGGAACTGTTGCGCGGGTTTCAGATGGCGGATGTGGCGGTGGGTGGTAATCTGTTGGGTGAAATTGCGACGACAGAACCTCAACATATATATGGTGGGTTAATTACTACGTTGATGCGGCTGGTGTTTTTGCTCTACGCTGAAGACGAAGGACTCATGCCGCCAGACGACATTTATCAGCGTAACTATTCTGTGTCTGGTTTGTATGAACGGCTACGGGAAGATGCCGGAAATTATCCGGAAATGCCCTCAAGGAATTAAAAGCAGCACAGACATTAGAAGATGTGGTAGCGGCGTTAGGTCGAAAAGTGTCGCGACAAACACCGCATATTTTACCAGTGGGTTCGCTGTACTTGCAGCCAGGAGAAGAACGCAGGCGTTCTGGTTCTCACTACACACCCCGTTCCCTCACCAAGCCAATTGTGGAAACAACACTGCGTCCGGTATTGGAAGCTTTGGGAGAACGTCCCACTGCTGAGCAAATTTTATCGTTGAAAGTTTGTGACTTGGCGATGGGTTCCGGTGCGTTTTTGGTAGAGACTTGTCGTCAGTTGGCAGAGAAATTGGTGGAAGCTTGGGAACGTGAGAGAAACGATACCCGCCTGGAAATTAGCGATGATGTCCAAACGCGCCTGGAAATGAGTGATCATGTCCACATCCGCCTGGGAATAAATTCCCAGTCTCATAGCCAAAGTCCGTTAAAACGGACTGAACAAACCTCAAATTCCAATCAGTCCTGTTTAGAGGACTTGGATTATGAGCCAGGAAATTCATTTCCTGGTGGACGTGAGGGTGAAGCGACAATCAGTGATCATGTCCACACCCGCTTGGGAATAAATTCCCAGTCTCATAGCCAAAGTCCGTTGAAACGGACTGAACGAATCTCAAATTCCAATCAGTCCTGTTTAGAGGACTTGGATTATGAGCCAGGAAATTCATTTCCTGGTGGACGTGATGAAAATGCCACAATTATCAATCATAGCCCAGACGAACCCCTCCTTCTCGCTCGTCGTCTCGTCGCCCAACGCTGTTTGTATGGAGTGGATAAAAATCCCTTTGCGGTGAATTTGGCGAAGTTATCTTTGTGGTTAGTGACGCTGGCGAAGGATTTGCCGTTTACATTTTTGGATCATGCGCTCAAGTGTGGAGATTCGCTGGTAGGGTTGAGGAAAGAGGAGATTGGTTCCTTTGGGAAAGATGCGGCTTATGATTTGCCGTTGTTAGCACTGTTGAAACAACAACTTGAACGTGCGCGTTCTTATCGGACGGAAATTCAGGCGTTGGATACCCGCAGTGATGCTGATGATGACCAAAAGCGGAATTATCTATATAAAGTAGAACAAGAATTGCACGAGGCGCGGTTAATAGGAGATGTGAGAATTGCGGCGTTCTTTGAGGGAAGTAATAAGAAGCAGCCAGAGGAGAGAGAAAAAGAGATTGCAGAATTGGTGAGAAATTGGCGGTATCACCAAGCGGATGCTGAGAGTTTGCAGGAAATTGCGAGTAAGTTGCGGAGTGGGGAACGCGGGATTATTCCGTTTAACTGGGATATTGAGTTTCCAGAGGTGTTTGATAGGGATGATAGAAATAATAATCCGGGGTTTGATGCGATTGTGGGAAATCCACCGTTTGCGGGAAAGAATACCACAATTAACGCCCATGCACCTGGTTATCAAGATTGGTTAAAAGAAGTTTACCCAGAGTCTCACGGTAATTCTGATTTAGTGGCGTTTTTCTTCCGTCGTGCTTTTGAGATTTTGCGTCAGGGTGGAACGCTTGGGTTAATTGCTACGAATACTATTGCACAGGGTGATACTCGTAGCACTGGACTGCGTTGGATTTGTCAGCAAGGGGGAACAATTTACAATGCTCAAAAACGGTTGAAATGGCCCGGACTAGCAGCAGTTGTTGTCAGCGTGGTTAATATATGTCAGGGAAATTATAAACAGATAAAGCTGTTGAATGGGCGAGAGGTTCCCCGAATTTCTGCGTTTTTGTTCCATGCGGGGGGAAATGAAAATCCGGCGGTGTTGCTGGCGAATGCTGAGAAAAGCTTTCAAGGTAGCATTGTTTTGGGCATGGGTTTCACGTTTGATGATACTAATCCAGAGGCGACACCCATTGCAGAAATGCAGCGCTTGATTGAGAAAGATGCAAGAAACGCAGAGAGGATTTTTCCTTACATTGGTGGTGAAGAGGTAAATAGCAGTCCAACTCACGCGCATCGTCGTTATGTTATTAATTTTGGGGAGATGAGTGAGGATGAGGCGAGGTTGTATCCTGATTTGATGGAGATTGTTGAGGAGAAGGTAAAAGGAACCCGTGGTAAACATTCGACAGCACCTTGGTGGCAATTTGAACGACTTAGGGGAGAATTGTTTAGAGCGATCGCCCCACTTGAACGAGTGTTAGTCCGATCACTTACCAGTAAACATTTTTGTTTTGCATTTCTTCCAGCAGGGTTTGTTTACGACCAAACTCTGATTGTTTTTGCTCTACCTTACTTTTCTTGCTTTGCTATTCTGAGTTGTAACTTACATGAAGTGTGGGCACGATTCTTTGGTGCTACATTGGAAGATCGACCTAGGTATAACATAGCTGACTGCTTTGAAACCTTCCCCTTCCCCGAAAACTGGGAAACCAACCCCACCCTAGAAGCCGCAGGCAAAGAATACTACGAATTCCGCGCCGCCTTAATGGTTCACAACAACCAAGGACTCACCGACACCTACAACCGCTTCCATGATCCAGAGGAACGCGACTCTGATATCCTGAAACTGCACGAACTTCACGCCGCAATGGATAAAGCCGTCCTCGATGCTTACGACTGGAGTGACATCTCCACCGACTGCACCTTCTTACTAGACTACGACGATGAGGAAGACCTTACCTCCAATCCTTATGAAGGAGAGGGGAGTAGTAGACAACGGAAAAAACCTTGGCGCTACCGTTGGACGGAACAAGTGCATGATGAAGTTTTAGCACGCCTGCTTGACCTTAACCAAAAACGGGCGGAAGCGGAAATTCTTGGCGGTAAGGCGGCGGAGGGGAAAGCGAAGGCGAAGGGTGCGAAAAAGAAAACAACTAAAACCAAATCTCAAAAGCTTGTTAAAGATTCGCCAATAATACCGGGGTTTAATGTGGAGTAATATGAATTTAAATTGCCTAAATACAAGGAGAGACAATGACAATTAAAGAACAAATTACACAAGAACTAGAAAAATTACCTGAACCCTTGTTACAGGAAATTTTAGATTTCGTTCAGTTTCTCCAGGCAAAAAACCAGCAACGCAGCATAAGAGAAATCACTATTATGAGTGAATCATCACTACAAAAAGATTGGTTAAGACCAGAGGAAGAAGCTGCATGGCAGGATTTGTAAAAGGTGATGTCGTTATCGTTCCCTTTCCATTTTCAGACTTAACTCAAACAAAACGCAGACCTGCTTTAGTTATTGCTACACTTGCGGGAGACGACTTAATTCTTTGCCAAATTACTAGCCAATCTGTTGGCGACACATACGCTATTGAAATCGATAATAGCGATTTTAGCTCTGGTGGTTTAAATCAACCAAGTAATATCAGACCAAATCGACTTTTTACTGCTGATAGGCAAATTATATTATACAAAGCTGGTCAAATAAAACCGGAAAAATTAATTGAAGTGATTACTAAAATTGTTGAAATTTTACATGACAGTAGTTAGTTGCAGAATCTTGTTTCTACAATATTTATCTCGACGCCAAAGAACCGCCAGAAAAATCACAAACACCTCGCTTAACTCACAGCAAAATCAGTAAATTGCCCTAATATAGTATATACAGTTGATTGCTTGCTGTATCTTGATTGAAGGAGTAAACAGCGATAGATAATAATATGACTATGCCAGCCACTACTCCAGCCGAAGTGCGATCGCACCTCACAGATGCCCTACAACTTGACTTAGTAGGACCAACACCTAATGATACCACCCACGCCCGCGAAATCCTGACGCAGCCACCTTCTAAATGGTATCTCACTGGCTTTCTGGTACCTTTTGGTGCACCGCCTGAAGTGCGTTCTGATGACACAAGCAATGATGAGATTGTCCAAATTAGCAACACCGATGTAGCCGATGATGCTGTTGCCCCGGAAACTGCTTCCGCAAGAAAAGTACTTTTTCCTTCTTCGATTGGCTTAAGCTTTCTCATATCATCAGATACTCAAGAGTTAGATGTGACGGTGAATTGGGGCGACTACGTTTCTAAAGCAGGCGAAACTGAATTAGAGACTACAGAAACTGAGGACGAATCGGAACAAACAACGGAATTATGGGAACGCATCCCCCAAGCTGTGGATGTACACATCATCTTACCCAAAGATAAGCAGAAAAAACAGCTAGATGTTCCTGGTGGTAGTGGGTTGCAGTTGTTTGTTTCCTGTCGGGCAGTACGTTCTCAAAATCTTCCCAAGGGAACCCGTTCGGTTTCCGTCTTTCTAGTTAACTATCGCACTCATAACCCTAATAAAAAACGAGATCCCTATTTTGCTTTCCAAGCCAGTCTCAACATCCGTACCACCAACGGCTTTGTTCCTCGTCCTGACTTGCGCGGACAAAATAGTTCAGATTGGGACGAAGCTGTCGCTAGTTTACAATACCGCAATGACTGCGAGTTCGCCGTCGGTCATAACGTCTCGGCAATAGCGATTCACTCTGAGGGCAAATGTCAGGAAATCTCCACAACTTGGATACCACAAGCCGAAGTTCCCAGAGTTGAACCAGCAGACATCGCAGGGTTAGAACTTTCAATGGAAGCACTGGCGGATGCACCGGACGCGCAAACTGTACGCCGGATGGTGAATCCAATGGTGACGAGTTATACTCAATGGATTAGTGACCAACAAGCCGCAGCCCCAAGCGAACCGCAACAAGCCAAAGTCGCAACTGACTTGTTAAACCGTGCGATAAAAATATGTCATCGCATCGCCGCCGGACTCCAAGCACTTGATGATCCATTGGTTTTTGAGGCGTTTCAAATTGCTAACCGTGTTATTGCGATCGCCCGCAGACAACGCCTCACCCACGACAGCGACAACATCTCACCCGAAGACTTTCCACCCCCCAAATGGCGACCGTTTCAGTTAGCATTTTTACTCTTAAATCTCGTTAGCATCACCAACCCCGAAAATTCTGATCGGGAAATTGTCGATTTACTCTTCTTCCCCACAGGTGGCGGGAAAACCGAAGCATACCTGGGTTTAGCTGCATTTACCCTTGTCTTACGCCGTCTGCGAGACCCCAGCATTTACTCTGCAGGTGTCAGCGTCTTGATGCGCTACACTCTCCGTCTCCTCACCCTGGATCAACTCGAACGCGCTGCAACCCTCATCTGTGCTTTGGAACTTCAACGCCAGCATAACCCTAAACTTGGCAATCACCCCTTTGAAATTGGGCTGTGGGTAGGGCAAAGCGCTACTCCCAATAAAATGGGTAGTAAAAGCGACAAGGATGAAAATTCAGCCCACGCCCGCACTCATGCTTACCAACGCGATGACAAAGCCAAACCCAAGCCAGTCCCCCTCGAACGCTGTCCTTGGTGCGGTGCAGAGTTAACACCTAACTCGTTTCAATTGTTACCAAATCCAAATACGCCTACGGATTTGCAATTAATTTGTGTTGGCAGTAAGAAACGTGCGGACGGTAAACCTGCGTGCGTTTTTAGAAAAAACAGTTATCTGCCCTTAATTGCAGTCGATGAGCAGATATATCGCAGATTACCCTGTTTCATCATCGCCACAGTTGACAAATTTGCCAATTTACCCTGGGTAGGTCAAACGGGAGCGCTTTTTGGTAAGGTGACGCATTACGACGACCGAGAGGGATTTTATGGAACTGGTGATCCAAAAATTAAAGGTCGCCGTCTCGAAAAAACACTACCCCCACCTGACTTAGTTATTCAAGACGAATTGCACCTGATTTCCGGACCACTGGGAACGATGGTAGGGCTGTACGAAACAGCAATTGATACTTTGTGCAGTGTTACCAACAACGATAAAACCATCCGCCCGAAAATCGTTGCTTCCACTGCAACCGTCCGCCGCGCTGATCGCCAAATCCAAGCATTATTTGGACGCACCCAAGTTGATATTTTCCCCGCACCAGGTCCCGGTCGCCACGACTCATTTTTTGCCAAAACCATCTTCACTAATCAATCCCCTGGTCGCCTCTATGTCGGTGTCGCCGCCCAAGGACGTAGCTTAAAAGTTGTCTTATTGCGAACATACTTGGCGTTACTTGGGGCAGCACAAAAAGCTTGGGAAGAAGCAGGAGGAAAGAAAAACCCCAGTAATCCTGCCGACCCTTACATGACACTTTTGGGTTATTTCAATTCCTTGCGTGAGTTAGGTGGTAGCCGTCGCTTGGTTGAAGATGAAGTCAATTCGCGCCTGACGCAGTATGGAGACAGACGCAGATATCAAGCAACCACAAGTTTGTTTGCTAACCGTAAAATCGATGACGAACCCGAAGAATTAACCTCTCGTGTCAGCACGAACAAAGTCGCCAATACCAAGCGTCGTTTGGCTTTACCCTGCAATGAAAAAGAAAGCGTTGATGTGGCATTAGCAACAAATATGATTTCCGTAGGTTTGGACATCACGCGCTTGGGTTTAATGGTTGTGTTGGGACAACCGAAAACCGCTGCTGAATACATCCAAGCCACCAGCCGCGTTGGACGCGATGCGAGTAAACCAGGATTGGTGGTAACACTGCTGAATGTCCATCGTCCACGAGATAGGTCGCATTATGAACGCTTCCAGATATGGCATGATACCTTCTACCGTGCAGTAGAAGCAACCAGCGTCACTCCCTTTTCACCCCGTGCGATTGATAGAGGTTTAGCAGGGGTTACTGTTGCATTAGCGCGCCTGGGTATTTCAGATATGACAGCACCTTTGGGTGCAGCCCAAGTTAATCAATATCGCAGCGAATTGGAATTTGTCATAGATGCCATATCCAAGCGTGCGCAAATGCATAACCCCGATTTAAAAACTGATGCCGCCGACGCTTTGCGTCAAGAAATTCGCAAAGAAGTGATAAACTTGCTTGATACTTGGGAACAAATTGCCCTACGTGACCAACGTTTGCAATACCAACCCAACGAAATTGAAATGGCACCTCCTTTACTCCTTGATGCGCTTGATCCGGAAGTCGATAAGAAATCGACTGACCAACAAAAGTTTAAAGCACAGCGTAGCTTACGTGATGTTGAGCCAGTTGTGAAGCTTTTGGTACGGGATCCTGGAGGATTAGAAGTTGAGGAAAAAGAGGCATGAAAAAGTCAAAAAAGCGACATACACCACTAGCAGAAATTCGTCAAAGCCAACTTTTATCTACGTATGGTCCAGGGGCGATGGTCGATTTACCCGACCACTCTGTTGTGATTGGAGGGCTGAGTTATTGGAAGGGCGATCAACAATATATCCGAGAAGACCGCCTCAAAAATAAAATTTGTGAAATGCTTAAAGTACAGGAGATAAAACTCTTTAGCCCACCGCGAGAAACTTCTGACCTTAACACTCCTCCCAATGGTGTCAGTGCATTTATTTTCCCAACTTGGTTTGTTGCCCAAGTAGACCACACAATTCAGTTCAATGGAAAAAATTATCGCACCCGTCCGCTTGTCTATTGGCGTGCCGTCCAAGAAGGATTGAAATTTGAAGGGAAACGTACCTCAGCAGTACCAGTACGCTTTGTCCAAGCTTGCGTTAACGGACACTTAAGCGACATTGACTGGTACGCCTATGTACACAATGATTCTAATACCACTTGCCGAGGACAACAACTCTGGCTTGATGAAGGCGGTTCAGGTAACGACTTTGAAGAAATCTTCGTGCGCTGTGAAGCTTGCAAAGCCCGCCGCCCCTTATCCCAAGCAAAAGTTCCAAATTCCAAAGTTTTGGGAAAGTGTCAAGGTTATCGCCCTTGGCTGGGATCAAATGGAAAAGAAGAATGTTGGGCTTGTGCAATAGATCAGTCGGGTAACATTGTCACAACTGAAAAACCCGAATACAACCGCCTGTTAATACGTTCTGCCAGCAACGCCTATTTTACCCAAACCCTCAGTGTGATTTCAATTCCTGAAGCGGATGCGCAATTGAAAAAAGTCGTTGATCGCTATTACGAAGAAGACTTGCAATACGCAGAAGACGTAGACCAAATAAAAAAAGAACTGAGAAAATCTAAATTTGCAGACTTAGCTAAATTTGGTTCCCAAACTGTCTGGGCAGAAATTCAACGCCGTCAAAACGGACAAGAAAGTCAAACAAAAAGTATCAAACAAGTAGAAATTGAAGCATTACTTTCCTGTTCCGAAGAGGTGGGGAAAGAATCCTCAAACCAAGATTTTTATGCATCTGTACGTCAGCTCGATAAAAATAACTTCAATCCTGCACTTTTGCCATATATTGATCGCGTGGTGCTAGTCCATCGCCTGCGCGAAGTCATAGCCCTAATTGGTTTTACCCGCTTTGAAGCTGCAATGCCAAATATTGAGGGTGAAATCGACGAATTAGCGATTAATGTCCGTCGCGCCGCCCTTGATTTTGAAACGAACTGGATACCTGCAATTGAGAATAAAGGCGAAGGTGTTTTTATCTCGTTTCATAAGCAAGTTATAGACGAATGGTTCAAGCGCGATACGGTGAAAAAGCGAGCCGAAGATTTAAACCGTGGTTTTCTCAAATGGCTTGATAGCAAGGGAATTCCTCGGGATAAAGCCGCTTTTCCTGGTGTAAAATACATCATGCTGCACTCCCTATCTCACTTGTTGATTACAGCAGTATCCCTCGAATGCGGCTATGCTGCCAGTGCCATCCGTGAACGCATTTATGCAAGCGATTCTGGGTATGGAATTTTACTTTATACAGGTTCTTCGGGTTCAGAAGGTACTTTGGGCGGCTTAGTAGAAGTTGGTACACGCATTGATTACCATCTCGGAAAAGCGCTAGCCTTAGGAAGACTTTGCTCAAACGACCCAGTTTGCGCTCAACACGAACCAGATAACCCCCGCGAAGAACGCTTTCTGCACGGTTCTGCGTGCCACGGGTGTTTGTTAATTGCTGAAACATCCTGCGAACGCCGCAACGAATTTCTTGATCGTGCGCTCGTCGTAAACACGGTTGAAGAATTAGACGCTGCATTCTTTCCAGATGATATTTTTGCCGATGACCTTGTGACTAGTTAATTAGCTACCCCCAAAACCAGCGTTTTATCTAGCTACTTGCCGTACCAAAAAAAATGACAAAAAAATTGACAAATTTCTATCATTCACTTGAATCAATCGATAAAATAATATACTCTAATAGCATAAAATACTAAATACATAAAAATTCTTAACTCGCAACATCAAATCCTTGAGGAGAGGCAGAAAGCCTAAGGAGTGAAAAGCAAACTATGCCAAACTTTTAGGGTTACTTTGCCGCTTGTTGTACCGAACTCTAAATTTTACCGATACTTATGGTAGCGCCCACTCTTACATAAAACCCCCAGAAAAAGTTAGGAGAAGGTTGCGAGTGTTTAAATCTACCTTTGACCAAAACGCGCGGGTGTAGGGGTGCAGATTTTGTTGAGGTGGAGGGGGAACTTAGAAAATGTACTTATTGTACACCCAGCAAACAGAGCCAAAAGAATACTCACCGCCCTTACCTCATATTTGATACAGTTGTCAACAATAACGTGGCGGGTTTGGTGCCACCATTAATTTCACCCTTACACTCCTAATTGTTAACAGTAGTAATTTTAAAGGTGCATTATACCAATTTGAAAAAAGAATGCGACAGATACACACTCCCAAACCCTTGTGATGTCTGGTTTTCTTCATTTCTTCATTTTGAATTTTGAATTGGTATTACCCTACCTCCCCAGTTGGGGAAGTCAATATCGCAACTAACACCTATGTTCTCAATAAATTTTTGCAGCAAAAGTAGATTTTCTCTATGACTCAGCCTTCTTCTCAAAAGCAAGCCGAGCAACAGTTGAATCAGTCAAAAGGGCTTCAAGAGTCTGTTGATCCTCAGCACAGGCCACAGGAATGGAGTTTGAAAACCAAGACCATAGCTTGGGCTATACTTGTTAGTATGCTCCCTGTGCTGACAGTAGGGACAACTACTTACTACTTTGGTAGCCAGTTGACAGCCAAACAGATTTCCCAAGCAAGACAAGCAGATACGACAAGTTTGGCAGAAGCTGAACTTGGACTACACAGACTGCTGTCACTGCTGTTAATTGAAACGGGGGTGACGGCAGTATTGGCAGGTGCGATCGCTGCTATTTTAGGGATTCGCGCCATTCGCCCAGTCCTGAACGCCGCCTCAGTTTCTACCACTATGGTGAATAGGTTACGTCGAGAAACCGCAGATTCTGGCATCTCCACCGTCAGCAAAGATGAACTGGCTGTCTTAGAGACAAACATTAACTTTGTCAAAGAACAGCTTCCGGATTTACTCTGGAAACAAGAAGCCGAAGCCGAACGCTCTCAGGTGTTTCACAACATTAGCCGCCGTATTCGCAAATCGCTTACTCAAGAAGACGTCCTCAGAACCACTGTTGAAGAAGTTCGCAAAGCCCTAAGAATTGACCGCGTGGTCATCTTTCGTTTTGATTCTAACTTGGATGGAACTTTTGTAGAAGAATCTGCGGCACCTGAGTTGCCAAAAATCCTATGGACTACCATCTCGGATCCTTGTTTCGAAACAAAGTATGTCGAACAATATCGAAATGGTCGTGTTCGTGCTATTGATGATATCTATCAAGCTAATCTCACTGATTGTCATATTGGGTTGCTAGAGCGATTTGCTGTCAAATCCAATCTGATCGCACCCATTCTCAAAAACGACCTGCTATTCGGCTTATTGATTGCACATCAATGCTTTGAGTGCCGTATTTGGCAGCAGGCTGAAATTGATTTGTTTGCTCAAATAGCAGCACAAGTGGGATTTGCTCTTGACTACGTTAAGCTGCTAGAACGGATAGATACAAAAGCTGATCAAGCTCAGGCATTTATAAATATTACCCGCCGCATTAGAGAATCGCTCAACGAAGAGGATGTCCTAAAAGCTACCGTTGAAGAAGTTCGTAAAACACTCAGTGCTGAGCGAGTGCTGGTTTATGGCTTTGACAGCAACTGGTATGGAACTGTGATTGCAGAATCAGTGCTTCCAGGTTTTCCGAAAGCGTTGCGAGCCAAAATCAAAGACCCCTGCTTTGCTGAGGGCTATGTGGAAAAGTACCAAGCTGGTCGAGTTCAAGCCACCAATAACATTTATGAAGCTGGTTTGACTACTTGTCACATTAGCCAACTCGAACCCTTTGCTGTCAGGGCAAATTTGGTTGCGTCCATTCTTAAAGATAATCAACTATTTGGCTTATTAATTGCACATCAGTGCTCAGGACCTCGTGATTGGCAGCAGTATGAAATTGATTTATTTGCTCAGATAGCTACGCAGGTGGGATTTGCTCTCGACCATGCTAGACTTGTTCAACGAATCGATGCAGAAGGAGTGCGAACTCAATTGCTTGCGGACATGACCCGTTCCATTCGGGAATCGCTCAACGAAGAGGATGTCCTCAAAACCACCGTTGAAAAAACCCGCAAAGCAATGAGCGCTGAGCGAGTGCTGGTTTATGGCTTTGACAGCAACTGGTATGGAACTGTGGTTGCAGAATCAGTGCTTCCAGGTTTTCCCAAGGCGTTGCGAGCTAAAATCAAAGATCCCTGCTTTGCTGAGGGGTATGTGGAAAAGTACCGATCTGGTAGAGTTCAAGCTACCAATAACATTTATGAAGCAGGTTTGACTACTTGTCACATTAGCCAACTTGAACCCTTTGCTGTCAAGGCAAATTTGGTTGCGCCCATTCTCAAAGATGACCAGCTATTTGGCTTATTGATTGCGCATCAGTGCTCAGGACCTCGTGATTGGCAGCAGTATGAAATTGATTTATTCACCCAGGTAGCTACGCAGGTGGGATTTGCTCTCGACCATGCCAGACTCCTATACAAGGTAGAGCAGGCGTACCAATCTGCTGAAGCGACCTCTTACGAGCAGCGCGAACAAAAAGAAGTACTCCAGCGTCAGGTATTTGAATTGCTCAGAGGTAGTGAAACCGCTGTCCAAACCCTTTCAACAGATGCTCTTAGCCAGGTGGAGTCCCTTACAGGTGCCTACAATCAAATTCAAACGTTAGTTGATTCGGCTATGGAAATGCTGATTTGTGCCCAACAAGCAGAACTCCAAGAGCAGCAGCTCACTCAGGCGGTACAGGATGGACATGAGTCGATAGACCCGATTTTAGAAAACTTGTGTGATGTCCAAGTAAGGGTTATGGAAGCTGCCGAGAAGGTCGAGCGTCTAGACCAACCTTTTCAAAAGTTCTCCCAGCTCGTGAGCCTCATTAGTAATATCGCATTTCAAATAAAGCTCCAAGCTATGAATACAGTACTTGAAGCAAGTCGCGCCCCAGAAGCTGGTCAACAATTTGCTTGGCTCGCTGACCAAGCACTTTCTCAAGTGCATCAATTAGAGGCGAGTATTGCAGAAGTACAATTACTCGTTACAGAAATTCAGACACAAACTAATGAAGTTATTGCTGTTATGGAATACGGCGCACAACAGGCGATGAGCGGGATGAGATTGGCGCACGAAACTCAGGAGAAGTTCAATCAGATTGTTATTATCAGTGAGCAAATGAAAAAACTGGTCGAGGAACTTGCCCAGACTGCTCCTGTCCAAGCAAAAACTTCAACCTCAGCAAGCCAATCTATTCTAGAAGTTGCCAGTATTGCCAGCAAGACTTCAGAACAAGTCATAGCAGTGGCTCAGTCTTTAGACAAGCTGTCAACACTCGCACAAAATCTACAGGAGGATGCTGATTGACCGAGACAATTTTAGATTTTAGATTTTGGATTAAAATCTAAAATCTAAAAAAGGGTTTCAAGCCCCCGACTTGAGTCGTGGAGAAAAATAAATTCAAGGGACTATACTCAAGCCCCTGTCTTACAGATATAGGGTCAATCTAAAATTTCAAATCCAAAATCCAAAATTCAGTGACTCATCCCCCGGCGATGAAACTATCACTGCGTAGTTCCTAAAATGAACGTGGCCATCGAGTCGTAGAGGTTGAGTTTGATACCAAGTTGCGTTCTGTTGTAGTAATTTGTGGTTATACCATTTCACGAAATTCCTGATACAAATGATTGGTTTCTAATTCTTTCTCCCTGCTAAGAGCCCCCTGCTCCCTGCTCACAGGTGTAGGTTTTTTACTTTTGGGTGTTGGCAAGACTTGGAGGACAAGGAAGGAAAGTAGACAAGGAAGTTTTTTTTACGCCCAGATGATGAAAATTCAATATATGTACATAGAGTTCATGTTTCTTCCTTGTTCTCTTTCCCCCGTGTCTACCCGGTTTCACCCCATTCCAGATATAAGTGTAAAAAACCTACCCTTGAAAGGGAGGATTCTCCCTGAGGGTGCTACCTGGCGGTCTCCCTCACCCTTGTTCTGGTGAGTAAGGCGTGGCAAGAGCCATAGGGCTGGTACTTTATTTTTACGGTCTCCCCTAACAACAATTATTTAATGAGAAAAGTAAAAATCTGATAAAAGTCTGAAAACAATGTATGCAAACCTTGACAGATTTAAACATACCGCCGAAATTATTCGGTGATGGTTGAGTAATGGTGCATTGATGGTGTATGAAAACTACGCTACAAGTGGCACTAAAAATTAACTAGGGAAATCTGGAATTTGTAGAACTTATTTTTTTTTGTTTGAAATGCTGAATCTTAAATGAACCAACAGGGAATTTGCAATGCTTTAATTAAAATATCTAGATAAATTGCTTCTTTGTAGTTAAAACCCTGTGTTACTTCGTAGTATTGATGCCTACACTCTGTCTGAGTACCTCAAAGATCTCTTCAAGACAATCTTGTAGAACGATGGCACTCTCCAAAAAAACGTATTTAGTGTTTGCCTCATATTGGCACAGTCAGTACAGAATGCTGTGCTAGAGTGACAACACTGGCACTAGCATAAAGGATAGGATATGGTCGTAGAAAGGTGTTTGGGGGTTTATTATAAACCCATTTATCATCTTCACAAACGACGATAAAGCCTTTTCGACTTGACGAAATGGAGTTTTGCCTCGGGCGTTGTACAAAAAGCTATGGCTAAGTCAATGAGTGGCAAAAACGTGCTGTTTGCGTCATATTTATGCAAGTTCCTCTGCTCCAATAGCTATATTGACCGGACAAAAATTCACAAATTCTGATTATGGCAAGTAAATTAGTCTCTGTTAGAGAATACACTGTTAAGGCACATAAACGGCTAATTCATACGCGAATTTTCAACTTCCTCTGTAAGGAATGCGGTGTTCCGGCGAAGCGCGAGACTTTCGGGTCGCGACCCTTATATTGTGAACAATGTCGTCCTCCTCAACCACCCAAAAAATCGTTAATGAAGCCTCAAAAGGCTAAACCTAGACCAATGACCTATAAATCTAAAACTGATTTGGATTGAGTTGACGCCATATGACTACTAAGGGAAAACTAGAGCCACCACCCCAAACCTTGTTGGAGCCACTTTTGGAATTACGGGACTACTATACTGCTCTTACTGAAGAGTATGAACGCTTATGGCGAACTGCCCGATCGCAACTTGTACATGTAGAAGCCCTGTTATCCAACTGGTCTGGTGTTGATGAACGCGACGATCTAACGGCTGTCGTTGAGATGTTGTCTTTTGCACCCACTCCTCCCCAACAAGATTCCTTCTCATCACAACAGTTAAATAACATTTCTGATGTTGAACAACAACAAGCGATCGACTCAGAACTCTCAGACTCGCAGTCCTCATCCGACGTAGATTTGGATAATGTTGAACAACAAGCGATCGACTCAGAACTCTCAGACTCGCAGTCCTCATCCGACGTAGATTTGGATGATGTTGAACAACAACAAGCGATCGACTCAGAACTCTCAGACTTGGAGTCCTCATCCGACGTAGATTTGGATGATGTTGAACAACAACAAGCGATCGACTCAGAACTCTCAGACTTGGAGTCCTCATCCGACGTAGATTTGGATGATGTTGAACAACAACAAGCGATCGACTCAGAACTCCCAGACTCGCAGTCCTCATCCGACGTAGATTTGGATGATGTTGAACAACAACAAGCGATCGACTCAGAACTCCCAGACGATGAGGATCCGCAGATAGATGATTTAGATGAGGAGTCATCCGACGAAGAAAACACAGTAGTTATATCACCCACTCCATCCCCACAAAAGGAGATACCAACCCAGAATAACGATTACTCTATGCCTGGGGATGTTCCAATGCTGCCCCAGTTCCAAGTTCTCACGCGAATGCAAGCGATAGAGAAAATATTGCGAGAGAATGCTGGAAGTGTCTGTCATATAGACTTCGTTGTGCGCTCACTTTTTGGCGATTTAGAGCCAAGTGTGTTCAAAATTGTCAAAAGTCGCATCCAATCCTCTCTGACACACGGCAAAGAAAAGAGTTACTGGGCTGCCGTTCCGGATGAGCCAGGGTGTTATACCCTGGATTTAAGCTTGATAACACCACCAAATGGTAAAGTCAAATCCAAGATAATCAAACCTAAAAAGAAGAAACCCTTCCTACTCCCCAAGGCAAAAAGGGCATCAATGCTACCTGAATATGAAGGTAAGTTTTTGATTGATGCCATCTGCATACTCTTGCAGAAAAATTCCGGGAAAATCTTCAGTGTAGCTGATGTCATTACAGGACTTTATGGAGAACTCAATGCTGAACAACTAGCAGAGATAAAAACTGCGGTGCATAATGAGCTTTCTAGAGGTCATCGGATAGGAAGATTCTCTAGAGTTCCAGAAAAAACTGGTTATTATACTTGGGATTTAAGTAAAATCCGGAAAAAATAGCCTCGTGCTCGCAACTTGAGAAGTCAAAAGGGGTTTGCACTGTGGAATGGCAAATCCAAAATTCACAAATTTTAACTCAGCTTCTTTTAGCTGAGTTGCAAATACAGGGCGACTCCAAATGACTTCTGCAAGCGTTGCCTTAATGTTCTGGATAACGTCACGGAGCTTTCTTACTCCAAGCATCCTCCCAAAGTTACTGCGCATTTGCTGGTCTCGACCCAGGTTGTACTGTGACTTGCACGGTTGTGTTATTACGTTGCAGTTGCATTTGCACGTTTGCCCCAACGCCACTTTTATCAATTATCTGCTGCACTGTATCCGCAGTGGTAACAGATTGATTGTTGATTTGTTGGATGACATCTCCTGGACGTATTCCGGCTCTATCAGCCGGAGAACCAGGAAGAACGCGGACAATCAGAATGCCTTGGTTTGCTTGCACGCGGACGTTACTATTAGAAAGGCTGTTAATCCGTTGCTTAAGTTCAGGTGTCAGGGATACCATCTGAATCCCTATGAAGGGATGTTCAACTTTGCCCTGAGTAATTAATTGTTGGGCAATTCGCTCGGCTGTGTCGATGGGAATCGCAAAGCCTATTCCTTGAGCCCCCTGGATAATAGCTGTGTTGACCCCAATAACTTGACCACGAGCATTTAGCAGTGGTCCGCCGGAGTTTCCAGGATTAATGGCTGCGTCAGTTTGAATATAACCAACGCGGTTATCAGATGCACCGATATCACTAATAGAACGATCCGTTGCACTAACAACGCCCACTGTTACCGTTTCTTGCAAACCTAAGGGATTCCCGATTGCGATCGCCCACTGTCCTGGCTGAACCCGCTGAGATGTTGCCAGTTCTACAGTTGGCAGGTTATTTAGTGGAACTTGCACAACCGCAATATCAGTCAATTTGTCTTGTCCCAAGACTTTTCCTTCAACAGTACGACCGTCGGACAATGATACTGATACTGTATCAGCATCGTTGACAACGTGAGCATTTGTGAGAATCTGTCCATTAGCATTAATCACAAAACCAGAACCAACACCACGCACCACTTTCTCTTGAGGCTGTGCTGGTATCTGCCGACCAAAAAACCGTTGATAGAATGGGTCATTTAAGATCTCTGGGACTTGGCTTCTGACAGTTCTGGAAGTATTAATTTGCACTACCGCAGGTTCAACCTTATTTACCACAGCAACTACAAAGTTATTATCCTCTGGAGTTGGTGTCAGAGGACGGTTATTTGGAGTAGCAGACTGTTGGACTGGTTGAGCATTAGCAGTATTAGTCTCCTGTGAAGGTTGCACGTTTCTGGATGAGTTTATTGAGCAGCCACTCAAAAATGTTATTCCTACTCCCAGAAGTGGTAAAAATAAGTGAGTTATCGGTTTTTTACAAAAGAATATGTTTGTGAGATTATTTTTTTTATCGAAACCATCTATCTTTAATTTTCTAAGCTTTTGATTGTCATTTGGGTGTTTTTTGTTCATAAGACTTTATATATCTTATATCTTAGTGTCTGGTGAAAATAATCTCCTTATTTCATATTTATATTTGATGATGCTTATTGTCATCTACCATAAGAAAGTTATTACTTATCAGTTACCAGTTGGTGTTGATTTTTCGCTTTAACTGAACCGTATTGGGTTAAAAGGCAGTTAGAAAAGCGGATTTATTATAACAGTCAAGCCTGTTAGTATGGGTATTTTACTGTGTTACTCAACAAAAAATAATTTTTCTTTTCCATTAGATAGAACACAGATTAATTATAAAGGCACAGGAATGCTGTGCCCTCACCATATGGTTTATAATAGACCTCTTGCAAAAGTGAGATTATACGAGGTTCTGTTAAGAGTTAAATGTTCAGAATTCCCTGTTAAGCGTTCCCTACTTCTGCAAAAAGTCTAATCTATGTTTTTAAAAGCGCGGTCATTCGTAAATCGTAATAACCTCAATGACGAATGAGAATTGACAAATTAAGAACTATATGTATCTTGTGCTTCAATGTTTATGGCTGCATTCTCCTGTTGAGCATCTTCTAAAGTAATGGGTACCGATTGAACGTGCCAAATATCTCGGGCGTATTCGCGAATTGTACGATCAGAAGAAAAGTAGCCCGCCCGCGCCGTGTTGAGAATTGACATCAACAACCACTTGTCTTGATTACGATATGCCTCACTCACCTGTTGTTGACACTCAATGTAGGACTGGTAATCAGCAAACAGTAAATAATCGTCTCGGTTTTTGAGAGACTCTACCAGTGGTTTAAACAAATCCCTGTCACCTTTGGAAAAGTAACCGGATTCTATCTGGTCAATTGCTTGTTTAAGCTGAGGATTACTGTTGTAATAATCCCACGGATGGTAGCCTGAGCTTCTGATTTGTGAAACTTGCTGTGCCGTCAGTCCAAAGAGAAAGAAATTTTCGTGTCCGACGCGGTCCCGAATTTCAATATTCGCCCCATCCAGTGTACCAATCGTCAATGTACCATTCATCGCAAACTTCATGTTACTCGTGCCAGAAGCTTCCTTACCAGCAGTCGAGATTTGTTCCGAAACGTCAGCAGCTGGATATATTCGCTGTGCTAATGCCACATTGTAGTTTGCCAAGAAAACCACTTTCAGGCGATCGCCTATATCCGGATCATTATTCACCACATCCGCGACTGAGTTGATCAACTGAATAATCAACTTTGCCATTGCATAACCAGGTGCAGCCTTACCAGCAAAAATCACAGTTCGCGGGACAACATCCACATTGGGATTCTGTTTGATTTGGTTATAAAGTGTTATTACGTGCAGCAAATTCAAATGCTGACGTTTGTACTCGTGCAGTCGTTTCACCTGTATATCAAACAAGGAATTGGCATCAACATGAATACCATTTGTTTGCAGAATGTACTCTGCTAAGTCCTGCTTATTCTCCTGCTTAATTTGACGCCATTGCTCGCGAAATTCTTGCTCATCTACAAATGCTTCTAACTGCTTGAGTTCTTCCAAATTCTTAATCCAACCCTTACCAATTTTATTTGTTATGTGGAGGGCTAGTTTGGGATTGGCTACCAAAATCCAACGACGAGGGGTGACTCCATTGGTTTTGTTGCTGAATTTTTCGGGAAACAGTTCGTAGAAGTCTCGAAACAAGTCGTTTGTCAGGAGTTCGGTGTGTAATGCTGCGACACCGTTGATAGCATGACTACCCACACAAGCAAGATGAGCCATTCTTACCTGTTTTTCCCCGCCTTCTTCGATCAGCGACAGTCGGGCAGCTTTTTGATTATCTCCGGGATACTTGGCACGAACTTCGTCCAGGAAACGTTGGTTAATCTCGAAAATAATTTCCAAGTGTCGAGGTAGAAGTCTGCCAAACAAACTAAACGGCCAACGTTCTAATGCTTCGGACAACAATGTATGATTAGTGAAACCAAAGCTTCTTTGGGTGATGTCCCAAGCTTTGTCCCATTCTAGCTGATGTTCGTCTAGCAGTAGTCGCATGAGTTCGGCTACACCAATGGTAGGGTGGGTGTCATTAATTTGCAGGGCAAATTTATTGGGGAAATTGTCAAAGTTGTCGTCGTGTTGCAAGAAGTTGCGGATGATATCTTGCAGAGAACAGGAAACAAAGAAGTATTGCTGCTGTAAGCGGAGTTCTCGGCCTTGGTAATTATTGTCGTTGGGATAGAGGACTTTGGTAATATTCTCAGAGAAGACTTTATCAGCAACGGCATTAGCAAAGTCCCCACTGTTGAAAATCTGCAAGTTAAATTCATCACTGGCTTTGGCACTCCACAAACGCAGGGTGTTCACAGTGTTGGAGTTGTAGCCAACAATTGGCGTGTCGTAGGGTGTGCCCAAGACGGTTCTTTCTGGAATCCAACGCACTTGGTAGCGTCCCTGCTCATCCGTGAAAGCTTCGGTGTGTCCACCAAATTTGACTTCCATAGTATAATCAGGACGAGGAATTTCCCAAGGATTGCCAAAACGTAGCCAGCGATCCGGAACTTCCACTTGAGCGCCGTTGCGAATCTCCTGTCGAAAGATGCCATATTCGTAGCGAATACCGTAGCCAATGGCAGGAATTTCTAAGGTTGAGAGGGAATCCAGAAAGCAAGCAGCCAGTCGTCCTAAACCGCCGTTGCCTAATCCTGGTTCATCTTCCTGTTCCATCAGGTCGTACAAATCATACCCTGACTCTTGCACCACTTGACGGGCTTTATCATGAAGTCCGACATTTGTCAAGTTTTTTTCGAGTTGTCGTCCAATCAGGTATTCGGCAGACAGGTAGCAAACGACTTTAACATCCTTGTGAAAGTAAGTTTGCTCAACAGTCTTCAGCCAACGTTGCAGCAGGCGATCCCGTACAGTATACGCCAGTGCCATATAGTAGTCATGTGCTGTTGCCCAACCTTTATCTTTTGCCTGAATGTAATAGAGGTTATCGAAAAAAGCACGTTTGAGCGTTTCAACGTCCATTCCCGTGCGATCGTCCTGCACTTGGATGGCGGCGTGTTCTGTACGACGAATGTGCTTTTTCCAATGAGGAATATGCCTGCCATTGTGTTTTTTCAAGTCGTTGCCATTATTCATGGTTGCAATTTCCAAACAGTTATAGCGACGTGAAGTCACCATTGCAACTTTAAAATAACGGCTATATTTTTTACCTCTAACCAAGGAAACAATAGCGAAGTGTCAGGTTGTTTTCAACGAAATATTTTGTCATTTCTTAAGCTTTTTCCTCAACCTTGGATGTTGGGAAGTACTTTTGTAATACCTCCCCAACCAACAAAAAGAATATTCCACTCAGAATTCCTATTCCCATGATGTTCAATTCAACGCTACCAAATCCTCCTACAAGATCAGGATTGATAAGTGTTATAATGAGTAATGAAATAGCCGAAAAACTACTTATTGTTAAAGACAGCTTAACGCTTGTTTTCGAGAAGTTATAGCGTTCCGTTTGAGCGATTAAATAAGCAACAAAAGGAGCAAACACCGCTCCTACATATGCTGCATAAAAATACACAATCAGATTAACAATCTCCCCACCTTTCAAAGCAACGGCAAGACCAAACAGAGCATTTGCAGCAGTGACGAGTATACGACTCCAGGTAGATGTCGGCAGAATGTTAAAGTCCAAAATAGTCTTGGTTTGCACTCGCAAGATGCTGCTGCCAATACCCAGCGCGGGAACCAGTAAAGACACAATCACCAGTATACCCAAAGGCTTGTCGATGCCACCGCCGACCCAGGCTAGGATAAACGGGAGAGTTTCTTTACCATCAATACCAGCAGGCAAAATTCCTGCGTTCTGTGCTGCGACAACAACTGTTGAAGGTAAAAAAGCAAGCAGTAGCAGCAAAATTGCGGCTAAAGTACATCCTCGATACAGGCTGTGTACATCTTTTGCCTGAACAAGAAACTGCTGATACTTCATATCTATAGGTACCAGCAGAATTGTAGACAATGAGACGCCCACTATAGTTGGCAAACTCATATGCTTGAGTGAGCTAGCAAATTCTATGGGCGATCGCACATAATCACCAAAAGCGTGTAACACCCACAGTCCATAAAGCAAAGCCAAAAAGTTCAGAATCAGTAACCCCCGCAATATCCAGCCTGCTTTTTCTATTGGGAGTAGGGAAATGATTGCAAACAGGATAGCCAAAACAACCATCGTCGGGAGAGTGGGTATTCCGAAAACCTTGAGGATAAAAGCTCCAGAAATCAACTGAACAGCTTCAATACCAATCAGCGATAACCAGGACATCAGGCTGACAAAAACTTTTACCCCATCTCCATAGGCAGAACCTAGCAATGTCCAAATTGGCTCTGTTCGCTTCCAGTAAAATTTTGCCAGTCCTAAAAGAGCTATTGTACCAAAGCCAAGGGAGACAGTATAAAGACTGCCAGCAGCCCCTAAAGTTAGGGATTTCTCAGCTGTTCCCAAAACAAACCCCAAACCGTAATGCGCGGATACTAGCAGGGCTGCTAGCGAGAAGGTGTCGAGTCTGCGCTCTAAAGCCATATTGGCATCTGCTCCACAAATTTTTTTTAAATTTCCCCGTGAATTTTTACTGGCTCGTGGCTAAACTTCATTAACTCGTAAAGATCATAAGCATATAAATCTTCCTGACTTGGCTCGTCAGTCTGACTTGTTGCCACAATTGGGTCATTGTATGCTTTCGTTCTACCAATCAATAAAAGTTTTTTTCCGGCACACTCTCCAATTAATCTGAATTGATGCTCGGGAAAAAAGTTGACTTCATCTGTATATAACGTCTGATTTTTTATCGGCATATTTTCTCCTCAGTTCTAAGAATTGGTGCAACTGGTTAAAATTTCTTCTCAACCTTTAGTTGGGAAAGATGCTGATTCTTCGTAGTCAAGGGAATTCCTAGTATAGATGCACACAATTACTTGATTTTTTGACTTTTGAATTCACAAAAGATACAGGATATTCCCTAAACTAAATCAACAGATATATGTCTACACTGCCAGTTTTGATAGCAATGCCAGCAAGGAGAACCTGGAGACAACAGCTTGGAATCAGCAGATGCCATAGGTACTCCTTCCAATGCCGACGGAGTTAGCTGACGGGCTAAGACTGGAAGGTGTCTCTCCATTCAAGATTCGCCCCAATACATTGGTTCCTCCGCTTCTAACCCAGGTTTGAAGTTTTTCAACAACCAGACTGGATTGAATTAGGCAAGTTTCACCCATACATTAACTAAAACTATACTGAAACGTCCAAACAGTCAATGCATCTTAACTTTCCACCTCAGGACGAGTGCTATTTAACAACTTATCTAGTTAATATTTACGGTGAATTGTATTAATAATACTCTTATGATGGATGCTTCAGTAATTGGTGAGGAAACGTATATGAGTAAAACCTCATATCTTTATAAATTATACCCAAGAATAAAAAGATTGCTCAGGTAGTGAAACACCTATTTTTTAGGGGAACTGCAAGCGCCATGACTGCCGTACTTGTCAAGTTTAAAAATTAGCAACAGCCTTAATTGGCTGTTACTAGTTAGGAAAAATCATATGATTGACCAAATTGTAAACCAAATTTTAACAACAAGCACCATAGCAGACTTTCAAGCTAAAAAATTTCCGTTGCTATCTAGGTATTTATCACGCCCAGACAACGCGCGAAAGCAGGAATTTCCTCTATATGTAAAGTTTTCAATGTTACCACTTTGTGTGGCGATGCTCCGGAGGACCAAAACAAGCAAGGGGGCAGGGAGTCGGGAGCAAGGGAGAATACTTGCTGCCTCCTTCTTGCGAAACGAAGTGGAGCAGGGGTATCAACCTCCGCCCATATCGCCAAAAATTGGGCGCACTAAATCAGTCGCGCTTATCTTGCCCCGACTGCATTCCTCTCCCCCTCTCCGGTGCTCCGGTGCTCCCTAGCTCTTTTTGACTACAGTTCTTGTGTATCTACTTGTGGGTGATAGTAGTCTTGAACGCATTTACTAGTCGCTTGTAGGATTGAGGCGTGACCTTCAGGACTTAGCTGTGGGAATGTTGACTCTACGCTAGTCAGATAAGAGGTAAAATCGCTTTCACTAGGATGAAATAACTCTTGCCCGATGACGAGTGCGGCATAAGTTTCAGACATCTTAGTACTGAATCCGTGATGGCTGAGTCCATCAATGATGTAGCGATATATCCAGTTAGCGTCAGGGTCTTGCTCAATCGATTTAGAAGCAACAGCCATGAAGTCTTGATATTCAGTCATTGGGGTTACTCCTTTGGTTGTGACTCCTTTTGTTGTGATGGCTTTACGAAGTTTAACCATTCTTTAGTTAAACACATAAAACACGGGTCAGCTACCAACTTTATAGAATTATAAGCTTTCCTACAGATGTTTTAGTTTTGTACACAGAGGATGCCTACACAGTTCGTTCCACACAAATACTCTCGTAAGCTTATTAACTTCGCACCTCAGGATGAGTGCTATTTAACAACTTATCTGGTTAATATTTACGGTGAATTGTATTAAGAATGCTCTTATGGTGGATGCTTCGGTAATTGGTGAGGAAGTGATTGCTACAAACCTAAAGCAGTTTCTTTTGGTACTTGCAGTTTCTTTAGGGGTGGCGACAATATCACAGATATTTAGCTGGTTTCGGCAAATACCTTACACCCTACTTTTAGTGATTGTGGGGTTAGGATTGGCTTTTGCCGATGTCCACTTAGTGGATCTTTCTCCAAAATTAATTTTGTTTATTTTTTTACCACCATTACTTTTTGAAGCAGCATGGAATTTAAAATGGTCGAACTTAAAGCGGGATTTGCTACCAATTACTTTATATGCAGTCCTTGGGGTTGTGATTTCAATATTAGGGGTAGCAATAGGTTTAAATAAATTTGCAGGACTCTCACTCACAACGGCTTTACTAATCGGAGCTAGTCTTTGTGCGACTGATCCAGTTTCAGTCACTGCTTTATTTCGGGAATTGGGCGTTCCTAGTCGTCTGACAACATTAATTGAAGGTGAAAGCTTATTCAATGATGGCATGGCAGTTGTTGCTTTTAGTTTTTTGGTGCAACTGCCTTTAGGAACAGCTGAATTAGAGTTCAAACCAATTGTGATACAACTTTTTGCAGTTGTTGGTATTGGTATGGCGGTGGGAGGACTCATTGGCTTTGGGATCTCCTACCTCACCCAACGTTTCGATTTACCACTTGTGGAACAGTCTTTAACTTTGGTTTCTACCTACGCTACATATCTTATTGTTGAAGACTTAGGTGGCTCTGGAGTCATTGGGGTTGTGACGACAGGGCTGATTTTGGGCAATTTTGGTTCTCGGATTGGTATGAACCCGCGTACTCGGGTTATCGTAACTGAGTTCTGGGAGTTTCTAGCGTTTTTTGTTAACTCAATTGTCTTTTTATTGATTGGCGATCAGATACGGTTTGCGAGTTTGGGGGAAAACTTAACAATCATTGCAGTGACAGTAGGGGTAATGATTTTAATTCGGGCAGTTGCAATCTTGTCTTTAAGTCAGTTAAGCAATCTTCTACAAGCATCCAAAGTTACCTTACCTGAACAAACTATACTCTGGTGGGGCGGGGTGCGCGGTTCTGTTTCTATTGCTTTGGCATTGAGTGTACCCACAATTTTAGTAGAGCGAGAAAAAATTATTGCCACAGTATTTGGTGCAGTGTTATTTACCCTACTGTTCCAAGGATTGAGTATCAAACCTTTATTACAAAAGCTTAATTTTCTGGGTGACCAGTCCTTACGTGAGCGATATTTAGAGATAGTTGCACGGATTGTTGCTCTCAATCGTGTTTTGCAACACCTTCAAGTAGACCAAAGACCTGGTGTAGATCCAGAGTTTTATCGCTATCAAGAAGCACTGGTTAAAGGAGGAATTGAAAATTTAGAAGCGGAAATTAACCAGCTACAGGATGAGTATCCAAATATCCGCAACTTTCCGGCTCAACAACTCCGAGGAGAACTTCTGGCAATTGAAGCAGATACTTATGCTGAATTTACCCGGACAGGTCGGTTAAATAAAGAACTTTCTTCATTACTGGAAGATGTTTTGCAAGATGGTGAGCAGATTTGAAAAACACAAGTAAATTCTTCTACATTTAGAAGATTCGAGATATCTTTGCGACGTTGGTTTCTGATAAAATCCTTACGGTAAAAACATACTCCGACTGAAGTAACATAACGCTCGTAAAAGAGTCGTATCTATCAAAGTTATGATAACAGCTAATGTTGACACAAATCTATTAGATCAAGACTCTTCTAATTGGTCTGCCTTGTTGCAGCAACTGTTAGAGCGTCAATCACTTTCGGTATCTCAAGCTTCTAACTTAATGTCTGGTTGGCTACAAGAAGTTATTCCCCCTGTATTATCGGGTGCTATTTTAGCAGCAATTCAAGCGAAGGGAGTGTCTGCCGAAGAGTTACTTGGGATGGTTGAGGTTCTATATTCCCAATCTAACAAACCAGCGCAACGAGATTTGATTGTTGGCACCTCACCACTTGTTGATACTTGTGGTACTGGGGGAGATGGAGCTTCAACATTTAATATTTCCACCGCTGTTGCTTTTGTGAGTGCTGCTGCTGGGGTAAAAGTGGCTAAACATGGTAATCGTTCAGCATCTGGAAAAACTGGATCAGCAGACGTGTTAGAAGCTTTGGGTGTTAATCTTAAAGCAAGTCTGGAGAAAACTCAAGAAGCTGTGAGGGCAGTTGGCATGACTTTCTTGTTTGCACCCGATTGGCATCCCGCTCTCAAAGTTATCGCTCCTTTACGAAAAACTCTCAAAGTACGCACAGTTTTTAATTTGTTAGGTCCATTAATCAACCCCTTAAAACCAACAGGACAGGTTATTGGTGTCAACTCTCCGGTTTTGGTAGAAACTTTTGCTAAAGTTCTAAATCAATTAGGGACTCGCCGAGCAATTACACTTCACGGACGCGAAAAATTAGACGAAGCAGGGTTGGGAGATAAAACTGACTTGGCTGTGTTGTCAAATCAACAAATACACCTGATCGAAATCTCTCCACAAGAGTTAGGCTTAAACCCCGTTCCCATTAGTGAACTACGGGGTGGGGATGTCGAAGAAAATGCAGAAATTCTCAAAGCTGTGCTTCAAGGTAAAGGCACTGGGCCACAACAAGATGTGGTTGCTCTCAATGCAGCGTTTGCACTGTTTGTGGGTGAAGCAGTACCAGATCAAGCAGATGATTATCAAACTTTTTCTCAAGCTGTTATAGTTGCCAAGGAAATTCTCCAAAGTGGACTTGCTTGGAAGAAGTTGGAACAGCTTGCTCAATTTCTGAAGTGAAAGATAATCTGCAAGAACAATAACATTTGTAGAGATACAGAGGGAACAGGGAACGCTTAACAGGCAAGAAGCAGGATGGTGTTTCTTACTCCTTTCCCGCCAGAAGAATACCTAATTTAACGATTAGCAACAAGACGAGGACAGTCGCGTGGGCGGGTTTCCCGACTTGAGCGAACTGTCCGTCGCCAAGGACGCCAAGAAAATCAAAAAGAAGATAGGTAATCTTGCACCGGAAAGGGAGTAATTATGTTGCTAGCGGTGAGACTATTTCACGAAATTCTAGATACAAATCCTCTCCCTTGTCCTCCTTATCTCCCTGTTTTCCAAATGTATCAACCTTTAAGTGAAATAGTATGAGATCAGCGCTCTTGGTAGAGTTTTCTATTGCCAGTGTATCAAATCATGATTGATTATTTTTATCGTCATCTCCTAAGATATGAAGTAATTTTTTTGCACCCAAAGCACCCATAACTTTATCACCAACAACTTCCACAGCCTGTACTACTTTCTTGCCAACATCATGGAGATTTATGTGGTGGTGAAAAATCTCCTCATTTAGCCACTCGGCAGTAGCTTTCAAATTATGAATTGGTGTTGGCAATAACCTTAAATAAGTGGCTTGGCGGATTAAATGAGCAGGTTCACCCTTGACCTCTAAAACGTCGTAAATGTTAGCAGCAGCATCATTTAATCCAAGTTTGAGGAGAGTACCACGTAAGCTTACTTTGACAGGTTTGGGGTCATTTCCTAAAGCTATAGCTTTTAAATTCTGAGCAATTGTTACTCCTTGTTGATAGGCAACTTGTGCAGTTGGTGGAAATGAAGCACCTTCTACAACAGCACAATCACCTCCTACAAAAACTTCAGGAAAATCAGGTAGTTGTAAGGTTTGAGTGACTTTCAATCGACCGCGCTTGTCTCGATGTTCATCTGGAATTGGTAAGTCTTTAATTAGCGGATGGGTAGTAGTACCAGTGGTCCAAATTGTGGTGCACGTTAGGAGTGTCTCAGATTTATCATCACGCTGATACTCAACTGTGCTGGGACTTATCGCTGTAACTTTTGCTCCCAAAAGCACCTCTATTTCCACAGTGCGTTTCTGCAAACTTTTCTGTGCAATTTCACGCATGGAATCCCTGTCACCTTTAAGGATTTCCTTGCTGTTGTTGATGAGTACGATCCGCACTTCTTGAGGGTTACCTTTGAGTGCTGCATACCAATCCGGTAAAAAATCTGCTAAAGTGGCTGCCATTTCCACACCTGAAGGACCACCACCAATGACTGCAACTGTGAGTAGTTTACGACGTTGTTCTGGATCTTCGGTTTGTGCGGCTTTTTGCAAACACTTACGCAAATGTTGATCAATGGCGATCGCATCTTTTTGCGTCCGAAAAGGTAGAGCATACTCTTTTGCGCCCTCAACGTCAAAGTAGCCAGTGACGCTACCTAAAGCTAAAACTAAGTTGCTGTAGTTGTAAGAAGTTCCAGAAGTTAATTTGACTTGTCGTTGATGTAAATCAATCGATTCTACTGTATCTTGAACAAAAGTTACACCGCTACCCTTGAGTAATTCTGTAAAACGTGGTACAACCTGAAAAGAATCCATTTCACCACTAAAATACTCATAGAGTAATGGCTTAAAGCAAAAGCGTTCGTTGCTATCAATTAAGATGATTGAGTGAGGATAGTCTTGGTTAGCAAGATGCAACGCTGTAAAAAGCCCACTAAAGCCACCACCTAAAATAATTGTCTGAGAAACTGGATTGCTCATAACTAATAAACTCGATTGCTCATAAAATGATTTTTCTCCTATGGGTTTAAAAAAAACGTAGTCAAAGTAACCTAACAGGATGCTTGGAAAGTGTCGTATTGTACCAAAATTTATTGAGAATCCTTCTAAATCCAAGCGGCTGTGATGATTTGAAGTATAGCCACTCATGCCGTGTTTGTGGTAAAAACAACAGCGAGCATATTGTTGGAATTATCGCATAAGTAAAGCCATAGAACTATTTCGTACAACAAACTAATATAAGTAAAGAACATTGATTTATATGAATGGATTTCAATAAATATGCTGAAACAATTCTCTTTGAATTTTAACAATTTTCCATTAGGTAGAAAGCTAACTGTATTACTGCTCGTTATATTTATTGCAGGAATTACTTTGAGTGGTATAGCTTTGTCTCACATCCTAAATTACAAAGCTCAAGAGGAAGTGAGTTCAAATGGTAATTTGCTGTTCAAGACTATAAACTCTGTGCGAAATTACACAAATGATGAAGTCAATCCCGAGTTGGAAGCACGCTTAGGAAAGGATGAATTTGCAGCACAGACTATCCCTGCTTACTCAGCACGGAAAGTTTTTGAAAAGCTACGAAATGAGGACGATGCCTATAAAGATTTTTTCTATAAGGAGGCGATGCTGAATCCAACAAATATCCGAGATAAAGCTGATAGTGTTGAGACAGCACTTATACAAAAATTCCGTCAAGACAAGAATCTTAAAAATTTGTCAGGATTCCGTTCTTTTGATCAAGAGGATTTTTATTACATTGCGCGTCCCTTAGCCATAACTGAATCTAGTTGCTTGAGATGTCACAGCACACCAGATGTTGCACCCAAGAACATGATTGCGACTTATGGAACAGAAAATGGATTTGGGTGGAAATTGAATCTTATTAATGGTGTTCAGATAGTTTCTATTCCTGCTAGCCAAGTTTTCCAGAAAGCTAATCAATCGTTTTTATTGGTGATGGGAATCGTGACTATCATTTTTGCGATCGCCATATACATGGCTAACTTCTGGCTGACGCGATATGTTGTACGACCGATTAAACGTGTCGTCCGTGTTGCAGAAGCTGTGAGTATTGGTGATATGGATGCAGAGTTTGAGAAAGTGGGTAACGATGAGGTGGGCAGTTTGGTGGAAGCTTTCACACGGATGAAGATAAGTTTAGTTATGGCAATCAAAAGTTTTGAACGATATCGTGGAGGAAATTAGTAAACTATTAGACAAGATTGCAAAAGTAACAATTACCACTCTTGTGGGGAAAGGGGAAAGGTTTTTTCTTATTCTTTTCTCCCTTACCCTTTTCCCTACAACTGCCACGAAGTCTATTGTTTACTGATTGTTGAAAATTATAGCGGTTTTCAATTGCGTGCAATACAGTAGAGACCATACTGTACGCTCTCTACACACCGTTGTATATTTGATTGAAACGAGAATCGCTATAAAAATTGATAATGGCTCCCAAATTACAAGACAAAACAATTGATAACAAATCTAACTTAAACTGGTCATCAGAAACCGAACTCGTCGGGTTAGTATTTGAGTTCGTCACGCAAGCAGATGCTTCTATTTACCCTCAGTACACGATTGGACTGCACGCTTGGTTTCTTGACCAAGTGCGTTCCTATGATCCAGAACTCTCTGCATACCTCCACAATGGCGAGTCAGAAAAACCGTTTACGATTTCTGCATTAGATGGAGAATTAGTCAGCAGTGGTAGGCAAGTGCAACTTGCTGCCAACAACTCTTACTACTGGTATGTCACAGTGTTGTCGAGTCGAGTCTCACAATGGATGGAACAATGGGTGCAAAATCTACCAAAAGAACTTAACTTGCGAAATGCATTTTTGCAGATTCGCTCTTGCAAGATTGCTCATGCTCCCACAACTTATGCTGAACTGCTAAACTCTGAACATGGAGAAACTGTTAGCTTAAAATTTCTCAGCCCGACTAGTTTCCGTCGCAAAGGTCATCATTTCCCCTTACCAATGCCAACGAATGTTTTTCACAGTTATTTACGTCGTTGGAATGACTTTTCTGGGATGTCTGTTGATCAGGAGGCGTTTCTGGCTTGGGTGGATGATAACGTTTTAATTACCCGTCACCAACTCACATCTATGAAAGTCTTAGCAGGTAAGAAAGGTGCAGTAACGGGATTTACAGGAACTATAGAATTTGGTTTGACCAAAGAAGCTTCCAAACAACCAGACTTTTGCAAGCTATTTTATGCTTTGGGAAAGTTCGCACCTTACTGTGGTACTGGTCATAAAACGACGTTTGGATTAGGTCAAACACGCTTGGGTTGGTCATCGCAAGCAGCACCAGAAGTACCTGATGTGCAAAGCTTACTAGCAAAACGTATTGAGGAACTGACAGCAATCTTTAAGTCACAACGTAAGCGGACTGGAGGCGATCGCGCAGAAGAAATAGCAACGAAATGGGCAACAATCCTGGCGCGGCGGGAAATGGGGGAGTCGTTGCAGGCGATCGCCCAAGATTTGGAAATGCCTTATGAGACGGTGAAGACTTATGCGAAGTTAAGTCGTCGGGCTTTAAAATCAGACTAGTTTCCTATGATTTCTAAAACTGGTGTCCACCAGTCGCGTCGCTTCTCCTCGTTCTACTTTCACCAAGTTTTCCCTTGAGGTGGCAATGGTAAGATACAGAGGAATACCGTTATCAACCGCCGCCAGTACCAAAGCAGCAGATAGAGTTTTTGTCCCCCCTGTGTAGTCAGCAAGAATTTCATCATCAGGCGCTTCTTGTTGGAGATGGTGAATGCACTTGTGAATTTTGAGATAGCATTCTGATAAATCGTCGGGGTTTTGGATGAGAATTAAATCTCGTTCTGGTTGAAAGCTTTCTCCCAGTTTTACTTGCGTGGGAATATTTGGTAATCTGTCAATCACTTCGCTTCCACGTCGGACTTCGCAAGGTGTTCCTTCGCCAATGACTTGGGACTTGCTTCCTTTGTCACCATCCGAGGCGATGAAGATGATGCGATTGGGTTGGAGGCTGTGAATTGCGGTGACGATGGGTTGGAAGGAACCGCCGACAGTGACGAGGAGAATTTTGGGCATATATTACATTCAATAAGCTGGTTTGATTTTTATTCAAAGAAAGGACTATATAGTTTCATCCTTCAAATTCCATACAGTAATAATGGTTTGGAGTTCTTTAATGATGGCTTCAGTTTGATGAAGAATATCTTTTGCATTTTTAGGATTTTTACGGAATCCTGCATGTAGAACATCATTACGTAGATTAGCTAAATTAAATTCCCCACCCCATAATTTGTTTAATTGCTTTTTCTTTTGTTTTGGAAGTTTCAACCATTCGTCCAAATATCTTGATTCTTTAATAGTGTTATCTTCCTTATCCTTAATTTTGCCTCCATTTAGCAAAAGTTCCATCTCTTCTCTGCTTTCTTTATCTAAAGGATCTAAGTTAAAGTGATAGCATAGTAAGGAAGGCAGCCACTCTCTTGCCATAGATAATGCTTGAACTGTTTGTCCTTTTGCTGCATACCATTCCACCATCTTCAGTTGGCGCAACAGAGACGCTTGAGCGTTTTTCTGATAGTCAATTGGGTTTGCCAATCCAAAATCACAGTAATCTTTTTTTACACGCTCTAGCAAACTAACAAATGGTGGTACAGACTGAGAAATAATGGGTGCAGCCTCTGCAATATGTTGTGGTAAATTAGCGGCTTTTTGCATAACATCCATCGGTCGCAACAGTTGCAACCCTTGAGCAATCCCATCTATACTTGTTGCTAAATTTTCGGTTTTGGAGTTACTACTGTGCAGCAAGCTTGCTAACGCCTGTCCATTACCTGTTTTAATGAATTGATCCGTAGCGGTTGTCCACTCCAAGAGGCTAACAATAGGCAACAGGTCAAAAGTGGGCGTTTCATTAGTTGCCTTATTTTTAGCTTCAAAGGCACCGTAGAGAAGCCCCTCAATATTCACACTTCGCACGACTCGTAGATAACTGACGGCAATCAATGCCACCACAGGTACAGAGCGAAAGCTGTGTGTGATATCAAATATAACGGTATCTCCATGCTCTAGACAGTTAGTTACCTGCTGAAATATCCACCAAATATCAGATGGGCTGTTTTGTTCAGGAATATTTTTGATTGGTTGCAAGTTTACCTTCTTATCCAATCGATTTTTGAGAGCATCCCAATTAGGTTCTGATGCCCCCTTTAGAGCAACTGTTTCTACTGTTTTGGTCAGCAAAACGTAGAGAGTTTCAGGCTTATAAAACTCAACTAACGCCTCTTGAAAGAAAGGAGTTTTATATCCCCCAGATCCACGTGGATTGAGGTAAGTAGTTTCATCATAATTATTAAACCCAAGAAACGAAATAATTTTCATAGTTTACATCCTTTCTTTTTCCAACTTGACTTGTGTTTGTCCCATTCCCAAGCGCGTCTTCATCCCCGTACCCGAAAACTTTGCATATTGAACTAATAAATTAGCCACATTCGCCAGCAAAGAATCAGCACGGTTGAAAACTTGTAGTGTCACATCACCAACAAACCCATTGACATAACCCTTATGTAATTGCCAACTTTGGGTTTTCATTTTATGATGCTTAAGAAGAATTGCATTGCTAAGATAGGCAATTAATTCATCGCTTCCCAAATAAACGGGAGCAAAATGATTCCAACGTTCTAACCAACTGCGGAACATCAATGCAGGTACGGGTAAGGGTAATGGTGTGCTACCTTGTGCGAAAGCTGTTGGTGTGAGAAATTGCAAGTCAAATCGTCTGACTGGTTCTGGTTCATTTGCCACTAAAGTTGTGTATAGTTCCTCGTAGCTGGTGATTTCGTCTTCACGGTTGATGATGTTAAATTTAGCTCCGAGAAATTCTAGAGATTCTGATAAATTTAAAGCGGAAATGGTTTTCGCTGTAATATCTTGTAATCCACATAAAGATAATCGGTAAAACTCTTCTGGATGGAAAGTCAAAAAGTCTTTGGTAATAGTTGATAATCCAAGAATTCCTGAGAAAGCAATTGGAGGGATAGTTTCGCCTCCCATTTCTAACCCTAGTTCTTTGTGTAGTTGCTTAACGAGTTCTAAGCCGTAGGAACGGGGTAAAACGGTTGATTCGGATACGTTTAATATCCAGGTTGAACGAATTAGCATGAGCCTTATAAAGTTTTAATATAAAGTTTTAAACTTAACCCATCCTGGAACAAATTTGATTTCGCCGTTCGGATTTATCACAGTTCGCCTAGATTTTGGTGCTTCAAAACCTGGTGCTTTTAAACCACAAGTATCCCGAATTTCTTCCCGTAGTTCATCTTTTAGCAGTAAACCAATTGTAGTTCCTGTCATACCACTACCCCATCCCAGTCTTAGGCTATAGGGAGATTTTTCTGGTTCATAAAATTCGCGGATATAATTAAAATCTAAATTCTTGCCTGATGCTTTAGGATTATTTTCTATTTCTTGCCAATAATCATGTTCATAGTCCCACTGCTCTTGAGTAAACTCCTGACAGATTTGTAAAAGTTCATCAAGATTGCTAAATGGTATTTTCATGCCCTGTTTGTGCTTAAACCATGAGAGCATCTCTGTATCTAAGCTGAGAGTAAACCCGGTTTGCACATTTCGCACCATCTCGGCATAAATTGACGCTTTATATTTTGCAATATAATCAGGAAATCTACTAGAAATGATGACCTCAGCGACAACTGGCAAGTTAATTGGTATTGCTTGACCTCGTTTATTATGGATTTTGCTTTCTAAAAGAGGGTCTGAATCTGTGACTTTAAGCGCTCTTAAGAAGTCCGTATTTGGACCTTTACCTGGAAAGTTTCTTTCTTGATATGTAAGACAAAATTCTGAGAATAAACTCTCCATAAATAAGTCGTCATCTAAAAATTTCTGCTGATATTGGTTGAGATGACCTAGTTTTTGTCTTAAGGTTTTCTCTATCTCGCTAACTCGCTTTGATGAGGGAACTTGATAGCGATCGCCATATTTAAGTAAATAATATGTTATGGCAGTTCTCATTGCTCCTTTAATGGAAGAGCCAGGAATGAATAATTGCCCCATACCATTACGAATCATCGGACGCAAATCTGTAATTTTCTCGTCTGTTAACTTTTGACTGATTGCGTCTTTAGGAAAAATTGCCTGTCCATCTGCATTAGTCGCATTCCACCACTCAGAACCAAATGCTTGTCTTAAAAGTCTTGTGATGTCTTGACGTTCTTCAATTGCCTGGATATAGTCATATAAAAATCGCCCTCCTTGGTGCATCAGACCTTTTGCCAAAGCTTCTTGATTGGGGAGATAAACTTTTTTATCTGTCTGCACATATTCAAATGGATTTAATCTAGATACAGATGATCCAATATGTAAAATAGGACTGGTCAACTGTATCTTTCTTGATTGATATAAATCCGGTTTCTTGAGAGCGTATTCAGGAGAAACAACCATAATTTTATTTATCCTATGCTTGAATAGGAAGACTTAAGCTAATACCACTCCGGTAAATGCAATGTTTTTTAAAATCTCTGGGTGTGACATCTACCAGCTTTCCTTGTGGTGGTGTAGGAAAAACAGAACCTTCGCTAAACATTCGCACCATTTTGCGACGCACCTGATTTTCAGCTATCCAGCCACCCCGTTCTTGAATTTCATAACTAGCATTATTTAAAAAGTCATTCGGGAAGGATGGTTCCCAAAATAAACTCATCAGGGTGTGGTGAGTTCCAGCAGAAAATTTCACTATCTTCTGCCAATTTTCAGGTAACTCTAACCACTCAGCTTGAAATCGTCCCGCACCGCTAGAACGTTCTCCCCCAAGTCCTTCTTCTCCTAAAAGATGCAAAGCAGCCTTTAAGTTATCTGCTAATTTCTCTCCTTCTGGTGAGAATTGCAGCAGAAAGTACAAACCTGATAAACTTTGAATTCCATTGCCATTTTGCTCCCACTGGAATTGTACAAAACCTGTATGATAAAGGTTAGTGGCTCTGGTAATTCTGTCTACTGCAATTTTGGGGGATTGGTCAATTTCAAAGGCTTTTTTGTAGTCAAAGGTTCCTGCTTGACGCAGATGTTCCTGAGATTTACCTTTTGTTTCAGCAATTAACTCTTCAGCATCAGTATTTATGAACCCTTCGCCTTGATACCATCTTTGCCAAACTTCCAAAGGCAAATAATTGAGTTTTTTATAGGTTTTAAAAAACTCTAACTCTTTTTCAGTTCTTTGCGGGTAGTTGATGGGAAACTTAAGGGGACGGGGTAGATAGTAGATTGTGCGTTCGTTTTCTTGTCGATAAATAAATGTTGAACTTATCCGCAAAGGAGATATCAGTTGAGGTTGTTTATCAGTGGGAAATTTATGTAATAATTCTTCAACAGCATCTTTACCAAATAACCGCGCATAAGCACTCACCCAAGCACTAAATAAACTATCTGAACGCACGTGATCGCTCGTTTCTTCAAGACCAATTCCCACTTCCCCAAAATGAGCAGGGCTGCGTCCAAACTTAAGTTTAACCAATTTCCAGACACTCATAATGCATTTCCTGGCAGTAAACGCTGTTCAATGTACTCGCGTAAGCTTCCGAAGTTATCTAAGAGTGCTTGTGTGTTGGCGATGGGTGCAAATTGCTGTAAACTTGATGTTCCAGCAGGAGTGCTGGTTATCTGACGGTATTGCTCTAAGCTGCGATAGGAAAACTCGAAGTTCTGAAATCTGACTTTGCCGTAACCTCTGGAACCATGTCCGCCGAGTGCATCATCTTCTAGGATGGCGAGAGCAATCGCAATATTTTGTAAGTCTTCTATAGCTTGCGCTGCATCTTCTACAGTATAAATTAATTCAAACTGAAACTCTGCTCCTGCTGGTACACGTTCTACTTGTCTAGGGTTCGCTGCTGCTGTGACTCGATCTATACCGTTTTCAAATTTCCACTCAGTCATATATAAACCAGTATCAACTTGCTCCAGCAAATCAACCGACTTCTCCAATAAATGGCAATCTCTTACAATTAAACGAGCAGGTGCATTTCGTCCTTTGACTTTTACGTATTGCTCTCGGATTTCTTCTTCTCTGATTTTTTCACCTTGAGTTTCAAATCGCGCAAATTTGTGTTCTTCACTACTAGGTCTGAGAATCATTTGTGCTTCAACATTGGGTACTCGCTCTAATCGTTCTTGATTAGCGACATCACTGTTTACCCAAAAATTAACGCCTGTTGAACCAAAAATTCTGGAAAGTTTACAATTTCTAGCCCCATCAAACCTAATGAGTATTGACGAATTATCTGTTTTTATTTCTGTATAGCCATTCACTAAGTCATCACTTTCATAACGATAAGTACCGCTACCTCCCGCACGATTTAAAGGTTTTTCCAACAAACGTTCTAAAATTGAGCGCAGCTTACCTTTAATAGATGAGCCTGGTAGATAAGGATGGCGACTCAAAGGGTTGCGAATAACAGGTTTATCCAGTCCACCGATATCTAACCTTTCGCCGCCACCTCCAATATGAATACCAGTCTTTACTATAAGAGTACTAGTAACTCTAACTTTACCCACTAATTGTTTTTGTTCATAGTTACTTGTTGATATTGTCATTGATCTTTTCCTCCTGCTGCCTTATGATAAGCAATCACTGCCTCAATCATTTGAACAAATCTGTCAAAGTCTTCTTTAGTTTTAACCTTTTTTATTGCTGCCTCTAATACTCGCTTGAAAGGAGCAACCGGTCCTGGATCTCTACTATCTTTTTGTTGTCGAGCTGCAGCATAAGCAAGTTTAGGTTGTAAGAAAACTAAGTCGGGTTCAATTTTTGAAAAATCCTTCTTTTCGTCTTTAGCTAGGATAGATTTAAGTCGATTGACAGCATCCAAAAACTTGCGTATCTGGTTTGTTTTGAGTTGTTTACGCACAAGCTCTTTTCCAAGTTTTTCGGTATCTTCCACTAACTCACGAATTTTATATTCTTGTAGCCCTTGATTTAAGGTGTTGATTTTATTCACCATTGCTGTGCTGATATCATCACCATAATTATATTGTTTGTTTTGTTGCGTCATCGTTTTATAAGCGGTTTAAGAGTTCAATCCAAGTCGCGATCGCCCGAAAATAAGGCGCATTATATGGACTTTTTAAAGAAGTGCGAAAATCATTGTTATCCAGTACCCTATTGGGTAACCTCGCTAGAGTATAAGCTATCTTTGGTAAATGCAAATAGTAGCGAGTTCCTAAAGCCTCCTTTGACTTACGATCTTCAAACTTCTTTAGTGCTTGCTCTTGTATTTGTGCAGTAATGAGCAAATTACGCACAAAGTTACGGGAATAATTCACCTCAATTTTTTGCTGTTCCAGTATTTCGACAAATGGTAAGACACCCAATAGGTTTGGCTTAGCTTCTGGATGTAAATATTGTTTCATCTCACAATCAAGAATATTGATATCTTCTATTCCCAGCCATTCATTCCACTTAAAGACTTGTCCAAATAACCCGAAACTGTCTCTACCATTTCCTTTAGCAGCATCTTCAGCTTTACCTGACGATTCTGCAGCTTGGTAAAGAGGGAATTTAATATCATCAATACTAATACCTGCGGATAAGGTAATATCAGGATGATTTCCAGTATAAGCGCGGAAGCACTGATAAACATCAAAGGCAAATTCTACAACTTCATTCCACGCACCGCTGACAAAGACATCATCTCCACCCGCGTAAATGAAGACTAAATTTTTTCGTTCATCTTGAGTGAGATATTTAGTGTTTTCTAACACTTTGACTTTATGTCGCTGTTCAAGAAAGTTCTCCTGACGGTTCTCTGCTAAAGTATTTAGATAGACTTTAAAGAAATAACTCATCTGGCGAGATAAACCAGCTAGGTTTGGCAAGGTTTGATTATTACCCAACCCTTTTGCAAAAATTTGTCCCAGTCTATCTACATCCATGCGCAAATAACCAACTCTCTCAATCCCTTTGGCAATTCTCGCCATCTCACCTGATCTGATAATTGAGCCTTCTTCTTCTTCACTTTTTTGAGCGTAATTACCCAACAGCAAAGGAATGGTATTTGTAGCATGAGAATAGTCATATATCATCCAATCATTGACTAGATAAATAGTCTCTGTGTCAGGAATTTGTTTTAAAGATTGAACGAGTTGAGACTTTTTTATCGCTTGAAATATATGATAATAAACAGGTTCAGGTTCAAGATTTAACTTGATGGGGGTTGTTCCTGGAATACGACTTCGGTGTTGCGATCGCACAATTGCCTGTACTCTTAAAAGCTTGCCACCTAACTCAAACATCTTACGACAAGTAGGACAAGCTTCCACTGAAATTTCATCACTTAATGGTTGTAATTCTTCTACATCATCTCGATGACAAACTTTGCAGGGTGTGTGACTGTCGCGGGGTGCGAAGAATTCTACAATTTGGTCTGCAAATTTCCGTGATTTTTGTTCGGCTAATTGTTGTGTCACTTTTGACCAGTGTGTTGCAAATTCTTGAGTAGCAACATCTTCAATGGGAAAGTTTACATGGTCTAAGGCTAGAAAGACTTTACCCTGAAAATCGTCTACTAACCACTTATTTAACCTCTGACTCACTTGTTTTAGTTTATCTTCTGTCTCATCTATAGGCGCAAGCAGATATAAGTTACCGCCACCAGCATAAATGATATTAGTGCGTGGTAATTCTAGTTCTTGCAACAATTGCTGGACGACTTCTTCTGTTACTAATTCTAAGTAAAAGCTTCTCGCACGCAGGGACTTAAGCGCACCCGCAGAACTAATTGTGTAGATAAATTTTTGAATACCTGATAAATCTCCAGCAATTAACCTAAGTTGTTTAGCTTCAAGATTATTTGCTAGCGCAGCCGCTACAGCACCAGTTGCCCTTACCATATCAATCAGGGCAATATCTGAATTATTCAAGCTAACATAGGAGCCAAATTTCTCTAGAATTAAGGTGAGTAGCGATAGATTATTCCAAGTTTGTTCGTTAAGTTTATCTAAAGTCAGATCTCGTCGGATATGTCCCTTGAGTAATTCGATATCTTCTTGTGCTGGTTTTTCTTTCCGTGGATAGGGAATTTGTGGATAGAATCCTTTGATGTGGGTTGCTTCCCAGTAATGTTGTTTATTTTGATTGTGCGAATGTTGTTTATTTTGATTGTCCGATAGTTGCACTTGGTCAAACAGCAAGCGCAGGGGAGTCAGAGTGTTGTTTTTCTCTTTAGACCACAGAATGTTTTGGTTATTAGACCATAAAATACACTTTGCTTGCTTAACTACTTCCGAATCCTCTGGGTACTTACACTCACTAGGTAATACACCAGCTATTTGTGCTAAAACCCACACAGCCTGTTGGGTGACTTGCAACGCAGCGTTGCTAGCTTTTAAGTCAGTCATTAAACTTCACGATAATTGTCCTGAACTGCGTGTGATTGTAGCTTATAGGTGGAAATAGCGTATTCCATATTTACCAATTAGCAAATAAATCAACACAGGTCTGTAACTATATTAGGTTCTGAGTACCGGAAAATACTGAAAGTTTAAGATAATTTTAAATTGCGGAATTTACGTAAGTAACCAGCAGGAGTAAAAAATAGTGTACGATGAGCCACCAGATCCATTTTTAGTCCAACTTTGTGAAGGATACACGGAGGCCGAAGTTGTTGAAATACAGCAGTATATGGCTGAGTGGGATGCTTGTACTTATATCAGTGTGGCTCAAAGTATTTTAGACCATGCTAGCAGAAAAGAATTTGACCCCTTGAAATATCTACGCAAAGCTTACAATTTTAATAAAAAAAGAGGAGTACGAATTCCCAAAATTGGATATCGTCAGGATGGTTCAGCAGTTTATCGTAAGGGGAATGAATATCTTATTGTACGACCTGATAAATTTGGTATTGAAAAAATAGTTACCTATGAAGTAAACGATGACTAAGACAACTCTTGACACTCAAAATCCTGAAATTAAAAGAAATTATATTTCGCAAGTTTTAGAGCAGTTAACACTAGATTATCAAAATACCAAACAAGAGCGCAAAGAAATTGCTGCTTTATATCTTACTGGAGATGAAGAATTTTCTGTTTTAGAGGAAATTGAACTCTTAACGGTGGATATCCGAGGCTATGCTAGTCAAATTCAAGCACGCGGTTGGATTGAAAATCAACAGCAGGCTATTGAGCACTTACAGAGTATGCGAGTTTTTGATCTTCCGGTTATTGCTGAATTTTACTTTACAATTCATCAAGACTACGGACAAATGAAAGCTTATATTCGCATGCTGGATTATTTGCGTTTGCTGATTCTTGAATATCTACAAATATATCAAAGTTCGCAACCACAATCTGCTTGATTTTTCATAGCCATCTATAAAGGAATTTTCATGTTAAATTTTTAATTGCGAGGGGGGTTAAGGCGCTTTTTAAATTCTTGCGCTCTTCGGTGATCAGGAATTTTTTCTACTAAAACTTCTACCAATTGCTCTGGTGTTAATTGTGGATTTTTATTCAAAGTGTCTTCAAGAACAAAACTGGCGAAAGGACCGACAAAACTAGTTAGTTCTCGCCGACAATACTCCACAAACTCTGGCTTGATGCTAGTCGTATTTTCGGCTTGGAATTCGTTGGCTTTTTGTGTGTTTTGCCTGGGTTGTTGTGATTTTTGGTGAAACTGTTTAGTTTCTTCAGACAGTTTAGTCTCTGGTAGTTCAAGTTCCTGAGCAGGGTGAGGATGAATTGGTACGTTTTGATGTGATTGTGTCACATTCATACCACCAGAAAAACTTTGTGACTGAAACAAATTCAAAATTTCTCTGGCTGATTGATAACGGTCGGCTGGTCTTTCTGCCAGCATTTTATCCAATATCTGAGTGAGTAAATCACTAACTTTAACGTAAGATTTCCATTGCCACTGAAAAGACTGATCCATCAGCAAACGTGGCATTTTTCCAGTCAGAAGAACAATAGCAGAAACACCCAGTGCATAAAGGTCGCTACAGGGGTAGCAGTGTCCCATACGAATCTGTTCTGGTGGAGAATAACCTACTTTTCCAACTACTGAACCAGCAACAGAGTGCAAAGAATTTGAAGAATCACCCGCCAGAATTTGAGTGAATTTTTGCTTAACCACTCCAAAGTCAATCAGTACAGGTTTAGAAAGCTTATGGGAAAGCATCACATTGTCTGGTGAAATATCCCGATGAATGATATTGCGTTGATGGATATACTCTAAAACTGGCAACAAATCCAATAACCACTGAATAACTTCTGCCTCGGAAAATGGCTTTCGTTTTGTTGAAAGGCGCTCGCGCAAAAGTTGAGAGTAACTATCACCTTCAACATATTCCTGGACTATAAATATCCGCTCTTTCTCGGTCAACCAAGCCAGAAACTTAGGAATCTGGGGATGATTGAGTTGGTATAAAGTTTTCGCTTCGCGCTCGAATAACTCACGGGATTTGAGAAGTACGGCTTCTGCTGTGTTTGCAGGGACAAATTCTTTGAGGACGCAATAATCCCCGAAACGTTGAGTGTCAACTGCTAAGTAAGTTCTTCCAAAGCCTCCCTGTCCAAGAAGTCTTTGAATCTGATAGCGACTGTTAATCGAAGTTCCGGGGTTTAGCTCTGGTAGCATTACTGCGTTGTGGTTTGGTGAGTAAAATGCAAATAGAATTTTATTCTAGTGTCTCTTACTTGCCAGGATACACCAAATTACAACTGACGACCGTTAACCGAACCATATTGGGAACACCTGGTGCACCAGGTGCAACCCCAGAATTGCTTCTCGTTTTATCGCAATATTGGCAACGTCTTATATTAACTAGCAAAAGCTAAGTCGCCAATAAAGTTAATTGTCCAACTGCATAAGTTACATTCGATGACATTTACTAAGAATCTGGAAGGACAAGCCTCAAAACTTTGACTGTGCGTCTTCTCCAAAAAACATTCAAACAGGAAAAAACTATGTCATCCGAACTTAAAGCTGCAACTACTGCTGCTGATGCCCAACTGTCTAATGATCTGCCAACTCTAAAGAAAGGTCTACAAACAGAAGGAGTTAGATTACTGCAACAAATTCTGATTCTGCGTTACAAATACAAAATTACCTTCGACGCTAACTTCGGTGATAAAACAGAGGATGCAGTCAAGGACTTTCAACGCAAGCATGATCTGAGTCCAGATGGAATTGTTGGTGTAAACACTTGGCGTTCTCTAGGGCTAAATATTGCCTAAGCTCCTTAGCACACTGCTACTGCGCCATGAGTAAAACTTAAAAAAAGCCTGGGGGATAATCCCAGGCTTGCTCACTGCTATTTGTCTTTGCTTTTGGCTTACTATTAGAGTTCCCTTTGAAAATTCCCTTTCGACCTGCTTTTTGGTGTGCGATCAGTAAAACCTAAAAAAAAGCCTGGGCTATAATCCCAGGCTTGCTCATTGCTATTTGTCTTTGCTTTTGGCTTACTATTAGAGTTCCCTTTGAAAATTTCCTTTCGACCTGCTTTTTGGCGTATCGCGCTGCCTGTAAGATGTATCTTTGTGCAACATTTATTTGACCGAAACAATTTTAGATTTTAAATTTTAGATTTTGAAATTGGGGAGCCAATACTGATAGCGTAGCGTGGCACTTTGTGCCATAGTCCTTGTTTCCCTCACTTGGTACTTGGCGTTGATTTTTGGTACAAGCCCCGTCCATCTTTGACGGAATTAATCCAAAATCGTAAATTTAAAAATCTAGGTTTTGTTTCGCTCCGCTCCAAGCTCTGCACTTTTAGGGTGGAGTTAATCCAAAATCCGTCTTGAAAAGCTTTGATGCCTGCGGCAAGCCCTTCGGGGAAGACCTTCGGTCTCGCTGCGCTAACGGGGGTTCGCAATCGACGGGAAGCGGAGCCACTCCGTTGGGCGGCTTTGCCGACTTGAAGGAAGTGGCGTCCAAGACTGCGACCCCCTCACCGCAAAGCGTCTACGGAGGAAACCTCCGCTCAAACTTTTCGCAAAATCCTAAATCCAAAATTGATTGACGTTTTGGGCAATGATGCATAGCGCCCGCCCCAAGCAGGCGATCGCTCAATCGTCGTATATTACCATTTTGGTACATATGTACCATTTAAAGCTTTTTACCACTCTCTTCAGATAGTCGCACTAGCTAAGATAGCCACGTAGAGTCGCCGATAGGAACAGAAGAATCTATCTATAGTATTGGCAATCAATCTTACTTTCTATCAACTATATTACCTCAGCAGGAAGAGGAAATGACACGACATCGCTAATAATAAACTTGCATCACATCAAACAAAAAATTTCTCTTCCTTGAGATTCATAACTGCATGAAGAAGTGAATTTTGAGTTTTCGTGAAAGTCTCATACTTATTGCTTTTCACAAATCTGTGTGGTATGTGACCATATGATACTAGCTTAGCATTTTTGGACAACAAATAAATTTAAAATAAGAAAGTCTGAGTTATGAATGACCAAGAGATGAAGAGCAAAATCAGTCGTGAGAGAGATTATTTACTGCAAAGGCTTTGGGACGCAAGAGTCATTGTATGTCTAGTATTGATTGCAGTGCTGGTGAGAATAGGCTATGGCGATAATAGACTCGCTCCTGCACAAGTTGTTAATACATATGATCTTAGCAAAAAGACAGACAATTTTACAGGTGAAACCGTGACAGTGAGAAGCCAACCGATAAAAAAAGTAGGTTTAGCTTCTTTCACGGTAAGTGATCAAAGATTATTAGGCGGCGAGCCTGTAGTAGTAGTGAACGCTTCGGGTCTAGCTTTCGATTTACCAACTGACAATGATACAAGAGTTCAAGTGACGGGTGATGTCCGTAACTTAAATATTCAAAGTATTGAGCGGGATTATAATCTCAATTTGCAGGACAAATCCTATAAAAATTATATCAATAAACCTGCGATCATTGCTAAGTCAATTCTATTAGCGCCTAGAGTTGGACAAATTACCCAAAACCCTCGCAAGTACTATGGTACAAGGGTTGCAGTTACGGGTAGTGTTGATAATATTCAAAGTCCCGTTTTGTTCACACTCGATGAAAGTTACTCCCTAGGTGCAGAAAATTTATTGGTTTTATTCATCGCAACACCAAAAAGGGTGATTAACAAAAATCAAACAGTAGGTATGGTGGGTGTTGTTCGTCCTTTTGTGGTTGCAGATATTGAACGAGAATACCGCATGACTTGGGATCAGAGGGTGAGACAACAGTTGGAAGCAGATTACAAAAATAAGCCTGTATTCGTTGCTGACACTATATACCCATAAATAACTCTATTATCTCTACTAGCTTGAATGACTTAGAAGGCGCAGGTTTAAGAGGTCGTTGAAAATAGGGTCTGTCCCGTTACAAAATAGGGCGGTGAGCAAATGCAACCCACTCGTCTAATCGTTTACAATCAACGATCTCAAATCCTGCTTTTGTTAGAGCTTTGTCAACATTATCCTCATGGGAGGCAGTAAAACCAGCTGTAATCAAAAGTCCCCCGTGTGCATCAGTTTGACGCAGCGCACGCTGGAAGTCATCAGCAAGAGCAATATGCATTCGTGCCAAAATATTCGCGACAATGAGGTCAAAAGTTTTTGTATCTTTGATGCTTGACACATTGTCGATAATGTCTCCACCCATCCAATGCCCCATTTCACTTCCAGATCCCAAGCTTCCTTTGATCACTTTTACCTGCTGTTCTACCCCGTTACAACGTACAGCGTCTTGAGTGGCTTCTACAGCAATGCGATCGTTGTCTAATGCCAAGACATTTGCCCCAAGCTTCGCCATTGCCACACTCAGAATACCTGAACCTGAACCCAAGTCTAAGACATTCATTGTGGGGATGATGTAATGCTCAAGCAGTTGAAGGCTGAGAATGGTTGCTGGGTGTAAACCACTGCCAAAACAGAGGGTTGTCTTCAGTCTCAAAGTGACTTCGTCTGCTGTTTGGGATTGATAAGATGCATCAGAAGTAAGGACAACGAAGCGTTTCCCAATCCGATGAATTCTGGAGTTGAGTCCGTTTGCGTCTGTGGGTTTGTCTTCAACCACAGTCGTCTGTATCGTAGTCGTTAGTCCAGTACGGTGCAAAGGCGAGAGCAAATTAACAATTTTTTCTACACGTGTCCTCGACTGGGCATCTAGTGGTAGATATAAGTAAATCGTGAATGTCCAGATCGGATGTGCAACATCTTGATCATCTGGGTGGGGTAGGTTAGCTTCTGTATATTCTACGATATTAATGTCACTAATATTGATAGTCTCTGCAAGCAGCGTACGAACCCAATCAATAGCCTCGTGTGTTGTATCAAGGCTTAACTCTATCCACGGCATATTTTCTTTTCTTCCTTAGCGTGCAGTCTGCATTGCATAAAACAAAAACTGACTGCACGGTGAAGCTACCGATCGCAGACAGCCTTTTCATCTTAACCAATGCTAGTACTCAGTTATCAGTTATCAGTTACCAGTTATCAGTTACCAGTTATCAGTTATCAGGTAGGAAACGGACTCGTCCACCCCTTGTTCCCTATTCCCTGTTCCCTATTCCCTGTTCCCTGTTCCCTGTTCCCTGTTCCCTGTTCCCTGTTCACTGATTTAAATCCCCGCACCATCTAAAAACTCTGAAATCACCAAATCACTATTGGACTTGCCATTGTTCGTTTGTGAGTCGCTGACTTGGAATGCGTGTACAGATGACTGCGCCTGTAATTCTTGGACTTGTTTTTCTAAAGCTTTGACTCGTTCAAATAAGGCGCGAATCACTTCTGCTTCCACATCCCGGAGTTTATTGTGAGCCAGAACATCGGCGATTTCCTTACCCTGACGAGTCACGCGCCCTGGAACCCCTACGACTGTGGTGTTGCTAGGCACATCTCGCAGCACTACTGAACCTGCCCCAATGCGGACATGCTCCCCAATATTAATGTTGCCCAATACCTTAGCACCCGCTCCCACAACAACGTGATTGCCGAGAGTAGGATGGCGCTTTCCTGTCTCTTTGCCAGTACCACCTAGGGTAACTCCTTGGTAAATTAAGCTGTAGTCGCCCACCACCGCTGTCTCACCAATCACCACTCCCATACCGTGGTCAATAAAAACTCCCGTACCAATCTTTGCTCCTGGGTGAATCTCAATCCCAGTCAAAAACCGACTGATATGGGAGATAAACCGAGGTATGAAGGGAATCCCCGTTTGATAAAGCCAGTGTGCCACTCGATGCAAGAGCATGGCTTGAAAACCTGGGTAACAGAACAACACTTCCAGCCAGTTACGGGCTGCTGGATCACGCTCATAAATCGTTCGCAAATCAGTTAGCAGCATAATTTGTTCCTATCTCGGGAAGTTTATAACAATTCAAAATTCAACAGCCTTGAGTCGAACCTGTGTAAAACTGGGCAACCCTCTCTACGAGTACTCGTGGTGCGCCTTACAGATACTCGTGGAGAGGGCAAAAAAGGCGCTTCATTCTCAATTATTGAACTTATTGATGAATTATTCCGCCTTTTTTGCCTTAGCGTAGCGAGCCGTAGGCTGGGTTGCCCAGTTTTACATACTTTTAATGAAAGCCCCCACACCAAATATCAACAGACAAGTCAAGTGTGTAAGTTATGTAATCAATGAAATCATTTGTAGGAATTGTCTTGGATAATCTACTGCAAATCGATAATATTATGATAATTTATGAATAACTAGCGCAATTTTATTACATTTAACACTCCCATGAGAATGAATCTGTCATAAAAATACGATAAACTTATCGATAAACAGTAGTATGTTGAGTACGGACTTGAATAGCCAAAACTATACTCTTTTGGATCTGTCTTCCAAAGTTGAATACGCGCTGCTAGCACTTTTAGAACTAGCAAGCAACAAGGAAAAAAAAACTCCTCTCACTATGAGTGAAATGACTGCTAAACAACCCATACCTGAACGCTATCTGGAACAAATTTTGACCAGTTTGCGGCGAGCAGGTGTAATACAGAGTCATCGTGGCTCGCGAGGAGGCTTTGTTCTAGCTCGTGAACCTTGGCAAATCACCTTGCTGGAGATTGTCACTTTGGTAGAAGGAGAACGTAAAGACAGAGAACCCTCTGTGACTTCCACTTTAGAAAGGGATTTGGTTCATGAGATCTGGGATCAAGCCAACACCGCCTGTATTAAGGTTTTACAGAACTATACACTCCAAGATTTGTATCAGCAAAGAGAAGCTCGCTTGCAGCAAGGTCCAATGTATTATATTTAGACATTCTCGCAATTACCATATGCAGATACCAAAAAACGTTATAGCATTAGGCAGGCGAATTCTTGTCGTTTGTTTCAAAGAGATTCCCAAACAGTTGGAGATCGTTCCTCACCGAACCAGTCACTTCTGCCAAAGATTCTATTGAAATGAGGATGGAGGAAATAACAGAAGAAGTAGACGACTCAAGTTTTATCAGAGAAACCATCCTGGTTGACCCAACAGCCACCTCACACAGGAATCACAAAGATTCAATGATCGGATTTACCAGGGACTACCATCTTATTCTAACAATGCTTGTAAAAAGGTGCAGCGTGCAGGGGTTGAGTCTACTAAACGTGTAAAAATCAGCACGACTCCGTACTCCTAACACTCCACACTCAGTATCATCACTCAACTATAACTGTGTTTAATGACTCCAGAGGAAAACTAAAGACGTAATAGACAACCCCAATTCCAAGAAGTATAACAGCAAGGCTAGAGAGGATGACCAATCGGCCTGCTGGTTGGTAGGTATCCTCCTCAATATCACGGCGTACAGCAAGATAATGCTGGGTTGAAAGCATGACTGTCAACAAACCAACTAATGAAAAGGCTAAACCTAACTTCCAACCATCACCCGGAGCTTGAGGTGCAAGAGGAGGACGAAGAATACGCAAGCGGACAATCAAAACACCAAACCCCATTAAGGAAATTCCACTCCTCATCCATGCAAGATAAGTACGTTCATTTGCTAAATGTTCCCGCACTTTATCTGTTGAACTAGGTTTATTTGACTTTTCTTTTTCTGAAGTTTCTGCATTAGCCTTCATAAATTTGAATGGTAGTTGCATACAAAACTTTTTAATCTTTTTGATGAATTGGAATCAAGTTTACTTATGTGAAAGTTTCTTTTCCTCTGTCTTATTCTATATTCAAAATTTGACAAGAAAAATTAATAGTGTTATCTTGATAATTGTGAATTATACCGGTTAATTAGTCAAATTTGACTGTATTCAACAATACTTTTTTTTAAAAATATTTGCTCACACAACAATTTAAAACAAATTGAAATGACTTTCACTTGTTAAGACGGACTTGATATAGTAATCCTATTTGATTTTTTAAAATTGTGCATGTTCAGATTGCCGACTTATCAAATAAGTCTGTGATCTTGTTGTTCACAAATAATTTAGGACTGCTATATGATCTTTAATTTGGTTGAGCAACTTAATCAAAAAAAAAGAAAAACACTGTGATTAACATCTAAAAAGTCATCTCAAGAGGACTTACGCTATCAGCCAGCCAAGAAGATAAGTTCTTGGCTGTCCAGTTGACACAACAAACGAGTGCTGTTCAGTGATTAATTGGTGCATTGAGAGCAGCTTGGAAAAGTATCATGATGTTTATCTTTTTTTATTGATATCAAGTCAAAAAAAATGACATTTTTTGACTCTTAACTTAATAACTCAATTTTTTTCAACTTCAGATACTATTTCAGATGTTTTCCAAAGGTTCCTGTTTAGAGTTAGCAAACAAAAACTACCTGTGATAAAAGTGAGTACGGCTAAACTAGGATTTTCCAAAGTGTGACAGTCCACCAGAATCAAAACACCCAATCCAATCAGAACAAAGGGAATGAGTTGATGACCGTAGCGCGTTAGGGCATCCACCATAACTGGTATACGAGTTAACTGGTATGCTGCATAACACCAAACTCCCACCAGGGAGAAAAAGACTCCAAGGATAACTGCTAAACTCTCCCAGGTACTGCTAGCAAACAACGGTGCGTAGATAGCAATGTTGTCACTCCCATTAGCTATTGTTACTGCAGCGACACTGTAGCTTTGGGGGGACAAAAAGCTAGTGAACCAGGGTCTATCTAATTCTTCTTGTTCTATCTGTGCTTCGGGATTATCGCTATCCTCCTGGTTTAACCAGCGAGTGATACCAATCACAATAGGAGCAACTCCTAGCAATCCAATCCAAGACTGCGGTAGGATGAGACTGCCCAAGAAACTAGGCAGGCTAGCAATAACCAGGACACTGAAACCAAGGTATTGACCCGTAACGATGTGACGACGACGGAAGATTGCATTGACCTGAGAGAAAAACAAAGACAGAATCACAATGTCGTCAAGATTGGTAGCAGCGAAGGCAGACAGTCCAGTGGGAATTGCGGTATATAAGCTCATTTGGTGTTTATCCTTAATTCTTGTGTTCGCGTTGTCTGAGGTAACCTTACCTTTCCTCATCAAGCGATGAAGAAATCACCACTGGGCAAGGAGTTGCAAATGTGTCGTGAATTTCATCGATACCCTTCTGCATTGAGCGAATGATTGCTGGAGAACGGCGTCTTTGCATGAAGAACCAGCCACAAGTCACCAGCAGATAGATCAAGAAGTAGTGGGAGCGATGACGGCAAACGATTGTGCCAGTACTTCTCCAAATGATAGACAGTTCGGCTTTAACCTGTGAGCACTCTTTTTGTGTCGAGTTTGGTCAGTAATGGTCATGTGAGCAAATTTCCAACAGTGTAGATGTCTTCGTAAAACTGGTAAACTTTAGCCTTAACAAGGTTCCTCTGCTGTGGCACAGTCTCACTTTATTGCTCCGTATCAGTAAAAGCAAATATTCTTTTTTGTCAAAGTCATAGATTGAATTTATTAATTTTTCTATTCTTTTTTTGATCAAAACTAGGGCAGATAATTTAATAAATTTAATAATTTTTTTATAGATAGGACAAGTATTATCCCTTTTGTCCTATATTAAATAAAAAGGCATAGAAAAAGCCGATGCCAATTACAAAGCCAAGCTCCACCTCAGATTTAGTCCGTGAACTGCGCCAACACCTCAATCTTTCTCAAGAACGGTTTGCTGCACAATTAGGTGTTTCATTCAAAACCGTGAATCGTTGGGAGAACGGACATAGTACGCCGTCCCCAATGGCACTTAAGTTGATTAAAGACCAGCTGGTGCGGATGGGTGTGTCGGGAAAAGCATTATTGAATCAGTATTTCCCAGAGATGGAGCTTGGCGATGACCTGTGAAAAGCAAAAGCAGATTAATCTAGAAGACATTCTGATTACGGAAGAACTGTCTCGTCGCTTGCCCAAAACAATTGACTTGCAAGCCGAGAACCAAGCCCTGCATACTCTGGCTCGGCAACTAGCTCAATCGCCGCAAATTATGCTCAAAACCCTTGTTGGTGTAGCGAGGGATCTTTGTCAAGCGGGAACTGCTGGGGTCAGCTTACTAGATCTCACCCCCACAGGAGAGTCAATTTTCCATTGGGTAGCACTGGCTGGAGAGTTTGAGGAATATGAGCAGGGGACATGCCCAGGCGATTTTAGCCCTTGTGGGGTGTGTCTAGAACGGCGATCGCCCCAGCTTTTTTTGTACCCCGAACGGTATTTTACTTATTTACAACAAGCGAAACCCGCGATTATTGAAAGTTTAGTCATTCCTTTAGTCATTGATGAGCAACCGCTAGGCACGATTTGGATCGTGTCTCACGATGAGCAACGGCACTTCGATAGCGAAGATGTGCGGCTGATGACGAGTTTGGCAAACATTACTGCTGCTGCTTTAGGTAGCAGTCGCGCCTGTCAAACGGCTATTGATGCTCAACAGGCACTGCACGAGAGCCAAGCCCACATGCAGAGCCTGCTCACAAATATACCAGGGATGGTTTATCGCTATATTTCCGGAGCCGATGGTTCAGATCGCTTTACCTTTGTTAATTCGGGTTGCTGTGACTTGTTTGAAGTAGAGCCATCAGCGGCGTTAGAAGACGCTGGTTTAATTTGGAACCAGATTCATCCTAACGATCGCTCCTCATTTCAAGCGTCGGTTATTACAGCCGTTGAGAACTTTCTTGCTTGGGACTGGCAAGGCAGAATTATTACGCCTAGTGGCAAACTCAAGTGGATTCAAGGCAGGTCGAGTGGGTTACGAACCGCAGACGGAGATGTTTGGGACGGCTGGCTGATAAATATTACAGATCGCAAACAAATCGAACAAGCCCTGCGAGAAAGTGAGGAGCTAAAGCAACGTGTTCTCGATAGCAGTAAAGACTGCATCAAAGTTTTAACTTTAAACAGCGAAATCCTCTACATTAGTAAAAATGGGCTGTGCCTCTTAGAAATCGACGATCCTGCATCTGTCCTCAATGCTGACTGGGCTAGTTTTTGGCAGGGCGAAGATTATGAAAATGCTCAAGCCGCGCTCGCCGCTGCTAGAATAGGGAATATTGGTCGATTTCAAGGGTATTGTCTCACTCTAAAGGGTCAGCCGAAATGGTGGGATGTTATCGTCACACCGATTTTAGATGCGTCCGGACAAGTTGTCCAAATCTTATGCATTTCACGGGATATTACCACAGCAAAGCGAATTGAAGCTGATCGCCAACAAGCTGAAATGGCGCTGCGAGAAGCACACGTGCAATTAGAATCTGCTTTGGCGGCTGGATCAGTTTACACCTGGCGCTGGAACATTCCCACTGATCGCGTCATTGTTAATACTGCGTTTGCTCACTTGTTTGCCGTAGATCCGGCGATCGCGACCACAGAAGGATTGCCCATCGAGCTGTTTATCGATGCCATCCACGAAGAAGACCGCGATAGCGTTTCGGCCGCAATTAATCAAGCGATGTCATCGGGTAAGGGCTATGCCGCCCAATACCGCGTTCGGACTGTCAGTGGCGGGGAGCGATGGCTGTCGGCATGCGGGCGAGTCGAGTATGATGCGGCTGGCAACCCCGTTTCTTTTCCTGGCGCACTAGTTGATATTACCTATCTAAAACTTGCCGAAGATGCCTTGCGCGGTTCGGAAGAACGCTATCGAACGCTGTTTGAGTCCATTGATGATGGCTTCTGCATCATCGAAATGCTGTTTGATGAAAACAATACGCCGATTGATTACCGCTTTTTGCAAACCAATCCGGCATTCGAGAAACAAACGGGACTCATACAAGCTGTTGGCAAAACGGCGCGTCAGCTCATTCCAAATCTTGAAGCTCACTGGTATGAGATTTACGGCAAAGTCGCACTGAGTGGCGAATCAATTCGCTTCGAGAATGGTTCTGAAGTGATGAACCGTTGGTTTGAGGTGTATGCCTGCCGTGTTGGACAGCCAAACAGCTGCAAAGTTGCCATTCTGTTCAAGGATATCACCGAGCGCAAGCGCATCGAAGCCGAACGAGAACAAATCCTGCAACGAGAACAAGCCGCCCGCGAAGCCGCTGAACGCGCAAATCAAATTAAAGATGAATTTTTAGCGGTACTGTCTCACGAGTTGCGATCGCCCCTCAACCCAATCTTAGGCTGGTCGAGTATGCTTCGCAACGGTAAATTAAATGCCGCAAAAACAGCTTATGCTTTGGAAACAATCGAACGCAACGCTAAGCTACAGGTACAACTGATTGAGGATTTGTTAGATGTCTCTCGCATATTGCGTGGCAAACTCAGTCTCAACATGGCTAGAGTTAACCTGGCATCAACAATCGAAGCTGCAATGGAAACCGTACAGTTAGCAGCTCAAGCTAAATCGATTCGAGTTGAAACGGTGTTTGAAAAAGAGGTGGGGCAAATCCTTGGGGATTCTGCTCGCTTACAGCAAATCATCTGGAACTTACTTTCTAACGCTGTTAAGTTTACACCCTCTGGTGGAAGCGTGGAAATTCAACTCAACAGCATGGGATCGCAAGCTCAAATTCAAGTTAAGGATACAGGCAAAGGTATTACTCCAGACTTCCTTCCCCATGTCTTTGAATACTTCCGCCAAGCCGATAGCACAACAACTCGAACATTTGGCGGATTAGGGTTAGGGTTGGCGATCGTTCGTCACTTGGTGGAACTGCACGGGGGAACCGTTCACGCAGACAGCCCAGGAGTAGGACAGGGGGCTACATTCACCGTCAGGCTGCCGGTTTTAAACGATCAAGGCTTCGGACATTTGGATGAATCAACTTCTTCATTTCTCATCGGGAATTCCTCATCGCTCCCCCTTGCAGATCTGCGAGTTTTGCTAGTCGATGACGATACAGACACACGAGATTTGATTACTTTTATACTAGAGCAAAGTGGTGCCCTGGTTACGTCAGCAACTTCCGCAATAGAAGCTTTGGAAACTTTTAAGCAAACAAACTTTGATGTATTGATCTCAGACATTGGAATGCCTGAGATGGACGGCTATATGCTAATGCGACAAATTCGGGCAATCACATCCAAACAAGGCAGAGATGTTTTAGCTTTAGCCCTGACTGCTTATGCCGGAGAAATTAATCAACAGCAAGCGATCAGAGCAGGATTTCAAAGACATATTAGCAAACCAGTTGAGCCAGAGGATTTGGTAAAGCTTATTGTTGATCTGATTAAAGCGAGCAAATAAGATCTACCAAGTTTTTATCATACATTTATTTTGTAGATGTCTAGTTAACAAATGATCATTATCTTGGCTGTTCTTTTCTTAGGATAATACTTATGGTAATGTTTATTATGCAAGTCTTTATCAGCTTTTTCACAACTCAGTATTGAAACAAAATAAAGCTGTCATGTGACTTGTTATACGAAAGCAGCTCATTTTTTTGAGTAGTATTTATCCACACAAGTGAAAGGCAAACATGTCAGAAAAATTTTATTTTTAAATACGGTAGTTGCCTCTAATTACCGTACAATACTAGGAAGTCATCAACCATAGTGGTCAGACTCAACACCCAAAAAGCCTTAAGGTTCAAAATGACGCTTGAGCAGTTGCGAATTTTTTTGGCAGTTGCGGAACTGATGCACTTTACCCGTGCTGCAGAAACGCTTTATATCACTCAACCAGCTGTTAGTGCAGCAATTCAAAGTTTGGAAGCAGAATATGGAGTCAGACTATTCCATAGGATTGGTCGCCATATCGAAATTACTGATGCGGGTAAATTACTCCAAATGGAGGCGCAGAAAGTTCTTGACCAAGTTTCTTTAACTGAGCGAGGCTTGAAAGAACTGAACAATTTGCAACGCGGTGAATTAAAGCTGGGATCAAGTCTCACCATTGGTAACTACTGGTTACCAGAGAAAATTAGCCAGTTCAAACGCCAATATCCTGGTATTCATATCGATTGTACGCTGGGTAATGCAGAAGAAATTTGCGAAGGGACTGCTACAGGACTTTTTGATTTTGGTTTAGTAACAGGAGACGTTAAACCCTCACTGAAGAACTATTTGGAGCAGGAAGTTGTGGGGAGCGATCCCCTGCAAATTGTGGTTGGCACATCTCACCCCTGGTTTAAGCGGACAGAAATTTGCCCAGCAGAACTGCTAGCAACCAGTTGGGTGATGCGAGAGCCAGGTTCGGGAGCACAGCAAATGTTTGAGCAAGCTTTACAAAATTGGGGAATTGAACTGACTCAGTTGGATATTGTTCTCGTCTTGAGCAGTAGCGAGATGGTGAAAGCAGTGGTTGAAAGCGGTGTTGGTGCTGCCGCCATTCCAGAATTGATGGTCAAAAAAGAAATACAGCTATCTACACTTCACGCCGTTCGTGTGGTAGATAGAAACTCTGGCACCGAGCTAGACATTGTTCAACCTGTTTGGAAGCTCAAACACAAACAACGTTTTCAAACCCGAGTTGCGATCGCCTTTGAACAGATTTTGAGCGCTGTGCAAAGTCCAGAGTCAAAAAGCATGCCCTTGAGCGAAGCGAAGGGTCAAAACTCAAAAGTTTTGGAGTCGGAACTCAACTAAATCTATTTTTGGAATGCTTTGGACAAAATATCCGCTGGAGGAAAATAAGTACTTATACTTATTAATCACTTTTTTTTATTAAAGTGACAAAGAAAAATATTTGATTTTATTAGTGGTCTTCTTTATAGTTGTCGTAAACCTACCAGCATATAGATTATCGAGATATTGCCTGTGTGGTTCTAATTTTAATGGTTAGGCTGACACTCAGCTTGCTCACAGGTAATAACTAAATGGGTCTATATATTCTCGTCTATGGAACTCTCTAATAAAACTGAGTACGCGGTTCTTTCCCTGATAGCGCTAGCAGCCTGTTATTCTAGCGGTGAATCATTACAAATCCGGGAAATAGCAGCGCGACAAAACATACCAAACCGCTATTTGGAAGAACTTCTGGCGACATTAAGGCGTGGAGGTTTAATTAAGAGCATACGCGGCGTCAAAGGTGGCTATGTTCTGGCACGAGAACCCCAAAAGATTACAGTTCTAGATGCTTTCCGTTGTATGGAACAAGCAGACGCAGATGTGCCCAAGCAGAATTCCACCCCCACATCAGCAGAAACTGAAGTTATTCAAGAGGTTTGGCAAGAAGGGTGTGAGGCAGCTTACTCTGTTCTACAGAAGTATACCATCCATGACATTTGTGAGCAACGAGCGAAAGGACGACAGATGGAATCTATGTACTACATCTAGCCTTGCGTTGGATTCGCGGAAAATCTTGATTTGTTGGGGAGCCAGTGCGAATGACGGCTTTCCCGACAGAGGCATCTGGCGTTGGGCACTGCTTAGCTTCCCATATTATTGGCGTGGCGTGAGTAGCAGAGTGCCCACCCAACGACGTTGGAGGAGCATAAAATTTTGCACGCCCTCCGGGAAGCCTTATACCGCTTTTTGGAGCAGCAGAAAAGCTTAAAATCAGTGTCAGTGATAATGATAAGAATAGAAAAATAGAATGATTTTGATGATTTAAATAACTAATATTTAGCTTTAAAGATTGACATTTTACAACTAGAGTGGTTTCCAAGCAGAATGAGAGTTAAGAACACTCACGCCAGAAGATTGTTGGAGGCACAAGCGTATGGTTGCACTCACTGCTCGTTCTGAAAATACTCAATCCCACGATCGCTTGACTATGCAAATAGTCGATCTTGGGGATGAAACGATCGCTATTCGTTCTCTGGATTGGGATCGCGATCGCTTCGACATCGAGTTTGGATTGAACAATGGTACAACCTATAATTCGTTTTTGATTCAAAGTGAGAAGACAGCTCTAATTGACACCTCTCACCGCAAGTTTCAGCAGTTGTATTTAGATGTCTTGAAGGGATTGATTGACTTCTCAACGCTGGATTATTTAATTATTAGTCATACTGAACCGGATCACAGTGGACTTGTTAAAGAGGTGTTGCAGTTAGCTCCTCAGGTAACAGTAGTAGGAGCAAAAGTTGCCATCCAGTTCCTGGAAAATATGATACATCAGCCATTTCAATCGCTGATAGTTAAGAATGGCGACCGCCTCGATTTAGGCAACGGACATGAGTTAGAATTCGTGAGTGCCCCCAATCTCCACTGGCCTGATACTATTTTTACCTACGATGCTAAAACCCGCATCCTCTTCACTTGCGATGCTTTTGGGATGCACTACTGCGACGATCACACCTTTGATGAAGATCCAGAATTAATCGAAGCCGATTTTAAATATTACTATGAGTGCCTGATGGCTCCAAATGCCCGTTCCGTGCTGTCTGCTATCAAGCGGATGGAAAAATTAGATATCGGCACAATCGCCACAGGGCACGGACCTTTATTACAACATCATTTGTCAGACTGGGTGAGTTGCTATCAGAAATGGAGTCAAGAACAGGCAAAAACAGATACCCTCGTTGCCCTGTTCTACTGTGAAGATTACGGCTTTTGTGACCAATTGGCAAGAGCGATCGCTCATGGCGCCCAGAGAAATGGGGTAGCGGTAGAACTGGTAGATTTAAATACTGCTGAACCTCATGAAGTCCGGGAATTCGTCAACCAAGCCACGGGTTTGGTGATTGGTATGCCATCCCAATCGAATCAAAATGCCCATGCAGCTTTAAGTACCATTCTCGCAGCTGCACACCGTAAGCAAGCAGTCGGACTGTTTGAAAGTGGTGGTAGGGAAGATGAACCAATTTATCCGTTGCGTAATAAGTTTCAAGAAATCGGTCTAACCGAAGCTTTTCCACCCATTTTGGTGAAAGAACCACCAACGCACATCACCGAACAAATGTGTGATGAAGCGGGGACTGATATTGGACAGTGGTTGACTCGCGATCGCACGATCAAACAAATCAAAGCCATAGATAATGATTTAGAACGAGCATTGGGACGCTTAAGCAGTGGACTCTATATTATTACCGCCCAGAAAACAGATGTCACCAGTGCCATGTTAGCTTCTTGGGTGATGCAAGCGAGCATGAATCCTTTGGGAGTTGCGATTGCAGTTGCCAAGGATCGGGCAATTGAATCATTACTCCACGTAGGCGATCGCTTTGTTCTCAACGTCTTAGAGGAAGACAACTACCAAACCTTAATGAAACACTTCCTCAAGCGTTTCCCTCCCGGTGCAGATCGATTTGCAAACATCAAAACCTACCCCGCCAGCAATAACTGTCCCATTTTGGCAGATGCACTGGCATATATGGAATGTGAAGTCACGACGCGAATCGAGTGCAGCGATCACTGGATTATTTACAGCAGCGTCCAAACTGGCAGAGTCGCCAAACTAGATGCCTTCAGCGCCGTCCACCATCGCAAGGTTGGCAACCACTATTAACTGCAAACTACCTTCCTCCCTCACTCCCCTACGATGTACATACATCTCGCTTTTCACCTCACCCTCGCTTTTAGCTGCGCTAAAATCTTTCCCTCTCCGGAGTTCGGAGAGGGATGCCCGACAGGGCAGGGTGAGGTTTTGCGGGGATAAGCGGGTAATTCAAGGACTTGTGTGTACACCGTAGCCCTCACTCCCTTTCTCCCTCTTTCCCTCTCATAGGAGTTTTTAGACAATGCAATTACTCAAAAACATACCAGTCAAACCTGTGAAGCGGGAAAGCTGGTTAAATCTCGGTCGAATTGTGCAAGCACTGGAATTGGTTCAGGACTTGATTGTGATTTCGCTGTGCATCGGGCTATTTAGCTTTATGGTGCTACAAATCCGCGCCATGTTCCTCTCTCTCATCCCCCCGATTCAGTTCCACAGCGTCACAGCAGATATCCTGTCGTTGCTGATTTTAGTAGAGTTATTTCGTTTGTTGATCATTTACCTGCAAGAGCAACGAGTTTCTATTGGAGTCGCCGTAGAAGTGTCAATTGTTTCTGTGTTGCGAGAAATGATTGTACGAGGTGTATTAGAAACGTCATTTATGCAAGTCTTAGCCGCCTGTGCTTTCTTAGTGGTGTTAGGGGTGTTACTGGTTGTGAGAGTTTGGCTACCTCCAACCTTTGAAGGTATCGATCCAGAACACCAAGTCTCAAAGCGATACAAAAACCGCCTCGCCCAAGAAGAAATACCTGAATCTCAGACTCATGTTGAGTTCTGAAAATTTATCCTGTGATCCAACCATCAACAACCAACCCATTACTATACTAATGCAAACTCTAGCCCCCACAACCAGCCGCCCTCGTGACGTTCAAGTTGCTGAAATTACGACTCATACTTTGGTTTTGCGATCGCGCACTTGGGAACGCCTCAAGTTTGAAGTTGAATACGCCCGCCAAAAAGGAACAACAGCGAATTCCTATCTTATCCAAGCTGATCGGACTGCTTTAATTGACCCTCCGGGCGAGTCTTTTACCCAGATTTTCTTACAAGAACTTAACAAACACGCTCTATTGACCCAATTAGATTACATAATCCTCAATCACGTCAATCCTAACCGGATGGCTACCCTCAAAGTCCTCCTCGAACAAGCACCCCAAGTTAAGATTGTCTGTTCTAAACCAAGTGCAAATGTTCTAAAAACGATTTTCCCTGAGTGGGAGTCGAAAATTCACCTGGTTCGTTCCGAAGACACTCTAGATTTGGGACAAGAACATCAACTGCAATTCGTGACTGTACCGACTCCCCGTTGGGCGGATGGAATGTGTACTTACGATTATGCGACCCGTATTCTCTACACTGACAAATTTTTTGGGGTTCATGTTTGTAGCGATGTTGTTTTTGATGAGGATTGGAAGCAACTGGATGCGGATCGCCACTACTATTTTGACTGTCTGCACGCCACCCAGGCAAAACAAGTGGAAGCAGCCTTAGAGAAATTAGCACCCTTAAAAGCCAAATTTTATGCACCTGGTCATGGTCCGATTGTCCGTTACAGCCTCAGTCGCTTTACCTACGATTACCGTCAATGGTGCCAGGAACAGAAAACCCAGGAATTGCGAGTTGCCTTGCTTTATGCCTCAGCTTATGGTAACACAGCGACTTTAGCACAGGCGATCGCTCAAGGGTTAATTCAAAATGGGATTGCAGTCGAATCTATTAACTGCGAACTAGCAGAACCCAGCGAAATTACCCGTGCAGTGGAAGCTTGCAATGGCTTCATTATCGGTTCTCCTACATTAGGAGGTCATGCACCCACTCAAGTTCAAACTGCCTTGGGAATTATTCTATCAGCAGCGACGAAAACTAAACTAGCAGGAGTTTTTGGTTCCTACGGCTGGAGTGGTGAAGCCACCGATTTGATTGAAAACAAATTGTTGGATGCCAATTTTCGTTTAGGGTTTGAAACTATCCGCGTTCGCTTCAGTCCCACTGAGTCCACTTTGCAGCAGTGTCAGGATGCGGGGGCAGAATTTGCCCAAGTCTTGAAAAAGAAAAAGAAGCTGCGTACACCTCGCCAAGCTTTGACAGAAGCCCAAATTGACCGAACACAACAAGCCGTTGGGCGCATCATCGGTTCTCTGTGCGTCCTCAGTTCTCGACGCGGTGACAGCCATAGTGGTATCCTCACCTCTTGGGTTTCTCAAGCTACCTTTAATCCTCCTGGTTTGATGATTGCGATCGCTCAAGATCAAAATGCCGATGCGATTATTCATCCTGGTGATCAATTTGTCCTCAACATTCTTAAGGAAGGACGCAACCTGCGGCGATACTTTTCTTATCGCAGTACTCCAGGAGACAATCCCTTTGCTGAGTTGGCGACTCAAAGTGCTAACAACGGTTGCTTAATTCTCAGTGATGCCCTCACCTATCTGGAATGTACCGTCCAACAGCGGATGGAATGTGGCGATCGCTGGTTAATCTACGCAACTGTAGACGAGGGCAAAGTTTTAGAATCGATAGGCGTGAGTGCGATCGAGCACCGCAAATCAGGTAGCTATTAAGTAGATGGGCGTAAATAAACAGAACTATATTGCAATGGGGAAAGGGGGAAAACCTTTTCCCTTACAAAAGGTTACATACTTCGGGAAAATTAGTACCAACCTACTTAGACCTGTTGCAAAAGTACCAATTGCTATGACTTGGGTCAAAGTTAAAGACGTAGCGACATAACGTACCATTTGACTTTTTGGCTCTATTGTTGATTTTTGCTAGGTCATTTCTTGCATATGCGACTCTTCGTCGGTCGGGGAGCGCTTTGCCATGCTGTACTAGCAAAATATTCTCTGTCAGTTTTTGCAACACAACGTTTACCCTGACCAGAATACTAGCAATTTTTTCTATTTCTATCCCAAAGGTGCATAAGGTGATCGGTGCTGACATTTATATAAGAATGTAGAACAAAAGCTAATTCATGTTTAACTTCTGTTCTGCAAATCAACTAAGGATTCACGCAGACAATCAAATTTTTGTCAATGCGTCAGTCCAAGTTACAGCTTCAATAGTATTTGACACTAAACCAACACAAGGAGAGAAAATCGCATGAACAGCGATAATCAGTTTGTCCAGTTTGTCCAACAAGTCTCTCAATCCCAAGAGCTACAACAGCAAATCCAGCAGGGAGTTCAAGGGGAGCGGGAAGGCTTTCAAGCAGCTGGGGAGAGCTTTTTGAATAAGGTAGTGGAGTTAGGTAAAGCAAACGGCTACAATTTCACCACAAATGAAGTTCAACAGTGGTTGCACAGTCGTCGCGAAAGCACCGGGGAAAGCGAGTTGTCCGACGAACAATTGGAGGCCGTTGCAGGTGCGAGCAAGACACAACAAAGGTGTGGTATTCCTACGGGCGGTCGTATGGTCGCCTGCCCCCCTAGTCTTTGACACTAAACCAACACAAGGAGAGAAAATCACATGAACAGCGATAATCAGTTTGTCCAGTTTGTCCAACAAGTTTCTCAATCCCAAGAGCTACAACAGCAAATCCAGCAGGGAGTTCAAGGGGAGCGGGAAGGCTTTCAAGCAGCTGGGGAGAGCTTTTTGAATAAGGTAGTGGAGTTAGGTAAAGCAAACGGCTACAATT
>JAHHGV010000074.1 GCA_019359695.1 Brasilonema angustatum HA4187-MV1
TCACCACAAATGAAGTTCAACAGTGGTGGCTCAGTCGTCTCGAAAGCACCGGGGAAAGCGAGTTGTCCGACGAACAATTGGAGGCCGTTGCAGGTGCGAGCAAGACACAAGGGTGTGGTGTAACGCGGCCCCTCGCCTGTCGTACGGCAAGTCGTATGGTCTGTTGATCTGTCCATAGGCGCAGCAGTACGCCAACATACCCGATTGTTTTCTACATAATATTGATATATCAATGTTTGGCGCAGAATATCCACAACTGGTATTTGCCGCAACCATTGAGGTATCGTTTCATCGTCGTAGAAAACGTTCAATATCAGTAGCCAACCACAATTTTGAGACGCTTAATTAAGTTGGAGGAGGTTTTAGTTCATGACTGTTTGATGTTGCTTAAGCAACCCGAACTTCTTCGTGGACTTACTTACTTTCAATTGTCAAGCATGTTGTGACTTTTACGAAAAAATGGCCACAATTGTGAATCAGAAAATGATCACATACATTGTGGCATATCTTGGCTTTTTTAGTCATTTTATCGTCAAAGTCACACATTTTCTTTAAGCGGAAGAAAGAAACAAACAGGAAAACAAAAATGATGGTAACGGAATTTGATCTAGCAAATATTGTCGCTTGTGCCAGTTCTCTTTCAGAACGCCTTAGCAAGAGTTTACTTAATGTTGACACTACTCAAGTCAATGAACAAAAGGAAAGCTCGGAGCGCCTAGACCACTGGTGTCAGGTGGTGGCACAAGGAAACTGGGAAAAATTTCAGAAGCGATTGTACTGGGATGGGTTGGATCTGGATACAGTACGTTTAGCTATGAGCTTGCCGCCTTCTGCTGAGAATCAAATCTTATCCAATTGGGCAGTAACCTTACAGGAAATTATCCAAACGGCTTCGGAATGGAAATTCAAAACTGAAAAATTTCAATCCCTCATTCCCATTGACTCTGAAAAGCCACTACCGTTTGAAGACCTGCTACTACCTGCAATATATGTAGCACGGAAAAAATTACTAACTTGTCTAAGTTCTGGATCGTTATCTGTTAGCTATTTACCCTTAGAAATACTTGAAGCAAAAGCTTACCTAAAACTGGAACACAGCTTACTATCTGAACTAGTGAATCTGTGCAAGAAAACACTGGAATTGGAATTTTCTCGTTTTCGTCCCTCTCAGTACAGTTTTCTCAATCTTCTAGTAACAGATATAAAACTTACACTCCACAAAACTCATTACGAGACTTTCGTGCAGAAACTTTTGCAGGATGGACTGTTGACTTTTTTCCAGAAATATCCAGTGCTGGCAAAATTGATAGCAACTCAAATTGATTTCTGGGTAGAAGCGACAATAGAGTTTTTGCAATACTTAAAAGCGGATTTAGCTGAAATTCAGCAAATATTTCAACCAGAGGGAGGAAGTTCGGTTTTAGGAAAAGTTATTGCAATTACGCCGAATCTATCCGATCCTCATAAGCGAGGACGTTGTGTAATTGCTCTTACCTTTGAGTCGGGACTGAAGCTCGTCTACAAACCCAAGGACTTAGGCTTAGAAGTTGCCTACAATCAGTTTTTAGACTGGTGCAATCAGCACTTTGCTTTTTCTCAAGAGTCTTGCCAAAACCTCATTCAAAATTCCCATCCACTTTTCAAAACCTTCAAGGTACTCAACCGCCAAACCTATGGCTTTTCAGAATACGTAGAGCAGTTGCCTTGTGAGGATATAGCAGCGGCGCAGCGCTTCTATCAGCGCTCCGGGATGCTATTGTGCCTGCTGTATGTTCTAGGCGGGACTGACTGTCACTCCGAGAATTTAATCGCCAACGGCGAACACCCAGTGCTAGTTGATATGGAAACACTGATGCATCATGAATCAACAGAGATGGAAGACGCCCTCGAACAACAGCAAGAGGTGGTCGTCAAGCGAGCTTTTTGGGATTCAGTCCTTAGGACTGGACTCTTACCTCGCTGGGATTTTAACAAGGATAACCGCATCGCCTACGATATCAGCGGTTTGGGTAGTGCTGGCGCAGATTCAATATCCCCTTGGACTGTACGGCAATGCAAGTATGTCAATACAGATTATATGCAATGGGTTCATGAAACTGTTGCTATGCAGCCAGACAAAAATTCGCCGATTTTGAATGGGCTTCCCCTGTCGCCGAATGATTATCTTGAGGAGTTGGTTGACGGTTTTGAGCAGATGTATCGCTTTCTGCTCGGATATCGGCAGGCACTATTAGTAGACGCACCCTCCCTTAACCTCCCCGATCTTGAAGAGGTTGGCAAAACCCGAAATCAGTCAAATCCCTTGGCAGCGCTGCAAGCTCAGCAAGTGCGGTTTGTTTTCCGTGATACCAAAGTTTATAGCGTCATTTTACAAAAAACCCTGGCTCCTGAATTTCTCCAGAATGGGGTTGAGCGGAGTATTCAACTGGATATCTTAGCTCGTGCTTTTCTCATAACTGTAAATAAGCCACAAGCTTGGCCGATTTTACACTCAGAACTGAGGGCGATGGAGCAGTTAGATGTTCCCTATTTTGGGGCTTCCTCCGATAGTGATGCCCTCACCGTTGGACTAGAGCAACCGATTGAGGGGTATTTTACAGCACCCAGCTACTGCCAAGTCATCTCCAGGCTAAAAAAACTTGATGAAACTGACTTAGCTCGGCAAGTGGCTATTATCCAGGCAAGTTTTTACGCCAGAGTGGCGCGAACGCATGAAACTGAGCAGGTTGGTGCACTCTCAGCTTCAAAAGCTGCCGATTATTCAACAAAAACTTCTTTAACCCGTGAAAAGTTGTTCGCGTCTGCAAGTGCTCTTGCAGAAAAAATTAGCTCCCAAGCCATCCGGGAAGCAGATGGCAGTGTCTACTGGATTGGTTTAGGCTATATTCCCAAAGCCGAGCGATTGCAACTTCAAACTCTGGAAGAAAATCTCTATGATGGCAACTGCGGTATCGCCCTGTTTTTGGCGACTTTGGATCATCTCAACGACAGTTGCCAGTTTCGCGAGCTTGCTTTAGGCGCTCTACAATCCATACGAAAAGTTTTGCAGACAGCCGACGCCCAGTTAACTCAAAGACTGGCTAAAAAAATTGGTATTGGTGGCGCTACAGGCCTTGGTTCGATCATTTATTCTTTAGTTACAATCAGCCACTTTCTTCAAGAACCAGCGCTCAAAGAAGATGCTCTGCGAGTTGCTGATTTAATTACGCCCGAACTCATTGCCATTGACCAAGAGTTGGACGCGCTTAGCGGATCTGCGGGTGCAATTTTAGGGCTTCTATCACTTTATCACCAGACAGCCCAGCAGGCAGTTTTAGATAAAGCGATCGCCTGCGGCCAACATTTGCTAGCACATCGTATTAGCATTGATGGTTCCCCTAGAGCTTGGAAAAATTTTGAACATATACCATTAACAGGTTTCTCCCACGGAGCTGCTGGCATTGCCTATGCTCTATTGCGGCTTTATTCAGTGACACGCGAGCCTGCCTATAAAGAGGCAGCCCTTGAGGGCATCAGCTACGAACGCAGCGTATTCTCGACCTCAGCCGGTAACTGGCCCGACTTCCGTTCCTTTGCTAACCAAAACCAAAACGGTCTACCTACGTTTAACGTCAGTTGGTGTCATGGCGCTGCTGGAATTGGCTTGGGACGGTTGGGTAGTTTGTCGATTTTAGAGATGGATGAAATTTATCAAGATGTGGAAGTGGCGCTACAGACTACTCAAAAGTATAGTTTACAAGGGATAGATCATCTCTGCTGCGGCAATTTTGGTCGCATTGAGGTACTCCTACTAGCAGCCCAAAAACTATCCCGTCCAGAGTTACAAGAAATGGCTCTACAAAGAGCGGCTTGGGTAGTAGCCAGAGCAGAACACAGAGGCGGGTATCAACTATTTCCTAACTTGCCCAGTCATATTTTTAGCCCAAGTTTCTTCACTGGAACTGCTGGGATTGGTTATGGGCTGCTGCGATTAGCGTACCCAGAAGTACTGCCTTCGGTACTGTTATGGGAATAATTCCTTTATTACAGTTATGCAAATGTTTTTTGATACAAGTGAGTTTGAATTTACAGCAACTTTAGAAGCGAATTGGTTACTAATCCGCCAGGAATTAGAGCAGCTTCAACAATGTCATTTTGTTCCCTGGCCTGAAAAATTTCTTTACGAAAACACCTGGGAAGTTTTTGGTCTGTATCATTTTGGCACAAAACTCAAGGATAACTGTCGATTATGTCCAAATACAACAAGGTTAGTCGAAATGATACCAGGATTAACTACAGCAGGGTTTTCTTCCCTAGCACCAGGAACTCATATCAAACCTCATGTTGGTTACTCGAAGAGTGTGCTGCGTTGTCATCTGGGTTTAATTGTCCCAGACAAGTGTATGCTCCGCGTAGGAAATCAAACTAGGAACTGGCAAGAGGGCAAGTGTTTAATTTTTGACGATACGATAGAACATGAAGCTTGGAATTGTAGCGAGAAAATTAGAACTATTTTACTCATTGATGTAAAAAAGCCAAAGGCGATGTTGAATCGTCAATTTCAACAGAGTTTTTCGGTTGAGCTAGCTAGATTTATTCGCGATTTAACTAATTTTAGTGTGGAAGTATTCTAGGACAATTAGCACTTTGTATATGTATACGTTGACTTGCATCGATAGTCCTTTTACAGGGCTGATTTATCAAGCATTTACCTTTCCGCGATTTCGTCCTCGGTTACAAGCCTTGAAACCAGAAGGCTTGACAATAGCGATCGCAGCTTCTGACTCGAATCAGCCGATTGGTTTAGCACTAGCTGAGATTGAACCCGATGGTAAATCGGCAGAGGTGCTTTCTATTTTTGTGGAACCAGATCATCGTCGTCAGGGAATTGGCCTAGCTCTTTTAACCCGTTTGGAACAAGAGTTATTTTCGCGAGGTTGCATAAGTGCCGAGTTGGTTTACACTACTGGTCAACCAACCACGCCAGCCTTGGAACGTCTGCTGCAAAAGTGTAATTGGGCATCACCCCAGGCCCGGATGCTAGTGTGCAAAGCTAGCTTTCCGTTCATGAAGGCTCCCTGGCTGCGAAAAGTAACACTTCCAAGTTCTTACACAATCTTTCCTTGGGCAGAAATAACTCAGGATGAACGCATTGCCATTCAGCAACAGCAGGAAGTATCTCCCTGGATACCAAAAGATTTGAATCCTTTTAAATACGAAGAGAACTTTGAGCCTTTAAATAGTTTGGGTTTGCGTTACCAAGGACAGGTTGTTGGCTGGATTATCACTCATCGCCTTGCAACCGACACCATCCGCTATAGCTGCGGTTTCGTTAACCCAGATTTGCAAAAAAGGGGCGTGTATATTTCTCTAATAGCTAACGCTATTCAAATTCAATCCAAAGAAAAGATTATCAAGGGGATTTGGACTGTTCCTCTGGTTTATACCCCGATGGTTCATTTTGTGAAAAAACATATGGCTCCCTACTTGACTTCTCTAGAGGAAACTAGGGGTTCCTTTAAATTATTTAGTGGTAGCTTTCAAGAAACACAGGGAACAGGGAACAGGGAACAGGGAACTCTTAACACTGAAGAAGGAGGATGCTGTTTCTTTCATTCATAACGAGTGGCGCGCCACCCGTGGAGCGCTCACATCTTGCACCAAGAAAAGTTGATTTTTATTAGTCACTCAGTATTAAACCAACAATCCTTTCTTGAGCGAGAAAAGCCAATAAAAATCATGTAGCTTTATCGCAATTTTTTTTAGCTTGTACGGTTTTATACGGATAGGTGCAAGATATGAGGAGGCGCTGACGGTCTTAACAAATAAATATGCAACGCCAGACGCGCATTAGCTTATTTTCTGGTCGTCTTTTACAAGAACTATCAGACATAAACAGCTAAATAAGAGTTTTACTGGATTCAAAGCGCCACTTTTTAAAACAATAAAACCACCCAATCCCATCAAAACAAAAGGCACAAGATAATTACCGTATTGAGTGACAGTTTCAGCTATTCCTTGTTGATTTGTTAATTTGTATGCGGAATAGCACCAAACTCCTATTAACATAAAGAATACGACTAGAATTACCAAAAAACTTCCGAAATCACTACTAGCAAATAATGGTATGTAGACACTAATGTTATCGCTACCATTAGCAATGGTGACAGCAGCAACACTGTAAGTCTGAGGGGAAAGAAAACTAGCAAAAGTCGAATCTTCTGATTGTTCGTTTGCGGTTGCTTCTTCTTCTGAATCTTCTTCTGGGTTCACCAAACTACTAATGCCTATAGCAAGAGGTATTAAACCTAATAATCCAATCCAGTTTGGCGATAAGATGAATCCACCAAAGAAACCGGGGAGACTGGCAATGACAAGTGCTGTAAAACCAAGGTACTGACCAACAATAATATGCCTACGAGTGAAGGTAGAATTAACCTGAGAAAAAAAGAGCAAAAGGATAATAATATCATCAATATTCGTGGCGGTGAAGGCAACTATTCCCGTGCTAATTCCAGAGATTAACCCACTCATATATATGATTTTATTTTTTATATATAATTTATAGGCTTGATAACATCATATTTTCTTCTCAATGACCATAACTCAACTTTGGACGGCTTTCACGGAAGCTGTCATTGCCTTCGTTGCTACCAATATTGATGATATCCTGATCCTGCTGCTATTTTTCTCACAAGTAAATGCCAATTTTCGGCGACGACATATTGTATTTGGTCAGTACCTTGGTTTTACAGCTATCATCATTGCTAGCTTACCAGGATTCTTTGGTGGCTTGTTCATCCCGCGAGAATGGATAGGATTCCTGGGATTACTACCCATAGCAATTGGTTTAAAGCTATTGGTAAATAAAGAACAAGAAACTACAGAAGTTCAAACAGTCACTACTGATTTTCAGCCCTCCTCACATAGTAACCCCATACTGTCTTTTTTCTTGAGTTTTTTACACGCCCAAACTTATCAAGTCGCAGCGGTAACACTTGCTAATGGCGGTGATAATATCAGTATTTACATACCCTTATTTGCTGGTAAGAGCTTTGCTAGTTTGGGAGTAACTTTATGCGTATTTTTTGTCTTGGTAGGCGTTTGGTGTGCTGTTGCTTACCTATTGACTCGTCAAAGAGCGATCGCTAACATTTTAAGCCGCTACGGTAGAGCCGTTGTTCCTTTTGTGTTGATTTGCCTTGGTCTTTTTATCATGTACGAAAGAGGAACATTTAGCTTGATATTACACTCAAACTGGGGCAACTAACTTGTAACTCGCCATAAGCAAGATTGTGTAAATGATAAACCGCAGTGGACGTTGAGGCGCAAGTTGGCAAAGTTTAGCACCAAGCAGTACCCCAGGTACAGAGCCTAACCATATTGGTAAGACCAAACTCCAGTCAACTGTCCCAAGGGTGAGGTGTCCTAAGGAAGTGAACAGTAATAAAATTGCGGCTTGTGAAATATCTGTACCCACTAACTTACGAGTCTCTAGCTGGAAAAAGCCAATCAGCACCAATGCAAACATCGAACCGGAGGAGACACTTGTTAAACCAACCAAACAGCCTAAAACTGCTCCTACGCTCATTGCAGAAACACGACCCAGCTTTGTTTTCAAGTCAAACTTTGGTAGTTCTGGTAATTTAAAATCAGGGAAAAACGACAATAGCAGCAGTTGTGCGAGTGCTGCCAAGGTCACAAATAAAATCATCATTCCAACCAAGTGCAGCAGAATGTCGTCTAAGTTCTGCTCTCCTGTTTGTTTGACCAAATGCAAAATTCCTACCCCAAAAAGCGATCCGGGAACGCTGCCAAATGCTAGCCACTTCACCACTTGCACATCGACGGTTCGTTGCTGCCAGTGCTGATAGCCGCCGACAAATTTCATCAGCGTGGCAGCCACAACATCAGAACTCACAGCAATCGAAGGAGGAACCTGGAAGAAAAAAATGAGCATTGGCGTAATCAGAGATGCTCCGCCAATGCCTGTTAAGCCGACGACAATACCAATAAAGAAGCTCAATAGGGGTAGTAATGAGTAATGCATATTGCTGTTCTAGAAAGGGTTAAAGGTGTTTTATCTCTGACCGGAAGTCAGCTTGGTAGATGCAAACCCCTTTCGCTTGATAAATACAATAATTCTATGTCCTTACCGTACTTTAACTCAAAAAGTGAGCGAACGTCTAGCGTAATCGCACAGACGAACAATATATTATTATTTACACAAATAATAAAAAAGAGCTTGAGTTCTTTTGCGCTGTGTGAACGGGATGTAGTCAAAACTCGTTGGTAGGAGGGAAGAGTTATTTAGTAGCTTTCGCTATATTTCTTGGGTTAGGAACCGTTACTTCAGATTGTCCAATAATTTTCCTAGCTTCTTCTTCAGGATTCGGGGTTGTGCGCCGAAGTAAAGTATATGTAGTGGTAAGGTTGATTCTTTGCCCAATTTGCAGGGTTTTTAGTGGACTAAGAAATTCAAGCTCCACGAAAGCATCTGGAGCTGAATTGGTATAAATTTCAGTACTACTTTCCTGATCGGGATAACTAACCCCAGGTTCTCTGGGTGAGTCAATGCGGACTACAACTTTTTCTCCAATCCATAACAACGTACTCGCATCACAGCCTATCTTGTGGGATTTTTTCGGATCACGTGTCAATGACAGCATCCCGTTTTCCACCTTTAAGTTGGCTGGTAACTCCTCGGATTGTCTGTTATATCCTTGAGGAAAAATCGAAGCTTGGGGTAGGGCAGCGTATACACCCACTGGATGACGCAACTGTGTAATCACCCATACCGCAATCTTTTTTGGCTCACCTTTGACCTTTTCATAACTTGTCGAAATAGTCATCACAGGTTTTTGTGGATGGAGTCGAATCCTGCGGTAAGTCCGAATGCCGTAAAGTGGATCTATGGGAGAAATTAGCGTCACTTCGCTGCCGTCAACCTTTGCCTGAACTGGTATGGAATCAAAACCTGTCGGTGGAGGCCAATCTCGCCCCATGATTTTTGTCCAGTCCGACTGAGGAGCAGGCCAAGTTTTATCACCCCCAAAATTAACCCATTTTTCTGATGCGGGATTGGGGGCTTTGCCAAACATTTTCGGATTTTCCCAGAATGTACCTTCTCCATCTATTAATCGAAACTGCATGACCCGCCCGATTGCTGGTACTATAATTGCTTCTACTTGACCATTACTCAAAACCCAGGAGTCTCGCCAGCCTTGGTAATTAGTCTTTACTACCGTAATTTTTGCATACTGTGATGGAGCTTTTTGGTTCGGGATCTTCGCAGTGACTTGTCCCCAACCCACAATAAAAACCGTTAGTAATAAAGCGAAGCAAAATAGATTCCACGTTTTAGCCTTCATCGTTCATCCTTGGGCGGTTGCACTCCCGCCACTAAGAGACGAATACGATAAACACTCTGACCTGCTGTGATGTAAAGTGTTTTGTAGTCTTTGTTACCCCAAGCTAAATTTGTTACCACCTCTGGCACGAGAATTTTACCCAGAAGCTGACCTGTTGGCGAGAAAACCCACACCCCTTCTGAACCGCTACAGTAGATATTGCCTTGGGCATCTACCTTCATGCCATCGGGTACACCTTTGTCTTTGGGTCCAGTTAACTCTGCAAAAACCCTGGTGTTAGTTAATGTGCCATCTGAATTAACCTCGAAAACACGGATGTGTCCTTTTTCTGAATCACTAACGTAGAGTTTTTTCTCATCAGGAGAGAACGCGAGTCCATTAGGACGCACCATATCTTTGTTGAGCAAAGTCAAGGTTCCATCTGGTTTCAAGCGATAGATACCATAAAAGCCAAGTTCTTCCTTCTCCTTACTAATACCATAGGGCGGGTCAGTGAAGTAAATGCTACCATCTGACTTGACTACAACATCGTTGGGGCTATTGAGACGCTTACCCTGGTAGCGTTCAGCCAAAACGGTTATTTGACCGTTTTTTTCTGTGCGTACAAGCCGGCGGTCATGTTCAGCAGTAATTAAACGTCCTTCCCTATCGAACGTATTGCCGTTGGGATTGCCAGCAGGACGACGATAGATGGATATTTTACTGTCAGTTGTCCACTTATAGATAGTATTAGCGGGAATATCACTGAAGAGTAAAAAGCCAAGCGGATGCCAGACGGGTCCTTCTGTAAACTTTAAACCATCAGCCAACTTTTCTAGCTTGGTGTTGCTGCTCATGATGGTTTGTAAATTAGCGATCGCTTTTCCCTGACTCTGTTGTACGGTCAAAATGCTCACTAATAAACTGTAGGCAGCTATTCGTAAAGAAAATTTTTTCACAATCACCTACCTTAAGCCAACTCAGATCTTGCACCATACTTTTCGTCCGCCAAGAAATAAATTTCTTGGCTCAAAGTCCAAGTCCGTTAAAACGGACTGGGTAAGTTTTTCAGTCCGTTTTAACGGACTTGGGTTATTAGCCTTGAACTTCAGTTCAAGGCGTATCAGCCGGAGGTGCAAGATCTGAGCCAACAAACATTTGATTCGTTTCTTTTGCATAAAAATTTGTTATTTGCTTCTTTGATAGCGGTTTTGATAATGACCAACTCAGTTATCAGTTATCAGTTATCAGTTACCAGTTATCAGGTAGGAAACGGACTCGTCCACCCTTTGTTTACTGTTTACTGTTTACTGTTCACTGTTAAGTGATTATAGTGATCGAACAAGTTTTCTTACTTTACCATCACTCTTAGACGTCACATAGATTTCTCCTGCTTCGTCTATGCCAAACCGGATATCAGAACGTTCACTGCCAGCGATTTTGAGAAAAGAAGTTTCTCGTTTGCCGTCAAAAAGTCTGAGTTCTTTTATCTTTGCCTGTTTACCATTAACGAGTTGATTGACAGGCACATGAAAAAAGCGCCCATCATTGCCAAAGTCCCCAAAAATATATTGACCTACCAATTCTGGAATCGCTTTGCCCCTGTAAACATAACCCCCGGCGATCGCCACCGCATAATAGCCTGACCAATTAGGTGGTTTGTCATGCTCATATTGAGCAACAGGATATGTGTAACCATAATCAGCATCATTTTTAGGTAATGGAAACAGGACATTCTCATTTTTTTCATCAATAACCCAAGTTCCTTCACGGTTTCCCCATCCGTAATTAGCACCTTTGATGCCAAGATTCACTTCTTCGATAAAAGCTTGACCAATATCGACAATCAACATTTTGCCTTCGCCACCCATATCCCAGCTAAAACGATGGGGATTACGCAGTCCATAAGCCCAAATTTCCCCTAGTTTTTTTGGACTAATATTTGGACTACCATCTTTAACAAAAGGATTGTCCTTGGGAATGCCATATTTGCCATTAGTACTATTATTGCCAAAAGGGTTAATACGGAGTATCTTACCAAGGGGAGTGCCGAGGTCTTGTCCATTATTCAAAGGATCTGTATGGCTGACAGGAAAGCCATCGCTCCCACCATCTGCCACTGCAATATACAGCATCCCATAATCTGCATTTCCAGGTTTAGCATTAGGATTGAAGCTTAATTGCCCTATATTATGATCTGGGTAGGGTTTTTCAATACGAAGGATTTCCCGAAAAGTTCCAGAAAAAGTATTAGCAGTAGGATTGGTAGCTTTCCACTCGCGAATCACTTCGTGATGAGAACTTTCTATAACCTTGCCTTTGCTATCAAAAATTGTTTTCGTGACTGGAAAATCAGGAATTCGATTATTTTTTTCTTCGCTATGGATAGTGTAAAAAATTCCATTTTTAGCAAACTCTGGATGAAACGCAAAATAGGTAAAACCCTGTTGTGAAGTTTCATCGCTAAAGCCTGGGCAAACTAAATTTTTTAAATTCATGTATACAGAAGCTTTGTCGTTCATAATGATATAAAGCTTGCCACGCATATCATTAACAAATAACCTTCCACTACCATCACCTACATGGCTTAAAAGATTCAATCGCGCCACTCTCTCGCGTCCTGTTCCACTTATGGGAATTTGCACAACTTCTTTTAGCCCTACACGGAGATTTGATTTTTCAAGTTTGACGGGAATGGGGTTTGTAATCTGGGCAGAGGAAATACTTGAAAAAGCCAAAATTGAAAACAAAACAGAGCAGATACAAAAGAAAATGTATAATTTTTTCATTTAGGTTATGAATTTAGAGGATATTTGGAAGATCAAAAAAAGCCCATGTAACGGTATTCTGTCAGTATAAACAAATGCGACAGCGTTACACGAGCCATGTCTAATATCTGACTACTGAGCTTCCACTACACCACGAAACATGTTTATACCACAGGTAAATTGATATTGCCCTGGTTTTTTAGGGTGAATTCAATCGAGGTAACATGATTGAAAGCCAAATCTTGAGCTTTGTGCTTATCGGGACTTAAACAAAAAAAGAAATAAAAACAGAGTATGATACTTTCCTAGCATAGCTTTCACATCAAAGTAATATCCCATGAAAGAGACAACCCCCACAGCGATGCCACTCACATCTCTGAATTTTTTTGAAATAATTACCAACTTATGACCCGAAGTTGGCAAAACGCTCAAGGTTGATGATGCCGCTCACCATTTCCACGAGAAATTAATACTTTTCGCCCCCATTCCAACTTTTGGCTCTTTCGTCAAGTGAAAGCACAAGAACTAAAATGCTTACCTAATACAAGCTACTAAGCTTTCAGTACTTCATCAAAACCCAAAAGCCGACAAAGGGCTGAAAGATAATTATATCAATATTTTTGACAGAGTTGGCACTAAATAACAGCTTCCCTAGCATTAGGCGGAACACGAAACCGAAACTTTTGGCATCCAATGGCTAACACTACCCCTACCTGAATCCTTACATTTTTGGCATAAAGGGAGCGATATCACCACTCATTAATACAGATTTTGCTTGCTCTCCAACAGACAAATTTGTAGCTTTAATAGAACCTCCAGAGAGAATCACTCCCTGGTTAAATATTGCATTTTGTCTATTCTTTAAATCAGAAGTATCTATATTTTTATTTTCTAAAAAATTACATATGCTATCTATAATTTGGCGTTCGATAATTTTCAAATACATTTCCTGATCGAGCTGTTGAAAATATTGATTGTAGATGGAAGGACTTGCTAATTCACGTACACTGTTAATTGCTCCATAGTTGTAATTTGGAGTTTCCCTAATTATACGTCTCATTGTTTTTCGTTGTTGCTGAAGTTGTTTTTTGCTGTTGGCTTTATTCCAAATATTAAGTATAGATAATGGCCAAAGAAGAACAGTTTCAAGCACAGAACTTATTAATAATGACATTAGCTTGTCAATAGTAATTTCTGGTTCTATAGCATCAACTAAGTATAAGTAATATTCATTTTTAACAGGACAAAGTACAAAAAAATTTGTTTCTATAAATAGTTGTTGATTAATTTTTCTAATTCTCAAAAAAACCGAAAGTACTAACTCTCCCTGCCAAGTAATTACTTTAATATGTTTGTAGTAACGAATATGCTCCGTAGTCGCATTGACAAAACTTTTAACGTATTTATCATCAACTTGAGAAGATGGACGACTAAATATATCAGGTAATAATACGCTGTTTCCTCGAATTTCTTGTCCATTTACACATAATTTATCTTCAATGCTTAATTCAGATAATTTTAGTTCTCTGATTCTATTAACTACATATTCGTATAATTCTTCTATTGCAAACGGAATAGGAGTTAGAGTTTTTTCTATTATTTCTTTTCCCTTACTAATATTTAGAACAAAAGACCATCCACCTAGTTCAAAACCGCAACCTACAAAGGGAGAATATCCTCCATAAACGATAATATTACTATTTTGTTTTCTGGCTATTTCCTCAAGTTTTATTTTTTCATTTTGAGTGAAAGTTAAGTTTATATAATTTGGATCAAAATTACTTTTAGCTAAGGTTTTGGCAATGATTTCATAACGAAGTTTCCATGCTTCTGAAAAAACAAGTATTAAAGCGAGTAGAAAACATAAGATAAAAATGAATACCCATTCATCATTTGGAAGTAAAACACTTACACAAGCCAGTAGGAATATAAATGCGAGAAATTTATGTTTATTCAATTCTCTTTTTTGTGCTGCGAGGCAGTGTTTAAGTACTGTTGATAAATCAACTCCATGACATATCGCAATATCCTTACAGTCTTCCTTAAAAATTAGTTGAATTACTGAATCACGAAACGTCGGGCTAAGATAGGCAGCAGCACAAAGATATCGAGTAGTATCTGTCTTAGTTAAATTCATCTCTTTTAATAATTAGCTATCCTAAAGTGGCAGAAATATTTGAGCAACTTGGTCAGAGGTTGTATAGTATAGATACAAAACCGATTTGAGATTTTCCGGAAATTTTATACATAAATTTCATTGTAGTATCGTGCGCATGTAAAAATGTTCAGTAGAGGCAGCACCTTAACCGGAGCTACCATTAAATACAAACAAGTTTACAGAGTTTAATCAAAACAAAGAACTTATTATGAGTAATACGGCGAAAAATGAAGGAATCATACAGCATGGTGGTACAATTAATGCTGAACAGCTTGCGGTAGGCAGATATGCAATGATTAGTGGCACTGTTACCAAGACCATTGGTCAACTGCAAGAATCTGATGCCTCAGAAGCACTGAAACTGGCAGAACTGTTGAAGGAGTTGCAGACAGCGATTGAGGCTGAAGCAAATTTGACACAAGAGGATAAAGCTGAGGCGTTGGAGCAGGTAAAAGTCTTAGCAGAAGTGGGTCAAGAGTCTAAAGAAGGAGTAATGCAAAAGACTGCAAAGAAGGCTATTACTATGTTGAGAGGGACTATTTCAGTCCTACCCACTACAGCCAGTTTAGTTGAAGCGTGTAGTAAGCTGTTACCCTTGATTACTAAGTTATTTGGTTTAGGGTGAAAAAAACACCTTTTAAACCTCAAGCAAGTAGCAAACTACGAAATCTTGTGTCGCAGTATGGGTAAATACATTTCACTCCCAAAAAGGAGAGAAATGGTAGAAAGAGGGTAGAGAAAATGGATAAGTTTTGGAGAGGAGGCTTACTAAGTACAATAAACACAAATTATACTTAGATCTCAAAAATTTGGTTTCCGACGAAAACTAGCCTTTTTAGGGTGAGTTCCACCAAAGGGCATTTTGGTAGAACACACGCCCAGAGTGGTAAAGATCCTTTACAATACCAACAAATAACCGAATGTTGGTATTTTAACCGAAACATGCGATAAACTTATTTTTGGGATGATATACATTCCGGGAGCTTTGCGTATGTCTGCCATCAACGTAAAGGAAGACCCCCAACTATCGAAAGTTGGTAAAGTTGAAAAAGCTCTACACAATTACAAATGAGCGTGAATGCTCTTTTCCTAGGGTTTTGAGGGAGCATCCCAATTTTGCAAAAACACGTTTGTCATTCTGAGCGTAACAAAGTGCGTTTGCCCTAGAGGGATGAGTGTTCACAAATCATTTAGGATTGCTATGGATTAAATAGTTTTGGGACGGAAATTACGCAAGCGCAAGGCATTAGTCACGACAGACACAGAACTAAAAGCCATCGCTCCTCCTGCAATAATTGGGTTGAGCAACCAGCCAAAGATGGGAAACAAAATGCCAGCAGCAATAGGAATTCCAGCAACGTTGTAAATAAAGGCAAAGAAGAGATTTTGACGTATATTACGAATCGTGGCGCGGCTGAGTTGAATGGTGGTGACAATGCCTTGCAAGTCTCCAGAAATTAAAGTGATATCACTGGCTGCGATCGCAACATCTGTCCCTGTACCAATCGCTATCCCCACATCTGCTTGAGCCAAGGCAGGTGCATCATTGATACCATCACCCACCATTGCCACAATAGAGTGCTGAGTTTCTTTTTTTACCTCTTTTATATATGACTTTCGGTCACGCTGCGCTAACGCAGTCCTTTGCTCCCCTGCTCCTCTGCTCCCCTGCTCCTCTGCTCCCCTGCTCCCCTGCTCCTCTGCTCCTCTTCTTCTTCTCTCCTCTGCTTGAAGAGATTGAATCACTTGTGCTTTTTGGTCTGGTCGAACTTCGGCAAAGACGCGGGTAATGCCAACTTCACGGGCGATCGCCTCAGCAGTTTTGCGGTTATCTCCCGTCAACATCACTACCTCTAAACCGAGCTTGCGTAGTGCTCTGACAGCAGCTTCACTGTTATGTTTTAAGGCATCTGCAATACCCATCAATCCTTGCATTTCGCCATCTACAGCAATCAAAATCGCAGTTTTGCCAGCAGCTTCCAACGCAGCTTTGTGTTCACTAAGGGCATCAGTGTTAATTTCCAGTTCCTCCATCCAGCGTTGTGTCCCAATTTGGACAAGCTGGTTGGAAACAATAGCTTGGACGCCACTTCCTGCAATTGCCTCAAATTTCTGCGCGTTACCTAAATCTACCTGCTGTGATTGAGCATATCTCACAACTGCTTCAGCTAAAGGATGCTCAGAATTTCTCTCAACTGATGCGGCTAGGTGCAGAAGTTTTAACTCATTACTATCCCTAGTACCGTTGACGGTAACATAGTCGATGACAGTGGGTTTACCTTGAGTCAGAGTTCCAGTCTTATCCAGCACAATCGTCTGAATTTTGTGTGCCAGTTCTAAGCTTTCTGCTCCTTTGATTAAAATACCGTTTTCTGCACCTTTACCTGTACCCACCATCACAGAAGTGGGGGTTGCTAAACCCAAAGCGCAGGGACAAGCAATGATCAACACACTGACTGTTGTGATCAGGGCAAATGTCAAATTGCCGACGATGTTAAACCAGATGATGAAGGTGGCGATCGCAATACCAATAACCACTGGTACAAACCATCCCGTCACAGAGTCTGCTAATCTTTGAATGGGAGCCTTTGAGCCTTGAGCTTGTTGCACGAGTTGAACAATTTGAGCCAAAACGGTATCTTTTCCTACTCTCGTTGCCCGGAACTGAAAGCTACCTGTTTTATTAATTGTCGCTCCTATAACTTCGTCTGGTGGCTGCTTTTTCACTGCGACACTTTCGCCGGTAACCATTGATTCATCAACAGTAGAAGCGCCTTCTATCACTTCTCCATCAACAGGAATTTTGTCACCTGGACGCACCAAAATCACATCACCAATCTGAACTTCTTGAATGGGAACATCAATTTCCTTGCCATTGCGGATAACACGGGCATCTCTAGCTTGTAAACCAATGAGTTGGCGAATGGCATCACCAGTCTGACTCTTTGCGCGATTTTCAAAAAGTCGCCCCAGCAGAATGAGTGTGATCACAACCGCTGCTGTTTCGTAGTACACCTCTGGCATTAAGCCTTGGTTGATCAAGAAGTTCGGGAAAACAGTTGCAAACAACGAGTAGAAAAATGCGGCACTCGTACCCAATGCAATCAGCGTATCCATTGTTGCTGTGTGTTGCTTCAAGGCTTTCCAGGCGTTTACATAGAACCTATATCCACACCAAAACTGTACAGGTGCAGTCAACACCAATTGAAACCATCCCTGAGAAAGCCAAGCAGGAATCAAGGGTAGCTTGAGTCCTGTCATCATAGACAGCGAACCCAACACAAGTATGATACTGACAACACCTCCTACCCAAATTTTACGGGTGAGATCCTGTTCTTCAGCACTCCGAGAAGCTTTTTCAGCATCCGATTCTCCTGTCAGCATTTGTTGTTCTTGGAGTGAGTAAGCTGAGTATCCTGCATCCTCTACAGCTTGTTGAATCTTCTCCAAGCTGGTTTTTCTCGGATCATACTTGACACTAGCTTGTTCTGCACCAAAGTTGACATTAGAGTCAATCACTCCAGGAACAGAACGAATTGCTTGTTCAACATTTCTGGCGCATGACGCACAACTCATGCCTCGTAGTTTGAGTGTGAGGGTATCCATTTGACAAACTCCTTTGCACCCTTGAGAGTAGTAGATATCAAAAATCAGGCAACTGTATATCCAGCTTGTGTAATCGCTTCCTGAATTGCTGTTTGAGAAGCGTTAGTTTTCACGGACACAATTTTGGTTTTGGGATCAGCTTGAACAGTTGCGTCAGCATCAATTGCTTGAACTGCTTTGGTGATAGTGTCTGCACAAGCAGAACAAGCCATGTTGGGGACTTGAAGTTGTAGTGTCATAAAGGTAAATGATTGATTATCAGTGGTGTGTAGTTACAAACAACGTGTTTCGTCTTGAATCTATCTTAAATTCTCTAGTCAACTGGAGAGTCAAGAGGATATTGTTCTAGAGCGCCGGTACATTAATAGCAAAAACCCGGTTTCTTCGAGTTGAGCATACGAAATATCAAGTTTTCCGACAGGTATATCCAAACTGCGAAGAAGTTAGAAACGCGATCGCTCAATTCTTTGCATAACAAAACCTCGCGAAAGTCAAACTTTCCGCGAGATCCTGTAAAAAATTAAGGTCTTTGATCTTGTGAAGTACTAGCTACTTTTTTTAAAATTTATTCAAAAGACAAGGTAGAAGGTTGAGAGATTTTAACTTGGTGGAAATCTACGTTCAGCTTTCTCGACATATTGGTATGAAGTACAACAACAGAATTGTATTATGTTAGTTGCCCCTTTGTAAGCGGCAGAGAAATAAAACTTACAAGGAAAAGAACCACGGTTCCGCTAAAACCACGCAATCTTGCCAGTGGTGCATAAGTTGAACGCACTTGCAGCTAATAATTATACAAGGACTTTTTTCTGGGGTGGTCGATGAATAGTTTGCGTGAGAGGTTTGCCAATTGGGACAAAGATAAGCGAAAGCGACGAAAGCTGATGAGGTGGACTGTTATCTTGCTTGCCTTAATTGGAGCGATTATCGCTTTTGCAAAATTGTATCCCTTCGAGGGGGTTCCCGAGTGGACTGGAATTGGGAAGGATTCAAATAAATCAGAAACCACAGAAGCAGAATTAAATCCCAAAACAAAAGAAATCATTAAATTGACGTATAAGGAAACCGAAAACTTTCAATCTGCAAAAACGTTGTGGGATTGGTTGGTGCCTGGTGGTGCGATCGCTATTCCTTTTGCGTTATTGTATTTTGAGCGGAGGGAGCAGAGGCGATCGGAGGAGCGCACCAAAGAAGAAAAAGAAATAGCAGACAACAATTTACGTGAGCAGGCAGTAGAAGCGTATATCGACCGAATGTCAGAATTGTTGATTGATAAGCAGTTAAAAGAACTAATTAGTAAAGAATTAAAAGAAGAAGATCCCGAATACCAAAAGCAAGAGATACTGCTTGACATAGTGCGTGTCAGAACATTGTCGGTGCTGCGGAGGTTGGCTGAAGATGGAGAACGCAAGGGAAGCGTTATTCTTTTTCTGATTGATGCAGAACTTATAAGCCATGTGGATTTAAATGGTGCCCACCTCGAAGGTGCCCACCTCAAATTCGCCCACCTCGAAGGTGCCGACCTCAAATTCGTCCACCTCGAAGGTGCCGACCTCAGAGGTGCCGACCTCGAAGGTGCCGACCTCGAATTTGCCCACCTCGAATTTGCCCACCTCGAAGGTGCCGACCTCAGAGGTGCCGACCTCAGAGGTGCCCACCTCAAACGTGCCGACCTCAGAGGTGCCCACCTCAGAGGTGCCCACCTCGAAGATGCCCACCTCGAACGTGCCCACCTCGAACGTGCCCACCTCGAACTTGCCCACCTCGAATTTGCCGACCTCGAACTTGCCCACCTCGAAGGTGCCAACCTCGAAGGTGCCTACCTCGCAGGTGCCGACCTCAGAGGTGCCAGCCTCGAAGGTGCCTACCTCGAAGGTGCCAACCTCGAAGGTGCCAACCTCGAAGGTGCCAACCTCAGAAACATCAAAAACCTGGAATCCGTTCAAGTCAATCTCGCGAGAAATTGGCAGGGAGCAAAGTACGACAAGGAATTTCGTGATCAGCTTGGGCTACCACCGGAACCAGAGAATGGTAGTAGCTGATTAGCACCGTTCCGAAACATTGCTCAATTTGACATCCCCCCCAGCTATCGCGGCATGGGAATTCCCAAAACTCACATTTTGGGCAAAACAACAATTGGGGTATATACGGCGATTAGCAATGCTAGCGCTCCCTGTGTCCTCCGGACACGCTACGCAAGCGGAGCGTCGCAAGCACGCTTTCTCTCTTGCCATTCATGCAGATGACCAAGACTGCTCACAATTGGCTGAACGTAGCTAAAAAACAACTTCCCGCGAACGATTAATTAATCGTTTCAAGTTTATTCAGCCCGCCCACGTGGCGGTTTTTTTATTGGCACCGGAACCGTGGTTCCGTCGCATTTTCTCAGTCAATCAATCCACTGGATATCCTCTAATTCGGCACCGTTAACGGCTTGCCATTATCTTCAGGTTTCAACGAAAGCAAAAATGGCACCGCTTTTTCCACCCAATTCTTAAGTGGTGTAAATAGGGCTGCATCCTCGCCGTAGCACATTTCCAGCATCTTGGTGTGAATGATGCCGGGATTGAGGGGAATTGCTGCCATGCCAGCAGGTAGTTCTTGCGCAAGCGATCGCGTTAGTCCTTCGATTGCCCACTTAGAGGCGCAGTAAGGAGCAACTTCTGGCGAGGTCGATCTCCCCCAACCCGAACTGAAGTTGACAATAATCCCTTGCTGGCGTTGAATCATCGCTGGCACGAAGTGACGAATCACATTAGCAACGCCTTTGATGTTAACGTCAATTAACTGCGAGAATTCATCCGATGGTATTTTCCACAGGGGTGCTGGATGATTCACTAAAGCGGCATTGTTGATCAATAAATCGGGCGAGCCATAGGTTGTGAGAATTCGCTCGACCCATCCTTGCACAGTTGATTCGTCCGCAACATCGACACAAGTGAAATCATGAGGAGCAGCAAAGCGCTGGCATAATTGTTCCACAGCTGTAGTTGAGCGGGTACACCCAATCACCGTATGTCCTCGTGCAATAAACTGTTCGGTCATGGCTAAACCTAGACCGCGACTCACGCCTGTAATCACAATCTGCTTGGTCATCCAGATATTCCAATCGCGTTTTTTATTTATGTAGAAGTTTAGCAGTGATATCGCTTTGGGGCGATCGCATTTACAATGTTGAAATCGATGTCAGGATTTGACGAGTTTGAGTTAGATCTAACTCGCTACAATGGTATTAGAAATTTGTAGCATAATTGTATGGCAAAGCAGGAAGTTCCACTTACTGGGGAAGAACTCATTAAAGAAGTCTGTCGGCGGATTCGGGTTGCTCGCAGTTATTGGGATGCCCACAACAATGCTGCTTGTCGGGGGGAACGCGATCGCGCCTTAGCCCTTTACAATACCTTAAGCAAGGAACAAAAAGAACAGATTCCGCAAGTGTTGCGCGTGTGGCTACGTTATCGTAGTGAGAAATACTTTGGTGCACACCGAACACCGCCCAAGTCGGCACGAAAATCCAAAACCCAGATCCGTTAGCGAGCACATATAAAAATGATTAAGCCTAAAAATTTGTACCGCGGACACGTAATAGAAAAAGTTGGTCACGGTAAAAGAGCGGTATTTCAAACAATTATTAATGAAAAAGAATGGTCTAGCGTGACTGAATCAGAAGTAAAAACAGCAATTGATGTTTGGATTGATGAAGGAATAGAGCCGTAGTCATTGCGCAGATATCTATTTCAAAATATCAAAACGTTAACCGAACCGTATTGGGTTCAGGAAAAATGGGCTTCCAGGTGCGATGCTCCGGCAGGGAGCCGCCAAGGGCGATCGCATTTAACATAGATTGCAGCTTCAATTAATTGGGTGTACATTGGGAATACAAAAAACGCCATAGGAGAAAAACTATGTTTGAGGCAGAAGCCGCAACGCCCAAAGAATCGCGGCTTTCCATTCGCGCGACGGAGCCGCAAAAGGCGATACTGGCAGAAGCGGCCCGCGTGCGGCACACGAATGTCAGCCAGTTTGTGCTGCAAGCATCGCTTGATGCCGCGAATGCGATTCTTATGCATCAAACAGAGTTTCGCTTGCCGCCTGAGCAGTGGGAAGCGTTCTGCGAACGTCTTGACGCACCGCCGAAAGTCGTTCCCGCCTTGCAGCGACTCTTTAGCGAACCGGAACCGTTTTAATGCACAGTGAGCCTTTAAACGAGCCTGTTCTGCTTGCCAAACATCACCTGATCGCGGATTTTGATTGCAAGAAGGCACCACTTAATGATTTCCTGATCAAATACGCTTTGCAAAATCAGGCAAGCGGCGGTGCCAGAACCTACGTCCTGACACGTGCTGATCGCGTCATTGGCTATTACAGCCTTGCCCCTGCATCCATATCACCGGACTCGGCCCCCGCTCATGTCATCAAAGGGCAAGGGCGTTATCCTGTGCCGGTGATCCTGATGGCGCGGTTTGCCATTGACAAAGGCGAGCAGGGAAAAGGCTTAGGCAAAGCCCTGTTCCGCAATGCGCTACGCCGCTCCCTCGCGGGGGCAGAAACGATTGGCGGTCGCGCTTTTCTTGTCCACGCCAAAGACGAGGAAGCCCGCGCCTTTTACCGCAATTTCGGTATGGAAGAATCCCCAACCAATCCCCTGCACCTGCTTTTACTTTTCAAGGACATTGGGCGATCGCTCGAAGCCGCAGGATAAGTTCTTTATGGGCTACGGAAAGTGAAGTCATCCGCGATGGTTTGCGTATCCTCCAGGCGCGTCACGCACCTGTTGATAATAGATATCAACAATATTTTTGTTAAGAGTTATGACGAATGTGCAGCCAACGCAACGCTCTTGGTTCCGGCAGCAATACGGTTTGCCTCGTTCCCAGCTTCTAAGCTGGGAATGTATTTTGAGAGGCTCTGCCTCTGGTCAACCCCCCGGAGGCAGAGCCTCCCAGGATGAGTTCCCAGCCTCCAGGCTGGGAACCAGTCAGGGCAAGGGCTGTGTCTTAACTTAGTCCCATTCCCCCTTACACCCTTAGTTGTTGACAGCCATCCAGTCTTTTTGTAATGAAGCGTTAGCGTCCCTTGCAAGTGGCGTGACACGTGCAAGGGACGCTGCGAACAGCATGACATCCTTCAAATCAGCAACGCTTAAATTTTTATTCGTGTGCCGATAAAGATGGAATTGACTTGAGGCTGTTTTGATCCCATGTGTAATCTTTCATGTCCCTTGGCCATGTTACTTCATCAGGTGTGGCAATTTTTAGGGTGCCGGAATTAAGTTTGTTATATAAGCCCACAAAATCACCAATTTCAATATGATTTTTTTCAAAGATTTCGCTAAGAAGTTCGATTGTAAACATCATGTTATGGGCTTCAAAGCTGCCTTGAGGAAACAAACGCGGAAATATCAAAAATTTTATATCCTTTCGTTTTTGCTTAATAGCTCTTTGGGGTGTTATTCCAAATTTCTCTGGTAATAGATCGCCTTGAATGAAAACCATAATGTAATTTGGACCTGCTACCCATTTTCGATAGACATTTCCAAAGGTGAAAACATTGATGAGTTGACTAGTGCGCTGTTCCCATTTCTTTTCTTGAATTCGTCGTTGTTTAAAGTCAAACACCCTAGCGTGTTCACAAATAAAATTTGTTTTAGCAAGCTTAATAGCTCTAGCCAAAAAAATTGTTCCAAGACTATCGCCTGATAAATTGAGAGGTTTTGAATTGTTTACAGCATAAGTTATCAAAGTTGCTAAATTTTCAATGACTGGACTACCAGATAAACCAATATAGTCAAGAAATGCATTAACCCAGTCAAGGCTTCGGTTAATGCAAGCGATAACTGGACGTTTTTTAAGAAAAGTGGAGTTGTTCATATTGGCGATGCCAGTTAAAAGAGTATCAGCATACCTACGGCTCCTTTTTGAAGATTCTGACTCATTTTGTCCCAGCCCAGAAACAAATACTGCAAAAAGTTCGCGCTGATCGTTTTTTGGATAATAGACGATCTCAGATGCAATCATGGTAATTGGCTCAAAAAATTCCATCACTGCGTCGAAATCAAAAACTTCTTCGTTACCTGGATTTTGAAATTGTCCATCAAATTTTTTATCCGGGAAAAAAGCTTCAAGAGGCCAGCGCCACCAGGGAGATACGATTTGTTTTGCCTTATCTGCATCTGATATCTTCATAAAAACTTTCCTAAAGTACTGGAATTTAGACTAAAAAAGCACAAGCGTGAGAAAAGAAAGATCTTGATACAAGTATAAAAAGAAAAGGAGCCTGTGTTTAAGACAGATCCCTCGGACTGTTAATCAGACTATGCTTATGGCACAGCTGCTTTGTAAGTCCCAAAGGGTAAGCGCAGCTTTGTATACCATAACTACGCTTTGCGCTTACGCCTTTGGCGTGGCTATGGTATAAGCCTGTGAAAGCCGCTTTCGAGTACTGGCTACTCTCCTGCGCCGTGCTACCTCATCCCTTACCCCCTTACACCCTTACCCCCTTACCCCCCTAGTTCTTGACACTAGCGCAGATTCACTATATATAAAATTACCCAATATAAAATTACCTAAAAATTTTCGGTTATTGAGTGCTGCTAATCGTTTAATCTACTACTAAATATATTTCACGTTTGAAATGTTAAATAACATATGGGAAAATACAAGCGTATTGGCATTCTTACTAGTGGAGGAGATTGCTCTGGTTTGAATGCAGTGATCAGAGCTGTTGTCCATTGTGCTTGTGGAAAAGGTTGGGAAGTGCTGGGAATTCGTCAAGCAACTGTGGGATTAATGGCGCGTCCACCGCAATTCACAAAACTGGAAATCGACCAAGTTGACCCGCTATTAACTTCTGGTGGGACAATGTTAGGAACCACCAACAAAGGTGATCCTTTTGCTTTTCCTATGGCTGATGGCAGTGTATGCGATCGCTCAGAAGAAATCATTGCAGGCTACCATCAACTCGGTTTAGATGCTTTGATTGGGATTGGTGGCGATGGTAGCTTGGCTATTCTCCGTCGCTTGGCACAACAAGGCGGTATTAATTTAGTAGGTATTCCCAAAACGATTGATAATGATATTGGGATTACTGAACATGCGATCGGTTTTGATACTGCAGTTAATATTGCCACAGAAGCACTCGATAGGTTACATTTTACAGCTGCTTCTCACAGTCGAGTCATGATTTTAGAAGTCATGGGTCGTGATGCAGGACACATTGCAATTGCTGCGGGAATTGCTGGGGGCGCAGATGTGATTTTAATTCCAGAAATTCTCTACACGATTGACCACATTTGTCACAAAATTAAACAACGCCAAGAAAAAGGCAAAAACTATTGTTTAATTATTGTTTCCGAAGCAGTTCGTACTCAAGAGGGTGAAAGTATTACAATGACAAATCGCTTGGGTCAATCTCGGTATGGTGGTATTGGTCAATACTTAGCTGATCAAATTAGCGATCGCATTGGTGCAGAAACCCGAGTCACAGTATTAGGACACATCCAACGGGGTGGAACCGCTTCACCACTGGATCGACTCGTGGCAGCTGCCTTTGGTGTAGCAGCAGTAAACCTCATAGACGAAGGTAAATATGACTACATGGTAACATGGCAAAATCGCCGAGTTTTTCCTGTACCCATTGCTGAGGCGATCGCTCAGTATAGAGCTGTCAACCCAGAGGATACTTTAGTCAAAACTGCTCGTGGTTTAGGTATTTATTTGGGAGATTAACATTTGTCAAGACGTTGCAGTGCAACGTCTTTACACTACTCAGAAATTGGCGAAGGAATGAAGGGAACGCTTAACGCTTAACAGGGAACAAGGAACTTTTAACGCTTAATATCATGTCCGGCAAAATACTTGTGATATGTCATTGCGAGTGGAACGAAGTGAAACGAAGCAATCGCAAGAGTCTGAGATTGCTTCACTCCGCTATCGCTCCGTATGCGCTTCGCGCACGCTACGCTAACGCAATGACAGGCATTCAAATAGATTTTCTCGGATGATTGCTGGGCATTTCATCCTCATTTCATTTCTGTTTGAAATACTAAGTATTAAGCAAAGTTAAACAAATCTCTCACCTAGAAAGTCCTGGCTAAGTCCTGAATTGTGAGTGGAACAGCAAAGACTTTCTTTGTTCGCGGTGTGTTCGGTGCGCATCGGATCTTGCACCAACAGTTAACGACTATAGCAAAACGTTATAGTTGACTCTCTAGTTGACTGGAGATTTCACAATAGAGGAACAAACCATAATATGGATAAAAATTCTATGCAACGTGTTTCTTGGAAAACTGGGTTTTTTACAGTTACCTTTATCGCACTCGCATCCCTAACCGCCTGTTCTACAACTGCTTCTCAAAATCAAACTCAAGCCCCAAACACCACAGCAACTGAGGCTACCGACAAGCAGCAGATGAACCACGGTGGTATGGATCATAGTAGTGACATGAATCACAGCATGGATTTAGGTTCAGCGGATGCGAACTACGATTTGCGGTTCATTGATGCGATGACTCCACACCATCAAGGTGCTGTGGTGATGGCAAAAGAAGCCCTGCAGAAATCAAAACGTCCTGAAATCAAAAAGCTGTCACAGGAAATCATCAAAGCTCAAAACAAAGAAATCGCTGAGTTGAAACAGTGGCGTACAGCTTGGTATCCCAAAGCAGCTAGCACGCCAATGGCTTGGAATGCTCAGATGAATCACATGATGGAAATGCCTCCTGAACAATCTAAAGCTATGCGAATGGACATGGACTTGGGAGCTGCTGATAGCGAGTTTGATTTGCGTTTCATCAATGCAATGATTCCACATCATGAAGCAGCGGTGACAATGGCGCAAGATGCATTGAATAAGTCCAAGCGCCCTGAAATCAAGAAACTGGCTCAAAATATCATCACTTCTCAACAACAAGAAATTGCACAAATGAAGAAGTGGCGACAAGCTTGGTATAACCAGTAAGGGGAGCGGGGGAGCAGAGGAGCAGGGGAGCAGGGGAGCAGGGGAGCAGAGGAGCAGAGGAGCAGAGGAGTAGAGGAGCAGGGGAGATGGAAAGAGAACCAATTAAAAGTCATAAAGATTTAAGAGTTTATCAAATGGCTTTTGATGCTGCAATGAAAATATTTGAGGTGTCTAAAAAGTTTCCTACAGAGGAACGGTATTCTTTAACTGACCCTCCGGGTTCAGCAGTCGCTCATGGGGGAAACCACGGCAGGTGCTACAACGGGGGGAACCCCCGCAACGCACTGCCTCCCCAAGACCGCGCTGCTTCACCAAATTCGTCGATCATCACGTTCTGTTTGTGCCAATTTAGCAGAAGCATGGCGCAAACGAAGATATGAAGCTGCATTTGTGGCTAAGTTGAGCGATTGTGAGTCAGAGGCTGCTGAAACCCAAACTTGGATAGAATTTGCTGTTAAATGTAATTATTTGGATGTTGATACAGGTCGAGAACTTTACGGAATTTATAACCAAATTCTAGGTAGCTTAGTCAACATGATCAACAATCCATCTCCTTGGTTGATGAAGCATTAGACATTGTTTCTCTTCTGCTCCCCCGCACCCTTGCACCCCTGCACCCCTGCCTGTCTTAGGCGTGATTTCATAACCAAAGTGTTTTTTAGTGCCACCACCGTGCTACTTTCTGAATAGAACAACTAATGGATGCTATTGCTGCATTATTACCTAATGCAAAAATAACTGGAACTAGCTTCTCTATGTCTGTTAGTAAATTTCTACGATCACGCAGAGATAACTCATCCAGTGTTTTTTCCCAGTATGAATAAAGCTGATCTGTTGGTATTTTTGATAAAGGGATAGCTAAAACTTTTAGTACCTCAGCGCGATATCCCTCATTTTGTATCTGTTTGGCGGCAGCGAGTGCTTCGGGTAATAATTCTGGTGGCAGTTTGGAGGCGATGGCGGTTAGTGCCTGGGCGCGACTCGACTCATTTTGTATCTGTTTGGCGGCAGCGAGTGCTTCGGGTAATAATTCTGGTGGCAGTTTGGAGGCGATGGCGGTTAGTGCCTGGGCGCGACTCGACTCATTTTGTATCTGTTTGGCGGCAGCGAGT
>JAHHGV010000021.1 GCA_019359695.1 Brasilonema angustatum HA4187-MV1
AATTTTTCTAGCCCGTTCCTGACACCGCCCATTAGAGCGAAGCGTCATCCGGTTCGCCACTTGGGACGAGTAGTCGAGGTTTTGGGATTGAGATATTTATCCTCTTTTTTTGGCGAAGGTATTGATAAGTATTTTAGTTTATTGTCCTTCACAGACAGCTTTCAATAACTTAAGGCTAGCCGGAGAGTTTGCTTCAATGAGGGTGCGATTGCGCAAAGCGCAGACGCTAAAAGCCTATCGCCATTTTCTGACTCAACGAACCACCCTGGCTTATCGTTCGTTGGAAAAGCATTAGGATTTTTTCTGACTTGACCACGGTAGCACCAGCTAGTAACTCCCTTTCGCACCTGAGCGCCGCTGCGAGTCAAAACACGATAGTGGAAAATGGTTCGCCCGGTTCCGTTATTGTCAAAACTCAGCGTATCGCCATCATTCGTTTTGCCCAAATCAATCCAACGGGCGATCGCTGGTGAAGTAAGGGCTATTAAGGCGATCGCCCAAAGGGCTGACGCTCCGCCATAATTTCATGTAGACAATAAAAAGTCCTGAACCGCATCAACCACAGCTTGTGGGTACTCCTCATGCATTCCCAACGAACCAGGAAGAACGACTTTTTGTACTCCGTTTAAACCTGTCAAAGCATCCATTTCTGCACGGGACTTGGAAGGACTAGATTCTCCAATGACTACCTTCAACGGGATAGACAAACCTTGAACAAGTGTTAAAAAATCAGCTTGGTTGTCTACAGGATCAAGAGTACCAGTGACAAATGCAGCAGGAGCATATCTTGCCCCGCTTTGTTGGGTATTGCGCCATTTATACTGAATGAAGTCGGGCGTGAGTTTAGCCGCATTAACGTAGACGTGGCGACGGTACATAAACTTGAGGAAAGAAGGTAAGGTGTTGAGCTTGTAGAGAAATTGACCGATGAAAGGCGATCGCACCAAATCTTTGACCATCCCTCTAACTTGCTGATTTACCCCCATCACACGCAGGGGACCGCGCCAAGTCGGACCTACCAAAACTATACGGGAAAACACTGATGGTAATTGATTTGCCAGTTGCAGAACGTAACCTGCACTATGACCTGCTGCAACCACTGCAACTGGCGTATCTAATACGGATGTGACAAAATCTTTCAGAAATTGCTGATATAAAGCTGGTCCATAATTGACCGCAAAACGTGAAGATTGCCCAAAACCAGGCCAATCCACTGCCACGACTTGAAAATGAGCAGAAAGCAACTTGCCTATTTCGCCCATTTCTGAGCGCATCGAAACAGTACTGAAAGCCGGGAGTAGCAATAGCTGTGAACCTTTTCCTAAAGTTTCATAGGCAATACGCAATTGTTGGTTTTCGCACTTCCAGAAATATTCTCCAACAACTCCACCAATCTCACTTTTGGAAGATGCAGATAGTACGTTAGTTGACATGACAAAATATTTTATTATTAGATTTGGCTATTTGAGTTTTCTTATAAGTCAATAGTCTATAGTTGTATAGTTTTCTACTATCGACTATTGACTATTAACTATATGTTAGTCCTTAACGTTTAACTGAAATTCCAAAGCTTTTGTTTGCATTGTTTTAAAAATATTGTAAAATCCATTAGCTCTGGAGGGCGTTAGGCTGACATTTAGACCAGTCTCTTGAATAAAATCTGGAGTCAATTGCACAATTTCACCAGGGGTTAGTCCATTTAACCCTTCGACCAAAAGCCCTACTAATCCTTTGGTTAATTGAGAATCTGAGTCTCCCTGGAATATAAGTTTACCGTCTTCTGAAGTTGCTGTGATATAAACTTGGGAAACACAGCCAGAAACTTTGTTTTCTGGTAGTTTGTCAGCTTCTGGAAAGTCCTTGAGTCGCTGACCATACCAGATAAGCTGTTCGTAACGTCTTTTGGGGTCAGAAGCCCGTTGAAAGCGTTGGACGATTTTAGCAAGGCTTGGTGGCAAGGAATCAATGGTAGAGGTCATAACAGAGGTCGGAACAATAAATCTACATCTTCTTGAGTTTAAATTATCTTCACAATAATAGCTCCTTGAGTGTGTTGTGAGCATAAAGCCCTATTTGTTCCCTGTTAAGCGTTCCCTGTTAAGCGTTCCCCATTTTCCAGACAGGAGGAGTATAAAAAATTTATATTAAGCATTAACAATAAATGTTAATTATTAATTCACAAATAAACACCGGATTCAATTTGTTGATAATTAAATTTACATGAATATCTTCGATTTTGCTCATTAACAATTTTAAGGAGAAAGTCAGTTGTTAACATCTACTTTACTAGTAACCAGTTTCGCTAGAACCCCCTTGGAATGGAGTCCTATAGTCGGACTAATTATGATCCTGTGCAACATAGCTGCCATTGCCTTTGGCAAATCTACCATTAAGTATCAAAGCGTTGGTCCAGAACTTCCTTCACCCAAGTTTTTTGGTGGTTTTGGTGTACCTGCACTTTTGGCAACTACTGCTTTTGGTCATGTTCTAGGTGCTGGTGTTATTTTAGGGCTACATAACCTTGGTAGGCTGTAGATTGTTGCCGAACTTAGAATTCACTTGATTGTTTTTTTGGACACAAAAGAGCCAGATAACATAACTATCTGGCTCTTTCATGCTTATTGGCTTCGCTTGCTTCTATCTTGCCAAAGGGGCGAGATCTCGCATTGCTATGCAATCACAGCCAGCTTAAGCCAAATTTCGGTAGACTGATAGTTCATCTACTCTCATTTCAAAAGGCATTCCTTGATTTTTGGGAGGACAGACGCGAATTTTTGCACTACTGACTATTTGCTGTAGCAATGCACCCATCGTTACAAGTTTCTGTAACACACGCCAATTTGTTACTTGATCTGGACATTTAATGACTAAAGTCAAAGTACTCATGTCAGTGGTGACGTACCACCGACAATTAGACAATAAATCTTGGATGTCGCGATCGCATCCTTCGTAGAAGTATCTGCTGATAGAATATTCAAGTTGCTGCCGCAGGATAATATCTGCTGAAGTCAGTTGGACAGGGTGTGAATCCTCTTCGTGAAAAAAATGTTTCCTCTTCATCTCGTTGTCTCTCAATTACTCTCAGTATTTTTCAATGACAATTGCATACATAAAGTACGTCTTTCTAAAAACTACTGATTTTCGTCATCATAGAAAGCGCTAATACTACTACACCTAATATCCCAATAACTGTTGAATAGATACATACTTTGTCCTAAAAAACTAGCAATTTCGATTGCACTTAGATAATTTTTGTAGTTGGAAATAAAATAAAAAATGACAGCACTATCTCTAGCAAAAGCTTGATTAAGACACAAGTTACTGACCTTGTGACTAAAATTATCTGCTTTCACAAACGCTTTCCTTAAAATCAGGCAATATTCTTTTATTCAGTTATTCACTGAACAAATCTCTATCTCGTCAAAATTCTCTGTTGGTATTAGTTTTTCTACTGAGTGTAAGATATTCCAGAAAATTTTTGCAGAGATAACTTTTTTCTGAAAACGCCTGATTTGACCTTTGTTGCAAACAATTTGGTAAAATCTTCCCTGGTATAAGTCAAATTGCGGATACTCTAGTTGTTTTTACAAACTCGGAGTACAGTTGCTTTATAGCCATCTTCAATAAATAATTGATGAGCTTCAAAATAATCTGTTCTAGCAACGAAAGACATTTTCAGCCTTAAACGTCTGACTTTCTTGCTTGAAACTCATAACAGATGGCATAAGCAGTTAAAACTCTTTATTCTCAATACCTAAATCCGTATTGAGAGCGAGTTTATCAACATCAAAATAATTGTAAGTCTCTATTGTGTAGATAAGTTGAAGCGGCAATAGCACCTAGATGATCTCCGTTATCTAAAAAGGAATACCTCACACTCCTTTATTTATATTTCCAACTAGACCTATAATAAGCGCAAAGAATAAAAAAAAAGAATCAAATTATACGATTCTTCTATCAATTTGAACTCTGTAAACTAGAATCAATAAATTCATGAATGAATAGTAGCAGTAATGCGAATAGTAGATGATAAAAAATATCTACTATTATCTATCTGCCTAGAAAAGGTAAAGATTTTCAGTAGTCTTAGTGCATAGCTCACCAAATAATTATTGATAATATTTCTCATCTTGATTTAGAGCAATTTCGCTAGATAAATGAATAAGATAATTGAGAGTTATTTCTGAGAAAAACAGCTTGCAATAGTCAGAAAGTATCTCTATAGGTGGAAGGGGAGGATATTCCTAAGGTAGAAGTTTAAAGCAATCACAGTAGTTATCTTTTCATCATAAGCGATAGAAGCATCTGATAAATATCATGTACAATCACAAAGAATTAATGAAAAAATTTGTTGGCACTTTTGTAGGAGTTGCTGGTATAAGTACATTGATTGTTTTTCCAGGGATGGTACAAGCCAATATCAACTCTAGTTCTTCTAACAGTTCTAGTAAATCTCTCCTTTCCCAGAATACGCCAGGGACAACGAGTCCTTCTGGTAGCACCACAACTCCTAATGGTTCGCTTACTGCTTTAGACCAGGAATTTATGACTAAGGCGGCGCAAAGTGACAAAACAGAGATTCAAACAAGTCAACTGGCGCTCAAGCGGTCTCAAAACAAACAGGTGAGAGATTTTGCACAGCGCATGATTAAAGAACATACAGATTCGAGCAAACAACTCAAGCAGATAGCTCAGAAAAAGAGTTTTAAACTACCAAAAGATATTGGTCAAGAAAACAAAGCTTTATTGACGCAACTGAGTAACCTCAATGGTACAAATTTTGACCAAGCATATATGCAAGGGCAGGTTCAAGCTCATACCAAAACTCTGGCTGATTACCAAAATTATCTCAGCCAGGGACAAGACTCAGATTTGAGTGCGTTTGCAAATAAGATTGCTCCAATTGTCGCTGACCACCTACAAATGGCACAGAATATGACAGGAGGGTCGGGAAGTTCTAGCTCAGGAACTCCAGGCTCAGTAACTCCAGGCTCAGCAACTCCATAACTCCACGCTCAGGGCGTTAATCAGCAATACGGATAAAGGATACGGTGGGTACTGTCTATCTCATACAGCAGAATTCAGAAGTCAGGAGATTGTAGTTCACTTACTTGCAATACGCTGTAATAAATGGGTAGACAGTACCTACCAATTGACCTGACGCAGGTTTTTATGATAAAAACCTTATTTTTTGCGAGCAACAATATGAAAAATATGCCAATGTTTCTCTTCTCCAATAGCTGTTTTTCCAGGATGGTCTTCTTCCTGTAGCATTTCTATTTCAAAAGGTTGCAGCAACATTTCTACTTGTTGAGTTGTATGGTGATTCATGGAAGTATAAATTGCCCAAGAATCACGGTTACCAAACAATTGTCCACAGAAACGACCACCAGAACGTAATGATGAAATAATTTTTTTCCATAAGCTAGGGAAAGATTTCGGTGGACAAAATGGTAGTGAAAAGCTGGCGTTTACTAAATCTACTGATTCTGGTAGCACTACGTCTTGAAAAAGAACAACGCGAGTTTCCAGAAGTTGGCGATTAATATCTGGACGTTCTAGTAAACGCGCGATCGCTTCAGCTTCACCATCAATAGCCAAGACTCGCCAACCCCGACGTAATAGTTCTACTGTATCTCGCCCTTCACCGCAGCCCAAATCAACTGCAAAGCGTGAGTGTAGGACAGGTGTCTGGTGTTGGTTAAGACTTTCACTATCAAAACGTGCTAAAGCTTCAACTAAGGTGTCTCGTGGCGGACGACCGACAACAGCATTATAATATCCAGACCAATCGCGCTCAAAAATATTACCTTCAGATTGATAATTGTTTAAATCTGACATACTATATACAAGTTTGGAATTAGAACCATTAACCCATAGAGATAGAAGCAGATCTTATCTAAAAATCATCTGCTCTTTGATTGAAACAATACTATAGCAATCCCAGAGGATTCTCAAAACTCTGTTGTTTCTCTATATTTCTTGGAGTCCAAGCCCCGAATTAGTTTGCATCCACCTAGGGGAACTGGAGCAACCCACTGATCCCTCAAAGGTTGGGTTTAAACATGTAAAAAACAAAAGTAGGCAAGTTTAAGCAGTGATTAAGATCACACATCTTGTTATTGCCCTTAACGAATGGTTTTCTGAGAAGCGAAAAAGCTTTGTTCTTCTTAAACTCAATCTTGATTCCAATAAAGATGTTATGGATGTTATCAAGTTACTAGTAGTTTTACGGAAGACAAGTTTTTTTTGAGAGAGCTAATATTAACATGATAGTTGAAGTTGCAAGAGATAGTAGCTGGCTTTCTCCTGCAACCTCAATATCTGGAGCAATCAAATTCTCAGTTTGATTTTGGATGTGAGATGAGCAAGTAGGTAAATTTTGAAAGGAAAAAGGTAAATCCTATATTTATCTTTTTCCTTTTTCTTTTTTTTGTGTGATTTTCTATCTAAAGTATCAAATCTAAAATGGATATTATGAGTTGATGAGTCAAAGGCAAACTATCAACCACCATTGCAGCGCAGAGCAACATCATATAGAAAATTGAGTAGAGAAATAGAGAACGTGCTAGTTGTTTATCATCAGGATTGTGCAATAGCACCCAAGCTTTTTTGATGAAAAAGACTCCCAGTATAAGGGCGATGCAAGTGTAAACAACACCTGTAACCTGAAGCGGATAGGAAAGTAAAAATGTAGTGGGGATAAGAAGCCAAGAGTACACCCAAATCTGGCGAGTTGCAGCAACATTACCAGCAACAACAGGAAGCATGGGTACACCAACTTTGGCATACTCATCACGGATCATTAATGCTAAAGCCCAGAAATGGGGAGGTGTCCACAAAAAGACAATTGCAAATAACAGCCATGCAGCCCAGCTTAAAGTATCTGTTACCGCAGCCCAACCTACCAACGCTGGGATTCCCCCAGCAGCACCACCAATGACGATGTTTGCAGGATTATGCCGTTTGAGTAAGTGAGTGTAGACGCCCACATAAAAAACAATACCAGACATTGTTAGTAAGGCACTCAGCAGGTTAACAAACACAGCAAGCAGGGTGAAGGATAGACTTGCAAGTGCGATCGCAAATATTAAAGCATGGGAGGGTTGCACGCGACCGGAAACCAAAGGTCGGTGGCGTGTACGTTCCATTTGGTCATCAATGTCGCGGTCATAGATACAATTAATAGTCTGGGCACTTGCAGCAGCAAAAGTACCACCACAGACAGTGACAAGCAGCAATACTGGGTTAACATTTCCTTGAGAGGCAATCCACATACTACTAGCAGTTGTCATGAGTAGCAGGGGGATAATCCGAGGCTTTGTGAGTTGATAGTAACTGTGAATGACTTGTAGAAAGTTCTGATGGTGGCGTGTGGCGGTGTTCTCAATCATGATTGGACGAATTCCTGATTTGTTCACTCATCATTAATGCGGACATAAATTTTTTGAGCAAAATCCTGAGTTAGTGTCAATCGTCTTTCTCCTACTGTGATGACAAAACAAGGAAAGTGCTGTTCTACAGTGAAGCTAGTTCCTGGTGTTATCCCCATTGATATCAGTTCTTGGAGAGATTTTTCGTCCTTAATGTTGCAAAACTTAATGATTCCTCGTTCTCCTTTTTTGAGCAATTCTAGTGAGGAACCGGTAAGATGAAATTTGGAAAACATTAATAAATTAAAATCAGAATATTCAGATACCCGACTTCTCTAAGAAATCGGGTATCTTGTTGCTCACGAATTATTTAAGATTGCTATAGTAGCTTTTTTTGAAGGTTTTAGAGACGTAGTATACTACGTCTCTAAATAAATAAGGAAATTAATTCCTTACGCTAGAAAACACTGCAACAAGATATGAACTAGACCAAGTATGGTTCTTGGTTAGTCTTAATCGTGCAATCAGAACGTGGATAACTCACACAAAGTAGAGCAAAACCTTTAGACATTTGTTCGTCATCTAAAAAGCTTTGATCTGATTGATCAATTGTACCTTCAACAACTTTTCCGACACAGCTAGAGCAAGCACCTGACTTACAAGAAAAAGGCAAATCTATACCGTTTTCTTCAGCTGCATCTACAATAGTTGTCTCTTCATCAACTTCAATCGTGGTATCTAGATCTTCTTTCTTGTTGAGTAATCTAACTTGGTATGTTGCCATTTTTTGATTCTTCTCACACGCGGTACAGTTAGGTTTTATGACTTCAAGGGTGTAAGAAAGTCAAAAGTAAAAATAAATTTTTACTTTTACTTGCTTTAGTTACAAGGTGTACCTGCAGAAGAACAGTCAGCTGTTCTAAATGACTTTCCACAACCGCAGGTATCAGTTGCTTTAGGGTTAATGAACTTAAACCCGCTTTCCATTACTCCCTCGATAAAATCGATAACCAACCCTTCTAACAAGGACGCACTTTTGGCATCAACATAAACAAGTACATGACCTTGCTGGCTGACAAAATCATTTGGTTGCGGCTGACTTATGACTTCCATCCCATACTCATAGCCACTGCAACCACCATCTTTGACAGAGATGCGGATACCTTTAGCTGGTGTATTGGTTTCGGAGGTAGCACCCTGTAGCAATGTCCGCAGGCGAAATTCTGCTTTTTCCGTCAAAGTAACCGTCATCAATCCTCCTAATTGGGAAAATTAGTTGTTGTTGTGATTTAAGGTGTGAATTTGTTTAGTGGTGATGAGTACAGCGATGTAAGCGCGACAAGCGGCGCTCGTCCCAAGGGGAGCCACTGCTCCACTTGGGGTTTCACGCCAGTCCCCTCAACGGGGGGCTCCCCAAGTGGAGCAAGTGGCGTGACACGCGCAAGGAACACGCCTACGCAATCAGCACTTCAATTGGCACAACAGGTGAAAAATGAAGCTTACATTCAGGCAAAATAAGGCAATTAATGTTGTTAACAGTTGCCAGATCTGATTTACGATTTTTGCACTGACTTGAAACGAACGTATGGCAAACCCCAGAGGAATGAATGAAGACACCAAGATCACAATTATTTGTTTGCAACACTGGTGGTTTCCATGACTTGAGATTGCGAGTATCTCCAAGGCGCACTGTTACCACATACAGGACAATCGCGATCGCGATGAGAACGGCGCTTGACAAATTCCATCCGGGTTAGATCAATTGTCAAAAGCTGTGACAACAAAGGTTGACTTAACCCAGTGATCAGCTTGATCGCCTCCAGTGCAGTCAGACAAGCTAGTGTTCCAGAAACAGCACCTAGAACAGAAAAGCCACGCCTATCCCAATCAGGTTTTTCCGGAAATAAGCAAGATAAACAAGGAGTCACACCAGGAATAATTGTGGTTAAGTAAGCCTCCATCCCGTCCATTGCTGCTTCCACCATAGGTTTACGCCAGCGTACGCAAGCTTCATTTAACAAATCGCGCTCCGTAAAATTATGAGCGCAGTCAAGAGCCATGTCAGCTGATTGCACTAAGGAGTCTACATTTTCCGGGGTGACATATTCATGAACTGCTTCCACTTGGACATCAGGATTGATGGCTTGGAGAGTTTCTTGTGCTTTGAACACCCTAGGCTTGTCCACCCAATCGTGCGTCATCAGAATCTGACGATTCATGTCATCAAGCCGCAGGTCACCACCCCGGACTAGAATCAGCCGCCCAACGCCAGCTACTGCAAGGTATAGCGCCGCCGTACCGCCCAATCCTCCTACACCTGTAACGACAACCGTCGCTGATTTGAGGCGCTTTTGTGCTGTTTCGCCAAAATTAGGAAGCATCATTTGACGACGGTAGCGTTCCAACTCGGTAGGCGTTAGGTCTACCACTTTTTACCTCCTAATCTGATGTGATTTCTGTCAGCGTGACTACATTTTTCGGCTTCTGATTAAACACTTTGAACAGCTTTTGTTCCTGGGGTGTTGATTCAAGAAAGACCTGATAGGCTTGTTCCAAAGCCTCACAATATTTACTTAATCTATCTGAAATACTGAGATCAGTATAATTTTCATCAATTTCTTTGATAAATTGAGAAAACTTTTTCAAAATATGCAGGCGATTTACATTCACGAACTTTTGATCGTAGGGGAGTTGAAAAAACTGAAAATACTCCTCTGCATCTTCAAGTTTTTTGAATTGATCATAATCCCAGGTCATTTTCCCTGCTCCAGCTTTTTTACCTGTTGCTTAAGTTCGTCTAACTGACGATAAATTTCATAAGTCTGGGAAGCAACATCCATCAGTTGTTGATAATCTGTTGGTAATCCCTCTGCCAAATCGTGCAGATCCATTTTCATTTGACCTGCTTTACTATTAAGGCGTTTTATCTGATTTTTCAGATCCTCAATAGTCGATGTTTCTTCAGCTTGTGCCATCAAACCTCTTTCTTGCCTCAAAAAAGAAGAGAATAATTCTTTTTACTCTTCATCACTGATGATTTTTTTAAATATTACCTACTTCCGGGAAACGCTGAGCCAAACTGACGCCAGTTTGTACAAACTTTTCTCCCTGTTCTGCTAATTTTTCCAACGAGTCAAAGCCAAAGCGGTGTGCATCTCTTAAAGTCTTTGCAGCTAACAAAAGACGACCAGAAAAGACCAGTGCCCAGCCAAATCCTTCATGATTCAAATCAACCACAACTTGAGATAAAAGACCTGTTTCCTTTTCAATGCAGGCAGCAACCGCACGATAAAATGCCATAATTCTTGCCTGAGTCATCAGATCAATTTCGCCTTCAACGGAAATTTCTCGTTTCTTTTGCTTGCTAACAATAAATGGTTTGAGCAGCAAATCATCAGACCAATTACGATAAGTTCCGTAAGTATCTTGACCCCGGAACTGTTGCACAATTGCCTTGAGAAAAGGCGAGTCTAAGGTTTCGCTTGGACGTGTTCCGTTAACATTATTAGTGAAACTCATACTGTTGCTTCCTCTTCCAATTCATCTTCAAAACTTTGGGGCTTTGGCTGTAAAGCTTTACGCAGCCAAGGTGGAGGATTACCTTTAAGAGTTTGTACCAACTTGTTAAGAATCTCAGCAATTTCTTCTTCTTCGGAACGTGCCTTAACTGGAGTCACACCCTTCTTAATTAACCGAGCTGCCGCAGTACCTCCAATTGCTGCAACATAAGCAATTTTACAGTCAGCTAGTGCCTCAATTTTTGGTTCCAGTTTACTTTCATTACCATCTAGCTTCAGGTCACCATCAAAAGAAAGAGTTTCTAAAAACTCGTAACCTTCTGCATTTATTTCATACACATCAATTTCTTTCGCTCCTCCAAAGTGCTGGTTAATATGAACTCGATCATTTGTTGTAAAGGCAATCTTCATGCTTAATTATCCTCTCCTCTAGTTATGAGTGATGAGTTATGAGTAGTAAAAAAGCATTTACGACAACTCATAATTCATAACTCATAAATTCTTGACGACTTAATTTTATGAACTCAAAACATTCAAACTTGCCGGGTGCTGAATTTTTGCTTCCTCAGCCTGCAAAAAAATGTTCCCAATATCAAACAAAACCTGCATTGTGCCTCGGTAGCCAACTTTAGTAAATAGACCATTACCCACGCGATCAAAAATAGGAAACCCTTGACGATAAAGAGGAATTCCTAACCGATTTGCGACAGCAACTGTGTGAGAGTTACCAATAAGCAGGTCAGATGTAGGTGCGAGTTGCTCGAAGTCTTCCAAATCACCTATGGTGACACTATTGATAGGAAGTTTTTCTAACAAGGGAGAGCGAGTCGTCGTCACCGCTGCATGAATTTCAGCACCCATTGATTTTAGAAAATGAACTGTTGACCAGAGTAAATCTGGTTCCAGCGCTAGGGACACTCGTTTGCAACCAAAGTAAAAGTGAGTGTCGAGCATGGCATCTTGCAACTGACGGCGCTGGCGGCGGTATTTTTCTGGTACACTAGTACCACTTAAATCTGCCAATGCTTGCAAGAAATTATCCACTGGTTCTAATCCAGTCAGTTCACCAAACACCTCATAGGGAATGCTAAAGCGTTCATGCAAGATTTGCGCGCAAGAGCGCATACTCTCACCGAAAGCTAAGGTGAATACAGAATTACCAATCTCGCGCAGTTCTGTTATGCTTGTCCCACAAGCTGTGATAGCACTGTAAGAATCTTCTAAATGACCATCTAGTGAAGCAGAAAGATCAGGAACAACAATCGGCTTCAAGCCAAAAGCCGTGATAATCTCTTTTATCTCCTCCACATCTCCAGGCGTGAAAGCAGAACTCGGCAAAATCACAACTTGTGTGGGAGAAGGATCTTGCTTGTCGCTTTTTTGGGCAATTTGCTTAACGATGCTCTCAACAGCAGCGGCATACCCATCCTGCAATGTGCCCTTAAAATCAGGAGATGATACTAATACAATCGGTAGATGATTGAGTTCTGGATGGCGATCGCGAACTTGCTTAAGAAATCGCGGCATATCATCGCCTCTGGTTTCTGTCAGTGCAGTCGTACACAAACCAATGATTTCTGGCTTTGACTTCTCGGCTAACGTAACAATAGCCTGTTCTACATTCTCCTCCCCACCCAAGATCGTGCTAACTTCCATCATTGCTGTGGTAGAAAGGGGAATCGACTCACAAAAATGCTTCACCAACATAGATTTGGCAAAAGCAGTACAGCCTTGGGAACCGTGGAATACAGGTATCATTCCCTTCAAGCCTAACAACGCTAAAGCAGCACCCAAAGGTTGACTCAGCTTGAAAGAATTAACAGCAACTGATGAGTTTGTCACAGTCACAATCGCCATCAATGTACCTCCTGTAGAACAGAAGAGGAAGAAACTGCTTGCTCAACAGATTCAGCAACTTCCCACGGTGCGGGTTTGCGTACTTGCTGCCAAACAGGGCTATAAACAGCTTCGTACAGTTCTCGTGCCATTTCCACCATTCCTTCATAGCCTGCATACGGATGATGACGTTCTTGGTTGATGTGTAGAAAAGGAATCCGAGCTTTCAAAGCGGTGTATTGATTGCGACCTCCAGCAATCAACATATCAGCTTTCTTTTCCTTGATGATCCGCAGCAGCTCTTTAGGACTTTCTTGTTCTAGCATGATGCCATCCTGACCGAGCAACTTCTTGATTCGGGCTTTATCTTCCTCAGTACTTTTTCTGCTACTGGTAGCAACAACTTCCATACCCAAGTCCTGAGCTGCTGAAATAATCGACCAACTCTTGACACCACCAGTATAAAGAACAACGCGCTTGCCTTTGAGTTTCTCGCGATAGGGAGCCAAAGCCACATCCAAAGCAGCAGTTTCTTCAGCAATCAGCTTTTCTGTACGCTCTTGCAAATCGGGATCACCCAACTTTGCAGCAACGTTCCGCAGACAACGGTTCATGTCTTCTACACCGTAGAAAGACTCTTCAATGTAGGGGATGCCATAGCGCTCTTCCATCTTTGTCGCCATATTAAGCAGCGCTTTTGAGCAAATGATCACGTTGAGTTTGGCACGATGAGCGTAACAGATTTCGTTGTAACGACCATCACCTGTCATTTTCGCCAAAACTCGAATACCTAATTTCTCAAAAAGTCGCACAACATTCCACATTTCCCCGGCAACATTGTACTCACCGATGAGGTTGATGTCATAAGGTGTGGTGAATTCAGGTTCCGCTGTACCCACAACGTAATCAAGCAAAGCTTCACCAGCAAGGCGGTTACCAAAATTCTTACTACCGATGAATCCTGGTGCATTGACAGGGATAACAGGAGTTCCTGTTTTCTTGGCAGCAGCTCTACAAACGGCATCTATATCATCACCAATTAAGGCGGTGACACAGGTGGAGTAGACAAAAACCGCAGTCGGTTTGTAGCGATTTTCAACTTCCAGAATCGCTTTGTACAGCTTTTTCTCGCCACCGAAGATCACATCGGTTTCATCCAAATCAGTGGTAAAGCCTGTTTTGTAGAGCACAGGACCAGAGGAAAGACTACCACGACTTCCCCAAGAGTTACCAGAGCAGGCGATCGGTCCGTGAACCAAATGAGCAGCATCGGTAATGGGTACTAAAGCAATCATTGCACCATCAAAGGCACAACCCCCTTGAGCAGCTCCCGGCTTGGGTTGTTGCGCGCAGGACTTGTTTTTCTTGTCTCCATGCTTGCTTTGATTGTGTTCGCACCCAGGTTGAGTGAGCAACTCGTTAATTTTACTTTGGGTGATTTTCATTTCTCTGTTTTATTGGGATCAAAATTAGTCAATAGTTAATACTCAACTAATTGAGTATTAACTAGAAAATATAGATTATGAACTCATTAGCAAATGTATTTTGTTACATCTTCTCCACACTCATCAGATAAGTAAGATAATGCTCGAAAACGCAATCCGACAAAATTGTCATACAAAGGATTGAGTTTACACAGTGGCGGAATATGAAAAGTACGTCCAAATAATTTTAGATTTCGCTCAAAGGGGCAACAGCAAGGAATTATTTGGCAACAAAGATGAGCAAGTCGAGCATTTTTTACTTGAAACCCATCCACCAAACGACGCAAAGGATATAAAATATCAAATGATCCTGGTTTTCTAGAAGTAGGTGAATGGTGTTCCTGGTGATTATGAGTGTGAGTTATAGTTTTCATATTACATTACTCCATAACTCAAGAAAAAGGTAAAAGGAATTGGTAAGAGAGACTAGGAATTGAGCGTGGGTTCATTTTAGTTTCTAGTTGTTAATTGTTAGTTCTTTTTCTCAAAAATAACCGCTAACTACTAACTACTAACCACTAACCAATACCTTAATCCTTCTGCCTTTTCCTTTTCCTTTGTTAGCACGTCGCAGGTGAATACAATTCCTAACGAATCAAGTCGTAGGAAATATCTGTCTTAGAAGGAATGTTTGTGTTGCGATCAATTTCCTCGAAGATTGTATTCACAATCCAGTTGAGCAAGTTGATCACACCTTGATAGCCGATGGTAGAGTAGCGGTGCAGATGGTGACGATCCATGATGGGGTAGCCAATTCTCACCAGAGGAGTCTTGGTGTCGCGCCACAGGTACTTACCGTAAGTGTTACCGATGAGCAAGTCTACAGGTTCGGTGAACAACAGAGAACTAATGCGCTTGTTATCAGGTAATATAAATCTAAGGCTTCTATGGTGTGGTGTATGGACGTTTGGGGTTATGCACGGGTTTCGACTAGTGAACAGGCTGAGGATGAAGGTGCGTTAATTAAACAAATGCGTCGGTTGCGTAGTGCTGGAGCAACGCATATATATTACGATGTCGAAAGTCGTACCAGTGATAAGCGTAAAGGGCTTTTACAGTTGATTGAAGATATTAACGCATCTGCACCGGGCAAAGTGTCAAAGCTGCTATTTATTCGGATAGACCGTTTAACATCTTCATCAATGACCTTTTATCGTTTAATGGATGCATTAAAAAAGAAAGGTATACAGCCATATGCCCTAGATGAGCCATTCGACTTATCGAGTATTGGCGGTGAGTTAACAATCGATGTGAGACTGGCAGCATCTAAGTATGAGGTGAAAATGCTGGCAATGCGAGTCAAAAAAGAACGTGACACCCGCAAAGCAAATAAAAAACCCCACTGGAATGCACCTTTGGGGTATGTGGTTGAGGGTGACAAGTATAAACGAGATCACCGTCCGTGTGTTTGTTTGATTGAGGGTAAAGAAGAGTTAACGCGATCGCACCTGATGAGGGTAGTATTTAATACTTTTTTAGCAGTAAGTACGGTGTCTCAAACAGCGAGAGTACTGCATGATATTTTTGGTATTCAAGCAAACGCAGTTTCAAAAGCTACTGATACCAGGATGAACCTCTTGGAAGAAGAAGAGGAAATCACGCTAGAGAATGTCAACAAACCTCGTGGAGGTGCGTTGAATCTTCGTTATCCGCACACTGGCTTAAAATGGTCAGTTTCTGGGTTACGCTCTATCCTCGTCAATCCCGTTTACGCAGGAGGGACACTGTATAACACTGTTGTTCGTTCAAATGGACATCGCAAACCCTTCGATGAATGGGAAGTAACATGGGGAACCCACGAAGATGAAGCCATTATCACCCGTGAGGAACACGAACGCATCAAGGCAATGATTCGCGAGAATCGGAACAACCGATGGGCTACCGAACAGAAATATCTCAACCCATTCGCCAACTTAGTTAAATGCGCTCATTGTGGGGCTGCTTATAGTCGGCAGTGTAAGAAATTGGTTAAACGCAAAGGTTTTGTCCGTCATCACTATCAATGCAGTTTTTATCGGACTGGTGCTTGTCATAACGGACGCATGATTTCTTCAGATGAATTAGAAAAACAAGTGATTAATCATCTAGTTCATCAGGCTGAACGTTTAGCTGGACTGGTAGAACAAGAGGTTGATTCTTCAGAGGAATCCCCAGAGGTAAAGATACTTCGGGCGTCTTTAAATACTTTAGAAGCATTGCCATCAAATCCAGCAATTGAAAAAGCCAAAGAAGATATTCGGATGCAGATAGCAACGGCGATCGCTACCTTGGACAACGCATCCAAACAATACCTAATAGCTAAAGAGCGGATTGTTATGGCATTTTCAAACGAGAGATATTGGCAAGGGCTGGAGCAGCAGGACAAGCAAGCTCTACTTAAAGGATGTGTAAAGAAGATAGTGGTAGATGGCAACTTGGTTAGTGCGATTGAACTGCTGTTCATGTACTAAGTACAGAATTTCATAAAACCGTAATGAATTGAATGACCTACTGGTAAAGCTTGAAGAGGTTCAATACGCTACGAACTTGTGAAATCTTGTACTAAGCAGCCTTTTTAGATTTACGCGCGAGAGTGCTTTTTCCCTGTGATTGAACATAATAAACTTGAGTATTTTGTAGTTCACGTTGTTCAAATTCAACCACTGTTCGGGCGACCAATTCAGCTAGTGTTTCACGTCGTTTCATTTGAAGCGGCTCCATCATTACTTTTAAAATAGCTGGGAATTCAAAAGTTTCTGTTAGCTGTGAGCTTTTTGTTTTGACATAGGAGTTTAGGCTGCAAATTTGCAAGGTCGTTTTACTTAGGCTTGTGTCACCAAAAGTTGGTGCATTTGTCCTAAGTTCTCCGATATTATAAGAGACATTTATAGACGGCGCTACGATTTGCAAATCCCGTTTTCATCTTCAATCAAATCATTCTAAACCTTTCATTGAATATCATAATCAAAAAGGTTATAGTTATGAAATTAAACGTGAATGTCTAGAAATGTAGGTTAATGGCTCTGGCTTCCAGGGGAAACGTATCTTGTCAATAAGAACGCTTCAATCTCAATAAATTCCAAATTAATCGCATTAACGTCTGCTGATTGAGAATTTTTTAAGCGATTGCCTACGGCAGAGCTACGCTTAACGCATAATTCATATTGTGATTCAGCAACGCCCGAAATACCCCATCTTCTCCAAGCCTTCCTACATAAGCCTTACGCAAAGTGTTTGTTGAAAGTAATGGGACTTGATAAATTTCTAAGCTCAAACATAGCCAGACTTAACTCTGTGAGGGGCAAATACGTCGATGTGAGTGTTTAGCCAACGCACAAAGCTAAATTCTACACCAGTACGGAATGCTTCTAAATGCTTCAGTAAAAGTCTGTAAAGGTTTTTATATCATGTCCGGTTAAAGACTTATCATAAAAACTGCACCTTTGCAGGGAGCAGGGGGAAAGAGAATTTCAGACTTTTGCACAGATCTGCTTTTTTTATAACTAATCAACCGGACATGATATTAGCATCAGTGTCAGCCTATAACAGCCGTCTGATTGTGCCCTGTTCCCAGCAACAGGATCTCCAAAATTCCGAGTTCACTCGGTGTGTCGGGTAAGGTTCGAGCGTCACCGCTCTCCCCTCCCCTAAGAACGCAGCATGAGACTTTCGCACTCACTGCGCTCAAGCCTTACTTCAAGCGAGTTGACATTGATTTTTCACACTCACCTGCGTTGCCTCAAGCCCTTATTGTTACGAAAAAAGACAAAAAAATCGTGTCACTTTCTTGCGCTGCTTTTAACTAAGTCTGGGCTTATACGGTTAGGTGCAAGATCTGAGATAATAATGTAGTATAATTATTAATATAAAATTGTGCTGTGCTTCATCCTACCTACGAATAGTCAAATTTCGTAGTTTTTTGATGTGAATGTGTAAAAATCTACTACTGTTTTTACACTAGTGTTTTGTTTGGCTTCCTGAAAGTGAAAGAAAATAAGATGAAATAGGAGCGATTGCCTTTCTTATGATTAAGAAATCGGTAATAATGTTGATTTCATACCAGAGCAGTTAAAATACTCAGTAATATACTTATAAGAGTTGGATAAACACGAACCAAACTCATATCTGTATGTCAATAGTAAGATGATCTAAAACTTAGATATCGTACAAATAGAGAGCGTACAAAGAGTTAAGCAAAGGAGTTTGTTATGGATTTCTTAACAAAACCAACAAAAATCACATCTGTATGCTGATAGTAAGATGATCTAAAACTTAGATATCGTATAATTAGAGAGCGTACAAAGAGTTGAGCAAAGGAGTTTGTTATGGATTTCTTGACTAATTTACTTCGTATAGCCTGTTCAGGAGGAGCTGCGTATTTTCAGTCTCGCAGTATACGAGATCCAATGACTCGACTGTCTACTTTAATAGAGGCTCAACAAGTAGAATACGGGGCCGCTTATTTTATTGAAGCACTCACCAAAAGAGCAACTTTGGAAGGAGATACTTGGCTTGCGAAAAATCTCACTCTCCATGCTATGGATGAGATGAATCATGGCAAAATATTTGACCATGCTCTCAAACAGTTAACACAAGAAAAGCTAGAAAGACCCCGCAACCCATTCTACACAGTTTACTTAGAAGGCTACGCACAACAAGACTTACAGCCTGAAACTGTAGAATGGACTGTGTTTATGGGTAGTATGTACGTCTTAGAGCGGGATTCCAGCCGCGAGTTTCTTCATATGGCTAATGCTATACCAGAAGAGAATCGTTGTCTAATTAACCTCAAAAAAGGAATGTTGAAAATTGCTGAGGATGAGAAGTATCATGCTGCCTATCTCTATGAAGGAATGCAACGTCGAATGGGTTCTGCTGTGGATAAGTGGGTAGATGAATGGCGTACCCGCCAAGTCAAGGCTATTTTAGCAATCACAGGCGATTTCATTCTCGGTTCAGAACGACCTGCTATGCCTCAAGATGGTTCTCTCTTTTCTTGGTCTTAGGGCGTGTTTTCAAATTCAGTAGCTCACAAACTTTTCTAAGCTTGCGCAATAATAAGGCTTTAAGCGTATATAAAAGTCCAAACAGCACTTATTTGAGAGCAATCGCTTTGAGTTCTCAAGCGCGATATCGCCTGAAGTCCTGAATTAGAGAGACTTTTTTCATGCCCATGTACTTTGCTGAGATGTCCATGTGACAAGGCTTATAAAAAACTTTGTAAGCTACTGAAATTCGTTATATGTGGTAATGATGAACCGAAGAGACTAAAATAACGAAAGAATTTTTAAATTTGTCATTTTCAAGAATTAGAAGGAATTTATTACAGTTAAGGAGATTAACTCATCATGAGTCTAGCATCAATTAATCTGCCTAAGGTGTTACGAGGAGGTTTCGATTTTAATGAAGCTATCTTACTGTCAAAAATGTCTAAGCGAGCATTCAAAATTTATCCAGATAGCTTCGGCAGAATTGAAGGTCAAGATATTAGAGATACTTACAATGCTTCATACAAACATGAAGATTGGGAATTTATCTATGGTATTCACAACTTCATTAGAAATTTACGAGGATTTATTCTCAAGAAAAAAAATTCAAATCACTATGCGATCGTCTTTCGCGGAAGTGTTGTAACCCAGCAACAATCTATAGACTTAACAAACTTTTTATCTGACTTTAACTCAAACTTAATTAATTATGGAGAAATCGGAAATATATATGGAAAACCGATCAAAGTTGTGGAGGGAACTTATCTAGATTATGAATCTATCAAACAAGAGATTTTACTCTTTTTTAAAGTCATTGCTTTAGCAAAAATTGAAGCAAAGGATTTCTTTTTTATCAACAATGAACAAATAAGTTTTGAGCAAAAAATTGCAATGGCAGTTGCTTTAGCAGCAGCTAGTGGTATTGTTTTTGGAGAAGAGTTTGAACAAATACTTTTGGGGCTAATCTCAAACTATATTAATAATTTTCAGACAGTAACTGTAAATGAGCTTGATAATTTAAAAATCCAACCTGTAGATGATTCTTCAAATCAGATTAATTTTCAAGAATTAATATCTAAAATTAAGCATCTTCAGTCTGCAAATCTTATTATAGATGGCAGGAGTCAAAGTATCATAGGTAGAAAGGCAGAACATATTAATATTTATGTAACCGGTCATAGTCAAGCAGCTTGCATTGCAAATTTTTGTTCTCTTTCATTAAAGCAGCATTTAAATGACTTTCCAAAATTATCTTATCGACTTAAATGTTACACTATAGGTGGCATTAAAGTTGGCAATCAAGCATTTGCTGATTTTTACAATGATCTTGTTGGAATTAGATATAGTTACAGGATAGAAAACGTACTAGATCTCCAGAAAAATATGCCATTTGGTACTTTGTACCCCCTCAATCTTTTCGTAAGTAATGGATTTACTAGGGGTGAATATCATTTAGAAGATTATGCTTTTGTGGGAATTCCACATTATGTAATAGGTTTCGGTATTCAAAACTTCAAAGTTGATTTTACTGGAGCCTTGACTTTCATGTTAGGAATGCCGTTCCCTCATGGTTTTGATACTTATATTCAACTACTTGAGGAACAACAGGCAGGGATCAGAATGTTGATGCAACCAATCAATGGGATCTTGTCTGACTTTTTACAGGATTATCTTCGAGAGCAAGAGGTAGATATTGTGGAAAATGTAAAGAATTATACTCATTTTGTACAAGAAGATTTATCATTAGAAATTGATGACCTTAAAAGATTTTTGGACGAAAAGATTGGAAATCAACTAAAGAGCGAAAATCAAAATAGCAACAAGATTACTAAAAACCCTAGCAGCAATACATAGCAGCTATGTCAGTACCGTTTCATTCTGTTTTAGATTGTTCGACTAGTTAATCATGAAAAAGTCGTTGCTATCAATTCTTGCCTGTCCTCGATGTGAAGGAGAAATAGAACTTAAACCAGGAGAAACTATTAAAAATGGTGAGGTAATTTCTGGCTCTTTACAATGTTTGAACTGCGGACTTGGATTGCCTATAATTGAGGGAGTTCCTTGTATGCTATTGCCTGAACAACAACAACAAGAATTAGAGGGATTTACATCCCAATGGCAGTATCGATTTTCGGGAAAATTTGAAGGGGCAAGTTCACTTTATGGCTCAAATCCAGAGGATAGAATAGAGCACATTTTAGCTAAATTTGTCTGTCCCATACAGCCAAATGAATGGATATTAGATGCTGGGTGCGGTTCGGCTGAAATGACCTTTGCTATGGCGCAGAAAAATCCTCAAGCACAGATAGTTGGACTCGAATTAAGCAAAGCAGTACGTTTAGCGGCTCGTCAAGCAGGTAGTGTAGCTAATATCCATTTTGTCCAAGGGGATGTGATGAATCCTCCATTAAAAAAAACAACTTTTCGGAAAATTTATTCTATGGGGGTTTTACATCACACTAGCAATACTAAAACTGCCTTTGAACATGTAGCTTCTTTACTTTCAAATTATGGTGATATGGTCATTTGGCTATACCCTGATCCGCTAGAATCTCCTGCTAACATTCCTTATTACGCGGTTCGGGATGTGGTGTTTATGGGAATGGGGCATAAAATTCCATCTGAACTACGCTTTTGGTCGATCAGAACGTATTCATTGGCGATATTGCCTCTGATTATTGTGGCGAGATTTTTTTGGAAATACTTTTTTGATTTTGGTCAAAAAATGGATTGGTTTTTATTACAAAATCATAGTTTTGAAGAAATAAACGAAGCTACTTCATTTTGGGAAAAATTAGATTTATTAGAAACTTATCAAACAATTTGTTTTTGGTTATTTGATGATATTACTCCTGAATTTCAGTTTCGTCATAAAAAGCAAGAAGTAATCCAATGGTTTCAAGAGAATAAATTTGACGAAGTTCATGCTGATAATATTGGGACTTATTGGGGTAAGCGCTTGGTAAATAATTAAATTGGCTGCTATTAAAGACAACAAGACGTAGAAACTTTAAAAGGAAGTAGAATTCTACTCCCAATTTGCTCCATAACATAAGTTTAAAGTTGTGAAATTGATAAATGACTGTTAACTAAATAATTTCACGTAAGATTAATTTTCAGTTCAATTTCAAATGGGTTGTCAAAATTTCAAGGATACATCTGCTAGAGGATGAAAGAATGCAAAACCAGGTTAAAAGGCTACGCTATTTCAACATTTTTCTAGATTCTATTGAGCAGAAAGACGACGATCTGATAACAGCCTTCGGGCATCATGTCCACTGGGGTTATTGGAAGTCTACCAGTTTAGCTAATAATTCCGTTGACGACTTTAGAAAAGCAGCTGAAGAACTATCTTGTCAAATGTCTACAGCAGCAGGGGTAGCAGATAATCAAAGTGTGCTTGATGTCGGCTGCGGGTTTGGAGGGACTATCGCCAGCATCAATGAAAGATTTAAGCAGATGAATTTGGTAGGTGTGAATATTGATGATCGGCAAATAGCTAGAGCAAGACAACAAGTGAAAGCAGCCGAAACAAATCAGGTGGAATTTGTCGAAGCTGATGCCTGCAAGCTACCATTTGCAGATGCTTCTTTTGATGTAGTTTTAGCAGTTGAATGTATCTTTCACTTTCCGAGTCGGGAACTCTTTTTTAAAGAAGCTAGGCGAGTGCTGCGTCCCGGAGGTAGGCTGACAATTTGTGACTTTATCCCTGTAGATATGTTGATGCCTGGTTTGGGTATATTGGACTTCTTTATGGGAGATTTTCTCACCCAAACTTATGGACAAAGTAATCTCCGCTACAACTACAGCTTAAGTGACTACGAAAAACTAGCTCAGAAAACAGGGTTTCTTCTGTCACAACAACGAGATATCACGGTTAATACCTTACCGAGCTATGAAATTACTCGCCAGTTAATGCGGAAAGCAACACCCCCAGGTATAGGAGCAGAAATCGATAATTTGGTTAACCAAGCAATGGAATGGGTAAGCCGCCAAGGTTTATTGCGCTACATGATTTTTTCATTTCAGATTGCTTAGTCGAAATTAAAACGCAGATGAACCTACTAGATTACATACTTCACTTAATTTGTTCTGGAGTATCGGCTTATTTAGCAGCTTACCTAATCCGCGATCCGATGACTCGCCCTGATGCTTTAGCTGAAGCAGAAATAGCTGAATCTGGTTCAGTCCCCTATTTTGCTGCTCTTAGTCAAAGAGCAGCAAAAGAAGGCAATAGTTGGTTAGCAGAAAAACTCGCTGCTCATAGCGCCGATGAAGAAAGACACGGCAAAATATTCGCCTATGCTCTCAAACAACACATTGGAGAAAATTGGGAAAAACCCAAACGCAACCCTTTTTATACAGTATATTTGGAAGGGTATGAGCGCTCCCAACTCCAGCCCCAAATAGTAGACTGGCAAGTTTTTATGGGCAGTATGTACATTCTAGAGCTAGACGCGAGCAAAGAAATTGCGCGGATGGCTAGAGTTTTACCAGAAACTGATCGCCTGTCTGCAAACTTGAAAAAAGGGTTAACTAGCATTGCTAAAGATGAAACCCGCCATGCGGCTTACCTCTATGAAGCGATGCAAAGACAGATGAGCGCTGCTGCTGTAGAACATTTAATAACTGAATGGCGATCTAAACAAATTAAAGCAGCCTTAACTATAGCTACAGATGTATTAATCGGTAAAGAACGCCAGCTTATGCCACAAGACGGTTCGCTCTATTCCTGGGTGTGAGCTGTCCGCCCCATTTTTTAGCAAATTGACCAGTTAAGTGCATGAACTTACTAAACTACACTCTATATCTGATTTGCTCTGGTGCTAGTGCCTATCTATCTGCCCGCAACATCAGAGATCCGTTAACTAGACGGCAAGCTTTAGCTGAGTATCAAGTTGGGGAATCAGGAACGGTTCCTTATCTGAAAGCACTCAGCCAAAGAGCAACCAAGGAAAACAATTCCTGGTTAGCCAAGAACCTGGGTAGCCACGCAGCAGATGAAGACCGTCACGGCAAAATCTTTGGTCATGCCCTCAAGCAAATCTTAGAACAGGAAGATAAAAACCAAATTAAACGACTGCCGGAAGTAAGTAGTGTTGAATTAACCCCTTCTGGAACTTTTTACACTGCTTACTTACAGGGATACCATAAGAAAGATTTAACAGCAGAAACCATTGATTGGATGGTGTTTTTAGGTAGCCTGTACATTTTAGAACTAGATGCGAGTAAAGAATTCGTGCGGATGGCCAATGTTTTGCCAGAAGACGATCGCCTGAGTGCTAACTTGAAAAAAGCGATTATGAGCGTGGCCAATGACGAAGTTCGTCATGCTGCTTATCTCTACGAAGCTATGGGTCAACGCCTCAGTCCATCTGGAGTAGAACAGTTGATCGATGAATGGCGGACTCGTCAAGTGAAAGCTTCGTTAGCCACTGCCAGCAGTGCTATTTTTGGCGGACAAAAATCTCCGCCACTGCCAGAGGGAGTTTTATATTCCTGGATCTAGCAACTAGCATCAATTCAGGTAGTAATTTGTGCCATTCGACTTATAGACTGTAACAAAATAGTTTTATATAGAAATTTAATATTTCTGAGGAGAGCTATGTTAGATATTATTAACCGGTATGCTCATGGATTTGTAGCTATACCTATAATCGTAGCTTGCAAAAAAAATGGTTTGTTTGCTTTGTTACAGAAGCAGGGTAGCCTAAATTTAGAGCAGATGGTAAAGCGGCTGAATGCTAATAGCGGACATCTGCAAGTGGCTTTACGAATTTTGCGATCGCTCCATTGGCTAGCTGTAGATGGAGATGGAAAATATAGTTTGACAGATAAAGCAAAAGCTGATCAAGAAATTCCGCTAGATATTACTGACATATTCTCCTTACCAATCGAGGCTTACTTAAAAACAGGACAACCGCGAAATTTGTTACGACCTTGGCTTGATCGCTCTCGCCAAAAGTGGCAGCTTAGCGATCCTTTATTGGTTGATTTTTTAGATGGAATTTTATTAATAACTATTTTAAATGCTCTCAATCAAATATTCTCGATTAAGAATTCAATTGATTGGATAAAAAAACTGCCTGAACCAGTCAAAACAGAGATAATAGAGTTATTTCAGCAAAGAAGATGGTGTGAGTACCGTAAAAACCAACTATTCCTCACTAAAGCTGGTCAATTTATTTTAGATAGGGTATTAATTACTGCTATAACTGCATCATATAAGCCGATGCTTTCCCAAATGAAAGAATTGTTATTTGGCGACTCTAAGAGAGTATTTAAACGGGATGTTACGGGAAAAGAATTACATTTAGATAGAACTTTAAATGTAGTGGCTAGCGGCTTTCAACATGAAAAATACTTTGCTGATTTAGAAGAAATTATTATTGCTATTTTTAATCTGACACCCTATGAACAACAGCCAAAATATGTAGCTGATATGGGCTGCGGTGATGGAACGCTACTTAAACGAATTTATCAAACAATTAAAGATAAATCTGCGAGAGGTAAAGTATTACATCAATATCCCTTATGGGTGATCGGATGCGATTACAATCAAGAGTCTTTACAAGCAACCGAGCGCAACCTAACCAAAATTCCTCATTTGACGCTCCAAGGAGATATTGGCGAGCCGGTAAAATTAGTTGAGGATTTACAAAAACTAGGCATTAAAGATCCAGAAAATATTTTGCACGTTCGTTCTTTTTTGGATCATGATCGCCCATTTATACCAACCAAAGATATCGCTAGAGAACAGGGGCGAGCGCATTTACCTTACCAATGTGTTTCCGTTGACAAATCGGGTAGCCTCATTTCTCCTCCTACTGCTGTTCAAAGTTTAGTAGAACACCTAGAACGCTGGGCAGAAATTGTTAATCATCACGGATTAATAATATTAGAAGTTCACAGCCTTGATCCAGAAGTTGTTTATACTTTCTTAGATCGATGTGAAAACTTACATTTTGATGCCAATCAAGCTTTTTCCATGCAACATTTGGTAGAAGCTGATGTATTTATGATGGCAGCTGCCGAAGTAGGACTGTTTCCTAAAAATAAATTTGGACGCAAATATCCGAAAATTTTTCCCTTCACACGCATTACCCTAAATTGGTTTGAAAAAAGATCCTATACGATTCGACAACCAAATTTATCAGACTTACCAGCTTTAGTTAAATTAGAAGCCGAATGCTGGACTGAAGCTTTAAGAAGTTCAAGGGCAGAACTGGAAAGACGGTTAGAACGTCAACCTGATGGGCATGCAGTTTTAGAAATTAATGGCGAGATTGTTGGGGTAATTTATTCCCAAAAAATTGCTGGTATAGAGGTACTAGAAAACACTACATTTACAGCAGTTCCTTCCCTCCACCAACCAAAGGGGAAGACTATTCAATTATTAGGAATTAGCATCTTACCGCAAATGCAGGATCGGGGATTGGGCGAACCCTTTTTAGAATTTATGTTAAATTGGTTTGCTCTTAAAGGCAGTATTGATCGAGTGGTTGGGGTTACTCGATGCCGCAACTATCATCAATATGCCTCGATAACAATGGCAGAATATGTACAACTTCAAAACCAACAAGGACAACGCTTAGATCCCATTCTCCGTTTTCACTGTGGTCGCGGTGCAACCATTCGACAGTTAATTGTCAATTACCGCCCAGAAGATACAGAAAATTTGGGAATTGGCATTTTAATTGAATATGACTTGCAAAATTATAAAATTAATCATGCTACTACCAATAAACTAGAAGCAGTTAGCAACGCTAAGGAACAATCTTTCTATTCCATCATCAAAACTTGCGTTTTATCCGTAATCGGGGAAAGCCGCCAAGCTGCTTTTGATGCTAAACGTCCTTTAATGGAAATAGGTTTAGATTCCCTAGAGTTGTTAGAACTAAGATCGCTGTTAAGTCAAAAGTTGGGCATAGAACTAGAACCGACTTTCTTTTTTCAGTACGGAACTCCAGAAGCGATCGCTAACTATTTTAAACAGCAACTATCAGGGAAAGCATCAGTAAAAATTGCCGCCCCAGAAATTCAGCTTAAACCAACCCCATCTGCCGAAGTTTCAGCATCACACTACCGGCAATCATTGTTAGAACCAATCGCCATTATTGGCATTGGATGTAGATTTCCGGGAAATGCAGATAACCTTGATTCCTACTGGGAGTTATTGCGTCAAGGAAAAGATGCGATCACCCTTATTCCAGCTGAACGCTGGCAGGAAATGCCTGCGAAAATAAGCAGTCAATGGGGCGGCTTTCTCTCTCAAGTAGATCTATTTGATGCCGCGTTTTTCCGAATTTCCCCTAGAGAAGCCAACTTACTCGATCCTCAACAAAGAATTTTACTAGAAGTGACTTGGGAAGCTTTAGAAAATGCTGGCATAAATCCACAAACTCTAGCCGGAAAATCAACTGGCGTTTTTGTCGGTATTTTTTCCCACGATTATGAATGGTTGCAACTTCAACAAAATCAACACCAAGATTTTGATACTTATTTTGCTACTGGCAATTCAGTTGCAATGTCAGCTGGGCGAATAGCTTACACTTTCGGCTTGCAAGGACCAGCTGTTGCCGTTGATACCGCTTGTTCCTCGTCTTTAGTAGCAATTCATTTAGCTTGTGCCAGTTTGCAACGAGGCGAATCCGATTTAGCCCTAGCATCAGGAGTAAATTTGTTATTATCTCCTGAATTAAGCATTTCCTTTTCCCAAGCAGGAATGCTATCCCCGGATGGACGCTGCCAAACCTTTAATGCGACGGCTAACGGATATGTGCGGAGTGAAGGATGCGGAGTGGTAGTTCTCAAACGACTATCAGACGCGATCGCAGATCGAGATAACATTCAGGCGATTATTCGGGGTACGGCAATCAATCAAGATGGTTCTAGCAACGGTTTAACTGCACCCAATGGACTTGCGCAAGAAGCAGTCATTCGTCAAGCTTTAGCCACAGCACAAATCTCTCCCCAACAAATTTCTTATGTAGAAACTCACGGTACAGCGACACCTTTGGGCGATCCGGTGGAAGTCAAGGCATTACAAGCAGTGTATGGAAAGGATAGAACTAGAGAATTAGTGATCGGTTCGGTAAAAACTAATATCGGACATACCGAAGCAGCCGCTGGAATTGCTGGACTGATCAAAGTAGTTTTGGCAATGCAACATAAGTATATTCCCAAACACCTGCATTATCGCCAAATTAATCCCCACATTACTTTAGAACAAATTCCCGCAGTAATTCCCACCGCCGGACAAGTTTGGCAATCAGAAGAAGCTAGCCTGTTTGCTGGTATTAGTTCTTTTGGTTTTAGCGGCACTAATGCCCACGCCATTTTAGAGTCAGCACCGCCAATAAAATCAAAAATTACCGAAGTAGAGTTACCTTACCACATTTTTAAAATTGCTGCTAAAAGCGATAATGCATTGAGACAACTCATTCAAAAACATATTGATTTCCTCGATACTCATCCAGAAATATCTCTAGCAGATTTATGTTTTACTGCTAATATTGGTCGCGCAGATTTTGATTATCGGTTAGCGGTTGTAGCTGATTCTCTACCCCAGTTGCGTCAGGAATTACTAAGCGCAATTCCACAGCATTTTCAACAGCAAAAAATTGCTTTTTTATTTACGGGGCAAGGGTCACAGTATATCGGGATGGGACGGGAACTATACGAAACGCAACCCGTTTTCCGTCAAGCCCTCCACCGTTGCGCTGAAATTCTAGCTGCTGATTTAGAATATCCTTTGTTAGAAGTTATTTATACAGATTCGCAATTAATCCATCAGACGGCTTATACTCAACCTGCTTTGTTTGCCATTGAATATGCTTTATATCAACTTTGGCAATCTTGGGGTGTCCAACCAGATATTGTCATCGGTCATAGTGTTGGCGAATACGTTGCTGCTTGTGTCGCTGGAGTATTTAGTTTAGAAGATGGGTTAAAACTAATTGCTAAACGCGGACAGCTGATGCAATCATTGCCAGAAGATGGAACAATGGTGGCAGTATTTACTGATGAAAGTACGATTGCCCAAGCTATAGCAGCTTACCCAACAGAAGTAGCGATCGCGGCTTTTAACCAACCAGATAGCATAGTAATTTCTGGCAAAGCGCAAACAATGCAAGGCATAGTTTGCATCTTAGAAGCTAGAGGAATTAAGGCTGTTCATTTATCCGTATCTCATGCCTTTCATTCTCCTTTAATGAACCCGATCCTAGACTCCTTTAGGGAAGTTGCAGCCACTATTACCTATCACACTCCATCTATAGATTTAGTTTCTAACCTGACTGGAGAAATGGCGGCGGCTGACATTACTACTCCTGAATATTGGTGCCGTCATCTGCGCCAACCAGTGCAATTTCATCAGGGTATGAAGACTTTGCAGCAGCAGGAAGTAACCATTTTCCTAGAGTGTGGGGCTAAACCCATTTTATTGGCAATGGGTCGTAGCTGTTTAACATCCGTAAATCAAGATTATATCGATTTCGTTGGATTGCCCAGTTTACATCCCCAGAGTTCTAACTGGCAAACATTATTATCGAGTTTAGCAGCACTATATTCGCGTCAAGTTAACATTAATTGGGCTGGTTTCTATCAAGATTATTCCTATAATCGCATCACTCTACCTACCTATCCTTTTGAACAACAAAGGTATTGGTTAGAAAATACCCTCGCTTCACCAGCTTTGACTAATGTTGAGCGCTACCAACATCCTCTTTTAGGAAATCGTCTGTATTTAGCGGGAAGTGATGAGATTCGGTTTCAATCATATATTACTAAGGATCGCCCTGCTTACTTAGCACAGCATTGGGTGTACGAGTTTCTGGTAGTTTTCGGTGTTGCTTATTTAGAAATGGCTTTAGCGGCTGGGGTAGCAGTTTTCAAATCTAGCTGTATATCAATTACAGATGTCGCGATTTTGAGAGCATTAATTTTACCAGAAAATCAAGGTCACAACCTACAAATACTTTTAAATCACGAAAGTGAGACTGCCGCTAAATTTCAAGTTTTTAGTACCTCAGACTTGGACTCTAAAAATTGGACGCTACACGCTGACGGAAAAGTACAGAAAGAAACTTTATTAAATTCGCCAACACCAATTAATTTAACTGCTTTACAGTCTCGATGCAGTCAACAGATTGACTTAGATACTTATTACCAAAAAATGCAGGTTTATTATGGACCCGATCTCCGTAATATTCAACAATTGTGGCAGGGTGAAGCAGAGGCTTTGGCAGAAATTAAGTTACAATCAGTTTATATTTCGGAAGTCAAAAATTATCAGTTACATCCGGCTTTGTTAGATGCTTGCTTCCAGGTAGTTTTTGCTTTGTTATATCAAAATGAAAGCCTTGATGATCCATTTGTACCTGTAGGCTGTCAGCAACTTAAAGTTTACCGCACTCAAGTCGATCATGTATGGAGTCACGTTAAACTCCATCCCACTAAAGAGTTACAACAAACCAACCGCACTGCTGATTTAGATTTAATCGCTCCTGATGGAGAATTAATTGCTAGTGTTCAAGGTTTACAATTCAAACGTGCTAGTCGTCAAGCTTTATTAGGTAGTTTACAAACTAATTGGAAAGATTGGCTCTATCAAATAGAGTGGCAAGCTAAATCAAATCAAAATTCACCCAGCCCAATTCAAAATTGGAGATTAGGGAGAGGGGAAGACAAGAAAGAATTTCATCAGAACATCCTTGATTTATCCGTTGCCAAGCTTATTCCTTCATCCTCGTTAGATGAAATTGAAAAAAATACATTATTAACGGAAATTGAGAATTTCAGTATTAGCTACGTACTGGATGCTTTCGAGAAAATGAGTTTTCATTTATCTCCAAAGATGCAATTTTCTGTAGAAGAAATAACCAGAAAACTAGGAGTACTTGAACCTCATCGTCGCCTATTAGAACGGCTACTTGAGATGTTATCTGAAGTAGGGATATTGGCAAAAAATAACGGGATATGGCAAGTAATTAGTACACCAGAATCACAAAAGCTGCCATCGTTACCAGATTTATTAAGGCAATATCCTCACCTCATAGCCGAGTTAACCCTATTAGAAAGATGCGGAACTAAACTCGCCGAAGTGTTACAGGGTAAATGCGATCCACTACAATTATTATTCCCCAGTAGCGATCTCACAAATCTAACTAATCTATATCAGCATTCAGCCACTTTTAAAGAGATGAATCTGGTAGTGCAAAAAGCACTTGCGGCAGTACTAGCATCTCGCACTTCAGCCGAAAAGATCCGCATTTTAGAAATAGGTGCGGGAACTGGGGGCACTACTGCTTACATTTTGCCAGAACTACCAACAAACAAAGGAGTAGAGTATGTTTTTACTGATATTTCTCCTTTATTTACCGCTAAAGCTAAGGAAAAATTCAGCGATTATAACTTTATCCGCTATCAAGTATTAGATCTTGAAGCCGATCTCAAATTCCAAGGATTTAGCACTCAAAAGTACGATATAGTTTTAGCTGCCAACGTTTTCCATGCGACTAGGGATTTAAAACATAGCTTAAACCAAGCGCGACAATTGTTATCGCCGGGTGGAATGTTAATTCTGCTAGAAGGAACAGCACCGAGGCGGTGGATAGATTTAATTTTTGGGTTAACTACAGGTTGGTGGAAGTTTAGCGATCGCGATCTGCGCCCCAAACATCCACTTATGTCTAGTCAGCAGTGGGAAAAATTATTGTTAGAAACGGGGTTTAGTAGCGTTAAATCTTTACCAGGAGAAACTTCAACTGACACATCTCTATTCCCACAAACAGCGATTTTAGCTCAAGCTAGTTCAGACAAGCACTGGCTGATTTTAGGTGATCGCCAGGGTATGGGTGAGGAACTAGCAAAACAATTGCAATCTCAGGGTGAGAAATATACTTTAGTGTTTGCTGGTAATCAATACGAGCAAGTAGGCAATCAAGAATTTACCATTAATCCAGCACAGGTAGAAGACTTTCATCAACTATTCAACGCTATCAGCCAACAACAGATTCCTTTACATGCAGTCATAAATTGTTGGAGTTTAGATACACCAATCAGCAACATCACCCTTACTGAATTAACAGCCGCTTCCCAAAGGGGATGCGGTAGCACCCTCCATCTAGTCCAAGCTTTAGTAAGGGCAAACGACCGAGATTTGGTACTTTCCCCACCTCCTGCTTTATGGTTAGTTACTCAAGGGGCGACACCAGTTATAGCGGGAGAAACAATCCCTCAAATCGCTCAATCTTCCCTGTGGGGAATGGGCAAAGTTATCAATATAGAACATCCAGAATTACAATGTACCTGTATTGATTTAGACCAAAATATCACAATTGAGGAAAATGCGACAACTTTACTCGCAGAAATTTACGCCTCAACCCCAGAAAATCAAATTGCTTTGCGTAACGGTAATCGGTATGTATCTCGGTTAGTCAATCAACCTCAGGCGCTTCAATCGCCACCGATTCGCTTCAGCAGCGAGAAAACTTATTTAATTACGGGCGGCTTTGGCGGTTTGGGGTTGGTAGTGGCTAATTGGTTAGTTAAGAAAGGAGTAAAAAACTTAGTTTTATTGGGGCGTAGTGGTGTTAAACCTGAACTTGCCGATCAATTAGCCAAATTAGCTCAAGCTGAAGTCAGAATTGAGCTAATTCAAGCCGATGTCTGCGATAAAGAACGTATGACACAAGTGATTGCAGACATTGAGCGCAGAATGCCACCATTAGGAGGAATTATTCATGCAGTGGGAGTCCTAGACGACGGAACTTTACAGCAGTTATCTTGGCAGCGTTTCGCTAAAGTGATGGCTCCTAAAGTAACAGGAACTTGGATCCTACACGAATTAATAGGCGATCGCCCGATAGACTTAATTCTATTTTCTTCTGCTGCTTCTTTACTCGGTTCTGCAGGTCAAGCTAACCATGCGGCGGCTAATGCCTTTTTAGATGCCCTAGCTTATCAACGCCATGCTCAAGGATTACCAGGATTGAGTATTAATTGGGGAGTTTGGACTGAAGTAGGGGCTGCTGCCCAAGGGGAAATTAGCGAACAATGGCAGAGTAAAGGCATTAATTCCATGACTCCTGAACAAGGATTGCAACTATTGGAATATCTATGCGAACAACCTCCGATCCAAGCAGGTGCAGTGGGGATTAATTGGGCGCAGTTCATTGCTAAAAGAGGTGCTGCCCCGTTTTGGGAAAACTTCCACCAAGTAGCGGTAACGGATCGATCACCGACAAAACCCGTTAATTGGCGACAGCAACTTCAACAAACTCCACAGAGCGATCGCCGAGAAGTATTAGGCAATTGTGTTCGCACTCAGGTAGCAAAAGTTTTAGGTTTAAACTCTCCTGAATCTGTAGATTGGCAAAAAGGTTTCTTCGATTTGGGGATGGATTCGCTTACTTCTATTGATTTGCGAAATCGCTTGCAAACTACTTTAGATGTCTCTTTACCTGCAACCTTGGCTTTTGATTATCCAACAGTAGCAGCTTTAGTTGATTATTTGATTTCAGAAGTGCTATTGCCAGAATTTGCTGCTCCACCCACTATCAAATCATCGGCTCAGCCAGTATTAATTGAGCCCACTTCAGAGTTATTAGATGTAGACAATTTATCAGCTAACGAACTTGAAGCTTTGTTGATTAGTAAGTTAAACAGTTTAAATTATTAAACAAGGGCAAAGATGAACTCAGAATCAAATCAATCTTTATCAACTATGCGGCGGGCGTTGATGGCTTTGTCAGATATGCAAGCCAAGCTCAACGCGGTAGAATCAACCAAGACGGAACCAATCGCAATCATCGGTATGGGTTGTCGTTTGCCAGGACGAAGTGATAATCCGGCAGCTTTTTGGGAATTAGTCAAAAATAAAACTGATGCCATTACCGAAGTACCGAGCGATCGCTGGGATATTGATACTTACTACTCCAGTAATCAAGATGTTCCCGGAAAAATGAATACCCGTTACGGGGGATTTATTGGCAATGCAGACAAATTTGACTCTCAGTTTTTCGGAATTGCCCCCCGTGAGGCAGTGAAACTCGATCCACAACAGCGTTTGTTATTAGAAGTTACCTGGGAAGCTTTAGAATCTGCCAATATAGTACCAGAAAATATCATTGGTAGTGCCACTGGTGTCTTTATTGGAATTAGTACCTTTGATTATGCGATGCGGCTGTTTGGGGCAGCTAGTCCGAGTTGTATTGATGCTTACGCGGGAACGGGTACGCTGTTAAGTCCGGCGGCTGGACGTATATCTTATCTATTAGGTTTGAACGGACCGAGTATGGCGGTGGATACTGCTTGTTCTTCTTCTTTATTAGCAGTACATTTGGCTTGTCAAAGTTTGCGTAATCGAGAGTGTAACTTAGCTCTAGCTGGTGGTGTTAATCGCTTGTTAGCACCTGGATTAAGTATCAATTTTGCTCAAGCAGGAATGCTTGCGCCTGATGGTCGTTGCAAAACTTTTGATCGTAAAGCAGATGGCTTTGTGCGAGGGGAAGGATGCGGCGCGATCGTTCTCAAACGACTCTCAGACGCATTAGCTGACGGCAACACAATTTTAGCTGTAATTCGCGGTTCGGCGGTTAACCAAGATGGTAGAACTAGCGGTTTAACTGCACCTAATGGTCCTTCTCAACAAGCAGTAATTCGTCAGGCACTCGCCAACGCTAAAATTGCTCCCCATCAAGTAGATTATGTGGAAGCACACGGTACTGGCACATCTTTAGGAGATCCGATCGAAGTTGGTGCTTTAGGTGCAGTATTTAGTCAAGATCGCCCTTCAGAAAGACCTTTAATTATTGGTTCGGTAAAAACTAACATCGGTCATTTAGAAGCTGCGGCAGGAATTTCTAGTTTAATCAAGGTTATTTTGTGTTTGCAACACCAAGAAATTCCCGCTAATTTACATTTCCAACAGCCCAATCCCTATATCCCTTGGAAAGAATTGCCCATTAAAGTTGCTGCCGAAACAATACCTTGGCTGCTAGAAGAAAAACGCCGAATTGCTGGGGTAAGTTCTTTTGGTTTTGCTGGTACAAACGTTCATGTGGTGTTAGAAGAAGCCCCAAATGTAGAGACGCGACGCCAGACGCCTCAACGGGAGCCAGTACTTGATGAGGGTTTCCCTCATCAAGTACTGGCGCAGCACGGCGCTGGCTCAAATTTCGCGTTTGAACAAGATCGTCCGCTACATATTTTGACCATTACGGCAAAAACTCCCCAAGCTTTGCAGCAATTAGCTGGTGAATATGATCGCTTTTTGCAAAAGTATCCGAATTCACCTATAGGAGATCTTTGTTTTACTGCTAATACTGGTCGGTCGCATTTTGCCTATCGATTCAGCGCGATCGCGTCTTCAACTAGTGAATTATCTCAGCAGTTACTTGCTTTTACTCAAGGTCAATCTTTACCTCAGTTGCGCTCAAGTCAGGTATCCTTAAACTCAGTTCCGAAAGTCACCTTTTTCTTTTCAGGAGAACTATCATTCAATCTACCTATTAGTCAGCAGCTTTACGACACTCAACCAGTCTTTCGCCAAGCTTTAGATCGCTGCGCTGAAATTTTAGAGCGTGAACTAAAAATACCATTAATTAAAATTCTTTATTTTCCCCAGAATCTGTCAGATAGCTATACAAGAATTGCTTTTTTTGCTTTGGAGTATGCTTTATGTAAACTATGGCAATCCTGGGGAGTAACACCTAATTTAGTTGTCGGTTATGGCGTTGGAGAGTATGTTGCTGCTTGTGTAGCTGGAGTTTTCAATTTAGAAGATGGATTAAAGTTAGTTGCTGCTCAAAGTAATTCATCTCGCAATTTAGTCGCTAAACAACTAAATTATTCTCAGCCGCGAATTAACTTAATTTCTAGTAAAACTGGAAATCTAATTAAGGATGAAATTTCCAATCCATCTTATTGGCATAGTGAAATTAACGAGCATCCTGATATTCAATCTATTATAAATATAATAATTGCTGTAAAAAGTGAATTTTGTTTAGAAATAGGATTAGGAGCAACTAATAAAAAATTATTGGCATCAGACCGGATTCAATGGTTATCTACTCTGAATCCAAAAAAATCGGATTGGCAAGAGCTTTTAAATAGTTTAGCAGTTTTGTATATTAATGGTGTAGGCATAGATTGGCGTGGATTCGATCAACATTATTTTCGCAACTACTTACAATTACCTACTTATCCTTGGCAAAGACAGCGTTATTGGTTAGAAACTTCCACTTATGATTTACTACCCCAATTATTACTAGAGGGACATCCCTTAATTGGGAAACGCTTATCTTCACCTTTAAAAACAATTCAGTTTCAAAGCTACCTGGCTCGCTCGCAACCTAGTTATCTCTTAGATCATCAGGTTTATAACAGAATAATTTTACCAACCACAGCTTACCTAGAGATGGCTTTGGCTGCGATCGTATCAGTTTGGTCCTCCTCTGATTTCACTATTGAAAATCTTCATATTCAACAACCATTAGTTATCCCCCAAGTCGGACAAATTCAAATTCAGTTAATTTTAACTCCTGAAACTCAAAATAGTTATAGCTTCGAGATTTTTAGCAATGAAATTGTTGGTGATATAGCTTCTGAAGAATGGAGGCTTCATGCTCGCGGTCAAATGGTTAAGATAGCTGCAAAAACGACAGAAGAAAGTCTGATTGATTTGAATATTTGGCAAAATCAGCTAGAATCAATTACTACATTTTATCAACAACTGCAAGATTGGGGCATTGAATTAAAAGCGAGTTTTCAAACTCTCAAAAAAATTTGGCAACAAGGCGATTTGGTCAGAGGTCGAATTGAGTTTCCAGAATTTTTGACCCCAGAAATTAGTAAATATCAATTCCATCCTGTGTTATTAGATGGTAGTTTGCAGGTAATAGTAGCTGCATTAATGTATGAGGGAGCCGCACAAAGTTATTTACCAATAGGAGTAGAAAAATATCAAGTTTACGGTAATGTTGATACCTGTTTGTGGGTCGAAGGAAAACGGCGCTCGCTTGATAATAAATTATCTTACCCAATTTACGATCTACGTTTGTTCAATTCCAATGGAAAAGAAATTGTTACTTTACTAGGAGTTCAATTTCAACCAGTTAGTCAAACGTCTTTCTTAGAAATTAATAGCAACAAAAAAAATAATTTACTTTACAATATCGAGTGGATTAATCAGGTAAATTTTGGCTCTCAATTCAATTTTCCGACTCCTTTAGAAATATACCAAAATCTCAAATCAGAATTAGCTTTACCTCAAATTACAGATGATATATTAACTTACGAAGCTGCTTTGACGAAAATTAATATTTTAGCGGTTACGTATATCATAAAAGGTTTTGATAGGCTAGGGTGGCGCTGGCAATTAGGTCACAAGTTTACTTCAGAAGAATTAGCCCAAAAAATTGATTTAGCCTCAAAATATTACCGTTGGCTCAACCGCATTCTAGAAGTTTTCGCCGAATTTGGATTGATTAAGTCAGGCGATCGCGCTTGGGAAGTCATTCAATTACCCAATTTCATCGACCCCCAAGCTTACCAAATTGAAATATTAGCTGAATGTTCAGAAGCAGAACCAGAATTAACCTTCGTGGCACGTTGCGGCAGTCAATTACCCCAAGTATTAACAGGAGAATGCGATCCTTTAGAGCTGTTATTTCCTCAAGGAGATTTTAACACTCTTAGAGCAATTTATCAGCACTCGCCTGTAGCCATAGTTTGGAATAGGTTAGTGCAAAAAGCTGTAGAATCAGCTATTAAAAAATTCCCTAGCTCTCTAGGGGTGCGAGTGCTAGAAATTGGGGCGGGAACTGGAGGAACGACTGCCGATTTACTGCCAATTTTTCAGCCAGAAAAAACAGAATATGTTTTTAGCGATGCGGCAGCAATCTTTACTACTCAAGCAGCACAGAATTTTGCCGAATTTCCCTTTGTTAAATATCAAGTTTTAGATATTGATATTGCTCCCGAATTGCAGGGGTTTAGCCTCGGACAATATGACATCATCGTAGCTGCTAACGTTTGCCACGCTACAGCAAATTTAAGCCAAACTTTAGGTCATATCAAGAGTTTATTAGCTCCTGGTGGTTTGCTAATCCTACTAGAGGAAACCTTGGCTCAACCTTGGATCGATATTACTTTTGGTTTAACTGAGGGATGGTGGAAATTTACCGATATTGAGTGGCGCAAAAACTATCCTTTATTAAAGACTCAAAAATGGCTTGATTTGCTCTCAGAAAATGGATTTAACAATAGTACTAGTTTAGCTGATGTAGAAATAGGTAAAGAATTTGGTCAACCCAGCTTGATTCTGGCTAAAACTGACTTAGTTAGTCAAGACCAAGCAGCATCAAAGAATTGGCTGATTTTAGCTGATCGTTCAGGAGTTGCACCAGAATTAGAGCAATTACTAAAAATGCGTTCAAACCCTTGCATTTTAGTTTGGGCTGGGACAAAATATCAGCAAATTAGTTCTCATGAATTTTATGTTAATCCCCGTGAGCAACAAGACTTTAAGCAGTTATTAAACGCAGTTCAATTAACATCTATAGATGGCATAGTCCATTGTTGGAGTTTAGATGCTACTGACACTGATTTAGAAGCCGCTGCTTTAATAAGCTGTGGTAGTACCTTACATTTAATTCAGGCTTTGGCTGAAGCAAACTTAGAGAAATTGCCTCCTTTGTGGCTAGTAACTCAAACAGCTACAGCCCCTATTTCTGATGATTTGTGTTCGGGATTAGTGCAATCTCCTTTATGGGGTATGGGGACAGCGATCGCCCTAGAACATCCAGAACTAAATTGCGTTCAAGTAGATTTATCTGGCGAGGATATAGTCGCAGATGTCCAAAGTTTATTTGCGGAAATTTTATTGGTACAGCCTGAAAATCGCATCGCATTTCGTCACGGTAAGCGATGGGTGCCTAGATTAGTTCGCGCCACTCTAACTGATAGAAAACTCTTGACCTTTAGCTCAGATGCCACTTATTTAATTACTGGTGGTTTAGGCGGTTTGGGGTTGGTGATAGCTAAATGGTTAGTGGAACAAGGAGCGCGTCATTTAGTACTAGTCGGGCGTAGCGGAGTGCAACAATCAGCCGAAATCAAGTTAGCAGAATTAGCCGAAATGGGAGCAAAAGTCACCGTCAAACAAGTTGACGTGACTCAATCAGAACAAGTTGCTGAAGTTTTAGCAGAAATTAAGCGATCGCTGCCCCCATTACGAGGAATAATTCATGCAGTTGGGGTACTTGATGATGGCACGATCCAACAATTATCCTGGGAACGGTTTATGGGGGTAATGGCTCCGAAGGTGGCTGGAGCGTGGCATTTACACTGTTTGACTCAAGATTTGCCCTTAGATTATTTTGTGATGTTCTCATCCGTCGCCGCTCTATTGGGTAATGCAGGTCAAGCTAACCACGCTGCTGCTAATGCCTTTCTCGATGCTTTAGCTTACCATCGTAGGGCGATGGGATTACCGGGATTGAGCATTAACTGGGGACCTTGGGCGGAAATTGGAGCCGCTGCTGATCCGCAATTTGAGGAAAAATGGACAACGAAAGGAATGACAACTTTTACCCCAACGGAAGGATTGCAAGTTTTGGAGGAGGTGTTGAGTGGCAATTTCACTCAGGTAGGAGCAGTATCTATAGATTGGTCAAAATTTATGGCTCAACGGGCAGCAGCCCCATTTTTAGCTGAATTCATCACAGCAACCGCCACAGTTAACCTGCCACCAGAAGATTTTCTACAACAATTAACGCAAGTTGCTAGTTACAAACGGCGAGCACTATTAGTCGAACATATCTGTAATCAAATTGCAGGCGTTCTGAGTTTACCTCCATCCGAGATTGATGTCCACTTAGGTTTCTTTGATATGGGGATGGACTCCCTGACATCTATAGAGTTAAGGAATCGTTTGCAAACCAGTTTGTCTTGCAATTTACCCTCAACCTTGGCTTTTAAATATCCAACAGTGGAAAAACTAGCCCAATATCTGACGGAGGAAGTTTTATCTGCGAATTTTGCTGAGGAATATATAGCAGAATCCCCAGTTGACTATCGGGTAAATGAATCTTCAGTTACCTTTGATGGGCAATCAGAAGAAGAACTCGCTAGTTTATTGGCTGAAAAACTAGCCAATATGGATTAATAAGAAACGGAAATATTATGACTAATCAATCACCTGGTTTAGATTATCGCGCTTTAATGAAAGATGCCCTGGTCAAGCTGGAAAAAATGCAAAATCAGCTTACCAGCATGGAACAAGCTAAAACTGAACCGCTCGCAATTATCGGGATGGGGTGTCGATTCCCAACTGGGGCGGATACTCCCGAAGCTTTTTGGCAACTTTTACGTAATGGCGTAGACGGAATTACAGATATTCCCCCAGAACGTTGGGATATTAACGCTTACGACGGTCGCGATCCGAATCAGCCAGGAAAAATTTACGCTCGTGGGGCGAGTTTTTTAAATCAGGTTGATGAATTTGATGCTGATTTCTTCGGCATATCGCCGCGAGAAGCAAACAGCATTGACCCTCAACAAAGATTATTATTAGAAGTAAGTTGGGAAGCAATTGAAAGAGCAGGTATATCACCTGCTCGCCTTCAAGGTAGTAAAACTGGGGTATTCGTAGGTGTAATGAATCAAGATTATGCTCACTTGACTTACGATCCTACTTTAGTTGATACCTATACAGCGGCTGGCAATGCCATTAGTTTTGCATCGGGACGCTTATCTTATTTTTTAGGTTTACAAGGGCCAAGCATTACTTTAGATACTTCCTGTTCTTCCTCTTTGGTAACAGTGCATTTAGCTAGTCAGAGTTTGCGAAATGGAGAATGCGATCTAGCTTTAGCAGGGGGAGTAAATTTAATTATTTCGCCTGTCACCAGCGCCATCGAATGTAAAGCGGGAATGCTATCTCCAGATAATCGCTGCAAAACCTTTGATGCGACAGCTAATGGCTTTGTCAGAGGCGAAGGTTGTGGAGTCATTTTACTCAAGCGACTTTCGGCAGCTATAGCTGATGGAGATCGAATTTTAGCGATTATTCGCGGTTCGGCAGTTAACCACGATGGACGCAGCAGTGGTTTAACGGTTCCCAATCAATTAGCACAAGAAGCGGTGATTCATCAAGCTTTGGAAAATGCCAAAATTGCCCCTAATGCAGTTAGTTATGTTGAAACTCATGGTACTGGTACTGCCTTGGGCGATCCGCTCGAAGTATCGGCTTTAGGTGCAGTCTTTGGTAAAAATCGTTCTTTCCATCAACCTTTATTAATTGGTTCAGTTAAAACTAACATTGGACATTTAGAAGGGGCGGCAGGAATTGCAGGTTTAATCAAAGTGGTACTTGCCCTGCAACATCAACAAATTCCCCCACATTTGCATTTTCATCAACCGAATCCTCAAATTAATTGGTCAAGTTTGCCAATTCAAGTACCTACCGAATTACTGCCTTGGCAAAGTATCAATCAAAGGCACATTGCAGGGGTAAGTTCGTTTGGTGCCAGTGGAACTAATGCTTTTGTTGTTCTCGAAGCTGCGCCAAATCTTCCTACCTCGCTAACGCAATCAAATCACCCTGTTCATCTGTTCGTACTATCAGCTAAAACTACGACCGCACTGCAACAATTAGCCCAGCGTTACCTCGATTATTTAGACACTGACTCCCAACAATCTTTAGGCGAAATCTGCTATACTCTCCAGACCGGACGATCACATTTTCCTTATCGTCTCGGGATTGTTGCTAGTTCTCACCAAGAAGTGCGCCAACAGTTAAGTAGTTTCATCGCTAAGACCTACTCTGGCGCAATTAATAACAAAAAAACACCGAAAATTGCATTTTTATTTTCTGGTCAAGGTTCGCAATATTTAGGGATGGGAAAAGAGCTTTATCAAACCCAACCCATTTTCCGCCAAGCTCTTGATCGCTGTGGGAAAATTCTCAACTCATATTTAGATATCCCCTTATTAGAAATCCTGCATTCAGGTCCAGAAAAATTACAGCAAACAGCCTACACTCAACCCGCTTTATTTGCGATTGAATACGCCCTTTATCAATTATGGCAATCTTGGGGAATTGTACCCCAGGCAGTTATGGGTCATAGTGTAGGAGAATACGTAGCTGCTTGCATCGCTGGTGTATTTAGTTTAGCAGATGGCTTAAAAGTAATTGCCCATCGAGGTCGCTTGATGCAAGACAAGGCTCAAGCAGGTAAAATGGTAGCAGTTTGGGGAAAAGAAAAAATGATTCGCGACGTGATCGCGGATTTTACATCTGTGGCGATCGCTGCTTTTAATGGCTCGGAAAATTTGGTCATTTCTGGAGCATCAACCCAAATCGATCTAATTGTCGCCCATTTAGAAAGAATTGGAGTAAAAACAAAAGAATTAAATGTTTCTGGGGCGTTTCATTCTCCCCTGATGCAAGCAGTTATAGCAGAATTCAGTCAAATTGCTCGGCAAATTAATTATTCAGAACCTCGCTTAGATTTAATCTCTAATTTAACTGGTACTTGGGCAAATGAATCAATTGCCACCCCCGATTATTGGCTAAAACATATTGTTCAACCTATAAGATGGGCTGATGGTATAGATCAATTAATCCAAAATGGCTATGAAATTTTTGTAGAAATTGGCCCCAAACCAACTTTAACAACCATCGGTAAAATCGGTTGGTCAACTGTAGAAATTCCGTGGTTAGCTACTCTCAATCCGCAAAAATCGGATTGGCAGCAAATCCTAGACACTTTAGCTGCTTTGTATGTTAGTGGTGTCACAGTTGATTGGCTGGAATTCTATCGAGATTATCCATCTCGGCGGTTATCTCTTCCCACTTATCCTTGGCAACGCCAAAGGTATTGGGTAAAAACAAAATCATATACAACTATTACCAACAAAGATGAAGCATCAATTATTAATTTAAGTACATCCCATCCAGAAAAGTTAGTTAATCTACTAAAAAACACTGGGCAATTGTCAGAGGTAGAACTAACTCTAGTACCTAAGATTTTGCAACTAATCGCTACCCAGCACCAAGAAAAAAACGCCAGCAAAAGTGAAGATTTGCTTTATGAAATTGAATGGCGAGCAAAAGTTAGTTTTGGCTCTGTAGATCAATGGCTACTAACTCCTCAAGCTATCTATGCAAAAATATCCAACAAAGCTGAACTGCTAAGTCAAACTCGACTTAAGCTTTACAGAAGTGCTATCGAAAAATTAGATATTTTAGCTCTTAAATATATCCTGCAAGCTTTCCAAGAATTAGGATGGCAATGGCAAATTAATCGACAGTATACAACTCTAGAAATTGCTGCCGAAATGCAGATTATTCCGCGATATAATCGCTTACTAAATCGCTTGTTAGAAATTATAGCTTCATCAGGATATTTACTGAATAGAGATAACCATTGGCAAATTGTTAGCATTCCTGAATCCTTACCAGAAGAAAAATTAGAACTTGATTTAATTGGCTTAGAAGCAAGCTTACTCGATTGTTGTAGTAGCCAACTAGCTTCGGTTTTGCAGGGAAAAACCGAAGCAGTAGAATTATTATTCGACTCAAGAAATTCACTAACAGTAAGCCGACTTTATCAAGAATCTCCGGTAGCGTCAGCCATGAATAACCTAGTGCAACAAGCAGTTAAGATAGCACTAGAAAAACTGCCGAAATCTGCAGGAGTCAGAATCTTAGAAATCGGTGCCGGAACTGGGGGTACTACAACTCATCTATTACCAATTTTAAATCCCGAACAAACAGAATATACTTTTACTGACGTGGGGGCAGCTTTTGTCAGTCAAGCAGCCCAAAAATTCCAGACATATCCTTTTGTTAAATATCAAGTATTAGATATCGAAAAAAATCCCATCCAGCAAGGTTTTAGCCCTGAAAAATACGACATAATAGTAGCGGCTAACGTGCTACACGCCACTGAAAATCTACTCACAACCTTAAACCATATCCGCCAATTACTAGCACCAGGAGGATTATTAGTCTTACTGGAAGTGACATCAGCGCAACATTGGATAGATTTAACTTTTGGATTAACTGACGGCTGGTGGAAATTCCAAGATCGAGATTGGAGACAAAATTATCCTTTATTATCGGAAGAAAAATGGCAACAATTATTATCATTAGCAGGATTGGAACAAATAGTAACAATTAATGCTGATGAACAGCCAGGAGAAGATCTAGCTCAACAAGCGGTATTTTTAGCTCTCAATCCTCCCCAACCATTATCTCTATCGACAGCTAAACAATGGCTTATTTTTAGCGATCGCCAAGGTATAGGGGAAGAATTAGCTAACCGCCTGTCCCGTCAAGGGGAAAAATGTACTTTAGTATTTGTCGGTGCTGATTACCAACAGATTGCAGCTAGCCAGTTCCAAGTTAATCCTAGTGATTCAAAAGAATTCGAGCAATTATTCGCAGCCGTCAATCGCCTGTCACCTATATATGGAATTATCCACTGCTGGAGTGTGGATGCGGCTGAGAATGATTTAAAAGCTGCTGCATTATTAAGCTGCGGCAGTACCTTACACCTAATTCAAGGATTAGTTAAAGCTAAATTTACTCAACTACCATCTTTGTATTTAGTGACCCAAGGCGGACAACCAGTAGGATTAGAATCAGTTTCGTCCGTTGCCCAATCTCCGATCTGGGGAATGGGAAAAGTAATCGGTTTAGAACATCCAGAACTTAATTGCGTTCGGATAGATTTAGATCCTCAAGCCGAGATCGGCGATCGCATTACAGAACTTTTAGCAGAAATTACCTCTCCTGGTGCAGAAAATCAAATCGCATTTCGCCAAGGTATGCGTAAAGTACCTAGGTTAGTCCGAAGCCAGTCAACTACCCCTAAGGAATCTTCAATCCATTTCCAGGAAAATAGTACCTATTTAATTACAGGTGGACTAGGCGGCTTAGGATTGCTGGTAGCTCGCTGGATGGTAGAAAAAGGAGCTAAACACTTGGTGCTAGTTGGTAGAAATAGAGCCACACCTTTTATCCAAGCGCAAATTCAACAATTAAAGCAAGCAGGCGCTCAAGTTGTAGTTGCTCAAGCTGATGTTTCATCAGTCGAGCAAAGCACTAATTTATTAATAGAAATCGAACAATCTCTCCCACCATTAAAAGGAATATTTCATGCGGCTGGAATATTAGAAGATAGTACGTTACAGCATTTATCTTGGGAGCAATTCGAGCAAGTTTTAGCAGCTAAAGTATTAGGCTCATGGAATTTACATCACTTGACGAAAGAGCAACCTTTAGATTATTTCATCCTCTTTTCTTCAGCAACTAGTATTTTTGGCAATATCGGTCAAGCCAACCATGCAGCGGCTAATGCTTTTCTCGATGCTTTAGCATACCAACGTCGTGCCCAAGGATTAGCGGGATTGAGTATTAACTGGGGAGCCGTCGCCGAAGTAGGAGCTGCTGCTAACAGTCAACTTGTCCAAAATTTGCAGCAAACAGGAATAGGAACCATCCCGCCCCAAACAGTAGGACAAATCCTAGAAAGATTATTAGCGGACAATGGGGTACAAGTAGCAGTGATTCCCATTAATTGGTCGCAATATCCAACCTCGTACTCGAATTTATCCTTCTGTTCTGAGCTTCAGTCAGTTTCGCTGCTTCAGCAATCACCAACGGTTGAATTGTTACAACAACTTAAAAAATTTCCTCCAGAAAAAAGAAAAATTAAACTAATGGAGCATATTCGCACGCTAGTCGCTCAAGTTTTGGGGTTAAAAACAGTAGAATTAATAGATGATAATAAAGGTTTTTTCGAGATGGGGATGGATTCTTTAACGTCGGTTGAATTGAAAAACCGTATTCAATCTAGCTTAGAATTGCAATTGCCGTCAACTTTAGCTTTTGACTATCCCAACGTCAAAAGCTTAGTAGATTATTTGATGCTGGAATTTTTTCATGTTGCAGTTCCGGATGAAGTGAGAGAAGATGATAATAAAGCTTTGGTCAATGACTTGAATTTTGAAAAATTTTTGATAGATTTAAATGAAATGTCTGATCAAGAAATTGGACAAAGATTTACTCAAGAATCAAGGTAAAAGCAACTTAAATTTACTAAACAAAAACTGGAGTTCTGAAGTTTACAGGAGTGTCTTGGAATGCCGGATCTATCTGAACGCTTGTCGAATATGTCGCCAATGAAGTTGGCGTTTGCTGCTCAACAAGTAGCGTCTCAGCTAGAATTGTTGAAGGCAGAACCCATCGCCATTATTGGTATGGGATGCCGCTTTCCGGGAGGCGCAGATGATCCAGAGGCATTTTGGCAGTTGTTGAAAAATGGGGTGGATGCGATCGCAGAAGTACCCAAACAACGTTGGGATATAGACGATTACTATGACCCCAATCCCGATACACCAGGAAAAATTTCTACCCGTAGAGGGGGATTTTTAAGTCAAGTGGATGGCTTCGATGCAGAATTTTTTGGCATCTCCCCGCGCGAAGCAACTAGTCTTGACCCTCAACAGCGCTTACTATTAGAAGTGAGTTGGGAAGCTTTAGAGAATGCTGCCCAAGCACCAGAGAGATTACTTAATACGGCTACTGGAGTATTCATAGGCATCTGTAACACAGATTATTTAAATTTAATTTCTGACTTAGCAGATAGAAAATACCTTGATGCTTATACGGGTACAGGAAATTCCCCCAGCGCAGCCGCAGGACGTTTATCCTATAGCCTGGGATTAACTGGGGTCAGTGTTGCGGTCAATACTGCTTGTTCTTCATCTTTGTTAGCAGTTCACTTAGCTTGTCAAAGTTTGCGACAACGAGAATGTCGAATGGCATTAGCTGGAGGAGTCAGCTTAATCTTAACACCAGAAATCGGAATTATTTGCTCCAAAGCGCAGATGTTATCTCCGGATGGTCGTTGCAAAACTTTCGATGCGGCAGCTGATGGTTATGTTCGCGGAGAAGGTTGCGGTATAATTGTATTGAAAAGGTTATCGGATGCTTTAGCAGATAAAGATAATATTTTGGCAGTGATTCGGGGTACGGCGGCGAATCAGGACGGACGGACTAGCGGGTTAACAGTACCTAACGGACCATCTCAACAATCAGTTATTCGGCAAGCTTTAGCTAATGGCGGTGTGCTGCCAAGCCAAGTTAGCTACGTGGAAACTCACGGTACGGGTACAGCTTTAGGAGATCCAATTGAAGTCGGGGCATTAGGGGCAGTTTTTGGTAAAGATCGGTTGTCCGATCAACCCTTGCAAATTGGCTCGGTAAAGACTAGTATCGGACATTTAGAAGGTGCTGCTGGTATTGCTGGCTTGATCAAAGTGGTTTTAGGATTGCAACATCAGCAACTTCCTCCCCACCAGCATTATCACCAACCTAATCCTCAAATAGATTGGGAACGGTTGCCGATCACAGTAACGACGCAATTGCAATCATGGTCAGGAATAAACCAGCGTTGGATTGCGGGGGTTAGTTCTTTTGGCTTCACTGGTACTAACGTCCACGTCGTTCTAGAGGCAGCACATACATTAGAACCGCCAGATTTAACCGCAGAACGCCCCTTGCACTTACTAACTTTATCAGTTCAAGACCCTGCTGCTTTACCAGAATTAGCTCAACGTTATTTAAAGTATTTGGAAGCTAACCCGAAGTCATCTTTAGGAGATATTTGCTATACAGCTAATATTGGTAGAAACCACTTTGCGCATCGTTTAGCTTTAGTTGTTAGTTCTCGCGATCGCCTGCAACAACAACTTACAGAATATATCACCGAAACTGTTAACCTAAAGCCAGAACGTGACCAGCGCAAAAATACTCGCCAGATAGCTTTTTTGTTTACAGGTCAAGGTTCGCAATACTTAGGTATGGGGCAAGAACTGTATCAAACCCAACCTACTTTTAGGAAAACTATCGACGCTATAGCTAAAATTTTACGTCCTTACCTGGATGTGCCTTTATTAGAGATTCTCTATTCTCATCCCGACAAATTACAGCAAACAACTTATACTCAACCTGCTTTATTTGCGATTGAATACGCCCTTTATCAATTATGGCAATCTTGGGGGATTAAACCTAGTGCAGTCATTGGTCACAGTTTGGGGGAATACGTAGCTGCTGTAGGTGCTGGGGTGTTCAGTTTGGAAGATGCCCTCAAATTGGTAGTCGTGCGCGGACGATTAATGCATCTTGTCCAAGGGAAAATGGTAGCAGTTTGGGCAGATAGAGAATTAATTGAGAAGTTAATTGCACCTTTTGAATTAGTATCTATCGCTGCCTTTAATGCACCGGAAAGTCTAGTAATTTCTGGAGAGGTAGCTGCAATTGAACAGGTAACTGCGGCTTTATCTCAAATGGGAGTTAAAACAAAAGTTTTAGATATTAATTCAGCTTGTCACTCGCCATTAATGCAACCGATACTAGCAGAATTTCAGCGAGTTGCCAGTAAAATTAATTATGCCGTTCCTAAGTTAGATTTGCTCTCTAATTTAACTGGGTCGTGGGCGGCTCAAGAAATTGCTAGTGCTGATTATTGGGTAAAACATATTGTCAATCCGGTTAGGTGGGCAGATGGAATAAATCATTTAATTGCTGCAGGTTATGAGACTTTTCTAGAAATCGGGGCAAAACCAACTTTAACCGGAATAGGTAAATTAGGATGGGGAACAGACAAATTATACTGGTTAACTAGTCTCAATCCTAAACAATCTGATTGGCAACAAATTTTAGAAAGTTTAGCCGCTTTGTATGTTAGTGGAGTGGCAGTAGATTGGCTGCAATTTGAGCGCGACTATCCCCACAATCGTTTATGTTTACCCACCTATCCTTGGCAGCGCGAAAGTTATTGGATATCAGCCGAATATTTTCCGAAGACAATCGAGTCACCCAAAACTTCGAGCAATCGCATCAATACTTTACTTGATGAAAGATTATTGTTAGCTAAATCAAAAGCTATCTGTTTTCAATCTAAATTTAGCTGCGATCGCTTAAATTTTTTAGCAGATCATCAAGTTTACGATCAAATCATTCTCCCAGGTACAGCTTATCTGGAAATAGGATTAGAAGCAGGTCAAGAAATTTGGCATTCTCAAAATTTAGTCATTACAGATTTAGTGATCGTACAGCCGCTAAGATTTGAAAGTGCTAGGAGCGAAAAAACACATCAATTTTTTCTAGAAAGTGAAAATCAAGAAAATCAAAGTTATCTCTTTGAAATTTTTAGTTTAGATGAAGAAACAGAAGAATGGATTTTACACGCTTCAGGGAAAATTGCTAAAAATGAATCTGAAAATAGCAATACTAAAATTGCTGAAAATTTAGCCGAAATCATTAATTACGAACTTTTACTAACAGCAGATAAATACTATAAAGAATTAAAAAGAAGAGGTATTAATTTAGGTAATAACTTTCAAAGTATCAAACGAGTATGGCGAAAAGATAAGACAATTTGGGGTGAGATAAAACTCTGTCAAGAATTAGAACTAGAAATAAATCGCTATCAACTGCATCCAGTATTACTTGACGGTAGTTTACAGGTTTTTGGTGCGGCTTTGATTGCAGAGGGTAATCCTCAAACTTATTTACCTATAGGTTTAGATTCTTTACAGATATACACTTCAGATATACCTAGATGGATTCGGGTAGAAAGACGATTAAACAATAACGAAACTATTCTTAGTGTAGATATAGATTTATTTAGCAACGATGGTAAATTAGTAGCTCAATTACAGGGAATGCAGTTTAAGCAAGCTAATCGTCAATCTGTACTAGGAAATAAGAAATCTGATTGGCAAAATTGGCTTTATCAAGTTAAATGGCAACCTCAGATTCGGTGGCGCATTTCTCAAGATGATCGCGAGGCTTCTCCTCTGTTAACTCCCACAAGAATTAGTGAAAAATTAGCCGCTCATCATGAAGAGATTATCCAAAGCCAGTTACAAATATATCAAGAAGAACTTAAAAGTCTGAATACTTTAGCGGTTGGATATATCTTAGCCGCTTTCCAAAAAATGGGTTTAGTTTGGCAGATTGAGCGAGAGTTTAACTTACTAGAAATTGCGATAGAGCTAGAAATTATTAGTTGCTATCATCGGTTACTGAATCGCTTATTAGCCATTTTAACTGAAGCTGGATATTTACAGCAAAAATCTGAAAGATGGCGGGTGATTAAAATTCCCACACAAGTTAATTTAAACTCCGTCATTCAAGATGATATTGTGGCAGCAGAATTCATCCTGCTTTCTCGTTGTGGTAGTCAGTTAGATCGAGTGTTAACAGGAAAAGTTGAGCCACTACAATTGCTATTTCCCGATGGGGATTTTAGTATTGTGAGCAAACTTTATCAAACATCGCCGGTAGCAGTGGCGATGAATACTTTATCACAAAAAGCTGTTAGTTTAGCTCTAGAAAAATTGCCTATTTCTCAGGGAGTGAGAGTTTTAGAAATTGGGGCGGGAACTGGGGGAACAACTGGTTATTTATTACCATTTCTGCCAAGCGATCGCACTGAATATACTTTTACTGATGTCGGTGCAACTTTTCTTACTCAAGCTCAGGAAAAATTCCGAGAATACCCTTTTGTTAAATACAAAATTTTAGATATTGAAACAGATCCCTTAACTCAAGGATTTAGTACCGCAGAGTACGATATAATTATTGCGGCTAATGTTCTTCATGCCACTGCAGATTTATCAGTAACTTTAAACCACGTCCGACAATTACTAGCACCAGGAGGCATATTAGTTTTACTGGAAGTAACGACGGCGGAAAACTGGATAGATTTAACTTTTGGGTTAACTGAAGGTTGGTGGAAGTTTAGGGATCTAGATTGGCGACCAAATTATCCTATACTCTCACCAACCAAATGGCAAGAGTTACTAGCAAAAACCGGATTTAGTCAGACAGAAACCTTAAATCCAGGTGGTTTGTCGCCACAAGTGCTATTTTTAGCCCAAACTCCTACAACAAAATTATCGAGAAACTGGTTAGTTTTAGCAGATCGTCAGGGCGTAGGTGCAGAATTAGCAAAATTGTTGCGCGCTCGCGGTGAAGAATGCCTGTTAGTATTTAGCGATCAGGATTATCGTCAGATTAGCCCCACAGAATTTCGAGTTAACCCCAATTCTAAGCCAGATTTCGACCAACTATTGACAACAATTAGCCGCGATGGCCCTCAATTACATGGCATAGTTAATTGTTGGAGTTTAAATGCTGCTAACAGCGGAGGAATGAGGGTAGATGAGTTATCAACAGCTTCGATTTTAGGATGTGGGAGTACCTTGCATTTGATGCAAGCTTTATTAGCAATAGCAGGGGAAAAATTACCAAATTTATGGTTAGTTACCCGTGAGGCTGTAGAGGCAAATTTGGACTCTTCAAAGCCATCATTGCGGGGAGTAGCACAATCTTCTCTGTGGGGAATGGGCAAAGCGATCGCTTTGGAATATCCAGAATTAAATTGTATACGAATAGATTTAGCTGATGAAGGTATCGCTCAAAATGCCCAAGATCTTTTAGCAGAAATTTGGTATCCCACAACAGAGGAAGAAATAGCTTTCCGAGGCGGCATCAGACAAGTAGCAAAATTAACCCGTAAAGAGTCAGAAAATCCCTTGCCAAAGTTTGCTCGGCAACCTTGGCAATTAGCTATGACTGCACCTGGTTCGATCACAAATTTGCAATTGCAACCGATGATGCGCCGCGTTCCTGCTGCTGGTGAAGTAGAAATTGCTATTCGTGCTAGTGGACTCAATTTTCGGGATTTGTTAGGTGTCTTAGGTTTATATCCAGGGGAAGTAGGAGAGTTAGGGCTAGAATGTGCGGGTGAGGTAGTAGCTGTAGGCTCTGGGGTAAGGGATCTGCAAGTGGGAGATAGCGTAATGGCGATGACTCCAGGCAGTTTTAGCCAATTCGTCACCACAGATGCAACAATGGTCATTCCCAAACCGCAACGATTAAGCTTTGAAGCTGCTGCTACTATTCCCTCAGCTTTTCTGACTGCTTACTATACGTTGTACCATCTTGGCAAAATCTCGGCAGGCGATCGCGTTTTAATTCACGCAGCTGCCGGAGGAGTAGGTCAAGCAGCAATACAGTTGGCATTGCAAGCTGGTGCAGAAGTCTTCGCAACTGCTAGTCCTAGTAAATGGGCAGCTGTACAATCTTCGGGAGTCAAACATATTATGAACTCCCGAACCCTGGACTTTGCCGATCAAGTAATGGAAATGACTAATGGCAAAGGTGTGAATATCATCCTTAACTCTTTAACTTCGCCTGGATTTGTAGCTAAAAATCTGGAGGTTTTGAGTCCTGGAGGTCGATTTTTAGAAATTTCTAAGCGGGATGCTTGGACACTCACACAAGTAGTTAATATCAGACCTGATGTGGCATATTTCCTAGTAGATGTAATGCAAGTAGTCCAAGAGCAACCAGAATTAGCTCGATCAATATGCCAGCAATTATGCGAAGAGTTTCAGCTAGGAAAACTCCAACCTCTACCTTACACTGCATTTGGGATGACTGACGTGGAAGGTGCTTTCCGTTATATGCAGCAAGCTAAAAATATTGGTAAAATCATCATTAATATACCAAGCTATACATCAGATCAATCTGTAAAATTTCATCAAGACTGTACTTATTTAATTACTGGTGGTTTAGGCGGTTTAGGTTTACTAGTCGCTCAATGGATGGTAGAAAAGGGCGCAAAGCATCTATTACTTTTAGGACGAAGTGGGGTGAAACCATCCCAACAAAAAGCATTACATCAACTAGAGCAAGCAGGAGCCAATATCCAAATAGCGATCGCCGATGTTGCCCAGACTGAACAAATGACCAAAGTGTTAGCGGGAATACCGCCTTCACTGCCATTACGGGGGATTATTCACGCAGCCGGAACTCTAGATGATGCAGTGCTACCCCAGTTATCTTGGCAACGGTTTGCTAAGGTGATGGCAGCTAAAGTAGAAGGCGCGTGGAATCTGCACTCCTTAACCCAAAACCAGCCCCTAGACTTTTTTATTCTCTTTTCGGCTGCTGCCGCTTTAATAGGGAATCCTGGTCAATCCAACCATGCGGCAGCGAATGCTTTTTTGGATGCTTTAGCTCACCATCGGCGATCACTAGGTTTACCTGGATTGAGCATTAATTGGGGGGCGGTAACTCAAGTAGGAGCCGCAGCTCAACGTCAAATTGAATCCCTCTTCGCAGGCACGGGCATCGGTACCATTCTTCCCCAAGCGATGCTTGATATTCTCGAAGATCTGTGGTGCAGCGATGCTGTACAAGTAGGAGCAGTACCGATCAACTGGTCGCAGTTTGGCCAGCCTTGGAGCCAGTCTTCATTTTTTAGCGAGTTGCGGGTAGCCACTGCCAATACTGCCACAGATAGTCAAAAGAGAACTTCCCAGATTCTGGAACAATTACAACAAGCATCCCCAGAGGCAGGGAAAAAATTATTGCAATCACACCTTAACTTTCAAGTGGCAACAGTTTTAGGCATAAAATCAAACAAAGCGATCAACCCACACCAAGGGTTTTTCGATATGGGCATGGATTCCCTGACCTCCATAGAATTAAGAAATCGCTTGCAAATCAGTTTACAATGCAACCTATCTTCCACCATTATTTTTAAATACCCAACAATTGCCGCACTAACCGAGTATTTAGCAGCAGAAGTAGTGGGCATTCAATTAGCTCAAAAGGCAAGCGATCAATCTCAGCAAAACAAAACAGAAGCAGACCAATTAGCTGAATTAGCAGCACTTTCGGAAAGAGAAATTATCAATCTGTTGGCACAAGAATTACAGGCGCTCGAAGAGGGGAAAAATCAATGAAGCCCAATTTAGACCAAATCGATTCAGCTGCATTGATGAAAAAGGCATTGATTGAACTGAGGGAAATGAAAGCTAAACTCAGCGAAATCGAAGCCGCACAAACCGAACCGATTGCGATTGTGGGCATGAGTTGCCGATTTCCTGGGGGAGCTAATAGTCCAGAAGGATTTTGGCAGTTATTGCGGCAGGGAGTAGACGCAATTAAAGAAGTACCTGCTGATCGGTGGGATATTAATGCTTACTACGATCCCGATCCTAATGCTGGCGGCAAAATGTACGTGCGTGAGGCTGGCTTCATTGATCGAGTAGACGAATTCGATGCCCAATTTTTTGGGATTTCTCCCCGCGAAGTTGCTAGAATAGACCCCCAACAAAGGCTGCTGTTAGAGGTTTGTTGGGAGGCATTAGAACAAGGGGCGATCGCGCCAAAACAATTAAAAGGCAGCCAAACAGGAATATTTATGGGGCTATGTACTGATGACTATGCCCAACTTACGGTTAATGCTGGCGATCGCCCAAGCCCCGATTCAGATGCTTACTCGTATTTAGGCATCACTCGTAGTATTGCTGTTGGTCGAATTGCTTACTTGCTAGGTCTGCAAGGCCCAGCAATTCAGTTAGATACCGCTTGTTCTAGTTCTCTGGTTGGTGTTCATCTCGCCTGTCAAAGCTTGCGAAATCGAGAATGCAATTTAGCTTTAGCAGGGGGAGTTAACCTCATGCTCTCACCCTTAAGCACAATCGGGCTATGTCGCTTAAAAGCTCTGGCTCCAGACGGACGCTGCAAAACTTTTGATGCAGCAGCTAACGGTATGGCTAGGGGTGAAGGGTGTGGGGTGGTGGTGCTCAAACGCCTCTCGGATGCCATTAAAGAACGCGATCTGATTTTGGCAACGATTCAAGGGTCAGCTATTAATCATGATGGATCGAGTAGCGGACTGACTGTTCCCAATCAATTAGCCCAAATTGCCTTAATTCGGGAAGCTTTAGCTGGTGCTAAAGTGCAACCAGCAGAGATTAGTTATTTGGAAGCTCATGGTACTGGTACTGCTTTAGGAGATCCAATCGAGTTGGATGCTTTACGGGATGTGTTTGGCGAAGCTCGCCAGCTTGAACAACCTTTAATCGTTGGTTCAGTTAAAACTAATATCGGTCACTTAGAAGCCGCCGCCGGAATTGCTGGTTTAATTAAAGTTATTTTGGCTTTGCAACATGAAGAAATTCCCCCACATTTACATTTCCAGCAACTCAATCCTCATCTTAAGTGGGATAAATTACCAATATTAATTCCCACTCAAACAATCCCTTGGTCGAAAGGTGAAAAGCCTAGGTTAGCAGGATTAAGTTCTTTTGGTTTGAGCGGTACTAACGCTCATATTGTCTTAGCTGAAGCACCAAAGGTTGAAAGGCGACGCCAGACGCCTCAACGGGAGCCAGCGTTGAAGGAGGGTTTCCCTCCGCAGGCGTCTGGCGTTGGGGAACCCCCGCACGGCGCTGGCTCAAATTCCGCTTCTCTACAAGAGCGTCCGTTACATATCTTAACTTTATCGGCAAAAACTCCCCAAGCATTGCAGCAATTAACTGAAGAATATGATCGCTTTTTGCAAAGGTATGCGGATTTACCTATAGGAGATATTTGCTTTACTGCTAATACAGGGCGATCTCATTTTGAGTACCGCTATAGTTTAATTGCCGCTTCTACTCAAGAGTTGCAACAACAATTAGCTGTTAAAGCAGCAGAAATATTATCAGATAAATTGGAGCCTAAATTATCTGATAATATTGCTTTTTTGTTCACTGGACAAGGTTCTCAATATGTTGGTATGGGTAAAGAACTTTACGATACTCAGCCCACATTTCGCCAAGCTCTAGAGCAATGTGCAGAAATTTTACAACCCTTACTAGATGTGCCATTGCTAGAAGTTCTTTATCCTACTTCTGAGAAAAATGCTAAATTAATTGACCAAACTGCTTATACTCAACCTGCTTTATTTGCTTTGGAATATGCCCTCTTTAAGTTATGGGAATCTTGGGGAATTAAACCAAGTTGGGTAATCGGTCATAGTGTCGGTGAGTATGTTGCTGCTACTGTAGCCGGGGTATTTAGTTTAGCTGATGGTTTGCGATTGATTGCTTGCAGATCAAGATTAATGCAAGAGTTACCACTTGAGGGAGGAATGGTGGTAGTTTTTGCTAGTGAGGATCAGGTAGCAAATGCGATCACTCCTTATGGTAATTCAGTTGCGATTGCAGCGATTAATGGTTCTGAAAATATAGTTATTTCCGGGAAAACCGAATTTCTAACTAAAATCGTTGCTTCTCTAGAAACTGACGGGATTAGAACCCAACCTTTAAACGTTTACCATGCTTTTCATTCTCCATTAATGACTCCAATGGTGTCAGAGTTTCGGGAATTTGCTGCTCAAATTTTATTTTATCCTCCTCAAGTTAGGTTAGTTTCTAATGTAACTGGAAACGAAATTGGTGACGAAATCGCTACCCCAGAATATTGGTGTAACCACATCCAAAAACCTGTTAAATTTGCAGCAGGTATAGCGACTTTGGCGCGGGAAGGCATTGACATTTTTATAGAAATTGGAGCAAAATCAACTCTCTTAGGAATGGCTCGTCACTGTTTACCAGAAAATACCGGATTGTGGCTGCCAAGTTTGCGTTCGGGTGTAGGAGAATGGCAGCAAATTCTTGATAGTTTAGGTATTTTATATATTAATGGAATAACTGTAGATTGGCATGACTTTGATCAAAATTATCAAAGGCAACATATTTCACTACCTACCTATCCTTGGCAACGAAAACGATTCTGGGCTGCTCATAACCAGGCGCATAAAAGTTCAAATTCACAAATTACCGAATTTTTAACTAAAGGTGATGCAGAAAAACTAGCTAATACTCTGTATCAAACCGGAAAATTTACCAGTCAAGAACAGCCATTAATCGGTGAGATTATTAAAGTTTTAATTGAGCAACATCAACGAGAAATTCCCAAATTCAAGTTTGTCTCTTACCTTCTGACTACCCCAGTAATCCTCAGGGATAGCCTGCAACCGCAATTAGATGCTTTAATGGCTCAACCAGATTTAGAAGTGTATTGGCAGGTTTTAGAGCAGTTGGAAGTTTTGACAACTGATTATGTAGTACGAGCTTTTTACGATTTGGGATGGAACTTTGAGGTAGGAAAGCGATTTTTGCCAATTCAAATAGCAGAAGAATTAGGAATAGTCGAGCGCCATCAAAGATTATTGCTCAGATTGTTAGAAATGTTATCTGAAATTAATGTCGTTGTCTCAGTTAATCGAGAATGGGAAGTTGTCCAAAAGCCAGAAATTCCTCAACCTCAAAAATTGTACCAGAGTTTATTAGAAAAAAGTCCAAATGCTGAAGCAGAATTAACAGTTATAGAACGGTGCGGTTCTAATTTAGTGGCAGTCTTGCGGGGGGAATGCGAACCTTTACAAAGTTTATTTCCTCAAGCAGATTTAAGTATTGCTACTAAACTGTACCAGGATGCACCTTTTTCTCAGGTCATGAATACCTCGTTGCAAAAAACTCTCAGTGCAGCTTTAGCACAATTTCCTCAAGAATATGGAATTCGTGTCCTAGAAATTGGAGCGGGAACAGGGGGAACTACAGCTTATCTCCTTCCCCATCTAGATCCTGAACGCACTGAATACATATTTACTGATGTCAGTGCTTTATTTACAACTAAAGCTGCTCAAAGATTTCATGATTATTCTTTTGTTAAGTATCGAGTTCTAGATATTGAAAAAGATCCAATCTCTCAGGGATTTTATCAAAAAAATTATCATATTATTGTGGCAGCTAATGTTTTACATGCCACTAGCAATTTACGTGAAACTGTAGAAAAAATAGATCAATTATTAGCACCTGGGGGAATTCTAATTTTATTAGAAACAACAGCTAGACAAAGGTGGATAGATCTATTTGCTGGATTGACCGGAGGTTGGTGGAAATTCACTGATTTTGAATTGCGTCCAAATAGTCCATTATTATCAGGAGATAAATGGCAGGAGTTGTTGACAGAAACTGGTTTTGAAACTACAGCGATTATTAAACCACTACTCAACAATCAGCCAGTAATTGCTCAACCAGCGATAATTTTAGCTCAAAGTCCAATGGTAGAGATGGAGTTATCTAATAACTTAGAAAATCAGGAGCGATCGCCAAATGAGCAATCGTCAGCTAAACTACCAGGAATTAGGGAGAGATTGGCGGCAGTATTACCAGTAGAGGCTAAGGGGTTATTAATTGCTTATCTTCAAGAAGAGGTGAGATTAGTTTTAGGAATGGAGCGATCGCTTCTGCCAGATCCCCAACAGGGCTTTTTCGCTCTGGGTTTAGATTCCTTGACAGCAGTAGAATTAAAAAATAGATTAGAAACCGCTCTGAAATTGCCCCTACCTGGTACTTTAGCTTTTGATTTTCCTAATATTCAAGTTCTGTCTGAATATTTAGCTAAAGAACTTTTGCAGAGCGAAACTGGATTCGGTCAAAAATTAGATTCAGATCCAATAACTGTGGCAGAAGTTCCTCAAATAAATGAAGATGAATTACAAGCATTAATCGACCAGGAAGTAGCTGGAATTGAAAAGTTATTAAAGGGAATATGAGCAACGACTCTTACACTAACGAGTATCTATCTTCGTCTCACCGCTTATTATTAGCACTGAAAGAAGCCCGAAAAAAACTCGAAACAGTAGAAGCTGAAAAAAATGAGCCGATAGCGATCATCGGTATGGGGTGTCGGTTTCCAGGAGCCAACAACCTAGATGAGTTTTGGCAATTGCTGAAAAATGGTCGAGAGGCTATTACAGAAGTTCCTTTATCTCGTTGGGACATCAATGCTTATTACCATCCCGATCCAAAAGTACCTGGAAAAATTTATACCCGCTCAGGGGGATTTCTGGATGGGATAGATTGCTTCGATCCCTTATTTTTTGGGATTTCTCCTCGCGAAGCGATCGCTCTCGATCCATCCCATCGTTTGCTGTTAGAAGTAAGTTGGGAAGCATTGGAAAATGCAGCACAAATCAAACCGCGACTGGCAAATTCAGCCACAGGTGTTTTTATCGGCATCAATGCGAATGATTATGCTGAACTATTAAAAGATTCAGGAGAGTTTAACCGTCAATCCAGCAATACTTATGATATTACTGGTACGCCAACTTACGCGGCGGCTGGACGTTTATCTTACACTTTGGGTTTAACTGGGCCGAGTATTGCTATTAATACAGCTTGTTCTTCTTCTTTAGTAGCTGTTCACCTAGCTTGTCAAAGTTTGCGTAATCGTGAATGTAACATGGCTTTAGCTGGTGGCGTTAATGTGATCTTGTCACCAGAAAGCACGATCGCTTTATGTCGATCGCGAATGTTAGCACCGGACGGACGAAGCAAAACCTTTGATGCGGCGGCTGATGGAATGGTGCGATCAGAAGGCTGCGGGATTGTAGTCCTGAAGCGGTTATCTGATGCTGTAGCCTCTAAAGATAATATTATAGGGGTAATTTTGGGTTCCGCAATTAATCAAGATGGTCCTAGTAGCGGTTTTACAGTTCCCAACGGATCGGCACAACAAAGCTTAATTCGTCAAACTTTAGCAATGGCAAAAGTCAAGCCATCCGAAGTAAATTATATCGAAGCTCACGGTACGGGAACTGCTTTAGGCGATCCAATCGAAGTTAATGCTTTAGGCGCAGTATTTGCTGAAGGGCGATCAACAGATTCGCCTTTATTAATTGGTTCAGTTAAAACTAACATTGGTCACGCAGAAGCAGCTGCAGGTATTGCTGGATTAATTAAAGTAGTGTTGGGATTGCAACACCAAGAAATTCCCCCACACTTGAATTTTCAACAACCCAACCCTCACATCAACTGGAAACAAATACCCGTCAAAGTTACCACTCAAACCACACCTTGGGACAGCAATCAGCAAAAACAAATCGCTGGAGTAAATTCCTTTGGTGCTAGCGGGACTAATGCCCATATAATTTTAGCTGCGGCCCCAGAATTAGACTCCGTTAAACCAGAAGTTGATCGCCCTATTCATATTGTTAACCTTTCAGCTAAAACGCCTACTGCTTTAGCAGAATTAACCCAACGTTATATCGCCCACTTAGATACTCACACACACCAAAATCTAGCCGATATTTGCTATAGTGCTAACACTGGACGCGATCACTTAGAATATCGTTTAAGTATAGTTGCCGATACTGTTAATGAACTCCGTCGCCAGTTGTGCGATTTTGGAGCAGGAACAGAAGCTAATCCCACATTAATAAGCGGAATTGTTCAAGAAAAAACACCACAGAAAATTGTTTTTCTTTTCACCGGACAAGGTTCTCAATATGTGGAAATGGGTAAACAGCTTTACCTAACCCAACCAACTTTTCGGGCTACTCTTGACGCTATTACTGAACTTTTTCAACCATATCTTGGGGTATCACTGCTAGAAATTATCGATTCAGATGGGGAAAAACTACAGCAAACTGTTTATGCCCAACCTGCAATTTTTGCCTTGGAATATGCCTTATATAAATTATGGCAATCTTGGGGTATCGTACCAACAGCAGTAATGGGACATAGCGTAGGCGAATATGTGGCAGCTTGTGTGGCAGGAGTTTTCAGTTTAGCAGATGCAGTCCAGCTAATTGCAACTAGGGCGCGACTGATGCATTCTATTGAAACTGCTGGGAAAATGGTCGCAGTTTGGGCAACGGTGGAGTTTATAGAAAGTGCGATCGCACAGGATGCAGAATTGCTAGGAATTGCTGCTATTAACGGAACAGAGAATTTGGTAATTTCTGGAGAAGCATCAGCTATTGATCGAATTGTTTCCAATCTGAATTCTCAGGAAATTAAAACCAAACCTTTATCAGTTTCCCAAGCTTTTCACTCTCCGATGATGCAACCTATCCTAGCTGATTTTCGACAGATTGCTGAAAAAATTAGCTACTTCCGTCCCCAATTACCTTTAATTACTAATGTCAGTGGTACTTGGGCGCAAGCAGAGATAGCTACTCCAGAATATTGGGTAGACCATATTCGCCGCCCAGTACAATTTGCTCGTAGTCTAGAAACTTTATTGCAAGCAGATTATCAAATCTTTTTAGAAATCAGTTCCCAACCAATATTAATTGGGATGGCACAGTTAAGCTATCCTCAAACTAATCTTCAATGGTATGCCAGTCTCAAACCTCAAAAAGCAGATTGGCAGCAAATGTTAGAAACTTTAGCAGGTTTATATATTAATGGCATACCTGTAGATTGGTCGGGATTTGACCGAGATTATCCCCGCTATCACTTGCCTTTACCTACCTATCCTTGGCAACAGCAACGCTATTGGTTAGAAACTACGCAAAAATCTCAATTTTTATCGGTTCACAATAATGGTGCTCGTACCGTTCATCCTTTACTGGGTAGTCGATTAAATTTACCTTTAAAAGAAATTGTATTTACTTCTCAAATAAGTACGAATTCTCCAACTTTTTTAAGAGAACATCAGATTTATGAACAAGTAGTATTTCCAGCTACAGCTTATATTGAAATGGCTTTAGCTGCTGGTAGTGAAATTCTGAAAACTGATGATTTATTGGTGGAAAATTTTTCCATTCAACAAGCTTTGATTTTACCCAAAGCAGAATTTATCAAACTGCATTTAGTATTCACATCAGATAATCAAACTTATTCATTTCAAATTTTTAGCCAAAGTGCAGAATCCAATGATTTGGACGATTGGCTGCTTCATGCTACTGGAAAATTACAAAAAATATCAACATCTGAACCCCGCTCAACCATTAATATAAGCTCTTGGTTAACTCAGCCTCTAGAAGAAATATCTTTAACAGAATACTATCAAATTTTTAGCAAAAAAGAAATAGATTTAGGTGCAAGTTTTCACGCTCTGAAAAAACTAGGGCGATCCTCAGATGGTGTTAGAGGTGAAGTGCAATTACCAGATGCTTTAATTATTGAAGCAGGAGACTACAAGCTGCACCCAATATTACTTGATGCTTGTTTACAAACTTTAGGAGCAGCTTTTGATAATGACAGCCAAAAACATACATATTTACAAGTAGGGTTAGACAGACTCAAAATTTATGGCAGTCCAGGATTTAGGCTGTATAGTCAAGTGAAAATTCATCCAATTGTTGACTTCAATCAGCCCCTGCGTAATGCTGATATAGATATTTTTGATCCAGAGGGAAGGTTAGTAGTTAAGATAGAAGGTTTGCAGTTAATGCGAACCAGTCACCAAGCATTAATGATGCAAATCAAGGAAGATTGGCAAAATTGGATTTATCAATTAGATTGGCGTTCTCAGATCCGATTTACTCAAGCACAACTCTTACCTAATTATTTACTCACCCCGGCTGAAATCGGTGTGCAAGTAGAATTAACCAAAATCAGCATTCCCAACAATCTAAAAGCTTACCAAAAAGCACTAATTGAATTAGAAGCTTTGGCACTCGAATATTTACTAGATGCCTTTGCGAAAATGGGTTGGTTGTGGCAAATTGGTCAGCAGTTTTCAATAGCAGAAATTGCCCAAAAATTAGGCATAGTTAACCAACATCGCCGTTTGCTAGATCGCCTGTTAGAAATATTGAGTATAGCCGGAGTATTGCAACAACAGGGAGATGCCTGGAAAGTTGGTCAAATCCCGCCACAATCAAATCCAAAATTTTTACAACAAACTCTATTACAAGAACACCCGATTGCTGAAACTGAGTTAGCTTTTTTGCAGCGTTGTGGGGAGAAATTAGCCGAGGTACTCCAAGGACAAAGTGATCCGTTACAATTATTATTCCCCAACGGCGACTTTTCCGCAGCGACTAAATTTTATCAGCAGTCACCTGGGTCGATGTTAATGAATACCATCGCTCAAAAAGCGATCGCCATAGCTTTAGAAAAGTTACCGAGTTACCGAGGAGTGCGGATACTAGAGATTGGGGCTGGTACTGGCGGTACGACGGCTTACATTTTACCCCTACTAAATCCCGCCCAAACTAAATATGTCTTCACCGATGTAGGAGCCGTTTTTACTTCACAAGCAGCACAAAAATTCCGTGATTATCCTTTCGTAGAATATCACGTATTAGACATCGAAATTGACCCCCAATCTCAAGGATTTATTCCTCATCAGTACGACATAATTGTGGCAGCTAATGTCCTCCACGCTACTACCAATTTAACTGAAACTTTACAAAACGTCCACCAATTATTAGCGCCAGGAGGTTTACTATTATTAATTGAAGGTAGTCAGCCAATGGGCTGGATCGATCTAACCTTTGGATTAACCGAGGGATGGTGGAAATTTACCGATTTAGATATAAGACCTAACTATCCTTTGTTGAGTGCTGATCGCTGGATAGAATTGTTAGATAAAAATGGTTTTGAAGATGCTATTAATATTGTTTCCCAATTAAATGATCGCCAAATTATGTCTCAGTCGGCGGTCATTATAGCCCGCTCAGAATCTCTGCCTATCTCCAGTCCTCAGAATTGGCTGATTTTTAGCGATGCAACAGGAGTAGGCGATCAATTAGCCGCACAATTACAAGATCGGGGAGAAAAATATAACTTAGTCTTCCCAGGCACCAAATACCAACAAGTAACTGAAACCGCATTTCAGGTAGATCCAGCGAATCCAGCAGACTTCGAGCGATTGCTAGGAGATTTTAGTCAAAAGTATGGATCTTTAGGTGGAATTATTCACTGTTGGAGTTTAGATACAGCCAACCGCCAAGAATTGACGGCGGTAAATATAGACAAAACTTTAGAACTAGGCTGTGGTAGCATTTTACATTTAGTTCAATCTCTGATTAAAGCTAACTTCGCTCAATCCCCTTCGCTTTGGTTAGTTACTAGAGGCACTCAATTAGTAGATCCCAACCAAACTAATATCGCGTTAACAGAATCGACTTTGTGGGGTTTGGGCAAAACGATCGCGATGGAACATCCAGAATTTAGCTGTCGCTTAATAGATTTAGATCCCTCAGCAGATCCAGCAGAAATTTCAGTTTTATGGGCTGAAATTTTATCGCCCGATCTCCACAGTAAAGAACATTTAGCTATTCGCCAGGGACAAAGATATCTATTGCGGTTAAAGCAAATCGAAGCTATAGAAGCCCCGCCACAGCAATTTTCATCTGATGCTACCTACTTAATTGCTGGTGGTTTAGGGGGAATTGGTTTAACAGTAGCTAGTTGGATGGTGGTTCAGGGAGCACGATATTTAGTTTTAATTGGGCGCAGTAGTCCTGACGAAGAAGCTAAAGTAACTATTCAGGAACTAGAGCACGTAGGAGCAACAGTTGTAGTAGCGGAAGCTGATATTTCTGTTACTGAGCAACTAGAGCGGATTTTGCATGAAATCCAGTCATCTTTACCACCTTTAAAAGGCATTATCCATTCTGCTGGTATCTTTGAAGATCGGCTGCTGCGAGATCATCAATGGGAACTATTTCGCAAAGTATTTGCACCCAAAGTAGCTGGAACTTGGAATTTACACACCCTCACCCAGAATTTACCTCTAGACTTTTTCGTATTATTTTCTTCTGGTTCTTCGCTTGTAGGAGCTTCAGGCTTAGGCAACTACGTGGCGGCAAATGCTTTTGTGGATGCCCTATCTCATTATCGACACCTGCAAGGTTTACCCGGATTGAGCGTGAATTGGGGAGCTTGGAATAAGTTAGGAATGGCTGCGGCTGTTGGTACTCAGCGCGAGGCGCAATGGCAAACTGGAGGGATGAATCAAATGACATCTCCACAAGCATTGAAAGCATTTGAATACTTACTCCAGCAAGATTTGACTCAGGCGGGAGTGATTTCCCTTGATTGGTCGAAATTTTTAGCCCAACTTCCCCAAGGAGTTAATGCCAAGTTTTTTGAAGATTTTATCTCTGCATCCGAAACATATTTACCTCAGCAATCTGTTACTAAGTTTCAAAAACAACTACAGAAAGCTCCAGTTGGCGATCGCCGTCAATTGTTAATTGCTCACGTGCAAGCTCAAGTAGTTCACTTGATGGGATTAGATGCTAACCAAGTGCCAAATTTGCAGCAAACATTTTTCGATCTAGGTATGGATTCGTTAATGTCTGTGGAATTAAGAAATCGCTTGCAGAATAGTTTAGGATGTAATTTACCTTCGACTTTAACTTTTAAATATCCCACCTTAGGCGCAGTAGTAGATTATTTAGCCGATCAAGTTTTACAGTTAGAATTCCTATCGCAAGCTACTAGCCAAACCCTAGTAGTTACCGAACAATTGCCCTCTTGCTTAATCCCGCTTCAACCATTGGGAAGACAATCCCCATTATTTTTGCTCCATCCCTTAGCTGGAGTCGTTTTTCCCTATTATGAATTATCCTGTGTTTTAGGTGAAAATCACCCAATTTATGGACTGCAATCTATAGGTTTAGAAGTTAATGAAACACCTTTAACCAGCATTCCCGAAATGGCTCGTCATTATCTTGGTGCTTTGCGCTTAGTTCAACCTACAGGACCGTATTATTTAGCAGGATGGTCTTTTGGTGCTAATATCGCTTTTGAAATCGCTCAACAATTACAACAAGAAGGTGAATTCGTGGCGTGGTTAGGTTTAATAGATCAACCAGCACCAGAAATTGTCAAAAACTCTCAATTTCAAATGTTCGCTAATTTTTGGAGTTCCATTGTTCCCCGAATTTGGCCTTATGTCTATGAATACTTCTATTCACTAAATTCTGCCAACAATCAACAACCAATTTCTAATTCGATTGATAGGAGATTAACTATATGGGATTATCTGTTAAAACCACGGCAAATTGTTAGCAGCATCACGCGATCAATAGAACTAATGAAGTCACGTAAACCTGCTGTTAGCCGTTTATTGCGGATTGTCCAAATCAACAACCAAGCTTTATTAGACTACAGTCCTTCACGCTATTCAGGTCAAGTTAGTTTGTTTCGCACTGGAGATTTTACCCAATATTCCAGTGAAGATCCGACCTGGGGATGGGGTAAATTAGTTGAGCATCAAATTGATGTTGATCGTATTCCGGGTGAGCATCTTAACTTGTTGAGACAACCTCATGTTAGTGTCTTAGCTCAAAAGATAAAAGCTTGTCTTGATCGCTTTCATTAAGAAACTTTTTCTAAATCTCGATATCGTTACTAATTTCTGCCAATAATTACCATGAGCCAAAACAAATTTTATATCGGATTGTCTGCCTCAGTCCACGATTCAGCTTTAGCTATTGTTAATCCGGACGGAGAAGTAGTTTTTGCAGAGGCAACTGAAAGATATATGCAGAACAAGAGGGCATTCAACTGTCCTCCAGACCATTTAATTCGGACACCTGAATTAATCCGCGAGTATTGTTCTCCCAAAGCTGAATTAGTTATAGCAATTACCTGGAGCCAGCCCATCGTTGCACTAACTAAAATTATGTCCGAATTTTCCAGATTAACTGGCAATTTACCTATTTTTAATGATTTCTATAAAAAACTAAATTGGCCTTGGCCATCTTTGCAAACTACCATGCAGGGACAAGCTAACAATATGACTTTTGCGGGTCAAAATTTGCTTGGTAATCACGAAATTAAAAATTCTACTCAGGTAAAGTATTACGAACATCACTTAACCCACGCTGCTAATGCTTGTTATTCGAGTTCCTTTGATACAGCTGTTTGTGCAATTATTGATGCTTATGGGGGCTGGGGGTCTTATGATTTTTACCAATATAAACACGGTAAACTCTCAACGCTTAAAAATCCTTGGGAAGGTTTTGGTAATGGTAATCTTGGACATTTCTATGCTTTAATCTGCGCTTTATGCAGTTTTGATGTCATTAAAGGTGAAGAATGGAAAGTAATGGGACTAGCCCCCTACGGTAAATACGATGAAAATTTGTATCAATTACTGCGAACACTGATTTCTGTTAAAGGTTTAGATATATATTTCAATAACCATCTGTACTTTCCAGTTATAGAAAAACTCCAAAGTATGATGCGAAAGCCAGATGAATCACCTTTGATATCAGCTAATTTAGCTTATACAGGGCAGTTAATCTTTATGGAAATTATGGAAGAACTGCTGAATAATTTATATGACCGAGGATTTTCTGATTGTTTAGCTTTGAGTGGTGGGTGTGCTCTTAATTCTACCTGGAATGGTCAAATTTTAGAAAAGACCAAGTTTCGCAGTCTCTATATCCCTTCTGCACCTGCTGATGATGGTAATGCCGTCGGTGCAGCCTTACTAGCATATTATGAAGAAAGTCCCCAAGCTCAACCTCCTAAGCGGTTTTTCTCTCCATATTTAGGCTCAACTTTTTCAAAAGAAACTTTAGACAATCTATGCAAGTTTAGCAGCATGAAAGATTTGCAATATCTACCTGGTAAAATCCATAAAAAAGCAGCGGATTTACTAGCACAGGGAAAAATCATTGGTTGGGCGCAGGGTAAGGCTGAATTCGGTCCAAGGGCTTTAGGCAATCGTTCAATATTAGCAGACCCTCGCCCAGAAGATATGATGGATCGAATTAATAGTCGAGTAAAATTTAGGGAAAAATTTCGTCCTTTAGCCCCATCCATATTACATGAATTTGGAGATGAATATTTCGAGAACTATCAGGAATCACCCTATATGAATATAACTTTAAAATTTAAATCAGAAGTACTGGAAAAAGTTCCCGCTGTCGTTCACGTTAACGATACAGGACGCCTGCAAAGCGTTAAAAGAGAATGGTCAGAAAAATACTACGATCTGATCTACGAATTTTATCAATTAACTGGTATCCCACTAATATTGAATACTAGCTTCAATATTATGGGTAAGCCAATTATTCACTCAGTTGAAGACGCCATCAGTGTATTTTATACAACAGGATTAGATGCTTTGGTTATTGAAGATTACCTAATCGAAAAATAAAAGTTTAGTAACCGTTCACAGGATTTGAAACGCTACCGTGAAAAATAGGTACATGCAGCAATACCTTCGCCAAAAAAAAGGATAAGGAACCCCAGGAGAAAAATACTTCTCAGTCAAATGCGCTACTGCGCCTACGCACAACTTTTACGTCGCGCGTTTTGGTTTACATCGCTTTGGTCAACGTACTCTACTTGGAATGTATCGCTTGCCAGTGGTTGCAACAGTTACACACCTATGGGTTATTATCTGGCTCTTTTCGCCACCCCACTTGCAACAAGAACGGCACGCCGCCCAACGCAGTGGCTCCAGAAGACCAAATTTGCGTACTGCGTAGTTATATCCGTCAAACAGACAGTTTAATCAAAAACGTAGTATTTATCATTAAATGTAAACCTGTACTTAAATTTCTCCTCCAGTTGAGAGCATGATAACACAGGAGCCACAGGTCAAGCAGTGTCTATCACGTCGCACGCGGCTCATGACAGCTATATGCCCGTTAGTCCTAATCCCTTTAAATTAGCCTGATAGAAAGCGCATTGGTGAACGCATATGCCACAGGTCTTTACCAGGCCAAATAGTAGCACTCTTACCATTAGGGTTAGAATCCAGCAACTGTTTGAGTTCTTTCTCAAAGTTTTCATTGCTGTTGTGAACAAGGATATGCACGGGTTCAGCACCCATTTCCAGCATGAAGCCAACCATGCAGTACACCAGATCAGGCTCACCGTAGATAGCGAAGCGCTTACCGTGAACCCATGAATGCGAGTCAGTCATCGCATCGACTGCCCGACCGCGTTCAATTTCCAATTCTTCGGGAATGGGTTTACCAGTCAGTTCACTGAGTTTCATCAGGAACTCATCAGTACCCTTAATACCCCAAGGACGAGAAACGACAACCTCTTGCTTCCATTCTTTGGCGATGTATTCGCGGGTTTTGGGAGTAGAGTGTGCTTGTAGAGCAACTGTTGCTTTCCCATTAATTGAATCTGCAGCTTCTTCCAAGGGAGTACCGCCTGGGTACATATTAAACTCACCTGTGTTGGGTGAATCCAGATAGTCGCTGTTATCTGCCAGTATCGTGTAATCGATACCCATCAAATTACACATCCGCTTGATTTCCCGGTTGTTACCAACATAGGTGTCAAAACCAGGGATGAAGTTGATTTTGCCATTGCTGGTTTCTTTCTTCTTACCTGCAGTCAGGTTAGAAAGAATACCCTTCATCATGTTGTCGTAGCCTGTGATGTGGGAACCAACAAAGCTAGGAGTGTGAGCAAAGGGCACTGGGAAATCTTGAGGAACTGCACCAGCATTTTTGGAGTTGTTGATGAAAGCCTGCAAGTCATCACCGATAACTTCTGCCATACAGGTGGTGCACACAGCGATCATCTTCGGCTTGTACAGTTGGTAGGAGTTTGTCAAGCCGTCAATCATGTTTTGCAGTCCACCAAATACCGCTGCGTCTTCTGTCATGGAAGAAGATACGCCAGAAAACGGTTCTTTGTAGTGACGAGTTAAGTGGGTGCGGAAGTAAGCAACGCAACCTTGGGAACCTTGGACAAAGGGTAGAGTACCTTCAAAACCAACAGCAGCGAAGATTGCGCCCAATGGTTGGCAACCTTTAGCAGGGTTAACGGTCAATGCTTCACGAGCGAAGTTCTTTTCACGATACTCCCAACTCTTCGTCCATTCTGCAACCCTTTTTACTTCTTCGGGGTCGTGTCCGTTTTCAAACTCTTTCTTGTTTTTAAATAACTCTTGGTACTCTGGCTGGTGGAATAGCTCCACGTGGTCTTGAATTTTCTCCGGATTCTGAGGCATTTCTCTATCTCCAAGCGAGCTAGTGGGTTGGTTAATTGTGATTTAGTTCCCAGGCTGAGCCTGGGAATGCCTAGGCTGAGGCATAGCCTCACGAATCTTGTTTGCTAGGGAGGAGGCACAGCCTTCCCTAATCTGTTACCAGGCTTAGCCTGGTAACGAAGTATTCCTTAGGCGACAGCCTTAGCTTCAGCCTTAGCCTCAGCTTTAGCTTCAGCTTTCTTGCTCCAAGGAGCGCCGATTAATCCCCAGGTAGGGCTGTTGAGTGCTAGATCCATGTCGCGAGCAAAGATAGCGAAGCCATCATAACCGTGATAAGGACCGGAGTAATCCCAAGAGTGCATTTGACGGAAAGGAAGACCCATCTTTTGGAAGACATACTTCTCTTTCACACCAGAGGCGACGAGGTCGGGCTTGAGTGCTTTGATAAACTCCTCGAACTCGTAAGCAGTAACGTCATCGAAAACGATGGTGCCGTTTTCAATGTAGTTAGTGGTACGTTTGTAGTCGTCATTATGAGCAAACTCATAACCTGTACCAATCATTCTCATTCCCAAATCTTGGAAAGCGGGAACAACGTGACGAGGACGCAGACCACCAACCATCATAGCTACAGTCTTACCTTCCAACCGTGGACGATACTTGGCAGTGATTTCATCCATCACTGGCTGGTACTTGGCGATGATCTTCTCAGCGTTTTCTTGGATCTTCTCGTCAAACTTGGAAGCGATTTCCCGTAAGGATGCAGCAATCTTGGTAGGACCAAAGAAGTTGTATTCCAACCAGGGTATACCGTAAGCTTCTTCCATGTGACGGCTGATGTAGTTCATCGACCGGTAGCAGTGAATTAGGTTCATCTTCACGTTTGGTGTCTGCATCATCTCGTGGATGGTACCATCACCTGACCACTGGGCGACCACGCGCAAGCCGAGTTCTTCTAACAGGATGCGGCTAGCCCAAGCATCACCACCGATGTTGTAGTCACCGATGATTGCGACATCATAAGGAGTAGACTCGAATTTGAGTGTCCCTTCTTTTCTTTCCTTATCGGATCTGCTGAACACCCAGTCACGAACCATGTCGTTCGCAATGTGGTGACCAAGAGACTGAGAAACACCCCGGAAGCCTTCGCAACGTACGGGTACAACAGGCTTGTCAATCTCTTTAGCTGATTTTCTGGCGACGGCTTCAATGTCATCCCCAATCAGACCGACAGGACATTCAGATTGAATTGAGACACCACGGTTGAGGGGGAAAAGTTGGTCGAGTTCTTCGATTAGTTTTATGAGTTTTTTGTCACCGCCGAAGACGATATCCCGTTCTTGGAAGTCAGAAGTGAAGTGCATGGTGCCAAAGGTGTCAACACCTGTGGTGCCGATGTAGTAGTTACGACGACCAGACCAAGACCAGTAACCGCAACCGACAGGACCGTGGCTGATGTGGATCATGTCCTTAATGGGACCCCAGACCACACCTTTAGAACCAGCGTAAGCACAACCACGAGCGGTCATCACACCAGGAAGAGATTTGACGTTGGACTTAACGCCGCAGTCGGACTTGCCTTCTTCGTATACGTTTATATGCTTTTCCCGCTTTTTCTTAGCTTTGTCGGGGTAAGCGTCTAGAACTTCTTTAACTACTTGTTTTCTTTGTTCTACGAGCGCTTTTGGATCTTGCTCGGAAGATTTTTTGTCATCTGTATATGTCATAGCGTTCCTTGCTGGTGAATTACTGGTGAGAAGGAAAGATGAAGAGCGAAGGGTGAAGAGTGAACCATTTATATTTCATTCTTTATTCTTCTGTCTTCAAAGGTGGGCTGCTTGCCCACCCTAGGGCATTGCTTACTTGGCAGCAGCTTCTGCAGGTTTGCCAATAATTTCTGCGTGCTTGGTATCGTCGTCGAGGATACCGAATTCTACGAGTAGGGCTTCTAACTCGTCCATTTCCAGAGGTGTAGGAATGGTGAGCTTGGTGTTTTCGACGACCTTCTTAGCTAATGTGCGGTATTCATTACCTTGGTCGCTGTCAGGTGCGTACTCGTTGACGGTCATCCGACGCAATTCAGCGTGTTGAACGATGTTGTCACGAGGTACGAAGTGAATCATCTGGGTGTTCAACCGTTCTGCCAGGGTTTCGATGAGTTCGATTTCCCGGTCAACTTTACGGCTGTTACAAATCAGACCAGCCAAGCGTACACCACCAGAGTGAGCATACTTGAGAATACCGCGAGCGATGTTGTTAGCAGCATACATCGCCATCATTTCACCGGAAGTCACGATGTAGATTTCTTGTGCTTTACCTTCACGGATAGGCATAGCGAAACCACCGCAGACAACGTCACCCAACACGTCGTAGGAAACGAAGTCTAAGTCTTGGTAAGCACCGTTTTCTTCCAAGAAGTTGATGGCGGTGATAATACCCCGACCGGCGCAACCTACACCAGGTTCAGGACCACCAGATTCCACGCACTTAACACCACGGAAGCCGGTGAGCATCACTTCTTCGATTTCTAAATCTTCCACAGCACCCCGTTCAGCAGCCAAGTGAAGCACGGTGGTTTGAGCTTTACTGTGCAGCATTAAACGGGTAGAGTCTGCTTTAGGGTCGCAACCCACAATCATGATGCGCTGACCCATTTCTGCCATAGCGGCAAGGGTGTTTTGGGAGGTGGTAGATTTACCGATACCGCCTTTACCGTAGAATGCTATCTGTCTGATTTTTTCCTCGGACATGATGAGTTTTCTCCTGCAATTAGATTGCTAATTAATTGGTTGGTTGGTTGGTTTGGTGGGTCTTTGCTTTTTGTGAGTCACGCCTATTAAAATTACAGCGTTGACCGTGTGTAGAACGAATCAGGTGGCATTGGCACTATGTGCCCGCCGGTGGCGATCGCTCTACCCCTGAAACTATCCAAAGCAAGAACATCATTTATCCTCGTTAAATTTGGTTGGGACTTTCTTTACAAATGCATCGGAATATGCATAAACCTGAAACACCAAGTAAGACTTGACCCTCGCTACTTAAACATTCAAAATTCAGTTCTGTTTTTGAACAAGCGAATTTTGAATTCGTAGCTTTGAAATCACTTGTTCAAAATAGCGCCCTTCAAACTTGAGACGCGAGCAAGTGCAGCGTTTGCGTCCTCTGGCGACACTCCACGCACAGCAACTGCATCACTCAGGTGTTTTGCAATATTATCGAAGTGTTGTTGTTGTAGATTCATACCTGTGTGTGTTGTTTCCATGGAACGACCCTTATATTGGTCTGGACCATCAAAAATCTTGGCGAAGAAAGCCACTTGTTTTTGACGCTGCTTATCCAAATCTGTATTAGCGAAAAAGTGATTGAGGGTGTTGTCAGCCATGATGCGTTTGTAGAAATCATCCACTATTTGCTCAATACCCTGTTGTCCACCAAGTTGGTCGAATAATGTGCTCATATCCTTTTCCTTTGAAGCGAGTTGGTTGGATACTGAAATTCGCGCACTTGAGCGCTAAAAACCTTCACTCTTGTTGCTCAAAGCGAGTGAATTTAGCTGTCGGTTTTTAGTAGAACTCAAGGGTTGATAAGGAAGACAATGATATGAGTCAAATCCTACTTGGTGTTTCAGGGTAATGCATATTAGAGTAGACTTGTAAAGTGCGTAAGTCTTAAAGCAATGATGGCTCAACTGCTTCTACCACAAGGTCTTTGCTTACGCGATCGCGCAATCTAGATTCAATTGCAATCTTAAGTGTTGCTGTGCTAGCAGAACACGAACCACATGCACCTTGGAGCAGAACTTTTACAGAATCACCATCTACGTCGTACAGTTCTACGTCTCCGCCATCGGCCATCAGAACGGGTCTGACTTCTTCATCTAAGACTTTTTGAATTAGTGCAATTTTCTGCACTGGTGTCAGAGGTTTTTGGGCTTGCTGACTAGCCGTATTCCTTTTCAAGGAAGTACCTGAAGGGGCAGCAGATTCTTGCCGTACAGATTCTATTATATCATCAATCGTTGCCAAACAAGATCCGCATCCGCCACCTGCTTTGACATAATTTGTGACTTCTTCGGCGGTGGTGAGATTATTTTCTCTAATCGCACGCTTAATTTTTGTATCGCTAATGCCAAAACAAGTGCAAACTAGCGCTCCTTCATCATCGTCTTCATGAACTTCGGGAGCAATACCTCGGTAATTATAGATAGCTGCTTCTAGCGCTTCTTGTCCCATCACCGAGCAATGCATCTTTGCTTGTGGTAATCCGCCAAGATAGTTGGCAATATCTTTGTTAGTGACCTTCAGGGCTTCGTCTAGGGTTGAACCCTGGATTAAATCTACCAAAGCTTCAGAAGATGCGATCGCACTCGTACAGCCAAAGGTTTGATAACGAGCTTCGAGGATTTTTTCAGTTGTTTCCTCAACTTTAAGGTGTAGTCTCAGGGCATCTCCACAAGCAATGCTACCGACTTCTCCAACAGCAATTTTGATTCCAGCTTCTGTAGAGTCTTCTAATTCCCCTTGATTTTTGGGATTGTAGAAGAGATCCATCACTTTATCTGTATAGTCCCACATAGCCGATTTCAGATTTGTTGATTTTGAACTTTGGATTAGATTATTGGAAAGTTGGGGGGGTAGGGAGCTTTCTCTCGAAAAGGCAGGGGGCAAGGGAGATCAAGAGTTAATGTCCAGCACGTTCTTCCTCTGCCTCTGGTGGGTTCTCCCTGCTCTTCCTCATTTGCCTACACCAAGCACTGATTTTTCTTGTTGTTGCAGCCAACCGACATTATCACTCTTGAAGGGTGAGAGGGCACGTAGACGCTCTATAATGTTAGGCATGACTGCCAGAACTGCATCAATTTCGGCTTCTGTTGTGTAACGGCAAAGGCTGAAGCGAATGGAACCATGCAAGATGGTGTAGGGTAAGCCCATTGCTCGCAAAACATGAGAAGGTTCCAAAGAGCCAGAACTGCAAGCAGAACCGGATGAAGCACAAATATTGTGTTTATTTAGATGAAGGAGAATTGCTTCACCTTCAATATATTTGAAACCAATGTTGGTGGTGTTTGGTAATCTGTATGCTGGATCACCGTTGACTTCGCAGTTGGGAATTGTGGTGATCAGAGTTTGCTCAAGGCGATCGCGTAACCGCTTCTCTCTGGCTGTCGCTTCTTCTAGATGTAATAATTCTAGTTCAGCTGCTTTGCCTAAAGCAACAACTCCTGGAACATTTTCTGTTCCTGCTCTTCTACCGCGCTGTTGTCCTCCGCCGATAATCATAGGACGGAACCGAACTCCGCGTCGTAGATACAATGCACCAATTCCTTTCGGTGCATGCATTTTATGACCAGATAGAGTGAGCATATCAATGGTGCTCGTCTTCATATTCATGGGAATTTTACCCACAGCTTGCACCGCATCGACATGGAAGAGTGCGCCACTTTCTTTTACGCGCAACCCAATCTGCTCAATTGGGAAAACCGTACCGGTTTCGTTATTGGCATACATAATTGTCACTAGGGCAGTATTGCCTGTCAATGAGGCTTCCAGTTCATTTAAATCCAACTGCCCTTGACGATTCACTGATAGATAGGTGACAGAATAACCTTGAGTTTCCAGCTGTTGGCAGACATTCAGCACTGCTGGGTGTTCAACTTGTGTCGTGATGATGTGTCGCTTTTGGGGTTGTGCCAAAAGTGCTGCACGAATAGCGGCGTTATCTCCCTCAGTTCCTCCACTGGTAAAGATAATTTCTGATTCATCAGCACCCAACAAAGCAGCAACTTGTTCTCGTGCAAGTCTTACTGCTTTACCAACTTGCCCACCAAAGGTGTGCATACTGGAGGGATTGCCGTAATAATCGCTGAAGTAGGGCAGCATCGCCTCTACAATTGCTGGGTCTACCTTGGTGGTGGCGTTATTGTCTAGATATATGCAGTCTTTGTGCATTGCTTCCAATCTAATTTGATTACAACCAAAAATTTATGAAAATCTGTATAAGATATCGGTTAAACAGTTATCAGTGAACAATTGATGATTGATGATTGATAACCCTATGCCTAACGCCACACCTTACGGTGAGTCCAGCGCTGGCTCTCCAACGCAATGGCTCCCCTCCTGCAGCACTGGCTCACTGATAACTGTTTACTGGTTCAAGCTTTTACTTTTGATGTTTGATGTTTCTGAACTTGTTCAGAGAATTTTTGGGAATAAAAGTTAAACCAGTTGTCCCAATATTCTTCTTTTTTTGTTAGTTTTGTTATGAGTCTATTGTAAGTATCAAACCAGGATTCCCAGTAATCTCCACGTTCTTTGACGCAACCATCGCAGGTGGGACAACCAGCCGCACACTGAGGGACACTATAAGTCGTATTATCACAGTTTGTGCAGAGGTTTGGGTCAATCCAGTGACGACCGTCAACTATTTTGACTGCACCAGTGGGACAGGCAGAAAGACATAATTTGCAGGAAATGCACTTGCTGGTAATTTTGTAAGCCATGACTATTCCCCTTACTATCTTATAAATTGTGGATTGGGAATTGGGTAGTGAGTACTAGATATTGGGTAATGGAGAGAAGGAAAAGTGAAAAGTTAAAAGTTAAAAATTCCTCAGATTTCTAACTTTTGACTTTTGACTCTATCCTTCAAGAAGCCGCCCAAATGGCGTCTACACTTCGTTCAAGGGCATGTTTTTGACCTTTTCGTTCCCTTGTTCCTGAAGATATTGCTGATAAAAATCTAAAGCAACCGTCTCAATCACATCGTAGGATTCAACCGTCTGAATTCCGAGTTTTTGCAATTTCTCTTTGGGACTATCACCCATTTTCGAGACCAATACTGCTTTGCAATCAGCTATTGTTTGAATGATATTTTCTAAAGTGGCTTTCTCGCCGTATCCACCTTGACAATAATGGTCAACTTTGCGATGTCCAACAAAAGAAACTTTATTGGCATCAACTTCATAAATCTGAAATTCCTTGGCATGACCAAAGTGCTGGTTAACCAATCCACCACCTTTAGTGGCGACTGCAACTAAGATTTTTGGACTATTTTCTACCGATGCGCCATTAATCGTCTCTACAGCAGTGAGAGCCTTTTCTTTGGCTACTTTCAGTTCTTCTTTAAACTTCTCAATTCCTGCATGAACTTCTTGACGTTTTTCCAGATCGTATTCTGAAGTCATTTCCATGAATTTATCCTTAGTAAATTCCTGGCTGCGGTCTTCACCCAAAAGACCAACTGCATCAGCACGACACTGACGGCAATGACGCATCATCTTCATGTTACCAGCGCAATTATCTTGCACAACCTTCACTTCTTTTGGTGTGGGACCGCGCTGACCAGTCAATCCAAAGTGGGTGCCGTGTTCTGGTGCAGAAATCAGCGGCATAATATTGTGAAGGAATGCGCCTTTGGAGCGAATGACCTGATTCACCTCTGTCAGGTGCTGATCATTAATACCCGGAATCATCACCGAGTTGACTTTGCACAAAATATCAGCTTCTTTGAGGGCTTGCAATCCTTCCATCTGCTTTTCGTGCAGAATTTTTGCTCCTTCGATGCCTCTATAACGCTTACGGTTGTAGTGAACCCAAGAATAAATTTTTGCCCCGATTTCTGGGTCTATCATGTTAATAGTCATTGTAACATGATCTATGTTGAGTTGTTTAATGCGATCAACATACTCAGGCAGCATTAAACCGTTAGTTGACAGACAAAGCTTAATATCTGGCGCTTTTTCTGCAATCAACTCAAAAGTGCGGAAAGTTTTCTCTGGATTTGCTAATGGATCGCCAGGACCTGCAATTCCCAACACCGTTAATTGAGGAATCTTGCCTGCAATCACTAAAGCTTTGTGTGCTGCTTCTTCTGGGGTTAGCAGTTCACTCACCACTCCAGGACGACTCTCGTTAGCGCAGTCGTATTTACGATTGCAGTAGTTGCATTGAATATTGCAAGCAGGGGCAACTGCAACGTGCAACCTTGCATAGTGGTGATGGGCTTCTTCACTGTAGCAGGGATGCTGGGCAATCCGTTGTTTCAGCTTTTCGTCCATTTCCACAGTGGCGCTGCTATCATCGTTGCATCCGCCGCAACCGCTGGATTTTGCTTTGGTTGGAGTGGATTCTGTTACTACTGGGGTAACGAGTCCTGTAAACTGTTGTGTCATTGAATTTCGCAAAAGGTCAGGTACTAACGTTGCCACCGTGGAAGATGCCATAGCCACTCTGTTGAGTTAAGAATCGAAGCCGCGTCTTGTACTTGCGCTGTTTACCCAAAGTTTTTAAGGGCTGGTAGTGTGTCAACGCTTTTTGACTTAAGGGAAGCGGGTAAAGGCGCGACTTCTGTTCACAGGGGCATGGTGCTATCTCATCCCTCCACTCACTCACTGCGCTGTTTGTGTTTGCGCTTTAAGTGTTGGCGATATAAGTTTTATATCAGTTGTCTTGAATAAGGGCAGCGCTTGTGGTCTGGATAGAATTTATTGGATTGATTAGAATTGTACTCAATACTAAAAACCTTTACCCTTTATGCATTTGAGGAGTCACAAAAATTTTTTATGGGTAGGGGAACTAGAATTTTTTGGTTGGGGTTCGAGTATTTATGGAAGTGGGGACAAGTATTTCTGTACTCATACAAAAACCAATCCCTGCAAGGACTTGAGCGCAATCTTAGCTTTTTTTTTCGGTTTTTCACCTTGTACTCAAAGGGTGGTGAAATAATATCTAGAGCATTGCCTGAAGAGAAAAAAATTCTGATTTTGGAAATCTGGAGCAGATCAAGGAGCGCTACTCCAGAAATTTGCGAAATTCAATTCTGTATACAGAATATCATTCTTTGGGAAGAAAAAATGCCATTCAAGTTTTTTTAATATTTAGTTGGTATTTAGTTGGTATACCGATCTTTGCTAGATATTGATAGGCTTTCCCTGATAAATTTCGGCTAGCTTTCAGGCGTAATCAAGAAAAATAAGGTTTCTTACCCAGTTGATTTGACCGATTAATAGAATAATATCTCAACTAACGGAGTTTGAACAAGTAAAATCTGGAATAAAGATATCTTTGAACATAATTTGGTCTCAAGTCAAGAAAATCATGATTATTGGTTCTGGAGGTGCACGTAAATCTACCCTTTCTTTCAAGAAACACAGGAGTGTAAGGGTGTAGGGGTGTAGGGGTGTAGGGGAGCCAGTACTTGATGAGGGTCTCCCCACCTAGGTATCTGGTGAGACCAGCGCGAATGACGGCTTTCCCGACAGAGGCGACTGGCGTATGCGCTTTGCGCACGCCCAGAGGTCTAAAGCGCAGCGAGACCGTTCGGCCACCAAAAGCAGTCAGGCAGTTTTTACAAGATATTTCTCGTTCTTTGGCTTCGGCAGAGAATGCCCAATAGATGCAGGGTGAAAAGCTACCAACACCATACTCTCGTTACACTGAGAAAAAATATTGTCCTAATTCTGCCCAAAAATCAGGGTACCAAGAGTAAAACTATGAAAGCAGTAGTTATCCGTCGATATGGCTCTCCTGAGGTGTTTCAGTACGAAGATGTAGAACCTCCAAAAATTAAACCCAATCAGTTACTTGTCAAAGTTCATGCGACTTGCGTTAATCCCGTTGATTGGAAAATGCGCAAAGGAATGTTGAAATTTATCACGGGTAACAAATTTCCCATGATTATAGGGTTTGATTTGTCGGGAGAAGTTATAGAAGTTGGTTCTCAAGTTACGCAATTCAAGGTAGGAGACGTTATCTACGGCTCTATTAGTCCATTGGGGGGAGCTTATGCAGAATTTGCAGCCGTTCCAGAAAAGAATGCTGCTCTTAAACCAACAAACATGACTTATGAAGAAGCAGCCTCTATTCCCGTAGCAGCACTCACTGCACTGCAAGGGCTGCGAGATTTGGGGAACATTCAACCAAATCAAAAGGTTCTTGTGAATGGCGGTTCTGGTGGTGTGGGTATTTTTGCAGTGCAAATTGCTAAAGCTTTAGGCGCACAAGTAACGGCAGTTTGCAGTACAAAAAATATTGATTTTGTAAAATCTTTGGGAGCAGACCAGATAATCGACTATACACAACAAGACTTCACCCAAGAATTAGGGCAGTACGACATCATTTTGGATGCAGTTGCTAAGCAGTCCTTTTCTGGTTGTAAACAAGCTCTAAAACCAAATGGAATTTACGTGACGACACTCCCTAGCCTTGAAAGCTTTGTCCAGATTATCTTGACAGCGCTGATTCCTGGTAAAAAAGCTAAATTTATCCTTGAAAGACCTAATACTCAGGACTTAGTTTACCTCAAAGAGTTGATTTCGGCTGGTAAAATTCGCTCAGTGATTGATCGCACCTACCCTCTACAAGAACTCGCCGCCGCTCATACATATAGCGAAACAGAGCGAGCAGTAGGTAAAATTGCCATTACCGTTGCGAATTAATGTGTGGAACTTTTGTGGGAATTCTTAAAATAACAGTCGAAAATTGTACTAGACAAGCCTGCATTTGCAGGCTTTTTCATTTCGAGAAGATGCAGAAAAAGCATAAAGATATTGCTTTTTCTTATATAAAACACTCAAAATTCTTATCCAAAGGGATAAAATAGATTTAACCGTTAATCAAACTACAATTGTAAATACATAAAATAGTATCTGCACTTACAGATAAAAACCATCAGATAAAATAGTAAAACTTGTCTTTTTTCAATTGTAGGAATACTATAATAAATAGTAATTGCATATACAGAACTTTTGCATATAGCTCTTTCGTCTTATGTCTGAGTACAGATGAAATCTTGTTAATTTATGCGAAAATTTATTGCCTAAACAGCAGAAAAGTCTTATGGCAAGCCAATTGCTATTGAGTACAAAAATACTTAATCCTCTCCCCCATAAATTCAAGTACCCTGATCCTGGAAATACTAGTACCCCTACCCCAAGACAAATTTTAAATTTCCATTAAATCAAGGTTCACACACACTTGAGTACAGCTTTAATCAATTCAATAAATTCAATCGGCGTTAGAGACACAGCCATCTTTGCAAATACCTGATATAAGCAGAGAATATAGCACACCGCTATTTTCATTCCTGCAAAACCGATGCAACAGCCCTTCGACTCTATCAGGAATTTAAAAATTGCAAAAATGCTGGGCGACAATCCACACTGGCTTTTTGCTATACTTTCTGGTGTTTATTTTGAGCCGCTATTAACTGATTTTCGCATCATATTTGAGCGAGATCCAGCAGCACGCAATTGGCTAGAGGTACTGTTTTGTTACCCTGGATTCCACGCACTATGTTTGCACCGGCTTGCTCATTCGTTGCACAGTCGTGGAGTGGTTTTTATCCCCCGCTTGATTTCTCACTTAGGACGGTTTCTGACAGGAATTGAAATTCATCCGGATGCGGAGATTGGTAAGGGTGTGTTTATCGACCACGGTATGGGTATTGTCATTGGCGAAACTGCTATCGTTGGCGACAATACGCTGATTTACCAAGGTGTAACCCTTGGTGGAACTGGAAAACAAAGTGGTAAGCGCCATCCTACCTTGGGGAAAAACGTTGTTGTAGGGGCGGGTGCAAAAGTTTTGGGCAATATTGAGATAGGCGATCGCGTCCGTGTCGGTGCAGGTTCCATTGTTTTACGCGATGTTCCACCAGATTCCACTGTTGTGGGAGTTCCAGGACGGATTGTTTCTCGCAAGCAAAATGAACAGCTCTCCCCCCTAGAACACGCAAAACTACCCGATTTAGAAGCGAGTGTCATTCGCTCTTTGCTGGAACGTATTGAGCAACTCGAACAAAAGCTACAAACTTTTACAAATCAGAAAACGAAAAAAGAATTGGTGACAAAGGAACGTTAACTATGTTGCAATCGTGTAGTTTCCAAGCCTCAGGCGAGCATATTGTGCAGATCCCCGTGAGCGATCGCAGGCAAATCTGTCACCGCTTGCAAGAATTAATGATCAACTGTTGGTGTCATCCTGATGGTTCTTTGCGGGTACAAGTGAATAGTTGTCTGACAGCTATTCTTGTCCGCAGTACCGTACTGCAATTTATGGGAAGTCGCCAAGAATTAATCGATTGGCTAGAAAAATGTTGGCAGGTTTAAATTTTTGAGGATTTTAATTTGAGATCAGCAAGCCTGAAAACAGGCGTGAGGTGTGAAAAGAAGTATGAAGGGTTAGGTTGACGTTCAGGTGTTAAAATTTTTCTTTTACCCTACTAGAAGGGGTACGGGGGTTTCTCCCGCCCTGGGAAAGTATCTGTAGCGTCTACATCCTTTATCCTTATACCTTTATACTTTATAGTTTTGGTAAAACTTTCTCTTATGGCAAACCATCAAACTCATGTAAAATTTATTGATTTTTTAGAAAAGGAATTTGCACTTTCAACTGTGGACATTTCTGTAGCATTACGTAAACATGAGTTAGATAATAGTCCTTTATCAATGCTTCTTTGGCAGTATGGCTTAGTTGACATAGAACAGCTTGAACGCATTTTAGATTGGCTAGAAGACCAATGTTAAACAATTCAAATTTTAGCTGATATAAATCAGCAGCAATCATTAAAATATTCAAGACTTAAGAAGACTGTAGAAATTCCAATTTGCAGTCAAAATGACAATAGAAAAATCTTGAATAACTTTAGGAGGATATGACGATGATTTCTAGCTTAATAGCCGGATTGGGCATTCTAGTGTTTTCCGGGCTTGCGAATACATATCTCAGTCATATGCTATTTGGTGAGACAGAATCCCCACCAGATAATAACAATTTGTAGTTGATACCAAATTCTTGTTTGATGGCATACAGATAGAGCAAGAATTATCAATTATCAATAGTGATATTTGGGTGAAAAGCCAAAATACAACAATCAAAATATTCCTATAATTCATGGAATAGATTTGACAACACAAGAGTGATTCATCTCCGTGTAAATTTACTTGCATTAGATTCCAGATAAACCGAAATCACCAAAAAAAGATTCTCGGTTCTGACCCTAATAAGTCTGAGTTCAATGCTTGTCATCATTCATCATTTTCTCAGAGGTATTTAAGATGAATCAAGTTCTGGTAAATGACACAACACTACGCGACGGCGAACAAGCAGCAGGAGTAGCCTTTAACTTACAAGAGAAAGTCGCGATCGCCAAGTTTCTCGATACCATCGGCGTTCATGAGTTGGAAGTCGGTATTCCGGCGATGGGTGAAGAAGAAACACGAGCGATATCAGCAATTACTCAGTTAGATTTGCAAGCCAAACTGCTTGGCTGGAACCGCGCTGTTGTATCTGATATTCAAGCTTCCATAGCTTGCGGTTTGAAGCGAGTGCATATCGCTATTCCCGTTTCTGGAATCCAAATCGCTGCTAAATTTCATGGTCAGTGGCGAGTCACTCTGCAACAATTGAGAGATAGCATTAACTTTGCTCTTGATAAAGGTCTTTGGGTGTCGGTAGGAGGAGAAGATTCTTCTAGAGCTGATGAAAACTTCCTTCTCGATGTTGCGCAATATGCCCAGGAATGGGGTGCATCACGGTTTCGTTTTTGTGACACAGTAGGCATTCTCGACCCCTTCAGCACATACACTAAAGTCAAAAGATTAGTGACGGCTTTAGTCATTCCCGTAGAAATTCACACTCACAATGATTTTGGCTTGGCAACTGCCAACGCTCTTGCTGGTCTTAAAGCTGGAGCCTTATCAGTCAATACTACAGTCAACGGGTTAGGCGAAAGAGCCGGAAATGCAGCTTTAGAAGAAGTTGTCATGGGTCTTAAACGCATACACGGCGTTAATATGGGTATTGAAACGCCTCGTTTATTAGAACTGTCTCGACTTGTTGCGTCTGCATCAGGATCTCATGTACCACCTTGGAAGGCAATTGTCGGTGAGAATGCCTTTGCCCACGAAGCTGGTATTCATGCTCACGGCGTACTGCAAAACCCCATCACTTACGAGCCGTTTGCTCCCCAGGAAGTAGGCTGGGAGCGGCGTTTGGTTGTGGGTAAGCATTCTGGTCGGCATTTATTATCTAGTATCCTGCAAGAGCATGGTATTTTTCTGAGTTCACAAGAAACTCAATCTGTTTTAGATGCGGTAAGACAAGAATCAGTAGAGAAAAAACGCAGTTTAACCGTGCAAGAACTGTTGGATTTAGTACAAGAACAACAGAGGTATTCACATGCGACCATCAGATGAAGTAGAACTAGAAGAACCACCAGCTTTTAATATTGGTGATAAAGTCCGATTGCGTAAAGTTATTAAGAACGATGGCACTTTTCCTGGTCAAGAGATTGGAGTTATCTTAGCGACAAAAGGAGATACTGGCTACGTTGCTAGTATAGGCACTTATTTACAAAGGTCCTATATCTATGCAGTCCATTTTTTGGACAAAGGATTTGTCATAGGTTGTCTCAAAAAAGAATTAGAACTTGTTGAGAAAGGGCAAGAACTGACTGAGGAAGTCTTATAAACTTATTTTTCTGAACAGAAAATCAGACATTTCTCAAATACATTAATCTCAACACTAGGAAGCGGTAAAATTCTTATGAAAGTCATGCTGCGTCAAAATGATGCTGGAAACTTGGTCGTCTACGTTGCCAAGAAAGACCTTGAAGAAGAAGTTGTCAAACAAACTGAAGGACCAGAAGGCAAAATTTTGACCTTAGCAAATGGCTGGGAATTAGCATTTACTAACTTGCCAGAATTGGTAGATTTACCTCAGACTGTAGAGGCTAAACGCCTTTCTTAGTTTAGCATCAAGCCTCTTGCAAAATTAAGAGGGAACAGGGAACAGGCAAGAAGGGAGGTGGTGTTTCTTTCATTTGTTACCAGCGTGTAACCGCGCACGAGTTTAAGGCTGAGATCTTGCACTTGTGCCAACAACCGCCTAGGGTTTAAACCCTAGTCTCATAGTCAAAGTCGTCTAAAGACGACTGCATAAGCCTTTGAGTCTACTTTAAGAGACTTGAAGTGTAAGCCTCCCAATTGATTCCGAGGCTGAGATCTTGCACTTGTGCCAACAACCGCCTAGGGTTTAAACCCTAGTCTCATAGTCAAAGTCGTCTAAAGACGACTGCATAAGCCTTTAAGTCTACTTTAAGAGACTTGAAGTGTAAGCCTCCCAATTGATTCCGAGGCGGACGAGGTTGCGTTGTTGAGAATGGTGCAAAATGTCAGTTAAAACGGAACGGCACATGCTACAAGTCGGGCTTTGCGTTTCCCTTCGCAGTGCCTCCTCAAAGACTAACAAGAGTCCGTTTTAACGGACTTGGACTTTGAGCCAAGAAATTTATTTCTTGGCGTTCTTGGTGGACAAAAATAAGAAAGCAAGATCTAAGTATTACGATTATTTGTGCCCACTTAAAAAAGACAACCCACACAAAAAATCCACTGATTAAAAAAACATGGGTCATCATTACTTGAAATTATCTGAATTTAACCTTGAAGGACAATTCCTGAGCTTTGTTGGTGATAGCCCAGGCAAATCCAAATACTTACAACTGGCGTTAGAATCTGAGGATGTACAAATCAAAATTCCCAAAGAATTACGTAAACACCTCAATTTATCTCTAATTCCTGGCGAGCAAATTCGTGTATTTGGTATCAGTAAGCTAGACACCCAAACAGGCGAAGTCAAACTAAAAGCTTTTAGCATAGCACCACTTGGTTTTTGTTCGACTCAAAAAACACCCGTTCAACAACACAAACGTGCTCCTAAGGCAAAGATTTTAACCTGCCAAAAATCTGGCTGTGTTAAACGTGGTGCAAAAAATTACTTGTCAGAATTAGAAAAGATTTTGTACACTCGCGGTTTATCAGATCAAGTCATCATTGAGCGGACTAGTTGTTTAAAATGTTGTAAAAACGCACCGAATTTGATTTTGCAAATTGGGACAAAAGAATATAAGAATCTTCATCCAGAGGCGATCGTCTCTTTACTGGAAGATTATTTGGTATCAAATCCGTGAGCAACTGAATGATAGCAATCGGTTCAGAACCCCGACTTCGTAAGAGTTGTCGGGGTTCTTGTTTGTTCATGGCAAATGGGATAAAAAAGCTTAAACCTCACCCTCGCTTGAATCGGCGCTAAAATCTTTCCCTCTCCTTAATAAGGAGAGGGATGCCCGACAGGGCAGGGTGAGGTAGAAATCATGAATGCAACCCGCGTATCCCTTTGGCTAACTTTTTCCGTAACCTCACCCTCGCTTGAATCGGTGCTAAAATCTTTCCCTCTCCTTAAGGAGAGGGATGCCCGACAGGGCAGGGTGAGGTAGAAATCATGAATGCAACCCGCGTATCCCTTTGGCTAACTTTTTCCGTAACCTCAACCTCCGCCAATGTAATGTATATTTGTTTGTCCCTACAATCTTCAACAACCAAGGTTCAGCATGACTCAACTCTCTACCGCCGAAATCGAGCAATATCGCGAAGTTTTGCCAAATGATGCATCTTTCCAGTCAGCACTCACTCAGCTCGAACAACACAACGGCGACATTGACTCTTATTTAGATGAGATTTTGTTAGATAAATTCGGTGCGACGAGAGACTATCAAAAATCTCTGCGGGAAGTGACACTCAAGCGGTTGCGCAAAGAACTCTGCGGCGCTGATGATAGTTTCCGTACCAAAGTGCAGGAATACAAAAGAAATCCAGCGAGTGCGCCGTTACTCACAGGGTTGATTGTCTCATTGCTTGGTATGACTGGAGTACCACTCGACCCTAACATTGCTACTGTTATTGTGTTGTACATTGTCCATGTCGGCATCGATATTTTTTGTGAGTATACCGAACCAGATGCTGATGCTTCGGGAAACCAACCACCAAAAAATCAATCCTGAAGCACCTCATCAAGCCTGATTTCCAACTACTCTGGTAATCTCTCTAATATCTCTCGTGCTTGCTCAGCCCTATATTCATCCTTATACTCAACATATATCTCCAAAGCTTTCTGCAAATTAGCCCTCGCCTCGGTGTAGTTTTCCTCTGCTTTTGCAAGCAATCCTAATTCCGCGTAGGTGTAAGCACTTAAATAACGATCGCCAAAATCGATATAGATTTGCAAAGCTTGTTGGTAATTGCACCTTGCTTCCTCATATTCGTGCAAGTTTTGGGCTACCTTTCCCAAGTGGTGGTAGGTGCGAGCACTTGAGTAGCGATCGCCAAAATCGATATAGATTTGCAAAGCTTGTTGGTAATTGCGCCTTGCCTCTTCAAATTCTCGCAAATCTTGGGCAACATACCCCAAGTTATTGTAGACGATAGCACACCAGTAGCGATCGCCAAAATCGATATAGATTTGCAAAGCTTGTTGGTAATTGCGCCTTGCCTCATCAAATTCTCGCAAATCTTGGGCTACTGCTCCCAACTGGTGGTAGGTGCCAGCACACCAGTAGCGATCGCCAAAATCGATTTTGATTTGCAAAGCTTGTTGGTAATTGCGTCTTGCCTCATCAAATTCTCGCAAATCTTGGGCGACTATTCCCAAGTTGTGGTAAGTGCCTGCACTTGAGTAGCGATCGCCAAAATCGATTTTGATTTGCAAAGCTTGTTGGTAATTGCGCCTTGCTTCTTCAAATTCTCGCAACTCTTGGGCTACTGCTCCCAAGTTGTGGTAAGTGCCTGCACTTGAGTAGCGATCGCCAAAATCGATTTTGATTTGCAAAGCTTGTTGGTAATTGCGCCTTGCCTCATCAAATTCTCGCAATTGTTGGGCTACTGCTCCCAACTGGTGGTAGGTGTCAGCTTTCCAAAGTTGTTTTTCTCTTTCTTCTACACCTCCAAGTACATCACAAATTTCCAAAGTCTTTTCGTAGGACTTTCTTGCTTGCTGGTACTGCTTCGTTTGCAGTTGACAATTACCCAGTCTTGCAATTGCCAATGGTATCTGATAACCTGATTCTCCCTGGATAAATGCTTGTGAATACTTTTCCAAACGTTGACAAACTATTTCTGCCAACTTCAGGTTACTTTGGTTATCGTTAATCAACTCAAAGTATTTTTTTAAACAAAAATATATGCTGATACTCTCTTGGTTATCCAAACAGATTTCCAGCGTATTGTAGAGATTTTCATACTCAAATTTGCAGTAGTTTATACCCCCTTGCCGCTCTTGCGCGTTCTTGGATTCCATCAATTCATTGTAATAATCTGCCAAATCTTGATAGTGCTTTTTAAATCCCTCTTGCAAAGTTTCACGGGTAGCATCATCAAGAACCTCTAACTTAGTTTTCAAAAAGTAGGGGAATACAGGTTGAATTGCCAGAAACGGTGAATCCTCTTCCCCCCCTCTCCTTGTAGGAGAGGGGCTGGGGGTGAGGTTCATCGGTGAAAGCAAACCCCAGTTAATTGCTTCTTGAATCGCCTCATCAAACTTATCAAAATGATAATCTTTGAATGCTTCCTGTGTTTGCAATTTTTTGATATAGTTTGGAATATCCCTACGGTCGATAAACCCACTAAAAGGAGCCAAGCACAACAGTAACTTTTGCGCCTCTGGTGAGAGATTGCTGTGGGAATATTCTACACATTTGAGAATACTTGTCGTCTTCTCCTCACTCCCCGTATCCAACTTCACATCAGCCGACTGCAACGCCGAAAGAATCTCCTTGGGCGATTGGTTTTTAAAATTCGCCAGCACGACTTCCATCGCCAAAGGATACCCCGCCAACAGTTTCATCAACTTCTGAAAATCTTCGTCTTGACGAATAACGGGAATACGTTTTTCTGTGACGTGGCGTTGGAGAATTGCCTGTGCTAAGTCAGAACGTGCTTCTTTGTCTAGCCCTTGCAATTCATAAATATTGTTTTTAAAAGTCGTTGCTTGCAACCAATCTTCACGACTGCGGGAACCCAGAATCACCCGCGTTCTTCCGCCTATCAATCGCGTCAAAAAATCTTTGATTTGGTTGCGTTCTGTTTCTGGTAGAGTATTTTGAATCGCCAGCGGTTGCCCAGTCACCGATTCCAAATTATCCAGAATCAAAATACAAGATTCAGCGCGGAGTGTTTTTAGTAACTTTTGCTTTTTGGCTTCTGGCAGCATCCGATGAAAGTTGTCAAACCTATCATAAATCTTGTTGCCAATCTCCCAGATGATTTGCTCTAAATTCCACGCCTTCTCGTCATACCCAAAATAAAAGATATCTTTTGCAAAACACGTCGTCTGCCACCATTGGCGCAAATATCTTAGCAGAGTGCTTTTACCTGTTCCCCCCATTCCCTGCAACAGCAAGATATTGTGTCGCAGCAATGACTTTTCAATTTTGAGAATCTCCAAATCTCGCCCGAAAAATCCATATTCTGGCGACGTGAAGCGATATCTTTCACCTTCAGTTTGCCAAAATTGCTCTTCTTCTTGTGGCGTGAATTCTCGCAGGTTCAACTTCACCGCTTGATTGCTGTAAACCACAGGTAGCAACCAATCTTCCAAATCAATGTGCTTGTTGAAATAAGCTTTGCGCTTCTTGTCATTAAAAAGTTCCAACCTGCCGAGGCGTATCGCTTCGCTGATATCCTTGTGATCAAAAAGATGAGCATAAACTTGCTGCATCATCAGCTTGGCAGCATCCACCATGACGGTATACCCCATCGCCACTACCATCTGCATCCCTGCAGCCATCAACTGACTTCCGAGACTGGTTTCTCTGTAATCTCCCCCTTGCCCTGGAGGCAAAGAAGCAGTAGAAGAAACCTGCTTCCCCGACTGACAAGCATTGAGAAGACACACAGGAATTTCCTTACCCGTCAGCAGATTCGCCAACTCCGTCGCCTCCACCGGATCTGCATCGCCTTTGGTTTCTCCTTCCAAAAACAGAAACGCCTTCACTCCGTCGTAAGGTTGCAAATCATTACGTCCCCATCTCAACTGATAAGCATAAGGATTTGCGGTTTCTTTTTGGATATCCTTATATTTCATCACCGCACCGTGGGTGTCAAAGTGGATGATGTGATAAAACCCCGCGCCTTTTTCTTCCAGATGTCTTGCTAGTGCTTCATAAGTACCTGGGCGCAGTAATTCCACATTCACCGCCAACTGACTATTCTCTATCGCGTCAATCAGCGATCGCGAAATGGTACGATAACCAACATCATGTTCTTCATTCGGTCGTGCTGTCACCACCAGTAAATTAATCACGGGTGACTGTGGAATGTTCGCCTGCTTTGCCCCACGTTTTACATTCCTACGCACCATCACACAGTCTACCGCCAATGGTCGCGGATAGCCAGGTTCCCACAAAGCTTCCCAGTGCAGTGCTTGAAAGTCCGGAGTTTTCCCGACAATTTCTATCTGTAGGGGATTATGCCCTTTGCGTAGCCGCTGATATTGACTATAAGCATCTCTATCTCTAAAAACTTGGTTAAATAAATTTTCCCCATACTTTTTAATACTGGCGGCTGCCCTTTCGGCTATGATCGTGTCGCTAAAGGGAAACTCCAGCCACTCTTCAAAATACCACTCCAGTTCTCTTTCTTCTTTAGAAGTGAATGGGTTAGTGATTGTAAGTGAATATTCTTCCTCTTCAAATCTCAGAGTTACCTCAAAGCCGGTGTCGGTTTTCTCTTCTTCCCGAATCGTGATGACTGGCATGGTGTGACACTTTTAACACAAAAAAGAATATTTAGTTATAGACTACACATTCGCTGTTTGCGTTTCCGTATAGCTGTATCATCTCCAGGGCAAGGCGGTTGGAAATTCTCTCTACTTACTGTCACTGCTGGTTCGCACTATTTATTACACGTACAACGTAGATTTTTTGGGCGTTTTTGAGTATAATTTAAAATAAATTAACTTTTTTATACCGTTTATTTTAGTGAAAACACTAGCAATTTTGTCTTTATTAACTTACAAACTGTCAGCAAAGTAGCCATCATGAACTGCGTACACCCTTCGGGGAGAACCTTCGGTTCCGCTTCGCTAACGGCAGTTGCTACCCTTCGGGAAGCCGCCTCCGGCGTCTACAAGTCGGGAAACCCGAACGCCAGATACCAAGTGAGGGAAACCCTCCTGCAGTACTGGCTCCCCAACGCACTGCCTCACCAGAACACATGAAAATACCTCTTAGCCTGTTCCCTGTTCCCTGTTCCCTGTTCCCTGTTCCCTATTTTCAAGTCAGGGTTTTCTACTATTAAACATTGGAATCGATTTATGTCAGATCCCAACATTGGTCGTTTACTCGGCAAACGCTACGAACTCCAGGAGATAATTGGTACTGGAGCAATGGGTAGAGTCTATCGTGCTAAGGACATTTTGTTGGGTGGCGTACCTGTTGCTGTGAAGTTTCTGGCTCTATCCACCCAAAATCAAAATCTGCGAGTGCAAGAACGCTTTGAGCAAGAGGCAAAAACCTGTGCCATCCTTGGACAGAAAAGCATCCACATTGTCCGAGTCATGGACTATGGCGTAGACGAGAATGATACTCCGTTCTATGTTATGGAATACTTGCAAGGAAGCAGTCTGAGCAATATCATCCGCCACCAACCACTCTCTTTACCAAGATTTTTGAATTTGGTGCGTCAAATTTGCTTGGGATTACAGTGCGCTCATAATGGTATCTTTGTACAAGGGAAAATATGTCCAATTATTCACCGCGATATTAAGCCCAGTAATATAGTGGTCATTCAAGACCATAGTTTCGGCGAATTAGTCAAAGTTCTAGATTTTGGTATTGCCAAGTTACTACATGCCGATAGCAGCTATACTGACTACTATTTAGGCACTCTTGCTTATTCTTCTCCCGAACAGATAGACGGTCAGGAATTAGATAACCGTGCTGACATTTATAGTTTGGGAGTCATGATGTTTGAGATGCTTACAAGCAAAATTCCCCTAGTCGCATCAACCAACTCTTTTGGAGCATGGTACAAAGTACACCACTATCAGCAACCACGTTCCTTTGCTGAAGTTGCACCCAATCTAGAGCTACCACAGAGTGTGAAAAATTTGGTTATGAGTTGTTTGGCTAAGACACCAAGCTCACGTCCCCAAAGTATAAACGAAATTCTTCAGGTTCTGCGATCTTTAGAACAGGGCGATGCTCCTCTGGAGCCGCCCCTTTGGGGCTCTCGCGCAAGTGAAACTTTGCCAAATATAAATCAAGCTCCAACTGTCTCTGTCTTAATCAAAACAGATGTTGATACCAAGTTGCGTTCAGAAATAGCATTTAGAAATGGGGGAGGAACCCAGACTCACACAGTCAGAGAGTCAGGGAGTGTGGAAGTGTGGGAGTCTGAAAAAATATCCTTTTCTCGCTTTTTTGCTCCTTCCTCATCGTCACCCCACATACTATCTTTGAATTCAACTCAGTATGACGACAACAGCCAAGCAGTGACGCTATCATCTGGATTGATACAGGAAATTGTACAGCAAGCTTGTTGGCCCTCGAATAAACCGATCGCCGATATCGTCTTTCCTAGTCCTCTGGGTTTGAATGGTAAGGTACTACCTGCCTTGTGGGTGATGCTACCGCATTTGGAAATTCAAAAGCGTTTGGTTTGTAAGCGCTATAATCAATTTCTTTTTATAACTTCTCCTCACCCCATGCTGCTATGGATTACCCTCATCTACAACGCTATGCATGGTGCAAAATGGCTAACATACTACATTGATCTCAAAACAACTTTCGGGCAAAAAATCACTCGCCTACTCAGACAAACAGGTTACTATCCAATACTGTTCTTTACTCGGGAGACACCAAATCGTTGTGTTGATGTATTATTCTCAAGTATTGCTTCTACACAACGCCTGTGGTTACATCACTGGGTAACGATGAGCAACAAGCTGGTATCTTCTGCCGAACCACAATTTAGTAAAACTTTACTTAAAACTGAGTATGAAAAGATCAAACCCCATATTTTGGCAAAGATACAAGCAATGGATACAGATTCATCATTTGACCTTTTCGGCTGAAAGGAATATACTACTCACCCGTGTGATTTCTACACCATCGTTCCATCCTTTTGTAAACTTTTTTTAACAAGATATGTATACAATCATGAACTAAGTTATAAGAAATATAAATACAAAGAGGATGAATAATGGAATTTAGAGTAAACTAATGACTGTGTTTACATGAGCTAGACTAGTTAAACGCTAGTTGATGGAAAACACGTGCAATGGCATTTATCCTCCAAACCTGCAATTTAGTAGCAGCGGAGTGTCGTAGATGCGTAAAGCGAGTGTGGCCCAATGTTAAGCAAAACGATATACGTCACAAAGTGAAACTCACTTGCAAAAGATGAATGATCGTTGGTAAAATCTCTAATCGTAGTTGATCATCTAAGTTGACGCCCCGGCATCCCCAGCTCCTTTCCTTCTTGGAAGTTAGCAAGAGAAGGAGGTCGCCTACTATGGCGGCGCTACTACTCTATGCTGCCCAGGTCGATCCTTCGTCTATTCCCCATTGGTGCTTAAGAAGCTGTTTATAAGTCGCTTCCCGAAGTACCATCTGCTCATAGAGCTTGACTAAAAAGTCTTTAGCTTGGTCGTGGCTCATATGCTGCACCTGAGTGGCGAATGAGTGAATGTTGAATTGCTGTTCGAGGCTCAGTTCGATTGGTTGATTCATGATGAACTCCTAAAAAGAAAAAGTAAAGGTGATATAGCCGTCGGCTGAACTAATAGGGTATATAGCTAAATTTTTATTTGTCCAAAATATTTTTACCTCCGTATTACGAACGATAACAATAGTTTGACAAATTGCCCATACCCTAATGGGTAATTTTTCGGTTGTGAGACCTTGTTGGTTAAGCCAACTGATATAGATCCCAAGTTTGTTGAGGCAGATTCCGGGAAAATATGGGTTTTTGAACCCTTTTTTTGGAGAAACTCCCTTAGTTTTCCCTAGTTTTAGATTCGGGCTGTTTAAAAATGTAGAAATTGTTACATAACTACACTGATATAGACAGAAGCTATTGCGCTCTTGTCCCACAAACCCTGTTTCTTTAGGGTATTTCAGGTAGGTAAGAATGAATTATATTCGCTCTACCTCATTGAGTGCAAGATGTCAATTACACAAAATAAGATAATTAGCCTCCTGAGTTAGAAACTTAAGAGGCTATAAGTATATGTATCAAACTGTAAACAGGAAAAAAGCTCAGTATGAACAAATTTTTAATGGTATGGAGCAATACGGTTCACTGAGTCACCGAAGAGGCAGAGGGGAAGGGCGCAGGGAGAGGGGGAGAAAACCATTAAGATGAATCCAGAAATCTTAGGCTGTGGATGCCTTGTTGAATCGGGCTGCGCGTCTGTCTGTCAATCTTTTTTTATTCAAAAAATTAATTTAGGGGCTTGTACCAATATCGCAGGGTAATTCTTTCTCCCTTGCTCACTGCTCCCTGCTCACGCCAGGTGCTACAACGGGGGGAACCCCCGCAACGCACTGGCTCCCCAGCATGGTTCAGTCATGCTAAAGCCAGATGCTTCAAGCTTCAGTTAAAGATTTTTTGGCTTCAGTTGCAACAGCTTCTACTTCATCATTCGCCAAAGTTTCCAAGATGGATTTTGCATCTGTACCGCCTAAACGATTTAAGGCTTGTACCAGCCTATAGCGCACTTGCCAATCTGGATCTGTTGCATAGGGAGCCAACAAGGGAATAGCCTGCAAGTCTCCCAATTCGCCAAAAGAACTAATGGCTGCAGTTTTGACTAAATCATTTTCTGAAGAAAGTGCCGTTTTTAGCAACTCAAAACTTCTTGGATCGTTCAACTCTCCGAGTGTAGCGATGATGCTGAATTGTACAATCCACTCGTTGCTGGTTTGGTAGAGTTGTTGTAAATCGTCAAAAGCCTCACGCAGCCCAAGAGCACCCAAACAATCTGCTGCGGCTGCTTGAACATCAGCTTCGGGATCATTGAGCAAGCGATCGCGCAATATGTTTAGAGATAAATCTAAATCTTGTTTACCCAGGGTATCCAACTGACTCACAGCTGAGTACCGTACACGGGAATTGCTATCATTTACGGCATTTTGAACCAACTCAAAACCTAGCTTTGGCTCTAATTGACGAATTTGGTTGACTGCTCGCAAGCGATCGCCTAAATCTTGAGATTCCAGCAGTTGCTTGACAGATTCAGGAGTAATACTCATTTAATTATCCTAATTTTCAAAAATGTTTTCAAAAAATAGTTAACCAGTTATCAGTCATCAGCTCATTTTGGCTTGATAACTGTTCCCTGTTCCCTGTTCCCTGTTCCCTGTTCCCTGTTCCCTGTTCCCTGTTCCCTGTTCCCTGTTCACTGTTCACTGATCTTGACTCGCTGCCATTGCTCGAATGATGTCACCACGAGTGAGGATACCAATAACTTGGCTCTCGCTGTCAAGTACTGGTAGGCGGTGGATGTTGCGATCGTGCATGAGTTTAGCGGCTTCTGTGACTGTTTTGTCAGGATCAATAGTGATCGGGTTTTTGCTCATGACTTCGCCAACAGTTTGCCCAAGTGCTTTGTGCAAGTCACGTTCGTAATCTCCAGGATTTTCCAAATAAATGACGCTATCAAGAAACATAATGTAAGCCGGAGGGGTTACACCAGTTTGTTGCCACATTAAGTCCGTTTCTGAGATAATACCGACTAACTTCCCAGCGTCATTCACAACTGGTAGTCCACTAATGCGTCGTTCTGCCAGGATTTTAATCGCTTCCTGTAGAGGAGTTTCTAGTTGGACGACGATTGGATCACGGCTCATGATGTCGGCAACTGTTTTAGGCATTGGCTTGCTGTCACTTTTTATTAATCTACCTGGTTTATTGTAAAGAATTGTGGGTGTTAAGCTTATCACGTTAATACATTGTTACTTATCGGGAAGTAGAGGAAGAAGAATAATTACTCAAATTCCGTCTCACAAAAGACTTGTAACAACTCAACACAGTTAGCAATTGCTCCTAAATGGGCGATTTCGTATCCGTGGGTGTTCTGTGTCGGAAATGCCAAACACGCAGCGCGAGCAACATGACCAAATTTCATCGCAATAGAAGCATCACTACCAAAACTACTGATTGTTGCTAGCTGTACTGACATATCTAGTTGCTTGGCGCAGTGACGCAGTTGTCCATTTAACGTTTCATCGTAAATTCCATACCCATCTTGAGAAAGTATCACAGGGCTTTCCCCGTCTTCAATAGGATATTCTGATGAGAGAGGACAAATTTCCAAAGCAATCAAAGCATCTAAGCGCTGGTTTTGAGTAAAGAAAAGTGCTCCAATTGCTCCCACTTCTTCTTTTGCTGATGCGACTAGATACACATCGACTGGTGGCTGTTTTACCTTTTCGGCAAGTGCTAATAAAATAGCAACAGAAGCTTTGTTATCCAAGGTGTAACTGGCAATGTAGTCGTTTAACCGTGTTGGACGTTTTCGATGCTTGCCGACAACCATTCTGGTACCTGGTCGAATACCAGCTGCTTCCAATTCGGTTGTGGTACATTTTGTTTCTATCCAGGCATTTTCCCATTTAACAGGCGTGTCTTCCTGCTGGACTTTTTGGGGTGATTCGTGGGAAACGTGACGGGAACCAAAACTGAGAATGCCGCTGAGTGTTGCGTTATCTCCTAGTAAATCTACCACTCCTTCGCCATAAACCCACGGAAATGAGCCGCCTAGCCTGCGAACTTCGACTCGACCTTTTTCGCCAACTGTTTTCACAATTGCGCCTATTTCATCTTTGTGAGCAGTAATGGCAATCTGTCTAGTGGAATCTAGCCCTTGAATTTTAGCAATGATATTGTCAGCGCGATCATGCCATACTTCCACTCCTAGTGCCGCAAATTGCTGTATCAAGAATTGGTTAATTTCTGTTTCTGCACCACTGGGAGAATGATGCATGACTAATTCTTCAATTGTGTGAAATAAGTGGTCGTAGTTGCACATCGTTATTTTAACTAGGTACTTTACTCAATTAAGAACTGCTATAAATAGTAGGCAAAAGCCCAAATTTATACAATTCAACAAGCACAAATGTATCACCAACAACGCCAAAGTTTGCTTTTCACTCTTTCGGCTATACTGACTGGAGCAACTCTTTTAGCTGGAGTTGGAATCTACGTAGTGCTCAAAGGCGTGGAAAGACCAATAGCAGTACCTAACCAAACAGTTAGCACAGAAGAAGACATAACACAAGCACCTGTCGATACATTAACTCCGCCTCCACAAGACACATTGGTTTCATCACCACAAGACACACCAGTCGTAGCAATTCAAGAACAGCGAAACGAACTAGGGAAAAATCTTGGTGGTGTTGATTGGCAAGGAAAGGACTTACGCACGATGAAGCTGCGTAATGCTAACTTAGGTGGTGCGAATCTTGCAAACACTACCTTGAGTGGTGTTGACTTGAGTGGAGCTACCTTGAGTGGTGCAAATCTTGCAAATGCTAATTTAAGTGGTGTGAATTTGAGCAGTGCTAATCTTAGTGGTGCAATTCTTGAAAATGCGAATCTGAGCAGTGCTAATCTCAGTCGCGCCGACTTGAGGGGTGCCAATCTTGATCATACTAACCTAGAGGGAGCTCTTTTAAGAGGAACTCTTCTAGAAGGTGTAAACCTGAGCAACACAATTATGCCTTAGGGAGTTGGCTCTAGGTAAGCGACTCACGTACATGATACAATATAAGTGACGATCATCACTTCAATAATTGATACTTATCACTTTCCCCAAATTTGTTTATCTCTTAGTTTGGGAGGGAAGACAAATCATTCTTGTATTTAGACTACAAGTATTGATTTCTTACTTGGCAGTTGTGAGGAATAACTTATGCGAGAAAAACTATTGCTAGCTGTTACTCTGACATTTGCCTTGAGTTTGTTTACAGAACTGAACTGGTTTTCTTCAGCCCGTACAGCCACAAACAGGACAAATTCTGATTTATCAGCTTTCACTGTTACTTTACGTCAATAACAAGAATTATACGCCATAGCAACAGTGATATGACTAGGAAAATAAAAAAATATAAAAAGATATGTGTATGGAAACACTGAGCCTTCAGGCAAAGACATTGCGACGCCAATAATGAAAAGCCGAATTTTAGCCACCAGCGTATTTTTCACGCTTATCGGCTTAAATCAGACAGTTCTAGCAGCAAATCTGGAACATGTCAGACAGTTACTAGCAAGCAAACAGTGTCAAAACTGTGATTTAGCCGGGGCTGGTTTGGTGATGGCTGATTTATCAGGAGCGGATTTAACTAAAGCCAATCTTGCAGGTGCGAATCTCAGCCGCGCTAACTTGAGTGGTGCTAACTTGAGGGGTGCAAACTTGAGTGGTGTTGGTTTATTTGGTGCTAACCTCACGGGAGCCAATCTCAGTGGGGCAAATTTGCAGAATGCTGATTTGCGACATACCTATTTAGTTAACGCTCAATTAGATGGTGTGAATCTTAATGGGATTAATTTGCAAGGAGCAATCGGCATACCATCGCAAATTGCTACACATGAGAAATTTTATGCTTGGGGTGTTACCGAAGCACAAAAAGGCAATCAACAGCAAGCAATTGATTATTTCAATCAGGCTATTGTCATGAACCCTGATTATGCAGGTGCTTATCTAGCTCGTGGTGTTGCTCGTTACCAAATACTTGATCGACAAGGTGCATTTCAAGACGCCCAAGTTGCTGAAAAATTATTTATATCCCAAAACAATAGCAGTGGAATACAAACAGCACAAGCTTTTATCAAAGAACTGCAAACACCTTACGAAACTAAGGTAAAACCTGCCAAACCTGATTTCATTGATTTTGTAGGAAGTGTTGGCTCTCTACTACTCCAGTTTTTGCCATTTTAGTGATTAGTAGTCGGTGGGTAGTAGTATTTTATCAGTTACCAGTTATCAGTTATCAGTTACCAGTTACTAGTTTTCACTGTTCACTGTTCACTGTTTATTGTTGACTGTTTGAATGACAACTCATCGTTATTACTCATGACTATTTCTAAAGAACTATGGCAAGCAAATCACGACATAGCCCAGGCTTGTCTTGAACATCCCTTTGTCCAAGGTATCGGTGATGGTACTCTTGAGCAGAAAAAATTTGCCTATTATGTCGGACAAGATGCTTTTTTCTTAGAAGCCTTTGCTCGTGCTTACAGCATAGCTGCAGCTAAAGCACCAGATTTCTCAGTCTTTACGACATTTCACTCCTTAGCTGATGGAGTTTTACAAGAACTGAAACTTCATGAGGGTTATGCAGCAAAGTGGGGAGTCAGTTTACATTCTGTGGAACCTGGAGTGACTACCCGTCGCTATACCGACTTTTTGTTAGCAACAGCTTGGAGTGCTGATGTGGGTTTAACTGCTACAGCTATGTCTCCCTGTATGGGTTTATATGCTTTTTTAGGAAAACAATTGGCTGGTGACAACATACCCAATCATCAATATGCGGATTGGATTCGTACTTATAGCGGCGCAGATTTTCAACCATTAACGCAACAATTAGAAGATTTGGTTGATTCGTATACGAGTGGCACAACTTTGGTAGAGTCAACTTATCGTTATGCCATGTTGTGTGAGCGAGACTTTTTTCAAGCAGCATGGGAATGTTTATAAATCGCCGCTTGTGTTTGCTTCTCTGATTTGTGAAAATTACTTTTTCAGTGAACCGCACCAGGCGCAGAGTAAGCACCACCAGAAGAATAAAGAGAGATTTTCACGTTCCTTGTAGCGTGCCCGTAGGGCTTATGATTTAAGACTGTTATCTCACATCTCATTTCCTATCTCAAGAATCAAGTCAACTGCGTCGTGCTTGGAATTCTATATGAAGCGTAAGAGAACTACACTCATTAATTCAAAAAACTTAACAAACAAGAATGAATGCAAATTGTCTAATATACAACTTTAATTGCTGGTAGTGTTTACGCCCTAACAAACTATTATTTGTGAGTTGTTTACCAATGACTTAGTTTGGATTGTCATCATGATATTTTGTCTATTAATGACAGAATTTGTCACAACTCGACTGGATCACACAATTCACCCAACTTAGTCTGTTCTTTGAGGCACACCGCATGCAAGAAGTATTGTTAAATCGTGCAATGAGCGTTGATGATTTGTTGAAACGCTATCAGACAGGAGAAAGAAATTTCAAAGGTATAAACTTGATAGGTGGTTGCCTAAATGGAATCAATCTCAGCGGAGCAAGTTTAAAAGGAGCTTCTTTAAGTGAAGTTGATTTAAGTAAAGCAAATTTGGTTGGGGTTGACTTGACAGAAGCATCTTTAGTGAGAGCTAACCTTACAGGCGCTAACCTCACAGGAGCGAATCTGAGTGGAGCAAATCTTCATGAAGCAAAGCTCACAGGAGCCATCCTTGATGGAGCAGTTTTGAAAATGGCAGACTTGATAGATGCAGATTTCACCGCTGCAAATCTAGAGGGAGCTAATCTGTACGGCGCACACATGATGGGTACTCTGTTGCAGGGTGCGATTATGCCAGATGGTAAAATCAACAATTAGTTACGGTAGCTATCATAATCAACATTTGTAACCCGTGAACACCGATTCTAAAATGTGCAAGTTAAGAGTTGACGTCAATTGGTAGTGCTTCTCTGATCTTCCATTGGGGGATGCTTGTTTTAACCACAGGTATCTCCTTTATTTTTTATACCCATTCCTACGGATCGCTAACCCTATGCGATACGCCCTTGGCGTCTGCGCTCTGCGCAATCGCCTACTTTAGTCTAGTTCCCGGTGCGAAACTCAGAAGGCTGATTCTATCAAGCATAAAAACCAAGGTTTTGGTTCCTGGAAACATCTTAAATTCGTACCCTTATTTTTTGGAAATTTAGTTTTGCACCGGGAACTAGTCTAAACTCCAGTAATCAAGACATGATATGATATCGTGTTTGTGATTTTCCCAGCTTAGCAATGACTCAAAATGCAGAGCATCAAAAAAATATTTAAGTTTCCACAAATTCTTCTCTTTTTTATTCCTTTTCTACTTCTTATCAGCATCTTTATCATTAACATCCCTGCCCCAAATTATCCCATAACTGGAATAGATTTTATTGGTTCTGCGACTTTTCCCACTGGTTACACTTTCAAAAAAACTCCCATGGGAGGGCTTTCTGGAATAACCTATGATGCCAAAAAACAACTTTATTGCACGATATCTGATGATCGTAGTGAAAAAGCTGCGGCTCGCTTCTACACATTAAGAATTGACCTAAGCAATCAAAAACTAACAAATGATAAAGTTGTCCCTCTTGGTGTCACGACACTCTTAAATGAAAGTAGTCAAACTTTCCCGACTGGTACTATCGATTCAGAAGGCATCACCTTAACTAACCACGAAACTGTTTATATTTCTTCTGAAGGTGATAATTTTAAACAAATAACGCCTTTTCTTAAAGAATTTTCCCTATCTTCTGGAAAAGTTTTGAGAACACTACCAATTCCCAACAAGTTTTTGCCAGATAAAAGTCGTCAACAAGGTATCCGCAACAACTTAGCGTTTGAATCTCTGACTATTACACCTAACAACAAATCTTTGTTTACAGCCACAGAAAATGCTCTGATTCAAGATGGTCCAGAAGCCAAACCAAAAATCAGTAGTCCTTGCCGCATTTTGCAATACAATTTACTCACTCAGCAACCAGAGAAAGAATTTCTTTACCAAACTGAAGCCGTTACGCCAATTTTTAATTTTTCTCCTAAATTTGCCAGCGGTTTAAGTGATTTACTTGCTCTGGATAACCAAGGTCATTTCCTAAGTTTAGAGCGGACTTTTTCTGGGTTTGGGTTTTCTATTGCTCTGTTTCAAGTTTCCTTAGAAGGTGCTGATGACATTCATAAAATTGACAGTCTTTTAGCTGTTGATATTAACAAAATTAAACCCATCAAGAAAGAGCTACTTTTGGATTTGAGAAAATTAGATGTAGCGCTAGATAATATCGAGGGCTTAACTCTCGGCTCCAAATTATCTGATGGTCAGCTTTCATTAATCCTTGTGAGCGATAATAACTTTAATCGTCTTGAGCGAACTCAGATACTCGCCTTTAAACTTAAGATGGAACCACCGCTTATCAGGTTGTTTCGGCGTTTTATTCCCAATTTAAATCGTTGATAATAGGGAGTATAGCAGTCCTAAATCATTTGTGTGAAAGTGCCTGCGCTCTGCGCTTAAAAACCAAGTACACTTGTACATCCTTCTTTCCTGTTCCCTGTTCCCTGTAAATCATCACTGAATAACTAATAACGAATTTCAAAAAAAGCTTGACAATGTTCAGGAGAATAGTCATAATAAATAAAGTGACCAATTAAGGGACTGTAGTTCAATTGGTTAGAGCACCGCCCTGTCACGGCGGAAGTTGCGGGTTCGAGCCCCGTCAGTCCCGTTAAAAAATTATGAGTGCTGAGTTCTGAGTCGCGACTTGTAAGTTATTCAGAACTCAGCACTTATTGCTGAAAGCTTAATATTAAGCTAGATGAGTCGTGGTTTATAAACGTAGACAAGAGAGAGAACGCCCGTGACTGTTAGAGTCCGTATAGCCCCCAGTCCAACTGGGAATCTACATATTGGAACAGCAAGGACAGCTGTATTTAACTGGTTGTTTGCCCGCCACCACAGTGGTCAGTTTATCCTGCGCATTGAAGACACAGACTTCGAGCGATCGCGTCCCGAATACACCGAAAATATTTTCCAAGGACTGCGTTGGCTGGGACTGAACTGGGATGAAGGACCATTTTTCCAAACTAAGCGTCTGGAAATTTACAAAAGCGCGGTTCAAAGCCTTTTTGATAAAGGACTTGCATATCGCTGCTACACCACGCCAGAAGAATTAGAAGCGCTGCGTGAGGCTCAAAAAGCCAGAAATGAAGCTCCGCGCTATGATAACCGTCATCGCAATCTTACACCAGAACAAGAAGCCGCATACAAAGCCGAAGGACGTAACTTTGTCATTCGTTTCAAAATTGATGACGACCGGGAAATTGTCTGGAATGACCTGGTACGAGAAAAGATGGTCTGGCGAGGTAGCGATTTAGGCGGTGATATGGTTATTGCTCGCGCCGCAGCAGATGGTATTGGTGTCCCACTGTACAATTTTGCGGTTGTCGTGGATGACATAGATATGCAAATTACCCATGTCATTCGCGGAGAAGACCACATCGCCAACACCGCCAAGCAAATTCTGCTATATGAAGCTTTTGGCGCAAAAGTGCCAGAGTTTGCCCATACACCTTTGATTTTGAATCAGGAAGGACGCAAGCTTTCCAAGCGGGATGGAGTCACATCCATTTTTGACTTTAAGCAAATGGGCTTTACTGCTGAAGCTATGGTGAATTATATGACATTACTGGGTTGGTCAGCCCCAGACTCGACTCAGGAAATTTTTACCTTGGAAGAAGCAGCCAAGCTATTTAGTTTTGAGCGTGTTAATAAAGCCGGGGCAAAATTCGACTGGGCGAAGCTGGATTGGATAAACAGTCAGTATCTTCACAATATGTCAGTAGATAAGCTGACAGATTTGTTGATTCCATTCTGGGAAGAAGCTGGATATCCATTGACAGGAGGACGCGATCGCCCTTGGTTAGAACAGCTTGTCGCTTTAATTGGTGCGAGTTTGACTCGCCTTGTTGATGCAGTTCCTATGAGCAAACTGTTTTTTATAGAAACAGTTGAATTTAGCGATGAAGCAACTGCTCAATTAAAACAAGAAGGTTCTGTAGCTACTCTCAACGGTGTGATCGCTGCTTTGGAAAATCATCAACTCACACAAACCAGCGCTCAAGAAATGATTAAACAAGTCGTTAAAGAACAAAACGTCAAGAAAGGCGTCGTGATGAAAGCACTTCGCGCTGGTTTAACAGGAGATTTGCATGGTCCTGACTTGATTCAATCCTGGTTACTTTTGAATCAAATTGGTTTAGACAAGCCGCGTTTGATTGAGGCGGTAAAACAAGTAAGTTAACAGCAATTATGCTTTGAGAACGTGCTCAATTTATACGTATAAGACCCAGTCTTCGGTCAATTTGATGGGTAGTTTTTCCATTTAAACAAGTGTGTCCTCTAGACAGAAGTTACTGGATTTTTACATGGGTTTTACCCAATCCCAATTGGTTTTACCAATTGAAAACTACTGTAATGGTAGAGGTGCATTCATCTGCACCTCTGCTTGTGAATCTCATTTTACTTTAGTCAGCGAATTGACAATTAATGAGTTATTTGATATTTAAAAAGTAAAAAAATAAGTCAAAAATCCTTGGCTTGGGAACTTCGAGTGTAGTATTCATGTCTCTAAAAAGACTAAAAAAAGTATGTTCTTGGAATGCTGACAAAAGAGATATCTCGGGGAATAAGATTATCTTTGATGGTAGCGGCGCTGGCGATCGCGTCAGCAATCAATACAATATCTCGTGCGCAGGAAACATCCTCACCCTTTTTTGAGGATGTCGTTATCGGTCAAAAGTTTTCTCCAGATCCGTTGATTGTTCGTGGTGTGAGTGGCGGTTCTATACCGGGGAGGGAAATTGCTGGTAGAAGAGAAACTCCTACAGGAACTTGCACTGGATATTTTGATGAAGACCCAGACCATACTATTGAGCTAACAAGTAAATTTGATTACTTAAAAATAGAAGTCAGAAGCCCTGAGGATACCACCTTAATTATTAGAGGTCCTGGAGGTAGCTGGTGCAATGACGATTTTGATGGCAAGAATCCTGGCATGATTGGAGAATGGTTACCAGGAACATACTATGTATGGATTGGTTCGTTTAAAAAAGATAAGTACTTTCCTTATACCCTACGAATTACAGAAATTAAGTAGGCTGCGCTGATAAAAGAAAGGATAATGTGGGGACAATGGTTATCCAAAACTTTGACATTTTGAACTTGGACGTAAACGCAAACCCTCACCACAGATATTTATGGGTGCTGTAATTGTACTCGTGGGGGATGTTGTCCTGTGCGTGTCATGCTTTACCCCAACCCCGTCTCTTTTAGCAGCAGCCGTAGTTTTGCATGAGGAAGTTTCGTGTCCTTCTTGTTATTTCCCCAGATATCAGAAAAGAAGTCTTGCATCAGCGCTTCGGATGCTTAAGCGATTTGTGAACTGAGCTTGAAATACCTGTTCCTTCTGAGTTCTATATGGTTCTTAGCCATTTTCCTCCGTCTAGCTACAGGATGAGAAATCGTATTTATTTATATAAAATCTCCAATACATTTCTTATCAAACGGCAAATGGCATGATTTTGAGCTATTGACATCAACTTAACAGACAAGCAGCGTTAGCCGCAGGTTTGCATATTTACATGAGAGACCCATAGTAAAATGAAGCAAAATTAAGTTAAATTTAATGAAGATTCTTAATAATGTTTTGGCTTGTTAGCTCAGACGCTAACGAAAAGCTTATCGTGTGTCATAACATTGGATAAAAAATGCAGTTATAGACATCGATTTGAAAAACTCTATCTGTAGACTGTTGATTTGTTGTATATGCATCTAGAGGCAAAATTAAGATGAAATTCTCTTGGAGAGTCCTAGTACTCTGGACATTGCCTGCATTGGTGATTGGCTTTTTCTTCTGGCAAGGAGCTTTTTCTGGTACTCCGGACATGAGTAAGAATACAGCCACCACCCGCATGACTTATGGTCGCTTTTTAGAATACTTGGACGCTGATCGGGTAAGCAACGTTGATTTATATGAAGGCGGAAGGACGGCGATTGTGGAAGCCGTCGATCCAGAACTCGAAAACCGCGTACAACGGGTACGGGTGGATTTGCCTTCTAGCTCTCCGGAACTGATTAGCAAGCTAAAAGAAAAAGGAGTTAGTTTTGACGCCCATCCTATGCGGAATGATGGGGCAATTTGGGGACTGTTGGGTAATCTGATTTTTCCTATTTTATTGATTACCGGGCTGTTCTTTTTGTTCCGTCGTTCTAGCAACATGCCTGGTGGTCCCGGTCAAGCTATGAACTTCGGAAAATCAAAAGCTCGCTTCCAGATGGAGGCAAAAACTGGAGTGAAGTTTGACGACGTAGCAGGTATTGAAGAAGCGAAAGAAGAACTGCAAGAAGTTGTCACCTTCCTCAAACTACCAGAAAAATTCACTGCTGTAGGTGCACGCATTCCCAAAGGAGTTCTGTTAGTTGGACCTCCAGGAACTGGTAAAACACTGCTTGCAAAGGCGATCGCTGGTGAAGCAGGCGTACCGTTCTTCAGTATTTCTGGTTCGGAATTTGTAGAAATGTTCGTGGGTGTAGGTGCATCCCGCGTCCGCGACCTGTTTAAGAAAGCAAAAGATAACGCCCCCTGTATCATCTTTATTGATGAAATCGATGCCGTAGGACGGCAAAGAGGTGCAGGTATCGGTGGTGGAAACGATGAGCGGGAACAAACTCTCAACCAACTGCTCACCGAAATGGATGGTTTTGAGGGTAACACTGGTATTATTATCATTGCTGCTACAAACCGTCCTGACGTTTTAGATGCAGCACTGTTACGTCCCGGACGATTTGACAGACAAGTCACTGTCGATGCACCCGACGTTAAAGGACGTTTGGAAGTTTTAAAAGTTCACGCTCGTAACAAGAAACTAGACTCCGGCGTTTCTTTAGAAGTCATAGCCCGCCGCACCCCTGGTTTTACAGGTGCAGATTTAGCAAACTTGCTCAATGAAGCTGCTATTCTCACAGCCAGACGGCGTAAAGAGGCGATCACCAATTTAGAAATCGATAATGCTGTGGATCGGGTTGTTGCTGGTATGGAAGGCACACCTCTGGTCGATAGCAAGAGCAAGCGTTTGATAGCTTACCACGAAATTGGACACGCGATCGCAGGTACATTACTCAAAGACCACGATCCAGTCCAAAAAGTGACCTTAATTCCAAGAGGACAAGCACAAGGATTAACCTGGTTTACTCCTAATGAGGAGCAAGGGTTAATCACTCGCGGTCAACTCAAAGCCAGAATTACTGGTGCTTTAGGTGGTCGTGCAGCAGAAGACGTGATTTTTGGTTCCGCCGAAGTCACAACTGGTGCTGGAGGTGACTTACAGCAAGTCAGCGGTATGGCACGGCAAATGGTGACAAGGTTTGGGATGTCTGATTTAGGACCAATATCCTTGGAAAGCCAACAGGGAGAAGTGTTCTTGGGTCGTGATTGGATGACTCGTTCGGAATATTCAGAAGCGATCGCGTCTCGTGTTGATGCACAAGTCCGCGTCATTGTCGAAGAATGCTACCAAACAGCAAGGCGGTTTATACTGGAAAATCGCATCGTAATGGATCGCTTAGTGGACTTGCTGATTGAGAAAGAAACTATTGACGGTGAAGAATTCCGTCAAATTGTCGCTGAGTACACTAGCGTACCTGAAAAGCCGCAGTATATGCCCAGTATTTAATCTGAAGTTTGGTAGGGAATAGCTCTACTGTAGTAAATAGGGATGGTTTACACCACCCCTATTTTGTTTTAAGAAACCTTTCTGCTGAGCTGAGTTTTTTAACTTTTTGTAGCGCACATTTACAGAATTAAGTAGTGAACTAGCGAGGATCAAAGCAAGAATAGAAACTCCCTCTCCAAACCCCACAGCTTGAGATTCAACCCCGTTGACCAGTCACAATATATGCCACACGTTGACCGATGTTGGTCGCGTGGTCTGCCATGCGCTCTAAACAACGAATCGCCAGTACCAAGAGCAGAATCGGCTCAACAACACCTTCGTCGCATCGTTGATGAGCTAGGGTGTGATAAAGCCGTTCATAAGCATTATCTACAGCATCATCGAGTCGCTTTATACTGCGCCCGTTGACTTCATCTAAATCTGCCAACGCCACTAAACTCGTTGCTAACATTGCTTGTGCATGCTGAGACATGACTGCAATCTCTGGTAAACAGGAATGAGGCGGATAGGGAAAAATTTTGATTGCAATTTTAGCCAAATCCTTAGCATAGTCGCCAATGCGTTCTAGATCACGCACAAGTTGCATAAAGGCACTTAAACAACGCAAATCTTGAGCTGTAGGAGCTTGCTGCGTCATGATTGCCGTACAGTCTAATTCTATTTGTCTATAAAAGCGATCAATCTTTTTATCTAAAACAGGAAGAGCCTCAGCTGCTGTTAAGTTGCGGGTTAACAAGGCTTGGTGACTTAGACGAAATGATTGTTCTACCAAAGCCCCCATACGCAACACATCTTGCTCTAAGCGTCTAATCTCACGAGCTAGCTGGGGTCTTTCTGTATTGGGACTATAAAGGGGGACTTTCACTCTTGTAGTCTCAAACATGAAGATATTCTCAAATATAATCTTGGCTCAAAGAAATTGCCACGACGCCAGGGAGTTCAACTTGTAACCATGCTCCTCCAGTATGAGGATGATTCATGGCTTTTATGCAACCGCCGTGGGCAAGAACAATTTGTCGGACAATTGCCAAACCCAAACCACTGCCAACAATTGCCGTAGTCGAATGACTTTGTGAGTTTGTCACACGAGAGCGTGATTGATCCCCTCGATAAAATCTCTCAAATACATGAGGTAAATCTGCTTGAGAAAAACCCGTACCGGAGTCAATAATGTTGATTTGTAGTACTGGTTCTTGGTTATTGTGTTCGGAAACGATTTTTGCTTCAATGACAATGGTTGTATTTGGTGAGCTGTATTTGATACTATTATCCAGCAGATTGAGAAACACCTGGTAAATGCGAGACTCATCGGCGTTAATCGAGACAGTTCCAGGACCAGAATAAGCGATTTCAATCTGGTGTTGCTGTGCTAAAGGTGTTAGAGTCTCCCACACAGACAAAATCAGCGATCGCGCTTCCACAGGTTGGCGATGCAGTTCAATGGTAGGGTTTGTTTCTAGTTGAGTCAAATCTAGCCAACTTTGTACTAAGTGAATCAATCTGTCAACCTCCTGCAAGAGGCGGTTAACCCAACGATCCAAAGGTGGTTTGACGCGGTCTTGTAATGTTTCGACAACCAGACGTATTGAGGTGAGTGGAGTTCTCAGTTCGTGTGCTAGGTCAGAAAAAGCACGTTCACGTGCTTTATTTATATCCACCACAGGCTGATGGTTTTCTATAAAGACTCCTACTTGCCCAAGGGGCAAAGGTAAGCTTGTTGCTTGTAACATAAGAGATTTCACCTCCGACATAGCTGTCACATCTTCGCAAGAAGGATGAAATACCCACTCTTTGACCTGTGACTTTTGGCGATCGCGCGTTTGTCCAATTAATTGGTCAAGTTCGTAGGATCTTATTAACTCTAACAACAAGCGCACTTGTCCAGGTTGCCATCTTTGCAGATACAACATTTTTCGTGCCTGCTCATTACACCAAAGCAGTTGATTTTCTTCGTCAACTTGCAAATACCCCACTGGTGCGAACTCTAGCAGGTCTTCGTATGTTTGAAGCAACTGCTGCAATTGTTGGCGTTGCTGGACAAATAACCTAACTCCGTGGCGCAAGTGAGGAATTAGCAGCGCCACATCAGAAGAATGGGCGGTTAACGGTCGTAATACTTTCTCTAGGTAACGGTTCAGTTGAACCTGTTGCCACACCCAAAAACTTACGCCTACCGCTAAACCCAGTAAAAATCCTAGTATGAGCATTGCTAGTTGTTAGTTGTTCTCTGACAACTAAAAACTAACAACTATCCAAATCGATAGCCAAAACCTCGTACAGTCACAACATATTCTGGACGACTGGGGTCGATCTCTAGTTTTTCGCGTAGCCAGCGAATATGCACGTCCACAGTTTTGCTGTCTCCAACAAAATCTGGTCCCCAAACCTGGTCTAGCAATTGCTCGCGCGACCATACCCTACGGGCGTAGCTCATAAACAATTCCAGCAGCCGGAATTCCTTTGGTGACAAATTCACCTCTTGAGAGCGAACTAACACCCGACATTCTTGGGGATACAAAGTCACATCTTTATACTGAAGAACTGGTAGCTGAGGCAAACAGCTCAAGCGTTGGCGACGCAGCAAAGCACGACAACGAGCCACTAACTCCCGCATACTAAAAGGTTTGGTTAAGTAGTCATCTGCTCCCACCTCTAGCCCCAGAACACGGTCTGTTTCACTTCCTTTAGCACTTAGCATTAAAATTGGAACTGGGTTTCCTTGAAATCGGATCAAGCGGCAGATGTCTAATCCGTTAATGTGAGGCAGCATCAAATCAAGAATCACCAGGTCAAAGGAAAGCTCTGGTGAATTGAGTTCATAACTTTTCAGGTATTCTACAGCCACCCGCCCATCAGTGGCACTTACCACTCCATAACCTTCCTCTTCCAAAGCTAGAACAAGCATTTCCCGGATAAGTTCTTCATCTTCTACTACCAGAATGCGGCTTCTTTGTCCGATTTCTGCTGTGTGGGGATACTTGGTCGATTCGCTGGTATACATTGATATCACAAAATTATTTAGGTGTGATGGTATCAATATTTTTTATTTCAGTTCAGCGTTTATACGCTGATTTTAAAATATTTAACTTTACAATTTACGAAGTACGTAACAGAACTGATAGTATTATAAACCAATGCAATACAAAGCCAGTCATTGTTTTTTTACAAATTTGCTTTTTGATCCTTAAAGTTAGGAAAAATAGCTAAACCTGAGTCACAAAGCTAAAGTTTTACTATACAGCAATTAACTTGATAGTTAAAAATATAATTTGAGTAAGCCTGCAAACGCGAGTCCGTGTCGCAGGCATAAGCTTAAGGCTGTATTTCTCCTCTTACCCAGGTTTCGAGGATCAGACTTAAACCAAATCACTTTGCTTGAAAAGGCGTGTATTTGCCTCCCAGTCCTTCCACAATCGTTTTTGTATTGGAAATTAACGTTTTTTGATACGTGTCACCCTGACTGCCTTTCTCGCCTAATCCATCAGCAAAGAGTTCTTGTTGTGCAACTTTCACGTTTGCTTCTTTCGCCACTGTTGAAATCAACTTAGGATTGATGCTTAACTCAGCAAAAATTGTAGACACTTTGCTGTCTTTAATTTTTTTCACCAATTCTTTGACCCTAGCCGCTGTGGGTTTCTCTTCTGTAGAGATACCTTCTAAAGCTCCTTCAACAGGGATATTATACGCCTTGGAGTAATATCCCAAAGCATCATGAGTTGTCACCAGCTTGCGGGATTGCTGGGGAATAGTCGCAACCTCTGATTTGATCCAAGTATCGATTTGTCCTAATTGGGTAGTGATTGCTTGGGCATTTTTGGAGTAAAGTGAAGCATTTTCCGGAGCAACCTTGGCGAAACTTTCTTGAATAGTTTTCACCATAGCAATCCCATTTTGAGCATTGTGCCAAACGTGAGGATCAACAACCGTCTTACCATCTTCCTCAAATTTCTGGGGAGTGGGAACAGCTATTTCATCAACCGCAACTTTGGGAGCTTTATTAGAGGTAGATTGAATCAACTTGATCAGACTCGGTTCAAAGTTGTAACCGCCGTATAAAATTAGCTTGCCATCTTCAATTGCCTTACGGTCTTCTGGGGTTGGTTGGTAAACGTGGGGATCTGTTCCTGGCTTAATCAAGCAAGTCAAATTAATCGTACTCGCTGCAACTTGCTGAGCCATGTCACACAAAACTGTATTGGTTGCTACAACTTTTAGACCTTTACCTGCGGTCGTAGTAGAAGAAACTTGCGTAGAACTGGCATCTGGTGCTGTTGGGCTGGTTTGATTGTTTTGACTGGTGGATGGAGAGGAACTGCAACTTGCTAACAATCCCATACTTAAGGCAAGGACTGCTGATTTCCAGGATTGACGCTGCGGAATATACATGATTTTTTTATTTGCTCTAGAATTTGATAATGAAATCTAGTTTAAAATGATTATCGTTCTATTTAAAAATTTTATATGTTAGAGGTTCAGCGCCTAGCTGTTAATTATCGAGGTGTCAGTGGTTTAGAGCCTGTGAGCTTTCAAATTAGCAATAGCCAAGTCGTGGGGATTATTGGTCCCAATGGTGCAGGGAAAAGCACGATGATGAAAGCAATGCTGGGCTTAGTTCCAAAAGTCAGTGGAAGTGTGCAGTATTGTCAGAGTCCACTGCATCAACAGCTACAAAAAGTAGCGTATGTACCGCAGCGATCGCAAATAGACTGGGACTATCCCATCACCGTCTGGAATGTAGTCATGATGGCACGTACACGGCAGATTGGCTGGTTTCGCAGTCCAGGGAAAGCAGCAAGAGAAATTGTCACATCAGCATTAGATCAAGTCGAAATGCTTGCGCTCAAACACCGTCGTATTGGTGAGCTATCCGGTGGACAGCAACAGCGAGTATTCTTAGCGCGTGCTTTGGCGCAACAAGCAGAAATTCTGCTGTTTGATGAGCCATTTACGGGAGTGGATAAGAAGACTGAAGCGATTATTTTTGATGTGTTTTCAGAGTTGCGATCGCTTGGCAAAATTTTACTGGTGAGTAGCCATGAATGGGGACAGGCATTGCACCGATTAGACCGATTACTCTTATTGAATAAATGCTTGATTGCTGATGGTTCACCACAACAGGTGATGACTCCAGAGAATTTGCATCGAGCGTATGGCACAAGCTTGCAGAATCCCTTATATCAAGATTGGGATTCATCGTTGTTTTGTTGATTGGTCAAAAGTTGACCCTCAAATCCCAATAATATAACGACTAATAACTAATAACTTTTTACTCTCCATGTTGAGCTTGCTGCTGGAACCCCTAAGTTATGAATTTATGCGGAATGCGCTGGTGATTGGCATTCTGGTTGGTATTCTCTGTCCTGTTGTTGGTAGTTATTTAATTGTCCAACGCATGGCATTACTAGGAGATGTGATTGCTCACTGTGTACTGCCTGGACTTTCAATTTCCTTTTTCTTGGGAATTGATATTTTGATTGGGGCTTTTGTATCTGGGATTACGAGTACATTTCTAATTGCCTGGATTCGCTCGCAATCTCGGGTGAAAGTGGATGCAGCAATGGCACTGACATTTTCCAGCTTCTTTGCGTTAGGAGTGACACTAATTACAGTTTTGAAAAATAAGATAGATCTAGATAGTTTTTTATTTGGAGATATTCTTGGCGTTACCTCTAGTGATATTTACCGGACACTCATTATTACGTTGCTCATTCTGAGTGCAACTAAGCTGTTTTACAAAGAATTGTTATTTTATACTTTCGACCGTACAGGTGCACAGGCAACTGGTTTACCCGTTAATGCTATTCACTTCGGCTTTATGGCGGCAACGACCCTGACGATTATTGCTAGTATGCAAGCAGTCGGTGTTATCCTGGTAATTTCGCTGCTAGTAGGACCTGCCCTCACGGCTTATCTTTTAGTCAAAGAACTGCATCAGATGATGGCAACAGGAGCATTGATTGGTGCGATCGCCAGCATAACGGGGGTCTACATTAGCTATTACCGCAATATACCCTCTGGGCCTGCGATTGTGCTGGTTTCATCCATGCTGTTTTTGCTGGCGCTCTTTTTTAGCCCATCTGGTGGTATCCTCACCCGACCGGATTTAGCAGCTCATTCACTGAGCATTTTTAACAGGTTCAGGCGAGGTAGATGACCAAAGCTAAGGGTGTAGGGTGTGAGGGTGTAGGGGGGAAGAGGGAATTGTATTTTTGTGCAACGCCAGATCCGTTACCCAACTCTGATACTGATAACTGGTAACTGATAACTGTTAAGGTCTTATTGCGGAAGAGTTAGCTTACCACTTTGCAACATTTGAAGCGCCGAAGCACGACAACCAGGGCAATCACAACCCAATTGGGCACTCGCTACATTCCCAACTGTTTCGCTACTGGGATCAAGGGAAAACACGCGAGGATTTACTTGCAAAGTATGAGTTTGTGTGGTTTGTGTCGTCCGACTGTTTGTTGGCAAAGCGACAGTACCAGCCACTTGAGGGTTAGATTGAGTGTTGTGTTGGTACTGTGGTGTGTTAGTGGTTTTTGGTACAGAAGGTAAATCTTCTGCGACAGCAGCATGACTTATCAAAACTAAGCTGGATAAAACATAAGAGCCGCCAAGCAGTGCCAGCATTATTTTATTCATCACGGAAATCTCACTTTGAGGCGTACTAAGGTTGGAGTTTAGCATTATTCACAGATACATCTTAGTACTGAGCGCAAAAAGTTTCGTTATACTAGCTACATTGAATTAAAATTATGCACCATGAATACTAAAGTTTTAACACTACTCGGCTGCTCTGGCTCTCTTGCTGCAGTACTTATTGCTGCTCACCCAGCTCAAGCTATTCCAAAGAAAATTCAAGATGAAATAGCACCCCGTTCAGGTGTGACTAGCACCAGCACCTCCTCACAGCAGGAATTCCCTCAAACATCCAATATCTCTGAAGCTATAGTTAAACAGTATGCCCAGGCGAAGTATGGCTGCAACTGTGGTAGTTGCATGAACTTGGCGCGTCAGGCACTCCAGCAAAGCTCTTCATCTCCCACCAATACAATCATGCCAGGATTTTGAATTCTCCATTTTGCCAACTAAAGGTGAGAAATTAAGCTTTATAGAAAAAATAAGGTAGTCTCCTAAACCTTGTCCTGGGATGGGGGGGTTGGATCAAATTTATCAACCTCAACTTTAGTGATGGTTTTTGACGATAAGACGATAACAAGTACCACTAAAATTCCAAATGTATTTAAAGAAAAGTTTGTACTTAAGGTTTCAGTTAACTGTTCTAACATCACTGTTTCTCCTGCAGTTGCAAGCCCAAACTATAATTTAGTGAATCAAAAAATTTTTTGAAGAAGGCAGAAGGCGGAATTTAGAACTTAAAAAATTCTTGATAGCCCTCTGCTATTGATTACCGAAAAATCTCACTCATTGACAAATTATGTCACGATTTTGATTTAATCATTCTCAGCGCTAGTGAGTGTGCTAGGAATGCGGGAATCAACAAATGCCTGGGATACATTTGGGATAAACCAGTTCATTTTGTCAGAATCAACGATTTTGGCAGATGGAACATTGAATTCCCATTCAGAAGTTTCTGAATTTTTCTTCACCAAAAGTTGTGTACCATCTGTGATTTGGACAGATGTAGCACCAGTATTGTCCAATCCTGCTACTTTGACATCACTTGGTAGATAAATACCCTGACAATCCCATCCATCTGGTGTGGTTTGACCATTTCCTAAAAAGTAAAGTTGATTGTCGTAGGAAGACTTGGACTTTTCACCCAAAGGACCATAAATTGCCAAAGTTTCACCAGTTTCATTACGACACTGTCCCCAAGTGACTCCTGACTCGATAGCAGCTTTTTGAAACTGTAATTCATCAATTTGGCGTTGCACATCTTCAGGTATTGCACCTTCTGCATTTTTCTGCAATTTATCAAGAGTCTTTGTCACTTCAATGTAATCAGGGTTTTTGCTAAATTTTGGTCTATCTGCCCAAGAAGGCTGGGCTAAAGTTAAGTTAACCAACATGACAGCGATAACAAGAGCGATTTTCAAAAGTTTCATCGTTTTTTCTCCTTTGAGAATGACAGTTTTTTTGAAAAATTTGCAACACACCAACTAGTTTGCTATGACTTGGTATGATTTTTGCGTTGGAATTACTTTTTTTTATTTTTTTTCTTATTTCCCTCCCTTCATTGCCAGAATCTTAGTAATATGCTCCCATAAAGCTATAAATTAACCCAAAAATTCCAAGCAATGTCATAACTGTGTAGATAAAGTCTCCTTGTCGTACAAAGGTAAACACCGAAAGTGTAACCCGGATGATAGGAATAGCTATGAGTAGTAGAAGTCCAAATACAATGATACTGTTGTGACTACCTGACAAAATGCCTCTAATCATAAGCTTTGGAGAGTCAAACACTGATGGTTGTCCTTGGAAAAATTGGTAGTTCGCAGGTTCCACACCGTAGCGAACTAAATATAAAACTCCACGCACTAACACTGTAGATCAAGCAATTAAAACGCCGTATCTTAATAGGTTGCTAATTAACTGTTCTAATTGTTCGTCACTAGATGTTTTCGTGGATTCATGACTAGCACTGTTGAACTCTACAACTTCATTTAACACAGATTGGGAAATATTTTTTCTATCATTTTCGCCACTGTCAAAGGTAGGTGTAGTAAGAAATCTTTTGTGGTCAAAATTGAATAGATACATTTTAAAATCCCCCAGCTAAACTGTTGTAGATCATCTTTAATGCCATTGCTGCAAGCACGAAACAAAAGATAATTCTTAAGGTTTGAGTCTTAGCTCCTACCAATACTCTTGCTCCCAATAACGCACCAGGCAAGACACCCAACATTACGGGCATTGTCACTCCTGGCTCGATATAACCCCACGCTAAGTACACACCTGCCGATGCTGCTGCTGTCACACCAATCATAAAATTGCTGGTGCTTGTGGAAACTTTAAACGGCAAACCCATCGCTTGATCCATTGCCAGAACCTTGAATGCTCCTGAACCAATGCCAAGTAAACCAGAAAGTACTCCAGCTATCAACATGATGCAAAACCCAACTGGTACAGAATGAACTTGGTATGCCATTAGCCCTTCAGGAGTAGGGTAAGTGCTATTGAGTCTGAGATCACTTGCTAAGGGATCAGGTGATTTATCATCAGTGTCTTCTATTCTGGGTTGTCCTGATAGGTACGCTGAATAGAGTAAGACAAGGGCAAGTATGACTGTAAGCGCTTTAATAGAAATAAAAGATGCAACCAAAGCTCCTATCAAAGCTCCAGCAATTGTTGCGACTTCTAAAAACATTCCCAGACGCAAATTAGTATAGCCTTTTTTTATATATGTAGATGCAGCCGCACAGGAAGTAGCAATAACAGATACCAGTGAAGCACCAATAGCATATCGAATATCAACTCCAAATACTGAGGTTAATAAGGGAACAATGACGACTCCACCCCCTAACCCAGTAAGCGCACCTAAAAAGCCAGCAATAAATGAACCCATGCAAATTAGCAGAGAAAATTCTAGGATGTTCACAAATCATTCCTCTTGTTGGTAGATGCACAGCAAAACTGCGATTTTTTTGTTAGAACTTTTTCTTTATGTAAAGGTAGTTTCAATTGACATTTTATTTGATTAGTTCTACCCTTTGACTTCAGTCTATGTATAAGGCTAGTTTTACTTTAAGATTCCTAATCGATACAATCAAATACTATTTTTATTGAAAATAATAAATAAAAGTAATTCATGGGAGTAAGCAGAGGACGACTCAAGCTGATTAACTATCAATCTGACTCACTCTGACAGAGTGAGTCACTGAAATCTTGTATACCCTCAAACCTGAATCGTTACCAAAAATAAGTCCTGACTTTTACAGAGTTTACATTTCTTGAAAAACCTTCATCACTTATATTTATTGATTTGAAAATAAATAACGTTTGCTTTTGACAGTAAAGTTCCCTAAAGTGAAAACCAACAAACGAGTTGATAACTTATACAACATGACGACAAATAAGTCAGTGAAGAACTCAACTAAAAAGTGTATTTTTTAATACAATTTACTAATCATTGCTGTCTCCAAATGACTATTATAATTTTGATAAAAAAGAATATTTGATGCCATCAAAGGTGGTTAGATATGATAAAGTCAACAAGTGAATTTTGTCAAAAAATTTTCAGGCAAAATAACATACTTTTTAGTGAAAAAGACTATTTTCTGTTAAAAAGGAGAAAAATGGTGAAAATATTCAAGCCAATTTTAGTGTTTATTTTCCTGCTGCTCAATCTAGTTATCGCTCAGCCTTCATTTGCAGATCCAATCGCAGAAAAGAGTCCTGAGTATGCTCAGATTACTCAACAGCTTAATCAACTCTTACAGGCAAGGAGTAACCCATCAGCAACTAGTTACAATACTGTAGAGCAACTTCAAAAGAGCATCTCTGATTTACAGTTCCAGAAGTATATTATGGAAACCACAGAGGACTGGGGCGTCTGTCGCAATGAAACTGGAAGGACATTAGCTGTTTACGCTCATAAACCCAGCAAATATGGCTCTTCTGCCAACAGCCTCTTTTACCTGGGAAATGGTCGAAAGACAGACGATGAATGGGACTGTGATGGCATTTACCTGCCGAGTGGTGTGAACGTAGCTGGTATAAGCGTTCCTGTTGCAGAAAATCCCGTTACAGAAAATCCCGTTGCAGAAAATCCCGTTACAGAAAATCCCGTTGCAGCAAATCAACAGCAACAGCCAAGGCAGCCTCTATATGTCAAGATTGTGGATGGAACGAACTTAATTGTAAGAAGCAATCCATTAACTGGCGAGATTGAATTGAATGCACCTCCTGCTGGTGTTTTCAGTTTAGGCGAGTTAAACCCAACAGTTCCTTATTTGTCTCAAGCACAAATAGACGCACAAGTTCCCAACGCACCGATTGATTAGGCCAGACCAGTGCGAATGACGGCTTTCCCGACCTAGGCATCTGGCGTATGCGCTTTGCGCACGCCTAGAGGTCTAAAGCGTTTGCGCAGCGCCCCTTTTAGGGGCTAGCGGAACCGTTCGGCACGACGGGGCCGTGCCCGTTAGGCGCAGCCGTGGCGTTAGCCATAGGGCTCAGGTTCTCCCCGATAGCCCTCCGGGTTCCCCAGTCGCCTGACGCCACATTCTTCAACGGGGGGAACCCCCGCACAGAAGTGGCTCCGGAGGGAGACCCTCCCGCAGCGCTGGACTCACCGTAAGGCGTGGCGTTAGCCATAGGGTGAATTATTTTCTCTGACACTCTTACCCAACGAAGCTTTTTTTAGAGCAATACGGTTCAGATAAGCTCACAGCTACTAACTGAACCGTATTATTTTTTAGCGTCTTCCTCCCTGAATCTTGTCAAAAACAGTTCCATCTGCAAAAAACTTCTTCTGAACTGCGTCCCAGCCACCGAAGTTTGAAACTGTGTAGAGTTTGCCAACCTTCGGAAACTGTTTCTGTGTTTCGCCAGCTACTGTAGAGTTAACAGAGCGAAACCCAACTTTAGTAAATTCCCGTTGTGCTTCTGGTGTGAAGAGGAACTTGACAAAAGCTTCTGCAACTTGCCGAGTACCGCGTTTATCCACCACCTTGTCTACCACAGCAACTGGGGCGTCAATGGAAACGTTGACTTGAGGAATCACCACAGTATTGTCAGATTCACCTTTCTGTTTAGCTAGGATCTCCTCATTTTCATAGTTCAACAATACATCGCCTTGATTTCGCTTGTAGAAGGTATCACTGGCTTCCCGCGCATCCTTTGGCAGCACAGGGGTATTTTTGTAAACCTTAGAGACATAATCCAGGGCTTTTGTGTCATTTCCTCCAGATTGAGTTACTGAACCCCACAGTCCCAAGAAGTTCCAACGGGCACCTCCAGAAGTTTTGGGATTGGCAGTTATGACGCTGACTCCTGGTTTAACCAAGTCGTTCCAATCACGAATTTGTTTAGGATTGCCTTTACGAGTCACCAACGCAACCACCGACTTAGTGACGATCGCATTGTTAGGAGCCTTTTTTTCCCAGCCTGAACCGATTAGCCCTGCCTTCTGGATTTGGTTCACGTCTTGTCCTAACGCCAGCGCTACTACATCTGCTTCCAAACCATCAATGACTGCTCGTGTTTGGGAACCAGAACCACCGTAACTCTCCCGAAAAGTGACGTCCTGTTTACGCTCTTGCTTCCACTTTTTAACAAATAGTGGAATGATTTTTGAGTAAGCCTCTTTGGTCACAGCGTAGGAAACCAGAGTTAATTCAAGTGGTTTTTGGTTCTGACTGATGAGTTCAGGCTTAGTGCTAGAAGTTGGGTTTTGTAGAGTCGCTCCTGCATAGACGGGTACGATCGCACCAACGCTTAAACCAGCAGCAATGAACAGGGTACGGGCACGGGTTGAAGACTTTTGCCACGGTTGTGAACAAGACTTCAAAGTTTTGATTAGATCCATTATTGAAAATTGCTCCAGAAATAAAAATACGGTTATTTGATTGGGAAAAGTGTTTCTTGATATAATACAATTCCATAGACTGATTAAAAAATCAAGTACCTGTGCTAGCCATAACTCGCGATTCACAGAAATCAGTTTTTAAGACCAAGTGTGAGCAACTCAGTACTACAGGCTAGTTCCCTGACTAACAGCGTTTTTCAATTGATTTCACTCCCGTTTCACCAAACCCTGAAAAACTGCAGTGCTGTATTACAAGTAACGGGTTTAGAGCTAACGTTTAAGCGGAAAAATCGCCCCAATGGTCAAGTGGTATACAAAAAGAATAACTTTTTATCGCTTCGCTCCTGGGTGTAGGGGTGTAGGGGAAAGACTTGAAAATGTACACCCCGCCCTCTTGCGCAATGGGGTTTAAAACCCCACCGTCTTTTACGGGAGCCAGTACTTGATGAGGGTCTCCCTCACGCTTGTTCTGGTGAGACAGCGCGAATGACGGCTCTCCCGCTCTCGGGCGTGACTGCGCTCTTCGCAGCGGAACCGGAGGTTCTCCCCGATAGCCCTCCGGGTTCCCCAGTCGCCTAGACGCCACATTCTTCAACGGGGGGAACCCCCGCACAGAAGTGGCTCCGGAGGGAGACCCTCCCGCAGCGCTGGACTCACCGTAAGGCGTGGCCGTTCCCACTAGGGGGTTGTCAACAAGACGGTTGGGGTCTAAAACCCCAACCGATTGCTCCCCCCCTACACCCTTACAGCCTTACACCCCTTCTTCTTTATGGGGCATCTTACGGAGGCACCGCAGTTTTTCGCGCTTTATTAGCCCAACCCTCCTTCCCTCTTTCCCAGCCTACGGCGGGCGACCTACGCTAACACTCCTTCAAGAGTGATTCGTAACGGGTTGCAATCGCTGCCCGTGAAGCGTTCCTATAGAACTGAAGAGTGAATTTTTGTGGAATGAAACATTCGTACCAGATCAATTGAGCGATTCTGGATTATCTTGATCCCAGCCACTAGTCTAAAATTCAGAGTTTCAACATCCATGTGCCAACTGCTGGGAATGAATTGTAATGTACCAACTGATATTTGCTTTTCTTTTGAGGGCTTTTCGACGCGGGGAGGCAAAACTGACGACCATCGTGATGGTTGGGGCATTGCTTTCTTTGAAGGGAAAGGATGCCGATTTTTTTTAGATGCCAAACCCTCTGTTTTCTCTCCCGTAGCTGAGTTTGTGCGACACTACCCTATCCACTCCACTCACGTGATTGCCCATATCCGCAAAGCGACTCAAGGCAAAGTTGCTTTGGAAAACTGCCATCCCTTCCGTCGTGAACTGTGGGGAAAATACTGGGTGTTTGCCCACAATGGAGATTTGCCAGGTTTTGATCCTAAGGACTTTAATTTTTTTCAACCTGTAGGCAACACCGATAGTGAAAAAGCTTTTTGTCTGATACTGGAAAGATTACGAGAATGTTTCCCTCAACACAAGCCTCCCTTGGAGAAACTAACGTCAGTCCTCACGGAAATCACTCAGGATATATCAGAAAAAGGTATTTTTAACTACTTACTTTCGGATGGCGAACACTTTTTTGCTCACTGCTCAACAAAACTCAGCTACATCGTACGTCAAGCGCCCTTTGCGGCTGCTCATTTAATTGACCAAGACGTAACTGTTGATTTTAGTGAATTGACCAGTCCGAGCGATCGCGTTGCTGTCATCGCCACCACTCCTCTGACTGACAACGAAGTCTGGACGCAAATCCTCCCCGGAGAACTGCTAATCTTTGAAGATGGGTTACCCCATAAGTTTCCATAGCTGGTTTCTACAACAGTTTCTATAGCAATAGCTCCCAAAAACTTCCACTTTTCTTATCAAGAAGTGATGAATTTCTCTTGCATTTTCGGCAAATTCTATGTATTATCTCTCACAATGAGCTATAAATACGGTTAAGTTAGCGCTATGCCGTAAAATGTCAGGGAAAAACAATATGAGTTTTTGGCAGCAGATCTTAGAATCAAAGCAAATATTCTTAAAAATAGTTAATAAATTTAGGTTTAATTCTATAAAAGGCTTTCTATCGCTGTTTTTGGTGGGAGTCAGTTTGAGTGTAGCGATCGCTGCTTGCTCTGGTAATGGTGCAAGTAATTCCTCCACTAGCACTGATGCAGGTGGTTCCACTGCAACTCCTGTAGCAGCCAACAAGCAAGATGTGAGATTAACTCTTGTTTCTTTTGCCGTCACAAAAGCAGCTCACGACGCTATTATTCCAAAATTTGTCGAACAGTGGAAGAAAGAACATAATCAAAATGTCTCTTTTGACCAAAGCTATGGGGGTTCTGGTTCTCAAACTCGTGCTGTGATTGATGGTTTAGAAGCAGATGTTGTTCACCTAGCACTTGGGTTAGACGTAGACAAAATTCAGAAGGCTAAGTTAATTGAGCCAGGATGGGAGAAAGAATTTCCCAATAATGGCATTGTCTCCAAATCTGTTGCTGCATTAGTCACTCGCTCAGGCAATCCAAAAGGTATCAAAACTTGGGCAGATTTGGCAAAGGATAATGTAAAGTTAATTACCGCTGACCCCAAAACCTCTGGTATCGCTCGTTGGAACTTCCTCGCGCTTTGGAATTCAGTCGCGAAAACAGGAGGAGGAGATCAAAAAGCGCTAGAATTTGTGACCAAGGTTTACAAAAATGTGCCTATTTTAACAAAAGATGCTCGTGAAGCAACTGATATCTTTGCTAAGCGGGGTCAAGGGGGCGGGGTCAAGGGGATGCGCTAATCAACTACGAAAACGAGATTATTCTTGCGCAACAAAAGGGCGAAAAAGTAGATTACGTCATTCCTGATGTAAACGTCTCCATCGACAATCCAATCGCAATTGTAGATCAGAACGTCGATAAACACCGAAATCGGGAAGTTGCTGAAGCTTTTGTCAAATACCTGTACACTCCAGAAGCACAGCAGGAATTTGCCAAAGTGGGATTCCGACCTATAGAAGAAACTCCACAGACCAAGGAACTTGCAAGCAAATATCCCAAGGTCAAAAGTCTAGGTACAGTTCAAGATTATGGCGGTTGGGATCAAATCCAAAAGAAATTCTTCGACGATGGAGCTGTTTTTGACCAAATTCAAGCAAAAAAATAAATAGTCATTAGTCATTAGTCATTAGTCACTACTAACGACTAATGACTCCCTCATCTTCCCCCACTTCCCCTGCTCCCCTATCTCCCCCAAGTTCCCCTACTTTCTCACTCACTGCTTATGACTATATCTTCACCTCCATCATCTTCACAGGAAAAACAGGTTCGTCGAAAACCTCCAGGTTGGAAGAGCTACCTGGTTGGTTTGGCTAAGCTTCCCTGGACATGGCGAATTACTTTCTTGTACTTAGCTGTAATGTTGTTTTTACCAGTGACTGCGATGTTACTGAAAGCAGGTACCGAACCTCCGGCTAAGTTTTGGGAAATTGCCACCAGTGAAATTGCGATCTCGACATACCAAGTCACTTTTTTAACAGCGCTAGCAGCAGGTCTCATCAATGGTGTCTTTGGCACACTTATTGCTTGGGTGTTTGTCCGCTATGATTTTCCTTTTAAGCGTTTGCTTGATGCCACTGTGGATTTACCGTTTGCGTTACCAACTGCGGTGGCAGGGCTAACTTTAGCGACAGTTTACAGCGACAATGGCTGGATTGGCTCAATACTTGCACCATTTGGGATTAAGGTTGCTTTCACTCGCTTAGGTGTAGCAGTGGCAATGATATTTATATCCTTACCTTTTATAGTTAGAACAGTGCAACCTGTACTGCTAGAAATGGAAAAGGAAACTGAAGAAGCAGCTTGGAGCTTGGGTGCATCTGAGTCGCAAACTTTCTGGAAGGTTATTCTACCACCGTTATTTCCCTCGATATTGACAGGTGTTGCCTTGGGTTTCTCGCGTGCAGTCGGGGAGTATGGCTCGACTGTCATTGTAGCCTCCAACACTCCCTTCAATGACTTAATTGCACCTGTGCTTATTTTCCAGCGGTTAGAGCAGTATGACTATTCTGGAGCCACCGTTATCGGCGTGGTGTTACTAGCAATTTCGTTGGTAATGCTGCTGGGAATTAATCTTTTACAAGCTTGGGGACGAAGATATGACGCAAAGTGATGATTTTCCACAACCACATTTTCATTCAACGACAGGAGCAGAACCAGATACTCAAAAGCGTGTCAAACCAAGAAATATTGCGCCAGTCATTTTGATTGCGATCGCAGTGTTGTATTTAGCTTTGGTGATATATATTCCTGCCCTCAATGTCTTCGTCCAAGCTTTTAAAGGTGGGATTGGTGCATTCTTTTCTAACCTCAGCGCACCCAATTTTCTTCATGCAGCTTGGTTGACACTAGTTTTGGCTGTGATCACAGTACCTATAAATACAGTATTTGGTTTGTGCGCAGCTTGGGCGATCGCCCGCCGCCAGTTCCCAGGTCGTGCTCTTCTTTTAAGCATTATTGACCTGCCATTTTCCATCTCACCTGTGGTTGCAGGGTTGATGGTTGTGCTACTCTATGGGCGTAATGGCTGGTTCGGTTCGCTCTTAGGAGCACTGGATTTCAAAGTCATATTCGCTTTTCCGGGCATGGTGCTGGCGACAGCTTTCGTGAGTATGCCCTTTGTCGCGCGTGAAGTTATTCCCGTTCTAGAGGAGTTAGGTAGTGACCAAGAAGAAGCAGCCAGAACACTAGGTGCAAAAGATTGGCAGATATTTTGGCGCATCACCTTGCCAAATATCCGTTGGGGTTTACTTTACGGCTTACTGTTAACCAACGCCAGAGCAATGGGTGAATTTGGTGCTGTTTCGGTAGTCTCTGGAAACATTGCAGGCAAAACTCAGAGCTTACCTTTATTTATAGAGGATTCCTACAAACAGTATCAAACTGAAGCAGCGTTCTCTGCTGCTGTCTTGTTAGGGCTGCTTGCAGTCGTGACTTTGGTGGTGAAGGAGATTGTGGAACGGAATACAGGTAAGAAAACAAATGTGAAACATTAAAGCAGATGTCTAGTAAGGCGGTAAATTCAGCTATGGTTGCAGACAATCAACTCACCCACAAACGAATTCGGATCAGAATTCCAAAAGACTATCACCAAGAACCTGTCATTTCTCGCTTGGTCTCAGACTATGGTCTCATTGTGAATATCACCGCTGCTATGTTGGGTTCCAATGGTATTGGAGATGGTTGGTTTGACCTAGATTTACAAGGAACTTCTGCACAAATTGATAGTGCCTTGACTTACATCAATGACTTGAATCTAGAAATTTGGCATGACATCGATACGGGGAGTTGGTAATGACTCATTCGTAATTTGTAATGACTAAGTTAATAGACCTCATTAAGTCTCTTACAAAAGTCAACTTTTTCTGAAACCACAGAGCAATACAGATACACATAGATAATTTCTCTGTATTGCTCTGCGTACATCTGGGCAGAGCTATGGTTTCAAATATCCTTAAATCAGATTTTTGTAATAAATCTCATGATGAACTAAAAGTTATTAATTACGAATTATGAATAACTATGATTGGATCAACCTTTCAAAGCAGTAAGATCACAAAAATTCGCTTACGCCTGCATATTCCCGGACATTACCAACAAGAACCTGTGATTTCTCGGCTGATTGCTATTCATGGTTTAATCGTTAATATTACGGGCGCAATGCTAGAAAAACAAACCAATGGAGAAGGACGCTTTGACCTGGAACTTCGTGGGACAATACCACAAATTAGACATGGTTTAGCTTACCTGGAATCTTTAAATATAAAAATTGTAGGTAAGCCAAACACTGAAGAAGATGGCTGGTCTTGCTGACGCGTGCGCAGCTATATTTCATAGTGCCAAAGTTCTTCTTCTTTCAAGACAATCCGATGCAGGGGAAGACGATGAATCAACCCCTGTTCCTCTAATTGAGTGAGGACGCGAGTGATTGTCACGCGAGTTGAATTAAGCATATCAGCAATATCTTGATGAGTTAGGCGCAAGTCAATGAGATGTCCACTTTTTACTTCTCGACCAAATTTTTTTGCTAACCAACCTAAGAGTTTAATAAGCATGACTTCCACTGTTTTATGGCTACGAATAACCATCAATTCTTCTGCCTGTTGAATGTGAGCAAGCATAACATCCGTGAATGGAAACCACCCTTCTAAAGGTATTATTGTTACCTCTACTTTTGTCAGACACTCAATCTGATATGGTTCAATTTTAGAAAACGCTTGACCAACAATATCTCTAGGTCCCCAAATACCCAAAGTCACAAGCGTACCATCTTCATGCCAAGTGACAATTCGCACAACTCCTGTTTCAATTTTCAACAAACTATTGTGCTTCAGGGGTAAGAATGAACGGGCCTTAAAGCTAAGTTTGATGTTTTGTTCAGGAGGATTTTGAAAACGTGATGAAATAGACACTGTCATCTTAATCTCGTTTATTCGATAGACAAGCCGTACTTTTTTACAATATCAGTTTATTGAAGGATCTTACTATGGGCATTGTTGTTGAGAATGTAACTAGGCAGTTTGGCTCTTTCCTTGCTGTTGATAACGTCAGTTTAGAAATTCCAACAGGTTCTCTTGTAGCGCTGTTAGGACCATCAGGATCTGGAAAATCAACGCTTTTGCGGATGATTGCGGGGTTAGAAGTTCCTAATTCTGGTCAGATCTGGCTAATTGGTGAAGATGCAACATACAAATCGGTGCAAGAACGTCAAATAGGCTTCGTGTTTCAGCATTATGCTCTGTTTAAGCACTTGACGGTGCGGCAGAATATTGCTTTTCCGTTGGAAATCCGCAAGTTTGCCAAAAATAGAATTGGGCCGCGAGTTGAAGAACTTCTGGAGTTAGTTAGGTTGCAGGGATTTGGCGATCGCTATCCCTCCCAACTCTCTGGAGGTCAACGTCAACGGGTGGCGCTAGCAAGAGCATTGGCGGTTCAGCCGAGAATATTGCTGTTGGATGAACCTTTTGGAGCGTTAGATGCTAAAGTCCGTAAGGAATTAAGGGCGAGCTTACGAAAACTGCATGAAGATGTTCATGTAACAACTGTACTTGTCACCCACGACCAAGAAGAAGCAATGGAAGTTGCAGACCAAATTGTGGTGATGAATCAAGGTCGGGTAGAGCAAGTTGGTACCTCTGGTGAGATTTATGATCACCCTGCAACACCTTTTGTCATGAGCTTTATTGGTCCAGTGAATGTTCTTCCACCTACTTCTGGTGTTTTACCAGATAGGGATTTGAATTCTCGAACAAACGAGCAAATCTTTTTGCGTCCTCATGACGTTTTGATTCAAACTAATCCTAGTGAGGATGCAACACCCGCCAAGGTATTGCGCATTCTTAACTTAGGATGGGAAATTCGGGTTGAGTTGGTTCTCAAGTCTGGAGAAACAGTAAACGCTTTCCTCAGTCGTGACCAGTTTAATAAGCTCAACCTTAAGGAAGAGCAGCGTGTCTATGTTACGTCGAAGCAGGCAAAAGTTTTTCCTGCTCCTGCTTATGGGGTGAGATGAGAAGTTGAAATGTAGCGCTTTTGACCAAAACTAAGGGTGTAGGGGAGTGGGGGTGTAAGGGTGTAAGGGGTCAGTACTAGCTCACGCCACATGCCTCAACGCGCTTAACCCGCGCACGGTGAGACAGCGCTGCAGGAGGGTCTCCCTCCGTAGGCGACTGCGTTAGCGCAGCGGAACCGGAGGTTCTCCCCGATAGCCTTAAGGCGTGGCGTTAGCCATAGGGCAGTGGCTCCCCTACACCCTTATACCCTTACACCCCTTCTTCTTGACTGTATTGCAACGTAGAATTCATCCCAGTAAGTCGCTGACGCCAATTATTGGTCTTTAATTCTTTCTCTCTGCTCAGAGCTGCTCTCTATTTGTATCAACTTTAAAGTGAAACGGTATTAGTAAAAGTTATAACCAAAATGCCCAAAGGTCTTTGGGAGATAAACGGAATCATAATCTAGGCAAAGAGGCATTGATCATCATCACCACAATAGGTAAAGATTTTTTACAATATCCTCAGATTCCAGTTGGTTCCAATTAATCCAGCAAGAAACTTGATTATCCGCCAAAACCCGCACTCGTCGCTGTTCCTAAATCCCAGGTGTCTTGACAAAGTATTCAGTAAAAGCTACTATACTTTGCTGCAAGCTTTTATTTTGCTTTCAAGAAAAATGATTTTTTATACACGTAAATCTGCAATTTCTAGCATTTCTAAATAAATCTTTATAAAAAAAATAACGCAAAGAATCGACTTTACACGACAATGATTCTATGCTCAGACAATGAGTACAAACTCTAAACCTAACTTCACCGTATTACTTTTTCTAATACACCTACCACACAGCCATCCGTTCAGTTGCTGGTAAGCGTGCTCCCAGCAATTTATAGAGTTTGATTGTTAGTCACTAAATCACTTTCTCTATTATAGTCAACCAACTTACGGCATGAAATCCCCAGAGTCTCTCAAGTGCTAAAGATTCTCATTTGGTAGAGCATGATAGCAAGGAGCACGGGTATGATAACCTGAATCAATTTCTCTACAAGGGAATGCTAGATGCCGAATCCTCGGGATGGCTCCAATAACCTCTCAGTCGATGCTCAATTAGTTTTACTTGACAAAACCCCATGATGTATTCCACAAGTCGTTCTCATAATTCTGCCCAGTCTCATAATTCTTCCTCTACTGGACAACTGCCACAACGATTATTTACACGTCGCGAAATCCTTCCAGCGCGTAATGACGTACTGTGGCGGATTGAGCGCGGAGCAGTTCGGACTTTAACCTGGAGTGAAGATGGAACGTTTATCACTTTGGGTTATTGGGGAACTGGGGATTTGATTGGCTATCCTTTGTCTAGAGTCAAGCCTTACCAAATTGAATGCTTAACTAGCGTAGAAGTGACCGCACTACCACCTCACTTGTGGAGTCAGGATGTAAACGCCTTATTATCTCACATTCAACAAGCAGAAGAGTTACTTAGCATTGTACATCGTAAGCCCATTTGCTTGCGTTTATGGCAATTCCTTAGTTGGCTTAGTGCAAAGTTTGGCCGCGATGTGGAGCAAGGAAAACTCATCGATCTGAATGTCACTCATCAGGAGATGGCAGAAGTGTTAAATACAACACGGGTAACTGTGACTCGTCTGCTTCAGCAGTTTGAGGAAGAGGGAACCTTGATACGTCACAAACGTCGTGTCATTCTATGTTCATCAAATAAGGAATCCAAATAGTCTGTAGTAAAAAAGTGGTGATTAATTGTGTGTTAGTCACCATTAACATCTGGTACAATTCTGACAGAAAGTCATTAGTAAATTCCCAAAAAAAATATCCGCATTAGGGAATCGTACCATAATTCAGTCGGTAGGTGTGAGTGAGACATAAACCATGAAGAAACTATCTAAAAAAATTCTAAGGTTAAGCCCAGTTGTTATAGCGGCAACATTTTTCGCAGCAAATAGCGCTATGGCTGGAGAAGTCAACGAACAGGTGACTCCCGTCTCTCAGCTGACATCACAACAATCAGATAACATTGGTCAAGTAACATCTGTATCCCAATTTTCCGACGTACAGCCAACAGATTGGGCATTCCAAGCATTGCAGTCTCTGGTAGAGCGCTACGGCTGTATTGCGGGTTATCCCAATGGTACTTATCGCGGTAACCGCGCTTTGACCCGTTATGAGTTTGCCGCAGGTTTGAACGCGTGCTTGGATCGGGTGAATGAACTGATTGCAACAGCAACTGCTGACTTAGTCAGGAAAGAAGACCTAGCTACTTTGCAGCGTTTGCAAGAAGAGTTTTCTGCTGAATTGGCTACCCTGCGCGGTCGTGTCGATACCTTAGAAGCTCGCACTGCTGAGTTGGAAGCAAATCAATTCTCTACCACAACAAAACTGGTTGGTGAAGCGATTTTCAACTTATCTGACGCTTTTGGTAGTGCTAAGGTGGCTGTTCCTTCTGGAGGTAACACAGCAACGGCTCCCGAGTTGCGAGAAAACGTCATTTTTTCCGACCGAGTTCGTTTGAACTTGCTCACCAGCTTCTTTGGTTCAGACCAGTTGCAAACACGTTTGCAAGCTCGCAACACTCCTATATATGACGCTGGAAGCACAGCTACAAATAACACCAGACCCAACCTAACGGGTACGAACATGACCCGTTTAAGCTTTGACGGAGATAGGGGGTCTGGCTCTGGTCGAGGTACTACTATAGGTTCCAACGACATTGAACTCGACAAACTCAACTATGCTTTCAACCTAGGCAGCGCTGCTCGTATCAAAATTGATGCATTTGGTGCTGAGTTATACGAAAACGTCAACACCTTTAACCCAGACCTCGCGAGCTCTGGTAGAGGCGCTATTTCCCGCTACGGTCGTTTCAGCCCCATTTACCGCCAAGGTAATGGTGGTTCAGGTGCAACACTTACCTTGAATCCCAAAGGACCTATCACTGTATCTGCAGCTTATGTAGCAGGTGGACCTGGTATCACTGCAAATGACCCTAGGGATGGGTTTGGTCTTTTCGATGGTAGCTATGCGGCTTTGGGTCAGGTATCCTTCCAGCCGACTCAAGCACTCAACATCGGTTTGACGTACGCTCGCACCTATCAGAATAAGACAAATATCAGCCTTTTTGATGCTACTGGTAGTAGCTATGCTAATAACCCCTTTAACGGCGGAGCCTTAAGTGCTGACAACTATGGCGCAGAAGCATCGTTCAGACTAGGTCCAAAGATCACGCTTGGTGGTTGGTATGGTTACACTGAAGCAGAAGCTAAGGGCGGTATTGCAAATGGTGCCAATGCATACGCTGAGTACTGGGGTGCTACCGCCTCTTTCAAAGACTTTGGCAGACCAGGTAGCGTGCTTGCTTTTGTCTTTGGTCAGCCACCTAAACTGACTGGTAACGAATTCACAGCAGCCGGTAATCGTCGTGACAGAGACACATCATATCACTTAGAGGCACTGTACAGACTGCAACTGAGTGACAACATTGCTGTCACCCCTGGTGTGTTGGTGATCTTCAACCCAGAACATAACAACAACAACGACACCGAATATGTAGGTACACTGCGTACCACCTTTACTTTCTAAAGTTATTTTTATGGTAACTCTCATCCCTTTGGGTGGGGTTATGTGAAAAAAGCCTGCTTACGCAGGCTTTTTTTGTGTGACTCAACTGATGAGTGTTGCATTTCTTGCAAAAATCCGGTTTAGGGGTTTTTATAACCGTAGATGGACGTGGGCGAATAAACGCAGATAATTTACAGGAAGTTTATTGATCGTCGAAATTTGCTGGAGAATCAGTTTCGGAGGAATCATCGTCCGAAGGACGCTTGACTTTAGGGCGATCGCTACTCCAAGCCCACCATACGCAACCACAATGACACTGGTAAAACTCCTGCCATTTGCGACGATAGTTTTCCGTCATCACAGGCGAACGACGATTTATCCAGACTTGTACAGCTTCTAAGCTACTAGAGTGACAGCTAGGACAGCAAAATTCATAAGCATGAATTCCTGTGTTTGTCCATTCAGGTGGAGTTGCAGCAAAAGCATCTATATTCATTAGTTATAAGTCATTTGTCATTAATTGTATCAATTATGAATGACTACATGGAAAGTCCATAAACCAGGTATTCTAAGCATAAGCATATATTAAAAATTGTATGAAAGCTGATATTAACATGGAAACAAACGTTGAAATTCGCCGTTTGCTAGATGTAATGCCTGCTTCTGGTCGAATGATGACAAAAATCGTTATCAAGCCCGAACAGGCAAAAGTTATTGACGCAACATTTCCATTACCTTGGAATCGGGAACGACCAATCTATATTAACTTTGATTTATGGCGTCGCCTGACAAAAGCGCAACGCGATTTGTTACTATTGCGGACTGTTAGTTGGTTAATAGGAGTCAAGTGGTTTAAACCTGACATTTATCAGGGTATGGCGATCGCTGGTGTTTTGGGTACTTTTGTAGAATCAGCCCAAGCAGATCCAGTTGGTATAGTTGTCGCTGGTGGATTAACTACGCTGGCTATGGTTCGCATTTGGCGAACGAACCGATCCCAGCAAACAGAGTTAGACGCTGATCAAGCCGCCATTCGTGTCGCACAACGACGGGGTTACTCAGAACCTGAAGCCGCACAACACCTGTTATCTGCTATTGAAGGAGTGGCAAAAATTGAAGGGCGTTCTGGATTAGAGTTTACTGAGTTGATTCGTAGCCAAAATTTACGAGCGATCGCTGGTTTGTCATCAGTCAGTGTTCCAGAAAGTTTTGAGCAGTAGTTTAGAAAATTAAATCATAGCTACTTCACTGATGACTTAATCAGCACAATGATACAGTTTGTATCCGTAACCGTCTACTGCGCTTAAAGATTTTGTGTTAGCAAGACAATTTTTGACTTCCTCCGGTTGAGGGGCATAAAAGTTTACTAACCATAAGTCAAAAGGACGTGGTAGTGTCTTTAATGTATTTTGTAGAGCAGAGGTTGAAGTCTTGGGGTCTTTATTTTGATGAGCCAGGAAAAATAGGGGTGATGGGGATTTGGAATTTTGTATTTTATATTCCCTGGCTATTCCCATCATTTCCCCAATTTGTACGTGAGTTTTCTGAGTTGTGGTGATCAAGACAGGGACATAAGATGTTTGTTCAATAAGTTGTACAAATAAGTCTGGACGGTAGTATTTTTGATAGCCCAAATTGCAGACAACAGTGATAGCACTCGCCAATCCCATCGACAAAATGATGATCACAGCTTTTTTGCCATTTATTCCCCATCTCCCTTTTTCCAAAATGGGATGACGCCAACAAACTGCCAGACTTGCCCCAACTAAGACTATCACAGCAGGAAAGTAAACAAAGTTGTAACGAGCGCCTCGTGTCAGGTCAATACCAAAAAAGTAAGTAAAAATAAAAAATAAAACTATAGCCCCAACAACTAAACCAGCAAACACCTGAACCATCAAACGGGTTTGTGGTTCTTTAAAATAAACTTTAATTCCACGCACCAAAATTGGTACAACCCAAATGAAAAAAATTAGCATCACTAGTCCAGAAACAATCACAACTGCTAACTGTGATGCTTCCACTGGTAGCAAAGAAATCATCGTAATCCATGCTGCCAACGCTTGAAAAATTGGGTTTATCCAAGCCATTCCAAGACGTGGACCTTGGATCCATTCAGTCAACTTACCTCCATAACTATTATGTAAAAACACTGGCAACCAAACTAATCCAGAAACAAATGTACCTACCGCCACAGCGTAGATGCGGAACCAGGGAGAGTAAGAATTTGGAACCAGAGAGTGTGGTAGTATATATTCCGCTCCCTCTCTCCTTCGCTCCCTCCCTCCTTCGCTCCTCTTTCTAGTCCACTGTCGCCAAGCAAGAAAGAGTAAAACCAACGCTTCACAGCAGAGGGTGAGAGTGAAAAAGTAATGAGTCGCAATACCGATAGCATTAATTCCCACCCACAAGAGTGCTATTTTGAGGGGTATTTGAGTTTGATTTTGGATGTGGCGACTGGCAATGATTAAGCAAGCAAAAGAAGCAATCACCCATAAGATTGCTAAAGTATAATGACGGGCTTCCTGTGCTAAAAAAATGCCGTAGGGTGATATTGCCATCATTGCAGCCGCTAAATGACTGACAAGACGGGAACGAAATGCTAGCTGAGTTAAAGCATAAATAGCTGGAATAGATGCTGCACCAAAAAGAGCAGCGAGCGATCGCGCCCCCCACAACGATACCAAACCTTCATGTGTCGGAAATAGCCGTATCCACAAGTGAGTGAGGATAAAGTAAAGCGGCGGATGATTACTTTCAGTAGATAAGTGTTTCCATACATCTTGTATGCCAGATGTAGGTTGTGGTTGTAGTGGTTGTAAAAGAACATCAACAGATATCGGCTGATCTAACGGTACTGGCAAAAAGCTATTACCCAGGCTAAACACCAGAGTAGAAAACTCGTCAGTCCAAGGTGATTTAGCACTCAAGTTCGTTAAACGCAAGCCGACAGCAATTAGTAGCCAAATCGCCAGCAGTAATAGATTTTTAAGTTTTGAGTTTTGAGTTTTGATAATGACATTCATAAATTATGATTTACCACTCATAACTTAATAACTCAAAACACATGACTGTTTGTTCCCTTCTATTTTACCTGAGTCACACGCCAACTGAGCTTCAAATTCACCCAAAAGTTCCAAACAGTAGCAACAGCGATCGCAATCAGGTTAGCAACGTAGCGGTTAGGAATCACGAAATTGAACACCAAGTTCAACACCAACACATTCAATACCAATCCCGCAAGACAAATCATGTTAAATTTCAAAAACCGTTTTAAACGCTGACGCCATTCCCGCTGCTGGCTGCTGACATCAGCAAACGTCCAGATGTCATTCCACAAGAAATTATTTAAAATTGCCACTTCCCCAGCAATGATTTTACTGCGTGTCAGGGGCAAACCCAAGGTCGTTGGGTCACTGAGCAAGTACAGTACTGTCATATCCACAAACACCCCCGATAATCCTACCAAGCCAAAGCGGAGGAAACGATCTATGGGGAAATTTCGACTAAATTTCCAGAGTCTCCCTGTTGATAAGCGTAGGCGGATTAAGTGATGGATATAATCAACATATTGCTTCCAGGTTACCTTACTTTCACCCTCTTTGCGCTCACAGAACACATAGCCAACTTCAGCGATTTTGCCCACGTTTCCGCGCCCGATGGTTTCCAGCAGAATTTTGTATCCCACCGGATTAAGGGTTTTACCGACTATACAGTGGCGACGGAACATAAAATAACCACTCATCGGATCTGACACTCTTGACAGAACGCCTGGTAAGATGAGCAATCCTAATAACTGAGCACCTCGTGACAAGAAACGCCTGACAAAACTCCAACTACTGACTCCACCACCTTCTATGTGTCGGCTGGCAACGGCTAAATCTGCTCCCTCCTCAATTGCTTGCAATAATTGCAGCAGCACATGGGGTGGATGTTGTAAATCAGCGTCTATAACTCCTAAAATACTTCCACTAGCAGCTTGCCATCCGCGAATCACAGCGCTGGATAGTCCCCGTTCATCCTGTCGTCGCATAACCCGCAATTGGGGATATTCTGTCATCAATGACTGTGCAATGTTCCATGTCCCATCTGGACTGTCGTCATCTACCACTATCAACTCGTATTTACCTGGTATAGATTCATCTAGTAAGTTGCTTAATCTAGAGACGATTTTTTGGATGTTTCCCGCTTCTTTGTAGGTGGGAATAATTAGAGAAAATAAGATGGGTTCAGTATTTGCGTCTGTTCTTGCAGTTGACGATTCTAATATCTGCAATGAACCAGTGGGTACTGGTAAAAGGGAATTAGGTTGGATGATACTCATTTACAAATGATGATATGGTAAACAGATTTCCAGTGGTTTTGTTAATAACAGCCTTACCAGGTTTTGGCTAGCGTTGTTTTATAGTACTTGACTAAGATAAATTTTATTCACAAAGTACCACTCAGAAGCGCATTAGCTTATCAATTTATCTTTAAGCAGCATGTCTTGCTGATTTATACCAGGTTTCCAAATTAGGTAAAGAACAAAACCTGTTGCCAGATATATGAAGAATGGTGTCATTAAAGAGAGATGAATGTTGTAATACTGAGGCAAAATAACTTTGTATAAGTAATCTTGCCAATGAAGTAATGGTCCTCGATACAGAAACATCGCTATATTTATAAGTAAATTATTAGACGGAATCGTAGAGACTCCAGCGAGATTAATAAATATGGATAGTACCCCCAATAACTTAATATACTTTAGAGGAGAGTACACCACTGGAAGAAGAATAAATGGGATAGCGACCACTAAATGACGTGGACCAAAACAAACATCACCAGACCATGCATAGTAAGAAGCATTTAATACAAAGATAAAGGCAAAGAATATAAAACAGAACAATATGATATTATTTTTTTGGTAAGTCTTTTTTACAAAAGAGCCAAAAAATAAAAAAGTCATAGGAAAATATAGAAAAATTCCTCGGAAGCTACTGAAAGTCAAACCCCAAAGAGTTCCTAAGGAAGGAACCATAAACATGCTTTTTTGGATAGACTCTTCTTGATTTAACTGTTTGAGAAACAGCGAGTTAGGAGTTTGAAACACTGAGCCTGTAATTGTTTGGTTATAGTACATAATGATTCCTAAAAATATCGAGTAACCGAACAATAGGAACAAGATATTTGTCAACAGACTTGTATAGTTTCTCTCTTGAATCATTAAATATATCCAAAATCCAATTAATAAAGATATTGGCACGATCGCAATATAATCAACCATTTGAGCAAAGCCCAAGGAAAGTCCAATAAAAAACCCATTGGCTTGATGGATAATCAAATAAAAAGCTATAAAAATAAACGACATTGTATAGACATGAGACCAAATTCCATTAGTAGAGTAGAAGAAAACTAATGAGCCGAAGATAAAGGTAAAAACGATCCATAATTTCTTGACAAGATCATTCGTGAAATAATCTAAAGTTTTAAACATTATGACAGCCACAATTCCAAGAATAGGAGCGCTAACACAAACGTTTGATAAGATATCAAATATTGACCAATAAACTTCTCCTTCTGGAATATCAATCAGCCTCATTAACATTTTGTGAAAAAAATAAAGAGGAGCCAGAATAATTGGAATACCAGGCGGGATAACAGAGTAAGCACTATTATTAAGCAGCAAAATATCTATATGAGATCGGTATCCTTTTTGCAGTGCAAACGTACCAAAATTAACAAATGAGTGAATAGTATCAGTGTAGCGACTTGTTTGAGGCCCATCCGGTGTTGCATGAAGAGCAATCAAAATAAATACAGTGATGAATATTTTATGAGAAATGTGCTTTATCATTTTTAAATACTTGCCATTACAAAGTTTGCCCTATCGAAAGGATAGGTTACCAAAAGCTAGAGAACTAAATTGACAGCAGAACTTAGGAGTAAAGGCTTATACCTACTTTAAAGTGATAGTACTATGCATTTAAGAGTTCACTTTCTGACTAGATAGTTTAGCAATTAACTAGTGAATAAGTATTCGCGGCTTACTTTCACCAGACCTGACCACTTCAAACTAGGTATAATTGATGCCACCTGGCGTAATGAGCAAATTATAACACTGCTGTTTGTAAAAAAAATCACTTGATTTACTCTTGACAAAATTCTAAAAAGTTCAAAAATATCGTTAAGCCTTACTCTTATTCTTGACAAATAAAATTTTCTAGCTTATGTAAGTCTGATAAAAATTTGGTTAACAGTTGATGTAAATTAGCATTCAATAATACGTTTTCTATAGGATAAAACTTTTGGTGAAGTTATTTATTTGATGCCGCAAGCGGTTTACCTTAGATAGTGTTTACGAATATGGGAAACTGTCGCCCAAAGCTAAAAAATGCATCTTGCATAAATCTCTAAATACTTTTCAATGATTAGAGTTGCAAAATGTGCGAATAGCCTCATACAAAAAAATAAGATTTTTTGATAAGTATGTCTTATTTTGTGCCGACTTACTTATCAAAGATGTCAAAATAATAAATGTGGTTTGCTTTTGAGAAACTGTGGTTACTGTAACTGTTGATGCTATTCTTGAGCGTGCTTTAACGGGGTATGATTTATTTCCGGAAGAGGCAGTGGTATTACTAAAACAAAATGACCAAAGTGCAGTTGGTGCTATTCGTGCTACAGCCGACAAACTGCGTCAACGGCAAGCGGGGGACACTGTTACTTACGTTATTAACCGTAATATTAATTTTACCAACATCTGTGAGCAACACTGTAGTTTCTGTGCTTTCCGGCGAGATGAGGGGGAGGAGGGTGCTTACTGGTTAGATTGGGCGCGTATTTTAGAAAAGGCGACAGATGCAGTGCAACGGGGTGCAACGGAAATTTGTATGCAGGGAGGCTTAAACCTACAGGCAAAGGTGAACGGAAAATCTCTGCCTTACTACCTCAAGGTTGTGGAAAAGATTAAACAAGAATTTCCTCAACTGCATCTACATGCTTTTTCTCCCCAAGAAGTGCAATTCATCGCACGAGAAGATGGACTGGAATATGCCGATGTGATTATCGCTTTGCAAAATGCTGGTGTTGATTCTATGCCAGGAACCGCAGCTGAAGTGTTAGATGATCAAGTGCGGCGCATTCTTTGTCCAGAAAAAATTAACACAAGCCTTTGGCTGGAAATTGTGAGTACAGCTCATAGACTAGGTTTATACACCACAAGCACAATTCTATCAGGGCATATTGAGACGCCAGAACAACAAATTAGACATTTGGAAAAATTGCGATCGCTCCAACAAACTGCGATTGATCGAGACTACCCTGCTCGCATCACTGAGTTTATTATATTACCTTTCGTTGGTAAAGAAGCCCCCAAACCCCTACGTCGTCGTGTAGGACACGATCAACCTATTTTGGCAGATGCACTGCTACTGACTGCTGTTGCACGAATTTTTTTAGGAAACTGGATTCCTAATCATCAACCAAGTTGGGTAAAACTGGGTTTGGCAGGTGCAACAGAAGCTTTATTGTGGGGTTGCAACGATATTGGTGGCACATTAATGGAAGAACATATTACGACAATGGCAGGTGCTCAAGGTGGAACCAACATGGAAGTTGAAACCTTGGAAGCTGCTATCACCGATGTAGGGCGTCCTTACCAACAAAGAGATACTTTATATCAAAGAGTGGGATGAGGGGAGAGAGGGAGGGAAAAGTTAATGCGAAATCAGTCTTTTCCCTCACTCCCACACTCCTTCACTCTTTATTTCGCATACTTCTACACTCGTCCATCTCCCTATGAGATGATCCCCAAGATACCAATCCAGGATACGATGGACGTTGATTTAGGTATTGTTTCACTTTAACGTTTATGAAGCGCTATTGGTCACGTCTGTTTGCCCTGGTTTTGCTTGTCGTCGTTGGTTTGATGGGCTGTAACAACACTCCGGCTACTTTAACAGGAGATTATCGCCAAGATACCTTAGCTATCGTAAATACTTTGAGGACTGCTATAGACTTACCACAAGATTCTGCAGATAGAGCATCAACTCAAGCAGAAGCGCGTAAAAAAATCAATGACTTTGCAGCTCGCTATCAGCGAGATAGCTCTGTCTCTGGTTTGGCTTCCTTTACAACCATGCGAACCGCCCTTAACTCCCTAGCTGGACATTATAGTTCATATCCAAATCGTCCCGTGCCACAAAAACTCAAAGACCGCTTAGAGCTGGAGTTTGAGCGGGTAGAAGCGGCATTAAAGCGTGGTGCTTAACTATTCCGGCTGAGTCCCACCACTAAACGGAGTACCGTCATAGCGGTGGGATATAAGCCAAAAAATCACGAAAACATTTTTCAACTAACCATTAAAAATAAAACTAAGTTGACTGATATTTTTGAATGCTGAGCTTTTACTGTATACTGATAATATTTTTGTCATATCATTAAGTCAAAAAAGTTACAGAATTTGGATTTTTATTTTTTAATTTTAAAATTTGGCGTCGTCAAACCTTGTAGATACCATAGGATTATTGCTGTCAATATAACAAACAATCTGTTTATCAAGACGTTGTATGAAAAGTTCGTGTTACTTAAATTGAGTTACAAAATTCGGCAACAGAAATAGGAGTTTGGGAGTCTATACCGTCTGGGCTTAAAAACCCTTATTGATCAAAAACGCAATTTTATACACATTATCCTACGTAACATTCGTTAGGATTGATTCTTTTGTCTTTGTAATTGTACGTATGTCCAAACGTCCTTTGAATGTTGCAACAATATTCTTTTGGCAACGCCTGTTTGCTGCTCTAATTTTTAGCAGTAGTGTGCTAATTCCCTTTTTAAAAAATCAGCCAGCAGCCGCACAAATTACTGAGTATTGCCAGTTACCACAACCCCAGGCACAAGAAAAAGAAAACTTACGTTTGTCTGCACTTAAGGGTGATCAACAGGCACAAAGTCGTTACCAGCGATTGTTACAACAAAACGCACAAGTTTTGCAGGAATGCCGCAACCATACTTGGCCTCAGTTGCAAGCAATTTGGTTGCGCTTGTATCCTTGTGATGTTCAACCGGGAATGGTTGACCAAATCATGGATCGGATTGTCAACCGAGGTTATAACGAAGTTTATTTGGAAGTTTTTTACGATGGTCAAGTACTTCTGCCAAAAGGGGCTAATCCCACCGTTTGGCCTTCTGTAATTCGCACACCAGGAACAGAAAAGACTGATTTACTCGCCACTGCAATTCAAAAAGGGCGGGAACGGGGTCTGAAGGTTTACGCTTGGATGTTCACCACAAATTTTGGCTATACTTACGCCCAGCGTTCAGATAGAGAAGGGACAGTTGCCCGCAACGGTAAGGGTCAAACCAGCCTCTACGTCGTAGATAACGGCTCTCAGGTCTTTATCGATCCCTACAACTTGCAAGCCAAACGAGACTACTATCTAATGTTACAGCAAGTGCTGCGCCGTCGCCCAGATGGGGTACTCTTCGACTATGTACGCTATCCACGACAGGCAGGCACTGATTCGATCGCCACCAAAGTTACAGATTTATGGCTGTATAGTGACGCGACTCAACAGGCTTTATTCCGACGAGCAGTGAATTACAAAGGATTGGAATTAATTAGACGCTTTTTAACTAAAGGATATATCACCGCTGGAGATGTTAGTGAGGCGGATAAGCTCTATCCTCAAGAAGGAGAACCCTTATGGCAAGGTCGGACTCCACCCCAAGAACAAAAGTCAATCCTTCCCCCAGAGCAAAGGCAACCCCAACTACAATCGGAGTTATGGCAGTTAGCAGTTGCTCACGCCATGCAAGGCATCGTAGATTTTTTAGCCCTAGCTGCTTATCCAGCACAGCAACAAGGTATTCCAGTGGGAGCGGTATTTTTTCCTGATGGTAATCAAATGGTCGGTCAAGGATATGATTCTCGCTTGCAGCCTTGGGATAAGTTCCCAAACACAATAGAGTGGCATCCTATGTCCTATGCAAATTGCGCTAGTGCCGATTGTATTGCAGCGCAGGTGCAGCGGGTTTTGAACATGGCAAAACCAGGTACCCAGGTGATTCCAGCTATAGCCGGTCAGTGGGGAGCATCAATAAGCAATCGTCCTCCCTTGGAAGTGCAAATGCAGGCACTGCGCAAACTTGCACCGCAAATCAGGGGAGTCAGTCATTTTGCTTTTTCTTGGCAAGATCCACAGTATGATAACCAGCGTAAATTCTGCCGCGTGCAGTGATGAGGGAGTGCCAGGTAAGAGATGGAATTAAGCGCTCAAATTTGACATCGCCATTATCCTGGCACAGTTGGTAAAATTGGTTGTTGTTAAGTTTGACAATATTGTTAAAGTTGATGGTAATAGCTATCATAATGACCCGCCAAGAGACGTTACCATCGGCTGCAACAACCGCGCTCTTTACCTAGCGCAAGGAGAATGCCAGGAAGTGTTGTGTGTATGCCATCAAAAAGACTTTGGAAAAATCACTCTGCCAGGTTGTACCGTTTTTAGGTGTGTGTCGAAATCAAAGCTAAATCAAAGTTCTGTCCGATCAGTCAAAATCTCGTATCCTGTCTCTGTCACCAACACAGTATGCTCAAACTGAGCGGATAAAGAATTATCCACTGTTACAGCTGTCCAACGGTCAGATAACGTCCGTGTATACTTGGAACCAGCATTCAAAATTGGCTCAATCGCCAGCGTCATACCTGCACGCAGTTTGACATTAGGCATTTCGCGAGTGCGGAAGTTAAAAACCGAGGGTTCTTCATGTAGGTTGCGACCAACACCGTGTCCGGTAAAATCTTCTACCACAGCAAACTTATTTGCTTTGACATGATCTTCAATTGCCCCAGCAATATCCATTAGGTCGTTTCCTGCTTTCACTTGTTCAATGCCTTTAAAAAGAGTTTCTTCTGCAACACGAATCAGTCTGGCTGCTTCTGGGGTGACTTCGCCGACAGCGATTGTGATGCAAGAATCACCATGAAAGCCTTGGTAATATGCGCCAGTATCAACTTTTAAGACATCTCGAGTGCGGATAACTTTTTTTGGACTAGGGATGCCGTGTACAACTTCATTGTTAATGCTAGAGCAGATAGAACCAGGGAAGCCGTGATATCCCTTAAAACTTGGTGTTGCGCCCATTTCCCTGATACGTTTTTCCGCATGAGCATCCAAATCAGCGGTCGTCATACCTGGCTTAACCAGCTCAGAAATTTCTTTTAGCACAGTTGCCACTATTTTTGCTGATTGCCGCATAATGTCTATTTCACGTGGCGATTTAATTTCAATTCCTCTACGCTGTCTTTTTTGAGGGTTGTTTTGAGCTGGTTGAAAAAGCAGGTTACTGAGAATGTTCATGGGAAATTAATAATTATTTGTGCCTGGTCTGTTGTGTGTCAATAATTCTTCTAGCTTTGTTGAGAAATAATACTTGTATCTCAATATCTAAGGTAACTTATTTTTTTCTATAGCAATTTTAAATCATAAGCTCGCAACGGGAGCGGGTGTAGGGGAGGACAGTGTCGGGGTGAGGCATCTGGCGTTGGGGTTCCTAAGGCACGTTTTCGGGGGAAGCTTCCCCCGAAAAGCTGCCGCCCCGTTGTAGCACCTGCCGTGGTTTCCCCCTTAGCGGAGCGAGCCGTAGGCTGCTACCTCCGTTAGGGTCTCCCGACAGTCGCGCACCTGTCTGCCCTTGCCAGTACTGAAGCGGGTAGCGTGGCACTTTGTGCTATGGGAGGGTTTCCCGACAGAGGTATCTGGTGAGACAGCGCTGCCAAGAGTTGTGCCTTGCGCGGGTTCCCCGCGTTGTGGCAACTTCGGAGAGGGTCTCCCGACCTAGGCGACTGCGTATGCGCAAATGTGATTTGAAACAAAAAATGAGATTTTAACTCATGATATGCTTTAAAAATGAGTGTCTCAGTTTATCCTTCACTTTTAAGATTCGAGTTTTTTACTAATAATGATTATCGTGTAGGGAATGAA
>JAHHGV010000022.1 GCA_019359695.1 Brasilonema angustatum HA4187-MV1
TCGCTGCAACAAACATAAGAAATATTTATTAGAATTCTGTGGCGATACGCCCTTGGCGTCTGCGCTCCGCGCAATCGCCTGTAAAAACTCTCCCACTTTATTATCTCTGACTTTTGCAAGAGGTCTAATAAGTATACTATTAAGCTAGAACAGGAGCGCTTTACCATAGGACGAAGCAATGGCAAGGATATAGTGCTTCCTAACCCAGATAAAACAATCTCACGGGATCATTAGCCTATCCCTTATAAATAGATTTACCCCCTCATGTGGTATGAGCGATCGCAAGCGTAAAGCTGCTGGCTTCTAATCAATCAAATTTGGGATAGGCATTATGGATCGAGAGCATCCTAGCTTCAATAACAATGGTAAGTCAAGTGACCCGACAAACAAAATTGCAGAAGAGGAAATACAACACAGATTAGAGAGACAAGCGCAAGACCGGGAGAAGATAATGAATTGCTGGCAGCCAGGTCATCAGTTGAAAAATGGTCGATTTATTATAAAGCAAATTTTAGGACAAGGGGGCTTTGGTGTTGCTTACCTTGCTAGTGATCAAAAACTCAAACGAGACGTTGTTATTAAAACTCTCAACGAAAGAATACAATGTGAACCAAATTTTGAGAAATTGAAAGAAGATTTCAAAAAAGAGGCGGAACGGTTAAGCCAATGTCGTCATTCTAACATAGTAGTAATTTACGATTGGTTTGATGAGGATCAGCTGCCGTGCATAGTCATGGATTATATTGCTGGTGAAACTCTTGCTCGACGACTAGAGCGAGGCGTTTTGAAAGAAGAGGAAGCTTTACATTACATCCATCAAATCGGTGAAGCTCTAAAGGTCGTTCATACAAATAATTTGGTACACAGAGATGTAAAACCTGGTAATGTTATGATTCGAGAAGGTACACAGGAAGCTGTATTGATTGATTTTGGAATTGCCCGTGAATTTCATCATAATAAGCTAATACTTCAAATTCTTGAAAGGACGTAGAACTGAGCAACTTATTTATTTGGTTATTATTTCTGTAATTCCTACGTTAATCTTTTTTATTTTTGTTCCTGCATTGCGAACATGGACAATACAAAGCGGTGGAATAGTTTGTTTGTTATTAACTGTTTTAGCTATTTTACTTGGATTCTATCTCATGAAAATATACCCAAGAATTTATCAGCTAATTTGTCGTTCCTAATGATATAAAACTCCTATTTTATTTTTGAATAAGCGCTAAATCACAAGTCCTGTCTGGCAAACAATAAAGTATCTGTATACTTAAAAAAATTAAGTATAATTCCTAGAGTATTCAGATGAAACTTGTAGTTGATGTTATTACTAAAAAAAAGATAAGTGTTTATGAAAAAAAATCCTTACATAATCATATTCTTGGTGACTCCCTTCGTTTTGTGGGTCGCAAATATACTATCACCAGGAGCAACTGTCAGTAATCAATTTCAAAGGTTTATAGATGTGCCGAATATTCCCCAAGGAGAATTCAAATATGGTGGTAGCACAACCTGGGCACAGATTCGGAAAGAAGTTGATCCAGAAATTAAATCTGCGCTATCAAATAATTTCAGGTTAACCTATATTGATCCGCCCCCAAAAGAAACACCTGGCTCTTATACAGGAATTAGAATGCTGTTGGAGAATCAGCTTGATTTTGCTGTTTCTTCTCATCCACTTACAGAGAATGAAAAAAAGCAAGGTTTGATGGAAAAGGAGGTGGCTATTGATAGCATTGCAATTGCAGTTAATCCAAAGTTGGTACTGCAAAAACAAGGTTTGACAATAGATGAATTAAAAAGCATATATACAGCTAAAATTACTAACTGGAAACAACTTGATGGTCCAGACGAGATAATTAAACCCTACACTCGCGATCCGAAAGATGGAGGTACGGTAGATTTCTTTTTGAAAGAAGTCTTAAAGATTGAGGTTGGGCAATTGCAAGCTGACTTTGTTGAGGATACAACTAGGGGTATACGCGAAGTAGTGAGTCACTTAGGCGGTGTATATTATGCCTCATCACCAGAAATTGTAGGACAATGTGAAATTAAGCCCTTGCCTTTAGGACTGACAGCAGAAAAATTTATTCCTCCGTACATACCGCCTTATCTTCCGCCTAAGCAATGCCATCGTTTTCAAAGCAAGGTTAAGGTTAATACCCAGGAACTTCGCAGTGGGAGCTACCCTATTAAGCGTAAGTTGTATGTCATTATCAAGCAGGACGAGCCGACAAAGCAACAAGTCGGGGAAGCTTATGCAAATTTGCTACTGACTGCCGAGGGTCAACAACTGCTGGAAAAAGCTGGATATGCTAGTCTATATGATACTCAAGCTAATTGAGTACTGTAAGTTCAGCATCAATCACAACCTGTTCTACAGACAAAGCAAAGTGCTATTCGCCCTCTTGCTTAAGATTGACTATCATGTAAAGCAGGCACAATGCCTCCTTTGCAACACAGTCACTTATGTCACAAAATCCCAATTTAGAACAAGCGCTAAAATATTACTTTGGCTACGATAGCTTTCGCCTCGAACAGCGACAAATCATTGAGCAAGCGCTACAAAATCGGGATTTAATGATTGTCATGCCGACTGGTGGTGGAAAGTCGCTGTGTTTTCAACTACCAGCATTGTTAAAAAAAGGTTTAACCGTGGTGGTGTCGCCGCTGATCGCCTTGATGCAAGACCAAGTGGAAGCACTGCGAGATAATGGAATTGCCGCAACATTTCTTAATAGCAGTCTTAACGCTCATAAAGTGCGATCGCGCGAAGAATACATCCTCACTGGTAAAGTAAAACTCCTCTACGTCGCCCCAGAACGCCTGCTGAGTGAAAGATTTCTCCCCTTTCTTGATTTAGTACATCACCAAGTTGGCATTTCAGCCTTTGCGATTGACGAAGCACACTGCGTTTCTGAGTGGGGACACGACTTTCGTCCAGAATATCGCCAATTGAAATCAGTACGAAAACGCTACCCAGATATTCCCGTCCTTGCGTTGACTGCGACAGCAACTGAGCGTGTCCGTGCTGATATTATCCAACAACTTGGGTTAAAGCAACCAAGTATCCATCTCGCTAGCTTCAACCGCACAAACCTTTACTACGAAGTCCGTTCTAAAACGAAGTATGCCTACGCCCAATTATTGGAACTCATTCGGGAAACAGAAGGTTCAGCAATTGTCTATTGCTTGACACGCAAAAAAGTTGATGAACTGACTTTGAAGCTGCAACACGATAAGATTTCAGTCTTGCCTTATCATGCTGGATTAACTGATGAAGAACGCACCAAAAATCAAACTCGATTTATTCGAGATGATGTGCGTGTTATGGTGGCAACAATTGCCTTTGGCATGGGAATTAACAAACCAGATGTCCGGCTAGTCATTCACTTTGATATCTCCCGTAATTTGGAAAGTTACTATCAGGAATCAGGTAGAGCTGGCAGAGATGGAGAACTATCTCGCTGTACACTCTTCTACAGTTACGGTGATGTCAAAACTATTGAATTTCTGATTAACCAAAAACCAGACCCTCAAGAACAGTTGATTTCCAAACATCAACTGCGGCAGATGATAGACTACACGGAAGGAACAGATTGCCGACGGACAATTCAGTTAGGTTATTTTGGGGAACGTTTTGCAGGTTCTTGTGGGAACTGTGACAACTGTCGTTATCCCAAACCAGTAGAAGATTGGACAATTGAAGCCATGAAGTTTTTATCTTGTGTGGCTCGATGTAAAGAAAGATTTGGCATGGGTCATATTATAGATGTTTTGCGAGGAGCAAAAACCCAGAAAATCACTCAATACGATCACGACAAACTTTCCACCTACAGTATTGGTAAAGATAAAACTACAGATGAGTGGCGAATGCTGGGGCGTTCTCTGTTGCATCAAGGGTTACTAGAACAAACTGCTGACGGTTATGCTGTGTTGAAACTCAACGCTTTAAGTTGGGAAGTGATGCGGCGACAGCGAACAGTTTCTATTGCAGTTCCTGTAGTACAAAAGATAACTTGGGACGAAGGAAATGAAAAAGCAACAGAGGTGGAAATACTGTTGCAAAGGTTGCGTGCTTTACGCAAACAAATTGCTGATGCGCAGTCCGTTCCACCTTACGTCATCTTTGCTGATTCTACTCTAAAATTAATGGCGCAGGTGCAACCCCAAACCTTAAAAGAATTCAATAAACTTTCTGGCGTAGGTAGCCAGAAAGTTTCCAATTATGGTGAAAAATTTATTGCGGAAATTCGCACCTACCGCCAAGAGCAAGGTTTGCCAGAGCAACAAGATAATTCTACTCCTTTTTTAGGCTTACCTTCCGAAACTGAATTATTGACTTTACAGTTACACCAACAAGGTCTTAGTGTGACAGAAATTGCTGTAAAACGTAATCTTCGCCCGACAACAATTATTCGTCATCTTTCCGATTTAATAGAGAAGAATCAGTCAGTAGATTTTAATTTGTTAGTTCCTATAGAAAAGCAGCAAAAAATTTTGCAAGTCTTAGAAATTCTTGGTGATATTTCCCTAACACCCATTAAAGAATATCTAGGTGATAACTATAGTTTTGATGAAATTCGCTTGGTAAGAGGAAAATGGCGACGGGAAAGTCAAAAATAATATGCGTGTTATTTTTTTAGTATATCAGTATAAACCCGTAGACTTAATTCTTGTCTTTATAATAATCTTTACGTTTTTTTTGCCCAAGCATTTATAAAAGCTGGGTACAATTGCGTATAATCAAGTAAGTAACAGGATATGTTCAACCAAATATTTACGGGTTTTGCTGATTATGAAAGTGTCAACGAGAGTTATCTTAGGCAAAGGCAACTCAGAGGAAATACGGGTTTTTGGCTGTTATGGAGCTATGGAGTCGGCGTTGTCATATCAGGTAATTTCACTGGGTGGAACTCTGGTTTGATAGCAGGCGGCTTTTGGGGGATGGCAATTGCTACCCTGCTAATGGCAATCATGTATATATGCCTAACCTACAGTCTGTCTGAAATGTCAGCGATGCTCCCGTATACGGGAGGGCTTTACTCCTTTACGCGCACTGCCTTTGGTCCGTTTTGGGGCTATATATGCGGTGTAGCCATGATTATTGAGAACGTACTTGCTCCAGTTGTAGCTGTGATTGCTGTCACCAGTTACTTAAAACCGTTAATTCCTGGTGTACCGACCTATCTTGTGTGGGTGGTGATCTACGCTATTTTCACAGCGATTAATATCTGGGGGATGGAACAGACTTTCAATCTGGGTTATGTGATCACGCTCATTGCGCTGATAATCTTAACAGTATTCTATGTATTAATACTGGCATTGGGCATTTTCAAAATGAACCTTCTTTTCAATGTTCCTGCTAATACAGGGCAATTGGCAACGTGGTTGCCCAAAGGTGTGTCAGGGATTTTCGCCGCGATTCCTTATGCTATCTGGTTTTACCTGGCAATTGAGCAACTTCCACTAGCTGCTGAGGAAAGCCGTCACGCCTCTGAGCAGATTCCTCGTTCTCTGATAGCAGCCATGTTCACTCTGGTTGTCCTTTCAGTATTTACCTTGGTATTAAATTCTGGCGTAGGCAATGGTGCTGTTGCTGTTGGTCAATCAAGCGCTCCATTGGGATATGGGTTAGAAGCTTACTTTGGTAAAGGTCCGGTTACTACCTTTTCCACAGCAGTCTTAATGTCTTGTGGCTTGCTCGCTAGCTTCCATTTTACGATCTACGCCTATGGACGAACATTCTTCTCTCTTGCCCGTGCTGGATACATCCCGCGCTGGCTAGCGGTTACTGGCAAAAGTTATACCCCTTACAGGTCATTACTTTTGGGTACGGTAGTTGGATTGATTTGTGCAGTTACTATTGATGTTTTAGGGGGTTCAGTCAAAGATGTCATGTTAAATATGGCAGTTTTTGGGGCATTAATCATCTATATTTTGGTGCTATTGAGCTATATCAAGCTCAAGAGTACTCATTCCAATTTACGAAGACCGTATCAAAGTCCACTAGGGATTTGGGGTGCGGCTGTTGGTGCTTTACTGGCAATCGTTGCCTTGCTTGCTTGTTTGTGTGTACCCGCATACCAGCCTGGTGCTTGGGGTGTTGCTACCTTCATAGTCATAGCAATTCTGTACTTCTTGTTTTACAGCAGAAATCACTTAGTTGCTCAGGCTCCCGAAGAAAAGGCAGCACTCACAATAATCAAACAGCAAGTTTAATAGTTATCAGTGAGCCAGCGCTCTTTGGAGGGTCTCCCGCTCTCACAGCGACTGCGTATGCGCAAAGCGCACGCCCAGAGATCTAAAGCGCAGCGGAACCGGAGGTTCTCCCCGATAGCCGTAAGGCGTGGCCGTTCCCACTAGGGTTATAACTTTGAGTTATCAGCCATAGCAGTCCTAAATAATTCATAAGAATATCTTTTTGTGTCTTCCCTACATTTCCTTTGTGGTAGCCTGCGGTAAGCCCGGCTCGTCACAAAGCGACACCCTACATTTGACGCATCTACATTTAACGCATCTACCATTTAAAAAAAACTTACAACTCAAATTGGATTGCGATATTAGTTTTCTCGGTTGGATAACGGTTGGAATATCAGTTGATAGTGCTTGATGAATTACGTAATGACTTCTTGGTAATAGATTTAAAATTCAAAAACCATTAATTATTTTGAATTATGAATTTTGAATGGAAGCGATTTGCGTGAGTCATAACCTGTTTAATCTTTGCCCAACACTCCTAGCGTGTTAGGGCAAGATTTTCATATCTTTGTACAGCCAATATTTGATATGAGTCACACAAAATAAAGGAGGATTTATCATGACTAGTTTAGTTAGCAATCTAGTACAGCAACCTTTAGACTTGTCAGTTCTGACCACACCAGAATCGCATTTGTTGCTTAAAGAGTGGAATCAAACTCAAGCAGATTTCCCAAAGAATTTATGTATTCATCAGTGGATTGAATTACAAGTAAAGGTGACTCCTGATAAAGTCGCAGTCATTTTTGAAGACGAACAGCTGACTTACAGGGAACTGAACCGCCGCGCAAATCAGCTAGCTGATTATTTGCGGAGTTTGAATGTAGAACCGGAAGTTTTGGTGGGAATTTGCTTAGAGCGAGCCTCCTACGGAGGAGCTACGCTAACGCTAAATCTTTTGATTGGGCTTTTAGGTATTCTCAAAGCTGGTGGAGCGTATGTGCCATTAGATCCTGCATATCCCCAAGAGCGCTTGGAATGGATTTTAGAAGATTCACAGATCAAGGTGCTATTAACCCAACAGAATCTACTTGAGCGGCTGCCAAAACATCAAGCGCAAGTCGTTTGCATTGACACTGACGAAGAAATAATTGCGGTAGCAAGCGAGGAAAACCCTAAAACACAAGTCACTCCTGAAAATTTGGCTTACATACTGTATACTTCTGGCTCTACTGGTAAACCCAAAGGCGTGCAAATTGAGCATCGCTGTGTTGTCAATTTCTTAAATTCGATGCGTAAAGAGCCAGGACTGACACAGGAAGATGTACTCCTGGCGGTGACAACTATCTGCTTTGATATTGCTGGACTCGAACTTTACTTACCATTGATTGTAGGCGCTCGGATTGTATTAGCAAGCCGTGAAGTTGCGAGTTCTGGAGAACAACTAAGCAAGCTTCTCGCAAAATCTGGCGCTACAGTTATGCAGGCAACTCCAGCGACTTGGCGACTGCTTTTAGCAGCAGGGTGGCAGGGAAATAAACAGCTCAAAATTCTTTGTGGTGGCGAGGCATTAACTCCAGGACTGGCAAATCAGCTGCAAGAATTGGTTCACTCCCTGTGGAATATGTACGGACCGACGGAAACCACCATTTGGTCCGCTGTTTACAAGGTAGAGCCTGGGAACATCCAAGTACCAATCGGCAGACCTATTGACAACACGCAAGTTTATTTGGTGGAACCTCAGCTACACGGTAAGTTAGATCCATTAAAACCTGTGCCTATTGGTACTGCGGGAGAGTTATTGATTGGTGGTGCTGGTTTGGCTAGGGGATATCGCAACCGACCAGAATTAAACAGCGAAAAATTTATTCCCAATCCTTTTAGCGACAAGCCAGGAGAACGTCTTTATAGAACTGGAGACTTGGCTCGCTATTTGCCAGATGGCAAGATTTTGTTCATCGGACGGATTGATGATCAAGTAAAAATTCGCGGTTTCCGTATTGAGTTGGGAGATATTGAGGCAGCCCTTAGCCAGTACTCAGGCGTGAGGGAAGTTGTGGTTGTAGCAACAGAAGACAATCCACCAGACAAACGCCTGGTTGCTTATCTGGTGAGAGAACCTAGCACCCAGAGATTATGTCTGAGGAACTTGCGCTCTTTTCTACAAGAGAAGTTGCCCAAATACATGATTCCGTCTGTTTTTGTCTTGATAAACTCTTTGCCACTTACGCCCAATGGTAAAGTAGATAGGCGATCTCTATCGAGAAGCCGCTTCGCGTCTACGCTATCGAGAAGCGGCTACGCGTCTACGCTCCAACCACCCAATCAAGATACACCTGTTTTAAACGACGCATTCGTTGCACCCCGTACCAAAGTCGAGAGACAACTCGCTCAAATTTGGACTCAGGTTCTGAGCATTAACTCAATAGGAATACATGACAACTTCTTTGAGTTGGGAGGACATTCTTTACTACTAGTGCAGATGCTGGCTAGGGTGCGAGAAACTTTCCAACTGGAGTTACCTGTGTTGAGTCTGTTCCAAGCACCTACTATTGCTGGACTAGCTGAAGCTATAGAAGGGCGAGGGGATTCTACAGATTTATATGCTGAAGCCGTTTTAGATCAGGCAATTCGTCCTGTAACTGAACCCCAACGGCTTTTCTTAACTGGGGCAACAGGTTTCATCGGAGCTTTTTTATTGTGCGAATTACTGCGAGAGTTCCCTCAAGCCAAGATTTATTGTTTGGTTCGTGCGACTAGTGCTTATGTCGGCAAGCAGAAAATTCGCCAAAACCTAGAGCGCTATTTACTCTGGAATAACGAATTAAACTCCCGGATTATTCCAGTTGTTGGGGATTTATCACAACCACTTTTCGGGTTAAATGAACAACAGTTTGGCGAATTGACAAGGGAAATTGATGTTATTTATCACAATGGGGCGTTTGTTAATTTAATTTATCCTTATGCTGCACTACGAGCAGTTAATGTTCTGGGAACCCAAGAAATTCTTAGATTAGCAAGTCTTTTCAAAGTCAAACCTGTACATTTCATCTCTACCTTGGATGTTTTCCAATCACCCGCCTATCAGGAAATGAAGGTGATTTTGGAGTCAGACGAACTCGCTGATTGTGAAGGACTCTCTAATGGCTACGCCCAAAGTAAATGGGTGGCGGAGAAGTTGGTGATGACAGCAAAGGAACGCGGCATTCCTGTGTGTATCTACAGATTAGGCACGATTGTAGGGCATAGTCAAACAGGTGCTTCTCCAACCAATGATCTGATATCCAGAATGCTCAAAAGCTTTATCGATCTTAAGATTGCTCCTGATTTGGATTTAACCCTCAACTTGACTCCTGTAGATTATGTGAGTAGGGCGATCGCCTACTTGTCAAGACAAAAAGGGTCTGTTGGGAAAGTTTTTCATATAGGAAATCCTCAACCGTTGCCTATGCGCCAGCTAGTGAGGAGTATCAACGATCTCGGTTATTCTGTCCGCTTCATCAGCTATGAACAGTGGCAAACAAAGCTGTTAAATAGTAATATTTTTCAAGACACTGCTTTGAGTCCTGTTGTATCTCTATTTACTGAAAAAATGTCTCCCAAACAACAGACTTATTTAGAGACATCCGCACTTGTGTGCCAAACATTCGACTATCAAAACACCTTGAATGGACTGGCAGGTACTTCCATTGCCTGTCCACCAGTCAGTTTAAAATTGGTGAACTACCTACACCTGTCTGAGACAGACAAGGTGTAGGTAGTTCACTTACCTTAAAAAAGGGGTGCGTTAGCGAAAAGAGCCATTATCATATTTTACGTTGTCTAACACTAGGGTTTTTAAACTCCTCATGAGTGCGCAAATATGCCTTATCGCACTATTTAGAACATTTTTGATATTGGAACAATAAAACCCGCCACTGGGGACAGGTTGAAGTCATATTGGTAATGTAAAACAGTATTAGAGTCTAGCTGCTAGTTAAAATTACTTGCTTTTTTAACTGCTTCCTTTAATTCTTCAAAGGTAATACCACCGGCGGAATTATACTGTGCTAGTAACTCTTGAGGGCTACTCGCACCTGTTTCTGCCAAGATAACCGCACTTAAGCCAGGACTGGAAAAAAGCTCATTAAGGGAGACTTTGCCATCTTGATCGGTATCTAAACTATTAAAAAGAGATTTCAGCTCTTGCTCGGTTGCCATAAGTATTTATCGGAATTAATTTTTCAATTTAATATCTCAAAATCTTGACAAAGACGCAAGGACAATCAAGGTGTACGCTGTGATACAGGGTGAACAGTATGCCAATGAAAAACGAATTGGCTCGGTTGAGCCAAGATTCTTACGCACTCAGAAATACCAACACAGCGCCCGACGAGATGGGCGTTTTTCAAGCCCGGACATATTGCGATAATGTACCTTTGAGCATTACCTGTAGAGCATTTGAACTCCTAGCCATCATATTCGAGTGGAAATGCCTTAATCTCATCGGATTTTTGCGGAGGTGGAGGAGGAGGATTCCCGGCTCCTCCCCAGACGACATTACCGCCATTTATTTGTCGTAGTTCTTGGTTTGTTAATTCATAGGCTGTTGACGCGATCGGGCTATCGACTGGGTTTTTAGCCTGTCTCTTACTTTGTTTGTTGATCATGATTTAAGCTTTTGCAACTTCGCTGCCATCAGAAGCTTACATCATAAAGTGCCCAAAAAAAGCCCCTTTAGAATCGCCTTGGAGGGCTTTGTTTTTTGTGTCTGGGGTGATTGTACCTTTGGTAAAAAATCAATAAATAATACATAGGTACTAAAAAAAGAGATTTAGTTACCTTAAAAAAGGGGTGCGTTCGCGGAAATATCCATTATCAATAACAATATACTGAATATGAAAACTACTAAGTAACTATTTCTCTTTCTACACTCGTAGCGGCTTCCTACCCGCTGGGACTTTGCAAGGTTCAGAGGTGCCATCAAAAACTGCAGTAAACTTACCCGGTAGCAAAAGCAAAAGTATTTCATCTGTTATCTAGAGCGGTGCTTTTCGCAAAATAACAAACTAGAGTCAATCTTTTCCAAACTTGCACAACCACTGAGCGCCATAGCCACATCTAATTCATCTCGGAGAATATCAATGACATGAGCAACACCAGCTTCTCCTGCTACGGCTAATCCCCACAACACAGGACGTCCCACAAGCACTGCTTTTGCTCCCAGTGCTAGTGCTCTAAGGATATCAGTACCTCTACGGATACCACCATCTAATAATACTTCAGCGCGATCGCCCACAGCATCTACCACCTCAGCCAAAGCATCAATAGATGCGACGGCTCCATCTAATTGACGCCCACCGTGATTAGACACAACAACTGCCTTTGCTCCAGACTCGACAGCACGAACAGCATCATCTGCCCGTAAAATTCCTTTCACCACCAAGGGGAGCGGACATAAAGACTCAAACCATTCTAAATCTTGCCACGTAACTGCAGGGTCAAGTTGCTGAGCAAAATAAGTAAACAATCCAGATTCCCCTTGTTTTTGAGGAATGTTCAACCCTGATAAATTTGTGAGATTAGCCAATTGCATATCTGGTGGTAGAGCAAACTCATTGCGCTTGTCTCGTTCTCGCCGTCCCAAAACAGGAGCGTCTACAGTTATACAAAGTGCTTTATAACCCGCAGCATAAGCCCTTTCAACCAAGGCACGAGTTAGCCCTCTGTCTTTGTGGATGTAAAGCTGGAACCATTGGGGAGTTTGAAGATTTGTGTCGTGACACACTGCTGCTACTTCTTCTATGCTTTTGGTAGAAAGAGTACTCAACACCATGCCAACACCAGCAGATGCAGCGGCTGTTGCTGTTGCAACTTCTCCTTGTGGATTGGCAAGACATTGAAACGCCATCGGAGCAATCAACAAAGGTATTTGAAGCGGTTGAGCTAAAACCTCAGTTGCTAGGTTGCGCTGACTGACATCTACAAGCGATCGCGGACGAAGTTTAAATTTTTCAAAAGCAGCGCGGTTATCCCGCAGTGTTACCTCATCCCACGCACCACTAGCATAGTAGTCCAAAGCCATTTTAGACAGAGATTTGGTCGCTAGCTGTTCGTATTCAAATAAGTTAAGTGGTTTAAACGATTTTTGTTTTTCCATGACCGCTTCATTGTCACAACATAGATAATTATGTTTTATTGTGCCAACCACTCAGCATCCATCAGATGCCTGTTCTTGTTCAAGGTAAGCAAAGTAATCAATTAATTGGGAGCCGAAAAGAAAACCGTCATGAAAGCAGCAATCGTTCGGGAAATCGGGCAAACGCCCGTCTATGGGGATTTCGCAGAGCCAGTGCCGTCCTCAGGCGAGAACCGCATCACAGTCACGGCCGCCGCCATCAGCCATGTCGTCAAAAAAGGGGATGATATGATGTGCGATTACGACAATTGATAATTAAGGTTTTCTATGTCCAACTACTCTCAAACACCATCACCTGCACTATTTTTAAATACAGTCAACGCTTATCAGCGTACGGCGGCAATTAGAGCCGCAATTGAACTTCAAATTTTTACTACCATTAGTGAAGGAATTGAGTCCGTTCAATCACTGGCACAAAAATGCCAAACCTCCGAGCGAGGGATGCGGATTTTATGCGATTATTTAGTTATCATTGGCTTTTTAGCTAAGGAAGCCCAAGGCTACAGACTCACGCCTGATACAGCCATGTTCTTGGATCGACATAGCAAAGCTTACATAGGGGATGGAATTGAGTTTTTATTGTCTGGCTTCATAACTAATGGATTCAATGACCTTGCTGCCGCTGTTCGCCAGGGTGGAACCGTAGTATCCTCCGAAGGAACTTTATCGCCCGAAAATCTAGTATGGGTAAAATTTGCTAAAGCCATGTCACCGATGACGGCAACGCCAGCACGATTAATCGCTCAAATGGTGAATGGGGATTCTCAAGAGCGTATGAAAGTGCTGGATATTTCCGCAAGTCATGGTTTATTTGGTATCGCTTTTGCTCAGCACAATCCTAATGCTGAAATTTATGCGGTAGATTGGGCACCTGTTTTAGAAGTAGCTAAAGAAAACGCACAGGTGCAAGGTGTTAGTGATCGCTACCATATAATTCCTGGCAGTGCATTTGACGTAGATTACGGTAATGATTACGACCTAGTTTTACTCCCAAATTTCTTGCATCACTTTGATATGGAGACGTGTGAGAAGCTTTTAAGAAAAATTCATCGGAGCTTGAGTGTTGATGGAAGAACCATCGTGTTTGAATTTATTCCTAACCCTGACCGCATTACACCACCATCAGTTGCTGCTTTCGCTTTAACAATGTTAGCGACAACACCAAGTGGTGATGCCTATACTTTTGCAGAATACGAACGTATGTTTAACAATGCAGGTTTTTCCCATTGCCAACTTCATTCACTTCCACCTACTGAGCAGCAGGTAGTCATTGCCAGTAAAGCGCGATAGTACTTTTGGCGATTTGCAATGATTAGAGGCTAAAGTTAGAACACCGATTCAGTAATCAGACAGAAGCAGAGGCAACCTCAGTAGTGTTAGTCAAAAATTTTGCAAGGACATGAAGATTATGAACAACAGCGGTACGGCGATGGCATTTTTCCCTGATTATACTCTTTTCCCAAGATCCCAAATGGGTTCTATACGAAGCTCCAGTTTCAGTCGGGTTTGAAATCCCCATTTTAAACTGTCTTCAATTTTGAATTTTGAATGTTAGCGTAGCGTGCCGTAGGCAGCGAATTTTGAATCGTTAATGTGCGGACTTACTCAGCATCCATCAGATGCCTGTTCTTGTTCAAGTTGAGCAAAGTAATCAATCAAAAACTGGCGAAATAGTCGCGCTGCCGATGATAAGTAATGTTCTTCTCGCCATGCAACACCAATTGTTCGCTGACAAAGCGGATTTGTAATGCGCAACTTGACTGGGATTAGTTCGTCAATACAACGCCACGCAAGTGCTGGAATCAATCCAACGCCGAGTCCCTTTGCCACTAAACCACGGACGATCGTTAACTCGTCACCTTCAAAAGTGACTGTTGGTTCAAATCCTGCTTGGCGACAGAGTTGATCAATCTGTTCCCGTAAGCTATAACCTGATTTCAAACTAACAAAGTCTTCCTGCGCCACTTCGCTCAAGCAAACATCAGCAAGTCCCGCCAAATGATGTCCGGGGGGAACTGCCAGAAAGATTTCTTCTGTCATTAACGAGATCCATCCAATTCCCTCATGCTTAGGCAAAAAAGACGTGATACACAGGTCGATATCACTTCTTGTGAGTTGGTTTAGCATCGTCAGAGAGCCGTTCTGGAAGAGACGGAATTTGACGGCAGGATGCTTCCGTCGATAGACACTGATGAGTTCCGGGAGCAATTGCGCACCAATAGTATGCAAAACGGCCAACCCGATTTGTCCCTGTTCTGGTCCTGCCATGTCGTCGATCTCGCGCTGTCCCTTCTCCAACTCATCAAAGATTCGCTGCACCCGGTGCAGATAAGCACGGCCGAACTGATTGAGTTGGATATGTCGTCCTACACGGTTGAATAGGGGAACTCCAAGTTCTTTTTCTAGGCGTGCGATCGCTTTACTAAGAGCGGGTTGCGCGATAGAGAGTTCCTCGGCTGCCTTTCTCATATGTTCCAGTCGAGCGACGGCTTGAAAGTAGCGCAGCTGTTGCAGGTCCATTGTTATCTCTTCTTTCTATTAATAACCATCAAGCATCAGAATGATAACAAGTTGTGTCTTGAAATTATCAAAATTCCACAGTAGACTCAGGCGTAGAAAAACGCAGGAAAAGTTGCTTTGAATAATGACCACTGCTCAAATGGAAATCGGTTTGTTTCGCTTTTGAAGTTTTGTTGAAAAATGATTGAGTTTGGGATCGTTTTTTATTTAGATTTTTTCCTCTAAACTAAGGGCTTTAAGTGTGAGACTGAGTGATGAAATGTTATCAACTGTTTTTGGTGCAAGATGTCAGCCTCTTACGGGCGCGGCAATCGCTCCCGTTACATATGGAAGAAACACAATGTCTCAAAATTCTTGCTAGATAAGGGTTTGAAAATGTGTTTCTTAAGAGTTAACAGATATAAATCAGGTTTTTGGGTTTTGAAGTTTTGTTGATAAGTAGATGCGCTAAACATGGTTAACATACCAAATACAAAAGAAACTATTGAGCTTGAGGTCGTTGCTATCTTATGACTGATTTCCGTGTTGAAACCGATAGTCTCGGTAAAGTGCAGGTGCCTGCTGACAAGCTTTGGGGAGCACAAACCCAGCGATCGCTAGAACATTTCAGCATTGGGGATGATTTGATGCCCCGCGAAATGATTCTTTCCTATGCAGTACTCAAAAAAGCCGCCGCCCTGGTCAATCAGCGGGGTGGACACCTGGAAAACCAGCAAAAGGATTTAATTGTTCAGGTTTGCGACGAGATTCTTGGCGGACAGCATCACGAGGAGTTTCCCCTGCATGTCTGGATGACGGGGAGTGGCACACAGTTCAACATGAACGTGAACGAAGTGATTTCTAACCGCTGCTGCCAACTTGCTGGAACGTCGCTAGGAAGTAAAAAACCCGTCCATCCGAACGATCACGTCAATATGTCGCAGTCGTCGAATGACTCGTTCCCCTCAGCAATGTGTATCGCTGCTGCACAAGGGACGAAGCAGCGTTTACTGCCAGTGGTACAGCAGTTGCGAGATGCGATCGCCAAAAAAGCGCAGGAATGGCAGGACATTGTCAAAATCGGTCGTACCCACATGCAGGATGCTACACCACTCACGCTTGGTCAGGAGTTCTCTGGCTACGTGGGGATGTTGGACGATAACTTGGAGCGTCTAGAGCAGAGCTTACAGGGTGTTTATCGATTGGCGTTAGGCGGTACAGCTGTGGGCACAGGCATCAACACCACGCTTGGGTTTGACAAAGAAGTTGCTCAGGAGATCGCCAATTTGACTGGTCTACCGTTTGTCACGGCTGCGAACAAGTTTACAGTTCAAGGCTCCCACGATGCCCTGGTTCAGCTTAGCGGTACTCTCAAGACGCTTGCCACTTCGCTTTATAAGATTGCCAACGACATTCGACTGCTTAGTTGTGGACCACGCTGCGGGTTTGCTGAACTCCACATTCCAGAAAATGAGCCAGGTTCATCGATTATGCCGGGTAAGGTGAACCCAACTCAGTGTGAAGCGCTGGCGATGGTGGCAGTGCAAGTCATGGCAAACGATATGGCTGTAACCTTCGGTGGTGGCGGTGGTTATCTGGAGATGAACGTTTACAAGCCGCTGATTATTTTCAATATCCTGAAATCCATCCGGCTGTTACACGACAGTTGCCATAACTTCCGGGTTTTTCTGATTGAAGGAACCCAACCCAACCACAAGCAGATGGATAACTTCTTGCAGCGATCGCTCATGCTGGTAACGGCACTCAGTCCGGTTATCGGTTACGACAAGGCGTCGCAAGTCGCGCACTATGCCCTTAACCACGATCTAACTCTTCGAGAAGCAGCGCTGAAGTTGGAATTTGTTAGCGCTGAAGAATACGACCAAATTGTCGATCCGAAAAAGATGGTTCAACCCAGCGATACTAAGAGCTAAACAACGAATAATAACACTCAAGTTAAATAAAAATTTTATGTCAGACAAATCGTTCAACAATAAGCGCGGAATTGATATCCTCCATGATTCGACCATCAACAAGTCTACCGCCTTCACCGATGAGGAGCGGGAAAAACTTGGACTCGTGGGGTTGGTTCCTGATGTTACCGAGTCAGAAGATTTGCAATTGCGCCGGGTGATGCAGCAGCTTGGGCACAAGAGTAGCGACCTTGATCGCTACATTTACCTCGTCAACTTGCTCGATAATGACGAGACGCTGTTCTACCGAGTTCTGATGTCCGACCCAGTACGGTTCCTGCCGATTGTCTATGACCCCACCATCGCCGAAGCTTGCCTTAAGTTCGGTCATATTTTCCGCCGTCCTCGCGGTATGTATCTGTCAATTGCCCGCAAAGGGCGTGTGAAGGACATCCTCCGCAATTGGCCCGTTGAGGATGTGCGCGTCATCTGCGTCACAGATGGCGGTCGGATTCTGGGACTGGGTGACTTGGGCGCGAACGGCATCGGTATCCCAATCGGCAAACTCCAGCTTTACACGGCGGCGGCGGGTGTGCCTCCCCAAGGTCTTCTGCCCTTGTATCTCGACGCAGGAACGAACAACGAGTCGCTGCTCAACGATCCGCTTTACCTCGGACTGCGCAAGTCACGACCTGCGACCGAAGAGCTTTACGCTTTTGTGGACGAGTTTGTTGACGCAGTTCAAGACGTGTTCCCGCTGTGCTGCATTCATTTTGAGGACTGGACGGGTAGTGATGCTGTTAATTTACTCGCCCGATATCGCGATCAAGTCAGCTGCTACAACGATGATATCCAGGGGACTGCCGGAATCGCACTGTCGGGCATTATCAGCGCTTTAAAGGTTACAGGCGGCAAACTCAAAGACCAGCGCATTCTATTTTTAGGAGCAGGTTCCGCTGCCATTGGCATCGCCAACTTGATTGCTAGCGCCATCACTCAAGAAGGACTCTCGACTCAAGCAGCGCAGGGACAGATTTCCATGTTTGATGTCAACGGGTTGCTCGAACCAAGCCGCAAGGACTTGTTCGAGTTTCAACAGCCATACGCCCATCCTCATGAACCCACCAAAGATTTTGTAGAGGCGATCAAATCGCTCAAGCCGACTGTCATTATCGGGGTGAGCACGGTGGGCAAAGCCTTTACTCAGCAAGTAGTCGAGGTTATGTCCCAAATCAACGATCGTCCGATTATCTTCGCGCTTTCCAACCCGACAGATCATGCAGAGTGTTCGGCTGAGCAAGCTTACAATTGGTCGAAGGGCAAGGCGCTTTATGCAGCAGGTGTGCAGTTCCCACCAGTCCACTATGGTGGACAGATTTTTTTGCCAGGTCAAGCAAACAACTCGTACATCTTCCCGGCAGTTGGGATGGCAATTTACGCGACTCAAGCCAAGCGAGTCACTGATGAAATGTTTACCGAGGCAGCCCGAGCCGTCTCAGACCAGGTAACGCCCGACCAACTCAAGCAGGGACTCCTTTTCCCGCCACAATCAAGCATCCTCGAAACCGAGATCAAGACCGCTGCACGGGTGGCAAAGGTGGTTTTTGACACTAACCTGGCTCGTGTCGAGCGACCAGCTGACGTAGAAGCCTTCATCCGTAGCCACGTCTACAAGCCGGAGTATCGCTCGCTTACTTGATGCTGGGTTTATCACAATAACCAAACAGTGCGATCTGCAAAGGAGCGCAGAGCCCCATATCGCCCGTAAATATTACTAGAACATCGATTCACTAATCCCAAAAACCCGGTTTATTCTTATTGAGTCAACGAAATTTCGGTCTTCCCAGTAACAGAAACCGGGTTTTTTAGTCACAATTATCAATACTGAATCGCTGTTCTAGGGTTGGCAATATACGGGCGTTAAGCGTAGCTCTCCGTAGGAATCGCCTGCTACTATTTATGCTGCGATGATTCGTTTAATATTTAAGTAGGTTGCGTGATTAAAATTACTTTTCCAAAACTTTCCAGACATCCTCTAAGAAAAACTTGGCACATCAGATTTCGCATTGGTTGAGGACAAAGTAGCCTGTGATGCTTCTAAGCGTTTATTTTTAAAATTCAAAATCACAGATAGTAACTTGGGAAACGCAAGACAGACTACAACGTTTATCAAAGTTAGGAATAGACCATCCATCAAATTCATAGATAACTCCCTTCTTCATAAAGGTGTTCTTTATATTTTCTTATTGTTAAACAAAATTCGTTAAAATTACGCAAAGCCAAATTTGAATTGATTGTTATGTCTATAAGTAACTTTTAATATAAAAGTTTTTGATGATAACCATAGAGGGAATAATTATTTCAGAAATAGGAATCCTCCGCAGATTTTTGCGAAGCTTCGTACATATTTATTGCTTCTTAAGCGTTAAGCGTTAAGCGTCCTGACTTTGTTAGTTCACTGATTCAGTATTCACCAATTGTGATCAAAAACCCGGTTTTTTATCATTGAGATAACGAAATATCAGTCTTTCCACCAACATAAACCGGGTTTTTGGCATTAATGAATCGGTGTTCTAGGCTAACTCTGGAAAATTAGATGTGGTTTATGTTATCAGTTAACAGTTAAGATTTATAACAATTATAAAAATAATACACTTTTGATGTAGAGATTTACGCATAAGTTAACCGATAACTTTACCCTGTTAACCAGGAGAACACCTGTCACAAAAACTGGGACGGAATTTACAAAACGGTTCTTTTGTCAAGGTGTAACTTGTGCAATACGGAAAACTGGTAATTGAAATTACCTCTTTTTGCCTTGTTAAGGTACTCTGCAATAACTGATTCTGCCTAGTTAAAGTAGCCAGAATGACAGATATGAGTTTAGGAAATGCAAGACATGCAACAATATTTATTACCGTCAACAGCAAAATGTCTATCAAAGGCATAGGTCGTCACTTTACTTTTACAAATGAGGTGCTTGTTGCTTTTATTCAAAAGCAATATTTCTGTAACAAGTTAAAAGCAAAATTTGGCCTTGCTTCTCTCTCAGATAAATTCACTATAACATAAAGTTTTGTTAATCAATAGATTCATCAAATTTTGAGCATTGCTATAGACAAAATAAAATGTGTCATTTTCAATTTACTATTTGAACCACAGATCGGAATATGCTGGAGATATAATAAACTTTCTATTTGGGAGATGTGTTATGTCGAAAACATACGATATTTCTTCTATAATATCTAACCTTTCTGAGCTAGAGCGCAGAAATTTACAGCGTTTGGCAGATTACTCGAACTTGAATTCACTGCCAGAAATATGGCCGTTGGTAGCAAAGCGATGTGGTGATACCGTCGCTCTTCGCGATCCTCATGCTAAACCAGAAGTTGTTATTACATATACGCAACTCTTTCAAAAAATTCAATATTTTGCTGCAGGATTGCAAGCATTGGGGGTGAAACCAACAGAACGTGTCTCCCTGATTTCGGATAATAGTCCGCGCTGGTTCATTGCAGATCAGGGCATTATGACTGCTGGAGCGGTTGATGCAGTTCGTAGCTCCCAAGCAGAACGAGAAGAACTTGTATTTATCTTGGGAAATAGTGGTAGTACAGCGCTGGTGGTGGAAGATTTAAAAACTTTCAACAAGCTTAAACAGCGTCTTGGTGATTTGCCAATTCAATTGGTCATCTTGCTGAGTGATGAAGCAGCACCAACAGATGAAACCCTGAAAATAGTAAACTTTACTCAATTGCTTGAAATTGGGACAAACCATAGCTTAACGCCAGTTAAGCAAAATCACGATACTTTGGCAACACTTATATATACTTCTGGTACTACAGGGAAACCCAAAGGGGTGATGCTTTCTCACGGTAATTTGATGCACCAACTGCTAATATGTGGGACGGTATTGCAACCAGAACCAGGAGAAGTTGTTCTCAGCATTCTCCCCAGCTGGCACAGCTATGAACGCACTTGTGAATATTTCTTACTGTCTCAAGGTTGCACCCAAATTTACACTAACCTGCGGTTTGTGAAGGGGGATTTGAAAGAATTTAAACCCAATTACATGGTAGGTGTACCACGTCTATGGGAATCAATTTATGAAGGAGTGCAAAAACAGTTCCGCGAGCAAAGCGCAAACAAGCAACGCCTGATTAACTACTTTATGGGCGTTAGCCAGAAGTATATCAAAGCGCGGCGAATCGCCCAAGGATTGAGTTTAGAGAATTTAAACCCCTCAATCATCGAGCGATTTGCAGCTAGTATACAAGCATCAGCTTTATTCCCTCTCCACGCTTTGGGAGAACGGCTTGTTTATGCCAAGGTACGGGAAGCAACGGGGGGAGAAATTAAGCAGATGATTAGCGGTGGCGGTGCACTTCCCAAGCACATAGATGACTTTTTTGAAACTATTGGTGTAGAGATTTTGCAGGGCTATGGCTTGACGGAAACTTCTCCCATCGTCCATGTGCGTCGTCCTTGGCATAATGTGCGCGGTTCATCTGGGGAAGCAGTACCAGGTACAGAAACGAAAATACTAGATCCGGAAACTCGCAAACTTTTGCCAGTTGGGGAGCGAGGTTTGGTGATGCTGCGAGGACCGCAAATTATGCAAGGCTATTACCAAAATCCTGAAGCAACAGCCAAAGCAATTGACAAGGAGGGTTGGTTTGATAGCGGTGATTTGGGTTGGGTGACACCACAAAATGACTTAGTTCTGACCGGACGAGCAAAGGATACGATTGTATTAACCAATGGGGAAAATATCGAGCCGCAGCCAATTGAAGATGCGTGTTTGCGATCGCCCTACATAGATCAGATAATGCTTGTTGGACAAGACCAACGCAGTCTCGGTGCATTGATAGTCCCCAATTTGTTAGCCCTAGAAAAATGGCTTCAAACTAAAAATCTGCATCTACGTCTGCCGGATGAAGCCGCCAAACAAATAAGTACTGAAGATCCCGCAGGTAAGACGGAAGTCACCTTGGAGAGTAAAATAATTCAGGATTTATTTCGGCAAGAATTGATTCGGGAAGTGCAAAACCGTCCAGGCTATCGACCGGATGACCGCATTGGTCCGTTCAAGCTCATTCTAGAGCCGTTTTCACCAGAAAATGGCATGATGACACAAACACTGAAAATTAGGCGACAGGTCGTGATGGAGCGCTATCACGATATTATTAACCCAATGTTTGCCTGATTATATCCCACCTGCAAATTATAGAGTGAACGTGAAACATTTATGGATGCCTCGAAATCTCAACTGCTGCTAAAACGCGTTGTTAACGTCAAAGCGATCGTAACTCCCCTTTGGAAAGAGGAAGTGCAGCAGCAACTGCAAACGCAAATTAATCAAATTGACCAGCAACTGCAACAAATCGACATGGAAGGACAGCGGGCGATTTCAGCAGTTCAAAAGCAGAGTCTGCAACCACCTGGTCCCCAAACCCTGCAACAAATTGAGAATATTCAAGGTCAAGTTAATCAAAAGAAAAGTGAACTCTTGGAGCAAAAAAATCAAAGTCTGCAAAATCTCCAGCAAGTCCAGTTTTTAGAGTTGGATCAAGAAGTTAACCAATTTCAAATGGAAAGCTTTTTTCATGTGGAACCAGGTGATAACTTGATTGGCAAATTGCAGGTAGAAGTTGTACTACGTGATGGTGTTGTAGAAGAAGTTCGCGGTGATATTTAAATTTGTCCTTTGTTCTTGGTTGTTATAGAGTGACTAAGACTAAGAACAAATAACTATTGACAGGTTTGGGTTGACTGTGGTTTGTGAGGGCTGCTTCCAGGTATACATTGTACCTGGGAGCCAGCCCAAATAATTTGCCACACACGAGGGGAACTCACAAAAAGCGATCGCCCAAAGGTTGTCAGTTCAACTCGATATTTCAGTGCTTTGAGAAAATTCTTTGCTGGCTCTATTTGCGTAATTGTTACTAACGCTTGATTGGGGTAGGGATAAAAGACCTCAACCTTGCGAGTTTCTAAGGTTGAATCCATGTTATCAAAGGCATTGAGCGCAAGATCTGCTGGATCACTACCTTGAAGAGGAGAGTTAATACTTTCCAGAGGCACAGTGTGATAATTTGCCCGCTCCGAGTTGACAATTTCTTGTGCTATGTTGACATCTGAAAACTGAGGTATTTGCCTATTGTTCATACTAGAAACCGCTTCAGATGGCTGGCGCTGAATGATGTAAACACCAGTAGCAGCGGTGGCAAAGATACTGAATATCACAATCAAAAACAACTTCAACTTTGCCGACATAAAATTTAACAGCCAATTAAAATCAGGTTAAATATTAATTTTGAATCTTAGATTAAGGTATGGTTCTTCTTCTTACTTATGAGTGGAATTTAGATTTTGACAGTCGTGATGAGAAATACAAATAAATAGACCTTGTGGTCTTAATATAGTTCCTCACCACTATTGAGCAACTAGAGGTATCAAAATGTAAGGGTATCAAAAAAATAAGAATGTTATTTATTACCTGGTCAAATTTTAATAATGACTGTCCTACACCCAAGATCTATGTTTCCCAAAACTGCGCCCCTAGGGTAGCGAGGTCAAGATACAATTCGATCTGACACAAACTGTAAAAGTCCATTAATTATCGATTCACCAAACCACTTATATGAGCATTTACGAAGTATTTATGCCGGCGCTAAGTTCCACCATGACCGAAGGTAAAATCGTCTCGTGGGTAAAATCTCCTGGAGATAAAGTGGAAAAAGGCGAAACAGTGGTGGTTGTCGAGTCAGATAAGGCAGATATGGATGTGGAATCCTTTTATGAAGGATATCTTGCTCACATCATCGTGCAAGCTGGTGAAACAGCCTCCGTTGGAAGTGCGATCGCTTTGTTGACGGAAACCGAAGCTGAAATCGAAACTGCATCTCAAGCTAATTCTGGGAGTACTGCGGCTATTGATGAAGCAACTGCAGCTATTAAGAGCCCAAAAATAGCAGAAACAACCACAGTCGCAACACCCCCTGCTTCTCAAAACGGAACTACCAGCCATACAAATGGTCGGCTAGTAGTTTCACCCCGTGCCCGTAAATTAGCTAAGGAACTGAAAGTTGATTTAAGTGGCATCTCTGGTAGTGGCCCCCACGGTCGTATTGTCGCCCAGGATGTAGAAGCAGCAGCAGGAAAGTCTAGCAAACAAGCCGCCACAGTGACTCCTGTCCCACCTCCACAACCAACGCCAACCATAACCCCTGTTCCACCTACACCCACTAAAGTTGCTCCTGCACCAGCACCTGCGCCGGCGATCGCTGCACTACCAGGTCAAGTAGTACCTTTTACTACTCTGCAAAATGCTGTAGCACGCAACATGGTAGCCAGTTTATCCGTACCAGTTATCCATATAGGTTACACAATTACCACTGATGCGCTTGACAACCTTTATAAACAAATTAAGTCTAAAGGCGTGACTATGACAACCCTTCTGGCAAAAGCTGTAGCGGTGACATTGCAAAAACACCCACTCCTTAATGCTAAATATTCTGAACAAGGAATTGTGTACCACTCTAGTATAAATGTTGCCGTAGCGGTGGCAATGGATGACGGGGGATTGATTACACCAGTATTACAGAATGCAGATATGGCGGATATATACTCTCTATCCCGCGATTGGAAGTCTTTGGTAGATCGCGCGAGAGCGAAAAAGCTCCAACCAGAGGAGTATAACAGCGGTACCTTTACAATATCGAACCTAGGAATGTTCGGTGTAGATAGATTTGATGCAATCCTACCACCCGGACAAGGTTCTATTTTGGCAATTGGCGCATCTCGTCCGCAAATCGTAGCAACACCTGAAGGTTTATTTGGCGTCAAGCAACAGATGCAGGTGAATATAACCTGTGATCACCGCATTATCTATGGTGCTGATGCTGCGGCGTTCTTGAAAGATTTGGCGAAGTTGATTTCGACAAATCCTGAATCTTTGATGTTGTAGTTCGGATGAAAATCAAACCGCCTTGGCTCACAATTGAATCAAGGCGGTTTACAGTAGGTAAAAAATTTGAAGATCGTTTTTGTTTTGATCTCGTTTTCAGGCACAGCCTGAAAACGATTTCACTGTCTGCAAGCCGAGTAGTAAACCGTAATCCAGCACTAGGGTTAATAGGGTAATTACAAGAAATAACAGCAGCACTGGGGCTAATTCTAAAGTTTGACTCAGTGTATGGACACGACCAAGCAATATCAACTGTATTGGACAATAAAGTATCCTAAGTCTTTGTAGCAAGGTATATCAAAGCTTGTGAAATACTTGGAATTGAATGAATAACTCCATAAAACCCAGCCGCCTGTCATTTAACTTATCAAAAAATCGCCTAAACAAAGCCCTCACTGCTGCCAATATTTCTATGGTGATACAGAACCTAACCGAGACATTACGATTATGGCGAGGGTAGTAACTCCAAATTGCGCCCACCGTTTAAAGCGGTACCCAATCAGTCGTCACAACTCTTACACCTACAATTACCAACGCTAGCACAAGCACCTGCAAGGTCATCAACTTTCCACTTGCATCAACGGCGACTCCTGCGTATTTTGCCGCCAGAAAAGACTTACAGGTAGACGCTAACTTCATCCTGGCTCCTAGATCTGTTAAACATCTTAATGAGAAAGCAGTCTATGGGTATATGAGTCAAGCAATGATATGGACGCCACAGATAGAAAACGAGTCGGTAAAACGAAACTCGCCAGTGTCTTCCTCACAACAGCTTTCTGTAGACGCCCTAATGATCGCTTTTGTAAAAATGGGGAATTTTTCAAAACCAGGACATTCATTTTATATCAATCGCGTTTATCAACGTGGATTGCTAGCGATGGCAAGCTTATTTATAAAGTGGGAACAATCACAAATACAAGCGGTTGTTGGTCTATTTCTTTTAACTCAACTTCCAAGGTATAAGTCTGGTTTGGTTGGGTGTTGTGTAATTCTACACTTAGACATCCCGGACTCGATGACTCAGCTGTTGCTTGGGCAGCATCTCCTTGAAGCTTCACAATCGCTTTAGAGGGCAATTCAGTTTCAACTCTTAGCTTCGTCACTTGAGCTTGAGTTTGGTATTCTACCTTTAGGGTCAAAACACCTGCACTTGTAAGCCATTGCCTTTCTACTACTGGGTTGGTAGCTGAAACTGGCAGAGTTAGATTTTCTATTAGCTGTTTTGCAGCCAGCAACGAAAGCGCCATCTGTTGCTGTGGCTGTAAGTCTGAGTAATCACTCTCTAAATTCGGCATACTTTCTAGAGCATCCACAGAACGAGAGGGAGTTCTTAGCACTATTCCTGCTAAGTCATTCAATGTTTGATATTCTTCAGGAAAGAGGCTCTCCACAGCCGCAACGAGTTTTGCCCCTAACGGTATAGAAGAGGCAATCATCGCCTGACACTTCTCCAGCAATTGCTGGAAAATTCTTTCCGGCAGTTGAATCGGCAGATTCAGCTTAGATTGCTGTACTGCCCAGCCCCAAACCGGAACCAACTCAAGCGCTGGCTTGTCTAGACATTCGGGATACTCTATAAGCTGAGCTTCCCAAGGGAATAATGGTGGATGATTTTGAATTTGAGTTTGTAACCGACGTTTAAGGACGGCTTGGAAACGTTCTTGCACAGTAGGAATTTCTCCCAGTTGAATAGTTCGGGGTAGACACCTTAACTCAAAAGCGCCACCGTTTAAGGCGGCGGCTGTTTCATTAATATGTTCTACCCCTTCATTTTCCTCACAATTGACCAATTTTGGATCGTTGGTTTGGGCATTTTTTGCCAACAACCAAGCGATTAATTGGTTTTGTAAGGATTCTGAGTCACTATTCATGGGTAGATGCACCTGATCCGGAAATTAGAGAGTTACGAATTTCCCAAGCTTGTTCAAGAATTTTAAACCACCGTTTTTGCATTTGTGCCATCGATAATCCTAAAGTTTTGGCAATTTTTTCATCCGGATGACCTTGTTGTTTCAACTCTAGTAAAGACTGTTGTTTCTCGTCCAGTTGAGCCGTATACACTTCCCATTGCTGAGGAGTTAAGCCCAAATTTGTCTGTAAATCTGCTTCTAGCCACTCGTGAACCAATTCCCAGCGATGCAATAAGGCAAACCGGATTAAATGGTATTTAAAGCGCTGCTGCAAATAATCCCGCTGGCGAGCAGTTAAGCCCAAGATCGACTCAATTTCCTGCGCTGATAAATCCTGGAGGCGCAAAGCAAAGTAATCAGCACAATCTGATTGTTGCCGCTCTTCCAAATAATTCATGAGTTCAGTAATCACGACAGAGCGTAACGTATCTTCTTGAGGTTCTGGCTCTGGTTGTGTCGCCATCGCACTTCGCAACTGCTGCACTGCTGGATCTTCCCAAGAGCCATCAGCTTCGTTGCCACTACCTTCTGCTGCTTGTTCTATGTCTACGCAGGTTTCCGGCGGTTGTTGTTGAGAAAATGTTTGTGCTCGGAGAATAATCAACTGTTGTTGACGCCCTGGTAAAGGAATCCTTCGCTTAGCATAGCGTTCTGTGAATGCCATGTATTCTGCTAATTCCAAAAGTGTTTGAGGACGGTAGGTAGTGCCTAGTTGATTCTCCCGTCGGAAGGCGTTTAATGCCTCTAGGTAAAAACTCTGCAAGAAATCTTCGATGACGACGAGCCGCCCTTGATAACTCAATTGTCTTTGGGGAGGATTGATGTAGCGATAAATAATCGCACTCAAAGTACTGTGTAACTCTACTCTGCCCCGATTGGAACCCAACTCGTAGTACCTCAAACACTGTTGTAAGCGATGTCGGGCAAGGGTCATTGCAGAATTTTCTACAGTCCCAGCAGCTTGGATGCGCTTGCTTTCACTGCAAATTCTATTAACTTCGGCAGCAATTCGTGTTGCCACATCGCGGCAATTTTGCTCCGAAGCTTTGGTTGATTGCTGAAGCTCCTTGAAAAGGAGTTGAAATATCGCCTCCACGCCGATAGAACTTACTCCCTGAATTGTTATGGTTGCGGCTGAATTCATAGTCTGGTGTTTAGAAAGACCCTAACATAGTTATGTACCACCTGTAAGACTGAGAGTATTGGGTTGAGGATTTTGCGTACAACTCAAACGTGCCGAAATCGTGTGTTATGGAATAAATCGGAATTTAATCTTGCCAAATTTTGTTTGATTGTTCGCTTTTGATAGATGTTATTGCCACTACCCATTCACCAGTTTACAGGTCATTATGGACTTAAAAGCACAAATTCAATTGCTAATTGACAATGCACCCCAAGATGGTGTTACTCCGCAACTTGTCACAGCAATCGCTCCTGTCCTCAGCGCGATCGCTCGGAAATTACGCCACTCCCAGTACTATATTCTTCAGAACATGGAACAAAGCTGGGTTTTGACTACCTACCGCGATCGCGCAAATCCACAGTTGGAAAAGCGCGTTATTTATGCTTTCCCTAGAATACAGGATGTCCCACTGGGATCATCTGCTGGGCTTGACCCTCAATTGATAGCTGCACCAATCCCTGTCACTCACATTTTGTTCCAACTGGTAGCAATGGAACCCGTAGATAGTATAGTTTTTTTTGAAACCCCTGGCATCACCACCAACTCAATCGAAGTTCGACGAGCCCAGGTGCAACACTTAATTCACCAACAGTTACAGCAAAACCGAGTAAAAAAACAAATTCCTCCAGATATTGCCTGACAACAGGAGTGCAGGGCGAGGAAGATAAGGAAAAAACACATAGAATTCTTCCTACTTAAGTTCCTCGTTTCCCCTAATAGAGCCTACTCAATACGTAATCAGCTATCTTCATCAGGGTTTGCCAAGATTCAGAGGATGGAAGATCCGCAAGATGCTCAACAGCTAGCTTCGCATGATGTTCAGCTAAGTCTCTTGAGCGCTGAATACCTTGACTGTCGTGTATCAAGGATATAGCTTGCTCTAAGTCCCCTTTCTGGGCAAACTCTCTGTCTATCAGGACTTCTAAATACGGCTTTTCTTCCAATGCGAATAAAACTGGCGCAGTTAAATTACCACTTTTCAAATCCGACCCTGCTGGCTTACCCAAGGTATCTGTCGAACTTGTGAAATCTAAAATGTCATCTACTATCTGGAATGCTAAACCAAGGTGACGTCCGTAGCTATACAAATGTTCGGCTGTTTCTTGGGAAACATTGCTAAGTAATCCAGCTGATTTTGAACTATTAGCAATTAATGACGCTGTTTTGTAGTAAGTTTTTTTGAGGTAAGTGTCAATCGATATATTTGTATCGAAGCGATTCAATCCCTGCTGAATCTCGCCACTGGCCAGATCCATAATTACCTCCGACAGCAGTTTCACTACCTCCAAATTGTCCAGATTGGCTAGATACCAGGAAGATTGAGCAAACAGAAAATCTCCTGCTAATATTGCTATTCTGTTGCCAAATAAACTGTGAACAGTGGGAACACCACGTCGCATCTCGGATTCATCTACCACATCGTCATGTACTAAGCTTGCTGTGTGAATCATTTCTGTAATCTCAGCTAAGCGTCGGTGACGAGGCGTAATGTCTTGTTCGAGCATGGTCGCCCGCGATATCAGCAGAACGATCGCCGGTCTTATGCGCTTTCCCCCAGCTCCAAAGAGATGTTCGGCTGCTGCACAAAGGATCGGGTGACCGTTTCCAACTAGCTGTTTCAAGTTGTCTGCTAGTATTTGCAGGTCGGCTTCCACTGGGGAAAAAAGGGAGGTGGCTGGGGTCATGGATGGGCAGACTCTGGCTTTAGTTACGAAAGTTTACATATCCTACACTTATTCTAAGATAACCCTGTCTTAGCGGAAAGTTTTCATGAGTCATTAATCATTAGTTTTCTGCATGCACTCGTGCGCCAGTTGTACAGACGCTTTTTCAACAAGCAGGTCATTTGACGGCAGCTTTGCTCCAGAACTTGATACACTACTTGCACTTAACGAGGAAACCCCAACGCCCTTACTTTGTATATCACTCACTTGTGGCACGGCTGTGGTTGGGTAAAAATAGCAAAAAATCTGCACAAGGGAGAGGAAAAATTGCCCAATGGATGATATTTTTTGTATATAAGTTAACATTTTTGTGATTTTTCGGTCAAGGTCGTGGACTTCTTAGCCGTTAACTTGTAATTAGGTGAGTCCAGCACAGGGCAGTCCTTGTTTCCCGACAGAGGCGACTGGTGAGGCAGTGCGCTCTCATGGCAACTGCGCTCTATGGCTGACGCCATAGGGCTCTGCTGTTGGGCACTGCAGTTTTTCAGTACGAGAGATGAAACGCCTGTAGCGTGCAACCCCTTCCCCCCCCTACACCCCAGGACTGTTTCATTCCCTCAAAGGCTCATCACGTCAAGGGTTAATGTTGGCAATAGCTCCTTACTTCCTGGAGAAAAATTGAATTTTCTGGGTTCAAATGTAGATTTTCTATCACTTGTGCCCCAAAAATCATCGCGCTACCTATTGACAAATGCTCGCTACTTATCGAATGAAACAGCCCTGCCCTACACCCCTAGTTCCGGTCAACGAAACTTTTATTTTTGTATAAAATTATAAAAAAACGTATGCAAATGCTAGTATATTCTTTGATTTATATGATGTTTTTCATACTTCGCTTGATCAGACAATACCCCTGATCCAGTTAAGAAAATTTCTGTATCTTAAGCAAAACTTTATCTTAGACCGGAGATTCTTGAAGTAAAGATGAAAACGAGCCAGGAAAAGTCCCACATCTTTTACTCATCACTTATTATACAAAATTTATCTTTTTGGAAAAATTATAAGCCAGATCTTGTATAACCTACAGTAGAAAATTTCAAATTTAGCAGAAAAAATAGCCAAAAACTTAGGGTCGTTGTGTTACGCTAACATAAAGGGATTTAAATTTTTCGAGATATTCACATTACCAGAGAAAAATGCAGTTAAGTGTTTTTACTTATTAAGTACTGTGATTTTGAATATAGTACTGTAGGCTACATTCAGTGAATATATCTCATTGATTATAGTCTCAGTACGTAAGCCTATACAGTTAGAGCCGTACGCTTCCCCATAAAGGGATAATGCTGTGCTTGCTTAGTATAGCAAAAGTGCATACCTTGGACAACAAAATAAAGTGTTTGCGCAAAAATGCAGACTAGGTAGACTGCTCAGGTTGTAGTTAAAAATTGCTTTTTAGGAATTTTTAACTACTATTGTCGGTATAGTTTGCAACATAAATTGAATAAAAATACATTTAGGAAAGAGAGATAGCTCTCTACCTATAGTTTTGCAGTGTCAAAAACAGCTATCAAAAGTAAGTTTGTGTAGTTGTGACTCTGCTAAATCTTATTGGATTTTATATTTCTTATACACAAGTGTTAGTAAAAAATGGTTTACGGGAAAATGCCTATGATAGTTTTTATATTAGCTTCTGGTTATTTGTTAGCAGTTTATCTACTATTAGCTCTAGCAAAGAGAACCGGAAAAAAAACTACTGCCACAAATGTTTCTTTAGGGATGCACTCCAAACGGGGCGCGCATAATGTCAAGTCCGGATAATTAGTAACGATAAACACAGAGTATACAAATATAACCAAGACCTAAATAAATCACCCATGTTGCCTGAGAATTGGGTGTAGGATTTAGAAGAATACCAACAAGCGTGTTTCTATTTCGTTGTGTCGTATTCGCAATAGGGTAGTGTCAACTAACCTTCATCACTCATTAATCATTTAGTCAAGGTTTTTTCCCTTGACTAAATGATTAATTAACGAGATATCATAGGCTAGAAAAAGTGACATTTGTCAACTGTACTGCCTCAGTAGCTGGAGTATAACCCAACCACTGTAAAGAGGACTGCGCAAATTGTTGTGGACAACCACTGACCGCAAAGCGAGTTGGCAAAGGTGGGTAGGTATTTCTCAAGCCCAAGATATCTAAATCCTGAGCACAAGCAGCAACGACATATTGTGCGGGATCAACTAGCTTGACGTGGGAGGGGAGGAGCGATCGCAAAACTGGTGCCAACAGAGGATAGTGAGTACAACCATACACTAATGTGTCGATTTCATGGTGCAATAGTGGTTCTAGATATGAGCGTACCACTTGTACTGTGTAGGGTTCATAAATGCGGTTTTGTTCAATTAGCGGTACAAACTCTGGGCAACTCACTTGCCAAACTTGTACATCGGGGTTTATCTCTAGGATAGCATGGCGATAGGCATTGCTTTTCGCTGTTGCAGCAGTGGCAATCACACCAATGCGCTTTCCACTGTTAACTGCTGCTCTTGCTCCGGGTAAGATCAGACCGAGAATTGGCACAGAGAATTCCTCACGTACCGCCTCCAGTGCTAGGGCTGAACTCGTGTTACAAGCCATAACTACCATTTTGACATGCTGTTGTTGCATCCAGGTGAGAATTTCACGCGCAAACTGTAAAATTTCTGTTTGCGAGCGAATCCCATATGGAAGTCGAGCTGTATCCCCAAAGTAAATAATCGATTCATTTGGGAGTTGACGGTAAAGTTGGTGTAGAACTGTTAAACCACCTACACCACTGTCAAAAATACCAATTGGGGCACGTTGCGGTGCTTCAGAAAAATCATAAAGATTACCTTCAAAGGTAAAAGATGGAAACACAGGCGGATATCGTTAATTTGATAGTTGTTAGTGGTTAGTTGTTAGCTACTAGTGATGAATCGTTAATGGTTAGTTGGTAGTTCTCAACGCTTGGTTGTTAGTGTGTTAATTGTTTCACTCACGACTACCCACTACCCACCCTAGTGGGAACGGCCACGCCTTAGAGCTATCGAGTATGCAAGCAAGTGCACGCCTTACGCTTATCGGGAAGCGTCTGGTAGAGGAGATACGCCACTTTGCTTATGCTGCGGAACCATGCACAACGGTTCCACAATGAACGTGGAAATCACCAAGACCTCGCTCGGCGACTACCCACCGCAAGTGGCTCACTATCTACTTACCTTTGCCGCAAGTACAGTAATATACCGTTAGCAATTGCTTCTGCCATTCGATTTTGGTATTCAGGGCTTCCCAGCCTAGGATTATCCTCCTGACCAGTCATGTAACCTGTTTCTACTAGAATCGAGGGTATAGAATTTTTTCTGAGAACATAGAATCTTGCTTTGCGTACTCCTCGATCTTTGATGGTGGGGATAGTTCGGAGAATATTACTGTGGACAACACGAGCCAGATCTAGCCCACTGTCAAAATAGTAAGTTTCCAATCCATTCACGTCTGGGCGACGATCAACAGAATTAGCGTGAACGCTGACAAATAAATCAGCATTTGCTTGAACTGCTATGTCCACCCGTCCCTGAAGGGTAACAAAGTAGTCAGTATCACGCGTGAGTGCAACCTGTATGCCATTTTGCTGTAAGATGCTCGCTATTCTTCTGCCAATAGGTAAAACAACATCTTTTTCCAACAGTCCACCCAAACCAGGAGCGCCAGAATCGTGACCGCCATGTCCTGGATCAATAACGATGACAACGCGTCCATTAGGCACGCGGGGACGCGGCATTGGCTGCGGTATCGTCTGCGGCATCGGCAGCGGATTGTTCGTCATTGATCCTGAGGATAATGGTTGTGGGTTTGATCGTGGTAAGGGAGGTAAACCAAAACGGGGAGTTAATGGAGAAAACGAGCGTTGTAATTCTAAAGACAAAAGCTGACTACTTAGTTGATTGAGTTGTCCAATTCGCACTCCTCCTGCTGGTTGGATGTAGACGGCAACACTACGGGGGTCTTGTTGTTGCAGGCGTACGCGCAGAACTGGACTACTGGCGTCAAATCTTGGTCCTCTAACGCTACCTGCCAACTTAGCATTGGGAATGATGATCCGATATAGACCAGAAGCTCTATCCCAACCACTGTTAGTAGATGAGAGAGGTTGGTCGCCTCTAATAAGGAGTTGCCCACCACTAGCAGTCAGTTCTACAGACTCAATTGTAGATAGTGAGTCACTTGCTGGCGGGGTTTGGTTGGAGCTTCTCTGGGTGACATTCCCAGCTATGTCTGAATTAGGAAGATTACTACTATTACCCGTAATCTCTCTGGACAATTTGCTTGCATCACCATTAGGCAGAAGTACCAAACCGCCGAAGCTACTCATGCTTGCTCGCCAGTCAGGGCTATTTTTGTCTACCCACAACGTCATACGAACACCAGTAGCTGTTGTTCTTAGTTGAGTGAATTCAATACGTTTTATACCAAACTTATTGACTGCTATATTCTGCTGTGAAAAACGTGGTGACAAAGATGCACCAAGTATATCGATATTAAAAGCACTCTTGTCACTGCTGCGAAATGTCTGGATTTGAGGATTTGGACCATTTGTGCGGACAAACAAACCATCACCTGTAACACGTAAACTCTCAATTTGAGTCAATCCTTGAGCATTGCTGATAAGTGTTTGTTTTTGCGTTGACCTATCAGTAGGATTAACAACTAAATCTTTACTTGGTGTTGAATCAGTATTGACAATTACGTCTTTATTAGCTGTGGAGTTGTCAGGCTTTACCACACTATAGACATTAAAAGAACTGTTGCCAGAAGATGAAGGAACTTGTTCAACTTGTGGAGTTGGTAACTGTACTGTCCAACGATTAGAACTTTTGCCTTCAAATTTCACCTGCTTTGGATCAAGGCTATAACCTGGACTAAGTTCAATGACTATACGAGTTGTTTGTCCATCAAACTGACCGACACGAACGTTACGAATTGCAGTACTATTCACTTGCTGAATCAACTGCGAACGTCCAAAGTCGGTTCCAGGCAAATCAATAACCACTCGCGTGGGGTTGAACAGGAGTTGCGCTTGGGGTTGAACAGCACCTTCTGTGTTGATTTCTAATCGGTTTTGACTGGCATCAAAACGCCAAAATTGTAGTTTCGCAGCTTGAGCGTGCGATTGTAGCATGAAGACAGTAGTAGTTGCAACAGTAACAGGTAATAACCAGTTCATTTTCACAGTCTTTTCTCCTGATTCGTACTTCTGAGATCTATCAAGATGTCAAAGTTTAGGGAAATCCTCACACTAGCACCGCTCAAATCTTAGCTGCAAATACGTTATTAACTCGTAGAAAGATCTTAATAGCGCTCAACTGTGGCATGCCCTCTTAGTTTTTGTATGCTTTTTTGGCACAGAAAATGCAGTTTGCAAAGCATAGTCATCACACCAATCTAAAAATAATAGAGTAGTCAATCTTGGTCATTTTTTCTTAACTTTGTGAGAACTTTATATTAATTTGTCTGATTCCTAGATATCTTAGACTGTGTTCACTGATGTGGTAAACAGAGCACACTCTCTAGAGTACAATCTAGGGCTTAAGGCGAATCGCCCTCTGAAGTAGCCCAGACGCTACGCGCCACATTGGAGTTCTCTGCAAAACTTAAGGTAGTGGGTAGACTTGGACTTTGGCATTAACATAAGACTCATGTTGTCAAAAATTATATTTAATATTGAAACAAAATAGTAGTTTTAGATCAGATGGTGTTCCGGTGTCAGCGATTACCAGACTCCAGACATAATTTCTTACATCTCAGCACAAGAAAGTATTTTATAACACTAAATGTATGATTTGTGACAAAAAAACCGAAACTGATGTTTCGGTAAAATAGTTTACTTAATGATATTTTAACTACTTAGGCAGTTATCAAGGTTTCAGACACTGACAACTGCCTAAGTAGTTGTTTTAAGGCAGTACCAATTGGTACTCTGCGATTTCAAGTATTTTACTTTTGCTTTAAGTACTGAAGAACACCATCAGCGATCGCCTTTGCCATTTGATTTTGATACAGTCGGTTGGACAACTTAGCAGCGTCCTCACGACCAGTTAAATACCCTGTTTCCACCAAAATTGCTGGCATAGAATTTTTTCTTAAGACATAGAATCTGGCTTTGCGCACACCACGATCTTTCACATTGACACTTCGGAGAATGCTTTTATGAACGATCTGAGCTAAGCTCAAACCACTGTCAAAATAATATGTTTCTAGACCACTCACCTCAGGACGATCATCACCTGCAGAGTTAGCATGGACACTGACAAAGACATCAGCATTGGTTCGCTGTGCTATGTCTACCCGTCCTTGAAGAGTCACGAAAAAGTCCTTGTCACGAGTTAGTATTGCCTGTAAACCATTTTGCTGTAGAATTTCTGCCACTCTTTTGCCTATTGGCAAAATAATATCTTTCTCTTGAATACCCCCAATACCCAATGCTCCAGAGTCATGACCGCCATGTCCTGGATCAACAACGATGACGACTCGCTTGCTCCCACGAGGCTTCTGGGCTACAGGCTTGCTTGCTGGGATCGCTAATGCCGAAGGTTGTGGGTTTGTTCGTGGTATGGGTGGTAAAGCAAGTGGCGGTTTGATTGAAGCGTTACGTTCTAATCCCAAAGACAAAACCTGACCATTCAGTTTGTTGACTTGCCCAATTCGCACTCCCAATGCTGGTTGGACATAGACAACAACAGTACGGGAGTCTTGTTGTTGCAAGCGTACGCGCAGAACAGGGCTACTAGCATCGAAATTTGGACCTTTGACTGAAGAAGCCAACTTAGCATTGGGAATGGTGATGCGGAATTGATTAGATGACTGATCCCAACTAGTACTAGCAGATGAGAGACGTTGATCTGCTCTTATCAGCAGTTGCGTACCACTACTAGTCAGTTCTACAGCCTCAATTGTGGAGATTGCATCGCTTTTTGGTGTCTCCACAGCAGGAGTGGGAGGATTATCTGATGGAGTGCTGGAATAATAATTTCTGGGCGGCTCACTCGCATAACGATTATTCGGTAGAACGACTAAACCATTAGAAATGTCAGAACTGCTTGTGCTTATGAGCCAATCAGGGGTATCTTTATCTACTCGCAACGCCATGCGAACAGCAGGTGGTGTTTTTTGCAGTTGAATCATTTCAACTCGCTTGACACCATGCTTATTTATAGATCTATCGCGAGCGCCAAAATTAGGTGACAAAGTAGCACCAGGAATGTCAACAAAGATGGTTTTGCGATCGCGGCTGCGAATGATCTGAGTCTGAGGATTTCCACCACTGGTGCGCAGAAAAAAACCGTCCCCTGTAACTTGCAGACTCTCAACTTGAATTGTTCTTTCTGCAACGACAACAGCCTTAGAAAACTCAGGTTTTTTATCAGCGTCAGAATCTACTCTCAGCACACTGTTGTAAACATTTGTTGGCTGTGGGATGACCACTTCTTCACTTTTTGGGCTTGGTGGAGCTTTTGGGGTTGGGGATGGTGGTGAGGAGGCAACTCCCTCAGCTTGTGGTGTTGGTAATTGTACTGTCCAGCGACTGGCACTTTTCCCTTCAAATTTTACTTGCTTGGGGTCGAGGGTATAACCAGGATTCAGTTCAACAACTATACGAGTTGTTTGTGGGTCAAATTGACCAACACGAACAGAGCGAATTGCACCGCCTACTGACTCCGTCAACTGCGGACGTCCAAAATCAGTTCCTGGTAAATCAATAACCAACCGCGTAGGGTTAAATACGAGTTGCGCCTGGGGTTGAACTGGACCTTGAGTATTGATTTCTAATCGGTTTTGATTGGCATCAAAGCGCCAAGATTGCAATTTCGCGCCTTGTGCTGCTTGAGCAGGCGACGATAGCATCAACAGACTAGTCGTTACAAAAGTACCAGGTAGTAACCAGTGGGTTTTCACAGTGTTTTCTCCTGATTCGTATTTATGAGAGTCGTCATGAGTGGAGAAGCACCCAGAACACAAAACGCAGAATTCAGTACAGTGAATTAATAACTGATAACTGACTTGTGAGTTTTTTGCTGGTCAAAGTTTTGGTAAATCCTCAGACTATCACCGCCCACACCATTGCTTTGGTGGCACAAGCATCATTTTCTGATCTCATTAAGACACAGTTATAGTGATTATTTTTGAATATAATCCAATTTTGGTGATAGAAAAGCGTGTCATTTACCTAATATCTATTAAGGTTTTACCATTAGGAGTAGCTGTTGTTCTGTATTAATCCTTCTCAGATACTAAATTGAATGATTGGCGTCAAATTCTAACACGCTGCCAATAGTTTTTCATGCCGTTATGGCATTTTTTGTTGTTAGATATTTGATTGAGACCCTCCAGACGACTTCCCGACTTCTTAGCAATTTCCATAAAACTATCCGTCGGTAGCTAAACACTTCATCCATCAAAAAGAGATTTTTTATATTGTCTGATTTGGTAGTCGTCAATGCACCAACTGATAATACTCCCACTGTTTTAAGAGGAAGCATCCCAATATATGTAAAAATACGCTTGTCATTGTGTAGACTTTTACTGCTTATTCAGGGTGTGTAAACGAAGTGCAGCGTATCTCCTGCACAAACTCTCTTACCCACAGCATGACAATGAACTTAGAGAATTGGGATGTTATACCAACTTCTCTATAAACTTGCACTTAATATAATTAATCAGAAATGACGGTAAAACCCCAGGATGTAAAACCTGATCATTGCGAAATATTAAGTGCCACTTCATGGAGATTTAGTATTAGTCTTTTCTGATGTGAACTTGACTTTTCGGTGCACCTGTTTAACTGCTAAAGAAATACCTAATTTTGGATGAGTGAGCAAGAAGGAAGATAAAACAAAAGTAACATTCCTAATAGACTTTTTTCAGAAGTAGGTAAGGGGGTAAGAGATAGGGGGGGAAATATAAAAATCTTTCCCTTTTAACCTTTTTCCTTTCCCCAAGAAGTGCAAAAGTTATTTTTGCACTCTTGTCTCATCTTGTCTAATGAGTGCTGGCATTTAGAATAAACTCCTTTTTTAGTTTAAGGAGACGAAGACTTTGGAATCAAAGTTTCCATTAGTAATAGCAAAATTACAAAATATTCATATTTTGAAGTTTTGTAGATCATGAACTTGTCGTACAGCAGTGCGGATGATTTTTTTTCATAGTAGATAAAAAACTGACTGATAAGATTTTTAAGAATCATAACAGAGTGGAGCGTTAATTATGCTAGCTAGCAAAGCACTCCTGAGCTTGCCTCCTGAAGAAAAAAACAATCAAATTGGGGAGAACGCCTTGAGCTTTGACTAACCCACTTGGGGTGCGACGGCGCGGAGCGCAGACGCCCTTGGCGTATCGCTCCTTTGAAGCGTTGTACACCTATGAGGAATAATACGAACCTTGGATGAATGTGCCCGGAAATATCAGAAATTTTGTTGCTGGTATAAACTTCAACTTAAATTAGGAAGAAGAAGATATTACTTAGACAAATTTACAACTCAGTCGTTATCTAAGTACAGACGCTCTAAATCATGCGTCTGTACTCAAGAATTTTACTTATCGTCCTGAGAATCTGGTGATTCTATAGCCAACGATTTTCCGGAAGAATTATCTAAAAGCACTTCCTCTATTGCTGTAGCTGTTGTTGGTTCTGGAAATACGAACCGCAAAAGAGGAGGCGCAAGAAATGTTGTCAGAATGACCATCATAATAATAGCCGCCTCCAAAGGTTTCGAGAGAATGCCAATGGAAGAGCCAATACCAAGAAAGACTAATCCTACCTCACCTCTGGGAATCATGCCCACACCAATTGCTAAACGGTTGATTTGAGGTTGACCAAATACACTTAAGCCAGTGACAACTTTACCTAGGATGGCAACAATTATCAGAAAAACTGCCATCGCTAAACCTTCTTGGTTACTGGGAATTGCTGGGTTTAAAACTCCTAAATCAGTTTTTGCGCCAACAGTCACAAAGAAAATTGGTACCAGTATATCAGCAATAGGGAGAACTTGCTTTTGCAGTTCCACACGCTCATCTGTTTCGTCTAAGACCAAACCAGCAGCAAAAGAACCTAAAATTGCCTCTAACTGAATGGCAGCAGCAAAGTATGCCATCACAAAAGCAAAGACAAGTGCTGGTATCACTAATCCACCACGAGTTTTTAACTTGCTCGCAATTGCTACAAAGGTATTACTCAAAAGATTTCCTAGAACAATTGCGCCCACCAGGAAACTACTGGCACTAATGATCAGATAAATAACTTTACCGACATCCACCGAACCTTCTTTTGCAAGACTAGCCACCACTGCTAAAACGATAATTCCCAATACATCATCAATAACAGCAGCGCCTAAAATAATTTGTCCTTCTTTAGAGTTGAGACGCCCAAGTTCTGACAATACCTTGGAAGTAATACCAATACTCGTAGCAGTCAAAGCTGCTCCTGCAAAAATTGCTGGTACTGCTGGAATGCCAAACAAAGTCATCAATCCTAGCGTACCTGCAGCAAAGGGTACTGTCACCCCTACTACTGCTACTACACTCGCTTGGATACCAACAGCTACCAAGTCTTTGATGTTTGATTCCAAACCAATTTCAAACAGCAGAATGATGACACCAAGTTCTGACAGTACGGAAATGACCTCAGACTGCGTTTTAAACACAGCATCAGCAGCGGCTGGATTGAGACCACCAGTGGTTTGAAGGAAAGTCATGATTAAAGAGTTGGAACTATCTGCCCCCCCTTCTGGAAACACTAACAGATGGAGGACAGAAATACCTACCACGACACCAGCTACTAGTTCTCCCAACACTGGCGGTAACCCAAAGCGGTTTGATAGTTCTCCGCCAACTTTACTGGCAAGGTAAATGACGACCATACTTAGCAGCACTGCTGCTAGTACCAGTGAACTATCTGCTGTTTCTGTCGCGGTTGCCAATAAGGGTAATGAGAAGGTTATGAGATCTAACTGCATCGGTTATTTTGGAAAATGCTTCCCTTTAATTTACAAGTTCGTTGAACACTACACTCATAGAGGGGGTATAGAAAGCATTGATAAATCAATTCATGCCCCTGTTAATTTGAGAAGGCGCTGTCAATGAGACTCTAATACCAGGACTACAGATAGTCTGCAAGAGGCGGAGTAAGTCGAAACCGAGGTCTGCTTTATTTGGGTTAGGGTGACTGGTAATGGTACTCTTTGTACAGCTTGTAGTTGGACAACCACCCGTTTGGCATTATCTAATGCGTGGATCAGGTAATGCAAGAGTAACGACCTGGGCTACACCTATGACTCGCCGCTCTTTACCTGTGTGATAGATCAGCACCCTTACGGATTCACCCTATGCCTGCGGCATAGAGCGCCAGTTCCCTAGGTCGGGAAACGCTCTCCTGCTTTCCCTGGACTCACCAGTCGCCTGGGCGTGGGAAACCCGCTTGCGCCATCCTGGTTCATCAAATCGCCACTTTCTATCGTACGCAGAAGCTTAAGAGCCAAAAAATTATTAACTAATCCCAAACTGTATTGCTATCCCGTTCTAAATCGCAGTAGGAATACTCTTGGTGGTTCTGTTTTCAGCAGTCAGTATCGCATAAATATTCTCCTTCAATTGTTAGCAGTTAACAGTTAACTGCTAACTGTTAACTGTTAACAGTTAACAGTTAGCTATTTTTCAGTTACTAAAAATGTAACTGCTTAGACTTTAGACAGTAATCGTGTCAAAGTAAAAATACCTCCTACATAGACACACTGCCGCCTGTGTCTTCTCCAAATGGATAGGGAGTGTTAGTTGTGTGTTGTTTATTGTTAGCGATGAGTGGTTAGTTGTTGGTTCAACCTAACCACTCAGGACTTTTCACAACTTACTAGATCTTCATAGATGAATAATTTTTAGAGGAGTGAACGTTTTGTGAATACAAATGCTGTATTTGGTTCTCAGTTAAATGCTGGAAACCGGTGGAAATTTCTATTTTTAGCGTTGCTTGTATATATAAGTTGTACCCAACCTGCTTTAGCACAGCAGAAAGAAAGAATGTTGCGTACTTTGAGTGTTAATGGTCGTGGAATGGAGACAATTCCTACAACTTTGTCTCAAGTCAGTTTGGGAGTGGAGGTTCAGGGAAAAACAGCACAGCAGGTACAACAAGAAGCTGCTCGCAGGTCATCTGCTGTGGTTGCTTTACTAAAAAGCCGTAATGTGCAAAAATTACAAACCACAGGTATTACTCTTAACCCAGTTTACAATTACGACAATAAAGTGCAGCGCATTACAGGGTATGCTGCTTCTAACGTTGTTAGTTTTCGCATTCCCACTGAACGCGCGGGTACTCTGTTAGATGAAGCGGTCATTGCTGGTGCGACTCAAATTAACGGTATAAGTTTTGTTGCTAGCGATGAGGCGATAACCCTTGCTCAACAACAAGCATTAAAAAAAGCCACCCAAGATGCTCAACAGCAAGCTCAAGCTGTTTTGAGTACTTTGGGTTTCCAGCCGAAAGAAGTCGTCAACATTCAAGTTAATGGGGCCAGCGCACCTCCACCACCAAGACCTGTATTGCGTGCCGAATATAGTAAGGCAGCAGCACAAGATGCTGCCACCCCTATCGTTGGTGGTGAGCAGCAGGTGGAAGCTACGGTGACATTACAAATTAGTTATTAGCCACCTCCGCTTGACTTTTGACTAAATTAGAAATTCTCAGGGTTCATATCTACGTCCGCATCTTCGGTGTCCCGTTTAGAACCTAGGAGTTGCAGTTGATCCACGATGATAACGGGTGTTGATCGATTTGCTCCGGTGGCGCGATCGCTCCAACTATCAAATTTTAAGGAACCCTTAACAGCAATTTGTTTGCCTTTACGCACGTAATCACCTGCTACCTGCGCTGTTTTTCCCCATAATTCCAGATTAAACCAATCAGTATGTTCGCTGTCTCTTGTACGCCGATTGACTGCCAGTGTCAATTTACACTTGACACTACCTGACTCGAAATACTTCATATCCGGATCAGTTCCTACACGACCAATGAGGGTAACAATATTTATGCTCATGTGCAATTTTCAGTACAAATGTATTTGTATTGTGAATACCATGGTAGCGAATTGCTATGTTGTAAGCAAAGCGTTCCATAAAAAATAATTACAGTTCCCAAACACATGATATGAACACTTTGTGGAAACTCTAAAACAATACGGATAGACTTATGCAGCCTAGGAATATAGAACAATGGAAGCTTGAGACTGGTCAAAGATTACAAAAAATATATAAAAAGATAATCTACTTTACTGGACTCAGGTTAAAAAACATAATACGATCCTGCACAATTCTCATTTGTGGCAGTACTCAAAAAATATCAAAATTAGGGAGCCAAGAAACGCGTGGGTCTTTTTAGTAAATTTTCCTTATCGCGGGATATGGGTATTGACCTTGGTACCGCAAACACCCTTGTTTATGTATCAGGTAAAGGTATTGTTCTGCAAGAACCTTCTGTGGTGGCGATTGACCAAAACGAAAAGGTTCCAATAGCAGTTGGAGAAGAAGCAAAAAAAATGCTCGGTCGCACACCCGCGAATGTAATTGCGGTGCGCCCCTTGCGTGATGGTGTCATCGCTGACTTCGATACAGCAGAAGTGATGCTAAAAAGCTTTATCCAAAGAGTTAACGAGGGCAAATCTCTAGTATTACCAAGAATTGTCATTGGTATTCCTAGTGGGGTAACAGGGGTAGAAAGAAGAGCTGTCATGGATGCGGCTTCTCAAGCTGGGGCAAGAGAAGTTTACTTGATTGATGAACCAGTGGCTGCAGCAATTGGGGCAGGACTACCTGTCACTGAAGCAACAGGCAATATGATTATCGATATTGGTGGCGGGACAACAGAAGTTGCCGTTTTGAGCCTTCAAGGGACAGTGCTTTCTGAATCAGTACGTATTGCTGGAGATGAACTGACTGAAGCCATCATGCAGTATCTGAAGAAAGTTCATAACCTAGTCATAGGGGAACGTACTGCTGAAGACATCAAAATTCGCATAGGTTCAGCATATCCCACTCATGATGATGATGATGCCATGATGGAAGTTCGAGGCTTGCACCTACTTTCTGGTTTACCGCGAACTGTCACAATTAAAGGACCAGAAGTACGTGAAAGTATGTCGGAACCTTTGTTGGTGATTATCGAAGCGGTGAAGCGGACTTTGGAACGCATCCCGCCAGAGTTGGCTTCAGATATCATTGACCGAGGAATTATGCTAGCTGGTGGAGGTGCGCTGCTCAAAGGAGTGGATACCTTAATCAGCCATGAGACTGGAATAGTAACGCACATCGCGACTGATCCATTAAGCTGTGTTGTTATGGGCACAGGTCGTGTGTTGGAAAATTTCAAGCAGATGGAAAGAATTTTCAGCGGGCGTTCTCGCAATATGTAACACAAGCGCTATCAGATATTGGGTTCGATAGCGTTGCGGGAATCCAATATCTTAATTTATATTACAGCTAAAAAAGGTTTCTTATGTTTACGGCACGTCGGTGGTGGGAGCGCAGAGGATTACAAATAGGGTTGCTAGGTATAGTTGTTGGTGGTGCTTGGGTGCTTCGACAAACTCAAGGTGCTCTAATGTTTGAGATATATGAAGGGATAACTCGTCCAATTCAGATGTTGCAGACACCACCTGCTCAAGAAGAACGTTTCAAAGGTGGTCAGTTTTTAGAACTGCAAACCCAGATTACAGAACTGAAAAACCAAAATAAAAAGTTAAAACAGTTATTAGGCTACGTAGAAAAAGAACCTCCATCATCCCGCCCCATTGTCGCGCGAGTAATGACACGTGGTGCTGACAACTGGTGGCAACAAGTAACTCTCAATCGTGGAAGCCTTGCAGGTATTCAGGAAGGTTATATCGTTAAGGCTGATGGTGGATTGGCGGGTTTAGTAGAAAGCGTAACTCCCAATACTAGCCGTGTGCTGTTAATTAGTGACCTCAAGAGTCAAGTTGGTGTAACAGTCAGCCGCACAGGGGCAAAGGGTGTTTTGCGAGGAGATTCCTCTGCTGATGGAGTGCTGGAATTTTATGAAAAAGTCCCAAATGTAAAACCTGGAGACGTAGTTACTACATCTACCTATAGTCAGAAGTTTCCTTCGGGATTGGCTGTCGGACGAGTGAAGTCTCTAGATTTAAAGAAACTTCCAGCATCAGTGGGGAAAGTGGAACTTTTCCCGTCAATACGCTCTTTGGATTGGGTGGCGGTATATCCTAAACCAAAAACCCAGAAACCAGAAAATGTCGGTTCTGTCAATCAAAAGTCAGAAAAATCTAAATGAAACAATGAGGACTCCTCAATTACAAAGCACTAGGAAAAATAAGCCAAAACCGCCAAGACGAAAACCCAAGATTCAAATCGTCGCCCTTTCTCGTTGGCACCCGCGCTTACGTCAGTTCACTGATTGGGCGATTATAACTGGATCAGTCATGTTATGCTTACTGATGCTGTTAATCCGAATTCCTGGTATGGAATTATTGGGAATAGGACCAAACTGGCCTGTGATTTGGGTAGTAGCTTGGAGTGTCAAGCGCTCAGCTTTGAGTGGCGCATTCGCAGGTGTTATTTTGGGTTTACTACAAGATGCTATGACATCACCTGATCCAACTCATGCTCTGAGTTTGGCGGTGGTTGGAAGTCTAACTGGTCTGTTGCAGAAGCAGCGTTTTATACAAGAAGATTTTATTTCTATTGCCTTAATTGTCTTTGGTATGGCACTATGGTCAGAGACAATTTTTGCATCGCAGTTGATTTTAATGGGCGATCGCAATCCGGCGGATGTCTGGGCATATTTCCAAAAAGTCGCTCTTGCCTCTGCCATTCTCAGTAGCCTCTGGGCACCAGTACTTTATTTCCCCTTAAATCGCTGGTGGCAGCAACTAAAATTAGCACAACAGTCATAAATCAGTGAAGAAGAATTCACCAATTCAGAAATCTTCTAACAAAGTACCAAGTGCGGAGTGTGGATAACCTGGGTTTAAACCCACAAAGGAGTGAGGAGTGAGGAGTCAGATTAATTGACTCCTCACTCCTAAATTTTTCTGGAATATACGCATCCTTATAACAAAATAATTCAAGCTAGAGTAAATTCATCTTTTGTAGCTACAAAATTATTACTCTCTTGCTAAGAATTATGGATAATTTACCAATGATCGCTCAACCAGATGCTTTGATTGCAGGGTCAGGATTTCAGGATGATTCACATCCAAAACAAACACTGGGAAGTGACTTTGACCACGCTATGATGCGGCGGTGTATAGAACTCGCCCGTCGCGCTTTAGGACGCACCTCCCCAAACCCAATGGTTGGGGCGGTGATTGTCAAAGATGGCGAGATTGTTGGCGAAGGGTTTCATCCGTGTGCTGGTGAGCCGCATGCAGAAGTTTTTGCCCTGAAAGCAGCAGGTGAAAATGCTCGTGGGGCAACGATTTACGTGAGCTTGGAGCCTTGCAATCATTATGGACGTACTCCCCCTTGTTCAGAAGGATTGATAGCCGCTGGGGTCGCTAAGGTGGTTGTGGGGACGGTTGACCCTAATCCGCTTGTTGCTGGTGGTGGTGTCGCCCGTCTACGGGCTGCAGGGATAGAGGTTTTGGTGGGAGTCGAAGAGCAAGCTTGTAAAAAGTTAAATGAAGGCTTTATTCACCGCATTCTGCATCATCGACCTTTTGGCATTTTAAAATATGCCATGACCTTGGATGGCAAAATTGCGACGACGACTGGTCATAGTGCTTGGGTGACAAATAAGGATGCTCGCGGCGAAGTTCATCAACTGCGAGCAGGTTGCGATGCGGTGATTGTTGGTGGAAACACAATTAGAAAGGATAATCCTTATTTGACCAGCCATCGCGAAGGAGCACATAACCCCCTGCGGGTGGTGATGAGCCGCAGTTTGGATTTACCTCAAAAAGCTCATATCTGGCAAACTGCAGAAGCTCCCACTTTGGTTTTCACACAAGAAGGAGCTAATCCCGATTTTCAAGAGTTGTTGCGGAACCTGGGAGTGGAAGTGGTGGAGTTAACACCACTCACACCAGATAAAGTAATGGCGTATTTATACGAGCGAGGATTTTGCAGCGTGTTATGGGAGTGCGGTGGTCTTTTAGCTGCTAGTGCGATCGCCCAAGGAGCAGTACAAAAAGTTTTTGCTTTTATTGCTCCTAAAATTGTTGGTGGTGCTCATGCTCCTACACCTGTGGGTGACTTAGGTTTGACCTCCATGACTGAGGCGCTATCCTTGGAACGTGTGGAGATACGGGTAGTTGGTTCTGACTGTTTGGTAGAGGGTTATTTGCCGAGTCAAAAGTCATAAGTCATAAGTTATCAGTTATGACTTTTAACTTTTACGAATACTGACGTTCTTGAGCGAGATCACGGATCAGTGCTAGCCGAGATTTAACGTAGTCACTGAGAAAATCGCTTTCATGACAATCTAGCAAAGCTTGGGTTTTGATTTGTTTGACCAACCATTGTACCAAGCTAGCATCATCGAGCTGCAATAGCGTCTTCGTTTGTGTAGTTTCCACTACAGACCAAAGCTGACGCATAACTTTGGGAGTCATTAGACCTCCATTGAAGATTAAGCTTAGCTGTTTTCAGGATACACAATTGTGGTAGTCAGTTTCGGTCTTAATGTAGAGGCTGACACAAGTGTTATTAAAAACTTAATATATTGAGTTATAAGTTGATGATGATTAAGGATTAATAGTTTTAAATAATACCTGAACAAAAAGTAGTATTGTTGTGCGCTGCATGAGTTTTGACTTTTTGCTTGTGTTGTTCTGCGTCTCAACGTCTACCTGTGCTGTACGTTCGCTTATTTTTCAGATTTTAGACAATTTTGTAAATACTTGTTAAGCACACAATCAATTTTATTTTGATTGAGTAGTGAAACCAAATATGCTGATTGCTAAGTTTGAGAAACTTAGTTTTTTAAAGCTTTACTTTTGTTTACAAATAACCGATGAAGGAGATCCAAAAAAATGCTTACCCTTCAATAATTGATTGGGCACTTTTGTACAGTGACAGATTATTTGTCATCGGTGACAGATGAGTGTCGTCACTCAAATACCAACAATTGACCCTAAGTTGGTGAAATACCAAGGTTGGTTACGCCACTCACAATCATGAGCAATGAATACTTTCAGCTACCCATTCAACGAAATGGCTCAAAAGTGAAATGCTTACAGCAGCGTAGCCTCAAGCTAAACAAGGAAAAGCTTGCTGGTATTTCTGTTGGCAATCCGCAACGAGAAACTGTACGTCCTACTACGGAACTTCTTCTTGCTGCGTTCAAGGAAATCACATCGCGTATTGATTGAGGTGAAAAACGAAGTTTATGCCCATTTAACTCCTCTTTTACTGTTACAGAGGGCGTATTCTTGTTTTACTTGGCTTTCCAACTACTATTTACACTCAACTTGGTGGTCGATCTTTTATCCTTGAGTAAACTTTTTTCGCGCCTCCCGAAAAAAATGGGCGAACCGGGAGTTACAATACTTATGACAAACTTATTTTTATATAAAAATTGAAAAACTATATGGATACAAGTATTATAAAGCTAAAAAGAACCTTTGAAATGTTTGATAGAGATGGCAGTGGAGCGATAAGTATCAAAGAACTGAAGCAGGTTCTACAAGCACTCGGACAAAGTATTACAGAAATCCAACTACAGGAAATTATAGCCGAAATTGATACAAATAGTGATGGTGAAATTAGTTTTGAAGAATTTTCCTCGCTCAGTATTATTTCTAGAGACACCCAAAGTCAAGAGCAAGATTTGATGCAAGTGTTTCAAAAGTTTGACAAAAATGGTGATGGCTATATCGATGTTCAGGAAATCAGTAGCGAAGCGATGTCAATCCTGAACAAAAATTTATCAGAATCAGAAATTATTGAAATGTTTCGGATTGCCGATAATGATGGCAATGGTCAATTAGATTACGATGAGTTTGTTAAAGTCATCATGGCCAAGAGTGCGGAGGTGGTATCTTCTGACACCCTTGAGATTTCGCCTAAGTTAATTGGTTTCCAATTTGTTCGCGACATTCCAGAACAAGCTTGGAAAATTGTCGAGCAGCTTCAACAACAAGCAAATTCTCATACAGCTTTTAATCATCCCTATCTTCAACGATTGGCAGAAGGTCATTTACCTGATGTCATGGGAGCATTACAGGATTTTGCAGTACAGTACGCTCAATACAGTAACAATTTCAAAACTTATCTCGATTTAACGATTTCTCAACTCACTAATCCAGAACATCAAGAATTAATTCTGGAGAATTCTCAAGAAGAGAACGGTGATTTAGACGAGTGGTCTCCAAAACAGTTAACAGATTTAGGCATTGATTTAGAGTGGGTAGACAAGATTCCTCATACCCTGTTGTTCAAGAGGTTTCAGAAGGCTTTGGGAGTAACTAAAGCAGATTTCGATCAAGTTTGCCCCGAAGCCCTACAATTCCGAAATCGGATCCAGGAGATTTGCTCGCAAAATGTTGCCTCGGCGATTGGTGCGATTGGATTAGCAGGAGAATTGGGAGTCAGCCAAATCTATACCTATATTCTTCAGGCGATAAAACGCTACACGCCCCTTGCTCCGCGTGAGTATGTCTTTTTTACTCTCCATACTCAAATGGATGACGAACATACTCAAGCTTTAAAAGCGATCGCGGCAGATTTAGCAAATACAGAAGAAAGTCGAAAACAACTTTCTCAAGCAATGACAATGGCGCTAGAAGCCCGTAATTCATTTTGGGATGCTTTGCTAGAACGGGCTTTGAAAATGCCAGAGAGCAAGAATAAATTTGTCTCTCCAGACCAATTGTACGAAACCAACAGTCAAAAATGGGTGCGAAAAGAACCCTCTTGTTTATCCGATTTTACAGCTCGTCCAGCAATTTTTGAGTTATGTGAACCAGTTAAAGATGCCGTCATCCTCGATCTCGGTTGCGGTGAGGGATACTGTGCGCGGGAATTAATGCGCCGAGGTGCAAGTAAAGTTATTGGAGTGGATATCTCGGTTAGTTCAATCGCTGCAGCCCAAGCTGAAGAACAGCGCGAACCGAATGGTATTACCTACCTTACAGGGAATTCAACCAATGTAAGGCAATTACTGAAAAACCACCGCGTTGTGGAGGAGTCAGAAGGGTTCGATCTGATTGTGGCTGTATTTTTGTTTAACTACCTCACCTTCCATGAAATGGTGCAGTGTATGACGCAAGTTGAGCAGTTGCTCAAACCAGGTGGGCGATTTATTTTTTCTATTCCCCATCCTAGCTTTGCTTTTTGGAGTAAACCTGAAGCCACCTTCCACTTCGATGTCGCAGCTTTCAATGGAAGTGAGAATAAGTCCTTGGGTTACTTCTCAGCTCGCGATCGCCTCTTACCAGGAACAATATCCCGTCGAGATGGTACGAAACTACCCGTGCAAGTCCGACACAAAACCATGCAGGATTACTTTGATGCCCTACGCGAGAGTGGTTTTGTAACTTTGCCTCAAGTACAAGAGCTAAAGGTGACAGACTCACATCTTCAGCTAGATCCTTCCTTTTTTGGCAGCCTAGAAGATGTGCCACTCCACATGGCATTTAGCATTGAAAAGCCTGAATTCCCAACACCAAAACGGTTAACTCAATCCAACAAAGCAATTATTCCAGATATTCTTTGGTCGGGAATTTTCAGTGAAGAGGATTACTGCTTTCAATTTCCTTCAAAAGCTTTGGAAGAATTTTATCAAGCACGCATACAACTCCAAGCAAATAATATTACATGGGAAAATTATCACATAGGTGATGCAGGAGAATTACCCCACTTACAAGCTTTTGCCCATAAAATGCGCGACTGCTGTTATGACACGACTGGCTTTGTTCTGATTCAAGGATTACCCCTAGAGGAATTTGGCAATAGCTACGAAGAGCGAGAAGCAACAGCCAAACTGCTCTACTATATGATGAGCGTCGAAATTGGTCTTGTTTCGGAACGAAGGAGTCGTCTTTTTGATGTGCGCGATCGCGGTTTAAATGTTGCCGATGATAATGTACTGTTTTCCGTCACCAAAGAAGCCTCTGGTTGGCATACTGACAGCACCGATAAAAACTTTAACCCAGATATTGTTGGCTTGCTCTGCTTACAAGATGGTAAAGAAGGAGGAGTGTTACAAAACGTCAACGCCCTCAATGTTTACTACCGCCTCAAGCAGATTCTGCCCCAGTCGATTTTTGAAGAATTGGAACAACCGATTATTCGCGACCTAATTGAAAAAGGCTTAGGTAAAGATTCTGGAGATACTTGGGAGCAACTGCGACGTAGTTCTTCACTGGGCGTGCAAAACTATCGCGTGATGAATAATCGCTTTCCTATCTTCAGCCGCGATCCCTATACTAATGAGTTTACCTGTCGCTATATGCGTTACTGGATTGAAAGTGGTCACAAGAAGGCAAATGTTCCTCTATCACCACTGTTGAAAATTGCCATTAATACTCTCGATCAAGTGATAGATAACGACCCAACAATTTATCGAGTTGAAAGAAAATTATGCCCTGGAGAAATTATTTACACCAATAATCATATCTGCTTGCATAACCGCACCGCCTATGAAGAAAAAGTCGATCAGCCTCGAAGACATATGGTAAGGGTGTGGATTGACTTTAATCCCCAGTGGAGTTTAGAAAGACAATAGACTTTCAGCGAGAGCGAACAAATGAGGGTAAACATTACTTAGCTACTCATAACCGCAGTCATTTAACTTGGATTCAGCAAATTCACGTTACATGAACCTATCCCACTATTCTAAAAATACCTACTTGTTTAAGTAAAATGCATCTGAAAAGCTTAATTTCTGGTTTTTAGTTCTCAATATGCTTAAGCTTTTTAGCACAAATTCTATTAGTGGGATAAATTTATATAACTATCGTTATCCAAAAGGGCTATTTCGTGGAACACACCCCTTGAACAGGTTATTTTCGACGGCTCGCGCACCTCGCTTGTCGAAAATAACCCGCTATCATGATGATCATGATGGCAATTAAAATAAACGCCCTTAAAAATATTTTGTAAATCCCAACTTTTAACCGATTGTTGGTAAAACTGCATTCTGGCTGCCCTAGCGGGAATACCTACCCTTATTCTGTCGAGTTTCGCCGCATGTCTACGCTGGATACCTTCTTGTTGAATGCCCAATCATCAAAAGTTGGTAAAATGGAAAAAAGTGAACCTCCCTTCGGCGCTCTTAAATTATCTATACTCTCTGCGTACTCTGCGCCTCTGCGGTTTTTTTAATCGGTAATCTTCCGGCGAGAAAGGAGTAATGACTATGAACTAGTTCCCACTCAGGTATGATGGGCAATCTACCTCTAAGCTGACAGAATCGCAGTATATGGCGTGATAATAAAGCCATGCAAAGGATGAACAGTCATGATTAAATCGTGGATGGTGATTGGGGGAGTCGCTTTTGTAGTAGCGTTGGGTGCTAACATTATTACTCCAGGCGATCGCAAATGGTTCAAACGTCTGCAACGACCGAGATGGCTCACTTTTGAAGCAGCGATTCCAGTTATTTGGACTATTATATTTATTTGCGGTGCTTGGTCTGCTTATATTGTTTGGGAACAGAACCCAGGAACCACCCCAACTTGGGTGCGCATGGGATTGTATCTACTTCTGGAAATTCTGACTATTGCGTATACCCCTGTCATGTTCAGGCTTCGCAGTCTTAAAGCTGGTACGATTCTCGGCGGCGCGGGTTTTATTGTAGGCATTATATTAACACTTGCAGTTTTACCTATTTCTGGTTGGGCAGCACTACTCCTGGTTCCTTACTTGCTTTGGAGTCCAATAGGGACATATACCACTTGGGCAATGATGCAACTTAATCCTCAAGATGTCTAAAGTGAGTGGAGAAGGTCACGAGGATGATACTACTTAATTTAAACATTCCAACCTACGGTTGATTAAACCCAGATGCCAAATTGTCACAATTGCCTTAAATAGATTGACAAAAATATCAAAAAGTGCATTAACTATGATTCAATCTTGGATGGTAATTGGGGCTGTGACTTTTGCGATCGCAGTTGGTACCTTTTTCATCACGCCTGGTGATGTTAAGTGGTTTGCACAGTTAACTCGCCCTAAGTGGTTGGTTTTTGAGCCGCTGATTCCGTTGATCTGGACTGTTGTATTTGTTTGCGGTGCAGCTTCTGCCAATATTGTTTGGCAAAAAAATCCCGGAAGCTTGATCAGTTGGCTCCTGATGGGTTCATTTGTTCTACTCGAAATCATTACCGTCTCATACATTCCAGCAATGCTTAGATGGCGGAGTCTCAAAGTTGGGGAAATTCTTGGATCAGTTGGTGTGATATTAGGTGTGCTGCTGACACTCTCTATTTTGCCGATTTCTAAATTTGCAGCGCTGCTACTTCTGCCATACTTGGCTTGGAGTCCAGTGGGAACCTACACAACCGAGGAATTAATCCAGCTTAATCCTAAAGATGCGTAGGTGTGTTACTTATATAATGCGTCCGTAGCGCGCAACCACGGAATGACTTGGGTTGGTTTCATTATTCAGCCAAGCCCACATCTGATCTCCTAGGGAAAAATGCCACCATTCTCTAGGATTGCGTTGAAATCCGGCTTTTTCCATAACTAGGCATAATAGCTGGCGATTGTCATGATATTGCTGTGCGAGTGGATGAGAAGAATTGGCAAAGTAGTCTGGATGCGATCGCTCTGACATTTCATCTATCGGCGAACCCATCTCTACAATTTCCCCCATATCATCTACCAGTGTCACATCCACAGCAGCGCCCGTACTATGAGGAGGCGGAGTTTTTTCATCCAAACTGGGTTCAGCCCAAATTTTATAAACCTCCTCCCAGATAACTTGGCTTTTGTCTGGTGATAACTCAGCCAGAGTAAGTCCCGCCATTTCCAAAGCTTCGCCAAAAGCGTAACTCACCATAAACTTTTGCACAGCCACAGGACGATAACCATCAAAAATTTGCAGACGCCATTGGGGACGCAGCAGTTGAAGGTAATTTTGGGCAGTTATTAGGCTTTCAACAACGCTTTGGCGGAGAAAATAAGGAGAGTGTTCACCATAAGGCGCACCCAATTTTTTATAAGGATGTGGAGATTCCACCGCGAACAGTTCCAAAGGAATCTCCACTAACAGTTCACCACACTCGATGATTGGTATTTTATGATAAGGTCTCATTCGTGATGTTGACAGCAAGACGACTGTTTTGTTGCTGTTCCTAACGCTTCCGGTACTGGATCGTAGCCACCCGGATGAAACGGATGACACCGCAAGATACGCCGAATTGCCAACCAACTACCGCGCCAGACTCCAAAACGTTCAATTGCTTCGATAGCATACATTGAACAAGTTGGTTGAAAACGACAAGTCGGAAGAAACAGCGGCGAGATAAACATTCGGTAGAAGCGAATCAGCAAAATCAATAATAATTTCATTGCTGTCACCTAGATCTAATAAAGTAGTAACAACAGTTATAGTTATCCATTTTGTTGTATCGTTGCTGAATTCATTTTTTGATTTAGAGTCTATTCCTCCTCTGTGGCTGCAAATTGCTGCCGTGACAATTTGGGTGTCACTCACGCTTTTTGTGGCATGGATTGTCAATCGCGTCGCCGGTAAAGATCCAGAAGTTATACGGAAAATAGTTCACATTGGCACAGGTAATGTGATTCTCTTGGCTTGGTGGTTAGATATTCCCCCAATTGTAGGTATTACGGCTTCGATTGTAGCGAGTGCAGTTACCTTATTGTCCTACCGATTTCCTATTCTCCCTGGAATTAATAGCATTGGACGCAAAAGTTTCGGGACGTTTTTCTATGCCGTTAGTATTGGTGTTCTCATCGCCTGGTTCTGGACACTGAAACAACCTCAGTATGCTGTACTCGGAATTTTAGTGATGACATGGGGAGATGGACTGGCAGCTTTGGTTGGACAGAAAATTGGTAAAAATAAATACAATATCTTTGGCAGACAAAAAAGTTGGGAAGGTTCCCTGACAATGACTGTCGTTAGTTTTATCATCAGTAGTTTGATTTTAGTGAGTGTACAAGGGAACCTTTGGCAAACTTGGCTGATATCTTTAACGGTTGCTGTAGTCGCTACTGGCTTAGAAGTTGTTTCGTTTCTTGGTATTGATAATTTGACAGTTCCTATAGGTAGTGCTGCACTGGCTTATGTTCTAAGCCAGTTGATGGCAAATGGGTAATTAAACCAGTGAACAGTTAACAGTGAACAGTTAACAGTCAGGGAGTCACGAGTCAGGAGGAGCCAGAAGTCGCAATTCTTTTTTCTTCCTTCTGAATCAAGAATTGCTGAATTCTTCTTCAAACTGATAACTGATAACTGTTCACCCTATAGCTAACGCCACGCCTTACGGCTATCGGGGAGAACCTTCGGTTCCGCTGCGCTAACGCCAGTCGCCTGCGGAGGAGCCAGTACTGAAGGAGGGTTTCCCTCCGTAGGTATCTGGCGTTGGAAACCCTCCCGCAGCGCTGGACTCACTGTTCACTGTTAAAAGCTGGGAAGTCTCAACACATCATCAGTAATCGTAGCGCCCGTGACGGTAATATCTGTACGGGTTGTGATAGATAGAGCGGTCATAAATATGCTGGGGATGGTAGCGCCTGTGTTGGTGATACCTGTTGTAATAATCATCTCGCCCACGGTACTCAATGTACTGGGGATGGTAGCGCCTGTGTTGGTAATCCCTATTGTAATAATCATCTCGTCTGCGGTAATCAATATACTCGGGATGGTGTCCGCGACGGTAGTAAGATCTGTAGCTTTGTGGGCAAGGTCTATGATAACGGTAATATCGACGAGTCTTGTAATGATGGTGTTTATGATTTTTTAGTTGTTCAGCATCAGTCTCCCAATCTTCCTGTTGAGCAACTTGCGTTCCTAATTTTTCATAGTTTGGCTGTGTTTGAATTTCTTTTTGGACAGATGCTGTGGCTACCTCTAATCCAAGACAACTGGGTAATAGTAAAGCACTAATTACGAATTTCCAAAACATTGTTTCACATTCCTTATTTCTCGTTCCCTAGCAAAACTAGGGAATGTCTACTGTGAGACTTTGGTTGAAAAAAGGATTTACGCAGTGAAACGAAAAATTAAGGCTGATTCTGCTGAAGGATAACAAAGCCTCTATAAATGCAATACCATCCGCCCAGGATGAAGGGAGTTCTTGGTGAGCGCTATCTTGATTTTTGGATAAATTTTTATTGTTTATTAAGATTTATCGCAATTATATTTTATTTGTGTGAAAGTGCCTGCGCGTAAGCGCAAAGCGGGCTGCAGGCATACGCGTAGTGGCTTTGCAGAAACTAAAAGTCAGACATAAATTCACTCCTATTGCCGAATAAGAGGCGAAATAACTACTTATCCAAGCAATTGAAGAAAAGTGGTTTTTAGCACCCACCGTAGTTTTAGCAGTGGCAATTTTTGACGTGACTATCAAGCTTGATTAATACAGCCCAAGTCTTGGCTGCAATGACACCATCAGCAACCAAAGAATAATGTGCTTGAAAATCTTTGACTGCTTTCTGTGTGCGATCGCTGAAGATACCATCAATTGCACCGGTGTAGAAACCGCAATTCTTCAGTGAAAGCTGAACGGATTTAACTATATTTCCAGTGCTATTTATCCGCAAAGTAGGCAAGCTGGCAGCTCCATCACAGATAAAATTCCAGGTAGATGCATCCACAACTCCATTCACGTTTAAATAACCAAGGCATTGAAGGAATTTAATCGCATTTTCGGTTCCTGAGCCAAAGTCACCGTCAACTGTAATTTCTAAAGCTGGTGTATAAATGGATGCTAGCCGTTGGTTAAGACGTTGTTGCATCTCTTTTACATCTTGACCTTTATTACCAATTTTCAGGGTTGGCTTGAATGTTGGGCACTGAATTGCAGTAGTCATTGCGATTTATCCGTTTGGTTTTTGATTACATAGTTAAGCTTCAATGCGTGTTGTGAGGATTACAGAAATATATTGACGCGGTGCGTCAGCGTTGCGTCACCCCTCTTTCTCCTGATCGGCAAACTAGTTCTCTACCATCCCCTGCAACTCCATCGGAGTGTAGCGTTTGTGTATAAGGGTGTAATCATTCGCAACTCTTGATAACTCAGACAATTGGGTCAAAGCAACAAGCGACACAAGAAACTTGAGATAACAGATATAATTAAACTTTAGGAGCAAAAATGTGTACGCTAAGGAAAGGCGCGAAACGCCAAGAGCCACACCTGAGCAGCTTAAACGTTTGTTCAAAATAGCTATAGACGCTAGTTTAAGTTTAAATGTGATTAACATGCTTAATTCAATTGCCGGCTACGACTGCCCGTCGGCAGAAAGGTATCTTACTTTCTGCATTAACCGTAAAAGACACGCTTAAACCTATTCAAACTTAAAAGCTACTATGCCCCCTAACCCGATGTGGTTGTGGGGGATTTTGGCATTTTTAAGGTCTTAAATGACTCAGTATCTCTGAGTCATTTCGTCATGAGTTAGTCTAAATTCCAGTTATAGAAAAATCCCTGGTAATCTTCAGTGATCATTTGCTGCCAAACTTAAAAATATTGTGGCTGATGCTACTCCTCTTTTTACATGTAATATTACTTATTTTATTTCTAACTCAGTGCAAACCTTACGGTAATCTACCCTACGAGTTCTCCTACGGAGTACGGGCACCGAAAGGAGTAAGATTGGTGTTGTTGAAATTTATCCCTTGCCTCGTCTTCTTGATGATGCTTGGACGTTGAGGTTGGGTGAAACCATAGCACTCCTAAATGATTCGTGAAAAAAGATCCCCGACTTCGAGTCAGAAGTCGGGGATCTTTTTTTTTTCAAAACTTTTTTTTTGCCTTGGTGCCTTCCGCAATATGCCTCATGCCTTAGAAGGAGTGTGAGTATAGAAGTATGTCACACATTTATTCACCAAATGTCTGCTGTCTTTTTGTTATAAGGATCTCCTGTAAATGGTTGTACGCCAGTATTGGGATATGCATCGTCTGATGGTGCAAAAATACGCATTGCAGCTTCAGAAATATATTGGGTGACTTTAGCAAGTATTTCGGAGATAGCCATAATATCAAACCCCCATTTTTTTTATCGCTTCACTTGCGATATGTCTTCTAATATATCTACTCTAGTTCTTCAAATTCTCCTTGGCTCTAATTGGCAATATATCTATATTTTCCGCAATAATCAGTGATATATAGTTGCAATACTTTAGATAAAAAAAACAATTCAAGAAACAATCAAGGATAAGGGAATGAAAGTGTCAATAATATGATTTTTTATCTTTCATCCTTCGTTTAGCATAGTTTGACATTTCACTTTACTCTTTGAGGGGTACGATCATTATTAATAATAAGTATAACTATTAAAATTCATTAAATATTTTGCAAAAATAATAATATAGTAGCCGTCAATACTCTAGTTACAAGCACTTTTTGACAGCGCTCTTTCAATAGTTGACATTATTTATGGTAAAATTTACCATAAGTCAAAGAAGTATTCTTCTAAGAGCGCTATGTCATGACTAGTTTCCCAAGTTGGAACCATGCATCTACAAATAATCAGCAACAGCAAAACACACAGAATCAAGAACTGACACTGTCTACTATTGATAACAGCCTGCTGACAGACCTTTACCAGTTGACAATGGCGGCTTGTTATGCTGGTGAAGGTGTAGAACAACGATGGGCAAGCTTTGAGTTGTTTGTCAGACGTTTGCCAGAGAATTTTGGCTATTTGATAGCTATGGGGCTGGCGCAAGTGTTGGAATATTTGGAAAAATACCACTTCAGTCCCTCTGGGATAGCGGCTTTGCAAGCAACTGGAATTTTTGCCAATGTTCCTGAGAGTTTTTGGTCACTCCTTGCTGAGGGAGGTTTTACTGGCAATGTTTGGGCGGTACCTGAGGGAACAGCAGTGTTTGCGAATGAACCTCTGTTGCGAGTGGAAGCACCTCTTTGGCAAGCACAACTGGTAGAAACTTACCTTTTGAATACCATAAATTACCAGAGTTTGATTGCGACACGTGCAGCAAGATTACGCGATGTGGCGTCTGAAAATGCAACACTGCTGGAATTTGGCACAAGACGAGCATTTAGCCCGCAAGCGTCTTTGTGGGCGGCGCGTGCAGCACTAGCTGGTGGTTTGGATGCAACATCGAATGTATTAGCGGCGCTACAACTGGGAGAAAAACCTAGTGGTACGATGGCTCACGCTTTGGTTATGGCACTGTCGGCAATGGAAGGTAGCGAAGAGCAGGCATTTACTGTTTTTCATCGTTATTTCCCAGGTGCGCCCTTATTAATTGATACTTACGATACTATTGCAGCTGCTGAACGGTTGTCTGCAAAGGTTAATTCTGGAGAAATCCAATTAGCCGGGGTTAGGTTGGATTCTGGTGATTTGGTGTCGTTGTCAAAACAAGTGCGATCGCTTCTTCCAAATGTGTCAATTTTTGCAAGTGGCGACTTGGACGAGTGGGAAATCGCGCGGCTTAAGGCTGCTGGTGCGCAGATTGATGGTTATGGGCTGGGAACGCGACTGGTGACTGGTTCTGCTGTTAATGGAGTCTACAAACTCGTAGAAATTGATAACATCCCCGTAATGAAACACTCAAGTGGTAAGGCAAGTTACCCAGGACGTAAGCAGATTTTTCGCTCTTTTGAGGGAAGTCAGGTGAAAGCAGACTCTTTGGGCTTGGTGAGTGAAGAACACGGAAGATATGGAAACGAAGAATTTCCCCAATCTTCACAAGTGCCTTTGTTGCAGTTGTTTGTTAAGGAAGGTAAACGGGTGCAACCACAACAGACTTTGGCAGAAATTCGACAAAGGACTGCCACTTCCGTTGCTAGTTTGCCAGACGAGACGCGACGTTTGGATAATCCCGTATCGGTGAAAGTTGAGATTTCTGCCCAGTTACAAGAGTTGACTCAAAAGACGAAGAACCCCCACAGGTAGAAAGGGGAGTGTTAGCGCAGCGTTAACGTTTGCGCAGCGCCCCTTTTAGGGGCTAGTGGACCGTAGGTCGCCGTAGGCTGGGAGTCAGAGAGTGAGAGAGAATAATTTTTGACTACTAATGACCAATGATCAATGACTAATGACTAATAACTATGAAAGTTGCTCTGTTTGGTACGAGTGCCGATCCACCAACTGCCGGACACCAAGCGGTTATTCGTTGGCTATCAGACCATTTTGATTGGGTGGCAGTTTGGGCGGCAAATAATCCATTGAAGTCGCATCAAACCCCTTTGGAACATCGGGTAGCGATGTTACATTTGTTGATTTTGGATATAGATTCGTCAAAGCATAATATTGCTTTGGAACAGGAATTAAGTTACTTGAGAACGCTGGAAACATTGGAGAAATCAAAAAAACGTTGGTCAGAGGCGGAGTTTACCTTAGTAGTTGGTTCAGATTTACTAGCTCAATTGCCGCGCTGGTATCGTATTGAAGATTTGTTGCAGCAAGTACAACTTTTGGTCATACCGCGCCCAAGATATGCAATAGATGAATCTAATTTACATATTGTGCAAAAACTCGGAGGGAAAGTCACGGTTGCCAAGTTTATCGGTCTAGATGTGTCCTCAACAGCTTATCGTGAAAATGGCGATCGCGAAGCCCTGACACCTCTGGTCGTTGATTATATTCACAAAGAGCATTTGTACAAATGTCTACCCGAAAATTTAACTTGTTAAACTATAAGCACTTTTGCCAAGCAACTCCAAATTTAAAATTCCAAATTGCATTCAATTGAAAACGGCTATATGCCAGGACACAACAAAATAAAGATTGTACACGCGCTAAAACAACCACCTTTAGCAGATTTCAAGGTTGGTGTTGATAATGTTATTTTCTCTGTAGATACTGCACAAAATCGACTGCTGGTTCTATTAGTGATGAGACAGCAGGAGCCATTTTTAAACTCTTGGAGTCTTCCTGGTACTTTGGTGCGTCAAGGTGAGTCTTTAGAAGATGCCGCGTATCGGATTCTGTCTGAAAAAATAAGGGTAAAAAACCTTTATTTAGAGCAACTTTATACCTTCGGAGGACCATCACGTGATCCCCGAGAAGCAAGCGATAGTTATGGTGTACGTTATCTATCGGTGAGTTACTTTGCCCTCGTGCGATTTGAGGAAGCAGAATTGATTGCTGATGGAGTCACTGGAATCGCTTGGTATCCCGTGAAGCAATTGCCGCAACTAGCTTTTGACCATAACAAAATTTTGGCATACGGACACAGACGTTTACGAAATAAGTTGGAGTATAGTCCAGTCGCGTTTGAAGTGTTGCCAGAAGTGTTTACTTTAAATGATTTATATCAGTTATATACTACAGTTTTAGGAGAAATATTTTCTGATTACTCTAATTTTCGAGCGCGTTTACTCAAGTTAGGATTTTTATCAGATACAGGAATAAAGGTGTCGCGTGGTGCTGGTCGTCCAGCTAGTTTATATAAATTTGATGCGGAAGCTTTTGCTCCTTTTAAGGATAAACCTTTGGTTTTTCTTTAATTGAAACATTGGCAAGAAAAGACGTAATTATCTATAATCCTTAATCCAATATGAAGATAGCGATCGCTCAACTTAATCCTACCATTGGTGATTTGCCAGGAAATGCCCAAAAAATTCTAGAGGTGGCACGAAAAGCAGTTGCAGATGGTGCACGTTTATTACTAACGCCAGAACTTTCTTTATGTGGCTATCCACCCCGTGATTTATTGCTTAATCCTAGTTTTGTTCAAGCAATGGACATTGCTTTAGAACAACTAGCACAAGATTTGCCTCCAGAACTCGCTGTGTTAGTAGGCATGGTTGAAGAAAATGTAAAAGCACACAAGACGGGCGGTAAAACTTTATTTAATAGTATCGCTTTGTTAGAAAGGGGAAAAGTCAAGCAAGTTTTTCACAAGTGCCTTTTACCAACTTATGATGTTTTTGATGAAAATCGCTATTTTGAACCAGGTTCAGAAGCTAGTTATTTTACCTTAGATGATATTCGTATTGGCGTCACGATTTGCGAAGATTTATGGAATGATGAGGAATTTTGGGGTAAGCGAAGTTATGTCACGAATCCAATTGCTGACTTAACAATTTTGGGTGTAGATTTGATTGTGAATTTGTCGGCTTCTCCTTATAGTGCTGGCAAGCAGAAGTCTCGCGAAGCAATGCTTAAGTATAGTGCAGTGCGTTTTCAGCAACTGATTCTCTATGCCAATCAAGTCGGGGGGAATGATGATTTAATTTTTGATGGTAGAAGTTTTGCTTTGAATCGTCAGGGTGAAATAGTCTGTCGTGCCTGTGGTTTTGAAGAGGATTTGAGAGTTGTGGAATTTGATGAAGTGCAACGAGATTTGCACTCAGGTTCTATAGCGCCAGAATATGAATCTCAAGATGAGGAAATTTGGCACGCTTTGGTTTTAGGATTGCGAGATTATGTTCGTAAGTGTGGCTTTTCTAAAGTTGTGCTGGGTTTAAGTGGTGGAATAGATTCTTCATTGGTGGCGGCTGTTGCTACCGCAGCATTGGGTAAAGAAAATGTCCTCGGTATCCTGATGCCTTCGCCCTACAGTTCTGAGCATTCTATCAGCGATGCTTTGGCATTAGCAGAAAATATTGGTATGAAAACTCATATCCTACAGATAGGGGAGTTAATGCAAGGCTATGACAAAACGTTAGCTGAGTTATTTGCCCGAACAGAGTTTGGACTGGCAGAGGAGAATATTCAATCCCGGATTAGGGGCAATTTATTGATGGCAATTTCTAATAAATTTGGCCATCTGTTGCTATCGACTGGTAATAAGTCAGAAATGGCAGTTGGTTACTGCACTCTTTACGGCGATATGAATGGGGGTTTGGCGGTGATTGCTGATGTGCCCAAAACCCGCGTTTATTCGATTTGCCATTGGTTAAATCGCAATGGTGAAATGATCCCACAAAATGTTTTAACCAAAGCACCCAGCGCCGAACTCAAACCCGGTCAACTTGACCAAGACTCGCTACCGTCTTACGAGGTTTTGGACGACATATTGCAACGGTTGATTCACGATTACCAATCTCCAGAACAAATTATCGCTGCAGGTCATGACCCAGAAATAGTAAGCCGAGTGACTAATTTGGTGGTGCGTGCGGAGTTTAAGCGACGACAAGCACCCCCCGGATTGAAAATTACGGTTCGCGCCTTCGGAACTGGTTGGCGAATGCCTATTGCTAGTAAATGGGCGTCTTTGCAATTCAAAATTCAAAAAAAGATTCTTCATTAGGACTTACGCAAAAACTCTTTTAAACTCACTTATTTACCTATGCGCTAATGGGACTTTAGAACTTTCTGGCAGAAAAAGTGGCTGAAAGCCTTTGTGGATAAGGCAAATACGTCAACTTTGCTAAAAGTGCCTCAAACCAAGCTACAACAACACGGCGAGGCTTCATCGATCTAAAAGCCTTGCCTGTTCTACGATTGAAAGGATTTTGAGCCTAATTTTTTAAAAAGTCCCACTACTTATATCAAGTCCGGATGATCACTTGTCATTGCGAGCGGAGCGGTAGCGTAGCGTGGCAATCTCAAACCCTTGCGATTGCTACCCTATGGCTGACGCCACGCCTTACGGCTATCGGGAAGCCGCTTTGCGTCTACGTTTCACTGCGTTCCACTCGCAATGACATACCTTTAAATTTTTACGCCGACTTACTTACATAAACAATGAAAAAAACAATTGAATAATTAAAATCTATGGAATTAGTATCTTTTATTCCTATCCATTGTATATGTGTAAAGGAAATTATCATAGCTACTATTTCAAAGATTTGGCTTGTGCTGCGAAGATTTAGAGATAGACAATCTTGGATGTTCTACATAAAAAATAAAGATTGTCTAATCAATTTCATCTTCTATTTAACCCTCTAAGTGCATAAGTTGATTTTCCAGAAATCTATGAATGAGTAGAAGGCGACTGATTCAAGCTAAACATTTGCGTAAGCGTTCAGGTAGGGCTTAATTCAGACTTTTGTCAATGGGTCTACCTTGGACTACAAACAACACAACAATATTTTTATCAATAAATAAAAATGACATTATCACCAGATACCCATATTGCTGCCATTTCCTTTGAGCATGACATTCAACGACTAACGGATGATTTTACTGGACGAGATTGGATATTCAAGAGAATAGGTGAATGGTTGAAAAATAAAAGCGATCGCTTTTTTATCCTGACTGGGGAACCGGGGGTGGGCAAAAGCGCAATTGCTGCTCAACTGATCAAAATTGACAAGAACGACATTAAAGCCTTTCACTTCTGTCGAGCAGGGGACGTGGAAACTGTTAGACCTGGGCGTATACTTCGGTCTTTAGCAGCTCAGTTAGGGAAAAACCTACCACTACACGGGCAAGCTTTAGCAAATACCATTAAGCCTGTTCACCTGCGAGTAGAGGTCAACGTTAAGATTGAGTCTATGACCGGAAGTCAGCTTACAGGAGTCTATATCGAATACCTGAAAGAAAGCGATCCGGATAACGAATTAGATATCCTCATCCGAGCACCCTTGGCAGAGTTGGAGAAGATGTATGCCCAACAGCAGCAAAAGCCACCTGATGCAGCAGTCATCTTGATTGACTCTTTGGATGAAGCCGTGACCACTACAGGGGATGAAAACGACGTGAAGCAGAAGCTTTGGGCTATGCTTGCCTACGCACTAATGCTGATGATAAATTAGCAAGTTTATTAATTGTTCATAATGCGTTGCCACAAAAAAGTCAGTATGATCTCAGAGTTTTAGATGAAGCGAAGAAAGTCGCAGAATTAATTGAGGAAAGTGGGACGAAGATACAAGACCTGCACGACTTAGCAATAGCCCTTACTCAAGCTGAGCGCTTAAGCGAAGCCCAAGAGATTATAAGTAGAATAAATGACGTTACTGTGAAGGCTGAAACACTAGGAAAGTTGGCAGTAGCCTTTGCAAAGAAAAAAGATAATGAGCAAGCGATCGCCATCTTCAACCAAATCAAAATACTGATAGGCGGAATCAATGACCAATCTTTGAAAGTAGAGGCATTGCGGAAGTTGGCAGTAGCTTATCTACAAACGGAATTGGTGTCGCAAGCAAAGCCTATTTTTAAAGAAGCAATAGCAATAGCACTGACAATAAAAGACATAAAGATACTGAGTCAATTAGCAGTAGCTTTAGCCCAGGCTGGAGATATTGAGAACGCTAATATACTTTTTATTGAAGCTAAAAAACTGACAGAGGGAATTGAAAACAATTTTAAGAAAGCTGAAACCCTGCGGGAGTTAGCACTAGACTTCGCATTGAGTAAGTTTGTAGAGGAAGCTAAGGCTACTTTTAACAAAGCAGAGGAAGTGGCACGTAACATTGCTCAAGATTTCAAACAAGTGTACCCGCTGCTGGAATTGGCGAAAGTCCTGGCACTTGCTGGTGAAGTCAATAAGGCGATCGCAATTTTTGACGAAGCCATAAAAGTTCCAAACGCTATTGAGGAAGGGTGGGAACAGGCAGAGATCCTGCGGAAGTTTGCAGAAACCTTAGTTAAGGCTGAGTTTGTAACGGAAGCGTGTGTAGTTTTCACCGACGCGAGGAAAGCGGCACGCAGCATTAGGGGAAACTGGGAGCAAGCAGAGGCATTGCGAAACTTGGCAGCAGGTTTGGTGCAGACTGGATTAACGGAAGAAGTACGTCAGTTCTTCACTGAAGCTGAGAAACTTGCACTCAAAAAGGGAAGTGACGCGCAACAGGAACAAGTACTATGTAAATGGGCTGTCGTCTTAGAGCAAGCTGGCTTTACCGATAAAGCGAGTGCAATTTGCAACAATGCCGATAAATTTGCACAAGCAAAGCAAGACATGGCTCGAATGAAGGAACGGGCAGAAGGTGTGCGTGAATTTGCAAACGCCTTCAATCAGATTGGCAGTCACACAGAAGAAGAGTGGGAGTTGTTAGAAGCTATAAATCAAGCTGAAAACTCCACAGAAGTATGGAAAATCGTACAGACTGTAGTAAATTTCAAACTGTTTGAGCAACCACCACCAGATCAGTTGGTATTATTACTAGCTATGGCTCAGCAATTCCCCGCAGCTATTAAAATTGCACAAGCCATCAAAGACGACCAAGAGCAGATATCCATACTGAGTGAATTGGCAGCAACTATAGCTTGGATGGGCTGCTTCAAGGAGGCATTGAGTATTTTTGGATTCAAAAACGGACAAAGTCAATTTTTAAATGCTTTAGTGGAATGGATATTTGCTTCTGAGAAGGTTGAGCAAAAGCGATGGTTAGAGATCCTGCAAGAAACAATACGTATTTTTGGGTGGATGTATCCGTATTGGCATAAAGTTTATGACCAGTTAGTTTCTGAAAGCAGTAGAGGAACATCTCCTATTTCTGAGAATCCAATACAGGCAAACAAAAGAAAGCGGAATCCAGCTTCTGAACAAATACAAACAAGTAAGAATTCTAGGCTCAAGTTAGTCTTACGTCGTAATGTTAGCTCAATAATTATCTCCCCCGAACAAGCTCAACGCCTTGAAATTTGCATTCACGAAGCTACTGCTATTCTTTATCACAACATCCCCAAAAATAAACTATCAACTATCGAAAGTATTGAAAGAATTATATTAGAGCAAATTCTCCAGAGCGTCATTACGAAAATTGCCGTTTTCCACCAAGGTTTTGAATAAGTGTTTAAGGTTACATTTTAACAAGGAATAAGAGGAGATGGAAGAGCGTACTTACAGCCCTTTGCAAATGGTAGACAACCTATATATGGGTAATAAAAAGCTAAAATTAATCAATGGTTTCAACTGGAAGCCGCTAAATTCAAATTGTCTTCATGTTTTGTTCTCGATCATAATGCTCTCGATTTTAGGTATGGCTGATAGTAGTTTTGCCTTTGAAGCAAAAGTAAAAGAGGAAACATTGCAAACTTACTGGTACCCGCTCCCAGGAGAACGCTCTGATAAGACATTACAAAGATCGACTACGGTTTATATATTATATTGTCGTCTTGTAGATCACTGGTGCTATTTAGAAAATTATAAAATTTCGCAAAAAAGAATCAGACATCTCCGGCGATGGGTTATGAGAGATCAACTTTGTTCTAATGATACTATGGATAGTAATAGTAGTCCTTTGTTCTCTTGTAAATCAAAGGCTAATTATTCTACTCTAGATGCTCTGCTCAAGGTGAGAAATTTTTATTGTGATGAAAAAAATCCGTTTTACTGGTTTGACTATAAAGTAGAAAACCATATAGTAGTAAACTATTTTTGTCCAATAAAAAGATGAGTAAAAAACGTCAATACATTGATTTAAATCTAGAGTTGCGAGATCTAGATATATCAAACAACACATTCAAAGTTTCTATTCCCATTTCTACTGTTGGTGAAACTCGCGAAGCATTTCCAGCCCCTTATATTTCTGAAGAAATAGAAGAGTATTTGACAAGGCTAGAAAGAAAAAATAATCTTCCACTTTCAGAATTGGTAGAGTTTGGGAAACAGATAACAGCACGGTTATTTCCATCATTAGAAGTTACCAATTTATTTCAAAGAGCAATTGAAAAAGCAGGTCAAGACGGTTACATTCGCCTGCGACTAGTGATTAAGCATCCAAAATTAGCTCAAATACCTTGGGAGTTTTGCTATTTTCCTCAACCAGAAGGTGAAGATAGCTATGATAATTTTCTGGTTCTAAATCCTAAATATTCGATGGTACGCTATGAGCCGATAGATTCTTCTCCATCGAAGATTGAGAAAGAGAATCAAGAAAGTTTGCGTCTCTTGGCAGTGACAGCAGATCCAATAGGAAACCTGCAATTGAAGATGGAGCAGAAAGCGATAGAGAAAGCATTAAAAGGATTTAATGTAAAGGGAGTTAACCTAAATTGGGAACCTTTTATCAATAATCCAACAGTTGATGATTTGATTTCCGAGTTACATAAAGGGGCTGATTTATTTCACTTTGCTGGTCATGGTGTATTTACAGAAAAAGAGGTTTTTAATTCTCGTGAGCAGGCAAGGTTTGTTATCAATGAATCAGAGTTCAATAGCTTACAAAGAAACCAAGTTCGTTTTCTTTCTACCTCACCAGAAATAGAAGATTCTAGAGGGATAGGAAATCTAGTTTTACTTAACAAGAAAACAGAAGATACTTATGAATTATTTCCTGCTAATGAATTAGCAATACATTTACAGCAAGCAGGTGTCAGAGTAGCTGTTTTGGGCGCTTGTGAAACTGGACGACGTGATGGTGTTTCTCCTTGGACTGGAATTGCACCTGCTGTGATGAAACAAGGTATACCAGCAGTGCTAGCAATGCAGTATAAGGTGTCTGATAGTGAAGCAATCGCCTTTAGTAAGCGATTTTACACCGCGCTAGCAGCTGGACTAACCCTTGATGAAGCTGTATCTCTGGGACGACGAGAAATGTACAACGAGTCAAAGCAAGGATATGAATGGGCTATACCCGTGCTTTACATGCGTTCGCCTGATGGAATTGTTTTCCCGGAAATTACCAAAAGAGAATTACCAACAGCAAATGCTTTGCGAGTAGAGGGTGAAGCAGAGATTAAGAGTATTAAGGGAGGAAAGTTTAGTGTTATAGACATTGAAAAAGTTGTTAAAGCTACTCACATTGGAGGAAAGTTGGTAGCTGATACTGTAGAAAATTCTAACGCTGCAGTAATTGTGATAAAAGAAGCATAGGCATCATTGGAGTTAATTTTTATTGTTTGGTTCATGGCCACTTTTGTCCTCTTTCCCAAATCGCATCCCATATTTTTACTATTGCTTCACGCTTACCAAGGTTGAAGATAACAGGAGTTAATCCCCAAATATCTGCTAATTTGAATATTGAATGTTTGAGAAGGAAGATCCCTACTGGATTTACAATTCCTTTGATGGTGTAAAAAGTATTTCTCTTATGGCGAATCAAACTCCAATCCCTGTTGTTGTCATTGGTGCTGCGGGCAAAATGGGTCGCGAGGTCATTAAAGCGGTGACGCAAGCAGCAGATATGAATCTTGTAGGTGCGATAGATACAACAGCTGAATATCAAGGTCAGGATGCAGGGGAACTGGCGGGTTTAAGTGAACCTTTGGAAATTCCAATTACCAATCAATTGGAACCGATGCTGGCGTTTGCATCTCAAGGAAAACAGCTAGGGGTGATGGTAGATTTTACTCATCCTAGTTCTGTGTATGACAATGTTCGTAGTGCGATCGCCTATGGTCTTCGTCCAGTTGTGGGTACCACTGGCTTAAGTCAAGAACAAATTCAAGATTTAGCAGAATTTGCTGATAAGGCAAGTACGGGGTGTTTAATTATTCCCAATTTTTCTATTGGTATGGTACTGCTGCAACAAGCAGCAGTTGCGGCTTCTCAACATTTCGACCACGTGGAAATTATTGAACTGCATCATAACCAAAAAGCTGATGCCCCCAGCGGGACAGCAATTCAAACTGCTCAGATGTTAGCAGAAATAGGTAAAACATATAACCAGCCTCTTGTGGAAGAAACGGAGAAATTACCAGGAGCACGAGGTAGTACAGCCGAAGAAGGCGTTAGAATTCATAGTGTGCGTTTACCAGGACTGATTGCGCATCAAGAGGTGATTTTTGGTGCTGCTGGTCAAATTTATACTCTAAGACATGATACGAGCGATCGCGCTTGCTATATGCCAGGAGTATTACTAGCAATTCGCAAAGTCCTCCAGTTAAAGTCGTTAGTATATGGATTAGAAAAAATTCTTTAACAGTAAACAGTAAACAGTGAACAGTTATCAAGCAATTGATGACTGATGACTGATAATTGATAACTGATTTAAAAAATTCAGCACTCACCACTTAGAAGACAGCACTCATGATCGTCCCATTAACTCGCCAAAAATTTGAACAACTCATTCCCCTAATTGCCACTGGTCCGCAGTACAAATACTACTGGGGGAAATTTCCAGACTTTTTACAACGGCTGCTGATTTCTGTCGTGGCGGTAGCTGTTGTTTTCGTGATTAAAGTCATTTTGCGGGTTGATTTTGGTGGAATAGTCTTTTTGCTCGGGCTCATTGGTGCCCTTTACTGGCTGTGGGGACCAGTGTTTTGGGCGAGTATGCGGAATGTGAAAAGCCGTCGTTGTAAGTACAGCGGTTTTCTCCGTGGTCGAGTGCTGGATTATTGGATTGCAGAAGAGTTAATGGGTAAACAGGAAACCGTTGATAACAAAGGCGATTTGGTGATTGTCGAAAACCGAGAAAAACGCATTCACTTAGAAATAGGCGATGATACAGGATTTACTGCTGAGTATAAAGCGCCACTGCAATCTGCCTACAAAGTTATTGCTCGCGGTCAGAGGGCAGAACTGTTGGTGATGTCGAATCGTCCAGATTTAAGCAGTATTGATGAAATTTCCGATATTTATATTCCTAGTCGCGACTTGTGGGTGAGTGATTATCCTTCTATACGTCGCGATTTCTTTACTGAGGTGAGTAGTCGCCTGCGCCGTGATGAAGAAGATGAAAGACCGCGTCGCCGTCGCCGTAGGGTGGAGAGGTAGAAGCGGTTTCATTTTCAATTGTTTTAACCCCCTACACCCTTACTTACACCGTTAGGCGATCGCGCCCAGCGTCTAAGCCTCACCTTGGCGTTGCCCTTATACCCTTACACCCTGCCTTACAGCCATTGACTTTTACTCTTTGGTTTATGACTCAGCACTAGAAGACTGACTAAAAATAGGGGAAAGGTAGGCAACTAAAAGACCGATGATAAAACCGGAAATGTTGCGAACCAGGGGTAGCCAGTCGCTTGTTCGTGTCACTACTGGTCCAATACCAAAGGAGATAAATAAGATTCCCCATAGAGGAGAGAAGATTAAAGCCCATTGCCAAGCAAAAACTTGTCCTTCGCGACGAGGTTGAGCTGCAAATCCACAAATGACTCCACCAATTGCAGAAGAAATCAAAGTGAAAATCCACTGCTCCCGTGGTAATCCGGGAACAACTGCGCAACCTCCCTGAACCAAACAATTTTTGACTGTTTCCATTGCTTGTAGGATAGCTTGGTCTTCGCCTTCTTCTCGCACAAAGTACAAATTACCAAAGCGGGTTTGTAATTCAATCCAAAAAGTACGCGGTAGAAGTTCGTAAACAGCGTCACCCACACTAAAGCTGAGAATGTTACCGCCACGGGAATCAGCAACTAGCAAAATGCTTTTGTCATCTAAACCCCAAAAAGGAATAACAGCTCGACCTGGAGTACGGTCATATTGAGTTAATACTCGGAGTTTCCAGCCAGTTTCCGTTTGAAATTGTTCTAGTTGCTTAACAAGATTTTCTTCTTGAACGCTGGTAAGAGACTTAGCTAAGTCTACAACTGGGGTTGGGGTATCAGGTAATAGTTCGGGATTGTCATAAGCGTATGCGCTGGGAGAATGCGTCATCCAAATTGACCCAGCAAGGAAAAATACTGTTACAAAAGCCAGAATTCGTTTCCAAAAACTTTGCTGCATGAGCTTTTATATACAAATCTCAACAGGAAAAGTGAACAAGTTGTTTTAAAAGAGTACTGGAAAGTGAGACTTCTTTACACTTTTTAACTCTAATCTAATCTAATATCTCAGATCTAGAACTCACTGAGCAAGCTTGTCTGTAAGGTTAGGATATGAAAATAAGGGCGTAATGCCTTGTGTCCCTGTTCTCATAGAGACTTACACTAATTCGCGCGGGAGCATGAAAGCTCCGACACTCTATTCTTTATCAGACCAATTCTCAGATTCTGTCTGACGGTGGGAATCCTGTTCATCAAAACTGTTTTCCCCACTACCTAGGTTGTAGTCATTGTATTCGTTGTAATTCTTATTATTCCCGTATCCTTGTGCAGGTGTGAAGCGGTTCTCCTGCCTTAGTAGGGCTTGGCGTTCTTGTAATGTCAGCTTTGCTTTTTGAGATGGCGATAGACGCTCAACTGTTCGCCTTGAAGATTTGGAGCGTGTGAAGGTTTTCCAAGCAGCTTGCACACCAACCATAAAACTACGCGTGCCTGTTTGAACGTTTTGTGCTTGCTTTTTAGCACTATCCAAACTTTGATCCACTTGTTTAACCACTTGACCAGCACTTTTAACACCTTCACTGACATCATCAGTTAAGTCAGTGATTTCCAAGCTAGTCATGCGAATTGCATCGAGAGTGGGTGGCAACTCTCTATAAAGAGTGTCAAATAATTTTTCTGCACTGCGAGCTGCTCTTGCTAATTCCTGCAAAGCTGGTATCGCCGCCACCAAAACAGCAGTCAGACTGGCGGCGACTAGGAGTATGGACAGTCCCAGCCAAAACAGGGGGTCAATCACTTTAATATCTTCTATTAACTATCTAAATGTTGAGGAATAGTATCGGATTTTTCTTGAGCACTTTGTTGCTTCATTGCTTGGGTTTCCCGCAAACTAGCATCAATGCCTGCTGAGATTGCCTCCCGTAGTCGGTCTAAAGTATCATCCCAGTTAGAGCGTGCGTTTGCAGAAAGGCGGTCTGCCTGTATTTGAACACTTGTTGAAATATCTTCTGCCAATTCTGGCAAAGCACTGGCAGATTTCTTCAAGAGTTGACGGGTTTCGCGTCCTGTGCGTGGAGCTATGAGCAACCCAGTTAAAGCACCAATGGTTGCGCCTAGCATCATACCGCCAATAAATGATCCAGAACGGTTGTTAGACATCTTTTTGTTTCTCTCCTTACACCCATTCTATGTGGGTTTTCACGCCTTGCAAAATCCAAAAGATTTTATCTTCTAAATTTAGAGAGACAATTGATCAGCCAGAAAGGTTGCCCTTACTGCCTACTTTCTCTTTTTGACTAATTTTGCTCGGAATCTCAGAAAATTACTCTGCCAGACTTGCTGTCCAAGTGCAACTAGACTGAAAATCTGTCGCAGCCGCTGGATTTGTAGTCGTGCTGGTTGATCTTTCTGCCGTAGATTATTAATATTCCCAAGACTAGTGTAAAGAGCTTGTGGTGCTGTATATAGTACTGCATGGGAACTACGTTCAGCAGCAATAAAGATATTAGCTATTCTTGTGAGTCGCCTCTTCACTCGCCGCACTCGCCAAGCCACGTAGAGAAGAATCAGCGAGATCAGTATGTTGATGACGACAACCACTGTAACCATTGCTTAATTTTGTTGCACCACTGTAATTTTTGCTCTTATGATGACTTTAATTGAAGCTATGAAAATCAGTCTTAAGTTGAGTTTTCGCCAGTATATCAGGCGCTAAGTGGGCTGCTACTAAAGTGAAATAAATTTTTAGATTTCTTTAAGAAGAAGTTAGGGCATGTTTTTTCAAATCATCCACAGAAACCGCTTCCAAAGCTCTGGCGTGAGTTGCGCTAAGGATGACAGGAGGAGCAACGCCAGCCTCAACAGCTTCTTGCCAGCGACCAGCACATAAACACCAGCGATCGCCTTCTTTCAAACCAGGAAATTGATATTCGGGAACTGGGGTACTAAGGTCGTTTCCTCGTGATTTGGTGAATTCAAGGAATTCTGTTGTCATTTGGGCGCAAACAACGTGTAACCCGAAATCCATACCACCTGTGTTACAAAACCCATCGCGATAATATCCAGTCACGGGAGAAGAGCAGCACAATTCTAGCTTTGTGCCGAGTACGTTTGTTGCTTCTGTCATCGCCAATTCCTTTAAGTTTGTGTGACTGTTTAAAAGCCAATCAAATATAATGCCTCAGTCGTTCGAGTCACGACTTTAGCGACCTTACTTTATGATATAAGAAATTTTCTTAGCCATTTTAAAATCGTTATATCTATGAGTTATGAGTGATGAGTTGTCACTTTTGGTGTTCACTCTTCACTCTTCACTCTTGAACGCCAGACGCACGCCAGGTCGTACCATCGGGGGAACCCCAACGCTCTTATCCTGCGACGGGAAACCCGTCTATGTCCTGCGGACACGCTTTGCTATCAGCACTGGCTCGGCAACGCACTGGCTCCTCAAGTCGGGAAACCTGAGATCTTGCACTATTCTCAAAACCCTAGTGGGAACGGCCACGCCTTACGGCTATCGGGTGGGCACTGTCCACAACGTAAAAATAAGGTTTTGAGCGAACTCTAGGCAGTGCCCACCTTACAAAAATTGCAATAACGCAACTGGTGCAAGATGTGAGGAAACCCGCCCACAGCGCTGGCTCTTCCTAACTCCTTAGTGACTCCATTGATGCAAGCCGTACAACAAGTTGACGATGCGGCTCTTTTCCTCGGCTGAAGGTTTCTAAGTCACCAAATTCTTTCAAAAAAGTGTGAATTTGACGGCGTTCGGCTGAACTGAGTGACTTGATTTCTGCTTCTTGACCAGAGGAACGCACTTGCTGGGCTGCTGCTTCAGCTATCGCGCGAATTTCCGCGTATCTCCTAACGCGGTAGCCGTTCAATTCAACAGTGTAAGAGGCTTGTTCCCCCTGTAGTTGACTTAAGTTGAGAATAGAATTTGCTAGATACTGAATCGCATCTAGCACTGAACCATCGGGACCCGTTAAAATTTCGATTTGTTCGGATGATAAATTGCTTTCACCAATTGTCAACCAGTAACTATCCTGTTCTGGGGATTCTTCATCCTCAGCGACGGCTGTTTCTTTCTCACCTTTTATATCATCAACAGATAGCCCACTAAGTTGCAGCAGCGTTTTCAACCACTCCTGACCTCGTTTCATTCGACTGTCTGTCATCATTACCCTGTAGTCTTTTTCTTAGAACTTTTTGGTTCAAACGGCAGCGTTTTTTGTTTTGCGCTTTCTTCTTCTTTCTCCTGAGTATCTACAATTTTTTGTAGTTCCTCGCTCAGGGGTTCACGCGTGAGAATATAGGTTTGCAATGTCTGGAAAATATTACCAATCACCATATACATCAGCACCCCAGCTGGCAGCGGGAAGAACAAGAACATCCCTGAAAAAATTACAGGGGTGATTTTGTTAACAGTGTCCTGCTGCGGGTTGGCATTCGTGGTATTTTGCCCAGAAAGCATTTGGCTGACGTAAAGGGTAATACCAAACAGGATAATCATGGCGACAATATCCCAGTGAACAATGCCGCCTGGATCAATTGCACCAACTCTACCTAAGGCATCAATAAAGAGAAATCCTTGATTTGCGGCGAGTCCGGGAATTGTTCCTTGGATTGTAACATCTCCCGGCTGTAAGGCTTCTATATTACCCTCAGCATCAATTCTTATCCTTTCCTCCCCTTTGGTAATTTTCCATTCAGGGATTAACTGAGTATCGGGGTGTTCTGCTGAAAGTGCCTGAAAAGGTTTACCCTCCTGAGTTTGATACTCTATCTTCGTATGTTCTCCCACCGCTAATTTGTTGCCGCCAGGAAGGATGGCATTTACCTTAACGTGTTCCCCTTCAGAAATATAAATATTTTGTGGGGGAGTGGCAAAGGCTTGCGGTTGAATTCTTTCGATTTGTTCGGCAGGCAAGACTTGGAGATTCACGCTATAGTTGACTCCAGCAAAAGGTGAACCCCGCAAAGTGGCAAATAGTGCCAGTAAAACTGGCATTTGTAGCAGCAGTGGCAAACAACCTGCAAGCGGGTTGCCAAATTCTTTTTGGACGTTCATCATTTCTTCCTGCTGCTTTTGCGGATCGTCCTTATATCGCTCTTTAACTTCTTGCATCCGCTTATTCATCAGGGGTTGGACGATCCGCATCCGTCGCATATTGCGAATTGAACCAGCACTCAGGGGATAGAGCGCGAAGCGGATGATCAATGTTAATGCTACAATCGCTAGTCCATAGCTAGGCACAATGCTATAGAACAAGTCTATGATTGGCAGCATCACGTTGTTCGAGAGAAACCCGATACCAAAATCCATTATTCTGAATTCAACCTGAGATACTGTAAATTGACATCATCTAATTTATCTAAATCATGATTTAGATTGCGACTAGCGTGGTACTACGGATAGCCGCACATTATATGAGTAGGGGAAATAATGAGAGTCAGGAAGTGAGGGAGTCAGAAAGTGTGGGAGTGTGAGGAAATATTCCTCCCTCATTCGCTCCCTTTCTCCTGTTTTCCCTCATTCTCTTTATCACTTTTCAGCGCCCGCATAATTGGGATTTTTGGCTCTGACTTTTTCTTCAATGTAGTCATAAATTTCCCTAAACTTAGGAAGCGCCCGTATTTCCAGACGGCTACCGTCTCTTAAGGTTATAACCATATCTCCCCACAAGCCAATACCACGGGGAATTTTAGCCATTTTGACAATTTCTGAGTAAATGACGTCGCTGCGAGAACGTCCCATCCAACCACCCATGACGGAGATCCTGCGATCAGTGATACGATAGCGTAGCCACAATGCCCTAACAATCGCCCCAACAGTCAATGGCAGACCAACAATAGTGAATCCAATCAATATACTTGTGATTAAATCCCCAATATGTGGACCACCCTCATAATAAACTTCTTCACGAATGCCCATTGAACACCTCAGCTTGTTCCAATAACTGCTCTAATTCTTGCAGAAATTGTTGGGTCACGCACTTCGTATCTGCTACTGGTTTCACAACAACTACAATCCGCCATCCTGGTGACATTTTGGGCAACAACCGATACAAAGCTGCTGCAATTTGGCGTTTGAGGCGGTTACGAACAACTGCTCGTTTGCTAACCTTTGTACTAATCGAAATTCCTATTTGGGCTGGAGTAAGATGCTTTGTGTTTTTTGTGTTTACACTTTCAGGAGCCGTATTACAAGAAGGCTTAGAGGAAGGAGATGGTCGTAATGCTCTCAATGTTATATGTGAACCATGACGACGGATTCCTTCACGGAAAACTGCCTGAAAATCTCTTCGGGATTTTAGCCGATTTGCCTTGGGCAATGCCACAATTGCTATAATTAGCTTTTTTCTGCTCTAAACGCTCAAACGGTGGCGTCCCTTTTTCCTTCTTGCCCGGATGACATTTCTACCATCTGGAGTTCGCATTCTAGCGCGAAAACCTGAGGTTCTTTTTCTCTTGCGACAAGTGCCTTCCAATGTTCTCTTCATGTTTTTATCCTCTTAGACAATTATCATAAAAAAAGTCACGATTCGCTATTATATCATAAAATTTGTTTTTTGAAATCCAGCAGTAATGCTAAAGCTAGAAAGCCGTCATCAGTCATTTGTCTATTGTCAAGGATAACGGCAAAACTCTAACCATTCCTGTGCAAAGCAGGTAGTGGTAATTTATTTGGCTTTGTTTGACTCACTAATGACTAGACAAGATTGCAAAAGTAACAATAGCCACTCTTGTGAGGATCTTGTGAGCAAAGGGTAAAAATTTAAGAGGAAAGGGTTTTTCTTATTCTTTTCCCCCTTACCCCTTACCCTTTTCCCTAGAACTGCCACGAAGTCTACTGATGATTGATGAGTCATGGCTTAACTAATGCTTATGATCCACGTGCCGATGTAGCGCGATAATGGCACATCGCCGGGAGACTGAATTGAGCAGTTAAAATAAAACATTCCCCCAGAAGACGGGTTTTTCACGTTAGAGAGAATCAACTCAACATCAGTACCTGCTGGTACTGCTTCTTGGGGAAAAATTTCAAGAACGTGATTTTCTTTATCCCACTTCACGTCTGAGAGTGCAATCTTTTTGCCTTTAGCCTTGACCTCAATTTCCTTGCTGTCAAAGGTTCCTTGGTAGTAATTAGGATAAGAAATGACAAATCGAGCAACTGCTGTTTTCATCTTTTTGCTAGAAATTTTCAGTCTGTATCTGTCCCAGCCATTGGTTTGACCGCCAAAATCTAATCGGAACGGTAGCTGATTTTCGCCTTTGACACCACTAAATATCGTCAACCCTGGCAAACTTTGTGCCCAGCTTATAGCTGGTATCCCAGCTAGCAAACAACTTGTCACGGCTAAAGTAGAGAGTAAACGTCGCATGGTTAAGCTCCTGAGGCAGAAATAGATCTTTTGTTTAAAATAACTAGGACGGAACGTTCGTAACTAAAACTTTACTACTTAACATTTAGATATTGGGACGTAAATTGCTAATAAAAGTGTCATTCTAAGTACTTTCACTTCAAAATAGTATTTTTATACTAAGTGAATGCCCTGAAAAAATTTTGATGAATTTGAAGTCACTAAAAACACGGTTGAAATTTTATTTTGTTACCAAATATGTATAGATATATATAAAATGTTATAAAAGTTGAAAAAATAAATATGAAAATTAGTAGTTAACTTGAACGAGATTCGATAAGATAAGTTGTAATCAAGTCAGGGTTGACTAATATTATTTGGGGATAGTTTTTGAGAATTTTACTAATATTGCAATATGTAAAAAAATCCAGAAAAATTCTTGAATCCCTAAAAGAAGTTAAAGACAAACACGTAAAATTTGGGGATTGACATAGGATGTGTAATAGAAGCCCCTCTTTTCAAATACATGGGAATCTGGAAACCCTGCAAGAATTAAATTGAAACTTTGCGTAGGTCATTATCGAGTTTGAGAGCGAAGGTAAAATTGATTGGGCAAACCAACTACTAATAGCTGCAGCCCATGCACGATAAGTGCGCCTATTGCCTCTTAAGAAAAATTTCACAAATTGCCAAAAATAGGTATTTATCTTCAAGGAGATTGCATGAGAATAGCAGTTGCCAAAGAAATTGAAGTCTGTGAGCGTCGAGTTGCCTTAATTCCTGACATCGTTGCCCGATTGGTAAAACAAGGTGTAGAAGTGTCGGTAGAAACTGGTGCAGGTGAGCGGGCTTTCTTTTCTGATGCTGCTTATGAAGCAGCAGGAGCGAAAGTGATCACTGATACTGCTCAATTATGGGGCGAAGCAGATATTCTGCTTAAAGTGAGTCCACCTCAAGAGCGAGAAGATGGACGCTCAGAAATTGACTTACTCAAGGAAGGATCTGTACTCATTAGCTTTCTTAACCCTTTAGGAAATCCATCCGTAGCGCAGCGACTGGCAGAACGCAAGGTAACTGCTATGAGTATGGAGATGATCCCGCGCACGACTCGGGCACAAAGCATGGATGCTTTATCGTCCCAAGCATCAATTGCAGGTTACAAAGCAGTCCTAATTGGTGCAGCAGCATTACCAAAATATTTCCCGATGTTGACAACAGCGGCTGGAACGATCGCTCCGGCGAAAGTGTTTATCATGGGGGCTGGTGTGGCTGGGTTGCAGGCGATCGCCACCGCCAGACGTTTGGGAGCGATCGTCGAAGCGTTTGATATTCGTCCCGCCGTCAAAGAAGAAGTCCAAAGTTTGGGGGCAAAATTTGTCGAAGTCAAACTAGAAGAAGAAACAACCGCCGCTGGAGGCTACGCTAAAGAAATTTCTGAAGCCAGCAAACAGCGCACTCAGGAAGTTGTCGCCGAACACGTCAAGAATGCTGATGTGGTGATTACCACCGCCCAAGTTCCTGGTAGAAAAGCACCTGTTTTAGTTACTGAAGAGATGGTAGCGCAGATGAAACCAGGTTCAGTGATTGTGGATATCGCCGCTGAACAGGGTGGTAACTGTGCTTGCACTGATCCCGGCAAAGATATTGTGTGGAATGGCATCACTATCATTGGTCCCATCAATTTACCATCATCCATGCCAGTTCATGCCAGCCAACTTTATTCCAAAAATTTGTCGTCGTTGATGCAACTGTTGATTAAAGACAATGGTTTAAATGTCAACTTTGCCGACGACATCGTTGATGCGGCTTGTGTTACCCACGGTGGCGAAATTCGTAACCAGCGGGTGAAAGATGCCTTACAAGCTTTAAGCGGTGTGGCAAGTTAATTAATTCGTAGTAACTGCGTGCTTACTACAACTCAATTTGCATAAGGAGTTTACCCTGCGATGACAGAAGCATTAATCGCTGCCTTGTTTGTGTTTGTTTTGGCATCCTTTACTGGATTTGAAGTTATCAACAAAGTTCCACCAACCCTCCACACACCCTTAATGTCAGGTTCCAACGCGATTTCTGGAATTGCTGTACTGGGTGCGATCGTGGCTTCTGGTGCTAGAGAGACGAATTTATCAGTCATTTTAGGTTTGATTGCCGTGGTATTGGCAATGGTTAACGTGGTGGGTGGCTTCCTAGTCACAGACAGAATGCTGCAAATGTTCAAGAAAAAGGAGATTAAGGCGTGAGCGACTTTTTACCAACTGGGATTCAGCTATCGTATTTAGTTGCTGCATCCTTATTCATTCTGGGTTTGAAACAGCTGGGATCACCAGCGACAGCACGACAAGGTAATGTTGTTGCAGCTGTGGGGATGCTGTTGGCTATTGTGGCAACAATGCTGGATCAGCATGTGTTGAACTATGAAATGATTTTGGTAGGGTTGGCTATTGGATCTTTAGTTGGTATAGTCGTCGCCTACAAAGTCCAAATGACGGATATGCCCCAAATGGTGGGTTTGCTCAACGGCTTGGGTGGTGCTGCTTCAGCACTCGTTGCGGTTGCTGAATTTTGGCGGTTGCTAGGAAACGGTGAAGCAATACCCCTTGACGCCAACATTTCTATGTTGCTGGATGTGTTAATTGGTGGTGTCACCTTCACAGGAAGCTTTGTAGCCTTTGCAAAACTGCAAGGTATTATGAGCGGTTCCCCAATTACATTTCCTTTGCAGCAACCATTTAACCTCTCGCTTCTGGTTGCCTTTATTGCGGGTAGTGCTTATTTAATCATCTCACCGCACAGCTTACCTGTCTTTTTGGGAATTGTTGCTGTTTCTCTAGTGTTGGGTGTGATGTTCGTCATCCCCATCGGTGGCGGCGATATGCCTGTGGTGATTTCCCTGTTGAACTCGTTTTCAGGGTTAGCGGCGGCTGCTGCTGGTTTCGTGGTGATGAACAATATGTTAATCATCGCTGGCGCATTGGTGGGAGCATCTGGGATCATCCTTACTGAGATTATGTGTAAGGCGATGAACCGTTCTCTATTCAGTGTGCTGTTCAGTGCTTTTGGTACAGTGGCTGCGTCTGGTGGTGCTGCTGGTGCTGGTGGTACAACGGATCAAACCGTTCGCAGCATCGATCCAGAAGAAGGCGCAATGATGTTGGGTTATGCTCGTTCCGTCGTCATTGTTCCTGGTTATGGTATGGCGGTTGCGCAGGCGCAGCACAACATACGTGAATTGGCAGATCAGCTCGAACGTATGGGCGTGGATGTGAAGTATGCAATTCACCCCGTTGCTGGTAGAATGCCGGGACATATGAATGTGTTGTTGGCTGAGGCGAATGTGCCTTATGAGCAGCTGCACGATATGGATGATATCAATCCTCAGTTTGAGCAGACGGATGTCGCTTTGGTAATTGGGGCGAATGATGTGGTGAATCCGGCAGCGCGGAGTGATACAAATAGCCCGATTTATGGTATGCCCATTTTGGAAGTGGATCGGGCGAAGCAGACAATTGTGATTAAGCGCGGTATGAGTGCTGGTTTTGCTGGTGTGGATAATGAGTTGTTTTACAAGAATAAAACGACGATGCTCTTTGGTAGTGCCAAGGATATGGTAGGAAAGTTGGTTTCTGAAGTGAAGCAACTGTAGGGTTAAAAACTGTAACATAATTCCTACACATTTCTTTTCATAACTAATCAATTTTGAGCAGGTATTGCGAAAAAGATGCTAAAATGCCCAAACATATTAACGGTTAACAACCGTGCCGTCAGAGGATAAACCTTCCAGCTAAGACTGGCGTTTGATAAACGTGCCACAGGCGAAGTGCAGGCTCCATAGACACAGGGTCGTTAGTAGCGCCTCAAAAAGAAGTTTTTCAACTTCTCCTCGATACATATAGCGGTCAGTTAGACCGTTTTAGCCTGTGGACTGGTTAACGCCGACGTTACCAGGATGAAGCAGGAAATAAGCATCAAACTAGTTCATGAGCAGATTTGTCTACTTATGAGTAGTTGTGAATAGGTCTTATGTAACGGAATTGTAGATTATGGATACAGCATAAATCCAAAATTCCTTTTATGAATCGTGTTTAAGCTTGCTAAGGTTTTGTCCTGAGGCAAGTTTTTTTATGGTTAAAATTAATACGAGCTTCGCTAGTGCTAAGGATATGGTTTATACTACATTGTAGTTAAAGATGACGTTGATAAAATAAATCAACGATAAAATTTGAATAAGTCAAGCAATTAGGGTTACGTGAAATGAATATTTCCCTCAAACCTGAGCATGAGCAGTTTATTCAATCCCAAATTCAAGCAGGGAGATATGCTAATGCAGAGGATGTGATGAACGAAGCATTGAAACTGATGCAAGCAAGGGAGCAACGTTTGGAAGAACTCCGGCAAAAAATAGCGGTTGGGAAGGAACAAATTGCCAGAGGAGAGGTTACGGATGGGGAAATAGTATTTGCTCAACTGCAAGATAAAATTCATAAAATTGCTGAGTCTCAAAGATGAGTAACTACTCTTTTTCTGATGAAGCAGTCAAAGATTTAAATTCTATTTGTGAATATATTGCTCAGAATAATCCTAATGCTGCCAGTAAGCTTTTTGACGCAATTCGTCAGAAGTGTAAACTAGTTTCTGGATTTCCCAATATGGGGAAGAGTTATGAGGGATTGTCCCCTAATTTACGGGGATTTAGTATTGAAGATTATATTGTTTTGTACTATCCAAGAGAGGATGGAATCGATATTGCGCGTGTCATTAGCGGATATAGAGATTTAGAATCCATGTTTTTGGAACCGGAATAAACCTGCTAAAAAGCACAAGTAAAACTGGATTCACTTTTTTAACGAACCGCAGAGGCGCACAGAGCGCAGAGGAAAGAATATATAGAGTCAGCTTGTCTTGGGGGGAGATTATAATCCTGAGGCAAGCTTTTTTGTGGGTTAAAAGTAATACTAGTAGAAAAGGGCTATTGTTGATTGTTTAAGAGGGTTGCTATGGAAAAAGAGCAGCAGAGGTTGATTCTGTCTCAGCATAGGTATGATGAACAGGTAAAAAAAAGGCTAGGGAGTCTTGGCAATGAGTCGCAAAATATACTAATTTTTTATGGACGAGCAGGTATTGGCAAAACTGATTTATCGAAGTTACTGTTTCAATCTTTGAAGTCAGATTATCCGGTGTGCGCCCGGTTGGATGGAGAGGGAGTTTTCAACTACGGTTTGGCACGTAAACCGATTGAACCAGCACTACAACAGCTACGAGCAGATTTAGATCGAAGTAGAGTTGATCTCAATTGCTTTGATCTGGCGTACCTGATGTATCGTACTGGGACAAGTCCCTTGATAGCAACAATTTCACCTGAGGCGGCTAAAGGGAAAGATTGGTTAGAGAATATCAACAATACTTTAGATTTAACTGAGGCAGTTTTGGCAACAAAGCTGCTTGAGCAGGTTCCTGATTTGTTAGGTGTATTGATAGAAGCGCTTCAGGAAGGGTTACCTGGTGGTAAAGCTATTGCTAAACTGGGCTGGTTTTTGATGCAGCAGTCGGAAGAAATATGGCAGTGGTGGAAAGAACGGGGTAATCAAAATTTGCGAGAATTAAAAGATTGTGTAAGCCCGTATGAAATTCTGGAACGACTGCCTTTATTTCTGGCGCGTGACTTGCAGCAATACCTACGCCGTTCCCAGCACAAAGCAGTGATTTTTATAGATGGCTATGAAAAATTAGTAGATAAATTCGGGCGATGCGATTGGCTTGAGGAACTACTGGAACAGCCGAATCCAAATGTGCTGTGGGTGATTTTTTCGGAGCGATCGCTTAATTTGACAAAACACGCCCACAATATTCCTATCCTCCCGTTAACTGAGGCGGAAAGTCAAGCGGTTCTGCAAGCATTTGGAATTGATGAGCCTGAAATTTGCCAAATTATCATTCAGGCATCTGGAGGAATTCCTTTGTATTTGCGGCTGGGGGTGGAGACGTGGCAAGACATCAAAAAGCAGCGTCAGCCGAAGGTTACGGACTTTGCCCGGAATTTAAACGAGGTGTTACGCCAGCAAGATGTAGCTTGGCAGCCAGATGAACGGCGGATGTGGCAAGTGCTTTCTCACTGTCGTACTTGGGATGAGGCGCTGTTTGCTAAGTTGATGAGTCAGTTTCAGTTGGATAATTGGGAAAATCGCTTTTCTCAAATCACCGCATCGCCTTATGTTGAGGAGGCGAGTTCAGGAGTTTGGCGCTTGAATCAGGTGATGCAGCAGCATTTGCAGGAGAACCAGCCAGAAGACTTGCAAAAATCAGTGAAGAATTGGTTGTTTGAGTATTATCGAGCAGAATACCAAGAACCAGAATTACAATTAACCGCGCTGGCAGAAGCACTTTATCACGGGTTGGAAAGCGAACAGCCAGAACCAGCAACGAGCTGGTTTTTAAAACAGGTGGCGGTGCAGCAAGAGGTCGGTAGACATCAGAGTGTTGTTTCTATGCTGCAATTTCTTGTCGGGAAAAATCATCAATCGCCTCTTGCTTGGACGCTGTTGGGTAAGTCGCTGGTTGTTTTGGGTGATTACGAGCAAGCGTTGGAAGCTTTGGAAACAGCGCGAAGTCAATGGGAAGCTTTGCAGCAGGGGGAAAGTCTTGATGCTGCGACTGTGGAGTTGGAACTCGCTAATGTTTATCTGAAACTTGAGCGGACTTTTGATGCGAGCAACGCCGCTCAAAAAGCGTATCGCATCCGCACTACTCAACTGGGTGCAAATGAGTCTTCAGTTGCTGAGGTTCTCAACTGCCAAGCAGAAATTGCTGCAAGTCAGGGCGATTATCGAGAAGCGGTGAATCTGAGTCAACGCGCTTTGCAAATACTCCAGTCTCATCCAGATACCCAACCCCTGCAACTGGCTCAACTGAAATACACTGCTGCTTGGTTGAATGCTTACAACAACAATTTGGATGCAGCACAAAAGCTGTGCCAAGAGGCGTTGGAAATTGTTAAACACAACGCTGGTGACAAGCATCCTCTGGCTATCTCTTGCCAAGCGTCTTTGGGAAATATTTACCAAGGGATGGGAGAGCATAAATACCAGAAAGCCTACGAACAGTATCAGCTAGCTCTTGATGCAGCAGAAATCAGCCTTAGTCCCAGCCATCCTCAAACACTGCAACTGCTCAACGCCCTCACGCGCTTGTGTCGAAGAATAGGACAATACGATGGGGCAGATGAGTTTGCAGAACGCCACAATGCCCATGTTCAAATTGGTAATTTTGAAGAAACCGCTGATGTTGCTAGGAGGTTAAACAATATTGGTCTTTCGCTTTCGGAAAAAGGAGAGTACGGCAAAGCAGAACCACTGCTGAAACAAGCGCTGCAAATCCGTCTCAAGGTACTGGGGGAAGAACATCCCGACACTGCCAGCAGTTTCAACAACTTGGCAGGATTGTACGAATTCCAAGGACGGTACGATGAAGCCGAACCGTTGTACAACCAAGCGCTGCAAATCCGTCTCAAGGTGCTCGGAGCTGAACATCCCCACACTGCCAGCAGTTTCAACAACTTGGCAGCATTGTACGATTCCCAAGGACGGTACGATGAAGCCGAACCGTTGTTCAACCAAGCGCTGCAAATCTCTCTGAAGGTGCTCGGAGCTGAACATCCCAACACAGCCACAAGTCTCAACAACTTGGCATTGTTGTACGATTCCCAAGGACGGTACGATGAGGCGGAACCGTTGTACAACCAAGCGCTGCAAATCTCTCTGAAGGTGCTCGGAGCTGAACATCCCGACACTGCCAGGAATCTCAACAACTTGGCATTGTTGTACGATTCCCAAGGACGGTACGATGAGGCGGAACCGTTGTACAACCAAGCGCTGCAAATCTCTCTGAAGGTGCTCGGAGCTGAACATCCCGACACTGCCAGGAATCTCAACAACTTGGCATTGTTGTACGATTCCCAAGGACGGTACGATGAGGCGGAACCGTTGTACAACCAAGGACTGCAAATCTATCTGAAGGTGCTCGGAGAAGAACATCCCGAAACAGCCAAAAGTCTCAACAGCTTGGCAGGATTGTACAAATCCCAAGGACGGTACGATGAGGCGGAACCGTTGTACAACCAAGGACTGCAAATTTTTTTGAAGGCGCTCGGAGCTGAACATCCCCACACAGGCAGGAATCTCAACAACTTGGCAGGATTGTATGAATCCCAAGGACGGTACGATGAAGCCGAACCGTTGTACAACCAAGCCCTGCAAATCCGTTTGAAGGTACTCGGAGCTGAACACCCCGACACAGCCATCAGTCTCAACAGCTTGGCAGGATTGTACAAATCCCAAGGACGGTACGATGAGGCGGAACCCCTGTTCAACCAAGCGCTGCAAATCCGGCTCAAGATGCTGGGGGAAGAACACCCCCACACTAAGGAAACGGAAAGCAACCTCAGTCGCCTACGCGATGAAATGGCAAAATGATATTTCGCCCAAGAACGCTGTATATCTTCTTTTTTCTTCCTTCGCGTTCTTCTCTTCGAGACGGCTTCCGCCGAACGCGTCTTCGCGGTTTTTTAAATAGATATTCTTTAGGCGGGAAGCGAGTAGAGGTGGTGCGTTTGATTTCGCGTTTTTCTTCTTCTCGCAGACGGCGATCGCCTAATTCTAATTTTTCCTATACTCCCTAGCATTAATCCCATCCCCAACAACATTATCCCAAGCGGCAATTTCAGCTTGATACTCTGAATCTTGTGCATCCTGCTTGAGGGCTGCAATCATTTCTGCTGACAAAATCTGACGGCGGTGTTCTGTCACCAGCGCATTAATATAACCACTGCGGTTGCCCTGTGCCTGCTGATCTATAAACTGGAGAATGTCTTCTTCTAAGGTTATTGTGACTTTGATCATCAGTATTACGCAGGCGCTATAAAAAAAAGGGGGTTGCGATTGCTTCCCTATGCCCTCCGGGCACGCTGCGCTAACGGTCGCAATGACTATAGTTAGGTTATTCGTACCTAGGGGAATCTTAAAAGCCCCCTTTTTAAGGGGGTTGGGGGATCTCTTTTGCGTAAGTTTTACCTAAGTTTTCATAAATACACAAACACGCTGTAGAGACGTAGCCCTTCGGGTTCGGCAGTTGCTTCAAGTCGGGGAACCCGCCCAACGCACTGCCTCACACGCTACGTCTCTACATTTTGACGCGAGATTTCAAGCAGAATTATTTTTTCTTCTTAGGCTTGGGAGCAGTGCTCTTAGAAGTGGTGCTAGAACTAGCGCGTCGCATTTCGCGTTTTTCATCTTCTCGCAGACGGCGATCGCGCCAACCTGCCAGCGTCAAATAACCAACGCCTCCCGTAACTGCTACAAGCAGCACCGCAGCAACTGAAGCCAAAATAGTCAAGAATGGAATTTCCACGATTCTCTTAGAGTCCGTTGCGGCCCCAAACTACCATTGAAATTGACCAAGTGAAAACAACAAGTAAAGCAACCCAGCCGAGTGTCAAAATTTCCATAGTGCTACTTTTAAACTCAATCGAAAACGCCTCTAACATTAATAATACTAGAAGCCCGTTCAGAACTAAAGTTTGGATTCTTCTGTGAACAAGATTTTAGATCCTCTACTTAGGCAAGAACGCATTGAATCCCTCAAAGCTGGGATACTCGCGGGTTTGAGCCTGATGATAGCTTTTTTTCTCACTACCTTGGTGAATCATCTGGTGCTAGCAAAATATTTTGAGCGACTCGCCAGTCTGGCGATCGATTCGCTAGATTTACAATTGTTGGTCAAGCTTGGAATTGCAGTTTTTTGTGGTTTGCTTTTTGGCGTCACCTACCGCTATATCATACGCTCAGATAAAAATCCTCAATTGAAAGCTGGGGGAGTGTTAGCGTTTGGATTAGTACGCGGTTTAACCCAAGTCGATATTGGGCTGTCATATTCTAAAGATATATTGCCTTTAGTGGTTCTGGGAGTCGAAAGTATTTTGTGGTTTGTGTTGGCAGCATTTTTTCTTGATACTGCGATGCAACTCGGCTGGATTAAGCCTTTTCAATCAAATTGATGCATAAGATATATTTTTTGTCAAGAAAAGCATATGAATTTACCCAATCCTGTCAAAACCCCGTCTTTTTTACAAAAAATCCAATGGGTTGCTGATCCTGTAGGATATATGGAAAGTGCAGTTCAGGAATATCCTGACATTTTTACTGCTAAGGTAGTTGGTTTTGGAGATACCGTCGTATTCGTACAGCATCCTCAGACAATTCAGGAAATTTTAACTAATGATACAAAGAAGTTTGCTGCCTTAGGTAGAAACAACACTATTATGCTACCCTTCGTAGGTAATAATTCTATCGTGTTGCTTGAGAAAGAACGTCATAGACGACAACGACAACTATTGATGCCCCCCTTTCATGGAGAAAGAATGCGAGCCTATGGAGAATTAATTCGTCATCTTACAGAGAAAGTCTGGAGCCAATTACCACAGCAACAACCCTTTGTAGCTCGTACTGTCATGCAGGAGATATCGCTGCAAGTTATGTTACAAGTTGTCTTTGGTTTATATGAAGGAGAACGTTACCAAAAACTCAAGCATCTATTAGGATTACTGACAACAATATTAGAATCACCACTCAAGTCTAGCTTCCAATTCTTCCCCTTCCTGCAAAAAGATTTAGGTGCTTGGAGTCCTTGGGGAAGGTTTGTGCGCCAACGTCGGCAAATTGATGAATTACTTTACGCTGAAATTGCTGAACGCCGTGCACAAAGCAATCCAAATCGTATTGATATCCTCTCATTGCTGATGTCCGCACGGGATGAAGAGGATCAGCCAATGACGGATCAAGAGTTGCGTGATGAGATGATAACTCTACTGTTATCTGGAATGGAAACCACAGCATCAGCAATGGCTTGGGGATTATATTGGATTCATCGATTGCCACAAGTTCGTGAAAAACTGCTCCAAGAACTGGATACTCTAGGTCCTTCACCAGATCCGATGAGCGTTGTCCGACTACCTTATCTAAGCGCAGTCTGTAATGAGACTTTGCGTATTTCTCCTATTGTAATTTTGACTTTACCCAGAGTCGTGCAAGAACCCTGCGTACTACTGGGACATCAGTTAGAACCTGATACTATCGTCCTTGGCTGCATGTACCTCACACATCAACGCGAGGATTTATACCCACAGCCCAAGCAGTTTAAACCAGAGCGCTTTTTGGAATGCCAATTTTCTCCTTATGAATTTATGCCTTTTGGGGGTGGTGTCCGTCGCTGTATTGGTGAAGCTTTGGCTGTGTTTGAAATGAAGCTTGTTTTGGCAACTATCGTGTCACACTATCAGCTTGCACTCACTACCAATCAACCAGAACAACCTCAAAGACGAGGAGTAACCCTTGCTCCTAGCGGTAAAGTCAAGATGATGATAACAGGATAACGGAAGTTTCAAGAGTCTCCAAAAGTAGCAGCAAGTGTTTAAATTCAAAGGGGTGTAGGGGAATAGGGGTGTAGGGGAGCCAGTGCCTCACCCCGGTGCTCCCCCACAGCTTTACAACGCCAGATGCCTCAAGTCGGGAAACCCGCCCACGGCACTGGCTCCCCTTACACCCTTACACCCCTGGATTAAGCCTTTTCAATAAAATTGATGCATAAAATATATATATTGTCAATATAAGCATATGAATCTACCCAATCCTGTCAAAACCCCGTCTTTTTTACAACAAATCCAATGGATTGTTCAACCTATAGGATATATGGAAAGCGCGGCTCAACAATATCCTGACATTTTTAGTACTGCGGTAGCTCCTTCTAGGGATGCTTTAGTATTTGTGAACCATCCCCAAGCAATTCAAGAAATTTTCACCAGCGATAGAAAGAAGTTTGCAGCCCTGAGTCGGGAGAACAAAATTTTGCAACCCTTAATAGGGGATAGTTCAGTCATTATGTTGGACGGCGATCGCCACAAACGACAACGCCAACTCCTAATGCCCCCCTTTCATGGGGAACGGATGCGAGCCTACGGTGAAATAATTCGCAATATAACTGAAAAAGTCTTTAGTCAGCTACCACACAATAAACCTTTGTCGATTCGGACACCAATGCAGGAAATTTCCTTGCAAGTCATTTTACAGGCTGTCTTTGGCTTATATGAGGGAGAACGTTGCCAACAACTCAAGCACTTATTCAGTGAAATGTTGGAGGTTTTTCAGTCACCACTCAGTTTTAGCTTCTTACTTTTTCCGTTTCTGCAAAAAGATTTAGGGGCTTGGAGTCCTTGGGGAAGGTTTTTGCACAAACGTCAGCAAATTGATGAATTGCTTTACGCTGAAATTGCTGAACGGCGTGCACAACATGATCCAAATCGCATCGATATCCTCTCATTGTTAATGTCAGCACGTGATCAAGAAGGTAAACCGCTGACGGATAAAGAGTTACGTGATGAGTTAATGACTTTGTTGTTTGCTGGACATGAAACCACAGCAACAGCAATGGCTTGGGCATTGTATTGGATTCACCATTTGCCGCAAGTTGGTGAAAAACTCCTCCAAGAACTGAGTACCCTCGGCGACACCCCAAATCTCATAGACATTGCACGACTCCCTTATCTAAGTGCTGTTTGCAATGAAAGCTTGCGTATTTACCCTGTTGGATTCTTGACCTTTGGTAGAGTCGTGCAAGAACCCGTTGAGCTACTGGGACATCACTTAGAGCCTGACATGGCAGTGTACGGCTGCACTTATCTTTTGCATCATCGTGAAGATTTATACCCACAGCCTAACCAGTTTAAGCCAGAGCGCTTTTTGCAACGCCAATTTTCGCCCTATGAATTTATGCCTTTTGGGGGTGGTGCCCGTCGCTGTATTGGTGAGGCTTTGGCTGTGTTTGAAATGAAGCTTGTTTTAGCAACTATCGTGTCACGCTATCAGCTTGCACTCACTACCAATCAAGCAGAACAACCTCAACGACGAGGAGTCACCCTTGCTCCTAGTGGTAAAGTCAAGGTGATTATTACAGGAGAACGGAAGTATCAAGAGTCTCCAAAAGTAGCAGCAAGTGTTTAGAGTAAGTAAGCATGACTTTAGCACTTGGCATGATTGAAGTTTATGGCGTTCCTACAGCAGTAGAAGCGGGGGACGCGATGTGTAAAGCTGCCCGTATCACTCTTGTTGGGTATGAAAATACTGATTTAGGGCGAATTACTGTGCTTATCCGGGGAGCAGTAGGTGAGGTTAATGTTGCGATCGCAGCAGGACTTGAGGCGATTCCGCGAGTGAATGGTGGTGAGGTGCTTTCTCATCATATAATTCCTCGTCCCCATGAAAATTTAGAATATGTTTTGCCGATTTATCAATCAGTAAATATTGAGCAATTCAATTCTGATATCCGATTTCCACCACCATTGTCGGCGTAAAAACTATTGAGTATGTGGGGGTGTTGAGTTTGTATTGTTCCTAAGTTTAAAAGACAGTCCGCAAATCGAGAATAAAACCAGGTAAAATATCTTCACCTGATAGTTCGGTTGGTGATTCTAAAACTTCTACTGCTTGCCCCAAACGGTATATTTCTACTCGGCGTGTTTTCCTATCAATTAACCAGCCGAGTTTAACTTCATTTTCCATGTATTCTTGCATTTTTTCTTGAGTTTTTTGTAAATTATCAGACGGTGACATTAACTCTAAAACAAAATCTGGGACGATGGGAGGGAATTTCTCTTTTTGTTCAGAGGTAAGCAAATCCCATCTTTCTTGTCTTATCCAAGTCACATCAGGAGAACGATTAGCACCATTAGGAAGTTTAAAGCCAGTTGAAGAATCAAAAACTTTTCCAAGCTTTGTTTGACGATTCCAAATCACAAAATCAGCATTAATTTCTGAGTTATGGCTTCCTGTTTGTCCTCCTGTTGGGGGCATGATAATAAGTTCTCCCTTGGCGCTTCTTTCAAATTTGATATCAGGGTTTTTTTGACAAAGTTGATAAAATTGCTCGTCGGTTAATTCAATAACAGGTTTGAGGTCGATGGTAATAGTGTTCATAAGAAGTGAGGAGTTAAAAAATGCAATAGTGCTCAACAATTAGCTGCGACTTAAACTTATATCTTGCACCTGAGAAAACAAATTTCAATAATCTAAACATATTATTTGTCTCCGTTCTCGTCCGCCTAGGACTGTAAGTCCCAGGCTCATAGCCAAAGTCCATTAAAATGGACTAAAAGCAGAACGTTTATTGAGTATATTTCAACACTATTTTATCTAAGCATTAGTAGTTTACTTGTAATGGTGCAAGATTTCAGTCAACCTACTTCAATGGAATAAAACCTACTCGTTGGACAATCTGTTGTCCACCAGGGGAGATAGCAAAATCAATAAATTGTTTTGCACCGGGACTGGTTTTACGCGGTACGACTAAATAAACGACTCGACTAATAGGATAAGTACTATTTTTAATTGCAGCTTGATCAGTAGGAGAAATTCCATTTACAGAAACAATACGAACCGTTTTTTGATTTTCTAACTGGGAAACTGTGCTGTAAGTGATGCCATTATCACCTAACTCACGTAATAGCGCAGTCGTTTCATCTTTCTTGATTGTGGTGAAATTTGTACTATCAGGTGCAAAAGATTCCTCCAACAGCACAACTTCCTGAAAGAATGTATATGTACCACTATCTGGAGAGCGGTTAATAACTTTTATTGGTAGGTTAGGACCTCCTACTTGTGACCAGTTAGTGATTTTTCCTTGAAAAATTCCCTTCAACTGTTCTATAGTCAATTCCCCCTTATACGGGTTGTTGACGCCTACTGCGACAGCCAAAGCATCGCGGGCAATTGGAACTTGCACGAGTCCAGCCTGTGCTTCATCAGCCTTTAGGGGACGTGAACTAGCAGCCATCAACACTTTGCCGTCTCTCAAGTTTTGAATCCCTTTATTAGTGCCATTGGGACTACCATTTGGTAAACCATAAGTTGTGGGCAAGGAAGGATTTACCGGATTAAACGCAATTTGCAGCTGCTTGATCAAAGCGACTATTGTGACGCTACCATCAATTGTGAGCACGCTTGAGTTGGGCAGACTGGTATCCAAGCTTGATGTGTCAAAAGCTTGAACTGTACTGGGTGTCGCAGTTTGCTGTCCAGAAGAATTAACAGAGGGCTGAGTCTGTTGGTTGGATGCAAAAGGCAAGCTATTTCGGAAGAACCACACACCAAACCCTAAAAGCCCTAGAGTGACGAGCAGAGATAGCACCAAAGTGAATGTTTCTTTACTGTTGCTTTTATTAGCCATGAGTGATTTCAGCTATTGGACTTTGTAAATTAGTATGGTCTAGGTGGTGGTTAGTATTCCCTAGAACGCCGCTTCAGCTATCAATTGATGCGCCGAATAAACCGCTATCTCTATGCTACAGAAGTCCGTCAGTATGTGGTGCGATCGCTTCGTTGCTGCGCTCCCTTGCGATCGCTTCTTCAATCTCAATGTCTGCAAATTCATCAGATTCAAGCTTTTTGCGATATTCCTACTAAGTTAAGACGTACACGAGATTTTAGTCAATTTAAATACACAACACTCCTCTAAAAATCGCTTTGGAATATCTAGACTATCTCCCCAATGTTGATGAATGTAAGAAGCATGTAGAGATGGAAGCAAATTCCATCCTTCATCTCCTGTGGATTCTTCGGAGTCGTAGCGATAAGTTTTAAACAATGGTGAATTGGGAGTTGAGATTAAGCGGGAACGATGAAACTCATGTCCGTAAACGGTTGTACCTGCACCTACCAACAGACTATCCTGTAAAGCAACTGCTCGACGATACCCTAAGGTAAGACGCCCACCCATCACGGCTGTTGTAGGCAATACTCCTACCATTGACCAAGATTTCTCCTCAAAATCGACGATTTGCTCGCATAGATACATTAATCCGCCACATTCAGCAATGGTAGGCATTCCAGAGAGAATTGCTGTTTTGACTGCATCGCGGACGCTGTTGTTTTGGGCTAGCTGTTGGGCAAAGACTTCTGGAAAACCACCGCCAAAATACATTCCTTGCACGTCTTTTGGTAATCCAGCGTCTTCTAAAGGACTCCAAAAAACCAGTTCTGCACCTAAGTGCCGTAGCAAGTCGAGATTGTCTTGGTAGTAGAAATTGAAAGCGCGATCGCGTGCTACGGCTATTCTTACGGAAAGTGGGGAGTGAGGGAGTGAAGGAGTGAGGGAGTGAAGGAGTGAGGGAGTGAAGGAGTGAGGGAGTGAGGGAGTGGCCCAGTGAGGGAGTGAGGGAATAACTTCTCTTCCTCTTTCAGTGTTTCCCTCTCTGGTTCCCTCACTCCTCAAAAGTGGTAACAAGCGTTCCCAGTCAAAGCAAGTATTTCCCAAATGGGCGAGTCGATCAATTAAAGCCTGTAGTTGAGGAAGTTCTGCAGTTGGTACTAAACCCAGGTGTCGGTCTGGAATTGTAATATTTTCCTCACGCCGCAACACCCCAAGAATCGGTAATTGGAGAGGTTCTAGGGCATCTTTGAGAAGGGAGAGATGGCGATCGCTTCCCACTCGATTAAGTACAAGCCCAGCAATTTTGACTTTTTGGTCAAATGAGCAATAACCGTGTGCGATCGCAGCCACAGAACCAGACAACCGACTGCAATCTATCACCAATACTACAGGTAAATTTAGTAACCGCGCTATATGAGCCGTACTAGCAAAGTCATTTGCCCCTCTCCTTTCTAAAAAGAGGGGTTGGGGTGAGGTGACTCCATCAAACAGCCCCATCACTCCTTCTACTACAGCATATTCACATACTTTAAGGTGATGATAAAAACATTTGTTTACGTAATTTTCAGATGTCAGCACAGGGTCTAAATTGCGACAAGCGCGACCTGTGACGTGCTGATGAAACATCGGGTCGATGTAATCCGGACCAACCTTGAAAGATTGTACTTGTTTACTTCGTTGACACAAAGACGCCAAAAGGGTGAGCGTGACTGTCGTCTTACCCACCCCACTGCGTTCTCCTGCAATAACTAAAGCCATAAAAAAGTTAAAAGTTACCAAAAAAGAACTCAGAACACAGTTGTCAGAACTCAGAATTAATCAGGACTTACGCAAAGAAACCCGGTTTCTACCAAAAATCGTCTGTTTCGCAACCAAAGACGAACGAAGAAACCGGGTTTCTAGCAGATGGTGCGTAAGTCCTATTAATTATAAGCACAGGCTGACCCTGAGCGGCTTGCCCTGACTTGCCCTTCGCGTAGCGTGCCCGCAGGGCATAGGGAGCCGAAGGGTTTTTGAACAGTTAAATCAAGAGGATTTCATCCGTGGGGATATTCTGCGTTTTGCGTTCTTCTTAAAGCTATTGACTTTTATACAAATTTGTAATTTATTCTCATAATTATCCCCTCTCCTTGATAAGGAGAGGGGTGCCCGTAAGGGCAGGGTGAGGTCTTAACGACTAACTTTTTGCTCCCAACTTGAGTATTTGAGCTGTAAGTGCGAGACCTTCTTCAAAAAGTGCCTCATGACCCCAGCGTTGCACCTGTTGGCTAAGTAAAACTTCTGCTTTTTGCTCGGAAAGTGAAGTCACTTGTTGAAACACACCACTAGCTTGGGCACCACCTTGTGTTTCCATCCGCATACAACCACCTGTTTCTGAACAGATGAGAGTCCCGCAGTTTGCCTGTGGATTTGTGGAACTTAAACGCAGGGCAATCAAATCACCAGGAATTTCACCCGCATCACCAACTGGAACCCCTGCCAACTCTGCTTCTATTTGCCGTTGACCCTGTGCACTGAAGTTAATTTTGGTGATGTCGTAATCTCCGCTTTCTTTTTGATAGGAAACCGGATGCCATTGTAAGCGACTTGCCAGCCAACCCAAAAACATCAGTGCTTGTACGGAGTTACCTTTTTCGTAATCTATGTTAACTCTGTCGATTTCTACTAAGGCAGCACGACGTTGGGGTGGATCGTAAGCTTCGGCTGTTAATTCCTGCCATCCTGAAAGACGACGCCAGTTCAAATCAGCGAGTGGTATATCAGATTCTACCAACTGTTGCAAGTTCAGCAAATCAGTTTCTGCTTTGTTAAAGTTGCAGGAGTCTACAATCACGTTGTTGCAAACTGCCGATAGTCTCTTGAACAAACCGTTGTTAAGGTCTGGTGTTGCTTTCCACCACAGAAACTTCGGCAAGCCACCAATTAACAATGCTTGAATCATGCCACCAACCCGTTCTAAAGCAGCAGCCGTTCCTGTGAAAGTAATGTATTCACAACAAACGAGTGCACTTGCAGACTGCTTTTGAATTGGGCAGTAGGCAGAGACTTGAGCCGTTACCCCTACATCTTCGCCACCTATTGGAGACAGGGCAATAATCCGACAGGGGTTACGGATGGCAATTTCATCAGCAATTCGAGGGCTACTGGCATCTGGAGCATAAGATCCACCATTAGAACCGTTTTGGACAGTTGCCCCATTACTTTGACGTTTGGAGAATTCTTGCCGCAAGACAGCAAGCGTTTCTTCTGTTGCTATTCCCGTCTGTGTCAGGTTATAAGTTTTTTGTACTTCTCGCAACGCTGCTTGTGTTTGGGGACCGAGAATACCATCAATAGGACCTTTGTAAAGTCCCAAACCAGCCAATAGATACTGGGTTTCCTCGGGTTCGTAAACAACCAAAGTAAATGTTGTGGCGCGAGTGGCAGCAGGAAGTGCACCGTCTTCACCTGCAATACCGTAACTTTGCCAAATCTGACTTAGTTCCGCTTCAATATCTGTCAGCGAAACATCCTTGGGAGCTTGAAGTGAGAAAATTGTAGAAGCTTGGGAAGTCATAACAATTGAAGTATGAAGTATGAAGTTATGAAGTATGAGTTGCAGAAGGATAAAGGAGAAAAATTCTATTTCTATCCCTTACCCTTCATTTTTCTATAATCTGCGCCAACGGCGACCATCTTGGTTAATTAACAACTCCGCTTCGGCTGGTTCCCAAGTGCCAGCTTCATATCGGGGAACGGACGCGGGGTCACTTGGCGTATCCCAAACGGAAAGGATCGGTGTCACCACTCGCCAAGCAGCTTCCACTTCGTCTGCCCGTGTGAATAATGTCTGGTCGCCCATCATACAATCTAAAAACAGGCGATCATAGGCATCGGAAGTTGCTTCGATACCAAAAGAACCATAAGTAAAGTCCATGTCAACGGAGCGCGTACGGAATGCCCCTCCTGGCATCTTGACCTCAAAGCGTAGAGAAATTCCTTCGTTAGGCTGAATCCGCATTGCCAAAATGTTACCAGCCATTTGTTGGGCAGCAGATGGAAACATCCGCGAAGGAACTTCACGGAAGTGTATGGAAATCTCACTGACTTTTTTTGGCATCCGCTTACCAGTACGCAAGTAGAACGGAACTCCTTGCCAGCGCCAGTTATCAACCAGAAACTTCACCGCCACGTAGGTGGGTGTTGTGGAGTTTGGAGCAACTCCTGGTTCTTCATGATAACCAGGCACGGGTTTACCCTTCATCCACCCAGCATTATACTGACCCCGTACTGCTGAACGGTGGAGATTTTGGACATCAGCTAATCGGGTGGCTTGGAGCACCTTCACTTTTTCCGTACGGATGCTCTCAGCATCTAGGGAATTGGGAGGTTCGATCGCACTCATGCAAAAAAGTTGCATTAGGTGGTTTTGCAACATATCCCGCAGTGCGCCGGAGCTTTCATAGTATCCAGCTCTGTCTTCAACTCCTACGGTTTCTGCCACAGTGATCTGAACGTGATCAACAAATTGGCGATTCCATAAGGGTTCAAAAATCGCATTGGCAAAGCGAAACACCAATAGATTCTGAACTGTTTCTTTCCCGAGGTAGTGGTCAATCCGGTAGACTTGCTGTTCTTTGCAATATTTCTGCACCACTCGGTTCAGACTTTGGGCTGATGCCAAGTCGCGGCCAAAAGGTTTTTCAATGACTAGACGATGTTTGTCGGGGTCTTCCAGCATCCCCTGTGAGCCAAGTTGCTTGATTGCTTCTGGGAAGAAATTTGGTGCCACAGACAGGTAGAACATCCGGTTTCCTCGTGTTCCCCTTTTCTCGTCTAACTCACTCAATAATTTATTGAGTTTCTGATAAGTTTCTGGCTTATCCATATCACCAGAACTGTAGAACAGACCTTGGGAGAAGTCTTGCCAGAGTTCCTCCGCACCGACACCGCCATGAGCTTCTTCCATGCCCTTGCGCATTTGTTCGCGGAAGTATTCATGGCTCCAGTCGCGACGTGCTACGCCAACAATAGTGATTTCTGGTGGAATGCGTCGTTCTTGTCGCAGTTTGTACAGTGCTGGTACGAGTTTGCGCCAAGTCAGGTCACCGGAAGCACCAAAGATAGTTATAATCTGAGGTTCCGGCATCCGTTGCTGTTGCAGACCAACCCGCAGGGGATTTTCTAGCAGACTGACCATAACAATTTTGGGGTTTGGATGTAAGATTTGCGATTAGAAATTGGGGAAATTGTCCCTTTTGGGGATTAGGGACAATAGGAATTGTTAGTCGTTAGTTGTCAACTAGTTATCAGTTATCAATTATTTGATAACTGATAACTGATAACCCTTCAGGTTCGCCCTATGGCTAACGCCACGCCTTACGGCTATCGGGGAGAACCTCCGGTTCCGCTGCGCTTTAGACCTCTGGGCGTGCGCTTTGCGCATACGCAGTCGCCTACGGAGGGAAACCCTCCTGCAGCGCTGTCTCACCAGTCGCCTAGTAGGTCGGGAGAATGCCAGGTGCTACAACGGGGGGAACCCCCCTCCGGGTTCGCCAGATGCCTACGGAGGGAAAGCCGTCATTCGCACTGGTCTCACCGCAACGCACTGGCTCCCCTCCTGCAGCGCTGGCTCACTGATAACTGTTAAGTTCTTACACAGGAGACAACTGTTTAACCTTGCTTTCCAGGGAGTTCATCAGTGATTCAAAGGGCTTGACAAACTTATCGATACCTTCAACAAGTAGTTCGTCCATCACTTTGTTGATATCGATGTTGATGTCTGGGTCTTTGAGACTTTCTATCAGTTGGTAAGCTTCTTCAGTACCTGTTTCAATGCGGCTGGCGACGTCGCAGTGGTCAGCACAAGCATCAATTGTCGCAGGTGGCAAGGTGTTGACAGTATCGGGACCAACCAGTTCATCAACATACATCACGTCGCTGTAGCTGGGGTCTTTGGTGCTGGTGCTTGCCCACAGGAGGCGCTGTACTTTTGCTCCCTTAGCTGCCAAAGCTTTCCAGCTGTCTGTCTGAATAATCTTTTTGTATTCTTGGTAAGCAATTTTCGCGTTGGCGATCGCTACTTTTCCTTTGACATCTCTAAGCTTAGCTTCTAGGGCAATGTCATCAACGCCTTTTTTCAATTTCGCGTCAATCTTACCATCAATATTGCTGTCAATTCGGCTGAGGAAGAAACTGGCGACAGAGGCAATTTTGCTAATATCCTTACCTTCGGCTGCCCGTTTTTCTAAACCACTAATGTAAGCCCAAGCTGTTTTGATGTAGCTGTCAACAGAGAACAACAGCGTAATGTTGACATTAATGCCATCAGCTATCACCTGTTCAACTGCAGGTAAACCCGCTTTTGTACCGGGAATTTTAATCATGACATTTTCCCGACCAATTTCTTGGTAATAGCGACGGGCTTCTTTGATTGTTGCCTGTGTATCATCAGAAATGCTTGGTGGAACTTCGATGCTGACGTAACCATCCAATCCATCGGTTGCATCATAAACCGGGCGTAGAATATCACAGGCGTTGCGGATATCTGCAAAAACTAGCGATTCGTAAATTTTCTCTGTTGGTAATCCAGCCTTGATTCCTGCTTCTATATCAGCGTCATAAATCGCGTTTCCGGCGATCGCTTTTTCAAAGATGGCTGGATTGGAGGTAATCCCACAGATGCCTTTATTTTCAACCTGGTCTTTGAGTTCGCCAGATTGAATAATATCACGGGTCAAATTATCCATCCAGATACTTTGACCGTAGTTTTTAATTTCCAGTAATTGATTAGTTGCCATAGCTGTATTTGTTTGACTCCTGCTTCTAATGTATCTAAGTGACGTTTGTCAAGTTGTTAGTTGTTAGTCGTTTTACTGACTGATCACGACTAACGACTAATCACTTGCTTATGCCTGAGGTGCCTACTACACCTTCAACTGCGCTTTCTACGCTCTTCTAGTGACCGTTTTGAATGAAAGACTCTACCTTTGCAACATTTTTTGGGCTTCCAATAATTAAAGGTGTGCGCTGGTGTAGTTTTTTCGCTACTACCTCTAAGATATCCATGTGTCCGGTAGTTGCGCGACCACCTGCTTGCTCAATAACAAAAGCCAAGGGAGCAGATTCATAAAGTAAGCGCAGTTTACCTTCTGGTTTCGGAAGTGTCCCTGGGTAGAGAAACACACCGCCTTGAAGCAAAATTCTGTGGATGTCACTTACCATTGCCCCACTATAGCGAGCGGTATAGCCTTCTGTTCTGTGGACATAGCGAACATATTCCCGAATCGACTCATCCCACTGCCAGAAATTGCCTTCGTTGACGCTGTATACAGGACCGTGTTCAGGAATCCGGATGTTTTCTTCAGTGAGGATAAATTCCCCTAAACTAGGGTCAAGGGTAAACGAATGAACTCCCCTACCAATAGTATAGACTAGCATTGTGCTGGGGCCATATAATATGTACCCTGCTGCAAGTTGCTGGCGTCCAGAGGATAGCAGATCAGCCGCTTCACCATTGAGGTCACTTCCTTCCTGTTGCCGAATTGAGAAAATCGACCCCAAACTGAGATTTGTATCGGTGTTGGATGATCCATCTATGGGGTCATACAAAAGAGTGTAACGACCTATGGGGCAGTTTTCCGGAATGTAGTAGGGTTTTTCCATTTCCTCGGAAGCTAGGCGACAAACTAAACCGCTTTGCTTGAAAACTGAGATAAAGACATCATTGGCATAGACATCCATCTTTTTGACGGATTCTCCCTGCACATTGACATCCCCTGTAAATCCGAGAACTCCTTCCATTAAACCTGCATGGCTGAGGCGACGAGCAATCAGTTTGCCAGCTAGGGCGATCCGATTCATGAGCGCACTCAAATCCTGTGCTTGAGGTGAGAAGCTCTGAAGTTGCTGCAGAACATGGCGGGATAATGTTGTACAATCCCGATCTAACGCCTTGTCTGCGACTTCGTTCGTATTTAACTCCAAAGATTCCGGCGCTCTGGCCATTTTTTAACCTCCCTAGAGACTAGGTGTTTTTGTGGTTCATCCCGTGTGTTGCAACTTGTGGTTGCTGCCTCTATCTTAGAAAGGTAATTTGATAACTGAAATGTGATTTTAGATAAACTAAAGAAATGAATCACCGATGGGTCTATGCAAAGCTAAGTCACTAGTCTCGAATTCTATACTTGAGTAACTCTACTCAGTCTTCCAGAGAGTTTAGATACAATAGTGTTTTTACCCCAGAATCATCACAAGATGTACTTACCTACCTGTAGAATAAAGCAAACATCTTGTGCTACGAGAGTTTTGTTTTGATGCCACTCCCAGGGTAAACTTAATAGAGTCATCAAAAAAACAAAAAACTTGCACATTTTCCACTCCTAGTGTCTTGAACGTTGCTAAGTACACTTTAGTGTTGGAAAAACCGACTCATCATGACTACTCTTTTAGAGTCACAACTCGTCGGGCATAACTTTTCACTTCATCAAATTGTTTGATTTGTATTTCTAGATATTTCAGCAATCAATAGCTTGCATAACTAGAAAAAAATCTGTTATCATGATTATTCATCGCTATTGAGACTATTATCCTTTCACCCAACTACCTCGTCGCTCCTCCTCGCGCGGTTTAGACTTATTAACCCTGAGTTGACGACCCATCCATTCAGCGCCATCTAATTGTGTAATAGCAGCATCCTCTTGGGAGTCTTCACTCATGTCTACAAAGGCAAAACCGCGCAAGCGGCCAGTTTCGCGGTCAGTAGGTAAGACAACTCTTTTGACCTCGCCATATTCTGCAAATACTACTCTTAAATCTGCTTCTGTGGCGCGGTAGGAGAGATTTCCAACGTAAATAGTCATGTGAATCACGTAAGTCGCAACGAATAGCGAATAATTCAGTGTAAACGCAGGTAAACAATTAGCAGAAACTGCTTATGCCTCGCTGCGTTCACCAATAGCAAAGAGCGTAAGTAAAGATCCAACGAAGTTGAACATTATTACGACTTCGCCAGCGGTTGGAGTGAATTTTCGCATACGCTACATATGATAACTGATTTTGTCAATTTTCTCAGTATGAGATTTTACAATCGCAGAGCAATTATAATTAGCTTAACTTATAGGTTCCAGTGCAATCTATAGTCAATCAAGTTTTGTTTAGTTTTTTTACCCGTTTATTGCAAAGATACTAAGGAAAGCTTAGTATCTTTACTGATTTAGGTGATCTATCCAGAAATATTCATATATTTGAACTTTATTCAATGCTAATCGACTGAGGACCACCAGCTTTGCCATTGTGTGCTTGAGCAGATTGAGTCGTAAAAGTCGTATAGCTACTTGAGTCGAGTTGCTCACGGAGCCAGCTTTTAACAGGATCGTCAGCGAGGTTGAGTCGTAGCAAGCCAGAAACGAAACCGCCTAGAAAAGAAAGTGGATGGTGGGTGAATTGTTGAAATATTGGTTTCAATTCATCAACGAACATGAAGGTTCTCCTATGACTCACTTAAAAATGACCTTTATTAAGGCGATCGTAACCTAAGAACTCTCCTAACTTCTAGTTGGTCGTTAGCCTCAATTTGTATTAGCCCACTTAGGTGGGCTTTGTTTTTGTAACCGAGGCTTTAGGCTGTAGGCTGATGAGAATATATTGGGTGGTGATGGAAGATTCGCCCCACAACCACCGCTTTTGTTGTCGATGCCCTTAGAAGTATCTCCACGCCTAGGCTACAAAGAGCGGTAGTTCCCATAACAGAACGGCTGGTTGCAAAACCAAGGGGAACTTCCAAGAGCAGACTCCTTGACTATTTACATCAAGGTTTGTTCAGGCATCATGCACTTATCAGAGTCGCAACCTGCTGGTCCTGCTTCGATTAAGTCGCCGAAATCGTAACGGCTTAAAACAGCATGAAAATCTTCTGTTTTGCGGTGCATTTCCACTTCTTTCATCAGCTGTTCGTACCGTTGTTTTGTTATCGGCTCAAAAGGTAAGCGAGGAAAAGTTTGAAGGTCGTCAAACCGTGCCAGAAGTGCAGCACTGATGTAGCCTTCATCATTTTTGATGGCTTCGTATATCCGAGTTCCTAAGGTTTCAACTTCATTTTCCCGTAACTCAATGGTAGCAGAGGTATTATGTGTGACATAAAATCTCTGTACCTGCATGTAGAAATCTGTTTGGGCGATCGCACTAAATTGACTGATATCTATTTTATCAGCACCTGGTAAATCAGCCCAAGATACGGCAACCGGGATTTCCACCAACCATTCACTGACTCGCGGATCAAAGGGGTCATTCAACAATGTACCGTCGTCATCTTTATCTGATTGGGAGGGTATAACGTTGTACCCATACTCAAGACAAGCCAATGCTACGGGATCATTTTTGCGACAGGTGATCCGACGTATAAATCTTTGTGCTTTGGGAGGATGCCATCCGGGGCTAGCACCTGTTAAGAGAGACTTGGTACCGCTTGGTTGAACTGTGGTGCAACGATTTGGACGTTTTAAACCGTGGCGATCGCAATAATCCCAAACAACACGATGTACAGTTTCTTTCCAAAAACTTAAGTATTCCTCCTCTTGACGCTTAAACGCCAATCCTTCGACGGTTGCAGGTCTTCCTTTTTCCCACCAGCGTAACCAATCAACCCCAAAAGCATGAACAAAGAAATCAAATAACCCAGTAAAAGAAACACCGACAATTGGGTCTAATTCGCGGCTGTACTGGTAACGGGGTTCAATAAATTTGTGATGTAGAAGCGCTGCTACAGACAAAGCACCAGCGGTGAAAGCTTCCTCCTGTTCTTTGGAGTTATTTGGATCAATTTGGTTGAGGTGAATTTCTGAGAGATTGCAATGAAAATTCGAGCCAATAATTTCCAATTTTGTTATCCTAAAGGCTTTTTATCCTTTAGTTCTGGAGGTTTCCCTCATACCCATTGCTGGGATACAACTGGTCAATTCCAGTTCAGTTCAGCATAACTTTTCTACCATTTAGTAGCCGGGGACTCGTGGGGGTATTATATTCTTTTGAATTATCAGCTTCCACTGTTGACTCAAAAGGTTCAACCCCTATGCGTTGCACTACCTTAGACTTTTACATTTTCAGGTTAGCTCAAGATTAACATACAGTTATGAATGAGTTATTTCATAGTTAGTTAATCATAGTTTAAACAATTTTCAATAACAACTAAAAACTCACCTTTTCTGCTTAGCCTTCCTTGAATTTCCCCGGTTGTTAACGTGAGGCAAAACTAACTACCACACGGGTTTAAACCGTAACGAGCCAAACGATGCTCTTGTTCACTTTCACTAATTTGAGGATAATGCTCTTGCAACCAATCTTTAGCTTGTCCCAGAGCATAAGCCTTGAGAAAATCTACTTTTTGTTCATTATTTTTCAAAAGATCACAATTAGCTCTAGCGACAGCTTCACCAGCCCATTGAATCGCGCCTTCGCCGCTGTAATACTGTTTGCGGACAGCATCAATACATTCTTCTAATGTGGGCTTTTGATGAAAAACTCTTGTATGGTTTGCCATCCTTAAAGCATCACGTTCTGGATCGATGCGCCAGTTGCCATTCTCATCTTGCTGCCAAAGATTTGCCTTAGCATCTGCAAACAAATTATCCTCATTATAACCTTGGCGCATTCCAGCTGAGCGCCTAATATTACCGGCAACAATTGTGACAGCTGCTCGATCAATTAATAAACAGCATTCAACAGAATTTAACTGTCGTCCTACAGCTTTATTTAGAATGGATGCACAATGCTCATACAGTTCTGGTAATTTTACGGGATTCGCAACTCCTCCAAAACCGTTGAGAGGTTCTCCTGCTTGACGTACGTCGCTAAGATCAACAATAACTTGAATGTCTTTTGAAAATCGTTCATCGGTTGAAAGTTCCAACAAACTTTGATAAGATTGCACCCAACCTTGACGGCTATCTCCAACGTAGATAGTGACAAGATTATTTTCTATAATGACTTCTGTCTGCTCGCGGCGCTGACTTGGTGGCGTCATACCAATTTCACCTTGCACTTGTACATGAAGGTGATTACGGATAGGGGGCAACTTGTTGATATATTGTGGTTCTAAAACGGCTCCAGTCCCGCAGCCCATCATTGCTAAATCCATCATCAACCCGAAAGCACTCCAGTCTTGCAGGTTGGTAGATGTACAGTTATAAGCCCCAGAAAAGTTTTTTTGCTCTTTGATCCAATTTGTACCGCCAACCCATAACCAACGTCCGCTGGGTAATGCTTTCAAATTTCGCTGCATCCGTTGTATGATATCAGCTTCGTGTGGAAGTAACTTCCCAAGAGTGATGACGCTATCGATAGTGCGATCGCACACCTGATCCCAAGTCTCTCTCACTCCAGCCTCTTGACGACGGCTATAGGTTCTAAAAAACACTGGATTGGCAGCTGGAGCAGTTTCTGGAAATTTTGCACCTTGGCGTTTCTTTTCAAGTTCACGAACCATAGATAATCAAGCCTTGTTGCTCACCGACATAGATTATGACTATACGCCAAGTAAATGAGAGAAGAAAGATTGAAAAATTGTAAGATTTGCGCTGTGTGCGTGGCTAGACTGATTGCACTATAATTTTCCTATGTCTAAGCCGTCACACCTTTAATTTGCACACAGTTCACAGCTAAGATCTTTGCCAGCACCCTTTTTTACTCTTTTTGAACTTTAAATTTTGAATTTTGAATTACTTCTCGCCCCTTGGCGTTCTCCTCTTGCCCGTGCCCTTCATCGTAACCGTAGCCAGCCATACTCGCGCTACTTTCAACTTGCAACAGTCCAAACTGACGGACGCCCAGCTAATCGTACTGTTGTGTTTCGGGGATTTCTAGGCGATACTAATTTGCTGAAAATTATCGTTGACACACGCAGCCAAAAATCCGACCAAATACTCCATCAACCTTGGGCAGAAGTATGCTGGTACTTTACTATTACTCGCGAACAGTTTCGCATTGCTGGAGAATTGTCTCTCATCGATGCCAATCATTCTGACTCAGAACTGCAAAAAGCTCGTCAGCAAACGTGGCAAGACCTTTCAGACAATGCTCGTGTACAATTTGCTTGGCCCCATCCTGGAAAACCTAGAGCTGATCAACAAGCTTTCTCATCTTCTGTTGCTGATCCCGCTCATCCTCCACAAAGCTTTTGCTTGTTATTGCTCGATCCAGTGAAGGTGGATCATTTAGAATTGCGTGGCGATCCCCAAAATCGTTGGTGTTATCTGAGAGATAATTCTCACAATTGGTCTACAACTGCGATTAATCCGTAAATAATTCTTGCTTTTATTGAAGTTTAATTGCTGTCGAATCGCTTCTACTTCTAGCACAGTCAAGCTAACTAAGTACAAGGCAGATACTTGCGTGTTAACTACGTCAGATATTGCTTATGTCTCATATCAAGTCCGGATGATCACTTGTCATTCTCGGCTTAATTTCGGTATTTCGTTTATAAAAAAATAAATCAATTAAAATTATATTCTTTTATTCCATCAAATTGCTGGAGATTTGAATCCGGCATCACTTTGTATTAAGAACATCATCACAAAGGTGACGGTCATCTTTTACATTAGGATTGTTGTTTAGATAATCATAAGCCCAATTACAACCATGTCTAACTAAATCATCAAAATCCATATTCCATAGTCTTACTGTGTTGTCCTCACTCCCAGAAGCAATCGTCTTACCATCCGGGCTGAATACCACACTTAAGACTATATCGCTATGCCCCTTGAAGATATGCTGTTCCTGCCCAGAGAGATTCCATAGTTTTACTGTGTTGTCCTCACTCCCAGAAGCAATCGTCTTACCATCCGGGCTGAACACCACACTTGTGACTGTAGCGCTATGCCCCTTGAGGGATAGCAGTTCCTGCCCAGAAAGATTCCATAGTTTTACTGTCTTGTCAACACTACCAGTGGCAATCGTCTGACCATCCGGGCTGAACACCACACTATTGACTGCACTGCTATGCCCCTTAAAGGTATGCAGTAACTGTCCAGAGAGACTCCATAGTTTGACTGTCTTGTCAACACTACCAGTGGCAATCGTCTGACCATCCGGGCTGAACACCACACTTGTGACTGTAGCGCTATGCCCCTTAAGGGTATGCAGTACCAGTCCAGAGAGATTCCATAGTTTTACTGTCTTGTCATAACTACCAGTGGCAATCGTCTGACCATCCGGGCTGAACACCACACTATAGACATAACCGCTATGCCCCTTAAGGGTATGCAGTACCTGTCCAGAGAGACTCCATAGTTTGACTGTCTTGTCAACACTACCAGTGGCAATCGTCTGACCATCCGGGCTGAACACCACACTTGTGACTGTAGCGTTATGCCCCTTGAGGGTATGCAGTACCAGTCCAGAGAGATTCCATAGTTTTACTGTCTTGTCATAACTACCAGTGGCAATCGTCTGACCATCCGGGCTGAACACCACACTTGTGACTGTAGCGCTATGCCTCTTGAGGGTATGCTGTTCTTGCTGTGAGAGATTCCACAGTCTTACTGTGTTGTCAGAACTCCCAGAAGCAATCGTCTGACCATCCGGGCTGAACACCACAGTTTGGACTGCACTGCTATGCCCCTTGAGGGTATGCAGTACCTGTCCAGAGAGATTCCATAGTTTTACTGTCTTGTCCCAACTAGCACTGGCAATCGTCTGACCATCCGGGCTGAACACCGCACTTATGACTACATCGCTATGCCCCTTGAGGGATAGCAGTTCCTGCCCAGAGAGATTCCACAGTCTTACTGTCTTGTCAGAACTCCCAGAAGCAATCGTCTGACCATCCGGGCTGAACACCACACTATTGACTTGCCTGCTATGCCCCTTAAGGGTATGCAGTACCTGTCCAGAGAGATTCCATAGTTTTATTGTCTTGTCCCAACTAGCACTGGCAATCGTCTTACCATCCGGGCTGAACACCACACTTGTGACCCAATCGCTATGCCCCTTCAGGGTATGGAGTTCCTGCCCAGAGAGATTCCATAGTTTTATTGTCTTGTCAGCACTAGCAGAAGCAATCGTCTGACCATCCGGGCTGAACACCGCACTTATGACTACATCGCTATGTCCTTTAAGGGTATGCTGTACCTGCCCAGAGAGATTCCATAGCTTCACGGTGTTGTCAGCACTAGCAGAAGCAATCGTCTTACCATCCGGGCTGAACACCACAGTATAGACTGAACCGCTATGCCCTCTAAGGGTATGCTGTACCTGCCCAGAGAGATTCCATAGCTTCACGGTGTTGTCAGCACTAGCAGAAGCAATCGTCTTACCATCCGGGCTGAACACCACACTATTGACTGTACCGCTATGCCCTTCCAATCGGTTGTGTTCTTTTACTCCGTAAACAACCTGTTGCAGTGAAGCAATTGCTTTTGTGCGCTTACCTGAATCTACAGCATCACCATATTTTTTCACATTTTTCCCAGCTTTCAACCCGGATAATAAAGCATCTAGTTCAGAACCTGAGGCAAAAAGATTTTCTGTGCTCACACTTTGAGCTAGAATCTCTTCATTTGCTGCATTTAATCGCTGTTTTTCTGCTAGGTGCCATTGCGATAAAGCAAATCCTAATAAAATCAAAACAGTAACTAAAACACTAATCAACGCATTTGTGTTACGTCGCCGCCTGCGCTCGAGTTCTTGCTGCTCTTTAAAACGCTGCTGTAAACTAGCATTAATAAAATTTTGCTCAGAGGGTGTCATTTCCTCAACTCGTTTGTGCAACCACTCTTGAGCGACACCCAATGGCACACCCCGCAACAATGCCCCAGTGTCATAGTTACTATTCTTCCACTCCACCACTGCCACTTTCAATCGTTCTTGCCAAACGCGAAACTGACGATTAGCGTTCATCCACTCTCGCAGAGTTAGCCATTCGCGGATCAGGGCTTCATGGACAACTTCTACTGTATCTTCTCCGGATTTTTCATCGTGTCCGGTGACAACCAAACGGGCTGGGTATCCTGCTAAATAACTGACTAATTCCCAGTTTTCATCTCCAACTTCTGCACGAGTGGCAATACGCCGAGTGTCTTCTGTTCCTTCTCCTGGGCGCACTAATTGCACAAAAATTCGTGGTACAATATGCCGCTGTGTTTCATCCAGTCGTTTATAAACTTCCTCGGCGTGATTAGCCAAAGCCTCCTCTACGCCGCCAATTTCTTCGTAAGCCTGATGAGTCAGCAACCCATATTTCTGTTTTGACCATAGCTCAGTTAAGGCAAACTCTAACAACGGTAAGCTTCCGGATTGTTCTTCAAAGTCATAAATAAGTTTATTTGTCAACTCTTTTTCCAGACCCACTTGCATTTGTGCTGCTGGTTCTTCAATTACTTTACGCAATTCCTGACGGCTCATTGGTCCTAAGTTCTGGACTGCTCCCTGCAAGGCATCGCTCAATGGGCGATAAGATAAGGAATGTCCGAAAAAGTCGGCTCGCAAGGTTAAAACTAGGGTAAAATTGGGAGCGCGATCGCTTGCAGTTAGCAATGCATCCAACAAAAACTGACGTTCTGACTCTGAGCTAAGGGTGTAAAGTTCTTCAAACTGGTCAGCTATTAGTAGTAAGCTATCGCCACGCTGTACAATTTTTTCTATTACTTTAGATAACGCTTTTTTGTCTTGCCGCAGCGCAATTTCTAGTTCCATTTCTAATAAGCGCTGGTTATCGTCATTATCTTGTGGGATGGGCATGTTGCCCGTCCTGTGCTGGTTCTGTGGTTCAGCCACAAAACCAGCACTGTGATCCGAAGCCTCGGTTATTAATGAATGCCACTCTGGTACGAGCGCCACTGCTAATGCTTCAATGGGATTGTTACCCGGACGAAACCAGACAATTTGCCACCGAACATTGTTTTCAAGCCGCAACTGGGGAATTAATCCAGCAAACACTACACTAGATTTACCACTTCCACTTGAACCTACCACAGCTACTAACGGCTTTGTTTTGACTGCACGGAGCAATCGTTGAGTAAACTGTTCCCGCCCTTTGAATAGGTGTGCATCTTCCTCCCGGAAGGCAAATAAACCTCGGTAGGGACAAGGGGGAATCCCACCTAACTTGAGCCAAGTCGGTGGTTCTACTGCAGGATTAATGCAAATTACAGGCAACCAAGAAGCACCAGGAAAATCATCTTCCAAACCTTGTAGCTTTCTACGTGCTTGTTGCACTGCTAAATAAAATGACAGCCGCTCAAGTGCAAAAGCCTGTAGAAAATATTTAAAAAATTCCTGTGCGACAAGATTTGGCACCGGCTCGCGCATGACAATTACGCTAGGAATATGTAAGTTCTCCAAAGCCAACGCCAATCCCAGCCCATCACAAGAATTAAATATAGCTAATTGCAAACCTTTTTCAATGGCTGCTTTGAGAGCTTCCTCTAATTGTTCAATTGTTAAGCTGTTATTTGTCTTATTCTCATTGATATAAATTCTGCCTGTTTTACCCTCAGTTCGACTGTGTCCTGCAAAAAAGAGGATATCCCAGCCTAGCACGTCCCAAAGTTGTGTGTTTAATTCCTGACGTGTGGGATTGACAATCAACACAACTTCTGCATCTGGTAAACTGAGGAGAAATCTAGTTTCTGCTTCCAAGTCGATGCCCTTGCTATTGCCCAAAACAGCTAGAATTCTAACTTTGTGGCTGTTGCGTCGTTGTGATAATTTAGCTTGTTTATACTCGGATTGACAAAGAGCCATTTCTGCCCGAGGATAATCCCGATAAAAGTCGTAGCGATGCCAGGGTAATCGCCGTAGCAAGTCATCATTGGTTTCCATCATCACCCGAATTTCTTCTCTTTGGTGTAGATGCGATCGCAGTTGGCGACTAATATTGAGATACTCATCGGAGCTTAGCCACTGGTTGATGTCTAGTTGTAGCTTGTGGCATAAATTATTAAAGTTACTAACAGAGACGTTGGTGACACTATCTGCATCAATTTCGAGTTCATCATCGTCCTCGGTTATTGAAAGTAACTGTTGGCGATCGCACAGACTCTGATAATTTGACTGCCAATTTCTACACAGTTCAACCAAATGTGGTGCTGGAGGTAAGCTGCCAAGAAACTGCTCTGGCAATAGATTACCTTCTTTCCATAACTGAGCTGTTACTCTGGGAAATCCCTGATATAAATCACCGCTTCCCATATTTATAATAACTGTCTTGCTCATTTAATAATGTATTCTTCCATCACCATTGCTCATAGATTTCTCTCTAAAGACGCAAGTTGTTACCTGCTTGTTCTTGACGCAGGATTTTGGTAATTTCCGCAATAGATTCTTCTGCACGCACTGCGACTGATGTTGAATAGAAGACTCGCTTCGCTTTTCTTAAGTCCATCAAGTTCAATGGCTTGGATCACCTTTTGACGAAGATCGTAATTGTAAGGTTTAGGCATGGGAAAGAACGATCACGGTGTCGGAATACAAACTACTTCTAGTTTATGTCTTAATCGCCTTAGCGATACGCATGATTGCGTCTGCCCTTTGGGCAATCGCACACTCATAGGTAGGCGTTTAGAAAATGTACCTATCATAGCGCTAGTCTGTGGACACAGAACTATATTAAAAAATGTAAAAACGCCTCAAATCCTTACTAATGAATGGCAGTCGCCACAACGGGGGGAACCCCAACGCCAGATCCCTAGGTCGGGAAACCCTCATCAAGGACTGGCTCCGCAAGGCGCTGCCTCCTAATGACTGCCAAAACTCGTTAACTTTATTTGTACCGACCTACTTATACGAGAATGATTAAGAACAAATAGAAGTGGCGTGACGGAGTTAGAGCAAAACGATGCAATTTAAGCAGCTTGTTCCCAGTCTATTGCTGAGTAGCGCTCTAGTAGCGTTGTTCACAACTCCTACAAGAAGCCAGGAAATATCATCAATTGCAGTTGACAAGAGCACAGCATCTGGAGAAAAAAGCGATGCACATAACGAACCCGCTCTTGGCGATGCAAAGAATCAACAACCACCATCTGCAACCAATTCTGGGTTCGTTAAACCGATAACAGAGATTCCGCGAGTCAGTGAGATAGAACGTCCAGCTAGAAGTGCCAGAATGCTGGTGCAATCGCCAACCCCACAAGCAACGCCTACTTCACGAATCGTACAAGTCAGCTTCTGTAAGGCAAATCCCACCTCTAAGGGTTTGGAACTAGTTTTGCAAACATCCTTTGCTGCTACCTTGCAACTGCAGAATCGCACTCAGGTAAATAGTAATACCTTCATCGTTGACATTCCAAATGCTCAACTGCGGTTACCAGGTGACAGACCGTTCACATTCCGATCACAAAAGCCAATTGCGGGAATTACTGAAATAACAGTCACAAACTTTGATGCCAATACTATCCGAGTCACGGTGATAGGTGAAGCAACTCCGCCAATTGTTGAGTTGTTTGACAGTCCAAAAGAAGGTCTGATATTCAGCGTGTCAACTGCTGCTTCCATTGCCCAACAACAAGGGGAAACACAACCAACTGGGCCACAAACTCAGCCACAAACTCAGCCACCGAATCAAACCCAGCCAACGAAACCTTCCTCGAATGGTGACGAACCGATTGAGTTGGTAGTAACAGGGCAGCAAGACGGATATAGTGTACCAGATGCAACAACTGCAACCAGAACCGACACCCCATTGCGTGATATTCCTCAATCAATTCAAGCCATTCCGCAAACAATCATCAAAGATCAGCAAATTACCCGGATTAGCGATGCTGCACGCAATGTCAGTGGTGTAACACTGCAAGGAGGGTTTGCGGGACTGGAAGATAATTACAACATCCGGGGATTTTTAACTTACAACAATTTGAGGGATGGTTTTTTCTCTCAGGGTCTTCCTACCCTGACAAATCCGACAAACATTGAGCGGATTGAAGTGCTTAAGGGTCCAGCTTCCGTGCTGTATGGGCAGTTTGAGCCAGGAGGGGTGGTGAATTATGTCACCAAAAAACCACTTGATTATCCCTATAACTCCGCTGAGTTTACAGCCGGAAGCTTTAGCACCTATCGTCCTTCGCTCGATTTTTCTGGACCCCTGAACTCAGACAAAAGTATTCTGTATCGCTTGAACGTTGCCTATGAAAACTCTGGAAGCTTCATTGACTTTGCGAATGAAAAAGTCTTTAGCATCGCCCCCGCACTCACGTTCAAACTTGGGGACGCAACCACGTTAACGTTTCAATATGAATACCTCAATGCTGATCGCACTTTCTACCATGGTTTACTACCCGATCCCAACGTTTTCAAGGTGCCGATTAGTCGCTTCTTGGGAGAGCCAGGAGATTATTACTCCTCTCAATCGCACATCATTAATTTAACTATTAATCACAGTTTTAACAAAAACCTGCGGGTTCGCAGTGCCTTTGCCGTTAAGCTGACCGATGGTGATGACTTAGCGTTTCGACCGAACTCTCTTGATCCAGACGGTCGTACTGTGTTACGACGGTATGCGGTAGATAGAAACCTTTACCGCAACTACTCCCTGCAAACGGATCTAATTGGTAACTTCAATACGGGGTCTGTGCAACATCAAGTTTTGCTGGGGTTGGAGTGGAATAAAAACCTCCAGGGCTTCGATTATCTCCGCAGTAGCGCTTCTGTGACTCCTAGTATTGATTTGTTTAATCCTGTGTATGGTGTTTCCCGACCACCAGAGTTTGATCAAGCCTCAGAGCGCGCTCACTTCGGTCGTGACACGATCGCCTTTTATCTGCAAGATCAAGTCACGCTGCTGTCAAACCTGAAGCTATTAGCGGGTGGCAGATATGACTTTATTAATCGTAAAAATACTGAACGACCACTAGATCCTAGGGGCAACAATCTGATTGGTGATGAGAGCGTTGATCGGTTCTATGATGAGGCTTTTTCACCTCGCGTTGGCATTGTTTATCAGCCGATTGAACCGATTTCAATTTATGCCAGCTACAGCCGTTCGTTTAATCCCAGTTACTCGCGGACAGTAGATAGAACTCAACTACCACCAGAACGTGGTACTCAGTATGAAGTGGGAGTCAAAGCCGAACTGATTAAAGATAGGCTATCTGCTACGTTTGCTGCCTATGATATCACCAAAGAAAACGTCGCGACAACCAATTCAAATAACTCTGACTTTTCCATTGCGGCTGGAGAAGTCAAAAGTCGCGGTTTGGAATTTGACATTTCTGGGCAGATTCTACCAGGCTGGAATGTGATTGCTTCTGCCTTTATCAACGATGCTTTTGTGAGTAAAGATAATACTTTACCAGTGGGCGACTCCCTGGTAAATGCTGCCGGTAGTGGGGCTAGTCTGTGGACAACTTATGAAATTCAAAACGGTAATTGGAAAGGATTGGGTTTTGGTGGAGGATTCTTTGTATACGGGCGATCGCGAAGCTGAACTCCCCAATACGTTTAAAATCCCCTCCTATGTGCGTGCTGATGCCACCATTTTCTACAAACGCGATAACTGGAGGGTTGGGCTGAACTTTAAGAATCTTTTTGATACTCGCTATTACGATTCTCAGGGCTACTATTACTATCTGCGTCCTGGTGCGCCTTTTACAGTCCTGGGAACAATTTCTGTGGAGTTTTGATTATTGTAAACTCGAAAATGCATTGGGACTTCCCCAGATACATCGGGGGATTTCGGGGGGTAAAAAATTCAACTTGCTTTGTGGCAATTATGAACCGGAAAAAACTACGCGATATCGTTTTTTACCTGCACCAATATATCGGTTTTTTTGTTGGACTGTTGCTAATTCTCATTGGCTTGACAGGTAGCTTGTTGGTGTTCGAGCAAGATTATTGACCATTATATGATTGCCCAACAGTATGGACATATTACTCCGCAACAGGTGCAGGTAGTATCCCCAGAAGATGTGATGAATACAATACAGGCGAAATATGCCGCGCGAAGTGATCTGCATCTTTTTCGTATTTATTTGCCAGATACTCCTTCTTCTCCCTACCTGGGACAGTTGTCAACGACTGACGATCACCGGACAGAGGTTTTTCTCAATCCTTATACAGGCAAAATTATGGGTGAGCGTATATCGGATAATACCTTAATAGGTATGATTCTTAGTCTGCACTACAGCCTGATGGCAGGTGAAACTGGAACAATAATTGTTGGCATTGCTGCCTTTTTAATGTGTATGCTGAGCATCACAGGTTTAATTCTTTGGCCTGGTTGGCGTAAGCTAATTGCAGGCTTCAAAATCAAGCTTGATGCTCATCCGCAAAGAGCGAACTTTGATATTCACAAAGTTGCTGGCATTATCGCTGTGGTGTTTATATTCTTTACTAGCTTTACGGGTTTTTGCTGGAACTTCAGCTTCACTTCGCCGATTATCTACGCCGTGACATTCACCCCACAACCATCCGAACCTGTATCTAAGCCAATTTCTGGTAAATCGACTTTAAATCTAACACAACAACTAAAAATTGCTAATGCTGCTTTGCCAGGTGCTATTACCAAAAGCATTTACTTCCCTGGTAAACCAGAAAATGCCCTACAAATTCGCATGAAGCTGCCGCAGGAAAGTTCAGATTATGGTAATAGTAATGTTTATCTTGACCAGTACAGTGGTGAGGTTTTGCGAGTTGATAATGGTTTGAAGATGCCGTTGGGGGATCGCGTCTTGAACTCTTTTGTTCCCTTACACTACGGTACATTTGGTGGCTTACCTACTCGCATTCTCTACGTGTTTGTTGGACTTGCACCGTTAGTTCTATTTCTTACTGGCTTTATGATGTCGTGGTATCGATACTGGGCAAAACCTAAAAGAGGCGATCGCGCAAAGGAACTATCACACAAGCTTTAGCCTAAGTGCAGTATGTCAAAAATGGATGAAATACGTCTGCGTCATATACTAGATACGACAAATCAGGCAATTGTATTCACTCAGGAACGTATTCGCGCTGACTTCCCACAAGAAGCGATCGCCGGAGGCGCAGCTACGCTTAACGCCTTTTTACTTCTCAAAGATTGACTTGCTTGCTCGTTAAATCCCAGAACCATCCAGGAACTCTTCAATCACCTTATTTTCCAAAAGACAACAATTGCGAGTTTCTGAATATACCTCATCTTTTAATATGTGGGAATTTGAGGTGTGAGGTGTTGACAATGATGAGTTAACGAAAGGAACTAAAACTTTTTGCTGTGGTTGTTGCAACCGTTCAATTTTTTGTTCCAGTTGTTCAATCCGATCCACTAAAGCACGTATCACTTGGGCTTCAGCATCTGGTAAACTTCCGTGTTCTAGGGGGTTGACTCGAACGCCAGAACGATATAGTATTCTGCCTGGAACACCAACTACGGTACAATCTGCTGGCACATTGCGTAAGACAACTGACCCAGCACCAATGCGGACATTGTTGCCTATTTCGATGTTACCAAGCACCTTGGCTCCGGCTCCTACGACAACATTTTCTCCTACAGTCGGATGGCGCTTACCGCATTCCTTACCTGTACCACCAAGGGTGACACCTTGATAAATTAAGCTATAGTTTCCCACAATTGCCGTTTCCCCAATCACCACACCCATACCGTGGTCAATAAAAACACCTTGACCAATCGTTGCACCAGGGTGAATTTCAACTCCGGTGAAAAATCGAGCTATCTGTGAAATCAGCCGAGGGATAAGGGGAATGTGAATGATATGCAGCCAATGAGCCAGCCGATGTAACATTAAAGCTTGCAAACCGGGGTAGCAAAATAATACTTCCAACCAGTTACGAGCAGCTGGATCGCGTTCAAAGATGATGCGGAAGTCAGCAACAAATGTAGATAGCACGCTTCTTGTACCCTAGTTTCGCCAATCAACTCAAAATCTATTTTAGCGTTCCAGGTGCCATGAATTAAACCGTTGGTTGTTAAGTTGGTGAAATAGGGAACAGGGAACGCTTCGACCCTAGCCCCGGAGGGGGCGCTACGCAAACGACAAAGCTCAGGGCAACGCAAGCTCAGTGCATCGCAGGGAATAGGGAACGCTTAACAGGGAACAGGAAACAGAACTTCGTAAAATCTCACTTTAGTAAGAGATCTACAAGAGATCTAATGATAAAAAAGCAGGGAAAGACTAGAAATAGTACTAAGTCTTTCCCTGCACCCTCTGTACTCCATGAACCAAGAATAGCTACAGCTTGGTTTATACAGATTTCGGGATTTAGCTAACGTAAAAATTGAAAAAATACGCCACCTTTGAGCAATTCTGTGTCACTACCATAACTACTGAGGGTGAGCGATCGCAAATTTTGGAAAAATGGCTTGCCCAGCACTTCCACAAACTTCAGAATTGGTAGTTGACGCTCTAAAATATCGTGACTCTTTGTCCAGTCGATATAAACGTAGCCTTGGTTCGGTTCACCAATCGCAGCGATACTGTCTTGGAAATCACGATTTTTAACTAGGGGGTTCTCCTTAGCCGTCAAAGCTGCATTGATTGTCTCAACAGAGGATGCAAAAATCTGATAATTTCCGATGTCAGCACGTGCGGCTACAACGTTTGCTTGAATTGTGAACAATTCTCGCTCTTTTGCTTCACTAGATTTATTGATAGCAGTTTTTAGCTGTGTCCAAGCAGAGATTTTTTGGTCATTTAAGGTGAAGGAATTCAGCGAAAGCCCTTCTGATGAGGCGAGTTCATCCAAACGGGAAATTGCTGCGGGTGTCTTTTCGGATTTTTGGGCGACAAAAATCCAATCGGAATTTGTTTGCTCTGCGCGGGGTAACAATGCGATCGCGTATTCTCCTTCCACCGAGTTAAAAATATCTTCTCTCCAGTTGATAAGCGAACGTTTTTGAACATCTGCTACCGGGAGGAACTTAGAAATCACATCTTCTGTGGAAGCAGAGAGGCTAGCTGTCACTTGTTGCCAAAGTTGTGCTAAATCACTATCACCCAAACCGCTTAAATTTGATCCTGCTACTGCCAAACTTGCTGAAGCTGGGATATACTCCAACGCACCCACAGGTTCAGAGAGTTGTGCCGCTGGGGGTGAGGTTTTATCTTTAGCCAAAAAAGCAGTTTCAGCTAGCAATCCTTTGGAGTTTGATACTAAGGAAATAATTTGGTTGTCATAAGTTTGAGCATTAGGTTTGAGATTCTGCCATTTTGCTACTACGGGGAGATTCAGAAAAGCAACAGCCTGTGCTTCTTTGGACAGTTGTTTGGTTGCTTTTTGGTATTTGCCGGAACTGGTTAAATTCAGATCGGATACCTGTACATTATTAATTGCCTCTCGCAGCACTTTTGGATCATTGGCAAACAAGACAAAGCTATTACCTACAACTGCACCAGCAAGAGTATTTTGGTTTTTGACTCCTTCCTTTTCACCAGACGTTGAAGGAATCTGATTGTCAGAAATCAGTTTCACGCCCTTGTATTCTTCAGTTGCTAAATTTGCCCCAGCCAAAGCCCGCTTGGAAAACAATAACTGAACAAATTCACGGCTTTTATCGGGTTGAGTGGTTGCAAGTGCCATTAGATACCCTGGCTGTTGTCCGTTCTCAGAGTCGTGATCAATATCTAAGCTTGTGACAGCTAATGTTATTTCGTTCCCTAACCAAGGTTTAATTTCCTGTTGATAATCTATACCCGTATTCGCCAGTAATCTTGTTTTCAATTTTGACAGTTCTCCATCACGCTCAAACGCCTGCAAGCGTTCTGGATTCACGAGCATCGATACCATAACTGGTGCTTGTTTAGACACAAATATGGCAGCATCTGACTGTCCTGTAGGAGCGATACCGGTTAGGGAATTTTTGGCGGATAACCCGTTACAACCAGTCATACCAATCAATAGCAGCATCATAATACCCACTGCTACAACTCTGAAAAATGAGCGTTGTGTCATAATTTTTATACAGACCGCTAGGGGTGCAAATACAAATAATCAACTACCAAATTAAATTATCGAAGGTAGTTCTGTTACTAGAAATTAGTTTATTACTGAAACTTACGCACAAGTCTATCAGAAATCAGGTTATCTCTTAATTGTTAGATGCTCACTTTACAGCATTAAGCCGAACTTTAGAGAAATTCTGCATGAAAACCGGATTTTTCAGTCCTTTAATGAAACGGCACTCATGTACCTACCAAACCCAAAGAACGAAGATTTTTTGTCAATATAATATAGTATAGGATTTTTATTAAAACTTCATGGTAGGCAAACCTTCCGAACCATCGATTATCCAAATTAACGTTGAAGAACTGGCACAACGCTTATCTTCAGGAGAGCCAATTCAGCTTGTGGACGTGCGTGAACCACAAGAGGTGGCGATCGCTCACATCAATGGCTTTGTCAATTTACCTTTGAGTCAGTTTCCTGACTGGGCAGATCAAGTCAACACCCGCTTAGATCCCCACGCTGAAACTCTTGTGCTGTGTCATCATGGCATTCGTTCTGCTCAGATGTGTCAGTGGTTAACTGTTCAAGGCTTTTCAAATGTAAAAAATATTATGGGTGGAATTGATGCTTACTCAACTCTGGTTGACTCTTCCATTCCCCAATACTAGCTGCTGTTTTGCATTAAGCGGATATAGGACTCATATTTGATTTTTGTGAAATTAGGTACATTTGATCTTAAGCGTTCCCCATTCCCCTTCGGGGAAGACCTCCGGTCTCGCTGCGCTAACGCCAGTCCCCCAATCTCCTGCGGAGACGCTAGCCCCTAAGGGGGCGCTGCGCAAACGCGCTCCGTGACGGAGACCGCCAAGACGGGGGCTGGTCTCACCTGTTAAGCGTCCCCCCTGTCTTCACGAGTAAGTTCATAAATCAAACTGGATTTCTATATGTAGTCTGCTAAGACTGACGATTTTAATTTGCCTATGCTATCCTCTGTACAAGCTAGGATAGCTTTAAGTGTTAAGTGGTAAATATTTGTATTCTACCTATGTGCCTTTTTTGGCTGTTCAGGAAATTCGTAACTTGAAATACAGAGATTTCAATAAACTTATGCAAGTATGCATAAGTAGGGGCTAATTTACTTCAATCCAAAAGCTTTTTTCCAGCAAGTTACCTGTATTAATAGTAACTTTACTCAAGGCAGTACAGTGTCTTTACTTTTCTTTACTTCTTTTTGCTTATTGTTGTACAAGCAAAGTGCTTGTGATCTTGCTTTACTATTATTAATCCTTATTTAATTTAGAGTTATCTCTAAAAATTTTTTCAAACTTAGCTTACAATTCGGCTTCGGTAAAAAACTCCTTATGCAAGTCCAGCTTACAAATCGTCAACAGCAGATACTTGGGGCAACAATACGTCATTATATAGCCACAGCAGAACCTGTTGGTTCTAAAGCTCTTGTTGAAGAGTACAACCTTGGTGTTAGCTCAGCAACAATTCGCAATGTAATGGGTGTGTTGGAAAAAGTTGGCTTACTGTACCAACCTCACACTTCTGCAGGACGCGTCCCTTCTGACTCTGGCTACCGTATTTATGTTGACCAGTTGATAACACCTTCTGAAACTCTAGCACGAGATGTAGAACTATCACTGCAAAAACGCCTTAAATGGGAAGATTGGAGCTTGGAAGCTCTTTTGCAAGGAGCAGCTCACATTTTAGCAACTTTGAGTGGTTGCATCACCTTAATCACGATGCCGCAAACTGCGACAGCAGTGTTGAGACATTTACAACTAGTGCAAGTAGAAACGGGACGGGTGATGTTGATTGTGGTGACGGATGGATATGAGACACATTCTGCATTGATGGATTTACCGCAAGCCTCGGAAGATTCACAACCAGATGCAGAAGTCATCGACCGCGAGTTACAGATTGTCTCTAATTTTTTGAATACTCACTTACGGGGACGCAGCATAGCTGAATTAGCCAACCTGAAATGGAGTGAATTAGCCCACGAGTTCCAAATCTATGGAGAATTCTTAAAAAAATCTCTTGCAGAATTCGCCCGTCGCACTATCACACCATCTGCAACACAAATTATGGTTCGCGGTGTTGCGGAAGTTTTGCGTCAGCCAGAGTTTTCGGAATTACAGCAAGTGCAAATGCTCATCCATCTGTTGGAAGAAGAACAAGACCAACTGTGGCGGTTAATATTTGAAGAACAGCCGGAAGCGGAGGTGGTTGGTAAGCCACGAGTCATGATTCGTATTGGTGCAGAAAATCCTCTAGAACCTATACGCACTTGTTCGTTGATTTCTTCGACCTATCGCCGGGGTTCTGTATCATTAGGTAGCGTGGGAGTTCTCGGACCAACGCGTCTAGATTACGAAGGTGCGATCGCAGTAGTAACTGCTGCTTCTGATTACCTTTCAGAAGCTTTCAGTTATTTCAATCCCCAGTAGGACTTGTAGCAGGACAATCGCTGAATTAATCAAAACTAGCTTGAATAATGGTTAGAAAAATTACTTTTGGAGCGCTATGGCTGGGATTTATTGTCTATGTCTTTTTATTTGCCCCTCCCGATCAACCTGATACATTCGATTTGATTAAAGATCTTTCTACTGGTCAGTGGCAAGGAATAAACCCCCTGATTATAGCACTTTTTAACATCATGGGCATCTGGCCTATGATTTACAGCTGCTTGGTATTTATTGATGGTAGAGCACAAAATATTCCTGCTTGGCCTTTTGCTAGTGTTTCGTTTGGAGTAGGGGCTTTTGCATTACTACCTTACTTAACCTTACGGGAACCAAATCAAGAGTTTCCTGGCAGCAAAAATGCTTTTCTCAAGATATTAGATTCTCGCCTAACAGGTATTGCTCTGGCGATCGCCACAGTTATCTTAATTGCTTATGGTGTAGGACAAGGAGATTGGGGAAATTTTGTTCAGCAGTGGCAGACAAGCCGCTTTATTCATGTGATGAGTTTAGATTTTTGCCTGCTTTGCTTATTGTTTCCAGCCTTGTTGGGAGATGATATGGCGCGGCGAGATATCAAGAATCCTCAGTTGTTCTGGTTGATTGGATTAATTCCGCTGTTTGGTCCGTTGATTTATTTATGTATACGTCCACCATTGCAAGAAGCAGCTGACAACATAATACAGAGTCAGCAACAAAGCGCCATAAATTAAGATTATGAGTCGAAAAATTGCTCTTTGGTTACTGTGGGTTGGATTTATCGCCTACCTTTTGTTGTTCGCTCCTCCACTGCATTTAGAGGAAACTCTGACGTTACTCAAAAATATCTTTACTCTAAATTGGGCAGATGTAAATCCAGTTCTCCTCTGTTTGTTCTCCCTTGTTGGGATCTGCTTGTTCATTTACAGTGGTGTTCTGTTCTTTGATGGTAGGATGCAGTGGATTCCTTTCTATCCTTTTGCAATAGCGTCCATTGCTTCAGGTACGCTTGGTCTTATACCTTATTTGGCTTTGAGGGAAGACAATCAACAATTTTCTGGACACAAGGATGCTTTTTTAAAGCTGTTGGATTCTCGCTTTTTTGGTATTGCTCTGAGTTTAAGCACTGTTGGTTTGTTTGCTTATGCAATTCTTGGGGATTGGGTAGGATTTTGGCAGCAGTTTTTGGGCGATCGCTTTATCAATGGTATGAGTTTGGCATTTTGTTTATTTTGCCTACTCTTCCCAACCGTCTTAGGCGATGATATGGCGAGACGGCATTGGAATAATCCTCAAGTGTTTTGGGCAGTATCACTTGTTCCTCTGTTCGGTCCACTTGTGTATCTTTGCCTGCGTCCACCGATACCGGAAAATGTTGCGCAACAAAGACCAGCATCTTTTGGCAGCAGTAGAGTGCGATAGGCTTTGGAGTGTAGCTGATACTAGGGTATGAGCTACACTCCAAAGCCAGTAAAATATAAAGTTATGAGTGTGAGTTTAATAGAAGTAACGAAGGAAAACTGGATTCAATGTATCAGGCTTAAACTTGCACCTGAGCAAGAAGGTTTAGTAGCATCAAATGTAGACTCAATTGCAGAATCAAAATTTGAGCTTCACTATGTGCCAAGGGCAATTTACAACAACGAAAATGTTGTTGGTTTTCTCATGTACTGTCCTGAGATACTGGTGTTTAGACTAAAAACAAGCGATAGGCATGCAGGCGTCTGCGCTCCGCGCAATCGCCAAAAAATAGTTATTTTGTACTAAAACCAAGCCAGAATGCACTGGTGTAAAAAATAGAGGGTTATCTGCGGTTGAAGCAGGCACCCTCCAACGGAAGATGAGAGAAGAACCACCAACGCTCACCTTTCGCGCTGGGAACTTGTAGCTAAATTAAAGACTTTTCGTAAAGCTAAGGACGCAACATTTGAATTGCTGGACGCGGTTTTAATAACTCGTAATGCTTACAGTTTGGCTGATTTTTCCCTATCCCAGTCTTCCGTAGAAAATGGTCAAGCTTCTATGTTCGCGTCCCTTGCGCGTGTCCCCTTGGGACTCAGCCTTACAAGATTGTAGACCTCTGCGTCATAAATTAATGAAACTTTACATAGAACAAATGCCAAAAGCTGGTCGGATCGTACTTGCTGGAGACCATACAGCATGGCCACGACCAGACGCAGTCACTGATCCAAAATGCAAAATGGTATCACTTAAGCCTCTGCTAGAACTTTACGGGTAGCGAATCGAACCCCTTGAAGAGCAGACTTTTATGTTTTGTTGGAATAGCTTGCTTATCCGGATCGAAGCTGAGATTCGGTAGTCTTCTAAGTAATGTGGTGAAGCAAATAGTTAACTCCATGCGAGCTAAAACGGATCCCAGACAAAAGTGAATGCCTGAACCAAACCCAAGGTGTTCGTTGGGCGATCGCGTAATATCGAAAACCTCCGGTGAGTCAAACTTCTCGGGGTCATGATTCGCCGCCCCAAGCCCCAGTGCGATGACGCTACCCGCCGTGATGTCCTTACCGCCAATCGTCAGGTCTTGTTTGGCAATCCGAAAGAAAAAAGGAACGGAGGTATCGAAACGGATCATTTCTTCAACAGCGGAATTGATCAGAGTCGGATTTTTTTTCAGTTTTTGCAGTTGATCCGGATGACGCAGCAGTGCATTCACCCCATTGGAAATCTGGTCTGTGATGGTCAACAGACCTGCACCTAAGATCTGAATGCATAGAGATGAGATTTCCTCAAGATTAAATCCCTGCTCAAGGTAGGCCACACTCAGCAGGCTAATCATGTCAGTTCCGGGTTGCCGACGCCGTTGTTCAACCAGTTGCCTGATTAGTGCAGAAAACTGTACGGCAGCGAGGTCTGCATGAAGTGCAAATTCTTCAATTTCAATATTTGAGCCGCCCGGTGCACCCCAAAAGGTGCTTATATCCGATGCCCATTCGAGCAGGTTCGCTCTGTCGGTTTCTGGCACACCAAATATCTCAGGAAGAATGAACAATGGTAGTGGTACCGACAAATCGGATACAACATTCATGCAGCCGTGATTTTGAACGTTATCCAACAATTGATCGGTGGTGTTGTGGATAATGGCACGCCAGCTTTCCAAAGCACGAGTTGTAAATCCCTGATTGGCTAACTTCCGCAGTCTGGTGTGATCCGGTGGATCTTGCTCAACCATTATTTTTGTTACCAGATGAAGGAAATTCTGGATTAGGTTGACATCCAAATTTTCTAACTGATTGATAAACAACGCTGTGCGGTCTGAACTCAAACGCTCATCCTGTAAAGCCGCCTTAACATCTCTATAGCGTGTCAAAATCCAGTAGCCAAAAGACTCACAATAGTGAACGGGGTCTTCTGAACGCATCCGTTTGAAGAGTGGATAGGAATTGACCAAAGCTGATGGTGCAAACAGATCATAGGTTTGCTGGTTTGCTTTTGCTGGCATATTCAAGTGTTGTGAATTCATTTGCTTAACCTCAATAGCGGAGTGAACTAAAAAAAATTTAGGTAGTCACGCTTTAGCCTCATATCATGTCCGGTTAAAAACTTATCATTAAGGGGCAGGGGGCAGGGGGAAAGAAAGTTTTAAGGTATTTTAACTGCTTTACCCATTGGTAACAAGTTAAAAACAAGTTAATTTTGTCAATAGACCTAAATATAAAAATTAATTTATATAGGAATGATAATCAATAAAAAGGGTAGAACCAAGGTTGATGACCTCGGTACATAACTATATGCCACCGTTGATTAACTGATATCTTGCAACGTTACGAGTCAACCACTAATCTTTATAAAAAATAGTGTTTAAATATACTTCCAAAGTATATTCCGTTTCAGTCCATTTTAATGAACTTTGGCTATGAGCCTGGGACTTACAGTCCCGTGACGAGAACAGAGTCAAATAATATGTAATAACTTAGACATCTATTTTCCCTGGTGCAAGATGTAAGCCTTTAACTAGCGCAAGAAACCGCTAGCAACATATGAAAGAAACACCATCTCCCTTCTTGGCTGTTAAGAGTTCCCTGTTCCCTGTTCCCTGTTCCCTGTTCCCTGTGTTTCTTAGGAGTCAATTAACACCAGCATCATTCACTTATTTCACTATTTCCACTTTCTCTAGCTGCTTCTACTTCATGGTAATGCTCCATTGACCATTGACACAAAGCTCTGAGTGGTTCAATGAGCGTTTCTCCCAAAGGCGTTAAGGAATACTCCACCATTGGTGGTACAGCAGGATATACATTGCGCTGCACAAGACCATTTCGCTCCAAATCGCGCAGTGTACGTGTTAGCATCCTCTGCGAAACGTCTCCAATTTCTCTTTGAAGCTCACTGTGGCGTTTAGTACCGTGAGATAGCACATAGATCACCACGGTCACCCATTTGTCACCTACTAAGTCGAGCGTTTGTCGCAAGTAGGGATGCGAATTGAGAAGGCTAGGATATTGATCCACTTTCAATATGAACCTTACGTACAAGCGTGTAACTATGGCACTTTTGTGTACCTACTTGCGGAACCGTTGACTTCATTGAATAATTAAGCCTTGAACCGCTTAAGGAACTGTCAATGACTAACATAACAGGTAACAGCGACGCATTTTACGATCCACTGACACCTGATAATACCGCCATGTTGCTGATTGACCATCAGGCTGGACTTTTTCTAGGTGTTCATAGTATTGATCAGCAAATTCTAAAGAATAACGTGATTGGTTTGGCAAAAACAGCAAAAGTTTTCAATTTGCCGACTGTGTTATTCACCAGTTCTGCTAAAGGTCCTAATGGTCCTACGATTCCAGATCTCATTGAACTATTTCCCGATCATGAAATTTTTAATCGCTCACCGATTAACCTTTGGAATGATCCTAAATCTCGTGCGGCTGTAGAAGCAACCGGACGCAAAAAGCTGATTATGGCTGCGATCACAACCGATGTCTGTCTAGCGTTTCCGGCACTGTCAGCACTTAAAGCAGGATATGATGTTTACGCTGTCATTGATGCATCTGGAACCTGGAGTCCACAAGCAGAGATGGCGACTATACTGAGGCTCACGCAAGCCGGTGCAATTATGACGAACTGGGTTGCTGTTGCAGCGGAACTAAAGCACGACGAAGATCGGCCCACGACACCTGCAATGAACAAAGCATATGGCGAACATATGGGACTCTACGACTTCCTAGGCGATATTGCTGCGGTAAAATAAGCTATTGTCTGACAAGTCCTTGTAATACCATTACAGCGGTTTTCTGTAAGGTGGGCATTGCTCATTAATATCTCAAATGTCTATCACATCGGCTTTTCTAAGCAATGCCCACCCTACGATTTGTGGTCTATTCATATGAAAACTGCTGTAATAAAGCACTGCTGCCTAAGCGCAAAGCGCACGCTACGTGTTAGCCCTTGGTGTGCGCTTGCGCTTACGCGATCGCTCTATTGATCATGTAGCATAGGAGTGATCTCTTGTTGGACAGCCAAATGGCTGTTGTTCCTTGCGTATTTCTATCACTCTTGAGCAAGATCAAGCTATCCATTCATGGAATCTCGCATTCAATCGTACCTGCGCGTCGCGGCGAGCCAGCAACGTGACACGGAGCAGATAGGTCCGTTCCTCGGAACCTTCAACCGCTACAACGCCAACCCCTTTCTTAACTATGCCATCCCCGACAACGATGCCACGCCGTCCCTCAGCGACGTGAACGCACTTATCACTGCCTACCTTGGGCGTAAACGAAAGCCACGTTTGGAGTATGTTGCGAAACTAGCACCTGCTGTCGAGGAAGCGCTGACATCAGGTGGTTTCACCGTTGAAGGACGCCTGCCGCTTATGATCTGCACTCCTGGTTTAGAGCAATTCCTTCGGGTTCCCTTAGGCATAGAACTAATCGTGCCGGTTTCGGATGCTGATATGCTCGCTACTGTGACGGTGCAAAACGAGGTCTATGGAGATTCTACACCAAGTTCCGAAGACGTTAAACGTCTACAAACTAGCATAGCTGCAGGTGGAATCGCGGTACTCGCTCGTGTAGCAGCAACAGGCGAACCTGTGGGGGCTGGAGTATGTTCTGTGCCCGCAAACCAGACGACAGAGATCGCTGGCATTGGTGTGCGTGTCCCTTTCCGCCGACGAGGTGTAGCAGGAGCCTTGACGACTCGGCTAGTGCGAGAGGCTTTTGACGCAGGCGTTACAATGGCTTTTCTGATGGCGGCGCATGAGGAAGAAGGGCGGATCTACACTCGCGCTGGATTCTCGACAATTGGCGAAATTTTGCATATTTCGCTGCCGCACCTGCAGTAGATTTTTAACCTCACTGCTAACGTGCGACAAATTTGGCTGATCAAGTGGAGTTCGATCAAGGTCTATTGTGTATTAGAATGCAAAGTTTGTAACCCAGGATCATTTACATATTTGGTGCATTAGTTGTCGATCGCTTCAACATATGAGCATCTGGCAATTGCCACCAAGGAACATGAGGAGACTCGTGATGTTCTTCGTGATAACCAAAATGATAGCAGGTAAGAAATGACCACCAAACAGGATATGAGATAGTTTTGGCGCGGTGAGGTTCACTATACCCGTCTTTTGGCTCACGATGGGGCAAAAATGTGCCGAAATAAAATAGCTGTATTGAACTGATAAGTGCAGGTATTGCCCAAAACAAAGTGAGATTTGTTCGGGGTATATGGAGTATGAAATAGGCTAAGTTATAGATAATTGTTATGATAAGCATTTGCCCCCAACTTGAGTAATTTTTCATGAAATAAAAATACCAAACAAATAAATTTTTATGTTCGCCATCGTGAAAATCGGGGTCTTTATCACTCGCAGGATGATGATGATGCATCCAATGTTTTCTTAATAGTTTTTGATAAGGTAAAAAACCATAAAGTGTTAAACATAGTGAGCCAATAAAGTGATTAATCTTATTGTTTGCAGGAAAAACTGCCCCATGCATAGCATCATGAGTCGTAATAAATAATCCTGTGTATAAAAATGCCTGCCAAAGCATAGCAAGCGATAAAGTCAAAATATTAAAGTTAGAGATATCAACAGAAAGTAATAAAATCAAGCTGGTCACCCAAGTTGCAATTATTACAATAGCAATGACAAGTCCTGCAGTAGATGGACTGGGAAGTTTTTGTTGATGACTGATTGGTTTTTCTAATTGTTGAATCATGGTTGTACTTCGTTTTGGAGGAAAATTCAAAAAAATAAGCTCATGACGAGATACATTAACAGTTCACACAAGCCTAGGCAGTTACTTGTCAACTAGGTGAGATAAGGTGGGGAACTGTTTCCATAATTCCCGGACTGTATTTTATCCAGTCGTAAGTAGATGTTGCCCAAAGAACAACATTCGCTTTACATTTCACATTATGTAGAAATGTTAATTTACTTTAATAATTACATACAATTGCCAGACCGAAAACTTTTTCCGTCTGAAGGTTGACTGTATGGGTGTCATACAGCAAAATTTTAGAGAAAGATTCACAACCCAGAACCCAGAGTGCACAAGAGGTTAGCTCTTGTGTCTGTAGTGTCGGCTTATATCTTTAGCTGAGTTTTAGGTTCTTTCAAATCTAGTAAATGAGGTTGAGTACGTCGCGCCCAACGCTGTAACCGCTAAGATCCCAAAGTAGCTAGGCGATAAAACCAATCATCAGGTTAATAAGAGTATGATGCGCCTGCCAAATAGAGGATTTTTTTTGTCATCAGGTAGTAGTCAGGTATACCAAGAGAATTTCAAAATTGAAAATCTAACGCTAGTCAGAAGGTTTATTAAATTTTGTTGCTCAAACTAATAGATAGGAAATAAAGTTTTTAACTGAAAAGATGGCTCCTACAGTACTCATTACAGGTGCTTCCCAAGGTATTGGGAAAGCAACAGCACTTCTATTTGCTCGCAAAGGATATGACCTGGTACTCACTGCACGTCAACTTGACGAATTGGAAAGGGTAGCACAAGAGGTGCAAAGCCTTGGTCGTCCAGTACCACTTATAGTTCCTTGCGATGTTAAAGATCCATCGCAGGTGGAAACACTCGTAGAAAAGGCTTTGGCTGATTACGGCTACATTGACGTACTGATTAACAATGCAGGTATTTTCGCAGAAGCACCAGTGGAGAAGTTTTCTCTAAGCGATTGGCACCAAATCATAGATACTAATTTATGGGGATATATTCACACAATTCATGCCCTTTTGCCTCATTTCCTTCAAAGGAGAACTGGAACAATTGTGAATATAAGTTCCATTGGCGGTAAAGTGCCTATTCCTTACTCAGTGCCGTACTCCACTAGTAAGTTTGGCGTCACAGGTTTGACAGAGGCGTTGCACGCAGAATTGAAGCCAAAAGGTGTTCACGTTTGTGGAATTTACCCCAATGTGATCAAGAGTCGTTTTGTGGAAGCGGCTGTTTTCCGTGGTAAAGATGAGCAAGATGCGAAATCCCGTCGTGATCAGATGAACAGCGTCCTAGAAATTCCAGGTGTGGAGAAGCCTGAGGACGTGGCAAATGCCATCTGGGACGCTGTTAAAAACCATAAGTCTGAAGTATTTGTTGGTTCGGCAAATTTGTCGCAAGCGTTTTATCGATTGTTTCCAGGTTTACTTCAGTGGGTTTCAAACCTTGCTTTGAAAAATAAAGATAAATAAAAGCTGAGAATGTACAGAATTTACTTAACGTGCTAATAGTGACTCACATTCACGCTTCGTCACAAAATGTCGGTAACGAAACATCGCTTCTAACTGGGCTTGCACAAGCCAACCACTGACAAATTCCACCGGTTGTCCACCAGGCATAGAAAAGGAAATGTCATCAGTCAATCTCGTTGAACCATTTTCTGGTTCAAACAAATGTCGATGCTTCCAATAATCAAAAGGTCCGGAAATTTGTTCGTCGGTAAACAGGTGATATTCTTCGTATTCTGTGTGACTTGCTAACCAACGCAAAGGCAATGGTCCCAAATAAAGGCGAAACTCAGTGATAGCACCCCTTCCAAGTCCCCCTTCGCGGCGGAGGACTTGAACGGGTTGCCAAGGTGGAGTCAGCAGTTGCATAACATCTGGTTTTTCGTGGAATTTCCAAACAACCTCTACTGGTGCATTAATGACTGATGAATATTTAAAGTGCAGCATTTCAACGGTTTTCAGTTCTGTAAGTAATAATTGGTAGTTGTTAGTTGTTACTTACATTTTTAATAACGACTAAGCATCCCTTACGATTTCTTACCAAAAAATTTCCAATTTAAAATCAGTAGAAAAGTTTATTCTTCGTATTCAGTATCTATTTTTACATCAAGAGTCTCTTCATCAATCCGCACGTAGAGAAGATTGGGACGACAACAAACTTGACAATCTTCTACGTAAGATTGCTGTCCACCTGCACTCAAATCAATAAAGGTAGTATTGGGTTCTCCGCAATAGGCGCAGTAGTATTCGGCTGTTGTTTGCATTTATAAGTTTAACGGTTGTAGTTCTCTTTCGGATGAGTTGAAATGACTGGTGGCATCAGCCAAGTGCTTTAGTAGTGTAGACTGTGGTAACGGACCTTGCAAGTGGTTCCAAGGTAAGATTTGGTCTGTTGACCAATTGGTATGAACGTAAAAATCTAAGTCGGGGATTTGTCCTTTGAGTTGTTTGAAAGCACGTTTGTAACTACCTAGAGAATCACCGAAGTTGCGGGTTAGTTCTAGGAAGTAGGAGAGTCGGCGATCGCCTCTCGATAACAAAGTCTGAATTATTGACCAATTATAACTTTCCGGGCGAAAGTCTATTCCTTGAGGCTTGAGTTTTTTCTGTAAAAACTGCAACCTTTTTTCTGCTTGCGGATTCACCCCAAACCACTGAAATGGTGTATGTCCTTTGGGGACAAAAGTACTGCATCCTAGTGTTAACCGTAGTCCAGGAGCAGCTTTTTTGATATCGCGCATCATCGTTACAGTTGCATCCAAATCCTCTGGTTCTTCACCAGGAATTCCCACCATTCCGTAGAGTTTCAAACTAGATAATCCCCCAGCTTTCGCATTCAATGCTGCTTGGATGATTTCATCATTTTGCAACTTTTTATTGATAATCCGTCGTAATTTTTCTGAACCACTTTCTACTGCAATGGTGAGGGATCTTGTATCTCGTCTTGCCAAAGTCTGCGCCAATTGTACAGTAACTGTATTTGTTCGTACTGAGGAAATGCTCAGACGTATATCATCGTACTTTGGCTGATTAATATAATCCAGTAAAGCTTCAAATTCCGGATGTTGAGTAACTGAAGCTCCCAATAATCCTAACCGATTTGTGACTGATAACCCTTTTTCAATTGCTGGAATCAGTGAACTCTCAACACTCGCTGTTCTAAAAGGTAATGTCAGATAACTTGCCAAACAGAAGCGACACATTTCTGGACAACTTCTCACCACTTCCACCATGAAGATATTTTCCCAAGCCGCTTTTTCTGTCACGACTGTTGATGCTGAAAGGACATTTCCTCGGTAAGTTTGCTTTTGCACCACTGCAGGAATTTCTGGTGAAATTGGTTGAATTAATTTTACTGCGCCATCTAATGCATGATATTCCACCTCATACAAACTAGGAACATAAACACCAGAAACTTGTGCTAATGCTTTGAGTTGGGTTTGTCTATCAGCTTTTCTAACTTCTTTGTAAGCTTCGATAAAATTCCCCAGCAAAGTTTCCCCATCTCCCAGCAAAATCACATCAAAGAAATCTGCGAAAGGTTCGGGGTTAGCTGTGAGTACTGGACCGCCACCAAAAACTATGGGATCATGATTATCTCGGGCATTTGCCCTGATGGGAATTTCTAAAGATTCCATCAGATTCAAAACATTAACATAATCGAGTTCCCACGACAAGGAAAAGCCCAATAATTCCGGCGTTCTTGGGAGTTGTTCATGAGTGTCGGTGAATAAACGACTCACCTGTACATCAGAACGCATTGCTAAAGTTGCCCATACTACCTGATAGCCAAGGCTAGTAATACCCACAGTGTACTCGTTGGGAAAAGCAAAAATGGTGGGAACAGCGTCAGTGTCAGGAATAGCAGGGGTAAATAAGAGGCGTTCAGCAGTAAAAAAAGAAGATGTCACAGGTGTTTACAATAAATTATCTATATTTAATTTTAAACCATAGAATTATCAGGTTAAAAAACAATGTTACGGCGTTAGCAAGAATAATGGGTAAAGCTTGTAGAAATATTCCATATATTAACCATAGAAATATCCCCATATTGAAGCAAATAAGCATGACAAATGAAACATCTTTTGCTGATTTTGACCGCCATGTTTTCAGCATTTGCGGCAAGAAGGAAAATGTAGTTAACGTTGCCGCAACTAATCCTAATATGTTAATCCAATTCATGGAGATGCAACCCTTATAATATTTGTTTAAGATGATATCAGCACAAGAAGTGCAGGAGATACGAGTGCAAGCGCATATTCGACTTGTGGTGGTGAGCATGATCCCACACTCCAATTATCTTTGCATAACTTACAATCTGTGCTCTAAAAGCAGGTAAGCGAATAATATATCAAGTTTTACGTAATCAGCTTCACGCGTGCTGTAGAACTTAGTACTAACAAATTCAATAGATATTAATAGTCATCAATAATGCTATTTCGTCCTCCTTCTTGGAACCAGTTAATTTTATATGTAGTAGGTGTATGTTCGCTGTCACTTCCTTTTGCGCAAAGTGTTCAAGCAACTCCAACACAAGAAGTGCGTAACTTCTGTCGCAAGCAGGATAGTGTATTTGTTGCTGCGGAGACTAAGAATTATTGGGTAAGTATCTGTGGTAGTGATTCACCACTGACTTATGTCGGTGTAAATAAAAAGACTGGTCAAACTGTACGCTTACCTCTAAGTGTAAATGGGCGAGATTCCCGAGGTAAGTACTTTGAAGCTGTTAATAACGATTATACTTATATTCTTGCAGAATCGACCAAAGGCAAAAACTTGACCGTTGCTAAAGGTATTCGTGAAATTCTGCGCGAACCAGTAATTAGAGGTTGGTAAGCATCAAAATTGATTCTTCCAACTGTTAATTTCAATTGTCGATTAAATTCTCTGCACGCAACAATTCTTCCAGACGATTAATCAAGTTATTAGCTTTGCAAAGAATGCCTTGATCACTAAATGGATATGCAATACAGCAAATAAGGCTGTTTATATTTTGCTCCATATTTACAGGTAACTTTTGACATAGCTGTTTGGCAAATTCTATCAAGTGTTTCTCTCCCGGTGATGGTAGATAGTTGATAGCAAAAATAATATCAAAGTAACTTGCTATTAATGCAGCTATTCGATGGTTTACACTCACAAAATCATTACGATTGATTGCCACTTCTATCTGATGCAGGTAGGAAGAAATATTATTTCTTAAAATCGGATAATTTTTGGCAATGATAGCTCGTCTTAAAGGTTCGGGATAGGGTTGATTAGCTTTCTGTTGCAGTTGTTGAAACCAATCATTTCGGTCATACAAGCATGTTGAATGCAAAACATTCCACCAAAAACAAGTGGAATAGCCAACTGAGCCTTGATGCTTCACAAGTACAGAATCTAACTGTGCTTCAATCCATTGGGGTGAACGGTACATAATATCAATCCCATTTCCAGAATTGGTTTCTATCCACTCATCCCCTGGTTCCCAAAATTGATTATTGATTTCGCTACGATTAGCAAATTTTTGACTGATTTCGGAACGAATGTCTATGGGAATGTCTTCTTGTATGTAAACATAAAAATCGAAATCAGAGAATTCATCGGAAACTTCAGTTGCTTGAGAACCTGCTAAAGCAACAGCTATGACTTGAGGTAGTTGACTAAATTCTGAGGCGATCGCTTGAGCTAAAGAATTATTTGTGACCATAATTTCTAGCAAATTGCATTTAGGTGCTATGTACCCTCGAACTAAGTAGGTGAGCCAGTGCTTGATGACGGTTTCCCGACAGAGGCATCTGGCGTTGGACATAGGCAATGTCCACCCTACAGTCCTATAAATCAATCATCCTACAACACCTTACACTGCCCGTGATACCGTAATAGATGGTCACAGAGCACCAACGCTACCATCCCTTCAACCATTGGCACTGCACGCGGTAACACACAAGGATCATGGCGTCCTTTCCCTGCTAGAGTCGTTTCTTCACCCTCATTGCTGACTGTCTTCTGTTCTTTTCTAATCGTTGCCGTTGGCTTAAATGCGACACGCAAGATGATATTTTCACCGTTGGAAATACCGCCTTGAATTCCACCAGAACGGTTGGTGACAGTGCGAGTTTCTCCATTTTCATCTACATAAAACTCGTCGTTATGCTCAATACCAGTGAGTAGTGTCCCCGCAAAACCGGAACCAATTTCAAAGCCTTTGCTGGCTGGCAGAGACATCACACCTTTAGCGATATCCGCTTCCAATTTATCAAAAACTGGCTCACCCAAACCTTTGGGCACATTTCGCGCGACGCATTCGACTACGCCACCGACAGAATTACCTTGTCTGCCAGTTTGCTCAATTAATTCAATCATCCGTTCTGCGCATTCCGCATCGGGACAGCGGACGATGTTACTTTCAACTTGTTCTAAAGTGACAGTATTGGAATCGATCGCGCCTTCTAAATCTTTGATACGTTTGACGTAACCAATAACTTCGACATTGGCGACTTGACGGAGGATTTTTTTGGCGATCGCACCCGCCGCAACTCGTCCTATAGTCTCCCGCGCCGATGATCTACCGCCACCTTGCCAATTGCGGATACCATATTTGGCGTCATATGTTGCATCCGCATGAGAGGGGCGATACTTAACCGCCATCTCATCATAATCCTGAGAGCGGGTGTCTTTATTGCGTACCAGAATTGAAATTGGCGTTCCCAGGGTTTTCCCTTCAAATACCCCAGAGAGAATTTCGCAAGTGTCCGTTTCCTTGCGAGGCGTTGTAATCTTACTTTGTCCGGGACGTCTTCTATCTAGTTCTACTTGAATTTCCTCGGCAGAAATTTCTAATTGCGGAGGACAACCATCAATCACAACTCCCACACCGCCGCCGTGGGACTCGCCGAAAGTGGTGATGCGAAACAGATGCCCAAAAGTGTTGCCCATAATATTGAGGAAGTATCGTCAAGCGCCGTATTCTACGTATAGCATTTTCTCATCACAAAGCGAAAAACCAGATGACTGTGATTTACCTATTTCTTTGACTTTTTTTGCTGACTTAGCCCCCCTTTTTAAAGGGGGTTGGGGGGATCAACTCCTCAATCCGCTGACAAACCCCCTCAAAATCATTCATCACCACATCATTAGTAAATCTCAAAACCGTCAACCCATATCCTTCAAGAACTGCCGTTCTTTCCTGGTCACACACTCGCCCCTCTGGCGTAAAATGACTCTCCCCATCAATCTCAATCACCAATTTAAGCGCAGCACAGTAAAAGTCAACGATGAAACGGTCAATAGGTCTTTGTCGCAAAACTCGAAATCGGAATGTCCGCAGATACTCTTGCCAAAGCTTTTTCTCAGCCGGAGTGGGGTTTTGACGAAATTCTTTTGCTCTCGATACAAGCTGGGGATTGTAAGGCAGATGGAAATCTGTGGTGTTGAGGTTTCGGTTGTTAAAGGGTGGCATGAGATCATTCTCGATTTTGATCCCCCCGCCTGCGGCGACCCCCTTAAAAAGGGGGTGAAAGAGGGAGATTAGTATTTTCAGTTATATACCTGTAAATAACGCTTCAGTACAACTTGATTTTATTCCCCCCTTTTTAAGGGGGGTTAGGGGGGATCTTCACATGATGTACATAACGCTTTGGTGCAACTTTATTTTGATCCCCCCGCCTGCGGCGACCCCCTTAAAAAGGGGGTGAAAGAGGAAGATTAGTATTTTCTGTTATATACATGTACATAACGCTTGGGTGCAACTTTATTTTGATCCCCCCGCCTGCGGCGACCCCCTTAAAAAGGGGGTGAAAGAGGGAGATTAGTATTTTCAGTTATATACATGTACATAACGCTTTGGTGCAACCTCGATTTTGATCCCCCCGCCTGCGGCGACCCCCTTAAAAAGGGGGTGAAAGAGGAAGATTAGTATTTTCTGTTATATACATGTACATAACGCTTTGGTGCAACCTCGATTTTGATCCCCCCTTTTTAAGCAGGGCTAGGGGGGATCTTCACGTGATCTAACCTAGACTTTAGATCCCCTAACTGAGTTAAAAAGCGGGCTTAAGAAAAAGTCGTACATGGCGTTACATACATCAAAAAGAGCGATCGCCCCCATATGCCAAATTCTCATTTCCAAAAAATTACCTACAGCCCTGCTTACACAGTCGTTCCGACTTACGAGTGCTTCAATCGCTGTGCTTATTGTAACTTTCGCACAGAACCGGGTAAGAGCGAATGGCTAACAATTTCACAAGCTGAAAAACTTTTCAAACAACTTCACAACCAAGACGTTTGTGAAATCTTGATACTGAGTGGCGAGGTGCATCCTCTTTCCCCACGGCGTCAGGGGTGGTTTCAGCGGATTTATGATTTGTGTGAGTTAGCTTTGGCTATGGGATTTTTACCACACACGAATGCTGGACCTTTGAGTTTTGAGGAAATGCAACAATTAAAGAAAGTTAACGTTTCAATGGGGTTAATGTTGGAACAGTTAACGCCAGAGTTGTTGAATACAGTGCATAAACACGCGCCGAGTAAGACACCAGAAGTGCGTTTACAACAATTACAGTGGGCGGGAGAATTAAAGATACCTTTTACGACTGGGTTACTGTTAGGAATTGGAGAAACAGAACAAGATTGGTGGAAAACATTAGAAGCTATAGCCGAAATTCATCAACGTTACCATCATATTCAAGAAGTTATCTTGCAACCTCATAGTCCGGGAAATCAGCAAACTTTTGACGCACCATCTTTTAATCCTCATCAATTGCCAAAAGTTATTTTTCAGGCACGTCAAATTTTACCAGCAGATATTACAATTCAAATTCCGCCGAATTTAATCAAAGATGATCAATGGTTACTCGCGTGTTTAGAAGCTGGTGCGAGAGATTTAGGGGGAATTGGACCAAAAGATGAAGTGAATCCTGATTATCCGCATCCCCAATTTGAGGAATTGAGGGAAATTTTACAGCCTGCTGGCTGGGAATTAGTGCCAAGATTGCCTGTTTATCCACAGTATGATCATTGGTTGTCAGTGGAATTGCAGACTAATATTAAGCTATGGCGAACGGGAGCATCCCAATTTTGCAAAAACAGCAAAAACAGTGGCGAATAGAATTCGCGGCTACACAGGCAAAGTCCGCCTGCGCGGACTAATTACAGCCTGCGTAGGCAGGCTTTGTTTGTATAGCCCCAGACTTCCAGTCTGCGGGCAATTTGCACATTTGGGATGCTCCTATGGCGAACTTTATTTTACAATTGACCATCGTTTGATAAAAATTGCAATATTTTTTACCTATGCTTGATAGTCAAGAGTTACTCACCAAGCTCTACAATGCCTTTAACCCATTTGAACCCTTAGCCGCAGGTGATCCAAAGTACGTTGATTGTCAGGATGTGCGGGGAGATGCGGATATTTTACAAGAGTTGGGGAACCGCATACAACGAGCAGATAGAAAGACTTGCCAATTGTATTCTGGACATCGGGGGGCGGGCAAGTCTACAGAACTACTGAGATTGAAGCAATATCTGGAAAATCGCAAATTCTATGTTGTTTATTTTGCCGCTGATGAAGAAGATATTGACTCAGAAGATGCCCAATATACAGATATTCTCCTCGCTTGTACCCGCCGATTGCTCAAAGATTTACAGCAATTTGGTGATGCTAGTCCGGTGCTAAACTGGCTTAAAGAACGCTGGCAAGATTTGAAAGATTTGGCGCTGACTCCGATAGAGTTTGAGAGCATGAAATTAGAAGCACAAATCGCTCAATTTGCCAAGCTAACAGCCAATTTAAGAGCCGTTCCCGAATTACGCCAGCAGATTCGCCGAAAAGTCGATCCCCATACTGTCACTTTAATTAAGATGTTGAATGAATTTCTGGCAGATGCAAAAAGTAAGCTACCAAACGGCTATACTCAACTGGCGGTGATTGTCGATAACTTAGACAGGATGGTATTAGTTAAAGATGGGGAAAACACGAACCATGAAGAAATTTTTTTAGACCGCAGTGAACAACTCAAAGCTTTGGATTGCCATTTTATTTATACTGCCCCTATTTCTATGCTGTATTCTAAACGGGCGACAGACATCAGAGATATCTATGGTGAATGCTTGATTTTGCCGATGATTATGGTCAAAACTCACACAGGAGAAGTTTACCAACCAGGACTCAAGAAAGTAAAAGAAGTGATTCGCAAGCGAGTCCGGCAAATTGAACAAGAACTCCCGCTGGAAAACGGAATTTTTGATAGTCAGCAAACTTTAGAAAGATTGTGTTTGATGAGTGGAGGTCATGTCAGAAATTTGCTATTGTTAACTCAAAACGCTATTGGACGGACTGAAGAATTACCAATTTCTGAAAAAGCAGTGCGACGAGCAATCACTCAAGCCAGAGATGACTATCATCGGGCTGTGGAAAATCATCAATGGTGTCTGCTGGCGGAAGTCTCCCGTTCTAAACGCATCGTTAATGATGACCAGTATCGCAGTTTGATGTATAACCGCTGTCTTTTAGAATATCGCTATTTAGATGATGATGGAGAAATGCAGCGTTGGTATGACATTCACCCATTGATTCAAGGAATTTCCGAATTGAAAGAAGCTGTGGCGAAACTTCCATGAACACAGATTTAAGTGATTGGGATGATGATTTACCCCCCGAACCGGAGGAAGAATATCAAACCTTTGTCCGTACTCTAAAGCGGACAGAAGGCTTTCGCTTATTGTTTGTCCGGTGTTCTCCTGCTGAAAGTAAGCGGTTGATTTCGAGAGTCCAGCAGGAAGTGCCTAAAAAACAAATTAAGGTTTTGCAGCTAGATAAACCGATTGAAAATTTATATAATATTGTTGTGGAGAAAACTTCAAATAAAAATAAAATTGATGTTCTTTTTATAACAGGGATCGAAAAGTCTTTTGTTGAATATATTAAAACCGGATATGGTGGTCAGGGTAACTTTTATAAAGTGGATTCAGTTCCGCGAATTTTAAATCACTTAAACCAACAGCGAGAGCGGTTCAGAGATAACCTTAAGATTTGCTTTATATTTATTGTACGGCTGTTTGGTCTTAAATACTTCATTCAGCGTGCTCCAGATTTTTATGACTGGCGCTCTGGAGAATTTGAATTTGGTCAACAAAAGGTTACATCTACAATAGAAATAGATACCCAGCCAAAACTGTACCAGCAGTTAAAACATCGGGCAGAAGCTGACTCAGAGCACATATCAGCAACTGCAAGGCAAGCAGTCGCACTCTACCTAGCTCATTTAGAGGTGGAAGATGAGTAATCCAGAGAAGATAATTGACCTGCAAACGGTTCAGGCTGGCGTGCAAAAGGTTAGGCTCAAATTTTCTCTGCCACCAGAACTGTACAATCAACTTAAGTTTCGCTCTGATTCTGACTCAGACTTGATGTCAGCAACTGTTGAGAAAGCACTCGTCTCTTTCTTGGTTAATACAGATGAGTCAGAAGCATCTGATGATCAAACTCGGCAGATTTATACTTGTGAAGATTACGACAAACTCTTAGAAATTAACCCGAATGACTACAAAGCATGGTACGGTCGCGGGGTTGTGCTGAAGAATTTAGGCAGCTACGAAGAAGCGATCGCCAGCTTAGACAAAGCCATAGAAATCAACCCTAATTACTACAAACCTTGGTATGCTCGTGGCAATGCGCTGTATGGCTTAGACTTTTACGAAGAGGCAATAGCTAGCTACAACAAAGCCATTGAATTTAAACCTGACTACGCGGAAGCCTTGTATTACCGAAGCAAGGCGCTGGAGCAGTTAGGTTGCGATGAGGAAACGAACGTTAGCTACAAACAAGCCTACAATTTGAGCAGCCACAGAGATGTATTATCTAGATACTGGGAAATTTACAGAATCAGTACCAGTCAAAGAGTTGGATACGAACATTGTTCAGTTCCTGCTGCACAGGAGTTTATCAAACAAATTCGCAATCTAGCTCCAACTAATACCCAAGCTGTTCTGTTATCCTATTTTGTCGGTCAAAATTCTGCTATTGATGTCACAAGTCGCGCCAAAGCGGGACTTTGTTTGCGGTCTTATGTTTCTCAACCCATCTTAAGAGCATGTCAAAAAATTGACAATCTATTCAGTGGTGATATCAGCGATGACAAGTCTTTCACCTACCAGCAATTGCTAAGGTTTGTCCTGGATGACGATGGAAAAACTTTAGTTATTCTAGATGGAGATGGAAAAACTCAACTTATTGTAGATAATAATGGGGAAACTAGGGCAACAAGTTACAAATTCTTTTCTGTGAGAATTTTGCAAACATTTAATGCCGACTTAGAGTCTAAGATGAGCTTAGATAATTGGGCATACTTGCAAACTACACAAAACCCCGAGTTAAAGGGTTTTTTAGCAGAGTTTGGATTTCAGCACCTCAGTGGTTGGGCGCTCCTTAATAGAGTTAGAGTAAAACAATTTGAAAGTTTATCAAAACGCGATCGCCACTTGGTAGAAGTTTTTCATGGGGTCTATCGTCGTGACAGACTTGAAAAAAATTCCAAAAGACCCAGAAAATGTCCAGATCCCTCAAGCGCTCAGTTGCAAGAAATGCTCAAGAACTTGCAAAAAAGAG
>JAHHGV010000023.1 GCA_019359695.1 Brasilonema angustatum HA4187-MV1
CAACGCGCGTTCCAGCAGGGTGCGGTTTTCTTCAGTATTCAACACCGTTCGGATAGTCGCAGGCATACAAGTCACATACAACGACAATATTATCTCTATCTTATATTTAATTAAGTTGACCTACTTATGAGTCGCAGAAGCAGGAAGCAACAAGTGGATAAGATATTTGTCCATAAATTGTGGAACGGTTCATCCCAACCCTTCAGGATAGAAAGCAGTGTGTTCAGAGGACATATGACATACCCGGAGGTCTCTCCCGTTAGGCTCCGCAGTTTTTCAGTACGAGTGATGAAGCAAATCTAACTTAGTACAGAGCGAAAAAGTTTTGTCATCAAAATTTGACATAATCGCGATTAATCAGATGTATAACCTGCTTTTAACAAGCTAAAATGTCATAGAATCATAACTTAATGATCCCCAAAGGCTGATAAATACGTGAAAAGCTGAAAAATGTGTCTGTAACCCCCTTGATCCCAACGCAGGATTATTAGTTAATATTTATTAACAAAGACTCCTCTGCTCCCCAAAAGAAAATGCTGTCACATTGGCATCATGCTGCCACATTGGCATCATAGGGAATCCAAAGGGAGTGATTTGCAATTAAAAAACACATTAAAAAACAAACACAAAACTCGGCAGAACCAGGAGTCAGGAATAAGAAGTTTTTCTGGAGGTCTACGGCTATTTATCAGCCATTTAATAACCAGGGGACATCATGAACCTTTCAAACTACTGGAGGCCAAAATTATGGCAAAAGAACGCCCACCTTTAGAAGAGATGACATTGCGGCAACTACGTAAAGTAGCTAGTGAATTTAGCATCTCTCGTTACAGTAGAATGCGTAAATCGCAACTGTTGGAATCTGTTCAACAAGCTCAACGCAGCAAAGTTTCTCTTACCCAATCTCGTTCAATGGAGGCACAGGAAACCGTGGAAGCAGCAAAATTTGAGTTGGGTCAAATTGATCGTACAGGCGGTACTCTCACTGATGTTGATGAAGGACTAGCGGATCTCCCTCAAGGCTATGGAGAAAGCCGTATTGTTCTTATGCCTCGCGATCCTCAGTGGGCTTATACCTACTGGGATGTTTCTAACGAGCATAAAGAAGAACTACGCCGTCTTGGGGGACAACAGCTGGCACTGCGTATTTATGATGTCACCGACATCAATTTAGAGTACCAAAGCCCCCACAGCATTCAAGAATACCCCTGTGATGAACTTGCACGGGAATGGTATTTGCCAGTTCCAGTGAGCGATCGCGATTATGTCATCGACATTGGTTACCGTTGTGCTGATGGTCGCTGGTTAGTACTAGCTCGTTCTGCACCCGTCCACGTTCCTCCTGTCTATCCTTCCGACTGGATTGAAGATGTCTTCATCACCGTGAATTTTGATGAAGATTTGCGTGAGAAAACTGTTTATGAACTGGTTCCTCCCGCCAAGAAAGTGGCTCCTACTGCTACTGCTACTCCTATTCCTGGTGCTGCTGCCAACGGTAACGCCATCTATGACCAAATCTTTGGTTTGGCAGAATCTGCCGAAGTCATGCGCGTTGCAGGTTCTGTGTTCGGTTCCATGCACCAGGTTCCTGGTTTCGTTACTCCAGAACAAGCCATCAGCTCCTACGTCTTCCCCTCTGGTGTAGGTATGTGGGCAGTTCCAACTACCTCTGGTTTGAACATGTCTGGCGTAGGTATGTCTGGCGCTGGCTTCTCTGGTGACGTGCCAATGCGCCCGCGTAAGTTCTGGTTAATTGCTGATGCTGAGTTGATTGTTTATGGTGCAACAGAACCTGATGCGACTGTCACAATTGGCGGTCGTCCAATTAAACTCAATCCAGACGGTACCTTCCGCTTCCAAATGTCCTTCCAGGATGGTTTGATTGACTATCCAATTATGGCTGTTGCTGCTGATGGTGAACAAACACGGTCAATTCAGATGAAGTTTAATCGTGAGACACCATCTCGGAATACCAATACAAAGGAAGAAGCTGTTTTAGAATGGTTCTCTTAATCTAAAATTTGGAATTTTTGATTTTGGATTAAGCTGATAAACCTCCGTCACAAGATAACTGTGGCGGAGGTTTTGTTTGTTGGAAAAATTTTGCTTTTGATAAACTTATCCAGATTGTTATATCAAGCCTTACTGGCTGAACTACAACATTTCTAAATTTCTCTAGATTTTATTGAGCGGTGAGTCCTGCGCTGCGGGAGGATCTCCCTCGTGCCGGCTCTGGCGTATGCGCAAAGCGCACGCCCAGAGGTCTAAAGCGTAGCGAGACCGGAGGTCTTCCCCGGAGGGTACAGATCATAGAAGGGAGACAGAGTGCAGGGAAATAAAACTTTTCTATTACCTTGTCACCTGTCACCTGTCACCTGTCACCTGTCAACTACTCCTTATCTAGTAGATGAGAGAGTGCGGCGCTTGGTCACCATCTGGAATGCTTCGATGATGTCACCTTCTGCCCAGTCATTGTATTTGTCAATGCCGACACCGCATTCGTAACCGGCGTTAACTTCGCGGGCGTCTTCTTTCATTCGCTTGAGCGAGTCAAGGGGAGCTTCATTGATCACCTTACCGTTACGACGCACCCGCACTTTGCAGTTACGGATGAGCTTACCAGACTGCACGTAACAACCTGCAACGGAACCACGACCAACGGGGAAGACAGCACGCACTTCGGCTTGACCCAAGTGTTCTTCCACCAACTCTGGCTCCAGTAGACCTTCCAAGGCTCCTTGGATGTCTTCTATGAGTTTGTAGATGATGTTGTATTCCCGTACATCTACACCAGCCTCATCGGCGGCTTGTCTAGCGCCACTGGCGTAAGTGGTGTTAAAGCCAACGATAACTGCTCCACTGGCTGCGGCTAAGTCGATATCTGTCTGGGTAATTTCACCAGCAGCTGACAACAACAAGCGGATTTGTACCTCGTTTTGCGGGATTTGCCTGAGCGATCCCACTATTGCTTCCACTGAACCTTGCACATCTCCTTTCAATATCAGGTTGAGTTCTTTCAACTCGCCTTCCTGAGCCTGAGCCGAGATACTGGTCAGGGTAACACGTCCCTGCATCAGACGTGATTGACGGAGTTTTTCAGCGCGTTCGGCTGCAATTGAGCGTGCTTGTTTTTCGTTGCTAAAGACATCAAACTCATCGCCTGCTGCTGGTACATCACTTAAACCCAGAACTTCAACGGCGAAGGAGGGAGTAGCCGCTTCGACTCTTTTACCTCTGTCATCCACCATTGCCCGGACTTTACCGAAGGCTGAGCCAGCTACCAACAAATTGCCTACGCGCAGACTACCGTTTTGAATCAGCAAGGTCGCAACTGGTCCCTTTGCCTTGTCTAAGTGAGCTTCAATCACGGTTCCTTTCGCGAGTCGGTCTGGATTAGCAGAAAGTTCTTCTATCTCTGCTACCAAGAGAATCATCTCTAGGAGTGTATCCAGATTTTCGCCCCTAATAGCGCTGACAGGAACCATAATCGTGTCACCGCCCCACTCTTCTGACACCAGACCATATTCTGTTAATTCTTGCTTAACACGGTCAGGTTGTGCCTCTGGTTTATCGACTTTGTTGATGGCTACTATCATCGGAACTTCAGCGGCTTTCGCGTGGCTAATCGCTTCAACAGTCTGAGGACGAACGCCATCATCTGCAGCAACCACCAAAATAGCTATGTCGGTGACTCGCGCTCCGCGTGCCCGCATTGCTGTAAAGGCTTCGTGACCAGGGGTATCAAGGAATACCACTTGCTGCTCTTTACCATCGTGTTCTACATCTACGTGGTAAGCACCGATGTGCTGAGTAATACCACCTGCTTCCCCAGATGCCACTTTTGTTTTGCGAATCGAGTCAAGCAGGGTAGTTTTACCGTGGTCTACGTGACCCATAATTGTCACAACTGGCGGACGGCGAAGCAGGTGTTCCAAGTCTGCCACGTCTATCATTTCCGTGACTTTGCGGGCTTCGGCTTCTGGTTCGACGGTTTCAACTGGTATTTCCAACTCGTTGGCTACCAGTGTAATTGTGGGAATATCCAAATTTTGCGTGATACTTACTGCCATGCCTTTCATGAACAGAATTTTCACAATTTCTGTATCAGCCACTACCAAAGCCTCAGACAGTTCTTGCACTGTCATCGGACCTGTGACTTCCAGTATTTCTGGACGATCCTGCTTTTGTTCCGTTTCTTGGCGACGGTTTTGCTCACGAGAGGAAGCAGGTTTTTTCCCTTTCGCAACTGGCGCAACAGCCGTGGCTACTGCTGTTTGTGTCGGCTTGGAAGCCTTAGGTTTCGGTGGACGGGCAATAGAGAGACTGACTTGGATAGTGGCAGGTATTTCCACTCCCTCTTCATCTAAAAGATCTTCATCATCTTCAAACTCATCAACTATTGGCTTGACACGTTTGCCTTTAACGGCTCCCTTTCCAGCCTTGGCTGAGTCTTTGATTTCTTCTATCTCTTCTTCCTGCCACTTTTTACCGCCTTTGACTTGACGTGGCGGGGTTGGGCGCTTTAGTTCGATGACCTCTTCAGTCGTTGTTGGTGCTTCATCCTCATCTTCTTGCCCAACCTGCGGTTTTGTCAGTGAGACTCGCATTGGTTTTGGAGGCGTAGCGACTGGTAGCGCACCTCCTGGTTGTTCAGCAGCACGTACTATTGGTCTGCTAGGTCGTTGCGACTCTCCGACTTGTACAGGTGCAGAAGGCCTATTTCCTCTTTGCTCAGGTTTTACTGGTGAGGGGGTAGTAGAACGCACAGGTTTTTCAGTTTTTTGCGGCAAAGCAGCCTGTGCTGTTTCCCCTGTTGCCGTTTTATTGACTCTTTGCTGCTTGACTTGGTCGCGTTCGCCCGCAAAGGTTTGGCTGCCTTCGGGAGCATCGCGTTTTTGAGGTGGGCGCTGTGTGCCATCGCCTGCAAGAGCTCGGCTGCCAACGGATGCATCGCGTTTTTGGTCGCGATCGCGTTTGAGAATTATAATCGGTTTCTCGCTCACACTCGGTTGGGCAGCGTCTGTTGGAGAGCTTGGTTGCTCCCCAGCTGGTCTGGTGGGCGGGGCTGCCAGTTGTGGTTTTGGCTGTCTTTCCGGTTTTGATCTTGGTGCAGATGCTTTTTCCGGTTTTTCCGCTGCTACTTTTTCAACCGGCTGATTTGTATTGGGTACTATGTTTTTATCCGCGTCTGTCACTGCTGGTTGTTCAGGTGTGGTCTCAGACTGATTCCGGGGTACAGATCGAATTGGTGCCGTCGGCTTCATGGGTGAGACAGGGGGAGCTATGGACTTAGGGGGTGAAGGAGGATTGACTTCAGAAGCAACTATATTGGTAGCAACCGACGCCTCTGGGGCGTTAGAGATGGGGTTTTTCAAAACTGTAGGTTTGCGAATCTCCAAAATTTGTTGTTTATTAGGTGCTGCAGGTCGGTTACGTCCACCATCTTGTGGTGAATTTGGTCTATGGCTGTTAGTGCCATTTCCTATTCTCGGCGTCACACTTGTCTGAGCTACTTTTTCTGCTTGAGCCCGAATGCGTTCCGCTTCGGATTCTGTAATTGTGCTGCTATGGCTTTTGACCGCAATATTGAGCTGGTCGCAAATTGCTAATAGCTCTTTGTTATCCAAATTCAATTCCTTTGATAATTCGTAAATTCTAACTTTGCCGTTGTTCATCCACTCTTCCCCTTTAATTTACAGTTTTAGCGGATGGTTGCCTGGTTGGCGACATCTCCATCCTTCGATTACTGTGTTAGGTTGCCACTGCTAATGAATGCCGGTGCCTCCATTCAGGAAAGAGAGATGTTTCGGTTTATCGCTGGCATCCCCACCAGGAAAGATGGTTGACGCCGAACTGCGCTTGGGCGCTACCAGGTTGCCATTCTGTACTGTTTTGTTTTGTTGATTCTGAGTCTTCCACGACACATCGAGTAAAACTTCTTAGGAGTCCGGCTTCGCCCCTTTGGATAACCAAGAGCTACGCTAACGACACCCTTTTACTATTTTGGCACTACATGAGCGATAAAACAGAGTGTGTTGATAGCACAAATAATTCGGCTGTCATCACAATTTCTTTGGGAATTACCGCTACAACGTAGTTTTCATTAAGTTTGTTTTTGGTTATTCCTTTAGTGTAGACGCTGCCACAATGTGTGGTACAGTGCTTCTGGCACTGATGCACGTAGGGCTCGCCCTAATCTATTTTTTTTCTGAGCTGCCAAAAGACAGTTCTGCTGCGGACAAATATAGGCAGAACGCCCCATGCCCTCATTTAATTGTACCTGTCCTGAAGGAAACACGCGGACAATTCGCCAGAACTCTTGTTTTAATCTTGTTTTTCGACAACTAATACAACGCCGATAATTTGGTTCCATGAGCTAGAGTTCGTTACTCAGGACGATGTTTACTGATAACTTTACTCTTATTCGTCATTATTTTCGTCAAAAATTTCATCCTCAAAAAATTCTTCCTGATTTTTATCTTCTAAGTCCTCCTCGTCAGAGTCATCTACTTCTGGTATATATTTTGCTCTCACATCTGCAAACTTAGCATCTTCTCCTGCGTGGTCATACTTTGCTTTATCTTTGATATCAATTTTCCAACCAGTCAGACGAGCTGCCAAACGAACATTTTGTCCTTCCTTGCCGATCGCCAGACTCAATTGGTCTTCTGCCACCAGCACGTGAGTTTGTCTTGTTTCAGGATCCATCAGACGAACCTCATCTACCCGTGCAGGACTAAGGGCGTTAGCAATGTAGGTAGCAGGATCTGGAGACCAGCGAATCACATCTATTTTTTCGCCGCGCAATTCGTTGACGACAACTTGAATTCGTGATCCCCGCGCTCCAATACAAGCACCTACTGGATCTACATCACGATCAAGAGTATCAACAGCAATTTTCGTTCGAGGTCCTACATGACGAGAAGGAGGATTTGCCTCTCGCGCTACAGCGACAATCCGCACGACTTCATCTTCGATTTCTGGCACTTCGTTGGCGAACAAATAAACCACCAAACCTGCATCCGAACGTGAGACCAGTAACTGAGGTCCTCGTTGCTGACCTTGAGAAACTTTTTTCAGATAGACCTTAAAGGTGGCATTTGCCCGATAATTATCGTTGGGTAATTGTTCACGCTTGGGCAATTCGGCATCCACCTCTGGCTGCCCAAAACCACTGCTAACAGCCATAATCACCGATTGTCTTTCAAACCGCAGAACTCTTGCTTGTAGAACTGTTCCTTCTAAGTCTTGGAACTCCTCTTGCACCATCTGGCGTTGTTGATCCCGCAGTTTTTGCGCCAAGACCTGCTTAGTTTGCATTGCTGCCATGCGACCAAATTCTCCTTGGTCGGGGGTAACATCCAGCACAACTTCTTGTCCTAATTGTGCTTCGTCCCCTCCCATGTCTTGAACTTGTTGAAGCGCAATTTCATGATCAGAGTTTGTCACAGCTTCAACGATAGTTTTGGTTGCAACAACGCGGAAGCCTTCATCTTCAACGTCTAGTTGGACATCAAAATTCTCAAAGTAATCTTCATCGAACTGTTTTCGCTCTAAGTTTTGAGCACGACGATAACGTTCGTAACCTTTGAGTAATGCTTCTCTGATAGCTGCTTGAACTGCAACACGAGGTAAATTACGCTCACGACTTATATTTTCGATTAAATCTTTTAATCCAGGTAAAGTTACCATTGACATAAACAATCTCCTTATATAGCTATGCAAAAAATGGTCAGCATAAAAACAGTGCTAATTGCTGAGTTAGTGATTTGTGGAATTGTTTAAAACCTGACTCAGCAGCGCCGCTTGCTTTGAGGGATAAACCTCCCAAGAACGCTGTCGCTCCTCTAAACTTCGGTACTCACAACTGTTGAATGCTGATAGTTTTTCTATCTGCCCTCATCGAGATCTACCTTAGTAATTAAGGAGCGAGGAATTTGAACAACACGACCTTTTTGATTTAAATAAACTGTTGTCTCATCCCGGCGAATCAACTGACCAATCCACTGTTGCTGTCCTTCATAGGATGGAGCAGTCTGGACAATAACAGGAAATCCTTTGAAGGAAATAAATTCTCGGTCGGTTGTCAGCTGTCGCGAAATACCAGGACTGGATACTTCCAATACATAAGCATCTGGAATGATTTCCACTACATCTAAGGTAGCTTCAAAAGCACGACTCATTCGCTCACAGTCATCTAACCCAGTGTCCTGTTGAGGATTGCGAATGTCTAAGCGTAAAACCGGCGGATTTTGATTGGTGTGAAAAACCACGCCAACAACTTCCAATCCCAGCTTTTGTGCCACTGGTGTCGCCAATTCAATAATCTGTGGAACGAGAGGGTGAGTCATGCGGCTATTCCAACAAAAAAAGTGGGTCATTACCCACTTCCTGCGATAGGGATATCTTCCAAGAAGTCTTCGGGCGAACCTAACAGGTTCGCCTGATTATCTAAGTTTAGCGTATTTTTTTGGGAGCGAGAAGCAAAAACTCGCTTGAATATGGGTGTAGGGGTGTGGGAGTGTAAGGGTGTGGAGGTGTAAGGGTGTGGGGGTGTAAGGGTGTACGGAAAAATCTTTCTGCCTTGAAAATAGGGGTGTAGGGGAAAGCCAGATTTTCATGGCAAGGTTTGTGGGATTTTCCCGTGATTGGCTGATTTGAAATCGGGCATTATGACGACTTTGTCGTTACCACTTCAAAAAAATTCCTCCCCTTGTCTTGTTGTCTGTTTATCAATTTTCGACTGCTGTTGCAAATTCACCATCAACTTCCTTCTCTACGTACCAGCATAGTAGAGCTTTGATCTTCCACTGGTTGAACTGGTGGCTGTGTTCGTAGCTGCTTGGTTTGCTCGATAATTTTCCACATATCTTCTTTTGACAAGCGTTGGACATAATTAAGCTTGACTTCTTCTAAAAAGTCAATAAGTAAGTTCTGAATTTCTGAAAAAACCTGTTTTTTCTGGATTTCTGTTCCCAAAGCTTCGCTAAAGCTTTGCACAAGTTGACTAGAAAGTTTTGCTCCAACTGGATCTTCTGCTGCGCTGACAACTGCATTATAAAGGTTAGTTGTGATTTGGGTTGCGAGTTGCTCACTCAATTGAGTTTGCATCGCATCCAGTCCAGGTAATATTTGTAGGTTGTGATAAATGGGAACTTGTTTAATAGCGCTTTCAATGTTGTGCCGCAAAATCGCTGTAATTTCAGGTTGAATTTTTGGCAGTACTTGGTAAACAATTGTTTTTACCAAAATACCTCCAATTGCTTCTACTTCATTTATATTGTTGATATCTATGTAGGAGCGAGTTTGTTCATTTTGTGATAGCCAACGCCTTAGTTCACCGCGTTGAATTGATCCCTGAATTTGGTTAATGACCCGAATAACAACAATTTCTGTCAGTTCTTCGGCAAAATTCGCCACGACTCCTCGATGAATTTGTTGACGTATTGGATTTAGACTCAGCATTCGTGCATGGTCTAGGCGGATCGAAACAGGTATAATTCGCAACCAACGCAAAAATGGTAGCAATAAAAACAAATCATACCAGTGCGTGAAAATAGCATTGAAAAAACTCAAACTAGGATACTGACGTTTGATATAGAAGCTACGCGCTAATAACTCCACACCAAATAAAATGACAAATGGTAAGTCAATTATCCAAAAATAATCAATTAATTCGCCATTTTCTCCAATACTTCGATAATAGTTGACGATAATTATAGGGCGAATTTTGTTGTTGAAAAAATCAATTTCTTGCTTCCAACCGCGTTTTGATAAATAAGCTTGACTCCAGAATGTAGAAAAGGCTTGCTTGGAAGATTTAACGGCTACGCGATCGCGCATCTGATTTTTGATTTTTTCCAAGGAACCACTCTTATTCGCCGCTTCAAATGGGTTGCTATCAATCATCTCGCTACTAAGACGGCTGAGTTCCTCAAGTTTTTTTACCACCTGAGGTGATTGCAATCCTGTTTGACTGACCTGTTCTATAAGTGCGTTTACTGTAACCAAATAGTTTTCTGTTTCTCGATGGCGTTCAATTCCTTTAACTGGATCGTATATCTGAGTGATTCTGGGGAGATTTCGTATATAAAAATCTCGCCAAGGAACATAACTTAAATCAAATAAAACTAACCCTAGATTAACAGACGCAATAATCGCCATCAACTGTTCAAACCATATGTTTCGCTTTGTTAAGGTTTTCACGTTAGTCATTGGTTTTTAAATAAGTAAAGTACAGATTTTGGATACAACATCTCTAAATTACGTGGTTTTAAGTCTTGCCTACCTATACCTGCGGCTTTCAAGCAATATATCTATACAGCAATCCTAAATGATTTCTGAGAAAATACTGCTTTATCGAAAACTAAGTTAAATATTTTACGCTTTCTGGTTACAATAAATTAAGCATTTTAGCGATACAAGTAATATATACTTGCCACAAAGATTACTTAAAGTGAATTCAGTATTCTCTCATGTATGATTCAGGATTGCTATATCTAAGATAGATGACATTAGTTTATGAATCTTAACATCCATGTACGATAACTTTAAGTTATCAATAATCATTAATAAAGCGACCAAAAAACTTTACAGAAACTTAAAATGCATCTATCTGTCAATGTCAATATCCGGTTGATTTGACCAAGAGGAGTTTTACTTATGTGGTGTGGGTTTGGAAAATCAAACATTACCATTGCAACTGCCTGTTTGATCACAGCTAGTGTAGTGATTTCAGATGTCGCTTTTGCTGCACGAACTTATACCCCACGGCAATTTCGTGCTGTGTTACGGGGACTAGGTTACAGCGTCAAGGTATCAGATGCACCTTTGACCACAGCGGATACTAAAAACGCAATTCAAGAATTTCAAAAAGGGCACAAACTACAACCTGCGGATGGAATAGTAGGACCAAAAACTCAAGATGTTGCTGCAAAAATAGTTGAAACTTTGCAAGCGAATTTAAACTTGGTAGCTAAGCCCAATCCTCTGTTGCCCAGTAATCAATATTATGGTTCTCAAACAGAAGCAGCAGTTAAGCTATATCAGAAAAAACTGGGTTTACAACAAACAGGAATTGCTGACTTAGCATTCAGGCAAAAACTCAGCCAACAAGCAAAGGACATCAAGAAAGAACCAACATCCACGCCAACAACAAAGCCACGAAAACCAACAACCTCACCGACAACCCAGCCAACACCAACAGCAAAACCAACTAAAACGCCTACTTCTACACCTAGAACTACCCCAACAGCAAAACCAACCACAACGCCTACTTCTACACCAGAGACGTTACCCACAGCAACACCTACTTCTACACCAGAAGCGTTGCCTACAGCGAGTCCTACGTCCGCACCGACAGCAACGCCTACACCAACACCGACAAGATAATAACTTGGCTTAACTCATCTGAGTTGGGCTAGGTTCTTCTAATGGTCTACCTTTAGGAGTTGGTAAAATGGGGCGGGGGTCATCGTAGGGCATGGGGATATACTGTACGCTGGGTCGTCCGCCTTGTGGTTGTGGATATAAATCCATAAGGTCGTAAATAACATTGGGCAGTCCGACTGTTACGGGTAGCCCCATTTCTGTTGCTTCTTCAACAGTGATTGGGTAGTCGTGAGTAACGCGCCCAGTCGTTAGGGCATCGATTATACTCTCAATATTTTCTGGCTTAACTTTCTGTGTGGGTACTGTATCTTTCAGCAGAGTCCGTACAAAGCGCTGTACTTGGTCGATCGCTTTGCGTGATAGATCTGCCATAATCAAAGTCTGGTCGTCAACTTCACCAACAGGTTTTTGTTCAACAACTTTCAAGATGCTGGCTGCAGGGAAGTTACCCAGTTGTGGATCAACAGGTCCAAGAACAGCGTTAGCATCCATAACAATTTCGTCAGAAGCTAGGGCAAGCATCGTACCACCACTCATAGCGTAGTGAGGGACAAAGACAGTCACTTTGGAAGGATGGCGAATTAATGCTCTAGCTATTTGTTCTGTTGCTAAAACCAAACCACCAGGAGTATGTAAAATCAAGTCAATGGGGATCTCTGGCGGGGTAAGCCGAATTGCCCGCAGTATCTGTTCTGAGTCTTCGATGGTGATATATCGCGATACAGGAATTCCCAAAAAGCTGATAGACTCTTGGCGGTGAATGAGCAAAATCACTCGGCTTTTGCGTTGTTGCTGAAATTCCTGTAGGGCGCGAATACGCCGATATTCTACCTGACGTTTCTGCCACAAGGGTTGCAGGGAAGAAAGCAGGAGGAAAATCCAGAATAAATCTCCTATACCAAAGCCCATATGCAATTCCAAATTAAAACACAATTAAAATTAATTGCCTAATTCAGGCAAGCATCTCCATGCTGTGCTTTCTGTAAAAGCGTTTCAGCTAAGAGGATGTTTGAAAAGTCCATAAAGGTATAAATCTGTCATTCTGAGTGGAGCGAAGCGTAACGAAGAATCTAGGTTTCGGGCACATACTGAGATGTTTCACTCCGCTTCGCTGCGTTCAACATGACATAGAACAACCCTTTTAAAACATCCTCTAAGATAGATTGCCAAAATTAAGGTTACCCTGATTATTGTTTCAATTTTTGGAAAATATCGAGTCTATCTAGAGAGTTAGAAGAATTTCACCGTAAAAGTATCAGATAAATTACCCAAATTAGGAATGGCATCGCCAAATTTTGATCGTATCGTCATCACTACCGCTTACAATAGTCTGTCCATCTGGACTAAAGGCAACAGATCTGACGTAATTAGAATGACCATGAAGAGTACAAATTTCAGTACCTGTCCTTATCTGCCAGATTTTAATAGTTTTGTCCCAACTACCGCTAACAAGAAGCTGTGCATTCGGGCTAAAAATGACTGAACACACCGCATCGGAATGACCTCTAAAAGTGTGAATTTCTTTCCCTGTACTGACTTGCCAAAGTTTAATAGTGCCATCAGCACTGGCACTTATCAAAAGTCGTCCATCTGGGCTGAAGGTAACGAAATTAACAAAGAAGGAATGACCTATAAAGCTGCGAATTTCTCTACCTGTACTTACTTGCCAAAGCTTGATTGTACTATCAGCGCTACCACTAGCTAGAAGTTCTCCATTCGGACTGAAAGCAACTGACCATACTGAGTCGGAATGACCTATGAAAGTGCTAATTTCTATGCCTGTACTTACTATCCATAACTTAACAGTGGTATCAGCGCCACCACTCGCTAAAATCCACCTTCCCACGTAAGTTTCTTCTTGTTGAGAAGAAAATTTCAGAGGTATTGGATTAAAGGTTACAGAATTGATCCAGCTGCCATGAGTGGTTAATGTACGAATTTCTTTTCCTGTACTTACCTGCCACAACTTAATGGTTTCATCCCAGCTTCCACTAGCAACTAACTGTCCATCGGGACTAAAAGCGACAGTATGAACAATGCTGGAATGACCAGAAAACCAACCACCAAAGGTACGCAGAAGTTTACCGGTTTCTAGTTGCCAAAGTTTAATTGTATGATCATTGCTACCACTAGCGATCGCCTGTCCATCTGAGCTAATAGCAACAGCAAGAACCATACTGGAATGACCTCTGAGGGTACGTACACATTGCCAGTTTCCAGAAGTGGCAACAGATGGTATTATTAGCTGTTTATTTTGGGGTGAAGACTGATTATTAGGAAGTACTGGGCGGTGTGTCATCACCTGTGTGGGGGGCTCTTCGCGGATCTCAACATCCAATAAATTTAGCCATTCCTGTATGGACTGAGGGCGGAGACTGGGTTGCAAATCCATCCCCCTGATAATTGCTTGATTGACCTTGTCACTAATATTACGATTAAAGTGTTTTGGTGGTTCTAGGGGAATGTTATGGCGTGCTCTCTCATCGGCATTCCTTGGTGTCACTCCAGTGATTAAACTATACAAGGTGGCAGCTAGTGCATAGACATCAATATATTCTCCCCGTGGTGCTTCCAATTCATACTGTTCTGGGGGGGCAAAACCTGGTGTACGATACACTGTATGCCTTTGGATAACATTGGGAATAAACTCTCTGGCAATACCAAAGTCAATCAGCACAGCTTCTGATTTGCCCGCGCGAAGCATGATGTTACGTGGTTTAATATCCCTATGTAGCAAACCTCTACTGTGAATGACCTTTAAAGCATCGCCAATTTGCCGGATGTACAAAAGCGCTTCAACTTCTGGTAAGACTTTCATCCGCCGAAGCCGGTTGCCTAAGTCTTCACCCTCGATGTACTCTATCACCATGCAAGGCAAATCGCCTTCATCAAAAATATTTTCTATTTGCACTATATGAGGATGGCGACACAAGGCAAGCCGAAAAGCTTCATCGCGGAAGTCTTGCTTTAATTTGCTTTGATGCGGTTTCCAGGTATCCTGATTAAGGATGTCAACTCTTAGAGTTTTAATAACCCGCAGTTCATTTCGTTCATTTCCGGCGAGATAGGTGATACCAATTCCACCTTCGCCTAATTTTCTTTCGATGATGTAGCGTCCCCCAAGCAACGCCTGTCCTGGATTCCAGACCATTATATTAATAACTCTATCATGCTATTTATTTTGGCATGGTATTAAAGCTGGGTAAGGATTCAGGGGAAGATTTCGAGATTCTAATTTGTGTCTCCTACACGGGAGTTCCACGCTAAGCTTTACGTGTAAGGTATATTTGGAACTAAGTTATCTCCTAGTCTTATTGTGCCACTGTCAACAGTCTAGGACTCAACTGAACAAGCAGGCTATTACCAAATGGATAGTATCTTTATAGCAATCCGCGCAGGAGTTGTAAAGTTATTCGTTGAGGTGGGGAACAGGAAACAGGGAACAGGGAACAGGAAAGAAGAATGTACAAATGTACTTTGTTTTTTCATAAATGAAATAGGACTGCTATATATATTGGAAAATTTTCACTTTCAGACTGTTATATTCTCTTTTTTAAATTAGGAGATAAATTTTATCAAAAACCTCAATATCACGAATCCAAAAATTCAAATTGATAAATATAGGATGGTTTACTAAAATGATTCATAACATTTATTCATGAACTTAATCATGAAGGATAAGTTGCTATTCATCTATTTTTTGAGAAATTCGTGTACATAATCCTGAATCCGACAAAGTTATTTTGTAATCATCTAAATTCTCAGTTATTTATGCGTAGTCTGTCCATATAATGGTTAAGACATGCCTTCAATTCTTTGTTCATAGTACTGTTATCTTCAGATGATATGGGATCATGTTAAAAAACTTAAATTTGAGACAAAAATTTACACTTTTGCTAGTCATCATTCTTATAGTAGGTCTAAGCTTTAGTGGATTGGCTCTTTCTGCTTTGTTAAGACAGAATGCTAGAAATGAAATTACCTCACGAGCTTTAACACTCATCGATACAATGACTTCTGTTCGTGAGTACACACTTACCCAAATTAATCCAGAGCTTGCTGATAAACTAGAAGAAAAGTTTTTGCCCCAAACTGTATCTGCATACTCAGCACGAGAGGTCTTTGAGATTCTCAGAAAAAGACCAGAATATCGAGACTTTTTTTATAAAGAAGCAGCAACAAATCCCACAAATCTTCGGGATAAGGCTGACAGTTTTGAGACCGCAATTTTAGAGCGTTTCCAAAAAGATAAAAATTTAAAAGAGGTGAGTGATTTTCGGTCACTTCCAGGAGGCGATATATTTTACATTGCTCGTCCACTAGCTATTAGCAAAGAAAGTTGTCTGAAATGTCATAGCACGCCTGATGTGGCACCAAAAACTATGATTGAGCGTTTCGGTACAGTTAATGGATTCAATTGGCAGTTGAATCAAATTGTGGCGGCTCAATTTATTTCGCTACCAGCGAGTAAGGTGATTGAAAAAGCCAATCAATCTTCTTTGAAGATAATAGGACTTGTATCTACTGTTTTTATAGTGGTTATTCTTTTAGTCAATGTCTTTTTGCATCGACAGGTTATTATTCCCCTCAAGCGGATAACTCGTGTCGCGGAAGAAGTTAGCACAGGGCATTTAGAAGTTGATTTTGATCAGATTTCTAATGATGAAATTGGTAATCTTGCCAAAGCTTTTAAACGGATGAAATTAAGTTTAGAAATGGCAATGAAAAGAATTAGACGTACTCATGGAGGAAATACTGGAGGAACAGCAGGAAATTAAGCTGCAACTCAAATAAGTCACAACTATATTTATGACAGTTTTGATTTTCAAAGAAGGCACTTGGATGAGTCGGTTACCCCGAAATACTCATGAAAATAGGTGTTTTCTAAATTCAGCACCTGCTGATGCATCAGGAATTTCCCTGGCCAAAAATTCAATAAATTGGTAAGGCGAAATTTGAGGAGTTTGCTCTAGAATCTCTTCCACAACTAGACTTGCTATTGGTCCAATGTAGTAAGCTAGTTCTTGCTGACAGCGTTGTATGAAAGCTGGATTGAGTGAAGATTGTTGTGGTTGTGGTTGTGGCTCAATGACAGGGTATTGCGACTGACTAGATGAACTTCTAGCCGAACTTAGTGAGGATTGTTCTGGTTGTGGTTGTGGTTGTGGTTGTGGTTGTGGCTGAATAACAGGGAATTGCTGCTGACTAGATGAACTTCTAGCCGAACCTGCTGTAGTCTGTGGATATTGGTAGTGTGGCTGTTGTGTTGTGAATGTAGGTTGATATTTCTGTTTTATAACTGTGCTAGGCAAATCAAGAACAGTTGATTGTCCCATTACTTGAAACTGTCCAAGACGTTCTAAATCTGTGAGAACTTCCTTTGAGGATTGGTATCGCTGCTTTGGTGTATCTGCTAGCAACTTATCGAGTACTCTGGCAAAATCATTGCTGACTTTGGTGTAAGAACGCCATCTCCACTCCAAAGAGTACTGATCCATAAGAAAAGATGGATCTCTACCTGTTAGTAGGACAGCTGCAGTCACGCCCAAGGCATAAAGATCGCTGGAGGGAGAACACAACCCCAAGCTAATTTGCTCACGAGGAGCATATCCGACTTTCCCCACAAGCGACATTTTACCAACAAAGCTCATGTGGTAAGGCGCGGTGTTTTGATTAAGGTTAGCTATCTGTTTTCCCACACCAAAATCAATCAGCACCGGCAAATTTTGACCATCAGGTAACATGATGTTGTCAGGAGAAATATCTCGATGGATGATGTTGTGCTGGTGAATATATTCCAATACAGGTAACAAACTTTTTAGCCACTGTATAACTTCAGTTTCCGAAAAAGTTTCTTCCAAATCTTGCCGTTCTCGCAACACAAATGAATATGTTTTACCATCAACAAACTCTTGTACTAAAAATAGCCGTCCATCTCCTTCAAAACAAGCCAAAAAACGAGGAATTTGAGGGTGTTCTAACTGGTGAAGAATTCTTGCTTCTCTTTTAAATAAATTGCGACATTTTTCTAAAGCATTCTCCCCTGAACCCGTGGGTGCAAATTCTTTGAGGACGCATGCTTCGTTAAACCGACGAGTATCAAACGCCAAGTATGTTCTTCCCAAGCCCCCCTGTCCTAAAAGTTTTTGAATAATATAACGATTATCAATTATCGTCCCAGAGGGAATTTCCGCTTTTATTATGTAAGACTGAGACATAAGGTGGCACTCCTAGCTCTGTAATCTGTTTTCTTTATAAGTAATTTGGTATTTTTAAAACAAAAAAGTCTATTAAGTAAAAAATTTAATAGATTTATCCTATCAGGGTTGTCTATGATAACTACAGCATCAAACACAGTATTTTCAGCAAATAAATCTGTTTGGTAGATAACTCATATTATACTAAGTTGATTACTCCTCACTCCAACCGGGTGAGAGCTTAATTAAGATATCAGCAGATTTTTCCAAAAAAACGCGAAACAATGATTAAGTTTTATGAATTTTTCTGAAGTCGTCTTTTGTTAATCACTTGTTTCCCAACCCTCTATTACGTCATGGCGGAAGGAAAGCACCCATCCAAAATAAATGAAAAGCTTACGCTGTATACCTGTTTTAATTTTTAATTTTTAATTTTTAATTCCGCCTTGCGGTACTTATGGAGTGGTAGATTGTTGATTAAGTAAAACGGCGGGTGTTTTCTTGACTTGCTCTTCTAGAGGTCTGACTTTATCTACTAATTTAATAAACTGCTCGTAACTAGGTACTTTGGCTGCGGGGACGTAACCAGCATCTGCTAGGATATCTCCAGGTGCTTGGCTCATTGCTTTTTGAATCTGCTGCTGTTGATTCCGTTCTACAGTTGGTGCCAGTAAAACAACTGCAGGAGGAATTGATCGGCTAGTGTGTAAAATTTTAAACTTGGTTGTACTAAACTCTCGCTGATGAAGCTCAAAATCTGTTTGAGATAATGCGCCAGCATCAACGCTACCTTCACTGATCCACTGCAATACTGTTATAGGAGTAGGAGCGAAACGGATTTGAGCAAGGGTTAAACCGTATAAATCGTACAGAGGAACATAATAGCCAGCTGCAGAACCTGCTGTTTCCAAAGCAACAGTTTTATTCGCCAGGTCTGCTATTGTTTTTATTGGTTTATCATCTCGAACTATCAGTAAAGAGCGTTGTCTACCACGTGTTCCCTCCATCGAGAACAAAGGAACATAAAGTTCCTTGCCGATCGCTATTGCTGCTAAACCAGGAGGCGCAAAAACAATTTCCCAATTTTGGCGTTGAATTTGCTCTAAAGCTTGCAATTCGTTGTAAGCTGGTTCCAGTTCTACAATTGATTGAGTTTGTTTTGCTATGTAGTCTTTGAAGCGCTCGTATTTTTCTAAAGAAACAGCTCCTTCGCCGTAGCTGACCACACCGACAGTTAGTTTTTCCGAGTTTATGTCTTGTTGTTTATCATTGCATCCAGTTGCTAGTAATCCTATAAGTATCAGGAGATTAATCAACAAAAAATATCGTGAAATAATGCTTTTCATTCTTCAATGACAATTTCCGGAAATTTATCTAACATGGAGACATTTTGATTATCGCTATTTCAAGTACAACATAATAGCAATTCATCTCAAAAATTAATTTTTCATAAAGCTTGTGTTGCTATTTGAAAATATGAACTGACGAAGAACAAACATTGTTTCGGTTCATCCTTAGAAACGATAGCTAGTTAAACAATCTCATGAGTGGTAGATTTGAACAAGCCACCCTTGTCGCTCCTCAACTTTACATATAATTAAAGAAATGGGCGATACTGGATTCGAACCAGTGACCCCTTCCGTGTGAAGGAAGTGCGCTACCACTGTGCTAATCGCCCAATTTCGTCTAGATTAGCACAAATGACAGTCAATTCCAAGGTACAAAAATGGAATGAAGACATTAGTGTTCTAGAAATTACAGTGGCACAACCGTACCTACAAAGTCTCCCAAAGTCGTTTGGCACAAAGCCCAAAAGATCAAAAAAGTAGTAAGGGGTTTAAGTTGTTAAGTCTTGTGTATCACTCTACATGTTCACCATTACAAAGCACAAGACTTAAATGAGCACAAGCCAAGAACCCGCTGAACACCGCCATGCTAGTTAGTTTGAAACGCAATAATTTAGGGCGATTGCCTACGGCAGAGCTACGCTTAACGCGTGAATGGAAAACTGTTGCTGTCAATGAATTGCTAATAATTGAGGATTACAGCAACCTTATGCACCTTGTCAGCAACATCAAAGGTAGCTTAAAATCTGATTGTAACGTGCTTGAGTTATTCGGCTCATGTTCCTTTGTTGGCACGTTCACAGGTTGTCCTAAAGTCTGCTGGATCGAAATGACTGAAGAACTAGAACCGATGCGCCGTAGTTTGTTCTTCTGTAATTTAGAGCTATTGAGTGATCAACGGCAATTAGCATGCACAAAGGGAAAAACTTTCGTATGCACTGCACGCACTTCGTGTTAGCATAAGCTGCATTCTAACGAGAGGCAAGCTACGTACAAAGCAGGGTATAGTTTGGAGTCTTCTATTGTCCTTAGGGACACGCTAAGTGCGATTCGTAAGTTCCTCCACAGGAGGCACGCGCTCCAGCGTAAGCCCCTGCTGCTACTTATGTTGGCGAGGTACTGCTTGCTCTTAACTTTGGGGTTTTTGGCATTTTTAGCAAAAATTTTGACGAAATGCGTCCTTTGTCGTCAAAATGTTTCTCTTCAGCTGCAAAAATATATATATTCATCCCTTAGTATTAAATGAACTTAGACAACTCGGAAACTTACATCAATCATCCAACTTGGGGTTTGCTCTATAGGATTTGTATGGTAGACGAGAACCAAGAGTTGTTCACAACACTGTATGCCCAACGCTTATTCTTCATAGTAACAACTGATGTCAAAGGTATGAAGTTTCAGCCCACTGGACGCACTGAAGCTAGAATGATGATTGAAAATCGCTTACGTAGTCTGCGTCGTACAGGGCAATCTCAGGAGTACGATCTACTTCAGACTGTTTTCCAACGCACTTTCCAATGAGCAGTTCCATTAGCGAACGTATTATTACCCTTCGTTCTTCTCTACCAGATTCAGTCCGGTTGATTGCTGTTAGCAAGCAAGTCTCTGCCGAAATCATACGGTGTGCTTACGCCATAGGAATTCGAGATTTTGGCGAGAGTCGTATCCAAGAAGCAGCCAACAAACAAGCTGTGTTGCAGGACTTACCAGACATCACTTGGCACTTTATTGGACATTTGCAAAATAATAAAGCCAAAAAAGCCATTGAACAATTTCAGTGGATTCACTCTGTAGATAATTTAAAGCTTGCCCAACGCTTAAATCAACTGGCACAACAGTTAAAAATCAGCCCTCAGATTTGTCTGCAAGTCAAAATACGACCTGATCCAAACAAGTCAGGTTGGAGTCCATCACAACTATTGGCTGACTTACCTGCTCTAGATCAATGTGAAAATTTACAAATTCAGGGGTTAATGACAATTCCACCTTTGGGATTAAATGATTCCGAGGTTCTCGACGTATTCAATAGTATCAGTAAATTAGCAGAAGAAATTCGAGAACAGAACTGGTCTAATGTTCAAATGCATCACCTTTCAATGGGAATGTCAGGGGATTACAATTTGGCAGTGCAAGCAGGCGCAACAATGGTAAGGTTAGGAACTATCTTGTTTGGAGAGCGTCCTGTTTAATATTGATTTTCAAAGTATAATCACGGAATAATAAGGTATTTAATAGTATGATTAAATACCTTATTGCAGTACATTTTGCGCTCCGACACTCTTTATAAAACTTTGTTGGAAAAAACTTCAGGAAACACTGGTTCAATCGGTGACAAAGGATATAGTATTGACAAAAGCAAAAGTCAATATAATATCAGAGGAAAATAACTTCCCTAAACCGACTGGTTAAGATATAATCTTGACTCATTGTTACCTAAAAAACATATACAGACTTTCTATTCGCGTTTGTTCAAACAAAAACCCCTAGTGGGTAGAACAAATATGAATAGAACAGCGCAAAAATCTGCCCTTTACAAGGGTAAAAATTGATTTCATCATCAGTTTTTGGCATATCCTTACGAGTGAATAGCCCTAGGAGCGTAAACCATGAATAATATATTTTCCAAACTTAGAGACTTCGTCGGTTTAAACGAGCAAGTAGAATACGAGTACTATGAAGAAGAACCAGAGACAGAAAGTTACCAAAATCTGTATCAGGAACAAAATGCTGCTCAACAACCAGTAGCACAAGAACCCCCAGTTCAAAATCGACGCTGGCGGGAACCCGTGCCTACAATGGGAGATGTAAGTGCCGCAGGATCAAAGCCGATGAGCAATGTGATTGGTATGCCTGGAGTAATTAATGGAATATCAGAAGTCTTGGTGCTAGAACCACGCACCTTTGAAGAAATGCCTCAAGCAATTCAAGCATTGCGAGAACGGAAGTCAATAGTATTAAATTTAACAATAATGGATCCCGATCAAGCGCAACGGGCAGTAGATTTTGTCGCAGGTGGTACCTACGCGCTTGATGGGCATCAAGAACGGATAGGCGAAAGTATATTTTTGTTCACACCAAGCTGTGTGCAAGTCAGCACCCAGTCAGGAATTATTCATGAAGTACCTCAACCTGCAGTACGTCCCTCACGTTCCACTGGACCAAACCCAGCTTGGGGAAACGAAGTTAACAGAATGGCGCAATAAACGTAAAATGAGTGATTAGTGCAAAGTCCTTTGTCGAAAGTTCTTTGTGTTAATACTAATGAGTCATAAGTCATGACTCATGACTTATGACTAATGAAAAATGACTATTAAATTCGGCTTAATTGGTGGCGGGGTAATGGGAGAGGCGCTCTTATCCCGCCTTATTGCTCGTAAAATTTATCAACGTTCAGAAGTCCTAGTTAGCGAACCACAAACCTCACGCCAAGGTTTTCTAGAAGACGAATATGGTGTTAATGTGACAGCCGATAATCGTCTGATTTTCACACCAACAACAGAAGTCGTATTTTTGGCAATAAAACCTCAAGTGTTTAGTGCGATCGCCCAAGAATTGGCAGATGTCATCGATACAGTTTCAAAACCACTGGTGATATCTATCTTGGCAGGCGTAACATTAAATCAGTTGGAAGCTGCTTTTCCCCAGTTGCCAGTCATTCGAGCAATGCCTAATACTCCAGCAACTGTGGGAGCAGGAATCACCGCCATATGTCCAGGGGCTTATACCAACGCAAACCACCACGAAACCGCCAAGAAACTTTTTTCAGCGGTGGGAGAAGTCGTAGAAATTTCAGAAAACCTGATGGATGCGGTGACAGGACTATCAGGATCGGGTCCTGCATACGTAGCACTTGCTATAGAAGCACTTGCTGATGGAGGAGTCGCAGCAGGTTTACCTAGGACAATTGCTAATCAACTTGCCTTGCAAACTGTCTTAGGAACAGCCAAGCTCCTACATGAAACAAAAATACACCCGGCAGAACTCAAAGACCGCGTCACCAGTCCAGGTGGTACTACAATTGCTGGCATAGCTCAGTTAGAACGAGCCGGGTTTCGCTCAGCTTTAATTGAAGCAGTCAAAGCAGCAACAGCCCGCTCACAAGAATTGGGAAAATAAGTAGATCGTTAAAATAAAGTTAACGATGTTTTGGCAGTCATTAGTCATTAGTCATTAGTGAGGGTTCTAGAGGGTTTTACATTTCTTAACATAGTTCTGTTTATTTCTACCTATCTACTTAGTTGTTTGTTTTTTATCCAAAACTAATGACTAATGACCCATGACCCTTACGGGTTCGCCAGCCGCTCATGGGGGAAACCACGCCAGGTCGCTTGCGGGGGGAACCCCCGCAAGCGACTGGCTCCCCAAGACCGCGCTGGCTCACTAATGACTCATAACTAAGTTGACAAAAGAGTCGTTACCATAGTAAACAGTTTTGGTTGCAAATTTGATTGAGTGAATTACCCTGCGCTGTCTCCAGAACTTGAACCAAGTTCGATATTTCCATTTGAATTGGATCAGTTCCAGAAGGATGCGATCGCTTCCTTGAATGCCGGACGTTCCGTTGTTGTGTGTGCGCCCACAGGTTCGGGCAAAACATTGGTGGGGGAATACGCTATATATCGCGCCCTATCGCGTGGGAAAAGAGTATTTTACACCACTCCCCTAAAAGCGCTCTCCAATCAGAAACTACGTGACTTTCGCGAAAAATTCGGCTTTGACAATGTTGGACTGTTAACTGGAGATGCCTCCATTAATAGAGATGCCTCGATTCTGGTAATGACCACAGAAATTTTCCGTAACATGCTCTATGGCACACCTATCGGGCAAATTGGCATTTCATTAGTAGATGTTGAGGCTATGGTGCTGGATGAGTGCCACTACATGAACGATCGCCAACGGGGAACAGTTTGGGAAGAATCGATCATCTACTGCCCCCGTGAAATTCAACTCGTAGCCCTCTCAGCAACTGTTGCTAATAGTGATGAACTAACCGACTGGTTAAATCAAGTTCATGGTCCGACTGACCTCATATACTCCGATCATCGCCCAGTACCTTTGGAATTTCACTTTGGTAACATCAAAGGATTATTCCCCCTACTGAATGATGACAAAACCCAAATTAACCAGCGCCTGCTAAGAAAGAAGAAAAAAGGAGAGAAAAACAAAAGCAAAGCTAATGTCAGAGCTGAAGCCCCCAGCATGATTCAAGTTCTGGGCGAGCTACACGAACGAGATATGCTGCCAGCAATTTACTTCATCTTCAGTCGTCGGGGATGTGATAAAGCGGTGGCGGAGGTGGGCGGCGATATGTGGCTCGTTAATCCGGAAGAAGCGCAGCAATTGCGCTGGCAGATTGACGAATTTTTAACGCGTAATCCGGAAGCCGGACGTTCTGGACACGTTGGACCGCTTTACCGAGGAATAGCCGCACACCATGCTGGAATTTTACCTGCGTGGAAAGTGCTTGTTGAAGAACTTTTTCAGCAGGGGTTAATTAAAGTTGTCTTTGCCACCGAAACCTTGGCAGCTGGAATTAATATGCCAGCCCGGACAACGGTTATTTCTACCCTTTCTAAGCGTACTGATAGTGGACATCGCCTGTTGAATGCCTCCGAATTTCTGCAAATGGCAGGTCGGGCAGGTCGCCGGGGAATGGATGAACGGGGTCATGTTGTGACGCTGCAAACTCCCTTTGAGGGAGCCAAAGAAGCTGCGTACTTGGCAACATCCCAAAGCGATCCTCTAGTCAGTCAATTTACACCAAGTTACGGCATGGTGCTGAACTTGCTGCAAACTCACACTTTGGAACAAGCCAAGGAACTGGTAGAACGCAGCTTTGGGCAGTACTTGGCAAACTTGCACCTGCGACCGCAACACGAGTACATAACCCACTTACAAACAGAACTTGCTCAACTTCAAGCACAAATCGCTGCGATTGATGAAGGAGAACTGGCTGTTTATGAAAAATTGCGGCAACGCTTGCGAGTAGAACGCTTAAACTTGAAAATGCTGCAAGAGCAAGCGCAGGAAGCCCGACAACAGGAATTGGGGATGATGTTGGACTTTGCAGTGTCGGGAACACTGTTGAGTCTCAAGAGTAAAAACTTCACAATGCCTGCGCCCATAACAGCAGTGTTAGTAGGGAAAACACTAGGTTCTAGTCAAACTTGTTACTTGGTATGCTTGGGGCGAGATAACCGCTGGTATGTAGCGACAGCCTCTGATGTTATAGATTTGTTTGCAGAACTACCGCGAATTGACATACCTGCTGAGTTGCTACCACCAGCAGAAATGCCATTGAAACGGGGACAGTCGCTTGTTGGTGATGAGCAAACCGCAATCATAACTCAACAAATTCCTGAGCCAAGCGAAGCTGTATTTATGCCTCCAGAAGTCCTAGAACAACTTCATCGCGTCACTGGTGTGCAAGAGCAATTAGAGGCTCATCCCTTACATCAATCAGGCGACGCTGTCAGTGCTTTCAAACGCAGAACACAGGTTGTTGAACTTGAAGCTGAAATTGAATTAATGCAGGGACAAATACAGCAACAATCTCAGCGTCATTGGGAAGAGTTTCTCAATCTCATTGAGATTTTGCAGCAGTTTCAATGTCTGGATAATCTAGTTCCCACAAGATTAGGACAAATGGCTGCAGCCATTCGAGGAGAAAATGAGTTGTGGCTGGGCTTAGCACTTGAGAGTGGAGAATTGGACAACTTAGATCCACACCACTTAGCAGCGGCGATCGCAGCTTTGGTGACAGAAACCCCACGTCCAGATAGCATGGTTCGCTTTGACTTGAGTGAAGCAGTGGCAGAAGCTTTATCAAAATTGCGAGGGATTCGTCGCAAGATCTTCCAACTGCAACGTCGCTATAATGTAGCCTTACCAATATGGTTAGAGTTTGAGTTAATAGCCCTTGTGGAGAAGTGGGCGCTTGGTATGGAGTGGATAGAACTTTGTGAAAATACGAGTTTGGATGAAGGTGATGTGGTGCGAATTTTACGTCGTACGTTAGATCTATTATCGCAAATTCCCCACGTACCCTATTTGTCACAATCCTTGCAGCGCAATGCCCATCGTGCAATGCAGCTTATTGATAGGTTCCCAGTTAACGAGGTAGGGGGATAAGTTAGGAGTTAGGAATTGGGAGTTTGAAGTCCTAAGTCCTAAGTCCTAATATACTGAACTTTCACTCAAAAGTTGCAGTCCTCGCGAAATAGTAAAGTCTTAATACGTGAGGTTTCCAGTCCCCTGTAAGTTGCGTAAAGAGTTTATACAAGCTGGACAGTCACAGCCAAATAACTGAATCGCACGATCACTTTCTTCTTCTGTAAATGCTACCGAAGCAATATTCTTAGCAGCCTGCCCTGTAGTCACGCTTGATGTCGGTGTAGAAGGAGATTGTTGCTTCCTCTCTGAATCCTTGATACACACTAACTTGTTGACAGCGTGAGGACTGGCTATACAAGTCTGACCATTTTTGTGGATTAATCCCTGGTTAACAGCAGCGTGTGCGGGATGAATGGCTCCCAAAGTAGACATCAGCGAGACAAAAATAGAGGAACTAGACAATAAATTAAGTATAAGTTTTCTGTTCATGGGTTTTTTAACCAATTTTACTGACTGCTAAGATAATCTAATTACTTGTTACAGGTCAATAGAGTTTTTATCAGGAATACCAGGAATTTTTCATATTCTTTTTACCCAAGATTTTTTTTTGAGATAGCAGAAAACAAGCTAGATTTTTTTGCTAAACTTTTGTCAGGTTAAAAGTAACAAAATAATCATAACCATAATTTTTTTTGCTTTTCATCTTTAATGCTTATAAAGCACTCTTAAAAAAGTGATTCTTTCTCCCCAAAAGCCAGCAATCTAACAATCCTAAATCATAAGTCCTATGGGCACGCTACGCATGAACGCGAACAATAAGATTGTTGACTTCGAGCGAGAAGTTAGGAATCTGAACCAATAGATTGTCAAATTAGTGCGGAGGATAACTATATCTTCTGCAATGAGTTGAGTTATATCGTTTCACTTTAAGGTTGATACAATTAGACCACTCCCCCGCATCTTGTGCATCTTGTGCAAGCTAGATGGGGGGACGAAGGACGTCTTCACCGCTTTTTACCTCTGCATCCTTGCACCCTAAAATACATCTCTTGCGCCTGCACACCCACTCACCTTCGCCCACCGAACGTGATTGATTGGTTTGTCGTCCTCATTACCCACAGTTTTCATAAGGCTTAGCTGATTTTTCCATCTCATACCTCCACTGGCAGATTTTTTGCTTGTTTTAGCCAAGCACTTCAAACATCAGCAACATCACGAAGGCAATTAAAGGAAATATATTAGTTAACAAGTGTACAATCATACCATTTCATCTTTTTATAAAAGTTATACTGTTTTTTAGGTTCTACCTGGGAATTACGCAGAAGTGGCTTTGCCACTTCTTTTTCTAAAAGGTAAGGCAAAAATAATATCCACACAAAAAATGAGAGCTGTCGCCGACACCCCAAAGGACACAGCTATACCACTCAGCAGTTCACCTATACAGTACTACAAATTTAGTTAATGATCGCCTGCGTAGACTGCTATTGCGTTTGACCAATAGCTTTGGGTGTAGGGGAGGACAGTGCCCTATGGCTAACGCCACGCCTTACGGTGAGACCAGCGCTGTCTCACCGTGGGCGGGTCTCCCGACAGTCGCGCACCTGTCCGCCCTTGCCAGTGCAGTTTTTTTATGAGGTCATCTACCCCACAAGAACGCCTAGCGGCGAACGGACGGGACAGGGGTTGTTACGTTGTTCTAGGGTAAGTCCTGTAGATGCGAAATATAAGTTAAGAGACTTATGGTATACTAAAGTCTCTAGTTAAGTAGAGACTTTAGTAACGCATAGAAAAATTTTGTTGACAATTAGCAATTAATAAGTAAATCAACCAAATTAAACGTAAAGGGTAGCAAAGCGATCGCAAGAATCGTATTTTATGTTTTTTAAGGTTGACTTATGAAGTTTTTTTTTGCTTGTTAGTTTACATCTGAAAATAAAGAGAAAACTCTACGGATAAGGTATTAGACCTGTGTTAAATCAAGATGAAAAGTTGTTTTTAATTGGTCAGGTGACTACTTTGAGCGGAGTTCCTATTAGGACAATTCGCTATTACGAAAGTTTGGGTTTAGTTCAGTCTATCGGACGAACAGAAGGAGGTTTTCGTCAGTTCTCATCAGATGTGTTGACTCGTCTTTCTTTTATTAAGTGTGCTCAAAGTTTAGGTTTAAGCTTGCAAGAAATAGGCGAAATTCTTGAAGTTTATGACGGAGGGAAACCAGCCTGTGATCAAATTCATCACAAGCTGAAAGATAAGATATTAGATATTGATAGACAAATTGAACAGTTATTGACCTTGCGAGAAGAATTGAGAGGATTACTGTCCGGATGGAACAGCTTATCAACAAAGCCGCAAGATACAATTTGTCCCATCATTCAGAACCATTGAACAACGCTAGGGAGATAGACTAAAATGAAAAGCGGTTTTCACGCTCCCCGTTTGTTGTGTCGCTGAAGCTACGGGCAAAATAAGGTGTCACGGGTGTTGCGTCCTGTGGTTGGATTCGTACCTGAGGCGACTTTGCACAATTTCTCTTGCTCATATTTACGCAGCAGCACATCAGTAAAATCTGCTCCGTCAATAATAGCACGATCAAACCTGGCGTTAGCAGCAGAAGCACCCTCCAACACCGCATTTGTCAAATTTGTCTTAGTGAAAAGAGCCGAGTCTAAAATAGCATTTGTTAAGTCAGCTGCTTCAAAATTTACTGATTCCAGTTTTGCAGAAAACAGACTGACGCCGCGCAAATTAGAGTGGCTAAAGTCACTGTTGCGGAGGTTAGTTTGATTAAAGCTGGAGTCTGTCAAGTCACGTCCTGAGAAATCAGACCCGATCAAAGTTTCTTTATTGTAGTCAATTGCTAAAGCTTCTGGAGCAAAACCTGCAAAACCAACAGATGCAGTGATGCAAATGATAACCCAAAGTAATAAACTGAGTGTGTTTACCCAAATTCGATTGCTGAACTTACTCATTGTACTTTTTACCAATGCCAGACCATTCTCCATATCATTATCTCGATATAGGTATCGCAGGAGAAGACCTGGTAGCTGAATGGTTACAATCCAATGGTTGGGTCATTTTGCACCGTCGATGGCGTTACCGTAACGGAGAAATTGATATCATTGCCCAATATGATGGACAGCAACAGCCAAGGAAACAGAAAGAAAAAGCACAGAGAAACACAGAGAGTGAGGGAACGAGGGAAACCTCACTCCTTCACTCTTTGACTCCTTCACTTTCCTCATCTCCCATACTGACATTTGTGGAAGTGAAAACCCGCAGCCGAGATAATTGGGATGCGGGGGGAAGAAACGCCATCACAAAACAGAAGCAAACAAAACTGCAACAAACGTCTTTAATGTTCTTAGCTAAATATCCTGAAAAGGCAGACTACCCTTGTCAATTTGATGTTGCTATTGTCTACTGTCAACAAATATCACAAGGGTTAGCTGCGGTTACAATTTATGAAGAAGCTATAGCCACTTTATCAGTAGATGGATATTTGTTGATGCTAGAAGAATATATTCCAGCAGCTTTTGATACTTAAACCTATATTGTCATATAACAGGTAATATAAGTCAAAGGCATCACGCCAGTGTTTCTGGACAATAGCCCAAACCTCTGACAAACTGTTGCCGGAACGCCTCTATTTCCTCTTTTTCTGGGTTACCATGAGAGACGATCGCTACCTGGTAGCGACGCATCACGTCAACTGCACACTGTCCTGCTTCCAAACTCCAAAACGCCATTTGTACTCGCATTTTTGGCTCGTAGCTAATTCCTAATTCACTGAGGAAAGCCCGAATATCCCCATCTTCTTGAGGTGAGACGTGACGTCTTAGTTTTACTCTAACCACCCAACCATCAATCTGATGAATGACGGTGACGAACGAAACAGGTATTTGGGGTTTACCGTGCAAGAATTGAACAACTCTTAGAGTTAGACTGGCATTTGCCAGGTAATACAAGTATTCCATAGGTATGTTTGGGATCAAAGCCAATCCTACTTTTTTATTATCTGTATAAAGACCCTAGTGCTGGCTAGGGTAAAAGCCCCCGTTTTTAGATAGGGAGGTTTACCCAATTTTCATACAGGTGCTTCCGTGTTATTTAATTAGATTCACGGCAAAGTTATGGAAGGAGAATCCGTGGGGATCACGGAATTGCCTATAAAAAAAGCCAAAACAAGTTTTAAGACAGTCAAAATATAAATGCAACAACAACCAGCAAAAACCAATTTAAACCCAATATCTAGTCCTCAGAAGGAAGACTTGGAATTAGATCGTTCCTTAACTGGATATGACTATGAATTACCTCAAGAACTCATAGCCCAAAACCCAGTGGTTCCCAGAGATCATTCCAAGCTTTTGGTAGTAAATTCACTTAGCACTGGTATAGAAACAGCACCTCTAAACTGTATTTTCCGAAATTTGCTAGAACATCTCAAACCTGGTGATTTACTGGTAATGAATAATACTAAAGTTTATTCAGCACGTTTGTATGGTCGTAAATCTACTGGTGCGGAAATAGAAGTATTGTTGTTGGAAGAACGCCACCATAATTGTTGGTTAGCCTTAGTCAAGCCAGGAAAACGTTTCACACGGGGAGCGAAGATTATTTTTGAAGCAAGGGCAAATTCCTCATCTTCCCCATCCTCCCTCACTGCGACAGTCTTAGAAACAGACGAGGCGACTGGAGGGCGTCTTTTGCAATTCAATTTACCAGAGGGGATGTCTTTAGTACAGCTGTTGGATGTATTTGGTGAAGTTCCTCTACCACCTTACATTACTGCATCTGATGCCCTTGGCGAACAGTATCAGACAGTTTATGCTAAAGTTCCAGGAGCAGTAGCAGCTCCGACAGCAGGGCTTCACTTTACGCCAGAATTACTACAGAGGTTGGGCGATGGCGGAATTCATCAAGCATTTGTCACATTACACGTTGGCGTAGGAACATTTCGCCCTGTAGAAGTGGAGGACGTAAAAACCCATAAAATGCATGAAGAATGGATCTCAGTACCTTCCTCCACGGTAGAGCAAATCCGTGCAACTCAAGCATCTGGTGGTCGAATTATTGCTGTAGGTACAACAGTAGCACGCGCATTAGAAGGAGCTGCAGCCAAAGGTGAGTTGCAACCATTTTCTGGCAAAACCGATTTGTTTATCTACCCCGGCTACCAATGGCGAGTTGTAGATGGTTTAATTACCAATTTTCACCTACCGCGTTCTAGCTTACTCATGTTGGTGAGTGCTTTAATTGGTCGGCAACGTTTGTTAAATATATATCAGCAAGCGATATCATCTCAATATCGCTTTTATTCTTTTGGTGATGCCATGTTAATTTTGCCAGAAGCGACAATAGGCAACGCTTAACAGGGAACAGGGAACGGGTGTAGGGGTGTAAGGGTGTAAGGGAAAAAAGAGGTACCGGAGTTGGGATTAGGGTGAAGCGCGTCCTGTTTCTCTAGAAGAGAAAACACCCTGATTAAATTAAAAACACATGGTAGGCTACCAGATATATGATTTATTTGGGTTCTGCTTTCTCTTAACACCGCTTTTTCCATGAGTGCAACACTTTACCAGCAAATTCAGCAGTTTTACGATGCTTCCTCCAGTCTGTGGGAACAGATTTGGGGCGAACATATGCACCACGGTTACTACGGTGCAGATGGTACACAGAAAAAAGATCGTCGTCAGGCGCAAATTGATTTAATTGAAGAAGTCGTCAACTGGACAGGAGTCCAACAAGCTGAGAACATTTTGGATGTCGGTTGTGGAATTGGTGGGAGTTCTCTGTATTTGGCAGGAAAATTTAATGCCAGAACAACAGGAATTACTCTGAGTCCAGTACAAGCTGCAAGAGCGACAAAACGCGCTTCTGAGTTTGGGTTGAGTGCAAGAAGTCATTTTCAAGTGGCTGACGCTCAAGCAATGCCTTTTACTGATAACTCTTTTGATTTAGTATGGTCACTAGAATCTGGTGAGCATATGCCGGATAAGAGCAAGTTCTTGCAAGAGTGCTATCGTGTGCTCAAACCCGGTGGAACGTTGATTATGGTGACTTGGTGTCATCGACCAATTGATAATGTACCCCTGACGGCGGATGAACAGAAGCATTTAGCAGAGATTTATCGTGTGTACTGTTTGCCTTATGTGATATCTTTGCCTGAGTATGAGGTTATTGCTCGTCAGTTGGGGTTACAAAATATTCGGACTGCTGATTGGTCGAAGGCTGTTGCTCCTTTTTGGGATGTTGTGATTGATTCAGCGTTTTCTCCAATGGCGATTTGGGGTTTGCTGTGTTCGGGTTGGGGTACAATTCAAGCTGCGCTGTCGTTGTGGCTGATGAGTCGGGGTTATGAACGCGGGTTGATTCGATTTGGATTGTTGTGTGGGAAGAAGTAACGAACCGCAGAGGCGCAGAGAGAGCAAACAATGAGTCAGGTTTCATCAACAACAGAGTTTCAGGGTAGTTGGTTTTATAGTTTTTGGAAGTTTTCGCGTCCACATACAATTATTGGCACGAGTTTGAGTGTGTTGGGGTTGTATTTGATTGCTGTTGCTGTTAGCCAACGCACTTATTCTTTATTCCCTCTTTTAGGTGCATGGGTTGCCTGTTTGTGTGGCAATATCTACATTGTGGGGCTGAATCAACTTGAGGATGTGGCAATTGACAAGATTAATAAGCCTCATTTGCCTGTTGCTGCTGGGGAGTTTTCGTTAACAACGGGCAAATTGATTGTAGCTATTACTGGTGTTTTGGCGCTGGTTGTTGCGTGGCTTCAAGGACCATTTTTGTTGGGAATGGTGGCTATTAGTTTGGCGATTGGTACTGCTTATTCTTTACCACCTATTCGTTTGAAAAGATTTCCGTTTTGGGCGGCGGTGTGTATTTTTTCAGTGCGCGGGGCGATTGTGAATTTAGGGCTGTTTTTGCACTATACTTGGGTGTTTGAACACAGTTCGTCAATTACACCTGCGGTATGGGTGTTGACGCTGTTTGTTTTGGTTTTTACTTTTGCGATCGCCATCTTCAAAGATGTCCCTGATATGGAAGGTGACTTACTGTACAATATCAAAACTTTGACTCTCCAAATTGGTAAGCAAGCGGTTTTCAATCTTGCTCTTTGGGTGATCACTGTTTGCTATTTGGGGATGATTGGAGTTGGTGTGTTGCGGCTGGCTGAGGTTAATTCTGTTTTTTTGGTGGTGACTCATCTCGTCGCGCTAGTTTTGATGTGGTGGCGGAGTAGACAAGTTGATTTGCAAGAGAAAAGTGAAATTGCTCGTTTTTATCAGTTCATCTGGAAATTGTTTTTCTTGGAGTATCTGATTTTCCCTATAGCTTGTCTTTTGGCTTGAAGATTTCAAGAAAATATTACGAACAGTCCAATTAAGAAAAGTGAGGTAAGTAGGTGGATATAATTAAACAGGAATTGATATTCTGTTTATTGACACCCATCTACTTATCACTAATCAAAAAATAGAAATTACTTTAATACCTGTTACCCGGAACATCGGTTTTGTCGGTTTTTCTGTTGTCACAAATTCAGAAGAACCAACCGAAAGTGCTGCTGCTATATGTAGTGCATCCATTGCTGCTAAACCATACTGACACGCAGTGTTATGAGCATCTTGTATTATCTGTTCCAAATCCCTAGGCCAATAAGTGACTGCACTAAAAAATATTTCGTAAAAATCTGCTTCTTCTGTTTGGCGATTGTAAATAGCTTTGGGAAGTACCTCTAACTTAATAAATACACTTGAGGCAAACTCGCGTTCAGAATCTGTTAAAACATTTAAAGCTTTTTCGGATATTTCCCCCACACCACGCGCTGTAGTAACTAGTACCCCAGCATCAATAAAAGTTATCTTCATTCACCTGTATCCTGTAAGCCACCTCGCCGACTAGCCATCTCTTTTTCAATCTCATCTTGACTGAGTAATGGTTCACCAGAAGCAACAATTTTGGCACGGATTTGCCGTAACTTTTCCCCTAACTCAGTTTTAGTCCCACGAGTTACTATTTGCGGATTTACTGTTTTGAGGTGGAGAAATTCCACAAATTCTAAAACTTGTTGTTGTTTATCTGGGGGAAGGAAGCGCCACATTTCTATTAACTATTGTTCTGCACTCATGCGCGATCGCTCTTGTTTGTAGTATTTAACAAATGATATGAGATTTTTGTAAGGGTAACGCGATCGCATGAGAGCAGCTCCCTTTGGGAGCTTCGCCTGAGGTAATTGCTGCGTGCGATACGCACAAGCTAAAGCCTCTGAATTATCGCCAAAACAGCAGGGCTTGAGTCTTTTGGTTTAACTAGTCACACAGATAATTCATCTGTGTTAATCTATGTTAATCTGTGCTTCTAAATCCTAATACCAATTCTCTGTAAACTTGCACTTAATACTTACTCTTTCATTCTTGGTGTTCTTGGCACGCCAGGTGCTTCAAGTCGGCGGAGCCGGACGCCCTTCGGGTTCGCCCTATGGCTAACGCCACGCCTTACGGCTATCGGGGAGAACCTCCGGTTCCGCTGCGAAGAGCGCAGTCGCCTAGGTCGGGAGAGCCGTCATTCGCGCTGTCTCACCAGATGCCTAGGTCGGGAAACCCTCATCAAGCACTGGTCTCACCAGATATTTACGGAGGGAGACACTCATCAAGTACTGGCTCAACGGACAGGTGCCTCAAGTCGGGAAACCCCTTCGGGGAAGACCTCCGGTCTCGCTGCGCTAACGCCAGATGCCTGGCTGTCGGGAAACCCTCCCGCAGCACTGGTCTCACCGCCCACGGCACTGTCCTCCCCAACGCACTGGCTCGTCTATGTCCTGCGGACACGCTGCGCTAAGGCGGTTCGTCTAATAAATATTAAGTGCATCTATGGCTAGGCCACGCAAGCTATCATGGAGAATTGGTATAAATACAAGTTTTTGCCAAAAATTATCTTTTATATATGAACTATGTTTGACAACTTTCAACCAATATCTATTATTGCAATAACTGCTGTTATTTCTAGTATTGTGCTCCTGGGTTATTTCTCCTGGAAAACTTTGATCACCTCAAATGTTTTTCAAAAAGCAATCAATCTCTATCAGCAAGAAGATTACAAAAGTGCTGAAGCAGCTTTTCGTCAAGTCATTGCTCTAAACTCTACTAATGATGTTGTTCACTTGCTGCTAGGAGATACTTTGATACAGCAAGGTAAAATAGAAGAAGCAAAACAACAGTTTCAAGAAGTGATTGAGCGTGCTCCAAAAAAAGTTGATGCTTATTTGCGTCTGTCAAATGTTTTAATGCAACAAGAAAAGAAAGAGGATGCAATTGCAACTCTGCAAAAAGCGAGAGATTTAAGCCAAGCACAGCGTCAACCAGAAAAAGCAGAGCAAATTAATCGTATTCTTCAAAAAATGACTAAGAATAATTCCTAACTCATGGCTGAACAAAGGGGCAAAGTCTACATTGTAGGTGCTGGACCTGGAAATATAGAATATCTAACGCTCAAGGCTTACAGGCTGTTATCAAGTGCTGAGGTTTTGGTTTACGATGCTCTGGTAGATCCTGAGTTGTTGCAATGTGTACCGCCTGATTGCTTAAAGCTGAATGTGGGGAAGCGTGGTGGTCAACCGAGTACACCGCAAGCTGAAATCAACCAGTTAATGGTAAAGTATTGTCAGCAGAGAAAGCAAGTTATTCGCCTCAAGTCTGGTGATCCATTTATTTTTGGTCGCTGTAGTTCTGAAATTGAGGCGTTGAAAGCAGCTGGTTGTGAGTTTGAAGTTATCCCAGGAATCTCCTCAGCAATAGCCGCACCGTTGCTGACGGGAATACCTCTCACCGATCCAGTTATGAGTCGATGTTTTGCTGTGTTTACTGCTCATGATCCAGATGCTTTGGATTGGGAGGCGCTATCACGGTTAGAGACATTAGTTATTTTAATGGGAGGACAGCATCTAGGAGATATTTTACACCGGCTCGTGCGACAAGGGCGATCGCGCTTAACTCCCATAGCCATTATCAGATGGGCAGGAACACCTCAACAAACAATCTGGACAGGCACTTTAGAAAATATACTTGAGCAAACATCCGGTGTATCGTTGTCGCCAGCGGTGATTGTGATTGGTGAAGTTGTGGGGCTACGTAGTTATCTGCAACCTGAGAAAATATCATTAGAGAATTCTTCAGTCGCTGACACTTCGCACACCCAAACCATGCACAGCAATCTACCCCTCTTCTCCTCTTCACGCCCCCTGACTGGTAAAACAATTGTAGTGACACGAGCAGCTGGACACTCAAACCAGTTTACCCAAACTCTCACCTCATTTGGCGCAAATGTCATTGAAATGCCAACATTGGAAATTGGTCCGCCTTCAAGTTGGGAGGGTTTGGATCATGCGATCGCCCAGATATCTGAGTTCCACTGGTTAATTCTCACTTCCACCAATGGTGTAGGCTATTTCTTTGAAAGACTCTTCGCACAGGGTAAAGATGCTCGTGCTTTATCTAAAATCAAAATTGCCGTTGTTGGTGAGAAAACGGCTCAACGTCTCAATCAACACAGTCTACAACCAGATTTTATTCCTCCTAACTTTGTTGCAGATTCTTTGGTGGAAAACTTTCCAGAAGAACTCACAGGTAAAAAGGTTTTGTTTCCTAGAGTAGAAAGCGGCGGACGGGAAATTTTAGTCCAACAATTCACAGCCAAAGGCGCAGAAGTGATAGAAGTGGCGGCTTATCAATCTTGCTGTCCCAAAAGTGTTCCTCCCTCAGCAGAGTTAGCCCTTGAAAGTGGAACTGTAGATGTTATTACCTTTGCTAGTTCCAAAACTGTGCAATTTTTCCATCAACTCGCACAAAAGATATTCTCTGAAGACTCTCAAAACAATCCATCTTTGGTGACTGATGCGTTGGAAGGAGTTTGTATTGCTTCGATTGGTCCCCAAACTTCTAAAACTTGTCATTCCATATTTGGACGTGTGGATGTGGAAGCTGAGGAATATACCTTAGATGGATTGACTCAAGCACTGATAAAATGGGCAACAAATTCATAATCAGAACTGCGGATGTACAAGCTTTGCACAGAGATAATTTATCTGCGTCCAAAACTCGTGCATCTGCGGTTTCATATTCAAAAAACTAAAAATAACTCATGACTAAACGCATCATCGGGTTAACTGGAGGAATTGCGACAGGTAAAACAACTGTTGCCAATTATTTGGCTAGTGCTTACAATTTGCCGATTTTAGATGCAGATATCTATGCCAGAGAAGCTGTATCTGTCGGTTCACCCATTTTACAAGAAATTGCTCAACGCTATGGAGAAGAAATTTTACTCGCAGACGGTAACCTCAACCGCCAAAAGCTGGGTGAGATTATTTTTAACAATCAACAAGAACGCATCTGGGTAGAGGGTTTAATTCATCCTGATGTGGGCGATCGCTTTCTCAAAGAAATCACCCTCTCACCTGCACAAACATTGGTACTAGTTATCCCTTTGCTATTTGAAGCCCAAATGACCGATTTAGTCACAGAAATTTGGGTAGTCAGTTGTTCAGAACAACTGCAACTGCAAAGATTAATGCAGCGGAATCATTTAACTTTAGAGCAAGCACAAGCCCGTATCACAAGTCAAATGTCAATAGCAGAAAAAGTAGCCCATGCTGATGTTGTCTTGGATAATTCTTCCACTCTTGAAGTGCTGTTGAAACAGATAGATACAGCCATTTCAAAGATTTTGTAACTGTGACAATTTTCGTTTTAAGTAGCTCAACTTAATTAAATGTAAAATGTCATTGCGAGTGAAACGAAGTGAAACGTAGACCCCGGAGGGGGCTTCCCGCAGGGTAGCAATCGCAGAATTTCTATTTTAAGTTTTTTTCGGTTGAGCTACTTACCTTTTACTTTTCTTTCCTTTTTGCCAACTTTGGCTGTTAGGTTGTTTCGTAAATTCCCCTTTAGGAAACAGCCGCGTTTCTAGTTCTTCATAACTTCCTTCAAAGTCACACTTTCCATACAAAGGACATTTTCGACAATAAACGCCTTCGGTGTAGCGTTCCAGATTTTCGCGGTTGAAAAAATAAGGTTTGTGGCTAAAAGTGCTGGCTACCCACTGCCATGACATATTATTGCTTGCAGGATCACCATCTAAAAGATGTTCCAGAAACCACTTTGCCCCCGCTTGCCAACGAATGCGTCGCCAATGGATGATGTAAGCTGCCATCCACATCCGTGCATGATTGTGCAAGTATCCAGTTTCTCGTAAATCCTGACTGAAGCTGTCGATGCACACTCGTCCTGTGGTGCCTTGTTTGATATCATCAGGTAATTTTGGGGCATATTCAGCGATAGTGTAGCCAGTTTTGTATTCTTCTTCGTCTTTCCAGATCTTATCTCCTAGCTTCACATATAATCTTTGCCAGTAGTCACGCCAACCCAACTCATTAACGAGTTTAGTTGCATCGTCTTGGTGTTTGACGCGCCCAAGGACATCATCCCGAATTTCTCGCAAGCTAAGGACGCCATAACGAATATAAGGAGATAACCGCGTCACCGCACCTGTGAAAAAGTTACGTGTTTTCGCGTAGCGTGCAGGATCTACTTTTTGTAGTGCCTCAACAGCAGCTTTGCGTCCACCCACAGTTTCGCTGATGTGATCATCCTGTTCTGTGGCTTTGGGAAATTGTTCGCGGAGGTAGTCTACCAACTCATCGCGGTTGGCAAAGTCGCGTCGCATATCTTTAGTCATTTCTAGGATTGATATTACTCAAACACGGGAGGCCATAGTTCAGAAATCGCGATTTCCCAACCAGGAAACAACTCTGGAATAGTTAGTTTATCCTCAGTTACCAACAGTTGCACCTCACCAACTGGACGATACACACTCACAGTCAGCTTATCTGGATTAATCAGTATCCCAACTTGCGCTCCCAATTGCAAAAATAGCTGAATCTTCTCTTCAATTGGACGAACACGGTCTGTTTTCGATTTAATTTCCACAACCAAATCTGGAACTAAGTTAGCAAAGTCGCGCACGGTGCGTTTCAGTCTTTGTGCTGATACAAAGGAAACATCTGGTGCTCGTAGGTCGGTATTTGGCATAATGAAACCACCACTGGAATCAAATATTCTTCCAAGTCGGCGAGGCTTAACCCAGTTACCCAGCAGTCTGATAAACTCAGCCCCAATTTCACTCGATTCAATATCTGATGGTCCCATGACGACGATGTTACCTTCTTGTAGTTCTAGCTGGTAGTCACGCTGATCTTCTTGTAGTTTTTCTTGCAGTCTTTCTAAATCCTGGATGGTGAGAGTCATAGAAACCTCAACAGTGAGTCTGCTCTTATAGCTATCTTACTCGTCAATGATTAAACATACAATTTTGCCAAAATGGAATATGACATTAGAGTTTAACATTAAGATAATAGCGAGTTTAAAAAAACTATGATTCAAGTCATCCAAGCTCAAAATGTCACTCTTGCTTATCTAGAAGAAAGATTTAGACTGCAACAGACTGAAAATGAAGATTTTTTTACAGAATGGTTTGACTCTTTACCAGAGATTACGGTTTTAGAAAAGCAGTCTTTAGACAAAGTCAAATCTCATTTTCTCCGTTTAGTCAAACGTCCTCCTTTATTGGAAGAAGCAGTGAAATTAGTGGTGTTATCTCCTTTGCTGAGTTTAGCTGGATTTTATGATGAACCTTTTTTTCTTAAAAGTGAAGAATCGATAAAAATTGCCTTGGAGGACGAAGGAGAAATTATACGTGGACGTATTGATGTGTTAGTTATCCAACAACAATTATGGTTATTGATAATTGAATCTAAAAGAGCTAGTTTTTCTCTTCTAGAAGCTATTCCTCAAACACTCGCTTATATGCTGGGTAATCCTAATCCTGAACGTCCCTCCTTTGGATTAGTATTGAATGGCAGTAATTTTATTTTCCTTAAACTGACTAAGCAAGATATACCAAAATATGCTTTGTCTGATGAATTTACACTGTTAAAGCGCGAGAATGAATTATATAAAGTTCTCAGTATCTTAAAAAAGCTAAGTCAAGTTTTGATTCAATAACTATGTCTAATCGCCCTATTTACCTCGACTCTCACGCTACCACACCTGTTGATGAACGGGTAGTAGCAGCAATGCTACCCTACTTTACCGAACACTTTGGTAACCCCTCCAGCATCAATCACCTTTACGGCTGGGAAGCAGAAGCTGCAGTCAAGCAAACGCGAGAAATTCTTGCAGCAGCAATCAACGCCACACCAGAAGAAATTGTCTTCACCAGTGGTGCGACAGAAGCGAATAATTTAGCTATCAAAGGTGTTGCAGAAGCGTATTTTCAAAAAGGACAGCATATTATTACAGTTGTAACAGAACACAGTGCAGTTCTTGACCCTTGCAAGTATCTTAAAACTCTTGGTTTTGAAATCACAATCCTTCGAGTCCAAAAAGATGGATTGCTTGATTTAGCTGAGTTAGAAAAAGCTTTCCGTCCTGAGACAATTCTTGTTTCGGTGATGGCTGCGAATAATGAAATTGGGGTTTTGCAACCATTAGCAGAAATTGGTGCAATGTGTCGAGAACGAAATGTCCTTTTCCACACCGACGCAGCGCAAGCTATTGGTAAAATCCCTCTTGATGTGCAGGCGATGAAAATTGATGCAATGTCGCTAACTGCACATAAAGTCTACGGTCCTAAAGGTATCGGTGCATTATATGTCCGTCGCCGCAATCCCAGAGTCCAACTTGCTCCTCAACAGCATGGTGGTGGACACGAACGGGGAATGCGTTCTGGCACTTTGTATACACCGCAAATCGTAGGATTTGGTAAGGCGGTTGAGATTGCTTTAGAAGAACAAACCACACAAAGCCAACGCCTGACACAGTTAAGACAAAGATTGTGGGAAAAACTTTCCCAATTAGAAGGAATTCATCTGAACGGACATCCTACGCAGCGACTTCCAGGAAATTTAAATATCAGCATTGAGGGGGTAGATGGATCTGCACTGCTATTAGGATTACAACCAGTGATGGCGGTGTCTTCTGGTTCTGCTTGCTCCTCAGTCACAACTGCACCTTCTCATGTTCTCATGGCATTGGGACACTCGGAACAACAGGCTTATGCGTCGATACGCTTTGGTATAGGACGCTTCAACACAATTGAGGAAATTGACAAAGTTGCAGAACATACGATTTCTACGATTCAAAGTTTACGCAAGCAGGCTTTGAGGGTGTAAACCAAATGCTGTTTACTGTTCACTGTTGACTGTTCACTGATTTGTTCAGTGCTTCCAGCAAAACTTCTATCGCCCGTTCTTTTTGCGGGTCTGCACCTTGAGCATATTCCAATGAGAATGGAACGTTAATATCAGGTGCAACTCCTTTGCCTTCCAACCGTTGTGTTTCGTTGAGAAACACATTTGAAACTGCTAAATAAACGAAGCTACCATCAGACATCAGAAAAGGACGACCAGCAACAACTGCTCCTGTTGTTTTAGAACCAATCACAGGTCCTATTTTATGTTGCTTGAAACCATAAGCCAAAATTTCTTTACTACTTCTGCTTCCCTCATTTATCACCATAACTACAGGCTTTTTCCATTGAGAAATAGAAGTATATCTTCTCCCATTACGGGGGATACTGGTTATACTCGGACCTTCCTTTGCAGTGAATATGTTGAGATAACCGATATCTCCTCCACCCCAGCCATCTCGTAAATCCAAAACCAACGCTTGTGCATTTCTCAAGCGACCGTATATTAAATCTTCTCGAAGTTTCTCCTGGTCTGGATCAGCGGCGTTTGACCAAATATGAACGTAGCCGATTTTCTTACCGTTGCGTTGAATAACCTGAGTACTGGCTTGTTGTGCTTCCAAAAACATGGTGGCTGCGTCATAGATTTTGGGAGTCACAGCAATTTTTTCTTGGCTGTTGGCATCAGGCTTTCTTTGAATCAACAAAGTGACTTTTTGATTTGCTTTGCCTGCAAAAGATTTTATCGGTTGATAAGGACCACCTTCCACGCTCAATAATTGATCACCCACTTTTAACCCAGCTTTTGCCGCTGGACTTTCGTCTAAAATGGCACTAATAAAAGTCTTACCGTTAATGTCTTTAGTGAATGCACCAATCCCAGTGTACTCAATCTTACCTTTTGGGAAAAACTTTTTTAATTCTTTCTGGAAATCAGGGTTATTTGCCTGAAAAATCCCTAAAAGCTGGTAGTATGCCGGCTCATCTTGAGTGTAGAAGCGGGTGTGAGAAGTTCGCAATTCAGAGAGCATCTGATTGATCACAACAGCAGCTTCTTGAATAGACTTGGTTCGCGCTACTTGAGGTTCATACTTTTGCCGTATTGCTTTCCAGTCTACTCCGTTAAGTTTGGGGTCATAAAAGTTTTCGTTAACAGTTTGCCAGACTTGTTCAAAAACTTTTGTCTCAGGTTTTGCTAGGGTTTTAGGTAATGGGGAAATAAACCAGAGAAGGAACAATACTGCAAAAGACGTCAGCATTGCTATAGTTAAGTTTTTTAACTTAATGAATCTAAGTTTTTTCATAGTGTCTGCTTGATATATTTCTATTTTAGATGTTCTTCAGAACTACATTTAAAGTAGAGAGAAATTTACATTTTGCTTTAGCAAGTAGCACAAAGCATTTGACAATAGGTGTGGTATAATCATTGACTAGAGCAAACTTTCGTTACCAAATTTCTCAATTTGCCAGCCAAAGATATCTATCACGATACTGTCAAGCGTGCCTTACAGAAGGATGGCTGGACAATTACCCATGATCCATTTCCCCTTCAAATCGGCAACAAGCGTTTATCCGCTGATTTGGGTGCAAAACGTTTAATCAGTGCTGAAAAAAGAACCCAAAAAATTGTTGTGGAAGTTAAGAGTTTTGTGGGACAGTCTGATGTAAAGGATTTGCAGCAGGCTTTGGGGCAGTATGTTCTTTATCGCCAAGTACTTAATGAAATGGGTGTAGAGAGATATCTTTATCTTGCCGTTTCTCAACCAACTTTTAATAGCGTGTTTACCATAGAGTTAGGACAAGTTTTACTCAAAAACCAAATTATCAAGCTGATTGTTTTTGATGATGAAAGAGAGGTGATTGTCCAATGGATACCCAATTAAAATACCGAGATATCATTAAAAGCATACTACAAAAATGCGCCCAATATCGCGCGGCTCTACCTGATGACTATAACTCCCAAGTTCTATTTGATGATGAGCGAGGAAACTACTTAGTTTTGGACATTGGCTGGAATGGCGACAAGTATCTCCATGCAACGCCAATTCACCTCAATTTAATTGGTAACAAAATCTGGATTCAATATGATGACACAGAAGAAGGAATTGCTGCTGATTTACTAGAAGCAGGTATTCCCAAAGAAGATATAGTACTCGGTTTTCGCCATCCCAAAGTACGACAGCATACAGGTTTTGCTGTGGCATGATTGTTTGATAATAAATATAGGACTTACGCACCATCTGCTAGAAACCCGGTTTCTTCGTTCGTCTTTGGTTGCGAAACAGACGATTTTTGGTAGAAACCGGGTTTGTTTGCGTAAGTCTTGTGTATTCTTTATAAGTGTATGCACAATCAACTGATTCACTTAGAGCGGTAGAAATAAAAAAATAATGTTAGCAAATATACGAATAATCAAGGACAGCTAAAATTTAGCTGTCCTTGACGTTAAAGATGAAAATACTTCATTTATAACCAACTCACTAGCGATCGCTCTTGCATCACCCGCTTGTACACATCCTCAGTTTGCTTGGCTAATTTAGACCAACTGAAGCGTCTGTCTAAATCTTCGTAAGCGTTATCAACCAGCCATTGTCGATAACCTGGATTTTTCAACACTTCCAGGATACCCCAAGCCAAGGAATCTGGGTTATTGGTATATGTAACTATGCCTGTTTTGGTGTGTTGCACCACTTCTGGCAAACCACCTGTATCAGAAACAACAACGGGAACGCGAGAGGCAAAGCTTTCTAATGCCACAATACCAAAGGGTTCATAGAGACTTGGGAACACAGCACAGTCAGCAACGGTTTGAAATTTATCTAAGTAGTCATCAGACATAAAACCGGTAAAATAGCACTTGTTGGATATTCCTATATCCCTAGCCTGCTTTTTGAGATGGTCGGTATTGCCACCACCTATGATCACAAACTTAACGTAACCTCCCATTTCCCCCAGAACTTTGGGAGCAGCATTTAGTAGTACAGAGACGCCTTTTTCATAGGTCATGCGACCGACATAATAAACAATTTTCTCACCGTCTTCGGCAAATTGGCGACGAAAATCCAGAGCGTGAAAATCTTGGTGGTGCTGTTTTTTCTCCGGTCGGATACCGTTATAGATAACATCAATTTTGTTCCACGGAGAGTGTAACGCCTGTTCTACTTCCCGCCGCATATAGTCAGTGCAAACGATAACTCGCCAAGCGTTGAAAGCAAAAATTTCTTCTTTGCCATTAATATAACGTTGAATATCAGTGTGAACACCGTTGTAACGTCCGTATTCAGTTGCGTGAATAGTGGCAATCAGGGGGATTTGAAAGCTGTGCTTGAGGGCGATCGCCGCATCCCCAACAAGCCAATCATGTGCGTGAATGATATCAAACGGTCCTTCCTCCAGCATCAACTTACCGCCGTGATGGCCAATGCTTTGGTTGAGATTAACAACCCAGTGAAAAAAGTCATTACCAGCAGCCACAGGCACGCGATAAACTCGTAATCCCTCAACGATCTCATACATCGGTGCATTACCAAACTCTGGTGTAATCAAGTGGATTTCATGTCCTAACTTGACCAGTTCCGGGTATAACTCTGCGACATGACGAGCAATTCCCCCAACTATCCGTGGCGGAAACTCCCAACTTAACACCAATATCTTCATATAGTTCTATGCCCAACCCTTTACAAATCTATAATCTTCTACATTTATCTCAAGATACAAGTCTAGTTACTATAACAAGTCCCAAAATGGAAAATTTTTTATTTTTCTTAACATTGTTGAAAAAAAAGTAGTGGTAGAAGGACTTTCAAAGAAAAAGTCAGAACTCAAAATTATTTTTTGGCTCTTGGTTTCTTTATTATGTTGCCCTGTTTTGTATTAATTCTTTCTCTAGCTGTTGGCGAAAGGTTAACCAAGCTGCTGTGGCTTGTGGGTTAGGGGTTGCAGCTTTCTGAAGTAAAATAACACCATCCCGAAAGCCAATTACTCCGTATTCCTGAGTCTTCGTCAGCTGGTCAAACAATTGTACGAGTTCCCGTAAAAGATTACGCTCTTCCTTAAATGCTGGTTGATACTGTTTTAACTGCCACAGATCGGCGATCGCATAATCAACTTTAATCACCTGGCGTGCATCGTTTCGCAACTCCAGCACAGGTAAGCGAATGATTTCCCGGCGACTGGAAAGCTGAGGGACAAGGTAAGTCGTTGCAGAGACACTTCTCTCTGGTGGAATTTGTGCCAGCATTGGGCGAAACTGCAACACATGACTCCATTGTTGAGGTAAAGACACATATACCCAAGGATTAAAAGAATCTGGTAAGAGAAAATAAAATGCTCTATTTAAGCTAGAACTACTGGAAGTGAAGGAAAATAATAAAGAAAGACTCAGACAGAATGCCCAAAAACGGCGAAACGAGAGTTTAAATCTTTTTGGATGCTGCGACCACCAAAGAATAGCGCCGTAAAATAAACCAGGAACCACAGTTAAAGCATAGCGAACATTGATTGCTAGCACCGTCTCTCCCTTCCCCAAAAAGAGTTTCAGCAAGGGGAAGCCAGCCACCATCCAAGATGCAGAAGAAACAGCAGGTACAAACGCTAGTGGTAACCATTGCCCAAGTAAATACTTAATTGTCCGGTCTACTGGTGTAACGAGTTCTACGATCAATCGCCAAGGATTGCTAATCATTCCCCAAATAATTTCCTGAGTGGAAGCTTTACCGTCTCCATCTCCAAATTGGCCAAACCGTTCTAACATAAACCGCCGGGAAACATCCTCAGAAAACAGTGGCATAATTGTAGTCGTGAGAACCAACATGTAACCAAAACTGAGAATACAAGCAGCTAGTCCAGCACGGGGAAAGCGTCTACTCAAAATCATGTAAACACCAACGCCAAATAAATTCACACCAGCATCTTCTCGAACTGCCAAAATCAAAACTGCTAGCACCCAAAACAGCCACCACCAGCGCTTTTCCATTGCGAGTAACAAGCCAAAGACAAACAAGGGAATTTGGCTAATATCATGAAAGTTACTTAATGTGGGACCAATAACAGCATTGGCAGCATAAAAGCTAGCAGTAATCATCACTGCTAATGGTGGTTGTAGATACTGTCGTGCCAATACATACAAAACAAAACCCGCAGCGGTGATAAATATAACCTGTAAAACCCCTAAAGTTGCAGGAGAGGGAAACAATGCATATACTGGTAGCCAAAGCAATAACGCTGGAGTAAAGTGTTGACCGAGGCGGTGGTAATAAACTGTAGCAACTTCTCCAGAATGAACAACATTAGTGGAAAGACTTGAAGAAAGGGAACTTTGAAAGAATCGACCGTGAAGGTTATTCCAGAAAACTTGGTTAAAAATTCCTTGGTCAAAAGAAGCGTAAAAACTATAGTAACGATTTAGGATAAGTATCAGACAAAGGACAAAGAATACTGTTGCCAATGGCAAGACAAAATTAATATCAGTGCGTGTCTTTGAGTACAACTCTGGGTTTTTTCGTAGCTTATTTTGTAATTTTAAAAACATCACTTAATAACCCTGATTTAGGAACACGGGGGAAAAATATTTTAACAGTTATCAATTATCAGTACTTGTTGTCGTCTGAAATCTTGATAACTCAACGGCAGAGGTAGTTGCCTGCCTTCGAGTTACCCTCAAAGCAGCAACTTGCCTCACCGTTAACTTATTTAGGATACTAAATTATACAATTTTTTCAAAAAATAGCAGTTCTAAATGATTTGTGAGAACCTCTGTTTATGTCTTTTCTACCCAAAAATTGCGGGAGACCTTTCAGGCGTCTAGATGTCCTTTGCAGTTTGTCAAAAAACTCTCACAAATCAAATAGGATTCGTCTATAAAATGTTGATTTCTATTTATATAGATAATATTTGTAAGATAATTAGCTTTTTTTATTTTATTTAAATAGTAATTATTATATAGGACAAAATATTTGTAATACAAAACCCTGATCATAGATAAAGATAAGGTTTTTGTCAATTTTGTTGTCAATCAATCGAGATTTTATTGAGGAAATTAATACTGATGTTCACTCGTCTTAGTAGTAACAGTTCTCTTTTTAATCAAGGGCAAAATATTACTTCTCTATCCTCAGTAAATACCTTTGATTATAACAACAATTACAACGTAAACCTTAACGGTCATAGTAGCTTTAACTCAGCTATGAATGGCTTAGAATCTAATGCTCAAGAACAATTGTTCAATGACAATGGGTACAGTTTCACCTCTGGCTATGGCTTAATAAATGCAGCAGCAGCAGTGGCTAAAGCAGCTGGTCAAACTACCTTTGCTGATGTTCCTAACCTAGGTGGTAACAATTGGGGAGCCGACCTTGTGAAGGCTCCAGAAGCCTGGGCAAAAGGATACACTGGTAAGGGTGTAGTTGTTGCTGTTCTGGATACTGGGGTTGACTTCAACCACGATGACTTGAAGGATAATATCTGGACAAATCCCAAGGAAATTGCTGGCAATGGCAAGGATGATGATGGTGATGGTTTGGTTGATGACGTTCACGGGTGGAACTTTGTTGATAACAACAACGATGTTTCAGATAAATTTGGTCATGGAACCCATGTCTCTGGAACTATTGCTGGGGAAAAGAATGACTTTGGTGTGACTGGTATTGCCTACGATGCCAAAATTATGCCAGTCAAAGTCCTTGGTGATGATGGTTCTGGCTCCTATACTTCGATTTCTAATGGCATTCACTATGCCGTGGATCATGGAGCTAACGTGATTAACCTTAGTCTTGGTGGTGGTTCTTCTGACAGTACTTTAGAGAAAGCTATTGAATATGCCAGCACTAAAGGAGTGATTGTCGTTATGGCAGCTGGCAATGATGGTGGCTTGCAACCAGGCTATCCAGCGCGCTATGCAGATAAATCAGGAATTGCAGTTGGAGCAGTTGATAAAAATAATCAGATGGCTGACTTCTCCAACAAAGCGGGAGTGAATCCACTTACTTACGTGACGGCCCCAGGAGTCAATGTGTATTCTACAATTCCGGGTAATAAATATGCTTCCTATAGTGGCACGTCTATGGCGGCTCCTCACGTTGCTGGTGTAGTTGCTCTCATGCTCAGTGCTAATCACAATCTTACTGATGCTCAAGTACGTCAGATTGTCGCAGAAACAGCGGTACACGACACACAAATGCCAAACTTTGGTCTGAGCAACTTTGCAACCAATAGCAGTGCTACAACTTCTAACTTCAGCGTTACAAATTACCAGGATGACTCTTATGGGTCACAAGACCAGTTCGATGATAGCAATACTCTGCAATTCTCTGGCTTTAGTGTCAGTTCTACACTGGGGTCACAATTCTCAAGCTACCAAGCAGGATTGAATAATTATGTGAACTATAGTACTAGTCATTATGATAGTACCATTGATTCTGAAAACATACTCAAGAAACGTCAAGAAATGCTAGAGGACTCAGCGATCGCACGGTTATGAAACAATGATGGCGCTTTTGTGTTGGTTACACGCATTTTTGTTAAAGTTTTAGAGTAGCTGCGTTTGGGACGCTATAATCTCGCGTACCCAAATGTGTAGCGGATCGTGATCGAGACGCATATGCCAAATCTGCATATAGTCGTACTGACCAAGTTCAATCGGTGGCTCCAGGATAGCAAGGTTTGTATAGTTAGCAAAGAGCATTGCAATTCGACGAGGTAATGTCAAAATGAGATCGCTGTGAGCGACAATCATAGGAGCCGCGAGAAAATGCGGTAACTTCAACATCACCCGACGCTTCACACCTAACCCTGACAACACAGTATCTACGTGCCTTGTAGGTGATTTGGGGATTGCGTTTACAGGGGAGTTTGTGATTGTAATTAAGGCATGTGACCAAGCAACGTAAGATTCAACGGTAAAATCCGTTAGAGTGATGGGATGGTCAGCCCGAACGACAGACACAAAATCTTCAACAAATAACTTCTGGCATTTAAACTCCGTAGTTTGGGCTAGATTTAGAACTCCTAAGCCTAGATCGATCTCTCCACTTCTTAGTAAATCTAGTGTGTCAGAACGCCAATGATGACACTCCAGATTCAGGTGGGGTGCATTGTCACAAATAAGCTTGAGAACCTTTGGCAAAATCACAACGATTGAGTAATCTGATGCCGCTAGGTGGATTGTACCTTGTGCTGTTTTCGGATCAAAAACGGTTGGTTGAATCAACTGTTTGATATCTAACAAAATTTTCTCTAGTGGTTCGAGTAGCTCAAGAGCGTATGGTGTGAGAACCATGTTTTTGTTTGAGCGCACAAGCAGTGGATCGTTGAATATTTTGCGTAACCGCCCCAGGGTGTGACTGGTAGCTGATTGACTCAAACCAATTTTTTCTCCAGTATTCGTGACGTTACGCTCAAGCAGCAAGGCATGTAACACCAGTAAAAGATTAAGATCCACTTGCAACAAATCTATTTTATCCATATGTATTAAGCCAAGTTAAGCTGTTGGACATTTAACTTGCATGTTACCTAAAAGTAAAACTCTTGTAGGGTGGGCATCTGGTTCTCCCTAATTATGCAAATTAAAAGTACATTAGCTTACTAGTTATTGATTCAGGGGGAGGCAGGGGGGGGAAAGAGTTGATAGAGACGGGGCAACCGAAGCCGTCTTTCGGTGAAGAGATTTTCTTTTTCTTTTCACTTTTGACTTGTCACTTTTAACTGACAACTGCCACGAAGTCTAATACTTAGTAGGGCGATTGTCCATGCGCCCAGCGCCGCAAAGCGCTGCATACTCGCCCCTTCCACACCTACCTGACAGAAAATGCCTCACTGAATCGACGAGTAATTGGCTCAATTAAGAATGTTAAAATTGACTTCTTGCGAGTGACAATCTCACCATTTGCAGCCATCCCAGGAGTAAATGCAACTTCTTGTCCCTGAGCCATTATGGAGTGTTTATTCAGCTTAATTCTGGTGGGGAAAACTAACCCCATTTCTTTGTCAACAATAGCATTGGGACTGATTTGCACGACTTCACCATTAATGATGCCAAATTCTTGAAATGGGAAAGTTGCCATTTTAACCTTTGCTTTCATTCCCTCGCGAATAAAACCAATATCTCGGTTGAGGACTTTCACCTCTAAGAGAAGTTCTTCCCCTTCTGGTAAAATAGATACTAACTCTTCACCCGATTGCACTGGTCCTCTTGTGGCTTTTATTCTATAGATAGTACCTGTGACTGGAGCTTTGATAGTTTCCCTCTCTTGTTGCTTCTGGGCTTGCTCAAGTTGACCTTGAACGGTGGTTAGTTCTTCTTTGCGTTTGTTGATCTGGGTGATAATTTCACTTTGACGTTCTGATTCTATACGTTGTGCTTGAGTAAGCGCAGCTTGATATGCAGCTTGAGCTTGGCGAATTTCCTGAACTTGAGCTGCTATATCCTTTTCAAAGGATGTAACTTTGTCTTGAGCTTCTGTCACCTTATTTTGGGAGTTTATCACCTCATCATTCGCTCGGGTAATATCCGTAGTTGCTCGATTGAGTCTTTCTTGGGCGTCCAAGTAATCGATTCGAGGAATAGCACCAGGAGTTACTAGAGTTTTGAGGCTTTGTTCCCTTTTTTGAGCAATGGTTAAGCCGCTTTCAACTTTCTTGCGGATATTTTGGGCGTTAACCAAGTTTGTTTTGGCGTTGGTAAAGCTAGTTCTTGCGTTTACCAGATTTTCTTGCAAGCGAGTTTGGCGCACTTTTGCCTGGTTAGTCAGCGCTTGTTGGCGATTTGCTTCCGCAACGGAAGCTGCTTGACGCGCTTGATAATCTCGTAAACGAGAGTTTAACAATTGATCTTGAAGTTGTGTTCCAGCAATTTTGCCACCCGTACGTTCTGCATCTAAACGTCGCAAATCTTCTTGAATTAATTCAGCAGATGAGGCTAAGCGAGTCACATCGACTTGTTGCAAATCTGGATCACGTTGAATTAGGGTTTGACCTTTGATGACGCGATCGCCTTCTTTAACGTTGACCTTGACAATTGTTCCGTTACCTATGGATGTCACCGGTCGTACTTGTGTCGAAGCGATTAACTCCCCTGGTGCTGTCGCCACTTCATCAATCTTGGAAAAATTCGCCCAGGCGATTGTTCCCAGTACCACTACACTCAGTGTTCCCGCTAACAATCTAGTGTACAATGGTGGCAGTTCCTGTACTGCTTTACCCAGTTCATAGGATAGGTGTTCATCAGGTTTTGCAAATCGCTGTTTTGTTTTACGTGCTGTAGCCGTATTTGCAGCTAGGGAATATCTCATAAGAATTTAGATTTGGGATTTTAGATTATAGGTGAGTAGTCACTCCTAAACAGTTATCAGTTATCAGTTATCAGTGAGCCAGCACGGCGCAGGAGGGAGACCCTCCCGCGCCGTGCTGGACTCACCGTAAGGCTATCGGGGAGAACCTGAGCCCTATGGCTAACGCCACGGCTGCGCCTAACGGGCACGGCCCCGTGCCGAACGGTTCCGCTAGCCCCTAAGGGGGCCGGAGCTAACGCGCTCCGCCAGATGCCTCTGTCGGGAAACCCTCATCAAGCACGCTTACTCACTGTTTACTGAATTAAATCGCTAGATAACGTCGCAAGAAACTTTCTAGTGTTTCCAGCTCAAAATTGAAAGTAGCTTCCAATTTCGCAATTTCTTCTCTTGTACAGAAAAATTCGTTAGCTAGTAATGTACGAAACGTTCCCAAAGCTTTTTGTGCTTGCGGATTGAAAAAACCTAATGCACCCCGCAGCCCATCTACAGCTAAGAGTGGCGGGTTAATTATCAGTGGCTCTCGGTTAAAAATGCGACTAATAATTTTGGGAATATCCTCTCGCATTAAAATCTCTGGTCCCCCAACTGATAATATCTGATTTCGAGCCGCTTCAACTGTCACAGAATCTACTACTATCCTTGCTAAATCATCTGTACTAACACTAGAGGTACGGTTTTTGGGATCGCCAACAAGCAGGTAAAACCCCGTTTCCCGAAAACGTTCTGCTAATGGTAGTAAGTCGGATGCTAATCCAGATGGGCGTAGAATAGTGTAGTTCAAGCCACTAGTTTCCAGGTATCGCTCCACTGCTCGTTTTGCCTTAAACACAGGAGCATCTTCGTATCCTCTATCTGCTCCTAGCACGGAAATAAAAACAAAGTGCTGGACTTGATTAGCTTTTGCGGAATCTATGAGTTCAATGTTAGCGCGATAGTCTAAAGCTAAGGCATCTCCATCAGAACCGTGAGCGCTGATAATGTACTGTACGCCCTGACAAGCTTTTTGAATATCTTTTTCTTGGCGCAAATCACCAATAAAGATGTTAGCTCCTCGGTGTTCTAACTCGCTGTAGCGCGAAGTAAGACGGACAAATGCTCGCACCTGCTTTTCCTGTTCACGTAAAAGTCGCACAACTGTGCGACCTATTCCCCCTGTGGCTCCAGTGACTAGAAACATATCAATTTTGGATTTTGGATGCGTGGATTTTGGATGAGTGTTGACTCATGACTAAATTCTAAAATTCGACAATCACTGGTGCATGATCGCTGGGTTGAGGTAACTTTCTGGGAGCTACGTCAATAGTGCAGCTTTTGGCACGATCATACAAATCAGGCGTGAGATAGTGATGGTCAATTCGCCAACCCAAATTACGGCGAAAAGATGCTGCTCGATAGTCCCACCAGCTGTAGTGTCCGCCTTCCGGGGTAAATTTGCGAAAAGCATCAGCAAATCCTAATAAGAGGATATCTCGTAAGGCTTGGCGCTCTGGTTCTGATGCCATGATGTGATTTTCGCTCTTTGCACTCTGATGAATATCTTTATCTTCCAGAGCAATGTTAAAGTCTCCACACACACAAATAGCAGCTTGTGATAAAAGAAGCGATCGCAAATACTCCTGCAGCACTATTAGCCAACCCAGCTTGTATTCATATTTCTCGCTTCCCACTGCTGAACCATTGGGTACGTAAAGATTGACAATTGTTATACCATCTATCTTACCGGTAATCACCCGTTTCTGCTCATCCCAATCTGGTTGGATGTTCAATAAAGTCGGCGTAAAACCACAACTGACATTCTCTAGTGGTTGACGGCTGGCGATCGCAACACCGTTGTAAGCTTTTTGTCCTGATACATAAAGGTGATAGCCCAATTCCTCAAAAGGTGCGCGGGGAAATTGTGCGTCTACAACTTTAATTTCTTGCAGGCACAGGACATCTACGTTACTCTGACCCAGCCAATCAATAACTTGCTCTAAACGAGTGCGAATCGAGTTGACATTCCAAGTCGCAATTTTCATCTTAGTCTGTCGTCATTCTCCAGGTTTTTGCGTCCTTTCGTCATCGATCTTCTCCTCCTGCAATATTCTCTAGAATTGCTTCCGTTTCGAGATTTTCCTATTTTTAGTTAAAAAAAAATTAAATTATTATGAGCCTCAAGATAGATGAATCGTGCTCTGAGCAAACTGTAATGTTAAAGTATACTTCCACTCTAATAAAATGGCTAGTATCAAATTAGCCAACGACTTTATCAGGGTAGGGTTAACCGAAATTGCACTCGGGTGAGTCAGTCAGGTTAACTTAATAATCAGGTGATTAAGTATAAATGCTCTATCATCAGATATATGTCCTAGTAATAGGATCATCTTACTTGCTGAACCAAAACAACCTATGAAAATTGCTCAAGTAGCCCCCCTGTGGGAACGAGTTCCACCTCCAACATATGGAGGAATAGAGCTAGTCGTGAGTCGCTTGACAGATGAACTGGTACGTCGAGGTCACGATGTGACTTTGTTCGCATCAGGCGACTCGCAAACATTGGCTAAGTTAGAAGCAGTTTATCCTCGTGCATTGCGCTTAGACCCGAACGTCAAAGAGTACGGAGTGTACGAAATGCTGGAACTGAGCCAGGTTTACGAAATAGCAAAGGAATTCGATATCATCCATTCCCATGTGGGGATTACGGCATTACCTTTGGCGAGTTTTGTACAAACACCCACCGTGCATACCGTGCACAGCAATTTTACAACGGATAACCAAAACCTATACATCCACCATAAACGGCAACCATACGTTAGCATTAGTAACGCTCAACGTCAAATAAACCTGAACTACGTTGAGACGGTCTACAACGGAATTGATCTAGAAGATTATCCTTTTGTTCCCCAACATCAACAACCGCCATACCTGGCATTCTTAGGACGCTTCGCGCCAGAAAAGGGACCGCATCATGCGATCGCCATTGCGAAAAAAGCTGGCTGGCATCTAAAAATGGCAGGAAAGGTTGATGTAGTAGACTCTGAGTTCTTTGAACAAGAGATTGCCCCACAGATTGATGGTGAGCAAATTCAATACCTAGGCGAAATCGACCACGCCCAGAAAGTTAAACTGCTGGGCAATGCTGCCATGACTTTGTTTCCAATCGGCTGGCAAGAACCTTTTGGTTTAGTGATGACTGAATCAATGGCAACTGGGACACCAGTTATTGCGATGAATCTAGGTTCCGTATCAGAAGTTATTGACCACGGTGTGTCAGGTTTTGTCTGCCAAAGCTACGATGAAATGGCGGCAATGATTCCAGCAGCTTTGGAACTCAATCGTCAAACTTGTCGAGAACATGTAGAGAACAAGTTTAGTGTCAGCCAAATGGTGGATGGGTACGAGGCGGTCTATAAAAAAATCATACAAGACCGCATTCATTCAAACGGTCGTATTCATGATGCAAAAATCAAAGTTTAATTAACGATTTTTTAACGCATCTATTACATCTATAAATCAATAGCTTTTCAAATGGAGGACATAAATATGAGTATGAGATCCGACGATTGCCCGTGCTGTGGGGGTTCTTTGCTACGTCATATTCGTCATGGTGAACTCTACTGGTTTTGCAAAACCTGTCGCCAAGAAGTGCCAGTGTTAACTGTGAGTCAGATGCCGAACTTGGAAGGAAGAAGTAAGGTATCTATTGCTCAAACAGTACTCAAAGCGTAGTGAGTGAACAGTGAACACTAAACAACGGGTGGACGAGTCCGTTTCCTACCTGATAACTGATAACTGATAACTGTTCACTGGTAACTGATAAAGTTCCCGGCTCCACCTGGTAAAATCAGGTGGAGCAAATTATTGGTTAAAGCTCGCGTGTTAGCAGCGTTACTTTACGGCAAAGAAAATTTACGTTTAGAACAAGTTGCGTCCCCCACACCCGGTATTGGTGAAGTTGTCATCCAAGTGGGAGCAGCAACAACTTGTGGTACAGATTTAAAAGTTTGGCGTCGCGGCGGTCATGCTAAGATGCTCAAACCACCAACACTGTTTGGTCATGAAGCAGCGGGGGAAATTGTCGCTGTCGGAGAGGGTGTCACTCTTTGGCAAGTGGGCGATCGCCTGGTAGCAAATAATTCTGCCCCATGCATGAATTGCTTTTTTTGTCAACGCCAAGAATATTCCCTCTGTCCAAATTTGACATGGAATAACGGCACTTTTGCCGAATATTTAAAAATTCCAGCACCGATTGTGCAACATAATATGTTGCCAATTCCTGATGAGTTGCCTTATGAGTTGGCAGCAATGACTGAACCTCTGGCTTGTGTGCTGCATGGAGTCGCTCGTTCCAACGTCAAACCAGGTGATTCTGTGGTGGTGTTAGGAGATGGGGCGATCGGGCTGATGTTTGTGGCTAAATTGGCTCATGATCTTAAAGCTGAGGTGTTACTCTTTGGAGGCAATGACCAAAGGTTAGAAATTGGAGAAAAACTGGGTGCAGCAAAGACCTTTAATTATCATCAGTTCCCAGAGATTCCTAATTTAGTTAAAGAACTGACACAGGGATGGGGTGCAGATGTGGTGATTGAAGCAACTGGTGTACCAAGTGTCTGGGAAACCGCAATTGCTTGTGCTCGTCCTGGTGCAACTGTTAACCTGTTTGGTGGTTGTCCACGAGATACAACTATTAGCGTGAATACAGAACAACTACACTACAGCGAACTGACTCTCAAAGGAGTTTTTCATAACACTCCAGAGTATGTTCGGGCAGCATTGTCACTGATTGCAAGTCAGAAGATTCCCTTTGAGTTGCTCATCAGCGAACACCGTCCATTGCAGGATTTAGAACAGGTGTTTTGTGATATGAGAGATCGTAAGGTGATTAAAGTAGCAATGATTCCCTAAGGACTAAGAACTTCGATTTCCCCACGGCTTTTTATAAAAACGTTAGGCGTAGCCGCGCCGTAGGCGGCAATCTGGATGTTTTTATAGCTGTGAGTTAATCTGTTAAACACGCTCATCAAACCTTGTGCGAAAACCACCGTATTTCAACCAGTATTGCTTTAAGGTATGGTGGGGCGTATGTAAACTTGCCTTCGCTCGATAAAGAATCACCTGACGATGATCGCCCATCCAGATTTTGCCAATGGGTTCAATGGATAATAACGCTCCTCCCAGCGCCGCAATACACTCTGAAAATCGTTCAACCGCACTGTAATCAACTGATTCAAAAACAAAAAAATTTCCTGAACTGATCAAATGTCGGCTCCGGATCCAGCATTGCATTTTTTTTTCAGCTTCCGGTGGCAACATTCCTATTTTCACCCCAGCTTCTGTTTGCTCACCTAATACGTTCATAAAACTATTAATTCAAAGACGATCCAGGGGAAGTTCATCTGCAAAACTTTCACGCTTTTCAAACTCCAACGCCCCAAACGTAGATCCCCAAACTTGTTGATGAGTATTGACATCCATACCTTTGTCAAGGCTAACCCAGGTTGTTGCCGTCAGCTCCACATCACTGATTAGATAAGTTAAACATCCCTTTCGCTCGATTAGGCACTTGTTTCCTGGCTCCACACTACCTAGAAACATCTCGCCCTCTCGTTTGAAGATCATAGAGCAGTTATATCGTCGTTCGATACAATCAGGTGTAATAGTTCTGAGAATGCTTAATTCCCGTGCCGATCCTGCATACAGCAACGGATCGTTAAGACTGTAATTTTCAATATAAATTTGATTTCCCTCGTCAATTAATCGATGCACTCCCTGACGATAGGGACTCCATAAATCGTGATCGTAAACCTGTTCCGAGTAAAAACCAATCGCATTGAAAAACTCAAAGGGTAAGGGACGAAAAAAGATATGGATATGAGCAAATTGCTGAGGGTTATGGTAGGATTGCTTATAATTGCTGAAATCACCTGCCATCCACTGAGCCAGCGTTGTTAAGTCATTGGCTTTTACTGAATTCATGATCGCGCGTTGTAAGGGTTAACTGATAACTGATAGCTAATAATTTACAACAGATAACAGATAACAGATAACTGGTAACAATGACTACTTGCTACTGAGAGAACGGATTTCTGAGGCAAAGGATGCAGTCACCACTCCAGTTCCAGCACTCGTTTTGATGAGTGACACCCGAAATCGCAAGTTTGGATTGGCGAACCAAATTTTCTCTTCAGCCGCCGCCCGATCATATGTCGTCAGCAGCACAAATGTCCCGTCTTCTGTCAGGTGATAGTCACCAGCTGCTGCTATAGTTTCAGCGTATCCTTGATCTCTAAGTAATTTGCCCCGATTGGGGACATCAGGATCGGGAACTGGTACCAGGATACTACTCCCTTTCATCTGTGCGTCTTCATCCCAATCCGACTGTCCCTCCCAAGTCATCGCAAAGGGAGACACAATCTGACTTTGGTCAATATTGTATGACTTACACAGAGCAATCACAGCCTGGTCTTCAGGTGAAAGTGCAATAATATCAATCACCGATTGTACAGCTTCAAAGTGGCTAAATGCTAAATGGTGGGCGCTACGCTGCGATCGCCAACGCCCAATTGAAAGCTCAACAAATTCCGTTATATCCATCGATTTCATGCAATGAATTTTAAGAGCAACAGAACAACCACTAACTTTTCGGGTGTTTGTTTGCCACTTCGTCGGTGATTTTGAAACGTTGTGTGAGCAAGAAAGGGGTGTAGGGGTATAGGGGTGTAAGGGTGTAGGGGAGCCACTGCCCTTCGGGTTCGCAGTCGCCTACGGAGGGTTTCCCTCCGTAGGCATCTGGCGTTGGGGTTCCCCCCGTTGTAGCACCTGGCGTTCTCCCTCCCTAGGTATCCGGCGTCCGGGTTCCCCGACTTGAGGCATCTGGCGTGAAAACGCGCGGAAATTCTATTGTTGTACACCCCTACCCCGGAGCCATTTGGGTTCAAGCCCCACCAAATTTACAATTTGATGGTCTTTAATTAGTAGTGGCTTCAAGCCCCTACTAAGAACGTTCCCCTACACGCCCATACCCTTACCCCCCTACACCCCTAGTTTTTGACTACTCCCTTGCGACCTAAAAGATTACCAATCTGAAAACCCCATTAGAGCGCAGAGAAAATACGCAACGCTTTGGCAGAGGTAATTTTAGAGCAGCGAAGGGAGTAATAAGCATGTAAAAACGCAGCGAACAGTTATCAGTGAGCAAGGTAGGATAACCCAACGGCAGAGGCAGAGCCAGCATGAGGGAAACCCAAAGCCAGCACTCATCTATATCTGTTCGCTGATAACTGCTCACTGTATTATTCTCTAGGCAACTTCAGTAATACTGAGAATCTTGCCACCAGTTTTTTGGATATTCTGAATCTTCTGCGACATTTGGTTATAGCCGACTTCAAAGGTAACTTTGCCCATATTTATACGAGGAGGATTAGAGCTACCACTTGCAACAGTAATCCGGAAACGCTTACCAGTATTGCTGTAAGCTCCAGAGCCAGTTGTTGGGAATTTGATTTTTGTTGGCAGGTTACTTCCTACATCACTAATCAATTTCGCATTTTTGCTAGCAGCATCATAGGCAGCAAATCCCCGATCTAGAGCGAAGGTGCGATTAAAGCCGACATTCTTAATGCCAGTTTGAGTACGATTACCGCGTGAGTAAGGAACCACGTTTTCGCCAAAACTCGCGATATACTCATCACTGTCAATGTAGGAGTTAATCTCCGCTTCGTAGCCCTGCTCATTGTAAATGAGAACATGTCTAGAAATCTCAGTCTGCTCAGCCGGAGCGCGTCCTAACAGATGCTTGAAGTTTAATTCAATGAAACGGTAGGAGGATGAAGTCTCAAAAAACAACGAACGGTAAAGTTCTGATTGGGCAACGGCTCTGACAAATCCTCGAACGGTAATATCACGATTGCGCAGCAAGGATTCTGCACTGGTAAGGCGCTGACTTTCCATAACGTGGGCATTGCCTAGCACTTGCCGATAGACCGCCCGAATGATCGTCTGTAGATCATCTTCTAAGGTGTTGGGGCGTAGTTCAACAGACTCTGCATTTTCAATCCAAAGTGCCATGGGAATTTGTCCTAATCAAGTGTTTATTGTTCAGTTTGATAAAGTTGAGAAATCACGAGAGTGATTTCATCGGTAAAGGGAAAATAATCAAAAAGCTGATTAGACAATAGGTTCAAAGCTGATTTTCAATTCCTACGGCGAATGATTAGTATGAGTGATTTCCAATGGAACGACTCAATTGGTCATTGCACATAGTTGCTAGCATAATCTTATCGAAATTTCAATCCCTTAAACCAGAGCTTCAAAGTTTTTTTATCGCTAGTGTGAGGCAGATCCAAAGGATCATCGCCCCTTGGGCAGATCTTTATGCGAGAATGGGGTTTGGCGACCAAAGCTAAGGGTGTAGGGGAGGACAGTGCCGGGGTGAGGCACCGCGTTGCGGAGGTTCCCCCCGTTGAGTGCACCTGCCGTGGTTTCCAACGCCAGATACCTCTGTCGGGAAACCCTCCTATGGCACAAAGTGCCACGCTACGCGCTTGCTGTACTGGCTCCCCATGTTAGCGGAGCGAGCCGTAGGCTGCGACCTCCGTTAGGGTTTCCCGATTTGAGTCACCTGTCCGCCCCTCTAGTTCTTGACTGTATTTTGATCAGCACTTTTGGGCGATGCTCCCTTAGCGTGTCTTCTTCTCAAATCTAAGATTTGCGAAGGAAGATGAGGATTGCTCTCAAGAATCGCAAAGAACATGCCTGTGCAATTCTTGAAGGTTCATGCCTAGACAATCTCAGTGATGCTGATAATCTTAGCGCCAGTGCGGTTAATCCGCTGAATTTGAGGGGTCATGCGGTCACCAGGAACAATGTATTCGGTGGTGCTGATCCGACGAGGGCTATCAAACTTGGAACCCCGCACTAAAATCTTGAATTTCTTTTTGTTCGCTTCACCCGAACCACCCAGGTTAACATCTGCTGCTTTTATCTTGTTCGGGCTGTTGGTTGCCACTGCATAAACCAGTTGAGAGGACTTAACAGCGCTACTGATTTGAGAAGGACCACGATCCAGAGCAAACGTACGGTTATAGGTAACCTGGCTCTGCCCAACTTCCGTTTTCGCCCCACGATTGTAGGGTACAACATTTTCGCCAAATGCTGACTGGTACTCTTCGCTATCGATGTAGGAGTCGATTTCAGCGTCGTATCCCTTTTCCACGCAACGAACGATGTGCTCGGAAATCTCCGCTTGCGACTGGGGCGGACGACCAAGGAAGTGCTTGAAATTCAATTCTACAAAACGATAAGGAGCACACGATTCAAAGTAACGCGAGCGGTAGAAATCCGACTTAGCAACTGCGCGGACAAACTCCCGTACAGAGATAGTGCCATCTTTCAATTGTGATTCTGCACTTACCAAGCGCTCACTTTCCATCACATGAGGATTGCCTAAAACCTGCTTGTAGACTGCCCGAATGACTGCTTGTACATCCTCTAGGTCGCGGGTGGGCCAGAGTTCTATTGGTGCTATTGTTGCCATAATTAAGGGAATACTCCTAACACTTGTTTTGCTCAGAATTCAAAACTCAGTTCATACTGATCAGTGATTAGCAACTGAAGTAGCGATTACCTACTTCGCTATGCCTTACGGTACGCACGCGATGATTGCTGCGTAGAGGTTAGGGCTTGCAGTTTCAACCGCTTAGGATAACTGTGAGAACAAATAGCTCCCATAATCTGGGGTTTGGGAAAGCGCCTCTAACTTCAGAACTTGGGAGATACTCTTGTCGAGTGCACAAGCTTTGTGTTTTCCCCACGAGCGATACGCGCTCGTCGCGTCTGCCCTTTGGGCAATCGCCTTTTTTGCCCAGAGAGATTCTTTAAAAATCTCTCTCCCCAAATCGAAGATTTGAGCCATAGGGTAGCTTCAAAGGAGCATCACCATAGCTCAACGGGCTTACCTGTTCCCCAAGTCTGTGCTCTTAATAAACACTGAGGGGTGTAGGGGAGCGAGTACAGCAAGCGCGTTTGCGTCCCTTGCACGTGTCGCTTTGCGACTCAGCGCCCCCAAAGTCTGTCGGAGCAAGCTTCCCCGGACGTTAGCGGTTGATTGTGCCTTGGCTGCTTTGACCGTTGAAGCACAAGCGCGTTTTTTCTCACTTGATATCTGGTCAGACCAGCGCTATGCAGGAGGATCTCCCGCTCTCACGGCGACGGGCGTTCCCGATCGCCCTCCGGGGAAGACCTATGCCTACGGCACGGCTAGCCCCTAAGGGGGCGCTGCGCAAACGCCTATCGGTCTTGCTACGCTTTAGACCTCTGGGCGTGCGCTTTGCGCATACGCCAGAGCCGGCACGAGGGAAACCCTCCCGCAGCACTGGTCTCACCTCCCGCAGCGCTGGACTCACCGTAAGGCGTGGCCGTTCCTAGGGCGTGTGTAAGGCAAAAAGGTGTTTCATTCATAGCGTGTGGCGCGCCGTTATAGTGCGCCTGCTAATCACTGATGGCCATTTTTGCTATACAGGCGTGATACTAGCTATGACACCACCCTGTTTGTGAATCCGTTGATATTCTTCCGAAAGCTTCTCGAACGGTACCAAGTAAACCTGATTGCTGCGGCGGAACTTGGAAACTCGGTTAACCGCATTTGCTCGGTAGCCAGTGACTTCGATGCGGTAAACTTTGCCTTCTTCGCTTGCTCCCACACCAAGACGGACACGTGAGCTTACTGGCGGGTTGCGGAAGGTTGATCCTGGTGCAACCACAGGGGTTGGTATTCCACTAATGACTAGTGAGTTGAGTTTCGGAGACTTACCTGCCAAGTCTCCCTTGAGAGAGCTAGTGGAAGCACCCCGCACCAACTGAAAGGTATGGGTAAAGCCAATCATATGGCTTAATGCTTCGGTCTTGTAGCCTCTAATGTAAGGTACCAGGTTTTCACCAAAGGTGTTCTGATATTCGTCACTGTCAAGGTAGGAGTCGATTTCAGCTTCAAAATTACCTGCATCGAGGATGGCACTGTGAGCCTTCATTTCATCGTAACTATTAGGGGCGCGACCAAGTAAGTGCCGGAAGTTTAGCTCGATAAAACGATAGCGGGGGGTATCACCAAAGCGCGAGAAGTAGAGATCGGACTTTGCTACAGCCCGAACGAACTCACGAACACTGAGTTCACCACGTTTGAATTGTGATTCTGGCACTGTCAGCCGCTCACTTTCCATGACGTACGCATTACCCAGCACTTGCCTGTAAACGGCTTGAATCAGGATTTGTGCTTCTTCTTCAGAGCGACCTGGAACCCACTCAAGTGGAGGGGTTTCGTCAAATAAGCTAACTCCTAAACGTGATGCTGGTCCAAAAGGCATTAAGCAAATCTCCTGGTTAACAACATAAGCTGAGAGTAATTATCTCAAAAGATTAAGTAAATTATGAATTGCTCTTTCAAGCAAGAAATTTAGAGTTTAGAGTTTTTATTAACTCTGGGAGCTAGAAAAACTCTTAACCGTGTGAGTTTTTTAACTTTATACCAAGGTTTGACACCTTGCACACCCTCAATCTTCATATAACGTTGTAACCAAAAAGATTAAGAATTATTAAGTTTTATTGTATAGATTAGTTACATCAGTTTGACATCACTGAGACATCACCAAAATGCAGTAAATTACTGTTGCTGAAAGCCACTATAGGCAACGGTGGAGATCAAGGTTTCTTCAAACTGGGCTATTGTGGCATCCAAGACTTTAGTCGCCAAGCAGGCGATCGCGCTGACAAAGTCTTAACGTTTCTTAACTCATTTTTCAAGTTTTTTGTTCAACTCCAAAGCTCACCAGTAGCTGCTCTTGTAGGGGTTGGCCTCCGAATTCAATTCGGGGACCAACCCCTACACCCCTAGTTTTGTCAATTCACTCCGTTGCGCCTGCCTGTTGTAAAATTTGAACTGCACTGACGGGACGAAACGATCGCTTTGCTTCACTTAATGCCGTTGCCCCCCAACGGTTTTTGGGACGAAAGTCCGCGCCATGCTCAAGCAGGAGTTCCATCACCTCCAAATCTCCCCGTGCTGATGCCATCATTAACGGAGTCCAGTCGCCAATGTTGTGCGTATTCACCGAGGCTCCCCGTGAAATCAGTGCCTTGACAGTATAAAACTGTCCATTGTCAACTGCCAAGTACAGCGCCGTATCGCCAATCCTGTTGGTTGCATGTACATCTGCCCCCAAGTCAATCAGACGCAGGATGAGATCTGTTAGACCAAAGCGAGCAATAGACATCAGCACAGTCTCACTGTAGTGGTTTCTCGGATGGATATCAGCTCCATAATCCAGCAGCGCGTTAACGCTTTCTGAATACCCACCCTCTGCGGCGTACATCAGGGCAGTATAGTTAGCATTATTTTTTACATTTACATCTGCACCATGAGTCAGTAGGATTTTTACCACATCCGCATAACCCTCTCCCGCTGCCCACATGAGTAAAGTATTGCTTTCTCCAACTGAGGTGACTCCCCCGGTTGTATTGACATTTGCATTTTGAGCTAACAGATCTGCCACTGTCGTAGCATCTCCTCGAACAACTGCTCGGATCAATTCATTGTTCAGTGAAGACATAGTTTTCTACCCCCTACACTGACTATAGAACAAACCACAAAGCACAGGTTCTTTGTATATCTCAAGGGGACGCTTTCGGAGGAGTGCGGGAGCTTGCGACGCATAGGACACAAACTTGAGACTTGAGAGAGTTGTTGCGTGAGTTAAGCAGTCTTGAGTTCAACTTTAAATACACTATCAACAGGCTTTTGGGCTATAGTCGCTTCCCAGGCGATCGCCTGCAAAAACTCTTCTGTTGATGGTGTTTCTACAACATCCACTCCCCATTGTCCGGGTTGCAGGGAGCCAGGCGAAGTACTCGTTGGTGGAGTCGTTTTCATTCCTCCCAGTACCAAAATTTGTGGGATTGCTTGTTCGGCAGACTGTTGCGACTGACGCTTTTGGGCTAGTATCTGGGCGCAGTGTTTGCCAACCTGCTGCGGTGAAAGTTCATCGATGGGAAACAGAATTTCTACGATCCAGTGAGGATTGTCCACTGGCTGACATTTGATATTTTTGTGATCACCGAATCCTTCAATAAAGATGGTGGCAAACTGTTCTCGATCAAGTTCGGGAACACTGTTGTCTGACACATTAAAGTTATGAGAAAGCAGCATTCGTTGCTGGGGTAAGTCGTTCATCTTATCAAAGATTGTAGTTATCGAGACTGATATTTCAATTTATAATTTTTCGGCTATCCTTCATTAACTCTTTCACTTCATTCATCAGGTAAGTTCATACAATAATGTTTTTTCATCAGCTATTGCGATTCATAAATCGATACTGAATGAAATATTCACTTAACATAAGAAAAAATATTGACACTATTCGCAATTATTTACGTATTTACAAGCTTTTACCAATGTAGTATAATTTTTCATAATATTGGCGACGTTTATCAAAAAATAAAAATACCCAATCTTTCTTCAAAAAAGACTCTACAGCAGAAAATTGAGCAATTTCATTGTAGTGTAACCGCAGTTTTGACTCCTATTGTTATGATTTCCAGACATAAAATTATTAATTTTTTTGAACTCTATTTATAAAGAATTTTTACAAAAGTCTCTTTTATTGTTGACTTTTGACAAGTTTTGGTAAATGGAAAATCCAACTCTCCTTTTAAGGGTTAGCGAAAGTACCCACACTACAAAGCGTTGAGTGTGGGGTTATTGCTTTGCGTCGATACTTGGTCACAAACACAAACTAGATAGCTATGTCTCCCACGGTTAGAATGCGCTTGCTGTTGGGCGGACAATCACTTCATTGACATCGACATCATCGGGCTGGGACACGGCATACAAGACGGCTCGGGCGATCGCATCCGGGGTCAGTGCGATTTTGCGGAATTCTTTCAAAGCACCTTTTGCTGACTCCTCTGTAATATCAGAGCCAAGTTCAGTTTCAACCACACCGGGGGATATTGTTGTCACGCGGATATTTTTCGATTCCTGACGCAGTCCTTCGGATATTGCCCAAACGGCATATTTTGTCGCGCAATAGACCGCACCGGTGGGTACCACCACATGCGCGCCGATGGACGCGGTATTGATAAACTGCCCGCCGCCTTGCGCTTCCATAATGGGCAGACCTGCAGCAATGCCGTTGAGCACGCCGTGGATGTTCACGTTAATCATGTTATCCCACTCCTCTACTTTCAGAGCGTTGATCGGGGACAGGGGCATAACGCCTGCGTTGTTATAGATGACATCGACGCGGCCAAACTTGTCCTTGGCAAAGTGAATGAACGCTTTCATATCCTCGCGATTGGCGACATCCACGGCTTTGAATTCTGCTGTTCCACCTGATGCGCGAATTTCCTCAACAATCTTTTCTAGTTTTTCAGTGCGCCGTGCGCCTAGAACAACTTTTGCGTCGTTTTTGGCTAGCAGCTTAGCAGTAGCTTCCCCGATTCCGCTACTAGCTCCGGTGATGACAATGACTTTGTTTTCAACGTTTAACATATTGACTTTCCTCATTTTTACTAATTTGACCTAGTTCTACCGTCCACCTTCAGCGTTTAGCAGTTGCAGCGATCAAGTTCAAATCTGCGAGCATTTGAGGTGGAAGTTGTAAATCTGCGGCTTTGAGGTTCTCGCGCAGATGGTCAACAGATGACGTTCCGGGAATCAGCAAGATGTTGGGGGAGCGCTGGAGGAGCCATGCCAGCGCAACCTGCATCGGTGTCGCCTCAACAGCGGATGCAGCAGCTGTGAGCTTGGACGACTGTAGCTGCGTGAACCCACCCAGCGGGAAGAACGGTACGAAGGCGATGCCCCGCTTTGCAAGTTCGTCGATAAAGGGGTCATCATCACGGTGCGCCAAGTTGTACTGATTCTGGACGCAAACGATATCGGCGATCGCTTGAGCCTCTGCAAACTGCCGAGGGGTAATGTTGCTGAGTCCGAGATGCCGGATGAGACCTTGACGCTTCAGGTCAGCGAGCACGGTGAGCGGTTCCTCAATGGATGCTTCAATCGGTCCGTGAACGCCACCGACTCGGAGGTTGACAACATCCAACACCTCAAGACCGAGGTTACGAAGATTGTCGTGAACGGCGGCGATGAGTTCCTTCGGTGAGAGGGCGACTGGCCACGACTTATCCTCTGCCCGACGAGCTCCGACCTTTGTGACAATCACCAGCTCCTCGGGATACGGGTGAAGCGCCTGCCGAATGAGCTGATTGGTGATGTGCGGCCCATAAAAGTCGCTGGTGTCGATGTGATTGATGCCGCTTGCAACTGCCTCGCGGAGAACGGCGACGGCGGCGTCAACATCGCGTGGCGGTCCCCATACTCCTGGACCGGCGAGTTGCATGGCACCGTATCCTAGACGCTTCAGAGTGATCGAAGTATTTGGCAGCGTGAAACTACCGCCAAGATTTGTTTGCTCAGACATATTGCTGTTGCCTCCGGGGTTTTTTAGTTGTTTAAATAAAGCGATGCTGTAGCATTATTGATGTGAGCGTTTCGAGATTATCGCTTCGTTAAACCGAAAAACTATAAACTTGCCTCAATCCTTCGGTCAAACCAAAGCCTTTGGGATTACTTACGCTCAATCCGGTCAGCGAGTCCGGCATAAACGAAATTCTTGACCATTTCACTCTCGTAGAAATCGTGCGGAAAACCGAGTTCGATGCGGCTCGCTTCGTCAAGGCGTGTGAGATGTTCTGTACCGAGTTCGATTTCTAAACTAGCCAAATTATCTTCGAGTTGGGCGATTTTCCGTGTTCCGATAATCGGAATAATCTGATTTTCCTGGTAGCGCAACCACGCCAGCGCAATCTGCGCCGCCGATTTTCCAGTTTCTTCAGCGACAGCTTTAATCTCGCGGGCAATGCGGTTGCCGCGTTCCGGATCATCCATATATCCCTGCATCATTTCGCTGCTGAAACGGGAATCTTTATTCTCCTCTGATTGATTGAGATATTTGCCGGTCAGCACGCCGCCCGCCAGCGGCGACCACGCCGTGACTGTCAAACCCAATTCTTTTGCCATCGGCAGCAGCTCGCGCTCCGGCGTACGTTCGAGCAGCGAGTATTCGATTTGCAGCCCGATAAATTGCGTCCAGCCGCGCAGCTCCGCTAGAGTGTTCGCCCGCGCCGTCCACCACGCGGGCGCGTCCGAAACGCCGATATATAAAACTTTGCCCGCCCGGACGAGCGTTTCAAAAGAGTGCATCACTTCTTCAATCGGCGTGAGCTTATCCCAGATGTGCATCCACAGAAGATCAATATAATCGGTGTTCAGGCGTTTGAGACTGGCTTCGACCGACTGCACCATATTTTTGCGCTGGTTGCCGCCCGCGTTTGGGTCAACGCCGAAATTCAACGCCTGCGTGTATTTGGTTGCCAAAACAATGCGCTCGCGCTCTTTTTGGATAAATTCGCCGAGCATTTTTTCGCTCGAACCGTTCGTGTAACCGTTCGCCGTGTCAATAAAATTTCCGCCCGCCTCTAAAAATGCGTCGAAAATCCGGCGGCTCTCATCTTTTCCCGCGCCCCAGCCCCAGTCCTCGCCGAAGGTCATCGTGCCAAGACAAATTTCCGACACCCGCAATCCGCTTTTTCCGAGTAATTTGTATTTCATAGATTTTTTTGCCTCGCTTTTTATTCTTAGGACTTACACAAAAAGTCTCTCAAACTCTTATTCCTCTGTGTTCTGAAGCGTCCACCGCAAACGAGTGAGGAACATCCACACCGCAAATTCGCTCTCTACGGTTTATTTTTTGCGCTTTTTCATTCTTATTAGAGGTAGAAAGCTTTAATGATTGAGCGCTTTCATTTGCTGTTGGGCATAGCGAGATCCGGCGGCGATGCCTTTGGGCGCAACCGCTTCAATTCGGCTCAACTCTTCATCAGTCAGCGTAATATCAGTTGCGGCAATGTTTTCTTCCAGGTAGTTCCGCCGCTTCGTACCCGGAATCGGCACAATATCATCGCCCTGAGCCAGTAGCCATGCCAGGGCAAGTTGACTGGGGGTCACCCCTTTTTCGGAAGCGATCGCTTTCACCTGTTCTACCAGTTGCAGATTCTTGTAGAAATTCTCGCCCTGAAATCTGGGTGAATTTTTGCGATAATCATCTTCAGCAAAATCTTCTGGGCTGGTGAACTGCCCTGAGAGAAATCCACGACCGAGCGGGCTGTAAGCCACGTAGCCAATGCCTAACTCGCGCACAGTCGGCAGAATCTCATCTTCTGGATCACGGCTCCACAGGGAGTATTCCGTTTGCAGGGCAGTAATCGGGTGAACTGTATGTGCCCGTCGAATCGTGGCGGGAGCTGCTTCGGACATCCCAAGATAGCGGACTTTGCCCTGCTGCACCAGTTCTGCCATTGCCCCGATGGTCTCTTCAATCGGCACCGTTGGATCAACTCGATGCTGATAGTAAAGGTCAATTACATCCACTCCCAAGCGTTGCAATGAAGCATCACACGCTTGATGCACATATTCCGGTTTGCCGCTCACGCCCAAAAACTGACCATCGGTATTACGGACGTTACCAAATTTTGTGGCTAACACAACCTGATCTCGACGATCGCCGATTACTTTGCCCACCAATTGTTCATTTGTGAAGGGATCGTACATATCAGCCGTATCCAGCAGCGTGACACCGAGTTCTAAAGCGCGGTGAATTGTGGCGATCGATTCTTGCTCATCACGCCCTGCATAGAATTCAGACATGCCCATGCAGCCTAGCCCTAGTTCTGAAACTATCAGTTCTTTGCCGAGTTGACGTGTTTTCACTAAAGTTCTCCTGATTTAACTTGCGATTTTCAGTCTTATCTTGCGGCATAGGTTCTTTGTAGGCTCAATAAGCTAGGGACATTAATCGCCGTCAGCAGCGATCGCCACATCTTCCCATTCCGCCCAGACCTGCAACCGCCGCTCATAGAGTTGCGGCACCATTTGGGTGGCAAATTCTCCAAGCAGCAGTCGCAACGGCGGGTTCTCGGCATCGACGAGCTTGAGGATTGCCAAGCTTGATGCGATCGGATCACCGCTTTTCACACCCGCAGTTCGCTTTGCCCGCGCATCACGCAAACTGTCATAAACTGGAATTGGTGCAGCGTGGACTGCCGAACTACCCGACCAATCCGTGCTAAACCCACCCGGCTCGATCAAGGTGACTTTGATGCCCAAGGGCGCAACTTCCTGACTGAGCGCTTCACTCATGCCTTCGAGTCCCCACTTGCTGGCGTGGTAGAGTCCGAGCAGCGGGAATGCACCAATCCCGCCAATGCTGGAAACCATCAGGATGTGCCCACTGCCTTGCGCACGCAAGTAGGGCAACGCCGCTTGAGTGAGCCACAGCGCCCCGAACAAATTGGTTTCGATCTGCGCACGTGCTTCGGCTTCGCTGACTTCTTCGATCGCTCCGAACAAGCCGTAGCCTGCATTATTCACAATCACGTCAAGCTGTCCAAAGTGCTCGTGCGCTGCCTTCACGGCTGCGAAGTCTGCCGCTCGATCAGTGACATCCAGACAAAGGGGCAAGATCCGATCACCAAAACGCTCCACCAGGTCGTTGAGGCTGTCAAGATTGCGCGCCGTCGCGGCTACTTGATCGCCACGTTCCAGCGCCGCCTGAGTCCATACACGACCAAACCCGCGTGAGCCACCCGTAATAAACCATGTTTTCATATGTCCTCGTTGGTAAGAAAAAACGCCACATTGTTTGGCATGGCTTTCATAATAGCCTTAAAAAAATTGGCTCTAAATACACAAACCTTGCAGATGATTGCCCAATCCTCTCAAGCAAGGCATTGGCAACGAAGAAATATTTCCTATAATGGGCACATGGTTAAATCAGTCAAAAATTCAACATGACGATTGACACACTGAGCCACCAGGCAGCCATCACCAAATGTGAAGAACTGGCGGCATTGGTTGCGAGGCACACTGATGGCAAGGGAAACGGTTTCCATACAACTGCGATCGATCCCTTAGCGTTCGCGCGAGAATGTAATACTTCCAAAGCAATTCACAGTGTCAGCGAACCGCTCCTCGCCATTGTGGTGCAGGGCAAAAAAGAAGTGTTCCTAAATGAGGAAACCTATTGGTACGGTGTCGCTCAGTATCTAGTTGTTTCGGTTGATTTGCCACTGGGTGGATGTGCGATAAAGGCGACACCCGATCAGCCTTATCTGGGATTTAAACTGAAGCTAGATCCAGCCCAACTCTGTGACATCATTGCTCAAACGAACCCAGACATCGGTAAGAAAGAATCGGTCAGAGGCTGGTTCATTAGCGATGCCGATCCACTGTTGATTGATTGCGCCCTCCGGCTGACAAAGCTTTTAGATACACCGCAGGATATCCCGTTTCTAGCACCGATGATCATCCGCGAAATCTATTACCGTTTACTCATGGGTGAACAAAGTGAAGCGGTTCGTCAGATTGCTACCTCTGGCAGCAACATGCAGCGGATAGCTGAAGTGATCAAACGGCTTAAAGCAGATTTTACAAAACCGTTGCGGGTTGAGAATCTAGCAGAGCAAGCGAATATGTCTCCTGCATCGTTCCACCGCCACTTCAAGGCAGTCACCTCGATGAGTCCCCTGCAATATCAAAAACAATTGAGACTATTGACAGCACGTCAGATTATGCTTGCCGAGAATCTCGATGCGACACAGGCTGCTTATCAGGTTGGATATGAGAGCACTTCGCAGTTCAGCCGCGAATATGCTCGCATGTTTGGTGCGCCGCCCATCAGGGATATTGAACGGTTACGGGTAGCCTGAGGTAGACTTCTCGCTCACATTATCTCGCTTCGCGAGTGGGTGTAGGGGTGTAGGGGTGTAGGGGTGTAGGGGTGTAGGGGAAAGAAAGAAGGGGTGTAGGGGTGTAGGGGAGCCACTGCCGTGCGCGGTGAGACCAGTGCTGTAGGAGGGTTTCCCGACCTAGGCATCTGGCGTTAGCGCAGCGAGACCGGAGGTCTTCCCCGAAGGGGTTCCCCGCGTTGAGGCATGTGGCGTGAGCCAGTACTGTAGGAGGGTTTCCCGACCTAGGTATCTGGCGTGAAAAGAAGAAGGGGTTAGGCGGTACACCGATCCAATTAATCCTTACCCTTACACCCTTATACCCTTACACCCCTTCTTTATTACTGCAGCTTCGGTGTAAGCAGAATCAACTGACGTTTTTGGAGCGATCGCACTCCTTCCAAATCTATCCCCGTGTTCTGTATTAATGTCTCAACGGTTTCCTGTCCCTGAGCATGATCGCACGCCTCTAAAAAAGCATACTCTGCTTCACTGAGTCTGGCGACTTGATAGTTATAGTCTAGGATGACTTGACTTGGCCACCCTTCCATGCATGGACTGCGTTCGGGAATGGAATTGAGAACAGTCGCGTCATCTGACCAATCCATGCGGGATATTGGAGGACGACCGAGGAAGAATTCGTAGTGGCTGATTTCTGGATCAAGAAGTTCAGTGAGACGGTAGCGTTGACGTTCGCTCAAATGTGCTGCCCGTTCCATCAAATCTGGTTGTTGACCAATCAAGCGTTCCAATTGCCAGTACAAAGGATTTGAGAAGCCGATGAACTCTAACCCAGAGGCATCAATCAACTCAAACAAAGTATCGATGCGATAGTCTATTTCCTGGGGATGGACGTACATATCGGCAAAGTAACCATCGCGGTGATTTTCCAGCGACCAACGTTCCTTTTCCCGCTTCAGCAGTCGGTTATTTTCCGGCAGGTTGGCAAAGATTTCCCGACCGACTTTCACCCCATCCTCATAGTCTCCACGGCGATCGCCTTGGAGGAGTGCGATCGCTTTTTGCATTAGGCTAATTTCCCAGCGTCCTAATTCGGCATACACAAAAATATGCATCAACCCCCCTGGAGCCAGCTTACCCGCCAGACTTTGTATGCCCTTGATCGGGTCGGGGAGATGGTGTAAAACACCAACGCAATTGATATAGTCAAATTGACCTGAGACCTGTTCTACATCATACAGACTCAGGTTGTGAAACTCAACGCCATCAGCTTTGGAACGCTGACAACGTTCGCGAGCAACTGCGATCGCCCCTGCACTCAAATCAATCGCGACTACCTGAGCATGGGGATTTAGGTGTACGATATACTCTGTCCCTGCTCCCGTTCCGCATCCCGCATCGAGAATACGAACATTTTCTCGCTCAGGTTTGCGCCCCGTGCAGAAGTTATAAGCTGTGTTCCAGTTCCATCGCCAGTTATATCCTGGTGGGGGTTCATCTAGAAGCGGATCTGGAGGGAAGGGATAGGTGTTGTAAAGTTTGGCAACTGCCGAGCTGACTGCGTCAGAGGAATCCATTGTTCAGTTATCAGTTATCAGTTATTAGTTATCAGGTATCAGGTATCAGGTATCAGTTATCAGTTATCAGTTATCAGGGAGTCAATAAATCGCTCCCTCTATTCACTGTTTACTGTTCACTGTTCACGGCTTGAAAGATTTCAGTTGAGTGATCAGATGGTCAAAATAAGGAGCGAGTGCTGCTTGCTCCTCAGAGTCAATCCGCTTCAAACTCGCAATTTTAATATTTTCCAAGCCGACAACCATTGCATCTAAAGGAACTAGTAACTCTTTATACAGTAAATTCATGTAATCCAGTCCTGAAGGACTCGTGTTATCAGTGCTCTGACCGGCTATACCATACGTAATGCAACGCAGAAAGTGCCAAAAATCACGCCAACAAGCTTCAGCACGTGCTGGTGGGTAAAGACCACCTCCGGGTTGAGTAATGTCAGGGAAAGTTATCAGGACTTTTTCTCTGGCTTCGTCTACGATTTCAGTCACGCGATCGCGCAACAACCGTGCAACTGGAATGAATGCTGAGGTTTGGGGAGAGATGGTTTGGATCTGCTGTAAATCTTCATCGGTGAGATATCGCCCTTGATCATCGGCTGCTTGGAACAGGGGAATGATTGCTCTTGGGTGCGTCGTCTCCCAGCCGGAAAAACTGACAATTCTCGCTTTTTGAATAAGTTCTTTGACTGCTTCACTGAGTTCAGACTTCATGTTTTTTCTTGTGCGTTCTCGTACTAACGTATTCGGTGCTCACTCACGAAAGTCAAGCTACTCCACTTCCCTTGGTCATTATACGCACGGATCATGCGCTGGCGTAACCCTGGCTGAAATAACCAACCAACTTCAAGAAAAAAAGGGTGTCCCGGTTTTATCTGGGTTGGACAGGTGGAAGATGCGCCATCGGGTAGTAGCAAAACTTGGTAAGCTAGAGACTCGTGGTCAAAGTTCAGACGCGATTCATTACTATCAGCCGCAATTGCCATCGTACACTGAGTTTTCTCTCCCCCCCAGAAGAAATCTTGTACACATTCATTTTGGGAAGTGCGAGCAAGCTTGAGGGTGGTGGGAGTGGTGACAGGTGGACGCGAATCTAAATATAAAGTGACTGCAATTCCTTGCCACTCTCCGAGTAAATCCTCTAGAACCAAGGTTGGGCGTTCTGGTGCGTTGGTTGCAGCTCGTTGTTCTCGAACCAACGTTAACCTGTATAGCTGGCTATTGAAGGAATCAAACTGTTGAATCAGACGCATGCGGCGATCGCCCGTATACTGCCAACCCTGTTCTTCCACAACAGGGTTGGCAGTAGGGCGCGCTGAGGCATCGCCCGTTCTAGATTGCTGCTGTTCATCCACAACAGGCGAGGAATCGCCGCCAATAAAACTGAACTCAGCTCCAAACGGAATACCAGATCCAAAGTAAACTGCACCTTCACAAAAAGCTCCAGTTTCAAAATATCGTGAGCCGATACTCGGTGCACTGAAGTCTAGCACCAAATCTTGCTGCTGTAGCTCATCTGAACCGGGAGTAGGATGGTAGCGACGCAAAACCAGGTGAATGGCTTGATTGTCGTTCACTCCTTCCAGGGAAATGACGCTTTTGATGTCCTCCATGAGTTCTCCCTGGGGCGAGACGCGGGTGAATGATCCGTGCCACTCTCCCAGGTTTTGCAATACACAGTCCCATTGGGATTTCATATCACTTCCAGCCTGGATTTTTTATCGTCAATTAAATCTCCAACTCAAACAGTCTTTCATTTTAAAAAAGAAGTCAGAAGTCAGAATCAATTGGATAGGGATGCGCAACCCAAGCTGATGTCGCCGCCCCCATTGACGGTCAAGATGAGTCCAAGCGTCGCTACTATATTCATTCTGACTTTTGGCTCCTGACTCCTGAGTTCTTCTGTTAAATTTTGTTAGCGCAGCGGGATGCAGTCCATTTTGTTAGCGCAGCGGGACGCAGTCCATTTTGAATTAGTTATTCCCAGTCATCGTGTTCTGACTGTTTCTCTATCTGAGAAATCGCCAACTTGATCACTGGTTGAACCCCTGTTTCACTTTCTTGCCCTAACGCCGCTTGCAAGGGTTCTAACGCCGTGCGATCGCCAATCTTCATTAATGCCAGTGCTGCTGCTTTGCGACTTTCCCAATCAGGATGATGCAGTAACTCAAGCAGGTTAGCAACTGCTGGTCGATAGGTCAAGTTGCCCAAAACTGCTGCGGCTTCGCACCGTACATTTGTGTCTGAATCGCCCAGGGCGTTAACCAGAATCCCAAATGCTTCCTCTTGGGGGTTTTCTTGGAGAATTTTGGCGATCGCCCCAACCACAGCAGCGCGAACGTCAGGCGAGTCAGAGTTAATTTCCTTATAAATATACTCCTTTGCCTGTGCGCCGATAAATGCCAGCGCCCATGCGGCATGACCTTTGGTATTTTCAGAGGAATTTCGGGATGCTAAAATTTCTAACAAAGGTGGTACAGCTGCCTCACCTATCCTAGCCAGCGCACCTACTGATGAACCCTGGACAACTGTGTCTTCATCATTGAGGAAAGAGTGAACTAGAGTCGGAACTGCCTTCGGATCGGCGATGATTGTCAGAGTTTTGGCGCTGGCGCGACGCACAACCACATTTGGGTGATGTGCCAGTGCTTCCAGTAAGAATGGAGTTGCCAATTCACCAACTTGACCGAGTGTCTCTGCAACTCTCATCCTAACCAAGCCCCGTGAATCTCCTAAAGACTCAATTATCCGTTTGAGGAGTTCATGGTCATTGGGATTGAAGGTGTCCAGATCCATTTGCTCCTTAACCATTTCCAACAAAGCATCGGTTTGTTCCTGGGAGGGTGGTATTAAATTCTGGCCGGATTTCGTTTCACAATTGAGCAGATCACTCATTATCAATTACCTATCACCAATGACTGTGTGGGATGAGCTAGTGCAGCTTGGCAAAAATGACTACTAAAAATAAACTAAAAAGCTCACCATATTAGCTTTGTTTATCGCCTGTCTTCATCGCTACCCTTTTATACTAATGACTCGTCGTCAGAGCAGAAGCGCGATCGCGGAGTTCTTTGAGCACAGCATCAATTTTGGCAAGTTCCGGTTCAAGTTGAGCGAGTGCGGTTGCCTTCATCACCTTAGCCTTTTGCGCCGTTGCTAGCCTTTGACTAATCAACCTTTCGCGATATTCCTCAAATTCTGCAATCACCTCGTTCAGTTCTTCTGGGGAAGTTTGATCTGTTGGGGTATGTTCTGAAGTTTCAGTCATTTTGAGTTTTTCCTAAACTTGTATTTATATAAAGCCTACGCTCGATTTTCTCAGATCACGTCACCACCAAGCAAACCTTTTTGATTACAGTGATGATAAAGTTGTGCCATATGTTGCTATGAATATTCACGAAATCGAAACTGATTTAAATAATTCTGATTTTCAATATCGATTGAAAGCGATCGCCGCCCTGAAAGACTATACACCAGAGGTAGCCGTTCCCCTACTCACCAGTAAACTTCGTGATTCGGAATTTCTGGTGCGATCGTTTGTTGCTATGGGACTGGGGAAGCAGCAGACGGCTGAATCCTTCGCTGCCTTGTTGGAGTTGATGAAATTTGACAACACCCCCAACGTCCGGGCAGAGGCTGCGAGTTCTCTTTCTCTGTTTGGCAAAGTTGCTGCGTCTCATCTAGTTTTCACCTTTTTTCGGGATGATCACTGGTTAGTGCGGCGTAGTATTCTGGCAGTGCTGGTTGATTTGGAGTGTCCTAACGAATTGTTTGAAATCTGCATCGAAGCTTTAGCGGGAGAAGATTCTAGCGTACAGGCAGATGCCATCGATGCGCTTAGTACATTTGCTCTAACAAGTCTTGAGGAACCTGCTCTATCTCAGTTGTTGGCGCTGGTTGGTTCAGAGTCTAAACAAATTCGCATACATGTTGTTCAGGCGCTGAAGCGCTTCGATCATCCACAGGCAAAAGAAGCCCTGAGGCTACTCCGCCAAGACCCAGATCATCAAGTCGTCGCCGCTGCATTAGAAAACTTGCTTCAGCAGTGATGTGTTTTGATGCAAAAAGAATTGCTCTCCTTGGCATACAGCATTCCAAGGAGAGTACTATATCATATAAATGCATAATTTATCGAAATTTGCAAAATAAATTGATGCAGTCCTAACAGTCCATCAAAAAGACTTCTACCTACTTATTTTAAAAAGGGAACAGGGAACGGGCAACAGGCAACAGGGGAATCCCCATAATTAAAATTAGGGGATTTAAACAAGGACGTCTTGTTGAATCGTGCTACGCATTTGTCAACAATTTTTTGAATTCTTCCATTAATAAATTAAGGGGCTTGAATCCAATATCCGTGGCTAATTTTTTGCTGTTGCCTGTTCCCTATTCCCTGTTCCCGCCCCGGAGGAGCTGGTCAAACCCAAGAATCTATTTTGTATCATTTTATTACGAAAAAAGTATAAATGTTGACAGATTTTATTCACCTGTCTGTCAAAATCCATAAAGACAAAAACACTAAAATGCAGTTGTTTCGCTCATATTTAAGAGGTTATTTATGTCTGACACTCTCCCAGGTCAAATGACGTGGAAACCCCCAGGTACCACAGATTGTGTGTTGCACCTGCGACACAATTCTTCAGAACCTTGGCGGTATTATAAGGAATTCCCAGAGTATGTTCTGCCTGATCCACCCGACTTTTCAGAAGGGTATGCCACATTTGTTGCACTCTTGAAAAAGAAGTGGGAAACAGTTTGATATCCACAAATTCTCATGGCAGCGGTTTTCAGCATAATCTGCAATTAAGGTGATAGACACAAACTTTAATTTAAAACTCACCCCAAAGTGATTGTCATGAGCATCCGACTGGCGGCACTCGCTACCCGTTATGGATGAAAGAAACACCTCTTTCCCTTACACCCTTACACCCTTACACCCCTACACCCCTACACCCCTAGACTGGTGTGTTTCTTAAGAGGCATCACCCAGAGCGATCGCCAGCCGCACTCTAAAAATGGAACCTTCATTTAGCTTACTTCTGACAGAAACAGAGCCACTACAGCGAGATAGCAATAATTGCACAATTGATAAGCCTAAGCCAACACTACCAGAATCTTCTGTTGTGGTTGGACGTAAGCGATAGAAGCGCTCAAAGATTTTAGGAATCTCGCTATCGGCAATACCAATACCAGTATCGCGAAATTCCAATTGGACATAATCACCCTGAAGACGTCCTTGTACCCAAACCTGTCCACCTTTGGGGGTGAACTTAATGCTGTTGGAAAGCAAATTAATCACAATCTGCCTGAGTCCACCACTGACACACCAAACAGCTGGAAGTTCAGTTCCTACAGTGTAAGCTACCATGATGCCTTTTTCTCGGGCTAGGGGCTGATAAATACTTACCACTCCAGGCACAACTTCCGAAAGACGTACAACCTCCAAAGGCATCTGTGGTAAATCGCGCTCTAACTGCACCAGATCAAACACTCCAGTAATCAGAGCATTTTGGCGATCGCACTCTTGTTTAAGCATTTGAAAATAACGTTGTTTTGAAGCGATTTTCAAATGAGGAGAATTTAAAAGACTCAAAGCTGTTTTCATGTGTGTTAGAGGTGCACGTAGTTCCTGACACACATTGCTCAAATATTCATCTTTGAGTTGCAGATTCTCTTGGAGTTTTTGATTTTTCTGCTGCATTTTAGCAAGACGCTTTGTCGTTCTTTGACGATAAATTTCATCTTGTTGCTGAAGTTGTTTTGCCAACAGTTGACTGATAAGTGTTGGTTCTGGTGCTGAGGGACAAATAAAATCAGCAGGCATAAGTAAGGATGACTTTGGTGTTATGGCCTGTTTCATCACATCCAACACGAGTTGAATGATTTGTCCCTCAAAAATCGTCACAGCAAGTAACGGTGCAGTTTTTTTTGTGTTTGCTTTCGCCAAATTGTTTTTGCGTGTTCTAAATGGTCTATGAGCCAGAATCAGACAGCAATACTGTGACGACAACACCATCACAAAGTATTCCCGTTGTAACTCGTCGCTATTTGGCACGCTCTGAACCAGGAAAGATTGGGAAAATGAGGATGTAGGGGAAGCATTGCTATGCTCCTGTACAGAAGCTTTGCTAAGGCGCGGCGTTTGTGTCAACACAGGAGAGTTTCCTTGTTTAGTGTTAGTGGCGCGCACCTGTTGTGAAGATGGGGCAGCTTGCTCTTGCTCTACTCCTGTTTTGGTTTCTTGAATGTGCAAAGTATGAACAACACCAGACATCGTCAGTCGTTGGTGATAACGCTGAATTTCTGAGTGCCATATTTTTCCAGGTGGTAGCTTAACCCACAAAGTAGCTGCAATTTGTTGCTCAAGAAGTAAATCAATTTGTGACCTCAAAAGGGATAGTAGACTCGCTGGACTATGAGGCAATAGTTGGGGAAGCGCTTGCATCCCTGAAGCCAACTGCTGATAAACGGACACATTCTGAGCAAAAGAAAAGTTCATGGGTTAGCACAACAAGGAAAATAATGAACTAAAAAATACTGCACTAACTTCTCATCTTAATAAAGAATGTCGCAAAAAAACCTTGTCTTATGATGATTCACATAAAAAAGACACAGATAATTAAGTATTTAGTAGGTCAGTACAAATAAAGTTAACTCGTTAAGGCAGTCATTAGTCATTATTCATTGATAAGGATTTTAGGGGCTTTTACATTTCTTAATATAGTTATGTTTCTTTTTACCTATCCACTTAATGTCTATATATACAGTAATCCGGTTTAATTTGGTGAATTACAAAGTAGAGACGCTTAACGCTTAAGAAGCAAGAAAAGTATACCTAGCTTCGTAAAAATCAAATACGAGTCCTATATAACAGTCTTATTTTAGTTGTGAAATCAAGGCATCACATGAGGATGACGAGAAAGGAAAAAGAAAAAGAGGAACACATAAAAGTAGGGAAGGAAGAGTTAATGCTCAATAATTTTTTTCCCCTTGCTCCTACACTTCCAGAGTCTCTTATCCTTCTTGGTTTCTTTCACAAAATTATTTCCTTTCCTTTTTCCATCAAACGGACTTCCTTAATACTCCATTGAGAATTACTTAATAAAGTTTTGCGAAGACTGCCAAACAGAGCAAACTGCTCACAGTCTGAAAGAGAAGTGAATTGACGCCCGGAATTGGGGGGTATTCGTAAATCAACTGTTGCAACTCCACCTTTAACAGTGACACGATACCCAGACAGAATAAAATCACTGCTGTTATACTGTTCTATAATTTTACCGACTGCACCTGTCACAGGTGCTTGGGCTGAGACTGAAACTTTTTGTGGAATCAGTTCTTGACATTGAGTATCACTAGTGAACAAATTAACGTTGACAGTTTGTTTTATCACAGCACCAGAACTGGAGGAAGTCTGATTTTGGATAAGAGTTTCTTCAGTTGGTATTTGTTGTGCAGTCGGTGTAGATGTTTTGCTCTTTGTTGTACCTAGTGCTGGCGTTATACTTTCAAGATAACCAGAGGTGGAACCAAAACAACAACTGCTCAGGCTGACAATTATCCCTACAACCACAAACGAAACAACATGTTTTCTACTTAATTTTATAACTTGGTTCATCATGACTATTGCCCCTGGGTTTTGCTATTGACTACACCGATATGACAATGCAATCCGTAGAAGGTTTGAGGTTTATATAGGACTCCTATTTGATTTTTTAAAAAAACTCCGTACGCTTTTATTGCTTCTTAAGCGTTCCCTGTTCCCTGTTAAGCGTTCCCTGGCTCTACTTTGTCAATTCACGCTCATCAAACCGGATTCCTATAAGTCTTTTTCCTTGAGAGCTTTTTTGGTAATCATGAAGTCATTCTCAAACGCGATGTTGTAGAATTTCGCGAATAAAGCTATCAAAACCAATTCTTTGTAAAAAGCGTGCGCTTTTTCATCAGAGTTAGCCCTTCACGATTGTACCTTTGGAATCAATCCTTCAATTCCTTCTACATACCAATCCATTGCAAGTTGTTCCCTATCACTCAACACCTGACCGTTCGGGACTCGCAGCACACCGTTTTGGTCTTTCACCGGACCATCAAAAGGATGTGCTGCACCCCTAATAAACTCATCACGCTTCGCCATCACCAATTGTTGAACATCTTGAGGAATTACAGGATTCAAGGGCGAAATATCCACCATTTCTTGGGCTATTCCATACCAAACTTCTTCAGACTTCCAAGTACCATTGATCACAGCCAAGGCTTGCTCTGTATAAAATTTACCCCATTTATTCAGAACTGACGTTAAACAAGCTTTTGCACCAAACCTACTCATATCAGTGTTGTAGCCAAAAGCGTAAATACCCTTTTCCTCTGCTAGTTGAATGGGTGCAGCAGAGTTAGTATCTTGTGTTAGGACGTCTGCACCTAAGTTAACCAGAGTTTGGGCTGCTTCTCTTTCTTTGGCTGGATCATACCAACTCTCTACCCAGACCACTCTTACTTTTGCTTTTGGATTCGTCTTCCGCAGTCCTTGCGTAAACGCGCCTATCCCTCGAATCACTTCAGGAATTGGGTATGAAGCAACAAAACCAATCACATTCGATTTTGTCATTTTACCAGCAATCATGCCAGTTAAGTATCGCGGTTCTTCAAAGCGTCCCAGATAGGTACCGACATTTGTAACGCGTTTGGGTCCACTACATTGCTCAAAACGAACATTGGGAAAATCTTTTGCTACTTCAAAAGTTGGGTTCATGTAGCTAAAAGAAGTCGCAAAAATTAACTTATTACCTTCTAACGCCAATTGACGAAGAACCCTCTGGGCGTCAGCATCTTCACTAACATTTTCTAAAAAAGTGGTTTTCACCCTTTGCTGAAGATTTGCCTCCATTTCTCTGCGACCTAAATCGTGGGCATAAGTCCACCCAGCTTCACCTATAGGTCCAACGTAGATAAATCCTACCTTAAGAACTTCGTTCGCCGCCATAGGTGAAGCTGGGACAGGTACTTCACCCTGTGGTTGAAATTTACCGCCTTGGTTACAGCCGGCAAATGTAAAGCTAGTTCCTGCTAAAGTGGCATACTTTAGAAACTTACGACGCTCCATAAATAGAATATTAAGATATTGCCGCTCCTAGCGTGTCCTATAGTAACAGAAATTGCCGTAATTACAATCACGTGTGAACTCGTGTAAATTGCTAATTTCATTGGTTTACTCGGTAGCAAAATGTGCATTTCCACTGTATAGGAATCACGTATTGCTCAATCAACACAAATATGTAATTAGTTAGATTGACAATGCGATGTGCCGCTATGCCGCAGCAAAGCGATGGCATAGCCTGCCCTATACCCCAACAAAGCGGAGCTTTGTTACCCTGAGCTTCGCTCAGGGGGAGGGCAGTTCTCCAAACTGCCCTCCGGGCATGTACGGGCGATCGCCAATATTGTCAATCAACCATGATTCCCCTGGCTACTCCAGGTGTTATCTATGAATATATTTGAGCTTTTAGCAGGGGAAGACGATCATCCAGCCTTGGTTGCACCAGAGGGATCAACACTCACTTATAAGCAACTGCGTGAGAACGTCGTCGAACTGGTATCTCAACTCAACAGTTTTGGTTTGCAACGGGGCGATAGCTTCGCTGCTGCGCTCCGCGCAGATCGTATCGCCATTGCCATGTCAAACGGGGTACCTATGGTACTCAGCTTTCTTGCGGCGGCTTTATGTGGTACTGCAGCACCACTCAATCCAAAATACAAGCAAGAAGAATTTGGCTTTTACTACGAAGATACTCAGGCAAAAGCGTTGATTACGCTGCCTGACGTGCCAGAAGCCGCAATTGCCGCTGCTACGCCCGACATGATACACATTCATGCTCAGGTTACCGAGAACGGCACATTAAGCTTTGAATTTGTGAAACCAGCTTCCGAGGAAGGGAAATCCTTGGGCAATCAAAAGTTTCCCGACTCCGACGATGTGGCGATGATTCTGCACACCAGCGGTACCACGAGTCGTCCCAAGCGAGTCCCGATTCGGCATCGTAACTTGATTGCTTCTGCTAATAATATTATCGGTGCATACTCACTTTCGCCAGCTGACACGACACTCTGTTTTATGCCTTTGTTCCACATTCACGGGCTGGTGGGGTGTATGCTGGCAACTCTGGCATCTGGCGGAACGCTCGTTATACCCGATGGTTTCAATGCTCTAAGTTTCTGGAAACTGGTGGAAACTTATAAACCCACTTGGTACTCGGCTGCACCTACCATGCACCAAACAATCCTAGCGCGAGCTAGCCGCAACGAAGCCATTATCAAAGCGAACCGCTTCCGCTTCATTCGCTCTAGCAGCGCTCCCCTTGCCCCTGTGATTATCGAACAAATGGAAGCAACGCTCAATGCTCCTGTCTTAGAATCTTACAGCATGACCGAAGCTGCTCACTTGATGGCGACTAATCCGCTACCGCCTAAAGTACGTAAACCGGGCACGGTTGGCTATGGCTTTGGTGTGGAAGTCGGTATTATGGACGAAGATGGCAATTTACTGCCTCAAGGAAGCTTGGGCGAAGTTGTGGTAAAAGGACCAAATGTAATTGATGGCTACGAGAATAACCCACAAGCTAATGCGACTGCTTTTGTGAATGGTTGGTTCCGTACTGGCGATCAGGGGACACTGGATGCTGACGGGTATCTGCGCCTGACTGGACGGATTAAGGAATTAATTAACCGAGGCGGTGAAAAAATTTCCCCACTAGAAGTGGATGATATACTGCTGCGCCATCCTGCAGTTGCTGAAGCCCTTGCTTTTGCCGTACCTCATAAATCCTTGGGAGAAGATATTCACGCGGCTGTCGTCCTTAAGGGTGAAACCAGCGAAAAAGAACTTTTGGCTTACTGTGCAAGCCTATTGGCAGACTTCAAAGTCCCTAACCAAATTCACATTTTAGATGAACTACCCCGTGGAGCGACAGGGAAGTTGCAACGGTTGAATATGGCGAAGTTGCTGAAGATAGGGGAGTAATAAAAAAATGAAAATCTGTATTGTTGGCGCGGGTGCTATTGGTGGTTATTTGGGAGCAAAGTTAGCCCTCTCTGGCAATGAGGTGACGCTGATTGCTCGTGGTGCTCATTTAGAAGCAATTCAAAAAAATGGGCTGAAACTGATTATGGCAGATGGCTCAACCCAGATAGCTACCCCAAGTTTGGCAACTAGTGATATGAGTCAAGCCGAACCTCAGGATGTGGTGATTTTGGCTGTTAAGACTACGAGTGTGGCGGCGATCGCTCCCAATCTCCCCTCTCTCTATAAACCTGAAACAATGGTAGTGACAGCTCAGAATGGCATTCCCTGGTGGTACTTTCGCAAGCACGGCGGCGAGTATGAAGGAACTGCGATTCAATCTGTAGATCCGGATGGTACCATTGAAGCTCATATTAATGTTGAGCGCGTGATTGGTTGTGTGGTTTACCCAGCAGCTGAGATAGTTGAACCAGGTGTGATTAAACATATTGAGGGCGATCGCTTCAGTTTGGGTGAAATCGATGCTTCTAAAACCGAACGAATTCAGTTGTTAGCGCAAGCTTTGAAGTCAGCAGGTTTGAAAGCACCCATACGCACTCAAATCCGCACTGATCTGTGGGTGAAGTTGTGGGGGAACGTAGCGTTTAATCCCATCAGCGCCTTGACTGGTGCAACACTCGATCATATTTGCCAGTACCCTTTGACTCGCGAACTAGCAAAACAGATGATGAGCGAAGCACAGGCGATCGCCCAAAAGCTAGGAATTGATTTTGGCATCACCTTGGATCAGCGAATTGAGGGTGCCCAAAAAGTTGGTGCTCACAAAACTTCGATGTTGCAGGATGTTGAAGCGTTTCGTCCAACAGAAGTGGATGCGATCATTGGTGCTGTCGCAGAACTGGGAAGACTGACGCAAACTCCCACTCCCCATATTAATGCTATCTATGCCAGTGTTAAGTTGCTGGAGAAAACCCACATGGGGAACTAGTACTCCAAGGCGTAAATTCGGTTAGGGTGTAAATATAGACTTTTAAGGGGAAGCGTTTGGCAGTATAACCCTATCTAAACTTACGCCGCACTGTACTAGTGGGTACGGCCACAGCTGCGCAAGAGCGGGCACGGCCCCGTGCCGAACGGAGACTCACCTGTTAAGAGTTAGTATGGCTATGGCTGACGCCACGCAAGCGCGCCTAAAGCCACGCAAGCGAACACCAAATCAAACCGGATTCCTATATATCAAAGTAATTTAATAGGCAAAATGGAGACATAATGGCGTTTAAAACTCCAAAAAGAATCGGAACGCATAATTTAGAATCTGTACAACGTTCGCTCATCAAGCCAGATCTTTTGAATCTTTCTGGTAGTGGTTCCATGCTCAATGGAGTTATCATTGAACGTAATCTTGATGTGCCAAATGTTGAGCTTAATAACACGTCAGCCAAAGCAGCGAAACACGTCATAGTGGTTCATTCCAGAAGTTCTGCTAGTTTGGAATGGAAAATTGATGGTAGCCACAAAACATCGCTTTTCTCGGCAGGGGATACAGTTATCAATCCAGCAGGTCTTTTTGTTGCCCCACGCTGGAGTGCAGAGGTCGAGATACTCTTGCTAGGGATAGATCCCGTCTTCATGACTCGAATTGCAGAACAAATGAATCGTCATAGCGGGTTAGAACTGATACCACGCTTTCAGTTTAGGGATGAACTGCTACGTTCATTAGCGCTCAACTTAATTGCTGAGTTCGAGCAGGACATACCCCCTGATCCTGTTTACGCTGAATTCCTAACTCATACGCTGATTGCACATCTGATAAGATGGTATTCAGTTGCAGGAAGCAAGGCGCTACCAGCAAACAAGGGATTGTCAGTATCTAAAGTTGCATTAGTGAAAGACTATATTAATGAGCATCTGAGCGAAGTACTTTCATTAGAAGTGCTTGCAACTGTAGTAGACCTAAGTCCTTCTCATTTTATGACTCTTTTTAAGCTATCTACTGGGCTGGCTCCACACCAGTATGTGATAGCGCAACGTATCGAAAAAGCGAAAGCATTGCTGACGCAAACCAGGCTATCGATCTCAGACATTGCTAGCCAGACGGGATTCGCCGACCAAAGCCATCTAACTCGTCTGATGCGCCGCCACACAGGGTTAACACCTAAAGCATTACGAGGTGGCTGAAGCCGCAACGTATAAAATTGTTGGAATCTTCCAAAGGTCATGATTTTGTTCAAGATTTTGCCATCGCCAGACTTCTATAATTTTGTGCGACTCATAGTTAACAACCCATTAAGGAAGAAGATATGACTTATCAATCACTCCAAGGAAAAGTTGCTATCGTGGGCGGTGGAGCGAAAAACTTAGGAGGACTCATCAGTAAAATGCTGGCGGACCAGGGTGCCAAGATTGTCGTCCATTACAACAGTGTTTCTTCCAAAGCCACAGCCGACCAAATGGTGGCAACGATCAAGGCAGTGGGGTCGGATGCCTTCGCCATTCAGGGTGATCTAACTCAGGTTTCCAATGTCACCCAGTTATTTGATGCAGCAATTCAGCACTTTGGTCAGGTAGATATTGCTATCAATACTGCCGGAATGGTGATTAAGAAGCCATTCACCGAAATTTCTGAGCAAGACTATGACCAAATCTTCGCCATCAATGCCAAAGCTGCATTCTTTTTTATGCAAGAAGCAGGTAAGCGCCTTACTGATGGTGGCAAGATTTGCACCATTGTCACGTCGCTGCTCGCAGCTTTCACGGGCTACTATTCAATTTATGCAGGCAGTAAGGCTCCGGTAGAACACTTCACTCGTGCTGCCTCTAAAGAGTTCGGTTCTCGTGGGATATCGGTAACGGCAGTCGCGCCTGGACCGATGGAAACCCCGTTCTTTTATGGTCAAGAAACTACTGAGTCGGCTGCTTATCATCAGGCAGCAGCAGACTTGAGCAAGTTTACCAAGACTGGCTTAACTGACATCAATGATATCGCGCCGCTTGTGCTGTTTTTGGTCACCGATGGATGGTGGATCACAGGACAGACTATCTTTGCCAACGGCGGTTACACGACGCGGTAAATTACAGATGTTCATCGCCCTCAGGGTGTGGCAGTCGTTCTATGTGACCGACCTGTCTAATGCGATAAGCCAGAGGACTTCGGCGTGAGCGCGATCCCTGAGCTTGCCGAAGGGCAGTCGTTCGCGCAGCGTGCGCTTTGCGCATACGCTTGACGCTCCGCGTATCGCGCACATATTCTAAATATTGCTTCATAACATCATAGTCGGATTTTTGACTGCTTCTACGAACTCAATAAAGAGCGCTCTGGTACCTCTGGGGGTTCTGGATTGGGATTGGCAATTGCTAGTACTCCAAAGCGTAAATTCGGTTAGGGTGTAAATATGGACTTTTAAGGGGAAGCGTTTGGCAGTATAACCCTATCTAAACTTACGCCGCACTGTACTAGTGCTCTCACAACCCAAAATTGCCGGGTTAAGGCAAGCTGGGGAAGTAGGGGAAGTAGGGGAGGCAGTGCGTTGCGGAGAGCAGCGCCTTGCGGGGGTTCCCCTCGTTGTGGCGACTGCGGGAGGTTTCCTCCGTTGTAGCACCTGCCGTGAAGCTGGGGGAGAGTAAAAATTTTTTCACCTCATCTACCCCTCAAAGTTGATGTAGTGGACTACTAGAAAAATATTGGGCGTGGATGGCGCACAAGACGACATTTTCAGGACTTGTTTGACAAGTCTGGCTTTGAGTTAGAAAAAGTGGTTGACATCCAAACCAACCTTTCGGCAATGGAGTTTGGTTTTGCGTCTTGATCTAACGCACAGAATACATGTAATTAGTGTGCAACAATACTAGGGAGATTAGAACAAAGGAAGATTAGACAGCAATGCGCCGACTTATTTCCATGATGGTTCTGTATTATTTAATTCAATCTTATGGATGTTATCCAGGACTTTTCAATCTTCCATTAAGGATCTATCTCAAAGATAACCTTGGACTTTCACCAGCACAGTTGGCAAGCTTCACCAGTTTTATTTTTATTCCTTGGTTAATAAGACCATTTTTCGGAATCATTCAGGATGCAATTCCGCTCTTTGGCTATCAGTTCAAAAGCTATTTTTTTATTTGCTATGGGCTAGCGCTGATTCTTTTATTAGGATTATGCGGTTTTCAATTTAATACGGTTAACATGCTGGCAGGCGGTCTTCTTTTAGTCAATGTATGCATATCTTTTAGCGATGTGCTGACAGACAAAATCATGGTCGTTCAAGGCACGATGTTAGGCAAAACAGCTCTCTTACAAGCAGTTCAATGGACTGCTCTGAGTTTTGGTCAAGCGGTTCTGTATTATATCAGCGGCTGGCTCGCTACAAATTCTAATCTATCCATCGCTTTTGGGCTAACTGCAATTGTGCCGTTGATTGGTTTAATTGGAACCTTCATATTACTTGGAGATGAAAAAAAGCAGCACACAACTGTTTCAATGGGAAGTAGTTTGAAATCCCTTTGGTCAACACTAAAATCGCAACGGTTTCTAGCGATTATTGGCTTTATTGCTTGCCTTGAATTCACTCTTATTCCGCCCCTGGTAGATTACCTGGTATATTACTATAAAGATACTTTGAAATTTGACGCTCAATTTATAGGTCTTTTAGGTACATTTGAAGCTATTGCCAATGGTTTAGGTGCAATCGTTTTTGGGATTTTTGCCCCCAGAATGTCACGACAGTTGTTGCTTAATCTTGCAATTGGGTTAACTGCTGTCTCTACCATCGGTTTGTTGTTTATACAGAATGTGCAGAGTGCTATCCTGGCGAGTATATTTTTTGGATTTTTTTACATGATAGCTATGCTGGGTGTACTAGAACTAGCAGCAAGAGCTTGTCCTGTTGGTGTGGAAGCAACAACCTACGCACTGCTAATGTCCGTGTATAACCTGGCTAAACAGCCGGGTCCTATCTTGGGTGGTTACTTATATAATCGGGGAATTCCAGTTTCCATCCTTGTCATTGTTAGTGCAGTATTTACAATGCTTTGTTGGTTTCTCATTCCTCTACTTAAGTTAAAGCAAAGCAGTGATACGCCATCTTAACTGTAAGCATACAAAATCAATAGACTTCGTGGCAGTTGTAGGGAACAGGGAACAGGGAACAGGGAACAGGAAACAGAACGTCGTAAAATCTCATTTTTGCAAGATGTCTAATATTAAAAAAATAAGATTTTTATAATTCAATTGCTTTAGGCAAAATGGACTTTGATAAAATTCCATGAACACCTTTTTGCGGACTGTTGACAACTTGAGTGATGCGAAAATTCACGGCTAAACTACACAAAACATAAGCATCTTCCGCCGACAAATTGATGAAGCGTTCTAAAAAGTCAATCATGTTTTTTAAAGCCAGTTCCAAAGCTTCATCTAATGTTTGACCAAATCCCATAGTGATGATATCTGTAGATGTTTCGGCAATTGGCGTTGTCAATTGTAAATCTTTGCGAACTTTTAACTGAATTGTGCCGTTCATTGAAGTCTCAATTGCGGTGACATTAACTTCCCCATCTCCTTGAACTGAGTGTCCATCACCAATAGAAAATAAAGCACCAGGAACAAAAATTGGCAGAAAAATCTTAGTCCCGGCTTGGAGTTCCTGATTATCAATATTACCACCATAATTACCAGGAGGAATTGAGTTTCGGGATGCTTCTGTAGTCGCGACACCCAGGATACCAAAAAAGGGTTTGAGAGGAATTTTGATACCGCTACCAATTGGAAATTCTGTAATATTATCTTCTAAATTCAGAGGAAGAAATCTTAAAGCTGGTTGATGAAAATGATGTGGTAATGCTCCCCAACCTGTACGAATTGCATTGAAGCCAACAGGTAAACTTGGTGTGATTGCTTCTAATTTGACTTCCAAAACATCTCCAGGTTCCGCACCCTGCACATATATTGGTCCTGTCAACAAATGTGGTCCTGCTGCAACTTTGCGTTCTGGAGAAAGATTTTGGCAAATATCAACAAATGCAGGTGTGAGAAACTCCGGTGGTGCTTTGTCGTAAACGTAGTAACCAGTGTATGTTTCTACGTCAACTGTATCGCCAGAGTCCACCGTGAGTGCTGGTTCTAAAAGATGAGAGAACCCACCTAGATGCACAGTTTCCCTAGTGGCTTTGAGAATGTGGTGAGGCATTGTTTATTATGGTATTTTGTTATTTTTGTGTTTTTCTCTCGTTCCCTATGCTCTGCATAGGAATGCACTGCAGGAGGCTTTGCTTCTCAATGATTATACTGAGGCAGAGCCTCAACTTATGCATTCCTTGCCAGAGACAAGGAACCAGAGAAATATTCTAAATTAGAAATTGCATAGAGGGAATAACTCAATTTATAATTCCTTCCTTTTCTACGCTTTCATAATTATTCTGAACTAGAAGTATTTGTCGGACGCGCTGAGATTATTTGACGCAGCAACATCTCTCCCCAATAAGGAACAGGAGCAAGTAGCACGGTACCAGTTCCCTCGAAAGTATTGACTAAAAACTCACCCGAAGTCATTGAACCCAAAATAGACTTAGTGGCTTTTTCAACTCGATATTTTAGGGTGTTCGTGCGAGCGATCGCAAAATTACCATCGACAACCAAGCGGTCATTTTGCAAATGTATCTCTTCAACAGGTCCTTGGGCTACCATGACCACTTTTCCTCTACCTTTGACTTTAGTTTGAAACAAACCTTCGCCACCGACTAAACCAGAAAATAATTTATTTCTCTCAACACTGACTTCTACAGAACCATCACTTGCCCAGTATGCTCCTTTGTCTAAAATCCATTCAGTGCCATTTAACTCTATGATGTGAAATCCAGATAAAGAAGGCTCCAAGTATAATTCACCAGTTCCTGTATAAGTGGGTCGAAAAATATTTTCACCTGTTGCTAAAGATTTAAAAAAGCTACCTGCTGAAGGTGCTTTAGATTCCATATTAATTTTGCCACGCATATAGTACAAAGCACCAGACTCCGTTTTCACGGTTTCGTGTTGCAAAATAACCTTGACTAAGCGCAATCCTTCTTTTGTTATAACCTCAAAAGTTGCCATTGCTTTCCTCTGTTATTACAGAAATACAAATTCATTGTTTCCAAGACTAAGTTTGCTTGTTTCATGTCATTCGCGCTCTCCTCACCTTCCAACAATTATATAGAAGCAGCAACCCACAGTTATGCATTCCCTGCCAGAGACAAGGAACGAGAGAAATAGTTTTATTTTAAGCAAATAAAATAAAACTATCCCGCAAAAATGTAACGCCTATAGGACTCACGCACGAGTTATGAAAGAACAAGACTGTGAGATTGCGCACTCCTCGTCGCAACGGGTGCAAGTAGGTTATTTTTGCCTAAGTCCTGGCTTATTTATTTGCGCTATCACCAATTTCTAAACTTTGACGCGTTGTTTTGCGAGTAAAGGAATTCCAAGCATCCAATTCTAAAGCAGGACGGCTGAGTAACATCGCTCTTATCGCCTCACTCAATCCCTGAACAAGAGTAAAATCTGCTCCAGCAATGCTCTGAAGGTACTCGATTTCAACACCACTGAAGTTGGTAGCTCGTAAATCTGCCCCTTGTAAATCTACATTATTGAGTCGCGCATTCCGTAAGTCAGCTCCTGTCAAATACGCTAACCGTAAATCCGCACCACTCAGGCGTGCATTTTGTAAATTTGCTCCAGTGAGATCTGCACCACACAGATATGCTCCCAACAGATTTGCATTCCTCAAATCAGCATCTCTCAAATTGGCAGTGTTGAGGTGAGCACCATTAAGATTAGCACCAGGACCAATTGCCCCACAGGTTTTGTAAGCAAATCCTTCGGGCCAAATCGTGTCTTGATCATATCGAGCTGCTTGTAGCTTAGCTCCTTCCAAATTCGCACCGCTGAAATTTGCTTTTTGAAGATATGTCCGGTGCAAAAATGCTCCTTGCAAATTGGCATTGCTCAAATCAGCGCCCTGCAAGTCAGCCTTACGCAGATCCGCACCACTCAGATCTGCCTCACACAGAATTGCCCCACTCAGATTGGCTCCAACCAGATTTATCTGGCGCAGGTTTGCTCGTTGCAAATCGAGTCCCCTGAGGTCGGACTGATACAAATCTTCATGATTGAGAGCCTCTCCTGCTTTGAGGGCTGCGATGTTACTAGATAAGGAAATATTGGAGTTTTTTGCAGTCATTTTCTTTAAGGAGCGCTTAGAACAGTGAACAGTTAACAGTTAACAGTTAACAGGCAACGCCAAGGTGAGCGTCAGCCGAACGGGAACAGGGAAACCGATTTGTTGACCCCCTGGTAACTGATAACTGATAACTGATAACTGATAAAAGTGTACAATGTGAGACATCAGATAAATTCTTGTTACATTCCTTTACACTTTTCCTGCTGTTGAGGTTAGAAATGCGGCTGATTCCACCCATGACTATGATGGACTTTTTTCGTAAGAGTCAAGGCACGTGGTTTACCCAACGCACTGTCCACCATTTTGACCTGGCTGCGGATCAGTCTGGGGAGTCAAATTTGATTATTCAAGTCGTTGAACCAGAAGATCCAAGAGTGAAAACGATTTGTGAAAATCAAGGAATTGATCCTGCCAGGGCAATGGGGGGAGGCAGTTTTATGTGGCAGGAAAACCAGGACAATCGCGAACCCAATCCAGACCAAGCAGCGGTGCTTGTTGATGTGCCAGATGATGAAAGTTTGTTGTCTGGAAAACTCATCCGCGATCGCGGCTACGTGGAAAAAATGCCCGTTGTTAGTCGCTACTGGTTTGGAAAAGATGGCATTTTGACAATGGACACGGAATATGATATAAACCAGGGACAAGAACGGTGCTGGTTTATTACTGATGACTTTCGTGTGCGTGTTAGTACTGTGCGTGCGATGAGTGGTGTATATATGATGACATATTGCTCAGAACGCCGTTGCGTATCAGAGGCAACGTTAAATCAACTTATTGAACAGAATTTGGCAAGAGCATCAGGAAGTTAAGTTTGGTAACTGGAGTATGTCACAAATTATTGCATCCTTGTAAAGAAATGGGACAGAGGTTCTCAGAATCCTTTATTGTTGTCGAGAAAGTCTTATAAATATGGATTAATATCAATGTACAAGCCCTTTGTAAAACATTTAGAAAATGAACTGTATAACAGATTCAATTTACAAAATCGGGCAATTCCAGCAGGGTTAGAGTTAAAGGTCAGCGATCGCGGCAGAAACCCAGCAACCATTCAAAGCTGGTGCTATCAATGCCCACAATTGCGGAAAATTCGCTATACCTACATTGATGCGGGCGAAAGTGCTCAAATTTTCAATAGCGTTATTTATCCTAACCATCATTACGACTTACCCTTGTTGGGAGTAGATTTTCTGTCGTTCGGTAAAATAAAAAACTTGGTTGTGCTTGATTTTCAGCCTCTGTTCCAAGATGAGGCGTATCAGCGCAAGTACATTGAGCCATTGAAATTCCTACACGCTAAATATCCAGATTTGGCACAAAACTTGGAGATGAAGTTTTATGATGCCAATCAATATTTCTCTAAATACCTACTGTTTGCCAAAACAAATGCCGAAACCGTCGCGACACGCTTACTTGCAGCGTTCAAGGACTACTTGAATTTGTACTGGCAAATGCTAGATGAGGCGGAACCTCTACATGATCCAGAAGACATTGCGCGAATCGTCAAGGCGCAAAAAGATTACGACCAATACAGTGCTGAACGCGATCCGGCGTCAGGTCTATTCAGCAGTTACTTCGGTCATGAGTGGGCAGAACGCTTCCTCTACGGGTTTTTGTTTGAAGATGCAGTACCATTAGCCGCTACCGCCAAAAAGTAGTTTTTTGCTCCTTGTGTTCTGTCATTAGTCATCTGTTAAAAAAAATTACTGATGACTGATGAACGGCAGGTGCTTTATGCCGGGAAACCCGTCCACCGCACTGCCTCCTAATGACTAATGACTAATGACTAATGACTAATAACCAATGACTCTTTATCAACCGTTTCTCGATTATGCGATCGCCTATTTACAATCGCGATTAGAACTCATGCCCTATCCCATTCCTTCAGGGTTTGAATACAAAAGTGCGATCACCGGTAAGGGCAAGAATCAAGAGGAAGTTGTGACGACCAGTTATGGCTTTTGTGCACCAAAACTTCGACAGATTCGGGCAGCGCACGTACAGGGGGGCAAATCACTCCAAGTTCTCAATTTCGTTATTTTTCCTGATCTGAACTACGATCTGCCATTTTTTGGAGGGGATTTGGTAACCTTGCCAGGAGGACACCTGATTGCCCTAGATATGCAACCGTTGTTTCGGGATGATCCGGACTATCAAGCAAAGTATAGCGCACCAATTCTGCCCATCTTTGAGAGCTATCGGCAACACCTACCGTGGGGTGGAGACTTTCCCGAAGAAGCCCGCCCTTTCTTTTCGCCAGCATTTCTCTGGACTCGCCCCAAAGAGACTACTGATGTTGAAACCCATGTGTTCGCCGCGTTTAAAGATTACCTCAAGGCATACTTGGATTTTGTAGAACAGGCGGAACCTGTGAAGGATGCTCAAGCCCTAGCTACCATCAAGCAGGCACAATTGCGCTATTTGCGGTATCGGGCCGAGAAAGACCCAGCACGAGGAATGTTCAAGCGTTTCTACGGCGAAGAGTGGACAGAGGAATACATTCATGGCTTCCTGTTTGATCTAGAGAGAAAGCTGACCGAGTCAGTTGTCAGTTAACAGTAAGCAGTTATCAGTTATCAGTTGTTACTGTTCACTGTTCACTGTTAAGCGTTCCCTGTTCCCTGCTAAACGTTAACTTTCCTTATCATTTGGTTTAAGCTTTGCTTTGCGAATTAATTGGGCGATAGTACGAGATAGGGAGAGTCCAGACTCTTCGGCGAGCTTTTCTAACTTCTCCCGTTCAATGTCGTTTAATGTAACGTTTAGTCTACTTTTCTTCGTTGCCACGGCGCAAAAGTGGTGTAACTATGGTACGTATTGTCAAGCTTAAAAGCTAGACTGCATCTGGATTGTTACCGTTTGTAAAAAAAAAGTAAGTTATAACAACTTTTAACACACAAAGTTCCCCTTTCCATTGTATAAAGATTTAGGAAGGCAAAAATGAGAAGCAGCTCATGGCTCAGTTACCTCTAAAATAGAAAATGAGGAGTTTGTCTCAGATTCGTTAAATAACTTAACACTGTTATCAACATACCGAAACAGGCAAATCTGAGAATTGCTGAGAACCAGTCATGCCCTCTATCACTGTATAGCCTTTCTAAGCTGCCCACACAGGCAAAATTCACGATTGCTGAACGATTCCGTAGTGAAACGAAATCGTAACTCAAACAAAGGAATTAGGAGACCAAATTTATGCTAGACGCATTTGCAAAAGTTGTTTCTCAAGCCGATGCACGAGGTGAATACCTGAGCTCTAGTCAACTAGATGCTCTGACAGCAATGGTCGCAGATGGCAACAAGCGGATGGATACTGTCAACCGCATTACCAGCAATTCCTCCGCGATCGTTGCTGATGCTGCTCGCAGTCTGTTTGCAGAACAACCCCAGCTGATCGCTCCTGGTGGCAATGCTTATACCAGCCGTCGGATGGCAGCTTGCTTACGCGACATGGAAATTATCTTGCGCTACATCACCTACGCTATTTTTTCTGGAGATGCTAGCATACTCGACGATCGCTGTTTGAACGGTCTGAAGGAAACTTACTTGGCGCTAGGAACCCCTGGTGCTTCTGTAGCAGTGGGTGTTCAAAAAATGAAAGACGCAGCCTTAAAAATTGCGAATGACACCAACGGTATCACCAAAGGAGATTGCAGCGCGTTGATGTCCGAAGTATCTGGGTACTTTGATCGTGCAGCTTCTGCAGTTGCTTAAATCTTTAGTCACCAGTCATTTCATCAATAGTCATTAACTTTAGACAACTGACTAGTGGACAAATGACTTTAGACAAACTCGCTTTCAAGCAAAACTTTGTAAAACAATACAAGAGATACGAAAAGCAATGAAAACTCCACTCACTGAAGCCGTTAGCGCTGCTGATTCCCAAGGACGTTTCCTGAGCAGCACAGAAGTCCAAGTTGCGTTTGGTCGCTTCCGTCAAGCTAGCGCTAGCTTGGAAGCTGCTAAAGGTTTGACCTCTAAAGCTCAAAGTTTGGCTGAAGGTGCTGCAAACGCTGTATACCAAAAGTTCCCTTACACCACCCAAATGCAGGGACCTCAGTATGCTGCAGATTCTCGTGGCAAGGCAAAGTGCGTCCGTGACATCGGTTACTACCTGCGGATGGTCACCTATTGCTTGGTTGTTGGTGGTACAGGTCCATTGGATGATTACTTGATTGCTGGAATAGCTGAAATTAACAAGACCTTCGACCTGTCTCCTAGCTGGTACGTTGAAGCACTCAAGCACATTAAAGCTAACCACGGTCTGAGCGGAGATCCAGCTGTAGAAGCTAACTCTTACCTCGACTACGCTATTAACGCTCTAAGCTAGTAAACACACAGGCCCGGTAGGGTAAACAGCTTTGTTAGCAATCATGATGATTGATGATTGAGTTGTTCACTTTACCGGGCTGCTTTATTCCGATGAAGCACATCAAAACAGTGAAACAGTGAACGCTTAACAGGGAACGCTTAACAGGGAACAGGAACGCTTAACAGGGAACAGTAACAACTGATAACTGATAACTGGTAACTGATAACTGGTAACTGATAACTGATAACTGGTAACTGATAACTGGTTGAAATAGGGAGGCAAATATGGCAGTTTTCGCTGGTTCGGAACGACTAGGGATTACACCGAGCGAAGCTTCAGTATGGATAGAACTGCGCCCAGATGACAGTGCAGAACAAGTCGAGGTGGTAATCCGCGCTGTCTATCGACAGGTCTTGGGCAATTGCTATGTGATGGAAAGTGAGCGACTCGTTGTCCCTGAATCCCAACTCAAGCGCGGTGAGATTTCAGTTCGCGAGTTTGTACGGCAAATTGCTAAGTCGGATTTTTACCGTTCGCGGTTCGTTGAGAATTGCTACCGTTACCGCACAACTGAGTTGAACTTCAAACATTTACTTGGTCGTGCTCCAAATGACTACAGTGAAATGGTTGCTCACAGTCAGATATTAGATGAGCGCGGCTTTGAAGCAGATATAGATTCCTACATTGATTCACTCGAATATCAAGAAAATTTTGGCGAAAATATAGTACCCTACCTTCGCGGCTTTACGACTCAAGTAGGTCAGAAAAATGTCGGATTTAGCCGGATGTTCCAACTGTTTAGGGGCTATTCCAGTAGCGATCGCGCCCAAAAACAAAATCAAGGACGGCTAACTCGGGAAGTAGCCCAGAATACAGCTTCACCCATCTACGCAGCCTCCAGTGGCTCCTTGACAGGTGTCTCTACAGGTAGCCGTGGCGGAAGTACCTATCGACTGCGGATTATGCAACCGCCGTCTTCTAAATCAGCCGTACTCCGGCGTGCAACCAGTGAAGTTGTTGTGCCTTTTGAGCAGCTTTCCAGCAAGTTGCAACAACTGAACAGCAAGGGCTTCAAGGTCATGAGCATCACACTTTCTTAGTTAGTCATAGGTCATAGGTCATTGGTATTAGACAAATGACAAATGATGAACTTGGTTAATAAGGAGATTTTTTAAATGGCTATTACAACAGAAGCATCCCGCCTTGGAACCTCTGCCTTTACTGATTTTTCCCCTGTAGAACTGCGTAGTCCGGCAGATGTGCCAAATGTTATTGCCGCTGTCTATCGTCAGCTATTGGGCAACGATTATTTAATGGCATCGCAACGCCTCACCAGTATTGAATCGCTCCTGGCAAATGGCAGGATTACAGTCCAAGAATTTGTCCGGCAGGTGGCAAAATCAGAACTGTATAAATCCAAGTTTTTCTACAACAGTTTCCAAACCCGAACCATTGAACTGAATTATAAGCATTTGTTGGGTCGGGCACCTTATGACGAAGCTGAAATCATCAATCACTTGGATTTGTATCAAAACAAAGGCTACGACGCCGACATAGATGCTTACATTGATTCACCTGAGTATCAAGCAAATTTTGGCGAATACATAGTACCCTACTATCGCGGCTTCGCGACTCAAACCGGACAGAAAACTGTTGGGTTTAGCCGGATGTTCCAACTATATCGCGGCTATGCCAACAGCGATCGCGCTCAGTTTGGTGGCAATTCTCCACACCTCGTCACAGAGTTGGGACGCAATACCGCAACAGCCGTTGTCGCACCGGGTAGCCCTGGCTATGGCTATCGTCCCTCAGGCAAGGGAGTGACTCCCAATACTGCTTTCGGTGGCTCAACCATTTATGGAGATCGCCGCTTGTACCGTGTGGAAGTGTCTGCTATTTTAACTCCCAAATATCCGCGTGTACGCCGTAGCAACAAAGCTGTTGTCATTCCTTATGAACAGCTATCAGATTACATGCAACGGGTGCAACGCGAAGGAGGCAAGATAGCCAGTATCACACCTTTGTAGTCCCCTTTGGTGAGTCGTCCTTTGGTGGAAAAAACTACAACCGGCAATCAGCTATGGAGCCTTCCAACTGCTGATTGCCGATTTTCCGTAATAACAGGATTTTCTTTGCCGAATGCGCGGATGGGTAGGTGTTGGAAAAAGGGTTTCAAAAAAAATGGCTGGATTGCTTACAGGATAAGACTTTTGGAGAAAAATTATTAAAAACCATCCGCGCTCCTTGCCCAGACAGGATTTCAGCCATTTACCTGTCAACCAATTTACTTTTTATGATGCTACCATTAGATCATCCGCGATTTAGAACCTTGAAAACTTTATATGGTGCAGTTTTCTAATTGCCGCAGTCGAAATTTCTCTTTCTCCCTATTAGGGATTGAAACCAAATGATCCAACGATGCACCAACGAAAATCACAAGTCGAAATTTCTCTTTCTCCCTATTAGGGATTGAAACATGAAGTCTAGTCTTTTTGCTAACCTCAGCATTTGTCGAAATTTCTCTTTCTCCCTATTAGGGATTGAAACGCGATATCCATAAGGTGATGTTACCGGATGTCCTGGTCGAAATTTCTCTTTCTCCCTATTAGGGATTGAAACGTTTTTCGTTCTCGACCGTGTACCAGCAATAGTCGTCGAAATTTCTCTTTCTCCCTATTAGGGATTGAAACTACTTTTGAAAATCTGGTAAGTGTCGCGTGTGTGTCGAAATTTCTCTTTCTCCCTATTAGGGATTGAAACAGTGAATCTGGTATCATCAGCCAGTGCGACAGTACCTGGTCGAAATTTCTCTTTCTCCCTATTAGGGATTGAAACGCTACGAAATGCAGCCCCCTGGAATGATGAATATAAGTCGAAATTTCTCTTTCTCCCTATTAGGGATTGAAACGTATAATATAGTAAGAAAGCAAACAAACCACAACGTCGAAATTTCTCTTTCTCCCTATTAGGGATTGAAACTTCTATATATTGCCGCAGTAAATTGGGGTCAAAGTCGAAATTTCTCTTTCTCCCTATTAGGGATTGAAACTTTTGTTACAATGTTATGACCTACTTCTCAATCCAAGTCGAAATTTCTCTTTCTCCCTATTAGGGATTGAAACCTAACTGAATACTGTCAAGAGAATTATGACGCTACTGATGGTCGAAATTTCTCTTTCTCCCTATTAGGGATTGAAACGCATTCCACTGCTATCCAGCAACAAGCAAGAATGTCGAAATTTCTCTTTCTCCCTATTAGGGATTGAAACATAAACGCTTGGAAGTCTGGCACACTGGATGAGTGTCGAAATTTCTCTTTCTCCCTATTAGGGATTGAAACATGGACACACGCCTAAGACCGGGCGAAGTGTACCAGGTCGAAATTTCTCTTTCTCCCTATTAGGGATTGAAACTATTCTTAATTCAGATGCTTCATCTCTTAGTACTAGTCGAAATTTCTCTTTCTCCCTATTAGGGATTGAAACTTCTTGACCGCAAAAGTAATAGATATCAAATCCTATACGTCGAAATTTCTCTTTCTCCCTATTAGGGATTGAAACATCAGATACTGAAATCAGCAAGCGATTTGGGGTGAGGTCGAAATTTCTCTTTCTCCCTATTAGGGATTGAAACAAGGAGTTTAGGAGTGGTACCATGTTGACAATTCAAGGTCGAAATTTCTCTTTCTCCCTATTAGGGATTGAAACGTTTTTTTTGTTTTGTCATGACAAGAGGTGAGAAGTCGAAATTTCTCTTTCTCCCTATTAGGGATTGAAACTTGACTCACGCTTTAACGCACTACGCCAACTTGTCGAAATTTCTCTTTCTCCCTATTAGGGATTGAAACTTGTCTTTGTAGCTGGTATCCTTTTTAGCGCTGAGTCGAAATTTCTCTTTCTCCCTATTAGGGATTGAAACGATTTTGATGAGTTGGCAGCAAGGGAATGGGGGGATAAGGTCGAAATTTCTCTTTCTCCCTATTAGGGATTGAAACATTATTCCCCCTCTGCTTTGGCACTCAGTCAAAAGTCGAAATTTCTCTTTCTCCCTATTAGGGATTGAAACTATTCCATCAGCACCACAATAGCACGAGAGTTTACGTCGAAATTTCTCTTTCTCCCTATTAGGGATTGAAACGTTCACTCCCCATTTTGCAAGCCAAGCTCGGATGTCGTCGAAATTTCTCTTTCTCCCTATTAGGGATTGAAACCCGTTATAATAATGACCGCACAGGAAACAGTTAACAGTCGAAATTTCTCTTTCTCCCTATTAGGGATTGAAACAGATATTCTAAGACGTTATGAAACCGCGCTCGTCGAGTCGAAATTTCTCTTTCTCCCTATTAGGGATTGAAACTTCCGTTTTCGTCATTGGGAAGTCAAGATTAAAGTCGAAATTTCTCTTTCTCCCTATTAGGGATTGAAACCTTCTACCACTTCAAACTCAACATAACAGCTAAGCTTAAGAGTCGAAATTTCTCTTTCTCCCTATTAGGGATTGAAACCCAAAAAGAAGCTACCAAGTATGTCCAAGATTTTGTCGAAATTTCTCTTTCTCCCTATTAGGGATTGAAACACTTGCTCTATGTTTACAGATGGGCGCGGAGGCAATGTCGAAATTTCTCTTTCTCCCTATTAGGGATTGAAACGTGCTCTCAACACTGTGTTGTCTAGGGTTTCTACAGTCGAAATTTCTCTTTCTCCCTATTAGGGATTGAAACAGCTTTTGATTCAGAATGGCAAGTGTCAGCAGTGGTCGAAATTTCTCTTTCTCCCTATTAGGGATTGAAACTTGAGTAAGCTGCTGTACCAGCGCTACCGCGTCAACTGTCGTCGAAATTTCTCTTTCTCCCTATTAGGGATTGAAACTCAGGCTCACCTGGTTCGCACTTTCTTTTTGGAGTCGAAATTTCTCTTTCTCCCTATTAGGGATTGAAACGTATTTTATTTGTATGCGCAGCACGTTGATTCAAGTGGACAACTATTCTTGTAAAGCGTGTTGAATATCCAGAAAAGGATAATCAATATCTAATTGCCAATTTTCATCTATAAATTCTAGATTTTCATCATAAACAAGTTCTAACTCGCCAATACGCAGTCTGTTATTATGGCTTAAATTATCTTCAACACCATTTCTAGAAGCTGTGAGGATAAACTTCAATTGGAGAAAGCGTTTATTCTGTGTTACGCCAATGGAACTACTAGTTAATTCAGCTTCGAGGGTGCGTGGTAGGGGAATTTCTTCATAATATTTATCTTGCTCATCCCAATAACCGCACACTTTATAATCACATAAAGAAAGATGTTCTTTAACAAGTGTATTGGCATCTATGTTTTTTAGGATTTCAGTAAAATCATGCCAAACTGGGTGATTTTTTAATTCAAGGTTACTCATATCTGATTTTGGATTAATGTTCTGTTGCTAAACCAGGAAAGTGCAAGACTCCATCTAGAAATTTGCCATAAAACCGAAGATCGCCGCCTTTTCCCAATACTTTTATGATTGATAAGATCTGTATGATAAAAAAAGCGAATGGTCATATTGTCAGCACCGCTGCCTAAAGGCAAGGGGCTTCTAGCCTCAAACTTTTAGGATTAGCTGACCAGACTTAGCACCTTCGGGTACTACGTTAACGGCAAGTGTTCAAGTTCCTATTTTGGGATACGTAGCCAGTCCCAAGCTCTAGAAACCAGGGATTAAACAGGTTTAGAGGGCTAAGCCAGTGTCTTTGGTATAGTTACCGACCGTTAACATTGTCGTTAGCGAAGCGGAACCTCCTAGGTTCGGCTAACTTTACTCCCGAAAGGGAAGGCTCTTTTGAGCAAAATCATATGCGTACAGAGTGCTTAGATATCAGTTTATAACTGCCTGAACGAAAGTTGAATGCAAAACAACACGGTATTGAGGCACTCCAAGGCGGTATGATAGCTAATAAATTAGCCGTGTCATGTTTCCTCCGTGGTCTTTAGGATCACGTTTTCTACATTCCCAAGAGAAACAGCATGAGTTTAGACGTGTTTGCACCGGATGAATCGAGTAGCAGTGAATCTTTAACAATCGAGCAGGCGATCGCCAATCTCCAAGGAGAAGACTTGGGGTTGCGCATGTATGCGGCTTGGTGGCTGGGCAGATTTCGGGTACGGGAAGCTGCAGCAGTTTCACTTCTCATCCAGGCATTAGAAGACGAAGCCGATCGCACAGAAGAAGGTGGATACCCGTTACGGCGGAATGCTGCTAGGGCGTTGGGAAAATTGGGCGATCGCCAAGCAGTACTACCCCTGATTCAGTCTTTGGACTGCTCAGATTTTTACGTCCGGGAAGCTGCAGCTCAATCCCTAGAGATGCTGGACGATCCAGTTTGTATCCCCAATTTGATTTCCCTACTCAAAGTAGGCTTGCAAGGAAATCACCTCGTTCCAAACCAGCCAGACTTCTCTCAACCTTATGATGCCATCTTAGAAGCCTTAGGAACCCTAGGAGCAACCGTCGCTGTTCCGCTGATTTCGCTGTTCTTGGATCATCCAATCGAGCGGATTCAGTATGCTGCAGCACGAGCCATGTACCAGTTAACTCAAGATGTGATCTATGGAGAACGCCTGGTGCAAGCCTTGGCAGGTAAAGATTTGCAACTGCGTCGATCTGCACTTGCAGACTTGGGTGCCATTGGTTACTTGCCAGCAGCAGAGGCGATCGCTCAAACTTTGGCTGAAAATAGTATAAAACTGATTGCTCTCAAAGGACTACTGGAACACCAGATTTATATGTCACCTTCCAATGAGTTATCTGAGGGCGCTGTTCGGGTGATGACATTAATGGATGGGCTGCTGTGAACTACCCACCACCAACTGCAAGCGGTATGGTGGGCGCTTCTGTACTCATAGGCGAGTGCCTCAGATGAGACTTTCGTCCCGTCTTTGGTCTTGCCTCCCCTCCTACAGCACCAAACGGCTGAACCTTCCGCTTTGGTCATAAAATTGCCTATTCTTGGCTTATTCCTTTTTCAGGCACCTGAAGCCTTATGATGTGCTTTTATATACAAATACGTCCTTCTCAATTGTAAAGGGAGTTTCAACCTTAGCAACAAGAAACGAAGAAGTATCCTTTGAGACTAACTCTTCCCAATTAGCTGGCTGTTCTTTGCCCCAATTAAAAATATCTTTTAAACTCACCACATCTAGAAGTTCTCTCCTAATTAAACATGATGAATTTCCAAAATATTCAATGGGATGAGAAAAGACATCACTTCCCAAATAATTTTTACTTGGACTCCACTTCCAAGTATTTAGATCTATATGCATCAAATTTATTCCCAGAATATTTTTATCTTCATGAAGAATAGTAAGACCATGTTCCAAGATATTAATACAGTCTTGAGGTGTTCCTACTATTTTATTATCGTCATCTATATGTAAAATATAATCAGATTTACAAAGATTCAGACTAATAAGAATTCCAAAATTACTATGAGGCGGATGGGTCATAGTATTATATCTGACACAATCAAAATTATTAATTTGATTGGAAGATTGAAGTATTTTCATCCCATTGAAATCAGGGCTACTATCATCTAAAAATATTTTTTCAGCAAAAGGAAGCTCTAGTAGTTTATCCCAGCTTTGTATAGCACGACGAACAATAGATGCACGCTCACTGTCTAACGACTTAAGATATGAGCATGTAGAAAATGATGTTTTTTGCCACAAATCGTTTCTTGAAATTTGCATTTTATGCATTTCATTCGCTCAAACTTTGCCTGAAAATAGTATAAAATTAATTGCGCTCAAAGGACTACTTGAACATCAGATTTATATGTCATCTTCCGATGAATTATCCGAGGGTGCTGTTCGGGTAATGATGCTAATGGATGGGCTACTTTAGTATGATGCCGCAGCGAGCGACACACAGATTAATCCTCGTCTTCAATGCTTGCTTTGTTAAATCCTAACCACAAGAGTAATACTTCTTCCACTTGTGTCATTTGCTTTGGCGTCAAACTTCCTAGCTTTCGCAGTAACTTTGCATGAGGAATTGTAATAATGTTCTGCACATCAAACACTCCAGTTCGAAGGAAGTTGACTTTGATCTCTACTTCAAATCTCGAACCACGTGGGCTAGTTGTGTGAGGAACTAAGGTTACCAAGGCACGATCTTGTTCCAAAGCTGGAATACTAATGACCAAACATGGTCTAACTTTTGCTGCATAGCCTAGATCGACGAGCCACACCTCTCCACGATCAGGATTATTCATGGGCAGCTTCTTGCTTATCTAACTCTAAAAAAATTGCTTCAGCATTTAAGACTAAATCTTCATCCGATAAAGGCGGAAAATCTACATGAATCACCCGCTTCAAAATTTCCAATGCAATCTCTAGCCGCTCTGAGTCTGGCAAGCGATCAAAGGTGCTTAGGAATTCTTTTACTACAGGAGTCATAATTCTTTTGCTTGAATACACTTCACAATAGCACAAACCTCATTTATGAGTTCATTCATTATTGACCAGCGACTAGTCTAAAATTGAAACAATACAAAGAACTCAGACTATATAAAAAATTCAACGTCCAGCCATCCCTATATTAAAAATTAAGTTTATGACTGCTAATCTTGCCCAAACCCTAATCCGCGCCGTTGAAGAAGCAGACTCCTCTGCCCGTCTACTGGAAGCTGTCGAGCAATTGTCAGCCGCCCGTCTGGAAGCGGCGATTCCAACCCTGATTGCAGCGCTAGGCTATAACAACCCAGGGGCGGCGGTTGCAGCAGTTGAGGGATTAATTCAAATCGGCAAGCCAGCAGTAACGCCCTTAATGGAACTGCTGGATGGCTACAACTATGGTGCTAGGGCTTGGGCAATTCGCGCCCTTGCCGGAATTGGCGATCCACGAGGATTGGAGACATTGCTGGATGCGGCAAAAAATGACTTTTCTTTCAGTGTCCGGCGAGGCGCTGCTAGGGGACTAGGTACGATCGCCTGGGAAGATTTACCACCAGAGCAACTTCAAAGCGCACAAACTCAGGTGCTAGAGACTCTACTACAAGTGTCCCAAGATCCAGAATGGGTGGTGCGTTATGCAGCGGTGACTGGATTGCAGAAGTTGGCGATCGCCGTTGCCATTTCTCACACAGACTGGGCGATGCAAATTATAACACATTTTGACCGCCAGGTCGAATCTGAAGACAATCTCACAGTGATTGCTCGGATTTGGCTGGCGCAGAGAGAAATTCAGGAGTATGCCGTTGAGGTACTCGATAAGGCAACTGCTGCAACTGTCAGCACTTTGGACATCGACTGGCAAGCAACTCTCGAAAAACTTTATGCGCGTAAGCGTCAGGAACAACCCCTGAGCGAAGGCGATCCGCGCAAGTTTCGTGAGGTTGCGGCTGCGATCGCGAGGGCGAATGCTTAGTTTGAAGAAGAATGACGAGTAGTTAAACCTACTTGTCGGGATTTACGGGGGCTGATGGTACATTGTCACACAGATGGCGATCGCTGTTATTTTCATCAAGGGTAGTTAGATAATCACGCACTCGTTCGCAACCGCTTTTTAGCAGTTCATCTAATCCTCCCAGCCGCCATAACTTAATTTGAAACTTAGTTTGATCCTCATTATTAGTTTGATCCTCATTAGAATTTAATAAGGAAACCAGCGTGCGGCCATCAGGGCTGATGAGATTATATCCATCTGTATCCTGATCAAATTTAACAAGCAGATTCCTCCGCCAGTCCCATAAGATAATATGAGCTTGATAAGAAATATTAACCAAGCTACCATCAGTATTAAAACTGATGTTATGATTGCTGTTGCGAAAATCTCTTGGGAATTCATCTCCAAAGCGTTGGGATGCCAACTGTTTTTCGTAGCAGGAGGAATCAGGAGAAAGTTCCCAGATATCAATACTATCTTGACCAAGAGTAGCCGCAACTAGTCTCCCATCTGTTGTCCAAGCCAAAGCATAAATATCCTTCGCTTTGCATGTTAACTTTTTGTTGTTATCATTCTTTGTAAGATTTAGCAGGTATATAGAATCATATTTATATAAAATTGCTAGTTGCTTGCCATCTGGGCTAAAACGCCCTAGTTCAAATTTGTTGTTGTTGAAAGAGTGGTTATTAATCGGATAAACCTGCTCTTTGCCCAAAGATAAATCCCACACATGAATTTTTTGGGATTTATTATCAATTGGTTCCAAGATTGCCAGTTGTGTCGATTGGTTACCATTTGGGCTTAAAATAAACTTGCTTTCTTTATCGTACTGCTGTTGCTGGAGCAAACTTGGCAAGCTTAACTCTTGAATAGACGACAGATCCCACAAGTGAACAGTACCTGCTTTTAGCGTGACTAGCTGCTGACCATCTTGGCTGAAATTGAATCCATCAATTAAGTCGGGAAAATCTATTGCTGCTGTTGGATCAATAAGTTTTTGCTCTAAATTCCATAGACTGATCGTGCCATCATTGCTGGCAGTTAGCAGTTGCTTGCCATTTCGGGTAAAACTCACGTTACTGAAAATGCCTTGATGACCTTGAATAGTTAGTTGCTCCTCAGAACTGTCTGAGTTAAGTAACTGGATAGTACCATCTGATTGTGTGATAACTAGTTGTTTTCCATCCGGGCTAAAACTTACCTTCTCGTCAAAGTCTAACCTCTGTAACTTTTCTTCGGATCGTTTCCACAAATAAATATAGGGAACATCAGCCATACCCAGTCCGTAAAAACTGGTAATGTAAAGCGGTTGACCGTTATTACCAATGATAATATTTATAACTTTGTTCAAATCTGGAAATGTATACTTCTTTTCTTCACCTGAGGAGCAGTCCAATACATGAACAAGCGTAGGAGAGTCTTGTTCTTCGATAGCAGTAGCCACTAGTAGGTTTCCATCCGGTTTAAAATTAATGCCTTTGACATCGCCTTGCAATTCTTCTAATGGGTATAATTCTGGTGTATTTTCCCCATCCCATAAATAAACAGTTTTATCTTTAATGAAAGCTAGTTTTCTACTATCAGGGCTAAAACTATAGCCATCAGGAACGAAATCTCCCTTTAACTTCTGAATCTGATCGGATTCCAAGTTCCACAAAACAATTTCAGTTGGTTTAACAGAGTCACTGTCACTGATGACTAATTTCTTGTTATCAGGGCTAAACTTAAGCATGGGACTTGCAAGTAAGCTTTGATTATCGGAGAACTCATGACAAAGTGGCTTTTCATCAGATTGTATATTCCAAACGCAAATGTTATTGTCATTGGTTGTAGCAGCTACTAATATTTTGTTCTCATCAATAACAATATCTCGTGCTATCCAACCTGGACGTAGTTGCCAACGATTCTGTTCTCTTACTGCATAAGATGCTGTTCGCAAAGTTTCGATGACTTGACTTTGTAGCTGCTCGTTTAGTTGTGGTTTAAGAAATCCTACCCAAAAAAGCCAGTTGTTTAGGGATTTTCCAGCCCGTAAACTACTTATGAAAGTATCTAGTGTCAGCTCATTTGTGCGTAACATAGTTTCCGTGGAATTTTTATCAGCGCTCATTTGTTTTATTAGTGCTTGTTTCTGACCACTTAGCGCCCAGATCGTTAACCCGCTCGATAACAGAATTATGCCAATCGCAATGCTCCAACGCAAGTTAACATTCCTGCGTCTTTGCCAAATACTGCGCTGCACGAACTCTGTTTCTACCTGGTTGAACCAGTAGTAATCCTTAGATTCGAGAGATTTGAGTTTCTTTCTTAAAACATCAAGGTAAGGATTACCATTCCAAAGAAACTGAGTCTTTTTCTCTCGTTGGCGTTCTTGAGCGTCCTTGTTGGTTTGGGGTTCTTCAGCATCCTTGTTGGTTTGGTGTTTTTGAGCATTCTTTTTGATTTTGTTAAACCAGTCCTCAGCAGAGTGGATTTTTTTATCAAACCAACTCAGAACAGGTTCAGCTTTTCCAAGAATACTTGGTGAGTGTTCCTCAAACCAGTCCTCACCAGAGTCAATTTTTTTATCAAACCAACTCAGAACAGGTTCAGCTTTTCCAAGAATACTTGCTGACGGTTTCTGCTTTTTCCAGTCTAAGGCATTAGGTGTCAGTCGCCGTTGCAGGGGTAAATCTTGTTCCTTTTGCCACTCCAGTAGTTTATCCCAGCTTTTCACTAGAAAATCATGGGCTGGCTCTACATAAGGTTCTCCCATTTTCAGTTGTCCGCTGACAATCAAGCGAGCATCAATAAGACATTTTTTAACGAACTTGACTCGCTGATTTTCTTCGTCATCCGGCTTGCTTGGGTCATCCTTGTGTGCGTACACTAATTCTGACAATGGCACCGGACGCCGTGCTGATTCCCCATTTTCAACAGTCACCATCCGCAGCATCATCCGCCGCATCGTATCTTTGTGAGCATCATCGGGTAAGTCCTGATATTCCTGATTTGCTCTCCGTGTTAGAGAACCAGCAACGCCTCCCGCTTTGTCAAATTCAGCATCAAGTTTCAGGGCGCGATCGCTACTTCCACCAGGTATCCACTTTTTAGCAAGTTTAATGTAAAGTTCGCTGAGTGTAAATGATAGCAAGGGTAAAGCACCAGGCATTTGCCCGACTTCATCAATTAATCTGTCTACCGGATTTCGCTGATCTGGAAGCTGTTCAAAGTAAAGCGCCTTTTCTGCGGCGGGACGCTCAATCGCTTCTCGCAACTCATTGGAATACATAGCACGGACTGGAAAGCGAGCGTCTGCCCAATACGACTTGAGCACCTCCGAGTTGAGGAAGCGCGGTTCAAAGTCGGAACGCAATGTTACCACTATGCTCAGTTGCGGCAATTTAGCTGCTAGAGTTTCTTCTAGCAGTTTTAAGAACTGTTGCGACTCCGTAAGATTCGGTTGCTTGTTTTGCTTATCTTCTTTACTCTGAGAACTTAAGGTGATTAACTCCTCAAATTGATCTATCACTAGTAACAGTCTCTTATCAGAGTTTTTTTGACTCCATGTTTTGACAATTTCGATAAATTTATTTGAGTCTTCTTGTAGGCGTTTGCTAAGTGGATTGAGACAATCTAAAACTGCTTCTTGTTCGTTTTTAAGTTGGTCAACACCAAAAAAGCTAAAATCCGATTCTTGCGTTTGTGGAGCGTGCCCGAAGGGCATATTACGTTTCCTTTTGAGGTACTCATCGGAACACAAATTATTGAGTTCCTCAAAATAAGATAAAATGAAATTTGGGCTTTTTTCTTTAAATCCTCTGTTCAAAATATCAATATATTTCTCGTATTTCTTAATACTATTATGATTTTTATCGCAATCATAAATTGTTTTATTTAAGCTTTTAATTTTTGTTTGTATTATTTGAACAATTGAGTATAAATTTTCTAGTTTCTGGCTGACAACAATATTGATTTCCTCAAAATAATCGACAATTAAACGCTGCTTTGTTTCTTTCGTTTCTCGTTTCCAAATCTCAACAAATTTCTCGTATTTCTCCACTTTTTGTTTTAATCGGAAAATTTCGTCTTCTTCACTATTTCTATCGCAATCATCAATTTCCTTATTTAAAACTGTAATTTCTTGTTGTAGTATTTTATCAACCAATTGTAAAGAGTCTAGTTGATCGCTGACAAAAATATCGTTATTATTAGTAATTTGCAGAAGAGTCCTAGCCAAAGCTGTAAAAGGAGATTCAGTAGGACGCATAGGGTTGAGAACGTGCCACTTTTTGTCCTGCTTGCGTAAGTCGGGAATGAGTCCTGCTTTGACTAAACTGGATTTTCCAGAACCGGAAACTCCTAAAACAACAGTTAGCCAACTAGAGGCATTGGAAACCTTCTTATACAATTCTTCTACCAGTTGCTTTCTGCCAAAGAATAATTGTGAATGCTCTTCTTCAAAAGACTGTAACCCTCGATAAGGATTATTTTCTTCAATTAAATTTGGTGCATGTTTTAATTTCAGTTCAGCACCAGGAACTAGAAATATATATTCGCCGCTATCATGTTTTGATAAAGTCCATATCCCCGGCGTTTGACTCCCATTAGAATCTTTTGCTACATTTCCTTCTAAGTAAATATGAAGTTCTCTTGCTGTAATCACTCCATCTCCTGCGGATTTACCATTTTTAGCTGGAGGATATATATCTCCTTCACCCCGCAAAGCGTCGAATAAAGCTTTCGCAAAAGGTGAGTGTTTATCGCCGCCTCGGTTATCGCGCAGACGTATAATATCTAATGCTTCTTGGTTATGTGCTGCAGAAGTAATTGCTTGCCATGCAGGAGATTTGATAAAGCGATCATAATGTTCTTGACAAATGACTGTCGGAATGACTGTCGCTAATCTGGCAGTTGACCACCGGAAAGTTCCAGCAAAGCAACAATCAAGAATGACTAGTAGGTGACGACACGAAAGTGCGCTCAAACAGTCGTGTAATTTCTGCATGGAGAGCAGATTTTCATTTTTTTCTAAATCTGCATTCTGTGGTACGAGATAGCCTGCAGGTCCTTTATCACTATCGCGTGCTATTCCGTGTCCCGCAAAGTAGAAGAGTAAACGGTCGTCTTTTGTCAGACGAATTTCTTTAAGCAGAGTTGATAAGTTCTGTAGGGTTGGTTTACAGTCAGTCTTATCGGTGATTAAAATCACTTCATTATATTGATGTTCTTTCGCTAATATCTCTGCTAGTTTCTCAGCATCATTTCTAGCTGTCTGTAGGTTGGGAATCTTGTTCTGGTATTCGTTGATGCCAATGACGATTGCTAAACTGCGCTTGAAACCTGTTCTATTTTGTGCGTTGGGTAACGTATTTGTTTGGCTCATAGTTGCGTACCTAGTTTGTCGGAATACTTTTGTGTGGCTTTTACCAGGCAAAAAGAAGCAAGCATTACAGAATCAAGAATTTTGGTTTTGACTACAGATTCACGAATGCAATGCTTTGCTCTTATTTAATTCGCTATCACCTTTAGGGTTACTTGTTTTGTCGTCCATCCACGACTTGGATCGGCGACAACTTGTACGTTTCTACTTGTGGAAGGTTCGTCATCAGCACCCACCGCGGCTAAAAGTTCTTCTAGTTGATTCCTGGGTGCTTTCAGTCCTCTAGTGCTACTAGCGGGAATTGGTTGGTCGAGGGACGGTAACTCCAGCCACCGGAAGTTAGCTTGTTCAACTGTGACAAACACTTTAAATTTGTCTGTTCCTTCTTGATAACCTTCTGGAAGACTCATTTCGAGTGAAATACATTCTTCTTGTCCGGGGTCGAAAGGAACAAAATTTGCATTGTCTCCTAGTATGTTGAGTTGAGAAATCGACCAATCGGAACTTAAAGCCAGTACAACCACGTTGAGAACTTGGGAAGACTCATTGCGGATACGCAAAAAGACAGTTTCCCCTGCTTGCACACTAGGGTTACTCTTGTCATCAAATGGCTGAGGAGATGGTTGCCTTGTACGTCTATAATTAGCTTGCTTGCCAACTAACTCAACTACAAGTTTTTTCGTTAGAGGAGTCCCAAAATTATCCAATTCCTCTGTAGCTTTATACTTAGTAAGATGCACTAGACGTTTCACCAACTTTGCAGATGCATCAGTTTCGCCCACCTTTAATGGAGGTCGTAAATTAGGAAAAGGCTTACCTGTTGGCTCACAAATTTCGTATTCACCATGTTTGTTGATAGAAATTTGGTAATCAGCGGCTTGTTCATTAGCAACTAATTTCACCCAGCCATTTCCTGAAGCAGCAATCGCAACTGCTTGTAAAGCTGCTTGCTGATTTATTTCTTTTGGTGGTAAGTCCTCCAATTCTGTATTCTCTGGTGTGCATTCAATCAAACGGATTCCGCGAATAAGATCCACGGGTGCGGATAGCATAACCGCACTAGCTCCTTGCTCGATTTCTCCTGCACGCAGCGTCTTAATAACTTCCGCCCAAGCATCAGTGACACCGATTTCTGTGACTTCAGCTATAGCTAAGTGCTTGTCTTGTTGGGTAATATCCTTTATTCCGCGTGGGTAAATAGCAAACTGAGATCCTTCCTCCACAACTTGGGCTATGCCAGCATTTAATTTAACTCGCACTGGATTATTTGCTGCATCTACTTGCATCACGGTGACGGCATACTGGAGAGATTCGTAGTTGTTGCCGAAAACCAAACGGTTACCCTCACCTAGCAGCATGGGCGTTTGTTGTTGAAATTGACTGTGGATTTTGGCGTTGATACGTGAGTAAAGTTCGTTATAAGTCAAATCCAGACTGCGGTTCTGTAGAGAATCCAACAACCAATACGTTAAAGCTCCGTTACGTTCTTTACCGTTAAAGGCATATTCAATGGCAAATTCCGACGGACGACAAGCCGCTAGTAAAACATAATCTTTAACATCCGGAAGCATCCCACCTACAGCAGTCGCATTACGAGTTCCTCCTGTCAAGTTTTGCCAAATCTTCACCAATTCCTCAGCCGATGCCACTAAACTTTCTGTTGGTCGTTGCGTTGTGTCAACAGTATTTGTGTCAGCGCCACGAATGTCAGAATCTCCGGCTCGCGTTGCTCCTCCTGAATGACAGCTATCTAACACAACTGTGACAACTAACTCTTTATCCACCATGTTTTGCACAAGTGCTGCTAACTCGAAGTCCCGAAGATAACAAGATGTTGATTTACCAATATCAAGGGGAACAAGCGTTTCATCAGATCCTTTTTCTCCCTTGAGTTCTGGACGAGTTGTTGCTGCACGTCCGCCGTGACCAGAGTAGTGAATGTAAACTTGGTCTTTAGGTTGAGCAATTTCTGTAAGTTCTTTGAACTTCTTTACAATATTCTCGTAGGTTGGCCACTTTGAAGGTGGTTCGGATGGCTCATCAGAACCGTCAACATTAGAAGCAGTTAGCTTGTAAATTTGCTCGGATGGTAGATTAAACTGGCGCTTTAGGAAAGCTTCCACATGGTTAATATCACGCACGCATCCCCTAAGGCTTTTATAAGAAGCATCATCAGGTAATTTGTTAGGTAAATAACAATCAATACCTATTAGCAAAGCGTACAAGTAGCTCATTCGTTAATAACCTGTAGACGTTTTCAACGATAGGTGTGAATGAATTTAGTTGGTTGAAACAACCGTAAATCCTTACAAGGTTATATAGATGTAAACAAAAATAACTTATGCAGTTTTGAAAAACTTTAGAGAACATTTATGGCTATTCTCACATCTTGCATGAAGTGAAAAACCGGGTTTCTTGAGAATGTCTGCTCGTAGAAACCTTAATTTATGGTTCAGAAACCCGGTTTTTTGGGTCTTGTTGAGAATGCTGCAAGATCTGAGCATAAAGGTTTGGAGTTTCGCACCGCGAACTTGTCTAAACTCCAGTGAGTACTTTCTTAATCAAAATTGAGACATGCTAACTCGTCGCCTGAGAACTTCCAACAGAGTTGTAAACTCCTCTGGAGGAGGTGCAGTGACTTCGATCCATTCTCCAGAGACAGGATGTTCTAACCTGAGTCGCCAAGCGTGGAGGGCTTGACCGGGTAAATTCACACCAACGGAACGACCAGAACTATAAATAGGATCGCCAACAATAGGATGACCGATGTGGGTGCTGTGGACACGAATTTGATGGGTGCGTCCGGTTTCCAGTTGGAAGTGCATTAATGTATAGTTACCAAAACGCTCTTTCACTTTCCAGTGAGTAACTGCAGTTCTTCCCCCTTGTTCAACTGGAACAACCGCCATTTTTTTGCGGTCAACTGGATGACGACCGATGGGTAAATTTATCGTACCGCTTTCTGTTTTGGGTACGCCGTAGATAATGCCGAGGTATTCTCGCCGTGCAGTTTTTGCTTTGAGTTGAGCTTGTAGATGTTGATGGGCGTGTTCTGTTTTGGCAATTGCGATCGCCCCGGTTGTATCCTTATCCAATCGATGGACAATTCCCGGACGTTGGACTCCCCCAATTCCTGGTAAATTAGGGCAGTGAGCTAAAATAGCGTTGACTAAAGTACCGTCTTGATGACCTGGTGCTGGATGGACGACTAACCCAGCGCTTTTGTTGATGATAAGTAGGGAGTCGTCTTCATAAAGAATGTCGAGAGGAATATCTTCTGGTTGGAGTTCTAAGGGTTCTGCATCTGGTATTTTTATGGTTATGCGATCGCCTGCTTTGACAGCAATTTTCTTTGATGTGCAAACATTGTCATTGAGTTGGACGTGACTTTGTTCTATGAGTTGTTGGATGCGCGATCGCGATAAATTTGGTAACTCTTGGGAGAGGTAGCGGTCTAGGCGATCGCTATGTTGTTTGACTTCTAGATAAAATTCGTTCACACTTAATTTGGATTCACTGGTCGTTCTTGAAGTAAAGCACGGAGTGCTTGTAATTCTGCTTCAGCTTTTTCTGCTCTAGCTTCAGCTTGTTCTGCCCTAACTTCAGCTTGTTCTTGTTTCTGTGCTAGTTCCAGATAGCTTAGAAACAGCTGTCCATCAGGACGATAAATCTGAAGTTCGCCGTCTGACATTTCAAAGCGTATGCTTAGACGAGGACTCACCCAACCGATCATTTGCTCAATTTCTGCTAATTCATCACCAGAGCGTAACCAACCAGTCAACTCACCTGTGTCTGGGTTATACAAGTAGTATTCTTCCACACCATAGCGCTCATAAAACTTGTATTTATTGATCATCTCTTTGGCGCTATTGCTGGGGGAAAGAATTTCAAACACAACTTGTGGGGGAATATTGTCTTCTCGCCACTGTAAATAAGAACCTCGATCTCCTTTTGGTCTGCCAAAGACAACCATAACATCAGGCGCTCTGCGAATGATGTTATTGCCCTCAATAGGATACCACAGTAAGTCCCCTGCAACGAACACATTCGGGTGATTGTCAAACAGCAGATCCAAGTTTTTTTTAATGAGTACAATCAACTCAAATTGCTTTGTGTTATCTGCTATTGGCTGTCCGTCGGTTTCCGGGTAAATGATATCCCTTTGGTTGTAAGATGATAGCTGAGTAACCATTCCAGTAAATCCTATTCTTGCACGTGGCATAGTTCATTTTAACGAACGCAAGTGCGTGTGCCTGAACGCCAACACCAAGAAGGCATGCTATTTGCAGTCTCGCTCAATTTATATTTTTAATTGCTTATGCGTCCTCGCCAAGAAATTAGGGATATGTTCTCAACATTCCTGCAGTTGGAAGGAGACAGATTCAGTAAATGGTTGACTGATACTAAACTGTATAGAAATATCCAAAATCACTTGGAGCGATCGTCAGAAGCACTTAAATCAGAAAACTTTTGGGCGCTTTACTGGTATAAGCTATGGCGTTCTGGGTTCAATAACCTTGAGCGAATGCATTTGTTGGCTTATTTACAAGAACCATGTTATTGGACGGCTTCAAAAGCAGTTGCTAAATTTACTCTTAGCCAATACACTCTAGCTGATTACTTCCAAATGGCGATCGCTGAAGTCGAAATAATTCTTAAAGACTTCAACCCAGAAAAATGCTCTAGTTTAAAAGCCTACGCCATTATGGCAATTCCCAGGCGGCTGAGAGATATTTTACGCCAACGCAGGGAAGCTGATATTTGCACCAATTGGGGATTGTTACGCAAAGTGAGCAAAAAGCTGCTTAGTGAAGCTCTTAGTGAAGCTGGATTATCACAAAGCGCAATTGCCCAATATCGCTTAGCTTGGACTTGTTTCAAAGAACTGTACGTCCAAAAGCAACCAGGAAGCACCAGTCAGTTACCAGAACCGAATCGTCAACTTTGGGAAGCTATTACCAACCTCTACAATCACGAACGCTTTAACCAACTCACTCAACCCACTCTCGCATGCAACGCACAGACAATTGAACAGTGGTTAACCCAAACAGCTATCTACGTGCGTGCTTATCTGTTTCCACCTGTGAAATCTCTAAATGCTTTCAAGCAAAATGATGGCACCACAGTAACGTTTGATTTACCAGACCCATCCTCTGACTCACCAATAGCTGATATGATAGCCGCAGAGGATGTGCAAAATCGACAAAACCAAACATCTCAGATATCTGCTGTATTGTTAAAAGCTTTACAGAACATGGATGTAAAAACCCAAGAAGTATTTAAGCTTTACTATCAACAGGGACTCATTCAGCAGCAGATTATGCAACAGTTGCAGATGAGTCAGCCTACAGTGTCTCGTAGACTGCTTAAAGGCAGAGAATCAATGCTTGCAGCACTTATTAAGTGGAGTCAGGATTTGAATATTTCTGTTAATTCCAACCAAATTAAAGATATGAGTCTTGCTTTGGAAGAATGGTTGAGAAACCAGTATGCTGAGTCTAACAGAATTATATAAGGTACTAAAAATGACTTATGTATTTACTGATCCAAGAGAATGGTTGTTAGAAATATCACCAACAATTCAGGCGCAATCCTGGCAGCAAAGCCAGGTTTATGCCACGCCTAGTAGTCGTTGGTGCGCTTACATTAATCAAATTTGTCTCCATGCCTTCTTGGATTGGATCTCAACTGAAGATTTTCCTCAAGCGAGTGTTTGGTACAGTTTCCCTGGTACACCAGCTTTTTGGGAATTTGTCAATGGCACAGCAATTTTGTTAGAGGGGAGGCGAGTCGTGTTGATCCCCAGTGAGGCAATTGATGATAGCGAATTAGAAGTTCCTCAGGAATGGGTGGACATTCCCAGTTGGGCAGCAGACTACTATTTAGCAGTGCAAGTCCAACCAGATGGCGAGTGGGTGCGAATTTGGGGTTACACAACCCATAAAGAACTGAAATCTCTGGCTCACTATGACTCAGTGGATAGGACTTATTGTATGGATGCACGGCATTTGACAAAAGACCTTAATGCTTTCTCTTTGAGCTATCAATTTTGTGGAGAAGAACAAATAAAAGTTGCGATCGCTCCTTTACCACAATTATCCACCCAGAAAGCAGAAAATCTTGTGCAACGGTTAGGCAATTCCTCTGTGACTTTCTCTAGGCTTGGAGTACAATTTGCAACCTGGGGAGCAGTACTAGAGAATGAGCAGTGGCGGCAGCGCTTGTATCAACAACGACAACAGTCACAATCTTCCCAAATGCAAGTGAATCTCAGTCGTTGGCTAGAAGGTATATACGATAATTCTTGGGAAGCAATAGAGACATTTTTGCAGTCAAATTCCAACAGTTTTGCTGTTAATTTCAGGAGTAGCTCTGAGTTTGGTTTTGGTAGTATCAAACGAGCTAAACTCATTGACTTGGGAATGGAAATAGAGTCTCAAAAAGTGGTGCTATTAGTTGCCTTCATACCAGAGGATAGGCAACAAGTTAGTATTCGCGTGCAACTTCATCCGACGGGTGGAGAATCTTACTTACCTGTTAATATCAAGTTAGCTTTGCTTTTAGAGTCAGGGGAAATCATTCAGGAAGTGCAAGCAAGAGTTCAAGATAATTATATACAATTGAAACGCTTTGATGGAGAAGCAGGAGAATGTTTTAGCATCCAAGTTGCTTTTGATAGTTGCCAGAGAATAGAAAATTTCGTTATTTAGTCATTAGTCAGAGCGTTAATCACGAATGATTAATGATTAATAACTAATGACATACACACCCGCTTTCAAAGGCGTATCCCTTGGGTAGGACTTTTGAGAAATGAGTAAGCTAGTCGTCTTCAGCTTGTTGGGAGGAGACTTAAATCAAGGATTTCCTGTTGTCACGGCTCAACTTTGGCACAATCACCAATTTTTTAAAATAATAGGGAGTCTGCCAGCAGTACCAAAACTAAACGAACTCTATAGAAGGTGGCAGTTACTCTACGAAGCTGTGCATCAACGTTTGGGCAGCAATCAACGTATAAAAGTGCATTCACAAGATATTACTAATATTTCTGTGAATGACTTCGATGAAGTGTGTCATCAGTTACAAGCACATATCAATGCTTGGTTGAAATCTGAATCCTTCCAAAATATTGAGCGGCAGTTAAGAACTCTACTCAGTCGGGATGATGAAATTAGAGTTATTTTTGAAACAAATATAGCTCTACTGCATCGGTTACCTTGGCATCTGTGGGATTTTTTTGAAGATTACCCTAAAGCTGAATTAGCTTTGAGCAATCATGAGTATGCATCTCCTCAGGTAGTGCGAAAACCTTCCACAGGTCAAGTCAAGATTTTAGCAATTCTAGGTAACAGTTTTGGTATTGATATTGATAAAGACTCCTCTTTGTTGCAAAGTTTAACAGATACTCAAACTAGGTTTATTGTCGAACCAACACGAAAAGAACTTGACGAGCAACTGTGGAATCAGGATTGGGATATTCTGTTTTTTGCAGGACATAGCGCTAGTATTGCAGATGGGGAGAGAGGGGAAATTTACATTAATCAAAGCGAGAGTTTAACAATTTCTCAGTTAAAAAATGCACTAAAAACAGCAATTACACGCGGTTTAAAACTGGCAATTTTCAACTCTTGTGATGGAATTGGTTTAGCGCGAAATTTAGCTGATTTGAACATTCCCCAAATAATTGTGATGCGGGAAGGGGTGCCAGATTTAGTCGCACAGGAGTTCTTGAAAAACTTTCTTGTCGCTTTTGCGGCTGGAAAGCCATTTTACCTAGCTGTGCGAGAAGCGCGGGAAAGACTTCAGGGATTGGAAAATGACTTCCCTTGTGCTAGTTGGTTACCAGTGATTTGCCAGAATCCTACAACTGTTCCGATAACTTGGCAAGAACTGCGCGGTGTTTGGGGTGACACCCAATACGGTTCGGTTGACGTAATAGTCGATCAGAGAAACCCGGTTTCTTCAAAAAACCGAGTTTCTGTCCAGTACTTATCCGAACCGTATTGGGATGACACTGAGACTCGCGGCAAAGTTTCGACGAAAAGCACAATTTCGACCCCAAAGACTAAAAGCAGAATTTCGACTTCAAAGACCAAATTATGGACTGTACTGCTGAGTACTGTTATTGTGACTCTTTCAACAATCGGTCTGAGATACTTGGGGCTTTTTGAAAAACTCGAACTGCAAACCTTTGACCAAATGCTACTCCTGCTACCAAAGGAAGAGTTAGATTCAAGATTGCTCGTTGTCGAAATCACCGAAAAAGATATTCAATCCCGACAAGAGATGACTCAAGGACTGAAATCGATTTCTGATAGTACGTTAGCTCAATTACTCAACAAATTACAAAAGCATCAACCGCGAGTTATTGGATTAGATATTTATAGAGATTTTGTTGACCCCCCAAATAAATCAAAGCCGATACAACTTTCCACTGAACTGAGTAAAGAAAATGTTATTGTTGTCTGCAAAAGCCAAGATAGCACATATGATCCCCAAGGTGTTAAACCTCCGAAAGAAGTACCTGAAAAACGTCAGGGTTTTACTGATGCAATTCAAGATCCAGATGGTATCGTCCGTCGTCAAATTTTGATGATGGCACAAGAGCCTTCGTCCCCCTGTACAACGCCTTACTCACTTTCGTTGCAATTGGCTGCTCGTTATTTATCTTACGAAAATATTCAACTTAATTTCAATGAAGATTATGTACAGTTTGGTTCTAAAGTATTTAAACGCTTAAAGCCTAGTCGTAGTGGTGGCTATCAACAAGGTGTTGATTTAGGTGGAATTCAAATACTTGTTAATTACCGTGATGTTGATTACCAAAGAGTTTCTCTTGAAGATGTATTGAGTGATAAAGTTAACTCTGATTGGTTCAAAGATAAGGTAGTTCTTATCGGGGTGACAGCTAACACTATCAGTGATACTTGGTCAACTCCCTACTCTGCTGCACAGCAACCTTACCAAGCAACACCAGGTATATTTATACAAGCGCAAATGGTCAGCCAAATTCTGAGTGCAGTTTTAGACAAACGTCCAATTCTTGGGGTTTTGCCTTTCTGGGGTGATATTCTCTGGATATGGGGATGGTCGAGTGTGTCTGGTTTGATTGTTTGGCGCTTTCGTTCGCTGTCAAATAAGGGATGCGCCATGTTTGCGATAGTTGTTGTTTTGTATGGAGTTTGTGCGATCGCTCTTTGGGCAATTCCTTTTGGGAGCATCGCCATTTTCAAGCAAGGGGTATGGTTACCATTTATTCCCTCAGCCTTTGCTGTAGTTGCAAGTGGTGTTGTTGTGTTGTTTGTTCAACGCTATGGGGAATTTTTCATTCCTACCCACTCTTTACGCGAATAAAAATATCAGGGCATACCAATTAATTTGGAGTTTAGACTAATTTTGGCTTTCAAACCGCAAAACCCCTATCCAGACTGCCTTTTACAATTTATAACCGCTTTCGGATTCAAAAATCTAAAATGCTTGCTATACAAGGGTTGTAGCCTAAAAAATAGAATTTAGTCTAAACTTCAGAATTAATCAGTAGAGAGGTTTGTGCTTAGACAAGCAAGGTGAGTAAACAAACCTGATCTTTTGTCCTTATCTGGTGGGAGTGAAAACGCCAACTGGAATATTTAACAACGTCACACATCAGCAATCAATCTTGCTTTCCTCAAAAAGAATTATGGATTCTTGAACGCTCTTGTAATTGTGGCCATAATAACGTTAATACTGCTTTCTAGCTTTTATGTCACCCCCTCAGGGCGGCAACGCCGTTGGCGAGTTGAATAAAATAGTAAAGGATGACAAACACCATGTAGAACGGTCGCGGCTCATAGCGTCTGTCACGGGTACCAGTGAATTTTATAAAGCCCGCGACAGATGCAACCAACGGCAGCAGCAGCGACCAGCCAAGGATGGCTTGTGAACCACTGTGTTGCCAAGGCTGATACAGCAGCCAGGGAACACCGCAGGCGGTAAGTGCCAGTGCCAGCGCCAAGAGAGCCGACCCCATACCACCGATCTCATGGGCGTAGAGCTTTTCATTCGGCTTCATCAGGTGCGGCCAGACAGTTTTGCGCCCAACATCGAAGTGGAGAAACGCGCAGATATAGGCAACAATCATCCAGCCCATGGTACCTACGTAAGCTACTTGGTGCCGCCATATTAAAAACAATAGGGCGTACACGTTCAGTGCAGCGCTGACCGGAAAAGTAATTAACAAATTTAGCATAATGCCGTTACGCATATGCTCCGACCAGCACTCTAAATAAAATAAGAGTACGCCATAGAGCATATTGGCCAGTGCGAATAGCGCTAGACGCCAATCTAGCATCAAGTTGATAGCCAACGTACTGGTAGCCACCAGCCAAGCAAATCGTTTCACGTCTGTAAAATTCACTACGCCAGTGACCAGCGGTCGGTCCGGCTTGAATTGCTTGTCGTCATCGTAGTCTTTGATTTCGTCGATAATGCGCAGGAAAAACAACACTAAAAAGAAGCACAAGCCAACTACTACCCCATCAAAATCGAACGCCCATGAGGTTTGCGGGTCGGCGAGTGCAAAGAGTGCGCCCTGTAAAGACAGTGCCCATAACAGGGCAAAGGCGGTATGCAATTTGGGTTCATACACCGCAACGGCGAACAAGCGCAGTTTTGACCAAAAGCCGTTAGGAGTTACTGGGGCTGTACTCGATTGGGACATACTCGCTCTCCTTCAAGTAGTTTCTAGCAACTGTACCCAACCGGTAGAACCGTCTATTTCGATCAGGGCACCGTCGGGAATACGTGTGGTTGCATTGGGCAGGGCTACCACGGTAGGAATACCAAACTTACGCCCAGTGATGGCAGTATGCGAAAGCATACTGCCCCTTTCTACAATGATGCCTTTTGCTGCTAGCATCAAAAACAGCCAACCTGGATCGGTTTCCCGTGCCACCAAGATCGTATCATCGGCAATATTGGTAACAGTGGCGGGTTCTGTCACCACTTTGGCTACTCCGCGCACTTTACCAGCACTAGAACCTAATCCTTTCAGTTGACCGCCCTTGCCCCCTGTATCGGCGTCGGTTATGAACAGGTCGTTTGTATGCACTGGACCCAGCGTAGTGATGTTTTCCCGAACTTTCCGCTGGCTGTTTTGCTCGTACTCTTCGCGACGCACAGCGGCGATGGCGGCTAGGTTTTGAGTGACGCCAGTACCGTCGATATAGCCGAAGATTTCCTCTTTAGTGAGATGGTAAATGTCTGCTTCCTGCTCTAGCACCCCTTGGTGCACCAAGTAAACAGCCAGCGCTTTGAAGATTCTTTTACTGATACCGAACAGTTCACTACGGCAGTAGCGGGAGTTTTCCCGGTAGCTGATTAACTTGCGCAGGCGCGACAGCAGGAAGCGCATCGCCCAGTGTTTGCTCGGCTGTGCTGTTAACTTGTCCGCCAGTTCACGGTCAGCGGCACGGCGCACTTTGGCCTCGTGTTCTCTGACACTGCATACAGTGACCGATTGCTGGGCGAACTGTTTGATCGAACGCAGCAACGTCTGTGGATTGTCACGGGTGCTAGGCACTTCCAGCTTCAACTCCTGTAAGCCGCGATCGCCAAAATAGTGCAGATGCTTCTCGAGAGCTTCGCTGAACGCTTTCGGCAGTCGATTCTCGCAGTAGCGCTGCCACAGGGTGTTCTCGTCGAGGGAGGAAAACTGTTCGAGCAGCTCAGGGTTATTTCGTACCCCCTCGGCCAAGCTGACTGCGGACAGCAAAATATCTACACTTAGCAGCTGTTCGTCGCCACACAGCAAATCGCTCAACAGTCCCGGGTTATCATCGCTCAGATGCCATTTGCTGAACAGGGTTTCTGCCCAGCCGTAGAGCAGAATCAGATAGGCGTCGTTGGTCAGGGTAACCCCCCAATTCTCGCCTACTTCCGCCCACATATGGTTGAAGCGATCAACCAGGGTAATGGGGTCTTCGCGGCAGAAATCTTTACCGCGTAGCGGAGCCACTAGATTTTCCCACCAGCGGTGGAACCGTGCTATCTTGCGATTGTGAGTCAGGTAATCACCGACAGTGTAAATTGCGTAGGCGAAAAACAGCACATTACTTTTGATTTTGCTCCACACTTTGTCCAAATAGCTGCTGGAGTTGGTTTGATAAGAGCTGTTCAGCCCAATCGTATTTTCCCAGTGTTTGCGGAAGATCGGAAACAGGGGACTTTGCTGGTGCAACAGGTAGAAAGAAGTTAAACAGTAGTAGATATGGCCGCCCAAAAAGCCAACCATTTTATCCAGTGGTTCAAAGTTGTGCATCAGCATTTTGCTGGTAACACCTAGCCGCCGATACAGGTCATAGAAAATTACCCGGTAGAAATAGCGCGAAAATGAATAAGTTAATGCGGTGGTGACGCCGGGAAAACTTTCCGTGATATTGGCATTACTCCATACCCGCTGGCGCTGATAGTCCAGGGCGATAGGACGCGATTGCAAAAAGTAAAGTGTGCCATCGATGGTAAAGGTGCCTTCGATATCCTGCGGTGTGCCAAACAACTTTTCAATACGCTGGCTGTAGTCGCGAAGGCAGTGGAGTTCGGCGTCATTCAGACAAGGAGCTTTGTGCAGATTCGATGGTACAAAAGAGCGCTCCACGCCGTGACCCTTCACCGCATTGATCGTGAGCTTATCCCGTTTTTCAGCAATAGTGCGCCGAACCTCGCCACTTTTTTTGTTGATAAAGTAATGGTCTACCGCTACTTGTTCCTGCACAACGCCTTCACCGATACCGTAGCCAGCCACAAGAATGATGTCTTTAGCCGCCGTTTTCGGCTCGCAGGTAAACATTACAAAAGAGCGCTCGCCCATAACCATCTGCTGCACCCCCACCGCGACACTGAAGCCCATCAAATCCATACCTTGAGAGTAACGGTACAGTAAAGACTCTTCAGAAAAGCCTGATGCCCAACAGTACTTGATCTTGTCGCACACCTGATCGCGGCGCACGTAGAGAAAACTCTCGCTCATACCTGCAAATGGATTAGTCGCAGAGTCTTCGCTCTCCTCGTTTTGGGAACCCACTATTGAGGCACGTACCGCAACTAGGGTATCTGCATTGAACAGTTTGTCAAATGCACTCAGGATTTGTCGCTGTTGTTGCTTGTTTAATGTTAAGTTGACGAACAGTTCTTGGATGGCGTTGGCAGCGGCGTGAATACTTTGTTTACTGGTAAAATTGCCTGCTGCCAAAATATTTGCCACTTGGGGATGCAGCGAAGCGAATACAGTGTCATAAAAGGCTTTACTGAGGCAGAAAAAAGGGGGGACCGGAATATTGGCTGCTTTCATGGTCGCTTGTTTAGCAAATTTGCCGCCAACAGCCTCTTGTGACAATAACTTGTGGCTAAACAGAATTGGGTTCACTGCTTTCTCCTGTGTGATTCAATGGGTTTTCACAGACAGCTAGTGCTGTAACGGCAAGGCTTAGTGCTATCTGAGGTGAGCGACCAACGATATCATTGCCCACTAATGCGGCTAGCGCGCTGGTGTCCGCGTAGTGGTCCAGCCCAATAAGCGAAAGTTTTCTAGCAATATATTGCAGTGCTGGTATCGGCAACCAGATGAAAATACGTATTAACCACAATGGGGCGGGTATCGTTAGGCGCGGTGCTGTCAGAGAGTAACGTTCACGCAGTGCGTCGATTAAGGCAGCAAAGCGGACGGGCCTCCGATAGCCCACATTTAATGCCTGTTGTTGGGGGCACTCTAGTTGTTGGGCAATATGATGGGCTAAATGCAGCAAGATTGCTGCGTAGTCGTCTACATTGATGATACTGAAGCGCTGCTGTCCGCTGCCCACACTAAGTCCTTTGCTGCTGAGTCCCAACAAGCCGGGCAATACGAAGCGATCGCCGCGACCCAACACAAAGCGTGGGCGCAACAGCAGTGCCCAGCGATTACGGGCAGCCATATGCTCCCTTATCAGCTGCTCAGCAGCTGCACGGCTGCGCGCTAACGGCGTTTGCGGGTTGAGCGGCACCGACTCATTAATGCCACGTTGAGGGTCTTCGCCATAAACCGACAGTGAGCTGTTGTAAATAATCCCCCACGTGTAGTTGTTGACTTGCGACAATAGGCGTCGTGTGCCGTCGATATTATCTTCGTCAAAGCCGCGACCGTTAAGATCAATCTGTTTAACAGCTAGGTGCACTAACACATGGGGTGTCTGCGGTAAGAGATCGCTCGGCAGCTGCTGTAAACTGCCGCGCCGTAGCGTCAATTTGATAGGCAGTTTGGTCAACTTTTCGCAGGCGGCTTCGCTGCGCACTAGTGCTATGACAGACAGATCCGGCATATGTCTGGCGATACCATGTAGTAAGGCATTGCCTATGAAGCCGTTGGCACCGGTGACTATCAAGGTAAAGGAGGCTGTCATCACGCTTAGTTTCTACCAAATAAAGGGGAGCAACCCACAGCACTGCCTGGCGTACTCGGTATATCCCTGCAACTGGTAGAGGTACAGCTCTTCTACCTTGATCCTGTGGATCATCGCCGGGAGTAACAAGCCCAATAGCGCCACTAAGCAGTAGGGGTTGAAAAACAGCACCACGATACCACAGTGTGCCAATAGCATCCCTGTATACGCCGGATGACGGACAAAGCGGTAGGGACCGTGGGTGATGATTTGGTGGTTGTCCACAATTCGCACTCGATGAGAGTAGAAGTGACCTAGGGTCTTGATAGCGTATAAGCGGAGGCCAATGCCGCCAAGAAATAGTGCTACCCCTATCGGTATCGACAACCCTGGTGACTGCCACCAGGTCTCAAAACCTAGTGCGGATAAAATACAGGCAGCGCGGCTCAGCGCGTAGGCTTCGCAGCTGCCCTTGTCCTGCGGGCTACCGCCCTTACTCACTTCAGTGATTGCCACATTTGCCTCTAAAAGCAGCCACAGCATATATATAATTAAGATACCCCAACCAATCCACCACATTATTCCGTCCCAAGCGCTCTGTTTGCAGTAGCCAAAAACAACTAACAGCACTAACAGGAGCGTGCCAAAAAGTAGGGGTATACGTCCGCTCAGTTGAGTCATACCATTCTCTTAGTTTTTGAAATACAACTGTTGTGTGCTTTGCTTCGTCAGAAAGTTGAGTATACCTGTTGCCACAGCGTCGGCGGACTCTACCACGAACGCGTGACCACCTTGCTCAAGAATGACAAATTCAGCATTCGGAATGCCTTGAGCAAGTTGCTCAGAAAATTGCACAGGCGTGACTAGATCTTTCCTCCCCACCATAGCAAGCGTGGGCGATTTAATATCTTTGAGCCGTTCTGAAGTATCACTGTCCAGAATAGCTCGGCTCTGATGATAAATTCCGTGGGATGTTGGTGGAAATGGATTTTTCTCGAACATGCTGAGGATTTGTTCTATTGCTCCTGGAGTTGAATAGAACTCCTCGGTAAACATCCAGGGAAGTAAGACTCTCCAATAAAGCTGCCTATTTAATGCTGAGGGCAGATCACCAAACGTCTCGACGAGCGCATGGAATTTGTCATTCCCTTTTGCCCAGCAGGAAAGCAATATCAGGCTTGTGACTTTTTCTGAATACGTCAACGCCATTTCCTGAGCAATCTGACCCCCCATCGCATGTCCGATGAGGTGTACTTTAGAAATCCCCAGATAGTCTAACAGTGCTACTGCATCAGTAGCCATCTGCTTGGTACTATAAGGTTTATCTGGGGCTGAACTTTGACCAATTCCTCGATTGTCAAACCGAATCACCTGATACCGATCAACCAGTGATGGCATCATTGCGTCCCACGCCGAAATGTCAGCGATAAAACCTGCAATTAATAGCAACGATTCGTTGTCAGGTACTCCTTTAATGTCGTAGAACAAATTAATTCCGTTGATTTGAATTGTCGGCATAATCACTTCTCCAGGACTTACGCAACTGTCACAAGCAATCGCTAACCAGTCCTACACCGAGAACATGGGGATTGCTGGACGTTTTTTTGTTCAAGTAGTGCAATAACAAGCGATTTGAGCGTTATCCATCATATTTCCTTTAAATTGGATACCCTGAGAGTCGCTTGAGCCAGCAGGTGATTGTTTTGTGTCGCTTGCAGTTGCACGCTACGGCTCAGTGAGTTGCTGTTGCAGCCGAGCACGCTTAGTCTTACTGGAAGATTTAGCTCGGCGAAGTTATGGAAATTTAACTCTGCTTGCGTGACATAGTTGGGAGCAGAGTCTGCACAGTAACGGATTGCCAACTCATTAAAGCCCTGAAAGATCAGCATACCGGGCACGTGGTCACAATAGTGATCGAAGAAAAACAAGTCTTGCTCATCCACAACTAAAGTGGCTTCTTTGACTAGTTCCACTGCATCGCTGCTGACTGCAAGCACGCTGGCAGTAGGAGATCTTGTGCCGCGTTGCTTCCGCTGTGCCTCCCAGCTGACCTGAGTGGGTAGGGGGGGGAGATTGTTGCTTGGCAAAACCTGTTTCTGCCGCGTCAGACTGCGCAACCGTTTGTAGCGTTTGGACGGCATAAACGACCAATCAAACTTGCCTCGCCAAATCAACTTCTGTTCATAAAAAAAGCTGAAATCCGAGTTCATGGTGGTGAGTTTCTCTGTGGTACCGTCTACGGTATCACGCATGGTCATATAGATTGTGACTTCGTTAATCATGCGGTTTCGCAGCAATGATAGATTGTGGATATCTAAGTCACAAACGAATTGGCTCAACAAAAAAGTAAAATTAAAGGGCACATTAAACAGGCGATGAGTGCAGGCGATCCCTACCTGACGAGCGATCTCGGTGAGCAGTAGAATATTTTCGGCCGGTCTGGTAGCCGCATTTAAAAAGTGCTGCTGCAACTGAGGAATAATGGCGCCGCATAAAAACTTGTTGTCGCTCTGTCGTGCCACACTGGTTAGATACACGTTTTCCTGCAACGTCTTGTGTACCCAATGCCGGGGCACTAATTGCTCGAAACTAACCACTGCCGAATCACCCGCGTTAACGACCAGAGCATCGACGACGTTTGTCATTTGTTTATAAATCCTTTATGTTTGTTTTGAAACAAAATTGTCTGTGGATCATAGGCCTGAGTGCAGTAGTTCTCCCACAAGTTTTACCCAAGTAATCAGTCTTGTGATTCTTAATTGGTAGCAGTGAGATTGGTTTATTCACGGCTGGGAATCAGAGGTTTTTAGCTTTGCCTTCTGATTCTTAATTGGTAGCAGTGAGATTGGTTTATTCACGGCTGGGAATCAGAGGTTTTTAGCTTTGCCTTCTGATTCTTAATTGGTAGCAGTGAGATTGGTTTATTCACGGCTGGGAATCAGAAGTTTTTTAGCTTTGCCTTCTGATTCTTAATTGGTAGCAGTGAGATAAGTTTATTCACGGCTGGGAATCAGAGGTTTTTTAGCTTTGCCTTCTGATTCTTAATTGGTAGCAGTGAGATAAGTTTATTCACGGATCTGGAGCCGTTGGGAGGACTCCGGATAGGCGCAAAGCAAGGCTGAGCCTTGATTAGGGGGAAAATTACCTATAAGTCTTGAGCTTTGAATGACGGTTAGCTTAATATTTTTTAACCGAATTTCCACTGCACTATACTTGACAACAATGCCTGCTTTGGATGACGATTCGTTTTTTGCAAGTCATACCAGTAGCGAGAAATTTGTTGACATCCAAAGCTTGTGTATAACTCGAGCACCCTGACACCTATACTTAATTGAGGATTGCAAGCTGAATTTCCTTTTTCATAGGAGAGTGCAATGTCTGGAGTATCTAAACGTTTGTACTGGTGGCAAGGTCTAGGAATTGTGATTGGGAGCGTAATAGCCTTATATACAAATAGCTCAGTTGCTCAAATTACGCCAGATAACACTCTGCCAAATAATTCCAACGTCAGATTAGAAGGCAATACTAGAATTATTTCAGGTGGAACCACAAGAGGTGCTAATCTGTTCCACAGTTTCTCTGAGTTTTCTGTACCCACAGGCCAGACAGCTTTGTTCAATAATGCACTCAATATTCAGAACATCCTCACACGAGTAACGGGTAAGTCAATTTCTAATATTGATGGCTTGATTCGCAGCTTAGGTACGGCGAATCTGTTTTTGATCAATCCTAACGGCATTATATTTGGTCAGAATGCTCGGTTAGATATTGGCGGTTCTTTTTTTGCCACATCTGCCAATAGTATGAAATTTGCGGATGGGTTTGAATTTAGTGCTCAAAATCCTCAACCTACACCTTTATTAACTATTAGCGTACCTATTGGTTTGCAATTTGGAGCGAATCCTGGTTTGATTCAGGTACAGGGTAATGGTCAGGGAGCAAGAGAGGTTGATTCTCCGATCATTGATACACAAAATGCATTGCGGGTGCAACCTGATAAAACTTTAGCATTGGTCGGTGGTGATGTTAATTTAGAAGGGGCAACACTGAAAACTGCAGGTGGAAGGATAGAATTAGGCTCTGTCGCCCCAAATAGTTTAGTTAGCCTCACACCGACTAACAAAGGTTTTGCTTTAGGCTATGGTGGCGTGCAAAATTTTGGGAATATTCAATTATCCCAACAGGCAAACGTGGATGCAAGCGGGGAAGGTGGTGGTGATATTCAAGTGCAAGGCAGACGTGTCACCGTAACAAATGGTTCGCAGATAGAGACAAGTACTCTGGGGGCAAAACAGGGAGGAAATTTAGTAGTGAATGCTACTGAGTCAGTAGAAGTAGGTGGTCCCAAAGGCTTGAACGCTTTTGTTTACCCAAGGGCAACTGGGAATACGGGAAACTTGACGATTAACACTCGTGAATTATTAGTTCGAGATCGGGCATCTGTAGAAGATAGCACACATGGTGCAGGCAATGCGGGAGACTTGACGATTAACACTCGTGAATTACTAATTCGAGATGAAGCACAGGTTCGTGCTGTTGTATCACCTGGTGCTGCTGGCAAAGCGGGGAATGTGGCTGTCACTGCTGATAGTGTACAAGTGATTGGTTCTTCCGATCCTCAAACCAGCAGCAAATTGTCTACTGCAACTGAAGGTAAAGGCGATGCGGGAGATTTGACGATTAACACTCGTGAATTACTAATTCAGGATGGAGCAGTTATAGATGCTGGCACATATGATGCAGGCAAGGGGGGGAAGTTGGCTGTCACTGCTGATAGTGTACAAGTGATTGGTAGTGATGCCAAACCCTATCCCAGCACGTTGACTGCTCAAGCTAACAGCAAGGCAAGTGGGGATGCGGGAGACTTGACGATTAACACTCGTGAATTACTGGTTCAAGATTGGGCACGGATTCATGCTGGCAGTCTTGGTGGAAGCAACGGGGGGAATTTAGATATTCAAGCTCGTGAATTACTGATTCAAGGTGGGGGACAGATAGGTGCAGGCGCAATTAAGAACCGTGATGATAATGTTGCTCCTACTGGCAAGGGGGGAAAATTGACTGTCACTGCTGATAGTGTACAAGTGGTTGGTACTTCCTCCATTGATCCTAAAAAATTCAGTGGCTTGGGTGTTCAAACTCAAGGTACAGCCGATGCAGGAGACTTGACGATTAACACTCGTGAATTACTAATTCGGGATGGAGCACGTGTAAGTGTTGACACAGGAGAAAGTGCTACTGGCAACGGAGGGAATTTAACAGTCACTGCTGATAGTGTACAAGTGATTGGTAAAGGCTCTAAGAATTCTAGTAGCTTGAGTGCTTCTACAGTGGGAAGTTCAACAGGGGATGCGGGTAATCTTACGCTAAGAACTAATACCTTGCTAGTTCAAGATGGAGCTGAAGTAGCTGTGGAGAGTTTAAAAACAGGAACCGCAGGCAACCTGACAATAAATGCTCGCTCTATCCGTTTAGACAACAATGCTTCACTCAGCGCCAATACAGGCAGCCCTAAAGTTGACTCGAATAAAGAACAGGCGACAATTAACATTAACTCCAAAGATTTGATCATGACTCGCGGTAGCAACATCAGAACCGACGCCACAGGAGCAAACGTGATCGGCGGCAACATCAATATTAATGCCTCGGTCCTGGCTGGCTTTCAAGATAGCAACATCAGTGCCAACTCTGAGGACTTTCGTGGCGGTAATGTCAGAATCAATACTAAAGGTATCTTTGGTCTTCAGTTTCGGGATGCACTCACGCCGGATAGCGACATCACCGCCACCGGGCTAACTCGCTCCTTGAGCGGTAATGTGCAAATCGCTGTACTTGATTTAGACCCCACTAACGGCTTAATCGAACTCCCAACAAATCTGGTTGATGTCTCTGGGCAAATTTCCACCGCCTGCACTCCTGGAAGTCGGCAAAGCCAAAGTTCGTTTGTGTCAACAGGGCGCGGTGGACTACCCATCAGTCCGACTGAACCATTACAAGATACAAGCACTCTGTCTGCGTGGGTGAGATTAAGACCAAAACCAGAAAATTCTGCTAAAACAACAATTTCCCCACAACCAACAGCAGTCTCAAATAGTACCAAAGTTGCTGCTGCAACGACAATTCTGGAAGCTACTGGTTGGGTAGTTGATCGCAATGGAAATGTAGAACTCGTGGCGCAAGCACCTGGTGTCACGCCTCACAGTTCTTGGCAAACTCCTGCTTCTTGTCTAAATTCAAAATGATTTATTTGACATTATCTGATTAATCCATTCCTCGGCGGTAGAAGCTCTTGTTTGGAAATGTGTTGAGATCCAAAGCTTGTGAATAAGTCGAGCACCCTGACACCTATACTTAATTGAGGATTGCAAGCTGAATTTCCTTTCTCATAGGAGAGTGCAATGTCTGGGGTATCTAAACGTTTGTACTGGTGGCAAAGTCTAGGAATTGTGATTGGCAGCGTAATCGCCTTATATACAAATAGCGCATTCTGCACTCTGTGCAGCAGCAAAGCGATCGCCCAAATTACGCCAGATAACACTCTGCCAAGTAATTCCAACGTTAGATTAGATGGCAATACCAGAGTCATTTCGGGTGGAACCACAAGAGGTGCTAATCTGTTCCACAGTTTCTCTGAGTTTTCTGTTCCCACTGGCAGTACTGCTTTGTTCAATAATGCACTCTATA